>NZ_JBGJKZ010000003.1:0-575488 GCF_041359055.1 Paenalcaligenes hominis
GAACAGGACAGTGAAACGCCTTTGCGCCGATGATAGTGGGCTGTGCGCCTGTGAAAGTAGGTCATCGTCAAGCTCTTATACTAAAAACCCCTGTTGGTGATCCAACAGGGGTTTTTTTTCGTCTTTTTTCCGTCTTTTCCGTCTTTTTTCTGCTTTGTGCTACGCGCTAACTGTACTGGGCTCGGGCGCAGCGTGCCGCAGCTAAGTCCCAAGCGGCACAGCCAATGGTTTTATACAGTAGGGGCGTGTGGTGCTTGCGGTGTGACTCATCTTGATGCAGGGCTTGCACAGCGGCCCAGTTGACGCGGGCTTGAATTAAATCCCCGGCCTCTTGGCGGGCGGCGTCATTATTATCAACAAAAATCTGGCTGCCTTGGACCGTACTGGGGTGAATTTCTGCCATGTCAGGGGTATACGCACCGACAGCAATGACGGGGCGGTTTCGGTAGGCTCACGCCATCACTTCCGGCAAAGTAGCTGAGCTACTAGAGCGCGCCACCCCATAGCTTCTTGTGCACACGTAGATAGTTTTTTGCGAACCATCCGGCTTGATACGCTTTTTAAGCTATTTAGCCGTGCCGACACGGCGTTCTTGAACGGGCGGTGGCTTCATCCGTGTTACTGTTTAACACCTGCCGTACTTGCTCCTGTTGTAGTCATGAGTCTAAAAAATCGGTAGATGCAAGCCCGCTTCAAGTGCGTGAACTGCGATTGCGAGGAAAATGCTGATCTTATTGGTGCGATCAATGTATTAAGGGCGGGACACACCCAGTTCACCAGTAAAGTGAGCGGTGCAGTAATGCCGCCAGCAACAGGAATCTCCCTAAAAAACGACTCAGAGGTGGCTCAATACCGCACTTGAGAGCTGTAGAAACTCTCACTCGTTAGGGTGGGGATGTCAATCAATTGTGGACTTTCAGTCACGCCTCAAAGCCTCTGCGGTCAGAATAGGTTCAAATTCGTATAATGAATTTATCTTTGCTGCAGAGCCACGGGTTTTTCTTTCCGTTTGGCGCAAACAAGGTAAAATAAGGATTGAAGGCGATCTGATTGAATTAGAACTTGGAGGAATACATGTCCCAACCTATGATGCCTGAACCTCAGTCGGGTTTATCACCACGCCAATTAACTCATGTGCTGTATGGCCTATTTATTCTTGCTTTAATAGCAAGTCCTATCCTTGGGGCAGCTGCACTGGCTGCTATCGTGGTGGCGTACTACAAACGTAGTGACGTGGCTGGCACCATTTACGCTAATCACTTTGATTGGATGATTAAAACCTTCTGGTGGGGTGTGCTTTGGGTGGGGCTTAGTGCGTTATTAACCGTGGTCTTTATTGGTTGGATTACAGGTATTGCCGCTTTTGTATGGTTAATTTATCGTTTTGCTAAAGGCTGGCTTGCTCTGTTTGAAAATCATGCGCCTACTTTAGAGTGATCTAAATCATAAAGTATTAAAAAGGCAGCCTAAAATTGGCTGCCTTTTGTGTTTGGTATAGCGTTTATTTAAACACCACCGTGCGCTCACCATTAAGAAAAATGCGATGTTCTACATGGGCTTTAACTGCACGCGCCAGTACTAGTGATTCCACGTCGCTACCGACCTGGGTTAACTCGTTGGGGCTCATGTCATGGGTTACACGCTCGATGTCTTGCTCGATAATGGGACCTTCGTCTAGGTCTTCGGTAACATAATGAGCAGTTGCCCCAATAATTTTCACGCCACGCGCATGAGCCTGATGATAGGGACGAGCCCCTTTAAAGCTAGGCAAGAAGCTATGGTGAATATTAATAGCACGACCTGAAAGTGCTTTACACATTTCAGGCGATAAGATTTGCATATAGCGTGCTAAGACCACTAAATCGACTTCAAGCTCATCCACAAATTGCAAAATCTGCTGCTCTTGCTGGGGCTTGGTTGCCGCAGTTACAGGCAGATGATGGAATGGAATATCATATGTAGCAGCTAGTGCTGCGTGATCAGTGTGATTAGATAGCACGCCTACAATATCAATAGGCAACTGGCCGCTATGGGTACGGAACAATAAATCGTTTAAGCAATGGCCTTGTCGACTAACTAAGAGCAAAACACGCGCTTTTTGCTTGGTGTCATAGATGTGGGCATCCATCTGGTAGCGGTCCGCAATATAGCTGAACTCTGCTCGTAGTTGCTCAGCGCTGCTAGGTTTTGGAATGCGGAAATGAATGCGCAAGAAAAAACGTTGAGTTTGTTCGTCTCCGAACTGCTCGGCTTCAATGATGTTTCCTTGTTTTTCTAAAAGCCAGCCTGTGACGCTATGTACAATGCCTGTGGTGTCTGGACAGGAAATAGTTAGAATGTAATCGCTCATTTTGACTCAGTACAAAAAGCGCTAAACCTCACTGACTAGAATGCCGTGAGGTTTAGCCTTTTAAATAAAGTTCAATTTTAGCCTATAGTCAGAGAGGGATACCAGCTAAAGCCCTTAAATAGCTGGGTAAATATTTATTCTGTGGTGATTTAAGGAGCCAGCCGTTGTATTTGCCACTGTTCATCGTCGAGTGTGTAGACAAAGCGGTCATGAAGACGGCATGTACGGCCTTGCCAGAACTCAATTAGGGTAGGAACCAGATAATAACCGCCCCAGTTATCAGGGCAGGGTGGGTTCTCGCCGTATTTGGCTGCTATTTCATCACAGCGCTGCTCGAGAGCAACGCGAGTAATGGGTTGGCTTTGGGGTGAGGCCAAGGCACTGATTTTTGAAGCCAATGGGCGGCTGGTAAAATAATCGGCTGAGACTTTGGCTGAGGCTTTGTGCACCGTACCCTCAAGACGAATTTGGCGTTGCAGAGTGGGCCAGAAAAAAAGTAAGCATGCTTGTGGGTTGTGAGCTAAATCATGCCCTTTTTTTGAGTCGTAGTTGGTGTAAAACAGAACACCTTTGGAGTCAAAGCCTTTCAGCAACACAATACGAGAGCTAGGTTGGCCTGATGGCGCGACGGTAGATAGACTCATAGCCGTTGGCTCGGGAGCTTGTAAGCGAATGGCTTCGTCTACCCATTGTGTAAATAGCTCTTTGGGGTCTGTGGTCAGAAGATGTTCTGGCAGATCAAACTTATCGTATTCGTTGCGAAAATCAGCAAGGCTCATAACTATAAATACTGTACAAGATGTTCAAGTTTAGGGTCTGCTATATTTGCCTGCTTTAGCGCCTGAGCAGTTTGTAATACGTAATCAATACATGCCCCATTTAAACCGTGGGCACGGTGAATGACTTGACGTAGTTGCTCTAAAGGCATGCTGGGCACATAAGCATCGGTTTGTGGGTTAATGATGAAAGTCAGTGCAGAAACGGTTTGGCCCTGCGCTGTATAACAATCAACCCATTTAGGATTGTACGCCCCACTGGGCATTTCGCGTTGCCATAATGCAGGAAAAGTGGCTTTTACCTGATCTGCCGCAAGACGATAGACCACGCCTTCACATTCTCCGCCCTGATCTAATGCGAAAACAATGCCAGGCAAATCGGGTGTGCCACGATTAATCCTAGACCACAAACATAATGAGCGATGATAACCCGCTAAACGAGCAGCACGTTGTTCTATAAATTCGAACTCGGGACGCCAAATAAGAGAACCGTAGGCAAACACCCAAACGTCGCTACATTGATCCCAGTGCAATAAACTGTTTTGTAACGAGAGCTGTAACTCGTCTGAAGTGAGTGTGCGGAATTGAGAAGAGACCGGAGCAGTAACGTAAGCATTCATGATCGTTATGAAATACAGGGTAAAATATAAACATAGCCTATTGCACAGAGAGATTGGCTATGTGCTTATTATTCTAAGCAAGAACTTCCTAGATATCTAATGCAATTGTTCAGGAAGAGTTGATTTTTACAAAACATAAGGGTTGTTATGGCACCGCAGCAACTAAATGCAGAGCGTCGTTTTGGTGGGTTAAATCGATTATACGGGGAAGGTAGTTTAGATCGCCTTCAGGCGGCACACATTATGATTGCTGGTATCGGGGGGGTAGGCAGTTGGTGTGTAGAGGCCTTGGCTCGTAGTGGAGTAGGTCAGTTAACATTAATCGACTTAGACCATGTGAGTGAGTCTAATATCAATAGACAGCTACCTGCATTAAGCTCTACCGTAGGCCAAGCCAAAATTGAAGCAATGCAAGCGCGCATTGTTGATATTAATCCAAGCTGTACCGTAAACGTAGTTGATGACTTTATTGGTATAGATAATGCCAGTCAATTGTTAGCAATGAACCCTGATGTGTTAATTGATTGTACAGATCAGGCTGAGGCTAAGATAGCCATGATTCTCGAGGCAAAACGCGCAAAAATTAAGTCGTTTATTTGTGGGGCAGCAGGGGGCAAGACGAATGCACTTGCTTTAAAACGTGGTGATTTATCACTTAGTACACACGATGCATTATTAGCCAAAATTCGTAATAAGCTTCGTAAAGAGCATGGTTTTGCTAAAGTACAGCCAAAACAAAACCAGCGCTCTGCTCGCATCCCTAAAATGGGCGTGGAAGTCTTTTGGGTAGAGCAAAATGCGGTATTGCCCAGTGCATGGCAGGCTGATTCTTTGGCTCAGGCACCTCAGGGGCTGTCTTGTGCAGGATACGGCTCAAGCGTCACAGTGACTGCCCCTATGGGGTTTGCGGCAGCACAGGCAGCCATAGACTACGTGTTAGCTAAATCTTAATGTCTAGCGCATCCACATGGGCATCAAGCCAGCCTCGTAATGCGTTGGAAACACGAATACGATCGGCCTGCATTAAATCGGTGCGGTACATGGTTTTTTCCTGAACTAGCCCCTGCGCAATTAATTTATTGCGATACACACCTGGTAGCAAAGCGTGTGTAAGAGGTGGAGTGAACCACTTGCCTTGTTGAAAAATATACAGCGTGCTGCGTCCCCCTTCAGTCAGCGCTCCATGTTGGTCGGTGTAAATAATATCAAAATAAGTGGGGTGTTTTTGTAGCCACCTTTCTCCATGCGCCCATTGGGCACGGACCGTCGTTTTATGGCGTAAATATAAAGGGTCGCAGTGGATAGGCTGAGCAGCTAAAGCCACACGTACTGGTCGTGGGGTGGTAGCTAAGGCAGAGCACTCCACGGTTACTTTGCCTGTTTTGTTTATGCTTAGTCTGATACGTTGAGGCTGGCAATAACATTGGTGCAGATAGGGTTTTAAACTATGCAAGATGGCATCTTGATCAAATTTAAACCCTAATTGGCAAGCAGAGCGGGCTAAGCGTTGTAAATGATAGGCCAACAAAAGAACTTGTCCGGTCCGCTCCAAACGCATGGTTTCAAAAAGAGCAAAAGATGAAGAAGCAGTATTCAGCATAGATTTACTCATCGAAACGAATGGGTGTACCCAAGACTCGCGCTTTCCAAAGGCATTCTTCCCATTCGTTATCGGGGTCCGAATCGATAACAATGGCCCCGCCTACACCAAACTGTGCGCTGTGATCATCATGGTACTCAATAGTCCTAATCGCTACATTAAGCTGTAGATCTCCGTTAGGAGCCAACCAACCTACGCTGCCACAGTAAATACCGCGGTCTCGTTGCTCTAGGTCATAAATGCAACGCATGGACGCAATTTTAGGCGTGCCGGTAATTGAACCACAGGGAAAGAGAGCTTGTAAAAGTTGCGCCACAGAGTGATTCTCACTTTGAGCCTGAATGGTTGACGTCATGGTCCAGACCGAGGGGTAGGCTTCTACGTCTAAAAGCCGTGTCACCTCTACCGTTCCGGTTTGTGCGATTTTTCCTAAATCATTACGCAATAAATCCACGATCATGATGTTTTCAGCCACGTCTTTTGCACTGTGCCGTAATTGGTGGGCGGCTTGCTGATCCAAAACGGGGTCCACATGACGAGCCGTAGTCCCTTTCATCGGTTTAACGCGTAAGGTTGAGCCAGTGCGCTCTACAAACAGTTCAGGAGAGAAAGATAAAATATGCCTAGACTCATCCTTAATATATGCCGCATAAGGAACGGGATGATTAAAAGCTAGCTGTTGGTAAAGCGCTTGCGGTGCAGCGGAGCTTTCAATAGCTATAGGAAGGCTGTAATTTATTTGATAGAAGTTACCCTCTTTAATGCCTGCTTGAATTTGTCGTATATGCTTTAGATACTCACTTTTACGGCGTAGCGCATGAGCTTGCAACTGAACAGTATGGGTAGGGGCTGCCCAAAGTTGGGCTTGTTGAGCAGAGCTAAACAAGTACACGCTTAATAAGGGGCGTGAACTAGCTGTAGCCCAATCTAAGTCCAATAGATGGGCTCCTAATTCGTAATTGATAACCAGTGCAGCCCAAAGGCCTTGTTGCTGAGCCTGCTCAAGTTGTTCCCAAAGGGAAGGCAGGTCTGCAGCACAATAAGCATACAGCTTTTGTACTAGACCTGTGAGCTCTAGAGCACGTTGATTTAAGCGGTTTTCAAAACGGCAATACATAAATTAGGGACGAGATAAAAAGTCGATTAAGGCCTGGCCTGTGTGAGAAGAGGGAGTATTTTGCACGGTATCAACGGTCCCTTCAACCACCAGTTTTCCACCGTCTACGCCACCTTCTGGCCCCATATCAATAATCCAGTCCGCTTCGGCTATTAAATCTAGGTTATGTTCAATCACCACCACGGTTTGCTGGGCATCTGTGAGGCGATGTAATACACGCAATAGCTTTTCCACGTCAGCGATCGCTAACCCTACTGTAGGTTCATCCAACACATACAAGGTATGGGGTTGTTTATAAGCACGACCTGTTTTAGTTAAGCCCTCATCTAAGCGAACTTTGCTGAGCTCGGTGACAAGTTTAATACGTTGAGCCTCGCCACCAGACAGAGTGGGCGAGGGTTGGCCTAGAGTAAGATACCCCAAGCCCACGTCTTGGAGTAGTTGTAGAGGTCGCAGTATGCGAGGGTGGGAGGCAAAATAGTCGACCGCCTCATCCACTTCCATGCGCAACACTTCACCAATGTTTTTACCTTGCCATGAGACGGAAAGAGTGTCGTTATTAAAGCGCAAGCCATGACAGCTTTCACATGGAATCTGTATGTCTGGCAAGAAACTCATCTCAAAGGTGACTAAGCCTTGGCCCCCGCATTCAGCACAACGCCCATCGCCGGTATTAAATGAAAAACGCGTGGGGGTCCAGCCTCGCATTTTAGCATCTCGGGTCTGAGCGAAAAGCTTTCTGATGTCATCCCAGAACCCCACATAAGTGGCAGGGCAAGAGCGGGGCGTTTTTCCTATAGGGGTTTGATCCACTTCTAAGACACGGTCCACATGCTCCCAACCGGTTATCGCTTGACAATGTTGCCAGTGATGCTGTTCAGGGGCAGCTAAATGGTCTTTAAGATTAGCAAGTAAAATATCGCGTGCCAGTGTGGATTTACCGGAGCCCGATACGCCAGTAACAACAGTCAAACGATTCAAAGGTATGCGAGCGTTAACATTTTTTATGTTGTGTAGATGGGCCTGTTCTATAGTTAAAAAATTTGTATCAGTTTCAATAGGTCTATAGCCCATCATGGGGTGGACTATAGGCTGACGTAAATAATGCCCCGTTAAGGAATGGGGATTAGCCATAATAGCGGCTAGATCGCCTTGGGCCACCACTTCGCCACCTCGTATGCCAGCGCCTGGGCCCATATCGATAATATGTTGCGCTTGACGTATGGTGTCTTCATCGTGCTCAACCACAACCAAGGTGTTGCCATTGCTCTCAAGGCGTTGTAAAGCCTGCAATAAAATACGGTTGTCGCGGGGGTGCAAACCTATGGTGGGTTCATCAAGTACATAACACACCCCTTGTAAGTTAGAACCTAGTTGGGCAGCCAAACGAATACGTTGTGCTTCGCCGCCAGATAAGGTGGGGGCGGCGCGGTCTAAAGCTAAATAGCCAAGCCCAACTTCTTCCATAAAATTCAGACGGCTTTGAATTTCGCTAAAAATATCCCGAGCTATTTGTTGTTCACGCTCAGATAGGTCGAGCTCGGCAAAAAAATGCTTGGCTTCGAGGATAGGCAGAGCAGAAAGTTGGGCTATACCTTGATTTTTCCACCGGAAAGCTAAAGCCACGGGGTTAAGGCGTTGCCCTGCACAGCTCGGGCATATGATGGGCTCGGCAGTAACCTCATCCTGATCATGGAGCCACTTAGCTTCTTCACCGCTTTGCTCGGCATCGAAGTTTGGCACGATACGTCCAGTACCAAAGCAACTCGTACACCAGCCATGTTTAGAGTTGTAAGAAAATAAACGCGGATCGGGTTCGGGGTAACTGGTATTACATGAAGGACAAGCGCGTAGCGTTGAAACTGTTTGATGATGAGAGCCAGACACTAGCACCATACGCTGCTGCCCATGCTCTAAAGCGCTGTGTATTGCTTGACGTAGCTCATCCTCGGAACCGGCACTAATAGTGAGCTCTGCAATAGGCAATTCAATAGTATGTTCTTTATAGCGATCTAAGCGGGGCCAATTATCAGTAGCTACGAGCTCTCCGTCAACACGTAGTGCGGCATAGCCCTTGCTGTGAGCCCATTTAGCTAAGTCAGTGTAATACCCTTTACGCGCCACAATGAGTGGAGCATAGAGGGCAATGTTTTGTCCGCTGTGATTACGTAACAGTTGTGCCATAATTTGCTCAGCTGTCTGGGGCTCTACGGGCACATTGCAGCATGGGCACATTTGCGTTCCTAGCTTCACATACAGCAAACGTAAAAAATGATGGATTTCTGTCATGGTAGCAACGGTGGATTTATACCCCCCGCGGCTAGTGCGCTGTTCAATGGCCACAGTAGGTGGAATACCATAGACAGCATCTACATCAGGTTGACCAGCTGGTTGCACTATAGAGCGCGCATAGGCATTAAGCGATTCTAAATAGCGGCGTTGCCCCTCATTAAATAATATATCAAACGCGAGGGTAGATTTGCCTGACCCAGAAACCCCTGTAATTACAGTGAAGGTATCACGCGGAATACTGACCTGAATGTTTTTGAGGTTGTGTTCGCGGGCATTCAAAATGTGAATGTTGGAGTCCGTGTTTGTGTCCGTTATATACTCGCCCGAGGTTTCTGCTAAGGTAGGAATGAGGTTTTTTCCTATGATTTGTTGTTCATACTCAGTTAAGGCTTGCCCCGTTAATGATTGCGGTGTGGCTTGAATCTGTTGAGGGCTGCCTGTAGCTACGAGATGACCACCTGCTTCTCCGCCAAAGGGGCCTAAATCAATAATCCAATCTGCAGCACGGATTACATCTAAATTATGTTCAATAACAATTAGCGAGTGCCCCGCCTGTAAAAGCTTACGAAAAGCGCGCATAAGTTTGGCAATATCATCAAAATGCAAACCTGTGGTGGGCTCGTCAAATAGAAAGAGTTTGCCTTTTTTGGCGACACGCGCACTGGCTAAGCGACTTTTAGAGGCTTCAGCAAGATATCCAGCTAATTTCAAACGTTGTGCCTCACCTCCCGATAGGGTGGGAACGGGTTGGCCTAAACTCAGGTAATCAAGCCCTACATCGGCAAGCGGAGCCAGAGCCCGCTGTACTTCGTTAAGCCCGGTAAAAAAGAGTAGGGCCTCGTTAACCGTCATTGCTAGAACTTCATCAATTGAGGCGGTGCGTCCTAAATGCTCAAGACGGACCTCGAGTATCTCAGGGCGAAAACGCTTGCCTTCGCAATCAGGACAACGTAAATACACATCAGATAGGAATTGCATTTCTATGTGTTCGAAGCCCGTACCTCCACAAGTAGGGCAGCGACCATCGCCGCTATTAAAACTAAAGGTACCTGGCTTGTAACCACGCTCTACCGCTAAGGGGGCGCGTGCAAAAAGTTTGCGTATAGCATCAAAAGCACCGACATAGCTGGCAGGATTAGAACGTGCAGTACGACCTATAGGAGATTGGTCTACCAGAATCACCTCTGCAATACGTTCTGCGCCCAGCAATGCCTCGAACCTTCCAGGCGCTTCGGTGGCCTCACCAAAATGTTTAAGTAAAGCGGGGTACAGCACATCTTGAATTAAGGTGGACTTGCCAGAGCCTGATACCCCAGTTACACATACCAAGCGCTCTAGCGGGAACGCCACATCAATATGCTTTAAGTTATGGGCTTGTACCCCTTCTAGTAATAGACGTGGGGTGTTCTCAAGTACAGGTTGGGGGTGAGGAGCTTCGATGGTTTTACGACTGCTCAAGTAGTCCCCAGTGAGCGTAGGGGCTGCACGCAGTTCACTAGGGGGGCCATCAAACAAAATAGTGCCCCCGCGTTCGCCAGGGCCAGGTCCTATATCTAAAATTCGGTCTGCGGCCACCATGACTTGGGGGTCGTGCTCGACCACGACTAAGGTGTTACCACGTTGACGCAGACGTTGCATGATGCGCACAATACGTTGCATATCGTGGGGGTGCAAACCAATAGATGGCTCATCAAGCACAAAAAGTGTGTTGACTAGAGAGGTGCCTAAAGCGGTAGTTAAATTAATGCGTTGAACTTCACCGCCTGATAAAGTGCGGCTCTGACGATCTAGAGATAAATAGCCTAGGCCCACTTCACATAAAAAGCGTAAACGCGTGGTGATTTCATCGCGTAATAACTGTGTTGCGGCGTTTAAATCACCATGGAATTGTAATTCCTGAAACCAAGACAGCACCGAACTGATCGGTAGGCGCATGAGATCATGAATGTGAAAACCAGGCAGCATTTTTAGCTGCTCGGTACTCCATGCGGTAGCAACAGGCATAAAGCGGGTGTAGGGCGCGGGGTCTTGGTCTGCTGTTTGCTGACCTAATCGCCATAACAAAGCATCGGGCTTTAAGCGCGAGCCAGCACAAGTAGGGCAGGTGTTGTAACTGCGATATTTAGACAACATAACGCGTACATGCATTTTATAGGCACGAGACTCTTGCCAGTCAAAATAACGTTGAACCCCATACCATTGCTGTTTCCAAGCCCGTGTCCCCCTTTTAAAGTCAGGCGCTCCGTAAATAACCCAGTCTTTTTCTTCTTGAGTTAGGGTATTCCAAGGGGCAGCTAGGCGTATTTGAGCCGCTTTGGCGTAACGCTCTAAGTCTTGTTGATGCACCCGGTTGGACTCGGTTTGCCAGGGTTTGATAGCACCCTCAAGCAAGCTTTTGTTTTCATCAGGAATAACCAAACCATAGTCAATGCCCATGACTCGACCAAAGCCTTTGCACGTCTCGCATGCCCCATACGGTGAGTTAAAGGAAAACGTACTAGGCTGTGGGCTGGCGTAATCAATATTACACTGAGCGCAATGTAAACCTGCACTAAACTCCCACTGTTCCTCGGTTTGATCGGCTGCAATAGCAAACACAGTGAGGTGTCCATTGCCATAATGCAAAGCAGTATCTAAGGCTTCCATAAGACGCTCAGGTTCAGCACGGCTGAGCCTAAAACGGTCTTGGATTACATAGAGTCGTTGAGTTGAGGTTTTGCCTTTTGGCTTGCTGCTAGGCGTGGGGTGGGTGCGCGTATAGCCTTGCTGCTCTAAGAACTGTTGCACTTCTTCGGTAGTGAAATTGGCCGGCACGTCCACCGCAAAGCTGATAATCAAACGCGGGTCGTTGTCGGCGCAGCGTTCGGCCAGTAAACCGGCTATACGTTGAGCATCTTCATGATGTACTTCCTGCCCACATTGCTTGCAATGTAAGTGGCTTAGGCGAGCATACAGCAGTTTGAAATAATCGTTTAACTCGGTCATTGTGCCGACAGAGCTGCGCGAGTTACGTACTGGGTTGACCTGGTCAATAGCAATGGCAGGAAGAATGCCTTCAATTTTATCAACTTGCGGCTTGTCCATGCGGTCGAGAAACTGACGCGCATAGGGTGAAAAGGTTTCTACATAGCGCCGTTGGCCTTCGGCATACAGGGTGTCAAAGGCTAGAGAGGATTTACCGGAGCCAGACACACCGGTCAATACCGTAATTTTGCCTGTGTCAAAATTGACATCCAGGTTTTTGAGGTTGTGTTGACGAGCACCAAAGATGCGAATTTGAGAGGTCATAGTACGAATCGAAGAAAAACGGGCAAGAAAAGTATTTTCTTTGTATATGAGGGCAGTATGGGCTAAAATCTATTGTATTCACAGCTAAGTCTACTTGTATAATCCTTAGCTTTGTTCATGTACCGGAGATTTTCATGGCTGAAATCAAACGCACACGTCGCAACACGCTAGAGCGTCGTTGCTTGGGTAAAGCATTCAAACGTTTGTATGTTCGCTCTCCCAAAAGCGTTTTCAAAATGCTAGAGAAAGTTAAGCGCGCTTAATTTTCCGTCTGATCACACGCTACATTCATTAATCTGTCGTAGATCTACTACGTTGAATAAATGTGTCTAGGTGTAAGTAAGGCAAAAAAAACCACAGATTCCTGATCTGTGGTTTTTTTTCGTCTACTATTTAATTAAGTGCGTGCTTTCACGTTTTACCTATTAAGCATGTTGAGCAAAGGAGATGTGCTGTTATGTCAATACACTCTGTTAGAGGCCCATCTGCTGTATGGCGGTATCAGTTTACCGTGTTAACACCTACGTTTAACCGTGCCCATACCTTGCATCGCGTGTATGAGTCGTTATGTGAGCAAACCTATCAGGATTTTGAATGGGTGGTAGTGGATGATGGCTCTACAGACGATACACAAGAGTTAGTCGCTATATGGCAACAAGAGGCAGTCTTTCCTATTCATTATATCTGGCAAAAAAATCAACATAAAAAAGTCGCCTTTAATCGTGGAGTACAAGCAGCACAGGGCGAGCTTATTGTGGCGCTAGATAGTGATGATCGTTTAGAGTCAAATGCGTTGTATGATATGGCTCGTACTTGGTGCGATATTCCTAAAACTGACCGTGCTTACTATGCGGCAGTGATTGGGCTGTGCAAAGCGCCTAACGGAAAAATCGTAGGCGATATGTTTCCCTACGATCAGCTTGATGCTAACCCTCTTGATATGCAGTTTAAATTTAATATCAAGGGCGAGAAATTTGGCTGTTTAAGCACTGAAGTATTACGACAATTTCCTTTTCCGGAAAATATCCCTGGTTTTGTACCCGAGAGCCTCGTGTGGCGTTGTATTGCTCGTGCAGGTTTTAAAACACGTTTTGTGAATCAAGTTTATCGTGTGTATTACGATAGTGGCGATTCTTTGTCCGTTCAAGGGCAAACTAATGTAGGACATCATGCGCTCGGGTTATGGTTGTTAGCTCATGATACGGTGGTATCTAGTGTGCCCTGGTTTCATTACCGTCCCCGAGAGTTTTTTAAAGCCGCTGCGCGTTATACCCGCTTTGGCTTGCATATGCGTAGTCAGGCCATACACAAACCACGGGGTTATGATTTAAAAGGCTTAATATCCCGAGCTCTGGTTTATAGTATGTCACCCATAGGGGCTCTGTTATATTTAAGAGACCGTTTTAGTTAGTGGCGCTGTTTGAGGGGCTGGCTGAATAAATGCCACGTCCTCGGGTGTGCTGTCATCGTCGTCAGCTAAAGGGTCGCTAGACAAATCAAAAGGTAGGATTTCTTGAAGGGTTTCCCCCCAGGCATTTTCCTCGCCCTCATGATTTATCTTGATGTATTTTACGGGGTCTAAATCGGTGCGTTGCACGGCCCACATAAAACGGCACGTATAGGTTTCATTTTCATTAACGTGTACCCCACCTTGGCTTCCCAAGAGCTGGGCATTTGCACCACCTATCTGAACTACTGGTATATCGCTATCATCTTCGTTAATATCTAAGGGGATAGCAAAAATAGCCCATTCAAAGCCTGTTTCGCTCGCATCAATGAGCTCAACTAAAACCGGTTTTCCCAGATAAGAGCTTAAAGCATCGGCAGTACGAGCTAATAGTTCAATGTCTTCGGTGCTAAATACAAGTGCGGCGGAATCTGTCATTTTGTTGGCCTATCTGTTTTCTATAATTAAGTCGCTTTTGCGATGCTATGTACTATAGCCTTATTCATCCTACTTAGGTTTCTATGGCCCAATACGTTTATACAATGAATCGGGTTGGCAAAATCGTGCCACCCAAGCGTCAAATTCTACGCGATATTTCTTTATCTTTCTTCCCTGGTGCCAAAATTGGTGTACTAGGTTTAAACGGTTCAGGTAAATCGACCTTACTCCGTATTATGGCTGGCGTCGATAAAGAAATTGAAGGTGAAGCCATCCCGATGCCGGGTATTCATATTGGCTATTTGTCTCAAGAGCCAGAGCTTGACCCCACTCATACTGTGCGCGAAGCGGTTGAGGCAGGTTTAGGCGAGGTGTTTGCAGCGCGCCAACGTTTAGATGAGGTGTATACTGAATACGCCGAACCTGATGCCGATTTCGATGCGTTGGCTGCAGAGCAAGCTGAGCTAGAAGCCATTATTGCTGCAGCTGCGACTAGCGGCAGCGATGACACCAATACACAAATGGAAATAGCAGCAGATGCGTTACGTCTGCCCCCATGGGATGCTGTAATTGGTAATTTATCTGGTGGTGAAAAGCGTCGTGTTGCTTTGTGTCAGCTTTTGCTTTCTAAGCCGGATATGTTGTTACTTGACGAACCCACTAACCACTTAGATGCTGAAAGTGTGCATTGGTTAGAGCAATTCCTAAGCAAATTTCCTGGTACTGTAGTTGCAGTAACCCATGATCGTTATTTTTTAGATAACGCAGCAGAGTGGATCTTAGAACTAGACCGTGGGCATGGAATCCCTTGGAAAGGGAATTACAGTTCTTGGTTAGAACAAAAAGAAAATCGACTCAAACAAGAAGAAGCCAATGAGTCAGCTCGTCAGCGTACGATCCGCAAAGAGTTAGAGTGGGTTCGCCAAAACCCTAAAGGGCGTCAAGCCAAATCTAAAGCCCGCTTAAATCGTTTCGAAGAGCTAGCCTCGCACGAATACCAACGACGTAATGAGACTCAGGAAATTTTTATTCCTGTTGCCGAGCGTCTAGGAAATGAGGTTATTGAGTTCAAAAACGTTTCTAAAGGTTACGGCGATCGCTTGTTAATTGATGATCTTAGTTTCACTATTCCTCCGGGTGCCATCGTCGGTATTATTGGCCCTAACGGTGCAGGTAAATCGACGTTGTTCCGTATGCTCGCTGGCGAAGAACAACCAGATAGCGGAGAAATTAAACTCGGCCAAACCGTACAATTGGCCTATGTTGACCAGTCTCGCTCTTCATTGCCAGATGAAAAAACGGTGTTTGAGGCCATCTCTGAAGGCGGCTCTGATATTTTACAAGTAGGACGGTTTGAGATCCCAGCCCGTGCTTATATTGGGCGTTTTAATTTCCGTGGTGCTGATCAAAATAAACTCGTGGGCAATTTGTCAGGGGGAGAGCGTGGACGCTTGCATTTAGCCAAAACTCTGGCTGCGGGCGGCAACGTGCTGTTGCTAGACGAACCCTCTAACGACTTAGACGTAGAAACATTACGAGCCCTAGAGGACGCACTGCTTGAGTATGCTGGCTCAGTATTAGTAATTAGTCATGACCGTTGGTTCTTAGACCGCATTGCCACGCATATTTTGGCTTTCGAAGGCGATTCTCATGTGGAATTCTTTAGTGGTAACTATCAAGAATACGAGGAAGACAAACGCCGTCGTCTAGGCGAGGAAGCCTCTCAACCCAAACGCATCCGCTACAAAGCGTTGAAATAATAACCATATTAACAGTAACAGCCCTGGTGCCAGGGCTGTTACACTTTTTGCGCTTATTCACAGAATAGAGCCGTTTTTGACTTGAGTTTGAGAGGTAGGGGTTTTATTGTAGAGGGAACTAGATTTATTACCCAAGGAGTTAAAAATGACACGTCAATCCATTATGAAGCTTACTGCCGCTACAGCACTCATTACTTTAATGGCAGGATGTTCGACTTGGGATAGCATGAGCTCACGCCAAAAAGGTGGTGTTGCTGGTGCCGGTGCCGGTGGGGTTGTAGGTGCAGCTGTAACCGGTGGTAGCGTATTGGGTACAGTTGGTGGTGCCGCGATTGGTGGTGTTATTGGCGACCAAGTAGGTAAACACCGTTAATGTTTTGCCATTGAATATTTAAAAGCCAGATGGGGTGTGTCTGGCTTTTTTATTATTTTAAAGGTAAATTTAAAAGTATATTACGAAACCAACTATGCATGGCTTTATGTTCATGGCGCTTACTCCAATGTAAAGCCACATTAAAATAGCGTAACGGCAAACCAACATCAATAACAGTGCAGTTGCGCTCTGAGCTAAATCCTTTGGCTATATCATACGGCATGATGGCAACTAGATCGGACGGGCCTACTATATCAGGCAATGCCAAAAAATTGCTAACTCTTAAACGTACACGATGTTCAAGTTGCAAGCTTTGCAGTATATGTAAAGTCACGGCATGTGAATGCACAGCCACGAACTCAAGCTCTTGCAATCGAGTCTTTATATGCTGTTGATTGCCCATCATAGATAAAAATGGATGCTGATTACGCATTAACAAACCATAATAATCCATTAAAAAAGTTTGTTTTACGCATCCCTCTAAGGTAGGAATGTACCCTAAAGCAAAATGCAATTCACCAGCATCAAGGGCTGGCACAATACTATGTAGAGGCCAAGCTTTTGATTCAACTCGCATATTGGGTGCTAACTGCTCAAGCTGCTGCATAATTACAGGCAAAAAACGAGCTTCCCCTATGTCGGTTAAATGAAGATGGACAGTGTCTGTTGCGCGAGACGGATCAAAGTTTTCTCCTTGGCGTAATGCGTAGTCTAAAGTTTCTAATCCTAAGCCAATCTGCTGAGCCATTTGACGAGCACGTTCTGTAGGACGAACTCCGTTCCCAGAGCGTTCGAACAGAGGGTCTTTTAAAATTAAACGTAATCGTGTTAAGGCTTGACTCGTTGAGGGCTGCGATAAACCTAGCTCTTCTGCAGCTTGCGACACATTTCTACGACGATAAATAGCGTCAAAAACACGAAGTAAGTTTAAATCAATGGTCCTGATATTAGCCATACCAATAATATAAATAAGGTTTATTTAATAGCCCTATATTAGATCGCTTCCTATACTAAAACAAACAAAATCGTGGATTAGGATTGGGATCTAGTATGAATAAAATAGCAAATAAGCAAATACCCACTGTACGCGACGCGATGTATCGTTTTTTGCGTGATAAAGGGGTTAAAACAATTTTTGGTAATCCGGGCTCGACTGAATTAGCCATGTTTCGGGATTTCCCCAATGATTTTCAGTACGTACTAGGGTTACAGGAGTCTGTTGTTGTTGGTATGGCTGATGGTTACGCACAAGCTAGCCGTAACGCTGCCTTAGTTAATTTGCATTCGGCTGTAGGGATAGGACATGCAATGGGGAATATTTTTACGGCCTACCGTAACCAAACCCCTCTAATTATTACAGTAGGACAGCAAGCCCGTTCTATCTTACCTTACGATCCTTTTTTAGGCGCTTCGCATCCAGAGCAAATGCCGCAGCCTTATGTGAAATGGGCTATTGAACCAGCACGTGGTGAAGATGTGCCCCATGCAATTGCTCGGGCTTATCACATTGCAATGCAAGCTCCACGTGGCCCCGTCATGGTATCTGTTCCGGCAGATGACTGGGATAAACCTTCGGAATGGATAGAGAATCGTGAGGTTAGCTATGATCGTGCTGTAGCGAAAAAAGATATTGAAGCTATAGCTCAACAGCTAGATCAGGCGCAGCGCCCTTATTTCGTTGTGGGAGCAGGAGTCGATCGAGACTTAGCCGTTGATTTGGTAATTGAGTTAGCTGAGCGTCATCATGCCAAAGTATTTGTTGCTCCCATGAGTGCACGCTGCAGTTTTCCTGAAACACACCCACTGTTCGGGGGATTCCTTCCTGCTATGCGTGAGCGAATTGTAGAAAAGCTAACGGGAGCAGATCTGATTTTGGTGCTTGGGGCACCAGCCTTTACCTATCATGTACATGGTGAAGGTCCTCATTTGCCTCCTCAGGCAGAACTCATTCAGGTTGTAGACAATCCGGATGTAGCAGCATGGACGCCCACAGGAAAAGCAGTGGTGGCAAGCCTACATTTGGCGTTAAAAGCATTGCTTGAGATTTCCATGCCTATTGCAAGACCTGCACCAACACCTAAGCCTGTGGTGCAAAGGGCAATTGCGTCACTACCCATGTCAGAGCATTATGCTCTGCAGTGTTTATCAGAAGCCCGTCCCTTGGATTCTATTGTAGTAGAAGAAGCCCCTGGTTCACGGTCTGCCATACATGACTATTTACCTATGCAAGGACAAGAGAGCTTTTATACCATGGCGAGTGGAGGGTTGGGTTATAGCATGCCAGCTTCTGTTGGGATCGCTTTGGCTCGTCAAAAGGCAGGGAAAACAGGACGTGTCATTGCTTTAATAGGTGACGGATCTAGTATGTATTCCATTCAGGCTTTATGGACTGCACAACATTTAAATCTACCTATTAGCTTTGTTATCTTAAATAATCAGCGCTATGCTGCCTTACAAGATTTTGCTCCTGTATATGGATTTAAGCCAGGGGAGCATCCGGTTGGAACAGACCTACCACAGTTAGATTTTGTGCTTTTAGCAGAAGGCCAAGGTGTTAAGGCGCAACGTGTAGAAGAGCCTACTTTATTACCAGAGGCATTAAAAGAAACCTTAACAGAAACTGGACCGTGCTTATTAGAAATAATAATTAATTAACACATATTTAGTGATCTAAAAAGGAGACAGTGATGAGCGAGGTTTTGGTTGAGTATACGGCTGATGCACGCATAGATAATTCAAGGTTAGGGCGCAGTTTATTACGAGTGAGTCAGCTATTAGCCATCATTGGAGGAGTGATTTTTCTACTATTAATTTTGATTACTGTAATCTCTATCATCGGACGCAAGCTTTTTGCTTTACCTGTGCCTGGTGATATCGAAATAATGCAAATGGCTGCAGCCTCAGGTTGTGCTTGTTTTTTTGCTTATTGCCATATTACTTTTAATGACTTAAAGGTTGAGTTGCTAACAGTAATGTTAGGTAACCGCAGTAAAGCAGTACTAAATACGATGGCATCACTAGGTGTTGCAGTATTTGGTTTTTTCTTAACATGGCGCACATATGCTGCAGCAATAGCCACTCTGGAGTCAGGGGAAAGTTCAGCTATTTTGGCATGGCCCGTTGCATGGTTCCAATTTGCCATGATACCAGGGTTTTTTGTATTAACTTTGGTAGGAGTATACACCGCCTATTTGCATAGTCGTGCTGCGTGGCAGCCATTTTCTGCTCTTTCTCAAAAGGAAAAATAATGATAACGGGTTTAATTATTTTTGCTTTTGTACTGCTTTTAATCGCATTACGTTTCCCTGTAGGAATAGCCATGTTTGCTGCTGGCTCTTTAGGGTACATGTATTTAATGGATTGGAATATAGCTTTGTGGTTGAACTTGTTAAAGTCAATTCCTTATGCACGGCTATCAAATTATGATTTAGTTGTTATTCCTATGTTTTTATTGATGGGACAGTTTGCGATACACGGTGGTCTTAGCCAAAGTTTGTTTAATAGCGTAAGTGCTTTTATTGGTCATCGTCGGGGAGGATTAGCTTTAGCGTCTATAGGAGCTTGTGCTGGATTTGGTGCTATTTGTGGTTCCTCTGTGGCTACTGCTGCCACAATGAGTCAGGTAGCTCTTCCCGAGCTAAAACGCCATAATTATTCAGACTCATTAGCTACGGGCGCTTTGGCTGCGGGAGGTACATTAGGAATTTTAATTCCTCCTTCTGTTCCTCTTATTATCTACGGCATCTTGACACAAGAATCTATAGGCAAGTTATTTATAGCTAGCGTTCTGCCTGGGGTGATTGCCATAAGTGGTTATTTGCTTGTTATTTTATTTATGGTGTATAGAGACCCTAGTGCTGGTCCAGCAGGTGTTAGACAATCTTGGGCAGTACGCTGGGTACGTTTGCTAGAAATTAGCCCGGTAATTTTTGTTTTCTTAGTTATCATTTTTGGAATATATGGTGGATGGGCAACACCAACTGAGGCTGCTGCGATAGGAGCAGCAGCATGTGGCTTTCTTGCTTGGGCAAAAGGTCGCCTAACTTGGCAGGGCTTAATTCAATGCTTGCTCGGCACGGCACAAAGCTCGGCTATGGTTTTGTTGATACTGCTAGGCGCTGATTTTTTAAATAGTGCTTTAGCTTTGTCACGAATGCCAGTTGAATTAGCAGACTGGGTGCTGACTTTAGAGATGAGCCCCCTTTTAGTTTTAGCAGCCATATTAATAATTTATATCATTTTGGGCTGTGTGATGGATTCACTAGCAATGATTCTGCTAACTATTCCTATTTTTTATCCTATTGTGATGGGGATTGACTTATTTGGGTTATCAATTCCAGAGAAGTCTATTTGGTTTGGGGTGTTGTCATTGATGGTAATCGAAATAGGTTTGATCACGCCGCCAGTTGGTATGAACGTTTTTATTGTTAATAAGATGGCGAAAGAGGTGTCATTAATAGAGTCATATAAAGGAGTTATGCCCTTTTTATTATCAGATTTACTACGAATTATTTTATTGGCCTCTGTGCCAGCCATAACGCTTTATCTATTAAACCTATAGGGGGAGACAATGAAAAAAAGTACAAAGGCAATCGTTTTAGCCAGTTTGTTTGCTATCAGTGGCACAGCTTTTGCAAATAAGCCAATCACTTTACGTGTTCATCACTTTCTAGCCTCACATTCAAATGCACAGGAAAATATCATTGAGCCATGGTGTAAAAAGGTACAAGAAGAGTCAAAAAATCGTCTTCAGTGTCAAATTTACCCCGCCGCTCAGCTAGGAGGAACGCCAGCACAGTTTTTTGACCAAGCCAAGGATGGAATTGTTGATCTTGTGTGGACAATACCTACCTATGCTTCAGGTCGCTTTACTAAAACAGAGGTATTTGAGTTGCCTTGGTTAACTCAAGACGCTGAATCGGGAAGCAAAGCCTTTTGGGAGTACATTAATGAGTATGCTGATGAGGAGTATAAAGGGGTGAAACCCATTTTTGTGCATGTTCATGATGGCACGCTTTTGCATTTGAAAGGTAAGGAAGCTCATACTATGGAGGACTTAAAGGGCTTGAAAATAAGAGTGCCGACACGTATTAACTCGCGAGTTATTGAGTTGCTAGGCGCAACTCCTGTGCAAATGCCTCAGCCTCAAGTGCCAGAGTCTTTAGCAAAAGGGGTAATTGATGGGGCAACCTCGCCATGGGAAGGAACGTTAGCGATTAAGTTAAATGAAGTAGCAAAATGGCATTTAGATGTACCAGAGGGGAAAGGACGGTTATCCAACACTACATTTTTATTTGGCATGAACCCAAAAAAGTATGAGGGTTTACCTGATGATTTGAAAGCGGTTATTGATGCAAATAGTGGACTGGAAGTATCTGGATGGGCAGGGCGAGTAGGCTTTGATGAGCAGCGTGAACGTTTTATGGATGATGCCCGTCAATACGACGGACAATTTGTCACTATCACTTCGGAAGAGTATGACCGCTGGGTTAAGAAAACAGCACCTATTGTGGATGAGTGGATTACAGAGGTAAATGCCAAGGGGGGTGATGGCGAAGCCTTATATAAGAAAGTGGTGGAGCTCACCACAAAATACCAGACGCAATAAATAACTAAAGCATAAATAAACAATGCCATCACACTGTTTTACTAATGTAAGGCAGTGTGAGAACCGGCGAAATTAGTAATGGCTTTTAATTGGAATAGATTTATGGTCGAGACAACGTTATTAATTAATGGGGAAAGTCGTCCCGCTTCAAATGGGGCGTATTTTGAGCGATTAAGTCCTTTGAACGAGCAAGTTGCATCTAAAAATGCAGCAGCTACTATAGAAGACGTTAGCGCTGCAGTGGAGGCTGCTGCTGCGGCCTTTCCTTCTTGGTCTGCTTTAGGACCAACTACTCGGCGTACTTATTTGTTAAAAGCAGCTGATATTATGGACAGCTATAAAGATGAGTTTATGCGTTTAGGGGTAGCTGAAGCAGGAGGTACGCCAGGTTGGTATGGTTTTAATGCCATGTTGGCTGCAAATATGTTGCGTGAGGCAGCAAGTATGACAACTTTGGTTCAAGGGCAAATAATACCTTCTGATGTACCTGGTAATTTAGCTTTGGGAGTACGTCAGGCGTGTGGAGTCGTTGTGGGTATTGCGCCGTGGAATGCGCCTTTAATTTTAGGTACACGAGCAGTTTGTATGCCCTTAGCATGTGGCAATACGGTTATTTTAAAAGCCTCAGAGCTAACACCTGCTATGCACCGTTTAATAGGAACTGTATTTGTTGAGGCGGGATTTCCTCCAGGAGTTGTGAATGTTATTACTAATGCTCCTGAGGATGCGCCGGTGGTTGTAGAGAGTCTGATTGCCCACCCATTAGTCAAGCGGGTGAACTTTACTGGTTCTACTCAAGTTGGACGCATTATCGGTACCTTAGCAGCTCAACACTTTACTCCAGCTATTCTAGAGTTAGGAGGTAAAAATCCTATGCTGGTTTTTGAGGATGCTGATTTAAATCAAGCAGTGCAGGCTGCTGCTTTCGGCGCTTTTTTTAACCAAGGGCAAATTTGTATGTCGACAGACCGTTTGATTGTGCATGAGTCTGTTGCAGATGAGTTTTTGTCGCGACTGACTACCAAGTTGAAAGAGCTTGAGACTGGTCTACCCAATGTATCTCAGGCGGCTTTAGGAGCGATGGTGAGTGAGGCTGCTGCTCAGCGGATTGAGGAGTTAGTAGAAGACGCTTTAAATCAAGGGGCTAAGCAACTAACAGGGCCTACACAGCGTCAAGGTGTGTTGGTTGAGCCTATTTTGCTAGATGCTGTAACGCCGGATATGCGTCTTTATAAAGAAGAGGCTTTTGGTCCAGTAGTGACTGTACTGCGTTTTAATGACCAAGCTGAAGCTATTCGACTCGCTAATGATAGTGAATATGGACTAAGCGCTTCTATTTTTAGTGGCGATATCTCACGTGCTATGCATGTAGCTCAGCAGATCGAGTCTGGAATTTGTCACATCAATTCATCTACTGTACATGATGAGGCTCAAATGCCATTTGGTGGTGTTAAAGCTAGCGGCTATGGCCGGTTTGGCAGTCAGTCAGCAATAGAGGCCTTTACAGATTTACGTTGGATGACGATCCAGACTACACCTCGTCAATACCCAATTTGAAAACATTAAATTAAAAAAATCGGCTCGTAATTGAGCCGATTTTTTATGGTTTTTCTGCATTTGGTAGCTCAATTTTTACCTCGAGAACCTCGAGGGCGTCTTGGCGATCTACGTTTACTTGGATGTCGTTAGGCTGAATTTGCACATAACGAGATATGACCTCGATAAGCTCTTTCTGCAAACGAGGTAGGTAGTCGGGGCTGACTCCGTCTATGCCACGTTCATTAATTAAAATGAGTTGCAAACGGTCTTTAGCTACACTTGCTGTTTGGTTTTTTTTGTTGCCGAGGAAAAAAGACAGCAAAGACATATTACTTACCCCCGAAGAGGCGCTTTAAAAAGCCAGGTTTTTCGTAATCTACAAAACGCAGTGGACGTTCTTCACCTAAATAGCGAGCGACCACGTCTTCGTAGGCTTGTGCGGCAGGGGTGTTGTTAAGGTGAATCACGGGCGTGCCTTGGTTTGAGGCGTGCAGTACGTCTTCGGACTCGGGGACTACACCGATGAGCTTGATGCGTAAAATGTCTTCGATGTCTTGAAGAGAAAGCATTTCGCCGTCGGCTACGCGTTTAGCACTGTAACGACTGATAAGAAGATATTCATTAATTGGAGTATCTGCATTTTCAGCGCGTTGTGATTTAGCAGAAAGAATGCCTAGAATACGATCGGAGTCACGTACTGAGGATACCTCGGGGTTGGTGACTACGATAGCATCGTCAGCAAAATAGGCAGCCATTAATGCACCTGTTTCAATGCCTGCAGGAGAATCACAAACAATATACTCGAACTCCATTTCCTTTAAGTCGTTTAAGACCTTTTGCACACCGTCTTTGGTTAGTGCGTCTTTATCACGAGTTTGGGAGGCAGGAAGAATAAATAAATTGTCTAGTTTTTTGTCGCGGATTAGGGCTTGATTAAGGCTAGCTTCGTCTTGAATGACATTTACGAAGTCGTATACAACACGTCGTTCGCAGCCCATGATCAAGTCAAGATTACGTAGGCCCACGTCAAAGTCGATGACTACAGTTTTATGGCCGCGTAGGGCTAAGCCAGAAGCAAAACTTGCACTTGTTGTGGTTTTACCCACCCCACCTTTGCCTGAAGTCACCACAATTATTCGAGCCATGATAGTGTAGATCCTGTAGAGTGTAGGGACATGTGCTTATAGAGATAAAAATAAAATAAAGGGCAGAAGAAGAGCTTCTACTTTTGAGCATTAGGCGATAGTTTATTAGACTCGCACGAAGAGAAGCGCGGCGCAAGCAAAATTAACATCTCTTAACCTAATGGCTCAAATTTTAAGGATTCTCCCTCTAGTTGTATCATAACGCTTTGTTTATGGTGTGGGTTAGATTCAGGGTTTTCGATGACACTGTATACCCCTGCAATAGCGATTAATTCAGGGTCATATTCGGTAGCAGCGATAAAAGCAGTGGTGTTGCCTTGTGCACCTGCAATGGCTTTGCCACGCAAGGGGCCATATACATACACATTGCCAGTTGCAATCACCTCGGCCCCTTGGCCTACCATGCCAATAACGATTACATCGCCATCAGGAGCGTAAACGCGCTGCCCAGAGCGTAAGGTCTTACGTAAAATTATGGGGGCAGCGGGCAGAGACAACGTCGGGGTAGGGTCGGCAGAGGGTTCGATAGTGGCAGCACGTGTTGCTGCGAGCTCTACGGCAGTTAGTCCGGCTGAGGCAGCCTCTAGTTCTTGGTCTGGATGACCACACACCCCAATAGGGTGGAGTTGGTGTTGACGCAGGGCCTGGATCAAGGCAGGCCAATCAATTGGCTCGGTAACAGCGCTGCTGTCAATGACCACCGGTTCATCTTGAAAAAAAGCGCCGGCTTCTTGCATACGCCAGTCTAGGGCCTCGAGCAGTTCGGCGGTGTCTGAGCTATGCAAAACCAGTCGAACTGTGTGCAATGTCGCGCTTTTTATATCTAAAGCCTGTGGGCCTTTACGAGTAGTAGGTGCGTTCACTTAGTAACCGTTTCAAAGAAAGGGGGCCGAGCCCCCTAAGATTGATCATTTAGCTCCAGTTATCTTTTAGCGTCGCTGTGCGGTTTAAAACCGGTTTTTCTGTGGTAGAAAGCTCGCGATCTGCTACAAAATAACCAAGGCGTTCGAACTGCCAGTGAGCTCCTGGTGCGGCCTGTAGACCAGGCTCTAGCCAGGCCTGTACCACTTGTTTGGAGTTTGGGTTCACTAAAGCAAGAAAATCTTTGTCTCCGACATCAGGGTGGGCATCGGTAAAGAGTCGGTCATAAAGGCGAACTTCGGCTTGAATGCCGTGCTTCGCGCTAACCCAAGTGATATTACCACGCACCTTTACTGAATCGGCTCCGGGCGTACCGCTTTTGGTATCGGGTAGGTATTCAGCATAGACGGTAGTGACTTGACCATTTTCGTCTTTTTCAAAGCCTGTGCAGGTGACTATATAGCCATATTTTAAGCGCACGGTATTACCTGGGTAGAGACGAAAATAACGTTTTTCAGGGACTTCACGGAAATCATCTCGTTCAATCCATAGCTCACGGCTTAGGTGAAATTGACGTTGGCCTGCATCGGGGTTGTGCGGATGTACGGGTGCAAAACAAAGCTCGTCTTGATCTTTGGGGTAGTTGGTGAGGATGAGCTTAATGGGGTCAAGCACCGCTACATGACGTGGCGCTTTAGGGTCTAAATCGTCGCGTAATGATTGCTCAAGCACACTGTAATCAATGCGTGAGTCGGCTTTAGATACACCAATACGCTCACAGAAAAGACGAATTGCGCTAGGAGTGTAGCCACGTCTACGTAAGCCTACCAAAGTGGGCATACGTGGATCGTCCCAGCCTTCTACGTACTGACCCTCGACCAATTGACGCAGTTTACGTTTGCTAGTTACGACGTAGCTGAGATAGAGGCGTGCAAATTCGTATTGGTTTGGTAACGGATCTGTAAAAAAACCTAAATCTCGTAGATGCTCTAAAATCCAGTTGTAAAATGGGCGTTGATCTTCGAACTCAAGCGTACAAATACTGTGAGTGATCATTTCCAGAGCGTCTTCGACCGGATGGGCCCAACTGTACATAGGATAAATGCACCATTGATTGCCAGTACGATGGTGTTCAGCATGACGAATACGGTACATCACTGGGTCACGCATATTGATATTTGGTGAACCCATATCAATTTTTGCGCGTAAACACAGGCTACCGTCGGGATGCTTGCCATCACGCATTTCACGTAATAAGGTCAATGATTCTTGGGCAGGGCGATTGCGCCAAGGGGAATCGGCTCCTTTTTCCGTTAAGGTGCCTCGGTTTAAGCGAATTTGTTCGGGGGTTTGTTCATCCACATAGGCATGGCCTGCTTGGACTAGGGCTTCGGCAAACTCGTACATAAAACCAAAGTAATCACTAGCGAAATATAGGTTTTCCTCTTGGTTGAATGTCCAGTCATAACCTAACCAGTGCACCATATCGATGATAGCATCCACATACTCTTGCTCTTCTTTTTCGGGATTCGTATCATCAAAGCGAAGGTGACAGGCACCTTGGTAGTCTTCGGCTAAGCCAAAGTTAAGGCAAATACTTTTAGCGTGACCGATGTGCAAGTAGCCATTGGGCTCGGGGGGAAATCGCGTACGAATTCGTGCTGTGTCCACTTGACCGGTCGATTGGATGGCGGCAGGGCCTGGACGACCAGCCCACAAGTTAGAAGCATGACGTTGATTTTTTAAATCTTGGTCGATGATATTTCGTAAGAAATTAGATACTGGAGGGGTGGAAGGTGCAGTACTCATACGCAAAAACAAATAAATAATTGAATAATGGTCTATTTTGCCACGTAATGTGGTTAGACTTGATAGGTATAGCAATAAAAAGAAATTAACTTACTTTAGCGCACACTATGTCTTACTCCGCACTTTGGTTTTCACAGCTGCAGTTTTTTAGCAGCGTGAGCTTTATGGCCGTTAGTTTAGCCATGAGCTTAGGGTTGTCGTGGCTACTCGTTTACATACGAGTTCGCGCATTGGGCGAACAGCATTTGCTGTGGCTTCCCGTATACCGGTTTTGGGTGCGGATCTTTGCGTTGGCTTTCATATTAAGCTTTGCCTCTAGTATGCCAGTCTTAATTCAACTTGGCAGCTTATGGCCGCGTTTATTGCCAAAAATATACGCGGTAAGTGGTCCTATTTTAGCAATGACATTATTTGGTGCGCTGGTTTTTAAAGCCAGCTTTCTAGGCTTGATGTTATATGGTCAACGGCAGTTAAGCGAATGGCTCCATGCTTTGGTGGTCTGTGGTGTGGCGGTAGGCAATACGTTTGTGGTGTTGTGTTTAATGGTGCTGGTTTCTTGGGTTTATACGCCTACTGGAGTGCTGTGGTTAGAGGGCAGCTATCAGGTTCAGCGTTGGACCGAGGTCATTTTTAACCCTAGCTTTGGATGGTATAGCGCACAATTTTTCAGTACCAGTTTTTTGATGGTAGCAGGTTTGGTTATGGCTATCTTATCCATGCAGTCCTTACGTAAACCATTAGGTGAGGGCGAGCGCCGAGTTTTTAAAATAGCCGTGTTTTTGGGTAGCGGGGCTTGGTTGGCATTAGCTGGCGTTATGGTGGCGTCAACTATCTCGTTAGCAGACTACCAGCCCATGAAAGCCGCAGCCGCAATGGGGTATTGGGGTGGGGGCTCTGTGCCCCGTTGGCTATGGGTGGCTTGGCCTTCTACTGCTGATTTAACCAATTATTATGAAATGGGCTGGAACAGCAAGCAGGCTTGGTGGTTAGCCTATGATGCCGAGGGGCAGCCTATAGGCCTAGATAAAATGGTGGGTATGACACCTCCTGTTGGTATTGTTTTTTGGGCGGTGCGCCTAGGTTTAGTTGCCAGTGCCGTCATGGCATTCGTGCTTTTAAAAGCGTGGCGTACAGGCTTAAAGCGGCATTATGATCCCAGCGCACTAAGCCCTCGTGGACGGCATACCTTTGTGGCGGCAGGGTTTGTGACACCTTTAATTTTATTATCAGGGCTAGCCTATCATTATTTTGGTGCTTTTCCTTATATGGTGGGACAAGCCATTACTTTTGCTGAAATAGCGGCAACCAGATCATTAAGTGAAAGTATGGTCAGTGTGGTGGCATATGGCCTAGTGTATTTTTTATTGATTATTGGTTTTATTAGTTTAGTTCGTTATGTAGCTCGGTATGGGGTGATTTCTGTTGCACGACGTAGGGGGCGGGCATGATTCAACATTTAGCCACTTCTCTTAGTTTGACACCTAGCGACCCTGCTTTTTGGTTACCGCTCGCTTTTTTGTTTATTTTATTTGCTACCGTATTAGCTGGCACGGTATTAGATGGGTTTGATATTGGTGTAGGTTGCTTATCTCTGGTTGCGCCAGCAGCACTACGCCCACGCATGTTATCGCTGCTTAATCCATGGCGCGATGCGAATGAGTTCTGGCTCTTTTTGGGGTTAGGGATATTTGCGTTGGCTTTTCCTTATGCGTGGGCCGAGGTCATGGGGCAGTTAAGCTTCCCGTTGTTACTTTTGGCTTTGGGGACTTTAGCGCGCTCGGTGTGCTTTGAATTCCGCTTACGTGCCCCAACTGAGCAACAAGGGTGGTGGCAGCTTGGTTTCGCATTAGGCTCTGTCAGCACAGCATTTGCACATGGTGTGCTGTTAGCGCAGGTCATCATTAATTATGATAGTAGTGCGGGCTATGGCTGGTTTTTAGCCTTTATGGGGTTCTGTGCGGTGGCCGCTTATGTATTGCTTGGGGCCTCTTGGTTATTGATGCGTGAAACAGGCGAGTTACGTTTCAGAGCGGTGGTGTGGGGGCGTCGTGCGGTACGTTGGTTTGCAGCCGGTGCCGTAGCTGCATCAGTGGTACTGTCTTTAGCTAACCCAGGGGTTTTATTAAAATGGAGTGAAGGCGCGCCGCGCAGTGGCGTGCTCATTTTATGGTTAGCTATTTTGTTGGGTTTTGTTGTCATAGAGATGAGTCTTCAACGTCTACTTAATGTCAGCGCGCGCAGCACAGCGTTACCTTTTATTATTACCTTAGCCATTTTTATTGCTGTATTAGTTGGTTTGGGTTTTAGCTTTTTTCCTTTTATTGTGTTGGACCAAATCACCCTTTGGGATGCGGCAGCAGATCCGGACACCTTGCATATCATATGGGTACTCAGCCTATGTGCTTTGCCTTTTTTAGCACTATTTAGTCTTTGGGTATATTGGCGTATTTTTGGTTTGTCTCGCCCACCCACTCCACCTAATTTTAAACAGTAGTGTATGCCCTATAAAAAATACATACGTTTTACTCGACAACGCATTCGTCACTGGCACTGGTTATCTGATACGCCAGCAATGTTGTGTTGGGCGGTGGTTATGGGGGTGTTGGGTGCGTGTGCTATTTTGATTTTTTACGAAGGCATTTATTTGGTGCAGCGCTTAATGACTGGGCACTATGGCAGCATTACTCAAGTAACGCGTTCGTTAAGTTGGGAAATGCGTCTGCTTTTTCCTACATTAGGAGGGCTGTGTGCGGGGGTTTTGTTATGGTTAGCTGGACGTAAAAAAGTGTCCGCTTCGGCGGATTACATGGAGGCCGTTGTTATTGGTGATGGCCGCATGTCGGTGCGTCAAGGTGTGCTACGTATCTTATCGTCTTTGTTTACGGTGGCCTCCGGAGGAGCCATAGGGCGCGAAGGGGCCATGATTCACTTTTCCTCTCTTGCCGCTTCTGTGTTTGGTCGCTTTATTTATGTACGCCCAGAGCGCTTGCGCTTGCTCGTGGCCTGTGGTGCAGCAGCGGGGGTGGCTGCTGCCTATGGTGCGCCCTTGGCAGGGGCTATTTTTGTCGCTGAAATAGTATTGGGCTCAATGAGCATTCAAGTGCTTGGGCCGTTGCTTATTGCCTCTGCGGCAGCCAATATGACTATGCGTATGCTAGGCCACTACCAGGCACCGTATGAGATGTTGGATATTGTCGCGGTACAGGGCTGGGAAATTATTAGTTTTGTCATTTTAGGTTTGTTAATCGGGCTGGTGGCTCCGGGTTTTTTGAAGCTAATGACTTTTACTAAACAGTTGTTTGTGCGTAGCGGGTTACCTTTGGTTGCCCGTTTAACGGTAGGGGGCTTTATGCTAGGCTTACTGCTTATAATGATCCCAGATGTAGCAGGCAATGGGTATAGTGTAGTCAGCTCTTTTTTGCATAGCCCGTGGACTTGGCATGCTATTTTTGCCATGTTGTGCGCCAAAGTTTTAGCTACCACGCTGAGTGTGGGGTCCGGAGCCATCGGGGGGCTGTTTACCCCTTCATTATTTGTGGGGGCTGCTTTTGGGACCTTGTTTGGCATTGCCATTCACGCTGTATTACCAGGTCATGCGGTAGCCACCCCTATTTATACTTTAGTGGGAATGGGTGCTTTCTTAGGCGCTGCGACTAGTGCCCCACTGATGGCTATTGTAATGCTAGTCGAGATGACTCTAAGTTATCCCTTAATGGTTCCATTAATTGTCGCTTCGGTAACCGCATATTTTCTTTCTCGTACTTTGGCGGCAGTAGCCATGTATGACATTACGCTGACTCGAGAGCGCGACCAAACGTTACGCCACGCCCTAAGAACCACTCGCATTAGCGAGTTAGTGCGCACCAATGATACGGTATTGAATATGAATGCGACCGTAGGCGATGTGTTGCAAATGTTTTTGGATTACCCGGTACGCTATATTTATGTAGTGGATGACGAGAATCAGTATTTAGGCGTGATCGCTCAGCCCGAGGTCTTAAATTTGCTAGTTAACCATAACGATGCGCCAGAGCAGTTAATTGCTGATGTGTTAAAGCTGGACTACATTAAAACATTAACGCCAACCATGAGCCTTGACGAGGCACAGGAGCATTTTTCCGGTTTTGCCGGAGAGCGTTTGCCTGTAGTTAGCAGCTTAGAAAATCCGCGTTTGTTAGGGGTAGTGTATAAGTCGGCCCTATTAGAAAAATACTCAGCATTAAAGCGTTCTTTTGATGCGAGCAGCGAGGTGTTAGTACGGCTTAAATAAAAGGTGGTATATGCGAGCCGATAAAATAGTTTGGGGGTGGGTAGCTATAGTCTGGATGACTCCGTTGTATGGAGCTCAAGATATCGCTAGTCCCCCAAGTATTTTCAAAAGTGAAATGGTACGGGCTATTTCTGCTACCGAGCAGTGGTCACACCAAGACAGAACATGGCGTTATCAAACGCAAGCCCAAACGCGCTGGTTAGTGGGTAATTCAACCCCTAAGCTGTCGTCGGGCATACAGCCTGCCGAGCTCGGAGGTATTGGATTAACAGACCAATGGCAGCCAGAGCTATTTGGCAATACATTGCAGTGGCGATATGGTGCAACGGTAGGCTTAGTTGATCACAGTCAAGCCTTGCACCAGTTTGATTATCGTACTGGTGCTGCCCGCGCCTGGTTTGATGTCGCACTCAGCGATGGTTTTTCTATCGATGGTATTTATCAGCGTGCTCATGATTATGAGCAAATTGGGTTGGGTACCCATTACCGATTAGGCACATGGGGGCAGTGGGCGTTAAATATGGCACATAGCCAGGCGGCTGGGCTCAATACAGGGCAGCGCTATCAAACCCTGATTGAGCTAGAGCTTTCCGAGCAAACCCAGTTAGCTTTACGTAGTGAGCAATACATAGGTGAGTTCAGCGCTCTGAGCCAACGGCGGCAACGTCCTACCGCTGCACAGCGTAAACATCAGGCAGCAATCTATTGGAATACCGGCACTTGGGGAACACTGAAAGCCAAATACGATCATAGTGTGGTTGCAAAAGGCCAACAAAACCATGTGTTCGGTTTAGGGCAACAGGTTTGGTATAGTCCCAATGTTCGCATTGATGTCGATGCCCAACGCCAAACTCATACTGGGGACTATAATATGGGTTTGCGCTTTTCTTTCCCTCTTTTTTAATTTATGTCTGATCCCGCTTTGCAGGCCCTACAACAGGTGTTTGGTTACGATGCGTTTCGTGGCGAACAACAAGCCATTATTGACCAAGTCGTAGCTGGCGGTGATGCGTTGGTATTGATGCCAACAGGGGGAGGGAAATCGTTGTGTTACCAAATTCCCGCTCTAGTGCGTGAGGGTACTGGTATTGTGGTGTCGCCGTTAATTGCCCTCATGCAAGATCAAGTAGACGCGCTCACCGAGCTAGGTGTTAAAGCCGCTTACTTAAACTCTAGCCAAGACTGGCAAGAGGCACGCACAGTAGAAAAACGTTTTTTGCAGGGTGATTTAGACTTGCTTTATGTAGCCCCAGAACGTCTTTTAACTGATCGGTGTCTAGACATGTTGGCACGCGGTAGATTGGCGCTTTTTGCTATTGATGAGGCGCATTGTGTTTCGCAGTGGGGGCATGATTTCAGACCAGAGTACCTGGGCTTATCGTTTCTTGCCGAGCGCTGGCCCACTGTACCGCGCTTAGCCTTAACCGCTACTGCTACCGCAGAAACCCGTCAAGAAATTGCACAGCGCCTAAGCCTAACAGATGCTCCGCACTTTGTGGCAAGCTTTGATCGACCCAATATCAGTTATCACATTGTTGAAAAAATCGAGGTGCGCAAGCAGCTGCTGCAGTTTATTCAAAAAAATCATTTGGGTGATTGCGGTATTGTGTACTGCTTGTCGCGCAATCGAGTTGAGGAAACGGCCGAGTTTTTGCAAAGCCAAGGCATACATGCTTTGCCTTATCATGCGGGGCTTTCTACCCAGCAGCGGGCGGCAAATCAAAACCGCTTCTTGCGAGAGGATGGGGTTGTTATGGTAGCTACTATTGCGTTTGGAATGGGTGTTAATAAGCCCGATGTCCGCTTTGTTGCTCATATAGATCTACCCAAGTCCATCGAAGGGTATTATCAAGAAACAGGGCGGGCTGGGCGCGATGGTGAGCCTGCAACGGCTTGGCTCGCCTATGGGTTGCAAGACGTGGTGCAGTTGCAGCGTATGGTAGCCGAATCATTAGGCGATGCCACTCATCAACGTAACCAAGCTCGCAAAATTGAGGCGATGTTAGGTTTATGTGAAACCGTTTCATGTCGGCGTCAGCTTTTACTGGATTATTTCGACCAACAAGTAGACCCTTGCGGTAATTGTGATACGTGTTTAAACCCACCCGAAACATGGGATGGCACGGTGGTAGCTCAGAAATTATTATCGGCAATTTATCGTTTGTGGCGTGAACGCGGTCAGAGCTTTGGTGCGGCACATATTATTGATATTTTGCGTGGCAAGCACACAGAGCGAGTTAAATCCTATGACCATCATAGTCTTTCCGTCTTTGGGGTGGGGGCGGATCTAAGCATAAAAGAATGGCGTGGTGTACTGCGGCAGTTAATCGCACATAAATTAATTTGGGTGCAGCCTGAAAACTTTGGTACGTTAAGTTTGACAGAGCAAAGTCGTGCTGTATTAAAAGGTGAGCAGTCGGTTCTGTTACGCAAAGCCGAACTCCACCAAACCGTAGCACCAAAACGGGCTATGGCTGATGAGCAGCTACCCCCCGAGGCTCAGGCTTGCTTTGATCGCCTGCGCGAGTGGCGCACCCAAATAGCTAAACAGCACGAAGTTCCGCCTTATATTATTTTTAACAATGCAACCTTAAAAGAGGTGGCTTTATTAAGGCCTGCCACATTGAATGAGTTGAGCCGCATATCAGGCATAGGAGCCCGCAAGTTAGAGGCGTACGGCAATGCGTTGTTAACGTGCTTGGATCAGTACGAACAGGCCTTGGTTTAGTCAAATAAGTCGTGGCTTTGCCGAGGGGGCGTTAAACCCAAATGCCCCCATGTAGCTGGGGTAGCTACACGTCCACGTGGGGTACGATGCAAGAAACCATGTTGAATAAGATACGGCTCGATAACGTCTTCAATCGTATCGCGCTCTTCACTAATAGCGGCGGCTAAGCTATCTACCCCCACGGGCCCACCGTTGAATTTATGCACAATGGTTTCGAGCAGTTTGCGGTCCATAAGATCTAGCCCTAGTGGGTCTACCTCAAGCATAGAGAGGGCTTGGGCCGCACAGCTCTCGTCAATAAGCCCCCCATTTTTGACATCCGCATAGTCGCGCACACGACGTAACAGACGGTTCGCAATACGCGGCGTACCGCGAGCCCGACGTGCAATTTCTAAAGCGCCCTGTTCAGCGCATTCGACGTTTAATAAGCCAGCACTGCGTTGCACAATGGATTGAAGATCCGTAATGGTGTAAAACTCGAGTCTGGATACAATACCGAAGCGATCCCGTAAGGGGTTGCTGAGCATTCCTGCGCGCGTAGTAGCCCCTACTAAGGTAAAAGGCTGTAAATCGATTTTCACACTGCGGGCAGCAGGACCTTCGCCGATAAGAATATCAATTTGAAAATCTTCGAGCGCCGGGTACAGAATTTCTTCAACTATAGGCGACAAGCGATGGATTTCATCAATAAACAATACATCGTTGGGCTCTAGACTGGTTAAAATAGCAGCAAGGTCACCAGGGCGCTCGAGCACTGGGCCCGAGGTTTGGCGTAGTTGTACACCCATTTCCTGTGCCACAATATGTGCCAGTGTGGTTTTACCTAGGCCGGGTGGGCCGAAAAGCAAAACGTGATCCAAGGCTTCGCCGCGTCGTTTAGCGGCAGTGATAAAGATATCTAGTTGCTCGCGAACACGCTGTTGCCCTACATAGTCCTGTAAGGCTTTAGGTCGTAAGGCGCGCTCGATGGATTCTTCGTTTGGCGTTAACGGAGCGGCGGTCACCACTCGTTCGGGCATAGGAGTAGAGCTGAGCGAGTCAGAGTAAATTGCCATAAGTACCTGCTGATTAAATATACAGCCTATATTACACCATCTCAGATGCCTTGTTGTAGGCAAAAGGATCTAAAGAATGAAATTGCCCAGTTATGATGAGGTGTTACAAGCCGCACAGCGCTTGCATTTGGTGGCTCATACCACCCCTGTGCTTCGTTCCAGTTGGCTTGATTTACAGCTTGGTGCTCAAGTCTTTTTTAAGTGTGAAAACTTTCAGCGTGTTGGCGCATTTAAGTTTAGAGGTGGCTATAACGCATTAGCGGCTCTTTCGCCTAAGCAGCGACAGCGTGGAGTGGTCGCTTTCTCCTCGGGCAACCATGCTCAAGCTGTGGCCTTAGCGGCTCAACTACTGGATGTTCCTGCCGTCATAGTCATGCCGCGTAGTGCACCGGCCATAAAAAAAGCCGCGACGTTGGGTTATGGGGCAAAAATCATAGAATACAATCGTTTAACTGAGGACAGAGAGCAAATTGCACAGCAATGGGTAGAGCAACATGGCATGACCTTAATTCCCCCTTTTGCTGATCGGGCGGTGATCGCAGGCCAAGGTACTGCCGCTAAAGAGTTATTTGATGAGGTGGGTGGTTTGGATGTGCTCTATGTGCCCCTCGGGGGTGGGGGGCTACTTTCAGGCACATTATTAAGCGCTCATGCGTTGAGTCCTGAGTGCAAGGTGTATGGGGTAGAGCCCGAGCAGGGCAACGATGCCCAACAATCGCTAGCTCAAGGCGAAATCGTCACTATTGCGCCGCCCCAATCCATTGCAGATGGTGCGTTAACGCAAGCACTTGCTCCTTTGACCTTTGCCATATTGCAACGCTATGCAGCGGGTGTATTGACCGTGAGTGACGCTGAATTAATCCATATGCTGCGTTTTTTTGCTGAACGGATGAAGATCGTGGTGGAGCCCACAGGGTGTTTGGGTGCTGCTGCTTTATGGCAGCAGCGTGATCAACTTCAAGGCAAACGGGTAGGGGTAATAATCAGTGGGGGTAATGTTGATTTAAGCGATTATGCTCAGCTATTAACGTCCGGACAAAATTTGTAAAGCTAAGCGAATACCTTCTGAGACATTTACATCAGTAGGCACTTTTTTAATGGCTTTGTTGGCTTCGGTGTTGTTGTAACCCAAAGCCAACAAGGCATTTAAAATATCGCTGCGGTCGGTAGTGGGGGCGGTGGTGGTGATGCTGCCCACATCGAATTTATCCCGCAGCTCTAAAATCATGCGCTCAGCTGTTTTTTTGCCTATACCAGGCGCTCGGGTTAATAAGGCGATGTCTTGGGCTTGGATTGCGGCCGCTAAGTCATCTACTGATAGCCCAGACAAAATGCCTAAAGCTGTTTTAGGGCCAATACCACTAACTTTGATCAAGGTTCTAAAAGCACTGCGTTCTGATGCTTTGCCAAAGCCAAACAAGACGTGAGCGTCTTCACGTACGCTTAGGTGGGTATGCAAGCTGACCGTAGCGCCTAGCTCGGGCAAATCATACAGGGTGCTCATAGGTACGTCTATTTCATATCCAATGCCATTTACATCGACGCAAATGGTAGGAGGATTTTTTTCTATTAACGTACCTGTAATACGACCAATCATAGTTATTTACCTATAAAGCGACCGCTGCGAGTACGTAGTTGTGTCGTAGCGAGGTTATTTTGATCTACCAGACGTTGTTGTAATGGGGCGTGATGCGCATGGCAGATTGCACACGCTAAGGCGTCTGCGGCATCAGGAGCCGGTGTGCCGTTTAAGCGCAGCAGATGTTGAACCATTTGCTGTACTTGTTCTTTGGCAGCATGACCGCGTCCTACCACTGTTTTTTTTATTTGTAATGCCGTGTATTCGTTTACCTCTAGCCCTAAATCGGCCAAGGCACAGAGGGCGGCACCACGCGCTTGCCCTAACAGTAAGGTGGAGTGCGGGTTGGTGTTAACAAAGACTTGTTCTACGGCACTATGTGTGGGTTGATGATGCGCAATAATTTCTCGTAAATGCGTCAAAATCACATGTAAACGCTGTGCAAGTGGTACGTCTGTGGGGACCACAATAGTACCACTTGCTACATAGTCCAGGTGTTGCCCTTGGGCTTGAATAATGCCAAAGCCTGTTTTACGTAGTCCAGGGTCTACACCTAAAATACGCATTTTAGTGACGGAAGTGACGTGTTCCAGTGAAAACCATCACCACATCACGCTCGTCTGCTGCAGCAATCACTTCGTCATCACGAATGCTGCCGCCGGGTTGAATCACACACGATGCGCCTGCATCAACGACCACGTCTAAGCCATCACGGAAGGGAAAAAACGCATCAGAAGCCACAGCGGAGTTTTGTAAGCTAAGCCCTGCATTTGTGGCTTTAATGGAGGCAATGCGTGCAGAATCCACGCGACTCATTTGCCCAGCACCAACCCCTAAGGTCATACCGCTGCCACAAAACACGATGGCATTGGATTTAACGTATTTGGCTACATTCCATGCAAATAAGAGGTCTTGCATCTGTTGGTCGGTGGGTTGTTTTTTACTTACCACCGTAAAGCCTTCGATTTGATCTCGGTAAGTGTCAGGTGTTTGTACTAATACACCGCCACCGACTCGTTTAATGTCAAACGGATTATGTGACTCGCCTGCTTGGACTTTAAGAACACGTACGTTCTTTTTGGCAGCAAACACAGCCAGTGCATCCGAGGTGTAGTCAGGAGCAAGTAGAACCTCAACAAATTGCTCAGAAACAGCCTGAGCCGTTGTAGCGTCTACCGTTTGATTAAAAGCAATAATGCCACCAAAGGCAGAGGTGGGGTCCGTTTTAAACGCATTTTGGTATGCTTCAGCTGCTGTTGCACCCAGTGCCACACCGCATGGGTTGGCGTGTTTTACAATTACACAAGCACCGCTGTCAAAGCTACGCACACATTCCCAGGCTGCGTCGGCATCGGCAATGTTGTTGTAGGAAAGCTCTTTGCCCTGAAGCTGCTCGTAGTTAGCAAGCAAGCCAGCACCCACCTGATGGTCGCGATAAAACGCCGCACTTTGGTGTGGGTTTTCACCGTAGCGCATGAGCTGTTGCTGTTGTACTTGTAAGGTTAAAACGCGCGGCCATGGGTTGCGCTCGGGCTGTTGGTCTTGAGCGGGCTCTGCCACAGTGAGGCTGCTGAGATAAGCGGCAATAGCACCATCGTATGCGGCGGTATGGGCGTATACCTTGGTGGCTAACTCTAAACGCAAGCCGTAGGAGGTGTGACCATTAGCATCGATTTCAGTCAAAACGCGCTCATAGTCACTAGGGTCAATAATAACGGTCACACCACCTGCTGTTGTGCCATGATTTTTGGCTGCTGCACGCAACATAGCTGGGCCGCCAATATCAATATTTTCTACTGCATCGGCAAAGGTACAGTCGGGCTTAGCAATGGTTTCACGAAAGGGGTAAAGATTAACCACGAGCATATCAATACGCTCAATTTGATGTTGCTCTAGGGTCTCAAGATGCTGGGCATCATCACGACGAGCTAATAAACCACCATGGATTTTTGGGTGCAGCGTTTTGACACGTCCATCAAGGATTTCTGGAGAGCCAGTGTGCTCGGCTACCTCGGTCACAGTAAGACCTGCGTCCTGTAATAATTTGGCTGTGCCACCTGTAGAGAGCAAACGCACGCCACGCTGAGCCAAAGCCTGTGCAAATTCAACAATTCCTGTTTTATCGGAAACCGATAAGAGGGCGGTTTGGATTTTCATGATAAATGTTTCGTTAGAAAGTTAAGGTTGGATATTGTGGGCTAGCAGCTTCTTGCGCAAAGTGCTGCGAGTAATACCTAGCATTTCGGCAGCTTTAGACTGATTGCCATTTGTTTTCTCTAAGGCTATTTGCAAAACAGGGCGTTCGACGTAATTAATAACCATAGCGAGCACATCACGTGGTTGAGATTCGCCAAGGTCTGCAAAATAGCGTTCTAAGCTGTCGCGTACCGATTGCTCTAAAGGGTTGGTGTGGGACATGTTTTTATTCAATTAAAACGGTCAGCGCAAAACGGTGTCAGGGTCCACTGAGACAGAGGTTTGCGTAAAGAAATCATGAGGGTTGTGCTGATCAAACCAGCGTGCTACGGCATCGAGTTGCTGCTTAGTACATTCAATTTTGTTGATGGTGGCAAGCCACTCTGCAGCATCAGGGGAGTCAGATAAATACCAACCTATATGCTTGCGAGCTGAACGCACACCAATAAACTCACCATAAAAATCATAGTGGTCTTCAAGATGATCAAGCAAGACTTGCTTCATTTCACCGTAGGTGGGGGGCGCTAATAATGTGCCATGCTGGAGGTAATGGTGTATCTCACGAAAAATCCAGGGGCGTCCCTGAGCGGCTCGCCCGACCATAATGGCATCGGCCTCAGTATAGTCTAGAACGAACTTAGCTTTTTGTGGTGAGTCTATGTCGCCATTAGCAATAACGGGAATGGTTAGCGCGGCCTTAACTTCCCGAATTGTATCGTATTCAGCCTCACCTTGGTAAAAGTCACAGCGTGTGCGTCCATGTAAAGTAAAAGCGCTAATGCCGGCGTCTTCGGCGCGCTTTGCGACTTGTAATGCATTTTTATGGGTGCGGTCCCAACCTGTACGTGTTTTTAACGTAACGGGAATGTTGTGTGGGGTACACGCATTGACCACGGCTTCGACAATGCGAGCCACTAAGTCTTCGTCTTTGAGTAAGGCGGAACCTGATAAGACATTGCATACTTTTTTGACAGGGCAGCCCATATTGATGTCAATGATATGGGCACCGCGATCAATATTAAATAAAGCGGCTTCGGCCATCATGGCAGGATCTGAGCCGGTAATTTGTACAGCAATGGGGTCGGGTTCCCCTTTGTGGTCTAAGCGCCGTGACGTTTTGACGCTATCCCATAGTTTAGGGTTGCTAGCTGCCATTTCAGTAACGGCATACTCTACACCTAAGGCTTTACACAGGCGGCGATATGGGCGATCGGTTACGCCTGCCATGGGAGCCACAAAAGCACGGTTGGCAAATTGCCACGAGCCAATTTTCATCATAAAGCTAAGTGCGTAAACCTTGGAGTAATTGTCGAGCCAATGGAAGACGAGCCCCTGCGATTAAGTCCATAGATAACAGACCTAAACCACATGCATGCTGGACCAGAGGGTTCTGTGTAGCAAAGAGACGCGGTAATACATCGGTAATGGAACCAGTAAGCCAACGGTCGGTTTGACGGTGTTGAGCATACTGCTCTAAGTACGGTTGAATGTCAGTTAGAGGCTGCGCTTGCCATGCTTTAAGACTAAGAGCAAGCTGGCCTACATCACGTAAGCCTAAGTTTAACCCTTGTCCTGCCACAGGGTGTAGGGTTTGTGCAGCATTGCCTATTGCAACTTGGTAAGGTGATGGCAGGCTTGGACCAGCCGCTAAACCTAGCGGGAAAGAAATGCGTTCGCTGACTAAATGCAAACGCCCTAATCGAGCACCAAATTGTGTTAAGAGCTCGCGTTCAAATTCAGCAGTATCTAGCCCTAAAAGATGTTGGGTACGAGCCGGGGAGTTACACCAAACTACCGCATAACAGTCGTTTTGGTTGGGATGTGGCAATAGCGCTAAGGGGCCGTGAGACGTAAAGCGTTCATAGGCCCACTGAGATCGAGGACGCTGACTTTGTACTGTAGCAAGCAGCGCGTATTGGTTGTACTCACGTAGAATTTGCTGGGGACGCACCCCGTCAGACTGAATAGCTAGCCGTGCGGTATACGTGGTGTATTGATGCGTGAGGTGTGCATGACCTGAGAACGACCGCACATTGACTGGGTGCTCAACTTCTATGTATTGGACTGCGCTTTGTTGTAACTGACTGCGTAATTTAGTTAATAAGTCGTCATAATTCACCACATGGCCTAAGTGTTGTACTCCTAGTTCTTGGGGCGTGATGATGGTGCGACCAAGACGCCCTTTTTGTGACACATGGACGTGACGAATAGCCGCTGCTGGTGTAGGCCATGCCGATAAAGGTTCAAGTAGTTGTTGACTGCCATGATTGAGCGCCAGTGTACGTGGGTCAAGCTTTTGGCCTTGGGCTGGCACGGCTTGGCCAAAGACGGCAATGCGGCTGGGGTCTGGATGCTGAGCTTGCAGCAATAATGCAACAGAACAGCCTACTGGGCCGGCTCCACAAATGGCTATATCAAAATCAGGGCGGGTCATAACGAGTTAAAGAGCTTATGAGCACTAGGTGCGTGATGAACGAAATATCCGTATTGTAATGGATAGTTGAAAAGTCGCAGGGAAACTTTAGCGTAAATGCGAAGCCTAATCGTTATCGCGTAAACTATACTTTCTTTTATTTGGCATTACACACCCAATGACATTATTGGATTGGCTCACTCCGTGGGAGTTTTCTCCCGTGCTACTGGCTCTATTTGCTCTGAGCGGATTTTTATTTTGGCGTGGCTCTCGCGTTCGCAAGGTCCAGACAGGCCGTCAATGGCTGTTTTGGATAGGTTGGATAGCGCTGTATTTGAATCTGCACACGATGGTGGATTATTACTCCGAGCGCATGTTTTTTATTCACCGCATTCAGCATTTGTTTTTGCATCATTTGCTGCCTTTCATCATTATGTTGGCTTATCCAGGGCAGGTTATGCGAGCCGCTTTGCCTTTGTCTTGGCGTAAGCGGGGACGTGACTTTTTACAATATCAAGCCGTTGGTCAAGCCTTACAGCGTTTCTTTACGCATCCCGTCCTAGTACCTATTTTATTTGTATTTTTTGTATTGGTTTGGTTGTTGCCTACGCCTCAGTTTTATTCCATGATTGATTGGCGCTTGTATCGCGTTATGAACTGGTCTGTGGTGATTAGTGGTTTCATGTATTGGAATTTAATCTTGGATCGCAGACCACATCCGCCTAGTGCAATGCGACCTTGGGGGCGAGTGGTATCGCCACTATTAACGATGGCCCCACAAATAGCAGTAGGTATTTATATTACGTTTGCCACGCAGGATTTGTACCCTATTTTCGATCTTTGTGGGCGGGCTTTACCTGGGTTTGATGCGTTAAAAGACCAGGCCGTGGGTGGGTTGGTAATGTGGGTGGCTGCGGGGTTGGTGGAGATGTTTGGTTTTGTGTATGCTCTAGCCACTGTACTTAGACTTTCAGCTAAAGGCCGCCTGCATTCAGAACTACTGACGCATTTGCACCTTGCTTCGCGCCCTAAGCTCTCTTCATAATATGAGGCAACGATGAAAAAACTGACTCGGTTCGTCGTGATAGCAGGGTTGAATTTAAGCCTGAGCTTAACGCCTGCGTGGTCACAGCCTATGGGTATTCCTAGCATGGGCTCAGCCTCTGGGGCCGAGTTATCACCCAACCTGGAGCGTACTTTAGGTGATGCCATCATGGAGCAAGGACGGCGCGATCCTCATTATGTGGCCGAGCCTGTGATCACCCAGTACTTAACGCAATTAGGGCAAAAACTAGCCAAGCACTCGCCAGTACCTCTGCATTATCCTATTCAAGTCTTTGGTATGCGCGATGCCAGCATTAACGCTTTTGCTTTACCGGGTGGCTATGTGGGTATTAATACAGGGCTCATCACTGCCGCTGAGAGTGAGTCAGAGCTTGCTTCGGTGGTAGCGCATGAAATTGCCCACGTGGCCCAACGACACGTAGCCAGAGGGATGACGCAAAGCTCTAGCTCCAGTCATTTGATGTTGGCCTCATTAGTGGGGGCCTTATTAGCTGGATTAGCCGGTAGTGCAGATTTAGCCATGGGGGTAGCGACTTTTGGGCAAGCTGCCGCTGTAGATAGGCAATTAGGTTTTTCACGTCAAGCCGAGCAAGAGGCGGATCGTGTGGGCTATCAAATGCTGAAAGGTGCAGGTTTTAAGCCCCAAGGCATGGCAGCTATGTTTAAGCGCTTAATGCAAAATGCTCGCTTAAATGAGTCAGGGCAAAGCTATGCCACGACTCACCCTCTATCAGCACAGCGTTTAGCCGATGTAGAAAACCGATTAATGTCATCACCAGCAACCAATACGTCTGTAGAAAGTGATGATTTTTGGTTCGTACAAGCGGCTGCTTTGGTATTGCAGTCTACCAGTGGCTCTGCATTGCAAAGCATACAGCAACGCTTTCAAAGTTTAGCTAGCAGTCGGTCGGGGGCCGCTCAGGCTGCTGCATTTTATGGGCTGGCGTATATTGCTAAAAATCGAAAGCAATACACACAAGCCCAACAGTACCTCGCACAAGCGCAGCAAATTAAGACTCCTTCACCTTTGCTAGATGTGTTGCAGATAGAGCTTGAGTTGGATCAAACACAGTTTGCCCAAGCGCTGCTAACGGCACAGACAGCATGGCAACGTTGGCCTCAGAATCAGGCTGTAGCATTAGGTGTAGTGGCCGCGATGCAAAAACAAGCGCCTATTAGTACCCAAATTGATTTCTTACAACAGCGTATTGATCAGTGGCCTGAAGAGGCACGCTTCTATCAGCTCTTAGCCCAAGCTCTAGAAAAAAATAATCAGCCCATTGCAGCACGAGAGGCCATGGCTCAGTATTATGTGTTAGTGGGGGCTGTTTCTAGTGCTGTTAGTCAATTACAGCAGGCGCGCACTCTCAGCACAGATTTTTACGAGCAATCAACCCTAGACACACGTATACGAGAGCTACGCGAGCAGTTAGAACGAGATCGTTTGCTTTTAGAGCGTTTTAAGGGCTAAGTACGGGTTTCGAAAAACCGTGCTAAGCGCAAGGGTAGCCAGTGAATATGCCCAGGAAAAGCACCACTGACAAAACCGACATGACCCCCATTTTGAGGTTGATGCAACAGAACCGCATCGGAGCAATCCTGTGGCTGAGCTAAAGAGTTTTCCGGAATAAACGGGTCGTTTTTAGCGTTAAGCATCAGCGTAGGGGTGCTAATTTGCCCCAACAAAGGCTTGCTTGAGGCCTGTGTCCAGTAATCCAAAGCATGTTGGTAGCCATGCATAGGCGCTGTATATACATCATCAAAGTCGCGTAGAGTGCGAGCTTGACCTAGACGTAAAATATCAATCATGCCAGGGAAGCGCTTGGACTTTTCAAAGATTTTACTGCGCATTGTTTTTAAAAAATGGGGGCAGTAAATGCGGCGTCCGGCAAAGCCTTCGGATAGGTGACGACCACAGCTGACCAAGTCTGAAGGTGCAGAGATAGCCGCAGCGGCTTCGATCCAGTTGCAAGCAGAGCCTTGTTCACCCAGATATTTCAATAAAGCATTGCCGCCCAAAGATACCCCTACTGCATGCCACTGCGCATAAGGAAGCTTTTGCCTTACGGTATCTAAAATAAACTTTACTTCCTCGCTGTCCCCAGAGTAATACGAACGTGCCATGCGATTAGGGAACCCAGAGCACCCCCGAAAATGGGCTACTACGACTATCCAGCCTCTGGCTCGGAAGTACTGAGCAATGGCTTGGGCATAATGGCTTTTACTGCTGCCCTCAAGACCATGAAAAATAACAAGAGCTTGAACTTGATGGTTTTGAGGTAGCTGATCCCAGTCCTGATCTAATACCCATCGCCTTGCTGCTGTTTGACTAAGATGTGAGTCTTTAGGGGCCGTTTTGCCATTAGGTAGACGGTCTGCAAATAGACCGGGCCCTGTCCAGTCGAGATCAAGAAAGTCGCCATCAGGCGTGTTAATGCGTTGACGTACAAAATTAATACGCTGATGGTGCGCTAAATAGGCACCATAAATGGTTTGAAGGTGTCCGCCCGGTAGCCAAATAGGGGAAGGGCAGTCGGAAAGATCTATTTTGGCGGTCACAAGTAATACAAACGCAATAAAGGGTCAAATAATAGGGTTATTCGGGGTGGTTTTCAGGAACCAGTTGGTAGGTAGCGCTACAATAAGGACAGCTAGCACGCCCCTCTTTTTCTATTTCTATATAAACTCGGGGATGCATATTCCATAAAGGAGCATTGGGTGGTGGACAATATACCGGTAAATCTGCTTCGGTCACAAAATGGGTTTCAGACTGCTGCTGGGCATTTGGGACTGCACTCATAGTGGCTCCTTTAGGGCAAATAAGCGAATGATGGGTAATTGTAGCAAGCCCAGAGAGTCAACGTGCATTTAACACAGGGGATAGAGTGTTTTTATTTAACAAGTTCTGGCCTGGGGCTATATCCGATCGAAAACGCTATTATTTTAGCCTAGGTTTAAAGGATACGGCGGCACCTTTAATTGCGACGGGTATTTGGGGGTTTGTAACGGGCATTGCTATGATGAAATCAGCCTTAGGCGAAAGCTTTTCGGCACTGATGACATTAATGGTATATGCCGGCTCAGCCCAATTGACCTCTTTACCTTTAATCAACAGCAATTCACCACTCTGGCTGATCTTTGTTGCTGGCATGATCGTAAATATACGCTTTATTATATTTTCTGCTGCTTTACAGCCTTTTTTTAGGCATTTGGCCTGGTATAAGCGATTACTTTTAGGCTATATCACTACCGATATGGGGTTTGTGTTGTTTATCTCACGCTTTGGTCATGACTCAACTCGAGAGCGAATGCGCCACGTGTGGTATTTTTTAGGGTTGGTTATTCCCAATTGGTTAGTGTGGCAAACCACGTCATTTATGGGTATATATGCTGGGCGTTTGGTGCCCGAGTCGTGGGGGATTGAATACGCTGCGGTTTTAGCGTTGCTAGCTGTGGTGGTGCCTCTTTTGAAAACACGACCTTTTATCATGTGCTTGGTTGTTGCAGGTCTAGTAGCGTGGGCAGGGCAACTGTTGCCGTTACGGATGGGGCTTGGGGCTGCTGTCATTGCTGGGGTGATTGCAGGCGTGGTGACTGAGCAACTTCAAAGCAAAAGAGAGACCTAAATGGCATTAACACAGTATGATTGGTATATTTTAGGGGTAGTTGTCTGTTTAACCTTGGTTAGTCTTATTTCCAGATCTAGCTACTTCCTTTTTGGTGATCACCTTCCCCTACCTGAAAGTGTGCGTAGTGCATTACGTTATGCACCTGTGGCTGCCTTAACTGCCATTATTATCCCAGAAATTTTTCCTTGGTCGGCTCACGACGCACCGAGCCTAGACCTTAATAAACTCATTGCTGCTGCAGTGGCTGTTTTGGTTTATTTGCGTACGCAAAGCACCGTATTATTAATGATAGCGGGCATCGCCATTTACGCCTTGGGCAAAGTATTTTTCTAAGACCCAGCAGCGCTATATACATACTAAATGAAAGAAACATCTACAGATACAGTTACTAGCTTTTCTAGCTTTGGATTACATCCCGATTTATTGTCTTCAATCTTAGCGGCAGGTTATTCCACTCCTACTCCTATTCAAGCACAAGCGCTTCCAGTCGTTATGCAAGGGCGTGACGTCATGGGGGCAGCCCAAACAGGAACGGGAAAAACCGCTGCATTTTCGTTACCTATTTTGCATCGTTTGATGCCTTTTGCTACGCATAGTGCGTCGCCTGCTCGGCATCCTGTCCGCGCCCTGATTTTAACCCCCACTCGCGAGCTAGCCGACCAGGTTGGGGAAAGCGTAAAGCTTTATTGTAAAAATACACCACTGCGCTCAGCTGTGGTTTTTGGTGGTGTAGATATTCATGCGCAACGCGATGAGTTGCGTCGTGGCTGTGAGATTTTAATTGCCACGCCCGGGCGCTTGCTTGATCACATTGAGCAGAAAAACGTTAATTTATCCCAAGTCGGTATTTTGGTATTGGACGAGGCCGACCGGATGCTGGACATGGGCTTTTTGCCTGATTTAGATCGTATTGTGCGCCAGCTACCTCCGCAGCGCCAAAGTCTATTGTTCTCGGCAACATTTAGTCCCGAAATCCGCAAGCTGGGAAATAACTTTTTAAATAATCCAGTTAGTATCGAAGTGGCGGCACGCAATGCCACCGCAGATACCGTGCAACAAAGTGCTTATAGCGCAGAGGGCGATGAGAAACGTCAAGCTGTTATACACGTAGTGCGTAGCAAGAAACTTAGCCAAGTGATTGTGTTTACGAACACCAAAGCGGGGGCAGCGCGCTTAGCTCGTCAGCTTGAGCGCGACGGCATTAAAGCCGAATCCATTCATGGCGACAAAAGCCAGCTTGAACGCATGAAAGTGCTAGAAGCCTTTAAAAGCAACCAAGTTGAAGTACTGGTCGCAACCGATGTAGCGGCTCGTGGCCTAGATGTGGCGGGTGTACCGTGTGTGATTAACTTTGACTTGCCTTTTAATGCAGAAGACTATGTGCATCGTATCGGGCGTACAGGCCGTGCCGGGGCCAAGGGCGAGGCAATTGCCTTGGTTAGCACAGAGGAAATGCACTTATGGGCAGATATTCAAAAACTAACCGGTAAAAAGCTCAGTTTGCAACGTCTTAATCTGCCTGCGGCTTCAAGCCGACAGCGCGAACCTAATCGTCGTCAATACAAAGCACAAGATGAAATCTTTTATAAGCCGTATCAGCCCAATTCAACTACAGCACCACGTACGCAGACTGCGCCGCGCCGATCGGGTGCTGCAGGTGTAAGCCATAGCAAAAAGCGTAGTGTGGGCATTTTGCTAGGTGGCGGCTACTACTAGAGCGTTAAAGTCGGCAGCGGTATGTGTAAAGATAGGTTGTTTGCTTGCTTGTTGCAATAACCGATCTAAGTGCTCTGCAAAAGGCAACAAGGGACCATAAAATACGGTCCCTTTTTTATTTTGGATAAGAATAGTAGGGAAGTCTTCGATGTCTTCGTCAATTAAAAGATCTTCGTGCTCCTCTATGTCTACCCATACAAAAAGATGTTGGGGATATTTTTGTTCGAGTTGAGCTAGTTGTGACTCAAACCCAGCACAGGTTTTGCACCACGCTGCGCAATAGCACACGATAACAAATTGATCTGCCTGCAGCGCTTCCAACCCCTGTAGCAGTTCAGTACGATTTTTTTCTGGATAAAGCACTTTTTCACCTTAAAATCAAAAAGCAGTGCTTTGATTATGCCAAATTAACGTGTTCTTGTATGAATCATTCAGTTATTTCTTCTACTCAATCTTCCTCTCCTTGGCGACGAGTACGTGTTGCATTTAGTCGGGCGCTAACTTCTCAGTTGCATCCCAAGATGCTGGCAGCACTTGTTATGCCTTTTTTAGTGGCATTGCTCGGCGCTGTCCTATTGTTGTGGTTCTTTTGGACACCCCTAAAAGAGCATATTGCGCTGTGGTTAACACAGTGGGGTATTTTTACAGAACAACCCGACCTTTGGTTGGTCGGAGCAGGCTTATTTGCGATTAAGTTCTTTATTGTGCCTTTGCTAACAGCGGGAGCTTTATTGCCTATTGCTGGCATTGCCGGTCTGATTGTATCGGCTGTATTGGTGATGCCACTGGTATTAGCTTTTGTGCAAAAAAAACAAGCTGCGCCCATTCATAAGCACGGTCAGTTTGCTCTGAGTTACAGCGCAGGCAATGCGTTGTGGGTGGGCTTTTTATTTATTGTGGGCTGGTTAGTGACTTTACCCCTGTGGTTAATTGGTCCTTTAGCATTGATTTTGCCTGTTTTTTGGTGGGCTTTTGCTTTTACCCGTTTGCTACGAGTGGACTCCATGGTTGAGCATGCGAGTGCCAAGGAGCGTAAAATTCTTTTAGCACGACACAATAAAGAATACTGGTTTATGGGTATGATGTTGTCATTGTTAAATTTGCTCCCGCTAGCGTGGTTTGTACTCCCCGTTTTTTCTGCGTTGGTGTTTGCGCACTTTAATTTAGCAGCCTTAGCTGAATTACGCGCAGAGCAAACTGAGCCAATGGAATTAATGCCCTTATAAGGATGCAGCAATGAGTCAACCCCACATTCGATTGATTATTATTGGTGATGAGATTTTGTCGGGTCGTCGCGAAGACAAACACTTTGCACGACTGGTCGAGCTGCTTAAAGAGCGAGGTTTAGCGTTACACAGTGCACAAATTATTTCCGACGATCCCGATCACGTAGAAACCGTACTGCGACAAAGTTTTGCTACGGATGATATTGTGTTTAGTTGTGGCGGTATTGGGGCCACTCCTGACGATCAAACACGCCAAGCGGCCGCCCGTGCTTTAGGTTTAGAGTTAGCTTTGCACCCGCAGGCTGCTGCTTTAATTGCCGAGCGCACCAAAGAACAAGCAGAGGCAGGCCAAGGGGATGCGGATATGTCATTACCTGAAAACCAACAGCGTCTTCAGATGGGGGTATTTCCAGTCGGTGCCGATATTGTGCCCAACCCCTACAATAAAATTCCGGGGTTTTTCATACGCAATCATACCTTTATGCCGGGTTTCCCTGTGATGGCATGGCCCATGATGGAGTGGACTTTAGACAACCGCTACAGCCACTTGCAGCATCAAACGGTCAAAGCTGAACATTCTTTTCTTGCTTTTGGCTTACCCGAGTCACGCATCACCCCATCGCTTGAGCAGTTAGAGCGCCAATGGCCAGGCATCAAAGCATTTAGCTTACCCAGCGTAGGTGACAACCAGCGTCGGGCCCATATTGAACTAGGCGTAAAAGGGGAACCCCAAGCCTGTGCTGAAGCATTAGCTTTCTTACGCAGCGAAGTGGAGCGCGTAGGCGGTAAACTGACAGTAATAGACTAAAGTGGGGCTTGCCATGTTATGGGAAATTTCATAACATGGAATTGTTGCGATGCATCAATATCGCGTGCCATCCGGCTTTTTTGGTGTGAAACAAATATGTCCACGACAAGTTTTAGCTCTGGTTTAATTACTATTCAGGTGTTGGAGCGCGCTATGCTGCTTCTGGATGAACTGGCGCGTCAATCCGAACCCATGGCCCTAAAAGATTTAGCCAAGGCCACTGGGTTGCATACATCTACAGCGCATCGAATATTGAATGATTTGGTGGTGGGGCGCTATGTAGAGCGCGTGGATAGCGGCGTGTATCGGCTAGGTATGCGTTTATTAGAGCTCGGTTCTTTAGTGAAAGGGCGCTTAAACGTGCGCACTGTGGCGATTGATGCTATGCGCGAACTGCACAAAATTACTGGTCAAACGGTCAACTTGGCTTTAAAACAAGCTGATGAGATTGTGTATGTAGAACGAGCCTGGAGTGAAACATCGGGCATGCAGGTGGTACGTGCTATTGGTGGTCATGCTCCATTGCATTTAACTTCTAGCGGAAAACTCTTTTTGTCCGAGCTAGACCCACGCCAAGTACGAGCCTATGTAATGCGTACAGGGTTGGCTGGAAACACGCGCAACAGCATTACCCAAATGGCCGAGCTTGAAAATGAATTGGCTCTAGTACGGCGTCATGGCTATGCTCGCGATAACGAGGAGCTAGAGCTAGGTGTGCGTTGTATAGCCGCAGGCATTTATGACGATGCAGGAACCTTGGTGGCAGGCTTGTCTTTATCTGCACCGGCAGAACGCCTGCGTGATTCATGGATTCCCACTTTGCAAGACACGGCTCGGGAGATCTCGATAGGTTTAGGCTTTGAGCCTTTGTTAGCGTCTTCTCCGGCCTAAAAACAAGCCTCTATACTGGTTCATGCCTTAGGCTCTATTAAGCCCTAACGTAAACCCATCCTTCTTGTTGTTTTTCAATTAAATACACGATGGCAGCGGGAACCACTTGTTGTGTTCCTGCTTGTTGGTGCGTGTTTTTCAATGTGTTCTCACATACGCGTAACAATGCGTCCGTATTGTGTGCTTGAGCCAGAGCGGCAGCGACAGCACCAGCGTTCACTACAATTTCGACTTCGGCCTCGGGCATACTAAGCAATAAGTTGTTGGCATTGTTGCGTGCACGCTGCAGTGAATCAGCACAGGCGGCATGAATAATAACTCGTGTTGTCATGGTTAATCTCCTTTAATACTAATGCTATTTGCTGTTTTAGCACCACGAAAAATAAGAGCTAAAAGCAGGTACTTGCTATTCAATTAATACCTAGTACAATGAAATTGTTGCGGTGCAACATGAAGGTGGTCCTCAGGGTAAACGCTGTAAGGGTTGAACCTTCATCTACTATTTTCCTTTAACTATCAAAGTATTACGAGGAAGCATCATGAGTCCATCTGCACAACAGTTTATTGAATCCCAACAACGCAACCTAGATAATGCCATTGCTATGCAAAACGCACTTTTCTCTGGTTTTGAGAAGCTGGTGTTATTGAATCTTGGTTTAGTGAAAAGCTCTTTAGAGGATCTCTCTGCGAAAACTCAGCAAGTCACAAACTTACAGGATGTGCAACAAGCTGCTAAGCTTGTGGGTGAGGTAAGCAAACCTTCTGCTGAGCAAGCCTTGAGTTACAGCAAAAATGCCTATAGCATTTTAAATGAGGTGCAAAAAGAGATCATTAGCCTAACGGAAAAACAAATTGCTTCAAACCAGCAGCAAGCCGTAGAGCTAGTCGAGCAATTAGCAAAGAAAGCGCCTACTGGCAGTGAAAGTAGTGTAGCGCTTTTAAAAGCTGGATTGCTTGCAAGCACCAACTTAACTGATACAATTTTAAAAGCTGGGCGTCAGGCAGCCGAATTGCACGAGTCCAATGTTAATGCCGCTACCGGCGCAGCATTTAAAACGGCAGAGCAGGCCGCCGAGGTCGTAGAAAAAAATTTAGCTCGAGCTCGTAACTAAACGAGTTCAGCTCCGAATTACTTTGATGTACTAGGGGTAGTACTATCAAGGTAATACTTGGCATAAATTTATTTATGTCATTCCTGTGTGGTGTGTTGTTTTTTTATAGCCCTTAGCGTCATGCTAAGGGCTTTTTTGCTTTAACGCGTCAAATTGCGCAAGGCATCTACACAGTCGCGAATTAACAAAGGACCTTGATAGATAAGTCCGGTGTAAATCTGAACAGCATTTGCGCCAGCTTGAAACTTTTCTACGGCTTGTAGCCCTGAGTAAATGCCGCCTACACCAATTAGAGGATAATCGGCACCTAATTGCGCACGTAAACGTGCTAAGACCTCTAAAGACAGCGCATGTACGGCTGGGCCTGACAACCCCCCTTGTTCATTAGCGTGGGGCTGTCCTGCCACAGCGTCTCGCGTTAGGGTGGTGTTGGTGGCGATAATGCCATCTATCTGCGTTTGTTGAACAGCATGAGCAATACTGTCTATTTGTTCTATCGAGAGGTCAGGAGCGATTTTGACAACGATGGGTACATAGCGTTGGTATTGCTGTTGAAGCGCTTGGCGACGTTCATTTAAAGCACTCAGTAGGCCAATCAATTCATTTTCTGCCTGCAAAGCCCGTAAATTTTGGGTATTAGGCGAGGAAATATTAACCGTTACATAGTCAGCATGGGGATAAACGCCGTCTAAGCCTTTGAGGTAATCGCTAGTGGCTTCTTCAATAGGGGTAGCTGCATTTTTGCCTATATTTAACCCTAGGATGCCACCGTGTTGATGCCATTGGCTTTGTTTGACGTTTTGAATGAATTGATCTAGCCCTTGGTTATTAAAACCAAAACGGTTAATTAGGCTTTGTTTAGCGGGTATACGAAATAAACGCGGCTTAGGGTTGCCTGATTGAGCCAATGGGGTCACTGTTCCTACTTCGACAAACCCAAACCCCAGCGCACCCAGAGCGTCAATATGGGCTCCATTTTTATCTAAGCCCGCAGCCAAACCCACTGGATTCTTTAAGCTTAATCCCATCAGCTCCGTGGGCAGAGAAAGATCTTGTTTAAGTAAGCTACCAGCAAGCTGATGCACTCGATCTAATGCTTTTAATGTGAATTCATGGGCTTGCTCTGCGTCCATTTTAAAAAGAAGAGGACGAACTAAGCCGTAGGTATGAAGAAGTAAGGACATATTAGGGTGACGGCGCGATCCATTGGCCATTGGAAAAAAGTTGATAAGGGGTAAAGCGTGTTTTGTAAGCCATTTTACGACTTTGTTTGATCCAGTAGCCTAAATAAAGCCAATCCAGTTGTTTTTGTTGGCAATAACGGGCTTGCCAAAGAATGGCATATGTACCTAGCCCAGAAATAGTCGGATTGAAAAAAGTATAAACGGCTGATAAACCAGAGGGAACTTCATCAACCAGTGCCACCATAACCAGCTCGGTCCCGTCTTTGAATTCGAGTAAATAGGAGTTCACGTAGCTAGTCAGCAAAAAATCAATGTATTGTGAGCTGTCGTCATTATCCATTTCGGAGCCACTATGGCGAGCAGCTTGATATTGACGATATAAAGCGTAGTGATCGTCTTGCCAAGCCAGCGCTCTGCGATAGACTTGCAAGTGGCTAAAGCGTTTTAGAGTGCGACGTTGACCACGACTGGGTTGAAAATTTTGTACATCTAAACGAATAGGCATACATGCTTGGCAGTAGTTACATTGCGGCTTGTAGGTAAAAGTGCCACTACGCCTAAATCCGTTTTCTAATAGCGTTGGATACGTTTGGCTTGTGACAAGGTAGGACGGTGCTGCCACCAAAGAGCGTGCACGCTCTTCGGGCAAGTAACTACAGGGGTAGCTACTTGTTAGATAAAACTGGATGGTCTTTGATGTTGAATGAATACCCCTCATAGGATTTTCCTTATTGAGCTGGGTAAAGCTGTCCTTGTGCACTAAGCTGACCTTGCCCCCACGGTGTCGTGTCAGCGCTCGTTAACTGTTTTAGCAGTTGGCTAAACTCAGTACGAGCAATAGTGGTAGCACCTAAACTAAGCAGGTGAGCTGTTTCTTGTTGGCAGTCTATGTATTTAATCCCATGTGCGTTGTGTAAATAACGCGTCAAGTAATACAACGCAATCTTACTTGCATCACTGATCAGGCTAAACATGGATTCACCAAAAAAGAATTGTCCTAACTGAACACCATACAAGCCACCTACCAACTCGGCATCTTTCCAGACTTCAATGCTATGGGCATGATTGATTAAATGCAGATTGTAATACGCATGAATAATATCAGCCGATATCCAGGTGCCTTCTTTATGACGTCGTGTTTGCGAACACAGCTGAATAACCTGTAAAAAAGCCATGTTGGTGGTAACACGCAATCTAGGCGTAGGGGAGAATTCGTCTCGAGCAACTTGCCGGCAGCGTTTGGCTAAGGACTTCGATACTTTGAATTGATCGCAGCGCAGTATGGTCCTAGGGTCAGGTGACCACCATAAGATAGGTTCGCCTTCATTAAACCAAGGAAATAAGCCGTGACTATACGCATTTAAAAGGCGCGAGATGGATAAATCTGCGCCTGCTGCGACCAGACCATTGCTTAGAGCCATTTCCACAGACGGAAATGGACTATGAGCATCAATCCAAGGGATAGAGATCAATGGCATAAAAGCAAGGATTATAAGTTTTCGTTTAGGCTGTAGTAATGAATGTCGAATTGGCCTCGTTTATGATCGGCTAAAAAATGCTCGATGGTGGTGCTAACCGTTCTAAAAGACAGGTTATCCCATGGGATCGCATCAAACTCAAAGTACGCGGCTTCAAGGGATTCGGGGCCAGGGTTTAAAGCCGGGTCAGTGACCTTGGCTAAATAATAAACATGGACTTGGCCTGCATTAGGCACATCAATGAGAGTAAAGAGTTGACCTAGCTCTAGGCCTGCAATACCGGCTTCTTCATCGGCTTCACGCAAAGCCCCTTCGCTGGTGCTTTCTTTTAGTTCCATAAAACCGGCAGGCAGCGTCCATGTATTGGCGCGTGGTTCAATAGCACGCTTACACAACAGAATTTTATTTTCCCAAATGGGAACAATACCTACTACATTGCGCGGATTTTGATAATGGACTGCACCGCATTGTAAACACACGTCGCGAACACGGTTGTCATCGGGAGGGATAATGCGCGCTAACGGGTTTGCGCATTGTGTGCAATAAGTAATGGTGCGTGGGCAGGGGAAGTAAAAATCAGATGGCTTAGTCATAAGTGCGGCTGCTCGTTAATATCATTTGATTGTAGATCAGTTGTCTACAGATATACAAAGCTTTGGCAATAGCAGTGCACGCCGAGTGTGGAAAACAAAGATGCAATGAAAAAGGCCTAGGTAAAAATACCTAAGCCTTTGAAATCTTTGGAGGCGCAAACCGGAATCGAACCGATCTACACGGATTTGCAATCCGGTGCATAACCACTCTGCCATTGCGCCGCAAAAAAATGATTATATCAATAAGAAACGGTTAAGGCAAGAGACTCCAAAGCCTGCTACAGTAAGAGGCAGTTCAAATTTAAGAGGGACGTAGTGTGTCGAAGCTTAAACGAGATTTTTACGCAAATCCGAATTGTGCTCAGGTAGCACAACAGTTAATTGGTAAAACGCTAGTGGTTCATAGGCCTGGACAGCCCAAGCGGGCGGGGCGCATAGTAGAAACCGAGGCCTACTTAGGCCCACATGACTTAGCAGCGCACTCCTCTAAGGGGGTTACAGCGCGTACCCAAATTATGTTTGGGGAACCAGGTCATGTCTATGTATATTTAATTTATGGTATGCATCACTGCATGAACTTAGTGAGTGGGCCGGTGGGCAGTGGGTCTGGGGTATTGCTTAGAGCACTAGAGCCTGTTGAGGGAATCCTATTACCAACGAATGGACCAGGTCGTTTGTGTAAAGCACTTGGGGTAACGCGTGCGGATTATGGCACGGATGTGTGTGAGGATCAGATTTATGTATTAGATACGCCACTGGCCCCGGGTGAGCAGGTCGAAAAAAGCCCCCGTATTGGGGTGGATTATGCGGGTGAGTGGGCCCAGGAGTTGTTGCGGTTTTCAATGAAAGATAACCCGTATGTATCCAAGCCCAGAAAAAGTAAAGCCACCTAAAAGGTGGCTATTTGCTTAGATACGTCCACTAAGAGTGTTACGGATTTTTTTGTCGGTGTTGTATTGGCTTAGAGCATAGGTTGCCCAAATGGCGGCTGGAATCCAACCAATTAACGTAATTTGCAAAATTAAGCACAAAATGCCGGCAAGAGGGCGACCAATGGTAAAAAACACCATAAAAGGCAAGAAAATAGCAAGAAGCAAGCGCATGAATGAATCCTTTGGGTCAAGCTAAATAATAGTGTGCATTATAAGAATGATTCATGACATCGAATGTAAAAGAATGTGTAGAGCAAGCCGCTTTAACAGCGGCTTGCTTACAGTTTAATACCCTAATGTGGAGCCATCAGGATTGCGTGGATCAGAATAGCCCCACAACATATCGCCTTCGCGCTGTACGGTTTGGGTGCGCCCCATTGATGCTTTAACACTAACTTTGTGACCACGCTCTTCAAGTAAGCGTGTGGTGTCTAGATTTAAACCTTGCTCAACGCGTAGCTCGTCGGGGGTCCATTGGTGATGAACACGTAATGCCGAGGCAGACTCAGCGGGATTCATATCGTAATCCACTAGGTTCGTGACGGTTTGTAAAACGGTCGTGATAATGCGAGCACCGCCTGGGCTGCCTGTAACAAGCACAGGTTGTCCATCTTTAAGAAGTAAGGTGGGCGTCATTGAGGAAAGAGGACGCTTGCCAGCGGCTACAGCATTGGCTTCACCACCTACTAAACCATAAGCATTTGCCACGCCAGGTTTAGCTGAAAAGTCATCCATTTCGTTGTTAAGCAAAATGCCTGTACCGGCTGCTACGATGCCTGTGCCAAAGTTGGTATTTAGGGTGTAGGTGACAGCGACCGCATTGCCTTGCTTATCCATAATGGAGTAATGAGTGGTTTGATCACTTTCATAGGGGTGCGGTTTGCCTGGTTTAATTGCTTGGGCGGGGGTGGCGGTGTTGCTAATGCGCTGCGCTAACTCATCGGCGTAGCGCTTAGATATCAATCCATTCAAAGGAACTTCAACAAAATCAGGGTCACCGAGGTATTCTGCGCGATCGGCATAGGCTAGTTTCATGCTTTCTGCCATGTGGTGAATGGATTGAGCGCTATTATGCCCCCATTCTTTTAAGGGCCAACGTTCAAGCATATTTAGGATTTGAATAAGGTGAGCACCACCCGAAGAGGGCGGAGGCATAGTCACAATCTCATAACCTCGGTAGTTGCCACGCACAGGTTGACGCTCAATGGATTGGTAGCTGGCGAGATCATTAAGAGTGATCGCACCGGGATAGGGCTGCATTTCTTGGGCTATGCGCCGTGCGATATCCCCTTTATAGAAAGCGTAGCTGCCTTGCTGAGCAATTTGACGCAGGGATTTAGCCAGGTCTTTTTGGACTAGCTTGTCGCCGGCGTTAAGTGGGGCACCGTTGCGCCAAAAAATAGCCGTTGTAGTAGGCCACTGCCCCATATTGTCTGCAGAGGCGGCGAGTACTTTGGCCAAGGTTTCGCTAACGGTAAAGCCTTGTTCGGCTAAGTCGATAGCAGGTTGCATGACACGATGTAATGGCATAGAGCCCCATTTTTTTAAGGCATGCTCTAGGCCAGAAACTGTACCAGGAACCCCTACGGCATAATGGGTAAATAACGATTTGCCATCGATGACATTGCCCTCAGGGTCTAGGTATAAGTCGCGGTGTGCGCCAGCTGGGGCGCTTTCCCTGAAGTCCAGCGCTATATCTTGGCCGCTGGCCGCGTCATGATACATCATAAAACCACCGCCCCCGATGTTGCCGGCGTTGGGCAGCACCACAGCCAAAGCAAAACCAACCGCTACTGCAGCATCAACGGCATTGCCTCCTTGTTGCAAAATACTAAGGCCAATTTCAGAGGCGAGATGGTGCTCGGATGAGACCATGCCATTTTTAGCCACCACGGGGTGAAACACAGAAAGGGTGTGATCGTAGGCAGCTGCTACGGCTTGAGTCGCTGCCGTTTGAGTGGGGAGTTGGCTAGTTGGCTGGTGAGCGCAGGCACCAAGTAGAGCAATAAGCGCGGCACCTACTGTTAGGCGCATATGTAGAGAGGTGTTTTTATTGGACATTAACTTGTTCTCGCAAAAGGAATTTTTGTACTTTACCGGTAGAGGTACGGGTCAATTCGCCAAAAACATATTTTTTAGGCAATTTATAGCGTGCTAGATGGAGTTCACAATGGTGATGGAGCTGGGCTTCAGTAGGAGGGGTGATATCCGGTCTGAATTCCACAAAAGCAGCAGGCACTTCCCCCCATTTTTCATCTTGCATTGCGACCACCGCCACCGCTGCTACGGCAGGGTGTAACAGCAAAACCTCTTCAATTTCTAGAGATGCTATGTTTTCTCCTCCTGAAATAATGACGTCTTTAGCGCGGTCCCGTATTCGAATGTAGCCATCCGACTCGACCACCGCTAAGTCGCCCGTGTGGAACCAACCACCAGCAAAGGCTTCTGCGGTGGCTTGGGGGTTTTTTAAATAGCCTTTCATGACTAAATTGCCTCGTACCATGATTTCACCCAATGTTTTGCCGTCGTGAGGCACCGCAAGCAAAGTAGTAGGGTCAAGCACTTGGGCGTCTTCTAGCAGCGTATACGGCACCCCTTGGCGACTTTTTTTCGCAACGCGCTCATCCACAGAGAGCCGGGCCCAATCGGGTTGGTTAACACAGCCTAACGACGGGCCATAGGTTTCTGTTAAGCCGTAGACATGAATAACATTAAAACCAATTTCCTCCATACGTTTAAAAACAGAAGCCGGCGGTGGGGCCCCAGCAACCAAGCCGTGAACGGTGTGATCAATGCCTACGCGTAGCTCGGCTGGAGCATCGGCAATCATGGAGTGCACAATGGGAGCACCGCAAAAATAACCGACCTGATGGGTACGAATTTGCTCTAGTATTACGGTGATATCGACGCGTCGTAAACACACATTGGTGCCGCCCACCAAGGCTAATACCCAAGGAAAACACCAGCCATTGCAGTGAAATAAAGGGAGAGTCCATAGATATACGGCGTTTTGCGGCATTTGTGCTGCAAAGACATTGCTGATAGCCGCTAAATACGCGCCACGGTGGTGCGTGACCACCCCTTTAGGGTTGCCTGTGGTACCAGAGGTATAGCTTAGAGCGATGGCATCCCATTCGTCTTGAGGGAGTTGCCAATTAAAATTTGGGTCGCCTTTTGAAATAAACGCTTCGTACTCGTATTTTCCAATACGGCGTGCAGAGCCAAAATACGGGTCATCTACATCAATAACAATAGGTTTTGGCTCTGTCATGAGTTTGAGGGCTTGGTCAATAACAGAGATGAACTCAGGGTCTACAAAAAGTACCTTGCATTGGCAGTGGTCGAGCATAAAGGCTAGAGCTGCAGCATTGAGACGAATATTAAGCGTATTGAGAACAGCGCCGCTCATGGGGACACCAAAATGCAGCTCATACATGGCTGGAATATTGGGAAGCATGGCGCTTACCGTATCACCCGCTTTGATGCCTAATGAAGCAAGAGCGCTAGCAAGTTGTTTGCTACGTGTATAGGTTTGGGACCAGGTATAGCGTTTTTTGTTATATACCACGGAGGTGATAGTAGGAAAGGTGTGGGCGGCACGCTCCAGAAAACTGAGGGGGGACAGAGGGGTGTAATTTGCCGTGTTTTTTTCTAAGCCATCGTTATACGGGTTGGGGCTAAGCATTTACGACTCCTCTAAGTGTGCAGGGGGGTGCCAATGGGCCGGACGTTTTTCAATAAAGGCGCTTAGGCCTTCGAGGGCGTCTTCTTCCATCATGTTTTGAGCCATTACCTGTGCAGCATGCGTATAGGCTTGGGTAAGAGGCATCTCTAGCTGCTCGTAGAATAAACGTTTGCCATAGCGTATAGCCGTGGCGTTTTTGGAGAGAATTTGGTTGGCTTTGTCTTGAATGGTTTGATCGAGTTGCTCGGGGGAAACCACTTGATTGATAAGACCCCATTGCAGGGCTGTTTGGGCATCAATAAAACGCCCTGTTACCAGTAAATCAAATGCATGCTTAGGGCTAAGATTGCGTGATAACGCAACGGCAGGGCTAGAGCAAAATAGACCCACATTAATACCTGATACGGCAAATTGAGCTTGAGTGGAAGCAATCACCAGATCACAACTGGCTACTAGCTGGCAGCCTGCAGCTGTTGCTAGCCCATGAACCTTGGCGATTACAGGTATACGTAATCGTTGTAGCCCTTGCATAACATGAGCGCATTGCGTAAATAGCTGTTGGTAATACGTAAGTTGAGGCGAGGCGCGCATTTGTTTTAAGTCATGACCAGCACAAAATGCTTTGCCTTTGGCTTGGAGAATGACCAGACGGGCCTGGGGATTTTGATCTATGGCTTCGATGTGGCGCTGTAACGCTTGTAGTAACTCGTGAGAGAGCGCGTTGAATTGATGGGGACGATTTAGCTCTAGGGTGACGACACCACCGTGTTCAGTGCATAAAACTAAGGGCGATTCTTGGTCAAGCATTGTCTACTCCAACCATGAAAGGGTTCGTTTTTGTATTAGTACTGTGATAACTTTACACAAAGCCCCTCAAGAGTGCGATACCTCCTAGGGTTAATATCGGTTTACTATGTCGACGGAGAAACAGATGTTTAATGCTTTAGTCATAGATAAGAAAAATGATGTGCAGCAGGCTCAGTTACAGGCAGTTGATCTGGATCAGTTACCCCAAGAAGACGTATTGGTGCGTGTGGCTTACAGCACTCTTAATTACAAAGACGCCCTCGCTATTACGGGGGCGTCGCCTATTGCGCGGCAGTTTCCGATGGTGCCTGGTATTGATTTTTCTGGTGTGGTCGAGCGCTCTTCTCATCCCGATTACCAAAAAGGGGATCAGGTGCTCGTCAATGGTTGGGGGTTGGGTGAAACTCACTGGGGAGGCTTAGCTGAATACGCAGCCGTGCCAGCAAAGTATTTAATTCGAGTACCCGAAACATTTACGTTGCGAGATACCATGCTGATAGGTACGGCGGGCTACACCGCTATGTTGTGTGTGCTTGCTCTGGAGCAGCAAGGGGTCACACCAGACAAGGGGCCTGTGTTGGTCACAGGGGCCGCTGGTGGGGTAGGCAGTGTGGCGATAGCGGTATTGGCAAAACTAGGTTATGAAGTGGCGGCCTTAACAGGGCGTGAACATGAGGCCGATTATTTAACCCATCTTGGGGCTAAGCATGTTTTGTCGCGTAGTGACTATAACAAACCTGCACGCCCTTTAAATAAAGAGCAGTGGGCCGCTGCCATTGATGTGGCGGGTGGTCATACCTTGGCTAATGTATGTGCATCTATGAAATACAACGGTGTGGTTGCCGCTTGCGGCTTAGCGGAAAGCATGGACTTTCCCAGCACTGTAGCACCTTTTATTTTACGTGGCATTAAATTAATCGGCATTGAAAGTGTGTATGCTGCGACGGAATTACGCTTACGTGCTTGGCGACGCTTAGCCACCGATTTGGATCCTGCGCTATTACACACTTTGCTAGCCAAAGAAATTCCCCTAGAGCACACTATAGAAACGGCCCAGCAACTTTTAGATGGCAAGATACGAGGTCGTGTGGTGGTCAAATTAAATTAACGATAAACACTGGAGACATTGATGACCCAAACCCAATCAATTACACGGTTTAGCTTGCCGGATTTAAACGAGCTACCCAGCGATATTGCAGAGCGTATTCAGCAGGTCCATGACAAAGCCGGCTTTATTCCTAATGTGTTTTTGGTGTTGGCGCGTCGGCCAGACGAGTTTAGGGCTTTTTTTGCTTATCACGATGCTTTAATGGAAAAACAAGGTAATTTGACCCTGGCCGAGCGAGAGATGATTGTGGTGGCGACGAGTAGCGTGAACCAATGCCATTATTGTGTTATTGCTCATGGGGCTATATTGCGTATTCGTGCTAAAGACACTCATATCGCGGATCAGGTTGCCATTAATTTTCGTAAAGCGCCTATCTCAGCGCGCCAGCAGGCCATGCTGAACTTTGCTGTAAAGGTGGCTCAAAGCTCATATGCTATCGATGAGCAGGATTACGTCGCATTAACCGAACAGGGTTTTGATGAAGAGGACGCCTGGGATATTATGGCGATTGCGGCGTTTTTTGGGATGTCGAATCGTTTAGCTAATGCGGCCCACATGCAGCCTAATCCTGAGTTTTATGATCTAGGCCGCTAGCACATGGGCAAGCCAATCGGCAATAGCTCAAATGCAGCAACGCGCCACCCATAAAATGCATAAAAGCTAAGGGCGGCTAAACCCATAACAGCCAAACTGAGTCCGACTTTTTTTATCATGGCTAGGCTCCTTGGGGGCGAAGTATGGCCTGTTCACGAATAGGCCAATTGAGTGCAGCAGCAACAAAACTAAGCGCTATCGATAGATACCATACACTATCATAACTACCGGTTTTGTCGAATAAATACCCCCCAAGCCAGCCACCTAAAAAAGAGCCTATTTGGTGAAATAAAAACACAATGCCACCTAACATGGACAGGTTTCTAACACCAAAAATGGTGGCAATGGTGCCATTTGTTAAAGGCACTGTCGATAGCCAAAGCAGTCCCATCGCAATACCAAAAGCGTAAGCACTCCAAATGCTGATAGGGAATGATATAAACAATACAATAACGATGGCACGTGCTAGGTATAAGGCACTTAGCAGCCGAGGCTTAGAGTAACGTTCCCCTAACCAGCCGCCTATGTATGTGCCTGCCACGTTAAATAACCCCACTAGAGCCAATACGGTGGCACCAGCCATAACGGGTAATTGGTGGTCCACTAAATACGCAGGCAAGTGCACTCCAATAAAAACCACTTGGAATCCACATACAAAAAAACCAAAAGCAAGTAGTCTAAACCCAGAGTGATGCCATGCTTCGTGTAATGCAGCATATATGCTTTGGTTGATTTCAGTTTGAGGTGTTGTGTGGGTGTCTTTGACCATGGTGGCTAAGGGCAAAATAAATGCAGAGAGTAAGCCCAGCGCAATCAATGCTGCCGACCAACCTAGCCATTCTATAAGGTGAATAGAACCAGGCAGCATAATAAACTGCCCAAATGATCCGGCTGCGGCAGCAACTCCCATAGCCATGCTACGTTTTTCGGGTGGGGCGGCTCGTCCCACTACACCAAGTAAAACGGAAAATGAGGTACCGGATAAGCCAATCCCAATGAGCAGCCCTGTACTAAGCGATAAAGATAGAGCGCTTTGCGCGTATCCCATCAAAATCAAGCCTGTAGTATAAAATAGCCCGCCTATAGCAATGGTACGGCGTGGGCCATAACGATCTGCCAAAGCGCCTGCAAAAGGTTGTGCCACGCCCCAAGCTAAGTTTTGTAATGCCATAGCAAAAGCAAAAACCTCACGATTCCAGCCAAAATCTAGACTCATGGGACTTAGAAATAAGCCAAAGCTGTGACGAATACCTAGCGATAAGAAAAGAATTAACGAAGCACCCAGCATGAGCCAGAGATTTGTACGCTGTGGGGCGGGCATGTGTTGTCCTTTTGATCTGCAGTGATGAGTTAAGGATTATGGGGGCGTAGGCTCAAAAAAAACAAGTAACCACGTCATTTTGAGCAACTGCGATATTGCGCACCAAATCGCTCTGCGCGTGCTTGAACCGTACTGGCTGTGCGTTTAAGCCAAGCTTTACGGTCATAACTGCGATTTCTGTATCCAGTCCAACCTTCGTGGTAGTTTAAATAAAGACCGTAGGCATCCCATTTCGAGGTACCGTTGATTTGCTGAGATTTATGGCTATACCAGCCCATGAAGTCGATGGCGTCAGCAAAATTGTCGCGTCTAGCAAGCATGCTACCGGCCTCGCGTTTATAGTCGGCCCATGTTTCGTCCTTGGCTTGGGCGTACCCATAAGCAGTACTGACCCGGCCCCAGGGGATAAAACCCAGTAAATAACGTCGTGGGGGAATGGCATTATGTTTGAAACTGGATTCTTGATACATCATAGCCATCGTGATTTGTGGTGGCACACCCCACTTTTTTTGTGTTTTTTGAGCAGCGCGGTGCCAACTAGGTTTTTCTTGAAAAATACCACACAGGTTTTCAGGGGTGGTTGGTGGGCTTGTGGCGCAGCCTGAAACAAAAGCTAAGACCAACAGGCTTAAACTGAATTTACGCCACGAGGAGAAAATGACGTGATGACTAATAAAGCGTAAACAGGCGGTCATGGGTAGGCTCAACGATCGTTAAAAAGGAGGCAATTAAGCCCGCTCTAGCCATTTTTGGTAGGCAGTTCGTGTGAGGTCGGACACGGATTCTAGCGTTTTTTCGAAACTGACTTTATGTTGTAGTTGTAAGCGAGCATTTGCTACATTGCGAGACTTACAAAACCAGTGACAACTGTTTTGGAATAAATAGAGCTCGGCCGATAAATGAAAAGCACGCTCTTTAGGGCTCCAGTTCATTTCATTATTCACTACGTGCTGTATGCCTTCAGCATGAATGCGAAGTAGCTCACGAAAATCTCTTGTTAAGCTAGGCATAACATGCTCTATATATGGCAAGCAAAAGGGCAGAGTTCCTACACGCGTCTGCATAGAGTCCTCGGCTTGCATTTTAGTAGCTAAGCTTTGAGTTTGGCTAGCTACAGCTAGTTCGGACTGCGCCAGAGCCTCAAAAATTTGATGTTGTCTAGGTTCAGTATCTGAATTAATTGCTCGTAAATAGCCTTGGGTTAAGGTCTCAATATGTTTTTCTAATTGTAAAGAGGCAAGGTGATGGCTCAACAGGCGGATATGAGCTTTTTGATAACGCAGACACAGCACGCGCCACACAATAAATAACGTTAATAGTACAAAGAGTAAATCCATAGGAATGGCTCCATTTGCTGGAAATCAGTCACTGGGAAGAGGTTAGGCATTGTACCTGTAGCGTAGCGGATTAGGGGGGCAGATAGCTAACGAATGCATAAGACGTAAAAAAGCCCAAACCTAAGTTTGGGCTTTTTAAGAATTTGGAGCGGGAAACGAGACTCGAACTCGCGACTTCAACCTTGGCAAGGTTGCGCTCTACCAACTGAGCTATTCCCGCATTGTTATTTTTATTGCTGGGTTTGTTTCCCAGTGTTTGTAACTATAACTTAGTTTTTTTATTTTTGCAAGCTTTCTTGCAACTAAGTGTTAGACAAACTGTTTTCGCTAAAAAGATAACTATACTGTGATTGCTGTCTTTTTGTCAAGCTTTTCGAGTTAGCTATAAAAACTAGGCGTCTGCTGTGTTTTTAGTGCTTTGCTGCGAAAAGATAAATATAGCGCGTTTATTTGGCCCCTGTCAACTTTTTTTGAAAAAAAAATAAAAATCCTGCATTATGATGACTTCATTGACTCGTTAAGAGAGCTTCGCTGTGCACGTGCAATCTAATTATCGATTGGATTCAAATAATACTCTTGCTTTAGCATCAACGGCGCAATCGTTGGTGTGCATAGATCATTTAGATCTAATCCCTGAATTACAAACTCTGGTTAATAGATATGAGTCGTATCGGATTTTGGGTGGGGGGAGTAATGTTGTGTTAGCGCCTGTGTTGCCGGGTTTGCTTATTAAAATGCAGAATCGTGGCATACGCTTGTTAAAACAGACCGAATCAGAGTGTATTGTAGAGGCCGAAGCCGGTGAAAATTGGCACCAGTTTGTGCAGCACTGCGTGCGCAATAACTGGTTGGGGTTAGAGAATCTAGCATTAATACCAGGCACAGTGGGCGCGGCTCCGGTACAAAATATAGGTGCTTATGGCGTAGAGCTACAGCAGTTTGTGCATCAGGTCCAAGTGTGGGATTTCCATCAGGCGTGTTGGTGTTACTTTACAGCGCAGCAGTGTGAGTTTGCATACCGCGATAGCCTGTTTAAACGTGCACCAACGGGGCGTTATTTAATTGCTGCGGTGCAGTTTAAACTGTGTACACCTAAAGCATGGCAACCGATACTGCGTTATCCCGATTTGCTCAATCATCCTATGTTACAAAAAGAAGTGGATGCCAGCGCTATTTTTGATGCAGTGATAGCTGTGCGTCAGCATAAATTGCCAGATCCAAATCAACTAGCCAATGCCGGCAGCTTTTTTAAAAACCCCGTAGTGCCTAAAACGCTTTATGAGCAAATTTACGCGCGTTACCCTGCGGTAGTGGCCTATGAGCAGGCCGACCAAATGAAGTTAGCAGCAGGGTGGCTAATTGAGCAGGCGGGTTGGAAAGGAAAGCGTCTTGGGCCAGTAGGTATGCATAGTCGCCAGGCGCTTGTATTGGTTAACTACGGAGGCGCAAGCGCGACGGATGTGCATAGGCTAGTGCAACAGGTTCAATCGGATGTCTATGCTATGTTTGGGGTGCACCTAGAGCAGGAGCCTATTCTTATGGGGTAATAAAAAAGCTTGGTATAAACCAAGCTTTTTTAGTTTTATTAGGCATCCAGTACATCTTGCATTGAGTACAGACCAGTTGCTCTGTTTGCTAAAAAACGCACTGCACGTAGGCTGCCTTGAGCATAGGTGCTACGGTTGCTGGAGCGATGAGTGATTTCGATGCGCTCGCCTTCGCCGCAGAAAAAGACAGTGTGATCACCAATAATATCGCCGCCACGTACTACAGAAAATCCAATACGGCCGTCTTCTCGTGCCCCAGTTTCCCCGTGCCGTGCCCAGTCAGCAACATCATCAAGCTCAACATCCCACGCTTTGGCTACTGCTTCGCCCATTGCAAGAGCGGTCCCTGAGGGCGCATCCACTTTATGACGATGGTGGGCTTCGAATACTTCGGCATCAAAGCCTTGATTCATTAACTTGGCTGCCATTTCAATTAGACGCAGTGCTACATTCACACCCACGCTCATATTGGGGGCAAACACAATGGCCGTGTGTTCGGCTGCAGCAGCGATTTGCTGTTTTTCCGTTTCGCTAAAGCCGGTAGTACCAATGACCAGTTTGCAATGATGAGTCAGACAAGCCTGAAGATGGTTTAAGGTTCCAGCAGGACGCGTGAAATCAATTAGACAATCGGCTTGACTGAGCTGAGAGAGGTCATCGGTGATAATAACCCCTGTGTTTTGACCTAAAAAAGCACCTGCATCAAGGCCAATTGAGTCGGCACCAACGTGGTCTAGGGCTACCGTGAGCTGCAAGTCTGCACTGTTCAGTACAGCTTCAATCAGCATACGTCCCATACGACCGTTAGCGCCTGCAACAGCTATACGCATAACGTTTCCTTTAAGAAAAAATCAAGAAAAGCGGAACAAAATGATAGGTAGTTTAACGTAAAGGCTCTTCTTGAAGGACTGAGTCGGCAGGGGGAAGTACAGGATTGGTTATTGGGTTAGCTTGAGGCTCGTCTGCGAGATCAGAGGGAGTAATCGCGTTTGCGCCAGAGTCAGCTTGTTCATACGGCTGACGGTTAGGCTGAGGATCACCGTCCCAACGTACAAGCTCATCGCCTTCAAACCAAACAGTAAAGGTGCGTAGTTCGGGATTGCCTGTACCTGGTTTATGATAGTAAGGGTAGTCCCAGCGATTACTGTGGAAAATGTCTTGCAAAGTAGGGGTGCCCAGTAAAAAGTGTACTTGCTCACGGCTCATGCCTACAGAAAGTCGGTTGACCTGGGCCTCTGTGAGCCAGTTTCCTTGTTGTACAGGGGCTTTATAAGGAAACCCCCATTTGGTGCCACTGCATGCACTAAGGGTTAGCGCGGATAGCCCAGCTATTAGGCCTACGCGCAAAAAAGTAGAGTATTTTTTTGCAATCATTGCTTTACCGTGCCCCTGTTAGGATAAAATCGTTATCATATAAGGGTTTATTGAAATGTGCATCGTGCTCATTGTAAATTTCACCTCGAAATCCGGCTGCACTACGCAGCGCGGGCAACGAGCCTTACCCCAATCAGATATATAATCTCGCTTATGAAAGACCAAAATGAACTGAAAAACATGGGGCTTAAAGCGACATTTCCGCGCCTAAAGATTCTAGATGTATTCCGTCGACATGACGGCACCGAAGAGCTGCGTCATCTCAGCGCCGAAGATGTCTACCGCATTTTAATTGCCGAAGATGTCGATATTGGCTTAGCAACAGTGTACCGCGTCCTGACGCAATTTGAGCAGGCTGGTATTTTGATGCGCAGCCAGTTTGATGGCGGCAAAGCGGTGTTCGAGCTTAATGATGGCGATCATCACGATCATTTTATTTGTACGAACTGCGCCAAGGTGGTTGAGTTTTCTGATCCTGAAATCGAAAAGCGTCAGTATGTGATTGCTGATAATCTTGGGTTTGAATTAGAAAGTCACACTTTGGTGCTTTATGGCTTGTGTGATGACTGCCTAACAGCATCTAAAGGCGGGCGTGGTAAACGTTAAACTTTAAGCTAAACCAAGGGGCGCTATGCCCCTTATTTGTTTAGGCTTCAACCAGTTAGCCCAAGCATTTCTTTAGCATGTTCGCGGGTAGTAGAGGTAATTTCAATGCCCCCTAGCATCCGAGAAATTTCTTCTACTCGTTCTGTTTTATTAAGCTGTTGTATTTTAGAAACGGTTTCGTGCTTTTGGGTTTGCTTACTGACTAAGTAATGCGTGTCTCCATACGCAGCGACCTGAGGTAAATGCGTCACACAAAGCACTTGATGGCGCTGTCCCAGTTCGTATAAAAGACGCCCTACCACTTCGGCCACAGCGCCCCCAATACCGCTATCTACCTCATCAAAAATTAAGGTAGGTACCCGAGCTGCTTGACTGGCTATTACAGATAAAGCGAGTGAAATGCGCGATAGTTCACCGCCTGAAGCCACTTTGGTTAAAGGGGCTGGTTTAGCTCCTGTATGGCCTGCTACTAGGAATTCCACTTTTTCGTTGCCATGGGCGCTAGCCTCTGTGGGCGTGAGCTGTACCACAAACTGGCCCCCTTGCATGGAGAGCTGCTGCATGGCAGCAGTAACCTGCTGACTTAAACTTTGGCTAGTCGTGGCACGAGCCTCGCTAAGTTGCTGGGCTAATGTGTGATAGTTTTTTTGAGCATGGGCGACTTGGTCTTGCAAGCTATCTATATCCACAGACAGTTGTAGCTGGCGCTGCCGCTCTACGAGTTGCTCAAGCAGTTGGGGTAAAGCATCGGGTTCGCATTTATGCTTACGAGCCAATGAAAAAGCAGCGGACATTTGCTGATCAATGTGTTCTAGACGCTCGGGGTCTAGTTCTACATCACTGACATAGCTATTAAGATCTGAAATGGTTTCAGCGCATGCAATTTGGGCAGACTCTAGGATTTGGCAAATATTTTGCAAGCTGGGGTCGTGGCTAAGCACGCTGTGTAACTGATGCAGTGAATTGTTTAATTGAGCTAAAGCCCCATCGTCCGCCTCGAGCAAATGCAAAGCCTGACCTGCATGATCGAGCAACGATTGAGCATGCGCTAATCGTTGGTGTTCTTGGCTAAGGTGCTCCCAGTCGCCCTCATTTAAGCCCAAATCGCTGAGCTGTTGGATTTGCCATTCGAGTAATTCAAGCTCTTGCTGGTGCAGTTGGCTGCTGGTTAGAGCATTGTTATAAGCAGAAAGAGCCTGTTGCCATTGTTGCCATGCTTTGGCGACTTGTTGACTAAGAGCAAGGTGTTGACCTTGGGTATCTAGAATGGTGTATTGGCTTTGAGCATTTAATAAGCTTTGATGGGCATGCTGACCATGAATATCAATAAGCTGAGCACCTAATTCGCGTAGCTGAGCCACCGTACAGGGTGTGCCATTGATATAGGTGCGACTGCGTCCTTGTTGATCAATAAGACGACGTAAAATCAGCTCATCATTTTGCTCGAGGTCGTTTGATTCTAACCAAGCTCTGGTAGTGGGCGTGGTAGTGAAAGTGGCAATGATTTCCGTGCGCTCTGCGCCTTCACGGATCACGGTGCTATCACCTCGACCCCCTAGAACCAGTGACAGCGCATCAATTAAAATGGATTTGCCCGCGCCTGTTTCACCAGAAAATACGGTAAAGCCAGCACCAAAATCAATATGGTTTTGGTCCACAATTACAAAGTCACGGAGGTGTAGGGAACATAGCATAGTCAGTTACTCGTTCTCGTCAGCAGGGAAACGATTCCAGCCTAATTTTTGCCTCAGGGTAGAAAAAAAGCTATAGCCCTCGGGGTGAATAAAGCGCACTGTGTTTTGAGCGCGACGAATATCGATCCGGTCACCAGGTTGGCAGTCAGATAAAGTTTGCATATCGAAGTGTACACTGGCCCCTGATTGCACTCGACCTAGAGTGGTAATGGTAAGACTTAATGTGCTGGTGCCAGGTACAACCACAGGGCGATTAGATAAAGTCTGGGGTGCTACAGGTACTAAGAGTAAGGCGTCTAAGGTTGGGTATAATATAGGCCCATTGGCTGCAAGAGCATAGGCGGTAGAACCCGTGGGGGTTGAGATAACCACCCCGTCTGCGCGCTGACGATGCATGAAGTTGCCGTCTAGCTCTACACTTAGTTCAATCAAGCCACCACGCCCAGCGCGATTAATGACAATATCATTAAGAGCTATACCTGAGTAAAGGGTTTGGTCACCGCGTACAATACGACCTTCAAGTAAACTGCGCTCTTCGAGCGTATAGTGTCCTTGAATAACACTAGCCACGGCTTCATGGGCATTTTTTAATGGTATATCAGTAATAAAACCCAGACGGCCATGGTTAATACCGATTAACGGCACACTGTAGTTAGCCAGTTTGCGTGCGGCTCCAATCATGGTGCCATCACCGCCCATAATAACGGCCAAATCTGCACTGGCACCGATTTCATCATAACTGCGGGTGGCCATATCGCTAATGCCTGCATAGCGCGCTGTATCGGCCTCAATAATGACCTGACAGCCAGCCTGTTGTAAGGTTTGGGCTAAGGCACGCACAGGTGCATCTAAGCCACTATCTTGATAGCGACCAATAATAGCTACCGATTTAAAGTGCATGGGGTGTGACCTTGTGATGTGTTAGATAATAATTAGTTAGAATTATAAAGGCGCAACGGTTTTTTTGTTGCCTTAGAAAGCGTATCTGAACGCCAACCCTATATATTTAATACTATGGATGATAGAGCGAGTGCATTACTGAATGTCCTGATTGAACGTTATATTGTGGACGGTCAGCCGGTAGGGTCTAAGACTCTATCCCAAGTGGTGGATTTGTCTCCGGCCACGATTCGCAATGTAATGGCTGATCTTGAGGACTTGGGCTTAATTCAAAGTCCCCATACGTCGGCAGGACGTATTCCTACCCCGCAAGGGTATCGTATTTTTGTTGATCAGTTGTTAGCCGTGCCGCGTCACGAGCTCTGCATAGCTAGCTCATTAAGCCAGCAGTTGCCTGTGCACGAGCCTGCTAAAGCGGTCAGCTCGGCGGCAGATTTACTTTCTAATCTATCGCAATTTGTGGGTGTGGTGTTAGCGCCCAAACGGGCTCAAACGTTTAAGCAAATTGATTTTATTCGGTTATCGAATAAACGTGTTTTGCTTATTATTGTGACACCTAGTGGTGATGTACAAAACCGCATCTTGTTTGTATCACGCGACTACAAAGAGCACGAACTGATTGAAGCCAGTAATTTTTTTAATCAACACTTTTCTGGTTTGTCTTTTGCTCAAGTGCGAGAAGCCTTGTCGCTAGAGTTGTCTTCGTTACGACATGATATTTCACGGCTTATGCAAGCAGCCGTAGAGGCGGGTGAGTCCGAGGAAAGTAGTGCCGAGGCAGTGGTTTTGTCCGGTGAAAGTAAGTTTTTAAACGTCAGTGAAATGGTGGCTAATATGGACCGCTTGCGCCATTTGTTTGATTTGTTTGAAAAGAAAACCGATTGGCTGCACTTGCTTGATAGCTCGCGTCAAGGTCAAGGGGTGCAAATTTATATTGGTGGCGATTCGCAAATGGTGCCTCTTGAAGATGTGTCTGTGGTGACTGCGCCGTATGGTGCTGATGGGCAGGTCTTAGGTACTTTGGGCGTAATAGGGCCTTCGCGTATGGCTTACGATAAAGTGATACCGATTGTAGACATTACCGCTCGCATGTTATCCAATGCCCTCAGCCATAACTCTTAAATATAGTGAACTATGAGTCCCAAGAAATATTACGGGGAACAGCCCGATGAGACGTTGTTAGACGCTCAAATCCGCAGTCAAGATAGCCCTAAAGTAGGCGTGCTTCTAGTTAACTTGGGAACACCCAACACTCCAACCGCTAAAGACATACGACGTTATTTGGCAGAGTTTTTGTCTGACCAGCGTGTGGTGGAAATGCCGCCTATTTTTTGGCAGATAATCTTACGGGGTTTTGTCTTGCCTTTCAGGCCTAAAAAGTTGGTGTCTAAATATGAGTCCATTTGGCTCGAACAGGGCTCGCCGCTAGCAGTCTATAGTCAGGCTCAAGCTAATTTGCTTGAGACCCAGCTGCAAACACGGGGTGTAGCCATACCAGTGCGCCTTGCTATGCGTTATGGCGATCCGGCAATGCACTCTGTATTAAATGAATTAAGTGCTATGGGGTGCGAGCGCATCTTAATGGTGCCTTTGTATCCACAGTACGCGGCTAGCACTACTGCGACGGCAGTGGATGAGCTGAATCGTTATGTGGCCATGCGCCGTAATCAGCCAGAAACCCGATATATTAAAAGTTACTGCCAAGACCCTGGATATATTCAGCCTTTGGTGCAAAGCATCGAGCGTTACTGGACCCATAACCAAAAACCACAACGGCTATTACTAAGCTTTCATGGGGTGCCGCGTCGAACAGTAGTAGCTGGCGATCCGTACTACCGTGAATGTATGTTAACCACAGCCGCAGTGCGAGATGCGCTCAAAGCGCATGACGTACCCGTGTATGCTAGCTTCCAAAGTCGTTTTGGGGCCGAGCGCTGGTTAGAACCCTACACCGAGCCTACCTTACGCCAGTGGGCCAAAGAAGGGGTCGAGTCGGTTCATGTAGTCTGCCCCGGATTCTTGGCGGACTGCTTAGAAACGCTAGAGGAAATTCAAATGGAATGCCACGATGCCTTTCTTGAGGATGGGGGAAAGCATTTTTCCTATATCCCTTGCTTAAATGATGATGCAGCGTGGATTAGTGGGTTGTGTGATATTGTGCTGCATCAGTTAAGTGGTTGGGATTTACCCCCGCATGCGACGGCTTAACCCAATCCAAAACAGGTTGACGCCATTGGGTACCGTACCGCCGTTTATAACAGGGTTTTCTGAGTCGGTTATGCCTACCCATGCCGCATTTGCTCAAGCATATCGTCGCATTCAAAATCAGTTTTAATAAGCGGATTTAAAAAGTGTAGATCAACACTTGAAGTGGGGGCGTTGGCCCCCATCTTATTTCTTATTGCATTTCATTTAATTTATCGTGGAGAAAGTTATGTCCGCACCGAAGCAGCCACAGGATCCTACTCAAGACACTTCCCCAGAGACCGAGCAGTCCGAAACTCAGTCTCAGACAGAGGAGTTATTGACAGATGCTAACGACGAGACCCTCCAATTTCCTCAAGAAACAAATCTAGAGGCCGAGCTTTCAGAGACTCAGGCCAAAGTGGCAGAGTATTACGATCAACTGTTACGAGCCAAGGCCGAGATGGAAAATATTCGTCGTCGTGCTACAGAGGATGTGGCTAAAGCGCGTAAATTTGCGGTAGAAAGCTTTGCAGAAAGCTTGATTCCTGTACGTGATAGTCTAGAGGCCGCATTGGCTCAAGAAACACAGACTATCGAGGTGCTATCTGAAGGGGTGGAAACCACACTGCGCCAGCTAAACAGTGCTTTTGAGCGTCATAAGCTGGTAGAGATCGCTCCTGAGGTCGGAGACAAATTCGATCCACACAATCATCAAGCCATTTCAGCAATCCCCTCCGAGCACCCTAAAGACACCGTAGCGCAAGTTTTACAAAAAGGGTATGCCTTATCCGACCGTGTTTTGCGTCCCGCCTTAGTAATGGTGTCGGCAGGTTAATTTTTGTTTTTTAAAGACTTGAAATAATAAAACTCTACCCCATATGGGTATTAACTAATTAAATTTCTGCGGTTTGCCTTAAACCGCATTCAGGCTAGGAATAAAAAATGAGCAAAATTATTGGTATCGACTTAGGAACCACGAACAGCTGTGTGTCTGTTCAAGAGGGTGACCAAATTCGTATTATTGAAAATGCTGAAGGTGGTCGCACCACGCCTTCCATCGTGGCATACATGGACGATGGCGAAGTATTAGCTGGTGCGCCTGCTAAACGTCAAGCTGTAACCAACCCTACAAATACTATTTTTGCGGTAAAACGCTTGATCGGTCGTCGTTTTGACGAGAAAGCAGTACAAGACGACATCAGCAAAATGCCTTATAAAATTATCAAGGCTGACAATGGTGACGCATGGGTAGAAGCCCAAGGTAAAGCCTTAGCTCCCCAACAAGTTTCTGCCGATATTCTTCGCAAAATGAAGAAAACAGCAGAAGATTATCTTGGTGAAGAAGTCACTGAAGCGGTTATTACCGTTCCTGCTTATTTCAACGACAGTCAGCGTCAGGCAACCAAAGACGCCGGTCGTATTGCTGGTCTTGATGTTAAACGTATTATTAACGAGCCGACTGCAGCAGCATTGGCTTTTGGTCTAGATAAAGCGGCCAAGGGCGATAGCAAAATTGCTGTGTATGACTTGGGTGGCGGTACGTTTGACGTTTCCATTATTGAAATCGCCGATATCGATGGTGAAAAGCAGTTTGAAGTGCTTTCTACTAACGGCGACACTTTCTTAGGTGGCGAAGACTTTGACCAGCGCATCATTGACTACATTATTGATGAGTTCAAAAAAGAAAGCGGTGCAGACCTATCCAAAGATGTTTTAGCTCTACAGCGCCTAAAAGAAGCCGCTGAAAAAGCAAAAATCGAATTATCTTCTACTACGCAGACAGAGATCAACTTGCCTTATATCACGGCAGATGCCTCTGGTCCTAAGCACCTAAACTTGAAAATCACACGTGCGAAACTAGAAGCATTGGTGGATGATCTTATCGAGCGCTCTCTCGAGCCTTGCCGCACAGCCATTAAAGATGCGGGCGTGAAAGTATCTGATATTCACGATGTGATCTTGGTTGGTGGTATGACCCGCATGCCAAAGGTTCAGGAAAAAGTTAAAGAGTTCTTTGGGCGTGAGCCTCGTCGTGATGTGAACCCAGACGAAGCGGTTGCTACAGGTGCTGCGATCCAAGGTTCTGTGTTATCTGGTGACCGTTCTGACGTATTGCTATTAGACGTAACACCCCTTTCCTTAGGTATTGAAACCTTAGGTGGTGTGATGACTAAAATGATTCAGAAAAACACCACAATTCCTACTCGTCACTCACAAGTGTTCTCTACTGCAGACGATAACCAGCCTGCGGTGACCATTAAAGTGTTCCAAGGCGAGCGTGAAATTGCAGCAGGTAACAAAGCGCTAGGCGAGTTCAACCTAGAGGGTATTCCACCTTCACGTCGTGGTGAGCCTCAGATTGAAGTAACCTTTGATATTGATGCAAACGGTATCTTGAATGTATCGGCTAAAGATAAAGGTACAGGTAAAGAAAACAAAATCACTATTAAAGCCAGCTCTGGTTTGTCCGAGGAAGAAGTACAACGCATGGTGGCTGATGCCGAGGCGCACGCTGAGGACGACCGTCGCATTGCCGAGTTAGCTACAGCTCGTAATCAGGCTGAAGCCTTAGTTCACTCTACTCGTAAATCGCTTGAAGAGCATGGCGATAAAGTTGATGCAGAGACCAAAGCCAATATCGAAACCGCTGTGACCGAACTAGAAACAGCCAGCAAAGGTGACGACAAAGCTGAGATCGATGCCAAGACCGAAGCCCTAGCGACAGCAGCACAAAAGCTGGGTGAAGCAATCTACGCTGATATGCAAGCACAACAAGGCGGCCAAGCTGAGGCTCAGCCTTCTGCAGACGATAACGTGGTTGATGCCGACTTCAAAGAAGTTAAACGTGACTAATTCTCTGCAGTAGCGATGTGGGATGGGCCCGGTTTCTGAGCAAAATCAGAGATCGGGCTGTCTTGTTACTGTCCTAGCCAATTACGCTGGAAGTCATTATGGCAAAACGCGATTTTTATGAAGTTTTGGGCTTAGCAAAAAATGCCTCTAAAGAGGACATTCGTAAAGCCTATCGCAAATTAGCGATGAAATACCATCCGGATCGTAATCCGGATAGTAAAGAAGCCGAAGATAAATTTAAAGAAGTCAAAGAAGCCTACGAGGTTCTCTACGATGATGAGAAACGTAGTGCCTATGACCGTTTTGGTCATGCCGGAGTCGATCCCAATGGTATGGGTGGCATGGGTGGAATGGGCGGCATGGGTGGTGCTGATTTTGCTGACGCCTTTGGGGATATTTTCGGTGATTTGTTTGGCGGTGGTCGCCGAGGTGGCGGCGGTCCGCGTGTACAACGTGGTGCTGATTTACGCTACTCACTAGAGATTAGTCTTGAGCAAGCGGCTACCGGCTTTGATACGGAAATTCGAGTCCCTAGCTGGGAAAACTGTGATGTCTGCGATGGTTCTGGTGCCAAACCAGGCACGTCGCCTCGTACATGTACTACATGTAATGGGGCAGGTGCGGTTCGTATGCAGCAGGGCTTTTTCAGTGTGCAGCAAACATGTCCTACTTGTCACGGTACAGGTCAAGAAATTACCGATCCTTGTACTGCATGTGATGGGGTAGGTCGAGTACGCAAAACCAAAACACTGCAGGTTAATATTCCTGCTGGTATTGATGATGGTATGCGAATTCGCTCCGCTGGTAACGGCGAGCCCGGGGCAAATGGTGGCCCTCCCGGAGACCTCTATGTGGAAATTCATCTTAAAGCGCATGGTATTTTCGAGCGTGAAGGGGATGATCTACATTGCAGTCTGCCTATTCCCTTTACAACCGCAGCGCTAGGTGGTGAGGTCGAGGTTCCTACTTTAACAGGCCGTGGCGCAATTACCATTCCTGAAGGCACCCAAGCTGGCAAGGTATTTCGTTTACGTGGGAAAGGGATCAAAGGCTTACGCTCAAGTTATCCAGGCGACTTGTACTGCCATGTTCAGGTAGAAACGCCCGTGCGATTGACTGATGAGCAAAAACAATTGCTGCGTCAGTTCGAAGAATCATTGTCGTCAGGTGGGGAAAAGCATTCCCCCAAGACTGAATCTTGGACCGACAAGGTGAAAGGTTTTTTTTCTTAGGTCCTCAAAAGCGCCCACGTTGGCGTGAACCTAAGGACTAAGTCAATGCCTAAAGCCCCCACTCGTTTTTTTACGGTCGGGGGCTTTATACTTTATAAAGATTGGTTCTATATGCTTTTTACCAATCGATATAAAGAACCGTTTCTATATTCTATAAAATGAAGATAAAACCAAATCAATATACCGCCACGCTATGTAGCAAAGTAGGTGGCGGTTTTTTATTCGAAGCACACCTATGTCAATTCAAAAAGCTGGTTTAGAACATTTAGAGGCACGACTCCAAGAGGACCTCTCCCGTTTGGAGTTACCTGCTAAAACTTGGGTGCATGCGCATACCGTAGATGATAAAAAAGTCGAAGAGGTAGTTATCATCGGTGGCGGTATGGCTGGGCTAACTGCGGCGGCTGCATTGCGTTTTGTGGGCATAGAGCCTTTGGTGCTAGATGCCTCTCCAGCAGGCTTCGAGGGGCCATGGGCGACCACAGCGCGTATGGAAACCTTGCGTTCCCCTAAACAGCTCACGGGGCCAGCCTTAGGTATTCCTTCGTTGACGTTCAGAGCGTGGTACGAAGCACAGTTTGGTGCAGAGCAATGGGACAAACTCGATAAAATTCCGCGGTTGCAATGGATGGACTACTTGCGTTGGTACCGCGAGGTCTTACAGCTGCCAGTAAAAAATGAGCACAAAGTTGTGCGTGTCGAGTTGTATTCTGACCAATATTTAAGCCTAACGGTACAAGCTAAAGGTCAAACTCAGCATCTATTGGCACGACGTATTATTTTGGCTACAGGTCGTGATGGCTTAGGTGGGCCTACTGTGCCTGCGTTCCTTAGCGATATACCACGTCAGTATTGGGCTCATTCTTCCGATCCTTATGACTATGCGCAATTGCGTGGGAAAAAGGTGGCAGTGATTGGTGCAGGTGCTTCGGCTATGGATAGTGCTGCTACAGCCTTAGAAAGCGGTGCTGATCGAGTTGATTTATTGATTCGTCGGACTACTATCCCTACGGTGAATAAGGGTAAAGGCGCGGGTAACCCAGGCATTGTAAATGGTTTTTATGGGTTGTCTGACGAGTGGAAGTGGCGGATACGTCATTATATTAACGTGCAACAGGTGCCCCCGCCTCGCAATAGTACTTTGCGGGTCTCTACACATGACAACGCCTATTTCAATGTGGGCTGTCAGATCAAACAGGTGCATGTTAAAAACCAAGAACTACATATAGAAACATCCACTGGCACGTTTGTGGTTGATTTTCTAATTGCGGCTACAGGCTTCAAGATTGATTGGCAGTTACGACCAGAATACGCAAGCTTTGCCCCTTTAGTGCGTACATGGGCCGATCGCTATACGCCACCCGCCGGCGAAGAGGACGCAGAGCTCAGCGCTTGTCCAGATTTGGATGCGCAGTTTGCCTTCCAAGCCAAAGACGGGGTCGATGCAAAAAGCCTTAGTCATATTTACTGTTTTAACTACCCCGCTGTGGCAACACATGGTACGGTTTCAGGCGATATTCCTGCTATTTCTGATGGTGCCCAAGCCATTGCTCGCAATATTGCTGGTTCGCTGTACCAAGAAGACATCGAGCATTACTATCAACGCTTAGTAGCTTTTTCTGAGCCCGAACTAGAAGGGGACGAGTGGCAACCCGCTTCCCCTAACTCAACGGAGTCTGCATGATAGTTTGGGTGTTGAAACGGTTTGCACAAGCCATTGTCGTTATCTTGCTAATGACCTTGATCGTGTTTATTGGGTTGCATTTAATTGGCAACCCAGCGGACATTTTAATCGGGCCCGAAGCCGATCAACGAGATAGAGCGGCCATTATGCAGCAGCTAGGCTTAGATTTGCCTTTATGGCAGCAATACGGCCGCTTTTTAATCAATGCTTTACATGGCGACTTAGGCTATAGCTTTATTTATAACCAACCCGCATTAGAGCTCGTGTTACAGCGTTTACCTGCCACGATGGAGCTAGCGCTTGCCGCTTTAGTTATCGCATTGGTGGTTGGGGTCCCGCTTGGGCTTATTTCTGGTTTATACCCTAAAAGCACTTGGTCACATGTGATTATGACTGGCAGTATTCTTGGCTTTTCCCTGCCTACCTTTTGGGTGGGCTTAATGCTAATTATGGCCTTTAGTGTGTCTTTAGGGTGGCTGCCTGCTAGCGGCCGTGGCACGACCGTCACCATTTGGGGCTTGCAATGGTCTTTTCTGACCGCAAACGGCCTCTACCATATGATTTTGCCAGCATTTAATTTAGCGCTTTTCAAGATGTCATTGGTTATACGCTTAACTCATGCCGGCGTTCGTGAGGTTTTGCCTTTGGATTATATTAAATTTGCTAAAGCTAAAGGGCTAGCGCCAAGTCGAATTATCGGCGTGCATGTGCTGCGCAACTTAATGATTCCATTGGTGACAGTTATTGGTCTAGAGCTGGGCGTGACCATTGCGGGTGCTGTGGTTACGGAAAGTATTTTTTCTTGGCCTGGTGCCGGTAAGTTGATCTTGGACAGTATCAATAATTTAGATCGTCCGGTTATTTTGGCCTACCTGATCTTAATCGTTTGTGTATTCGTGACCATTAACTTTCTTGTGGATGTGGCGTATCGGCTTATTGATCCACGTGTTCGCAAGGAGCCCAGTGCATGAGTAAATCCGTTTCTCCACTTCCTCAGCCGGCACGCCCCGTGCATAAAAGCTCATTGTTTAAAGAAAGTTGGCGGCGTTTTTTACAATCCAAGCGTGCTGTATTTGGCTTGGTGTGTGGAACCTTATTGGTGTTTGCCGCGATATTTGCCCCTTGGATCACACCACAAAATCCGTATGACCTCATGCAGCTCGACATTTTGGACTCGCGCTTAGCGCCAGGTTCAGAAAACGGCATGGGCACTTTTACTTATTGGTTAGGTACCGATGGTCAAGGTCGCGACTTGTACTCCGCTATTGTGTACGGGCTGCGTATTAGTTTGTTTGTAGGTCTAGGTTCTGCATTAATTGCTAGCGTATTGGGTACTACCTTGGGTATTGTATCGGCGTATTTTGGGGGACGAGTCGATGCATTATTGATGCGTACTGTAGACCTCATGCTTTCTTTTCCTTCTATCTTGGTCGCTATGATGATTTTGGCGTACCTAGGTAAAGGGGTAGGAAATGTTATTTTGACTTTGGTCATCCTTGAGTGGGCCTATTATGCCCGTACAGCACGGGGTCAAGCTCTAGCCGAACGAGAAAAAGAGTATGTCGCGGCAGCGCATAACTTAGTTATTCCTAAATGGCGTATTATGTTGCGCCACATTTTAGTGAATTGCTTACCGGCGTTGATTGTGATTGCTGCGTTGCAGGTTGCACGCGCGATTACACTTGAGGCCACCATGAGCTTTTTAGGTTTGGGGGTACCAGTGACCGAGCCTTCTTTAGGCTTGTTAATCTCAAATGGGTATCAGTACATGCTGTCTGGTCAATATTGGATTAGTTTTTTCCCCGGCATTGCGCTATTACTTACTATTGTGTCGTTAAATCTGATTGCTGATCGCTTGCGTGATGTCTATAACCCGAGGGCGCTGTAATGCATACCGATTATTTGCTTGAGGTTCATGATTTAAAAACAGGGTTTACTACGGACGAGGGTCAGGCCTTGGCTGTGAATGGGGTTAGCCTAACTGTTAAGCCCGGTGAAATAGTGGGCTTAGTCGGGGAGTCTGGTTCAGGTAAATCCGTCACTGGTTTTTCTATTATGCGCTTAATAGAGGAGCCAGGGCGTATTGTAGGCGGTCAGATTGTCTACAAAGGGCAGAATCTATTGGATTTAACTGAAAAACAAATGCGTCAATTGCGTGGTAATCGCATTGCGATGATTTTTCAGGATCCCATGATGACTTTGAATCCCGTATTACGCATTGATACCCAAATGATTGAAACCTTACAGGCTCATGAAAAGATCAGTCGTAAAGAGGCGCGCTTGCGCGCTGCGCAAGCTTTGGCGTTGATGGGTGTGCCTAGTCCAGAGGAACGTTTAACTGCTTATCCCCATCAGTTGTCGGGGGGAATGAGACAACGTGTGGCAATCGCGATTGCGTTGTTGTTAAAGCCCGATTTAATTATTGCTGATGAACCAACTACCGCTTTAGATGTGACGATTCAAGCGCAAATTTTGGCAGAAATCCAAAAGCTCGCCCAAGAATCCGGTACGGCATTGATTTGGATTACCCATGATTTGTCGGTGGTAGCAGGACTAGCCGACCGTCTAGCGGTGATGTATGCCGGAAAAATTGTAGAAACGGGCACCATTGATCAGGTATTAGCACACCCGCAGCATCCTTATACCGAAGGATTAATTAATAGTTTGCCCAGTAATAACCCCCGAGGCCAACGTTTGCGCCAAATTAAAGGAATGACCCCCAGTTTATTTGATTTACCTAGTGGCTGTGCTTTTGCCGCCCGTTGCGAGCGAGCTCAGCCTAAATGTGCTCAAGAGCCTGCCTTAGCCGAGCTAGTGCCTGAGCATGCGGTACGTTGCTTTTACCCTAGTGCAAGCTTACAGCCAGCCGTGAAGGAAATGTTATGACAGAACCCGTGGTACGCGTAGAGCAGCTTTCAAAACAGTTTGGTTTAAAAAAGAGCAATTGGGTTGGTCAATCATTGCAACAGCTTGGCCTGCAGGCCAAGCCCGTGGTGACATCGGCAGTGAATCAGGTCGATTTAGCTATTTGGCCGGGCGAAGTCGTTGGTTTGGTGGGGGAATCGGGCTGTGGAAAGTCCACGCTAGGACGCATGGTAGCAGGTATTTTGTCTCCGACTTCGGGCAAAATGTGGGTAGATGGTGTAGATACTGCGCAAATGAGTTCCGCTCAGTGGCATCAAAGCCAACTACGTATTCAAATGATTTTCCAAGATCCGTATGCCAGCTTAAATCCGCGCTTGCGTATTAGTCAAAGTGTTGGGGAAGCGCCATTAATTCATGGGCTTGTTAGTCCAAAAAAGGTGGATGAGTATGTAAGTGCTCAATTAGAGCGTGCAGGGTTAAGTTCAGCCTTGCGGCAACGGTTTCCCCATCAGTTCAGTGGGGGTCAGCGGCAGCGTATTGGTATAGCTCGGGCCTTAGCGGTTCAGCCAGAGGTGTTGGTCTGTGATGAGGCCGTAGCGGCACTTGATGTCTCAATTCAAGCCCAAATTGTGAATCTATTTATGGATTTACGAGATGAGCTAGGGTTGACCTATTTATTTATTAGTCATGATTTAGGGGTGGTCGAACATATTTCAGACCGTGTGGCTATTATGTATTTAGGACGCATCGTAGAAACAGCGCCTACTACAGAGATTTATACCCATCCCAATCATCCCTATACCCAAGCCTTGCTTGCTGAAATACCTCGTATCAGTGATAGAAAGAAAAAATTTGTGGCCATTAAAGGGGAGATACCTAGCCCATTAAACCCACCTAGTGGCTGTCATTTTCATCCTCGCTGCCCCTACGCTATGCCCATATGTAGAGAGCAAGCTCCGGTTCTAAAAGAGGTAGGGGCCCAGCACTTGAGTGCCTGCCATTTGAATGATGTGTCAGCCTAGTCTAGGTTTTTGATTATGTTGTGAGTTATCGATTAATTTTAAGGGAATCACCATGAAAAAACTGCTTGTTGCCTCGTTAGTGGCTGGTCTGCTTTCCAGTGCAGCCTTTGCCCAAGAAAACAATTTGAAAATTGCTTTTGCAGATAATCTTTCATCTTTAGACCCCCAGCTAAATAACTATGCGGGAGACCGTTCTGCGGGCTTGTTCTTCTTTGATATGTTAGTAGGTAACTATCACAACCAGCTTTTGCCTTCACTGGCAACGGAATGGAAAAATATTGATCCCACCACATGGCAGTTTAGTTTGCGTGAAGGGGTGAAGTGGAGCGATGGTGAGCCTTTTGTAGCCGAAGACGTAGTGTATTCCATCGAGCGAATTCGCAATGTACCTGGCTCAGTCGCGCCTTTCACAGGCTATGTGCGTACGATTGAGAGTGTGACCATTATTGATCCCACGACCTTAGAAATAAAGACGAATGTGCCTAACCCAGATTTACCGTTGAATCTGGCCTCTGTGCATATTGTAAGTAAACATGCTACAGAAAACGCTAGCAGTGAAGACTTTAATTCAGGCAAAGCCTTGGTGGGAACCGGGCCCTACACCCTGGTTAGCTATACACCTGGCGAGCGTATTGTGGCCCAGAAAAACCCTAACTACTGGGGCGAAACCCCCATTTGGGATAAGGTCGATTACACCTATACGGCAAACGCGGCTTCACGCACTGCGGCATTATTAGCCGGTGACGTCGATGTGATTGACAAGGTCTCTGTATCAGACCTGCCTAAATTAGAAAAAGACGACAAGGTTGATGTGTTTGCCTATAACGGTTTGCGCGTATTTTTGTTGCAGCCGAGCTTCAACCCAAAGCCTAATGAGTTTATTAAAGACAACGCAGGCAAACCTTTAGATAAAAACCCATTGCTTGATGAGCGAGTGCGAGAAGCGCTTTCTTTAGCTGTTAATCGTGACGCTATCGCCGATCGTATTTTGCAAGGTGGTGTCACCGTAGCCAACCAGTGGATGCCAGAAGGTTCGATTGGTTACAACCCGGATATTCCTGCTATTGCTTTCGATCCAGAGCGAGCCAAAACCTTATTAGCCGAGGCGGGTTATCCAGAGGGCTTTCAGATTAGTGTGCATGTGCCTTCCGACCGTTACCCGCTAGCCCCAGAAACCGTTCAAGCGGTGGCTCAGTTTTGGACACGGATTGGTGTAAAAACAAATGTCGAGGTGGTGCCATGGGCGGTGTACTCCAGCTCTGCCCGCAAAAACGACTACGCTATGTCAGTTATTGCTTGGGGTAATGGTACGGGCGAAGCCTCTTACGCTATGGTTAATATTTTAGCTACCCCTGATGCTGATGCAGGACTGGGCGCATCAAACTGGGGTCACTACAGTAGTGAAAAATTAGATAGCACGCTAAAAGCCGTAACAGCTGAGTTTGATCCAGCTAAGCGCGAAGTGCTAATGCAAGAAGCGGCACAAACCGTAGCGGAAGAGGTAGGGATTATTCCTTTGTTCCACTATAAAAATATTTGGGCAGCGAAAAAAGGCTTAGTTGTTAAACCATTAAGCTCAGATCGTACCGTCCCAGTAATGGTTACCAAACAGTAAAAGGAACCAGTATGACTCACGCTCAACTGTCTATAGAGCCTATTGATGATTTGATTGATGTACCTAGACACATACGCGTTAACGGTTTGACTCCAGGGCAGCAGGTGCAATTGCGTACCCGCACCCTACGTGGTCATCGTGTCGTATGGCAAAGCCAGGCCATTTATCAAGCCGATGCCAAAGGGGTTGTTGATCTCACTACCCAAGCCCCAATTTCGGGTAGTTATGAGGGGGTAGACCCGATGGGCTTAATCTGGTCGCAAACGCCAGAGCAAGAAGGTGAGCGTGAGGTCTTTGGGGCGCAGGTAACAGACCCCATTTATACTCAGATTGAAGTACAAAGTGATGCCGTCCAACTAGAAGGGCAGTTAGTTCAGCGTCTGGCTGCGCCTGGTGTGCAACGTATAGAGGTACGTGAAGATGGCTTGGTGGGTACCGTATTTATTCCCGCTACCCCTGGGCCGCATCCTGCTGTGATGATACTGAATGGCTCGGGCGGTGGTATTAACGAGCCACGCGCTGCTTTATACGCATCACACGGTTATGTGGCATTTGCTTTGGCTTATTTTAAAGCGCCAGGTCTGTCGGATTACATATCTAATACCCCTTTAGAGTATTTTAAAAAAGGTTTAGATTGGCTGCGTCAGACTTACACACCATTAAATGACTTTGTTGCCATCAATGGTCAATCACGTGGTGGCGAGCTGGTGTTGCTTTTGGCCAGTATTTACCCCGAGGATGTGTCGGCGGTGGTGGCTTATGTGCCTGGAGCGGTGGTGCACAGTGGACAAAATGCAGCGGATCCGGCCATTGGGCGCGAAGGCCCTGCCTGGTTGTTAAATGGTGAGCCACTCACGCATGTATGGGCGAATAATAAAACAGCAACGTGGGCACCCTACGATGACGGGCCAGCCCCGCATCGCCATGAAAAAGCGATTTTAACAGCCTTGCAAGACCCCGACGCCATCGAGCGGGCACGCATACCCGTAGAACGTATTCAAGCACCCATTATTTTATTATCGGGTACCGACGACGGCGCATGGCCATCAAGCTTATACAGTCAAATGGTGGTAGAGCGATTAAAGCAACATGGTTACACCCATGAGGTACAGTGGGTCGATACGCCTGATGCAGGACACAGTATTGTGTTTCCTTATATTCCTACTACCCAATTAATTTACACCCACCCTGTATCAAAACGGGTCAGTACCAGTGGCGGTCGTCCCGATGCCAATGCGGCCTCTGACGCGGCAAGCTGGTCAGCCATCAAAGCATTTTTATCTAGAGCACAACGAGGCAAAAAACAATGAATTCTTCCAGTAGCACAGATCTTATCGACAGCGTGCTGGGTTTAACGCCCCAGAGCAGCACCTATGCAGCGCGCGTATTTAGAGACAAAGTTCGTCATGGTACTCAAGCTAGCTACGAGGCCTTGTTTAGCCCCGAGCTGCATTTGGATTTAGCTGTGCGCTGGTTAGTAGCGGTCTATACAACTCAGCTAACTCAGGCGCAAGAACTTCATCAGCACTACTTAACACAAGCACAACAGGCTAAGGTGCCAACCCAGTGGTTAGAGGCCGTAGCAGCAGACCAGCCCACTACCGTTTCTGATCCCATTGTGCAGGCTATTTTAATTTTTACGCGCACCTTAACGTTAAAGCCCATTGAAGGGGATAAAAACGCTATCCAACAGCTAGAGCAAGCAGGTGTGCCTACCCCTGACTGCATCACTTTGAGTCAATTGATTGCTTTTTTGGCTTACCAAGTGCGCTTGGTAACAGGGTTAAAAGCCATGCAACGTTTGGAGAAACACGATGTCTGAAGTAATTAAAGTAAATGGCTTTACTAATGAGAGCTTAGATTGGAAAGCATGGTTGGATGTGGTGAATGTGGATCAAGCCACTCCCGAGCAAGTGGCTGTACTAGAGGCCAGTCACCCTCAAGCTAAAACCTCTGATTATTATTTGTTATTAGTGCATCAGCCAGAAATTTTAAACCATCGTTCTCATACTTATAATGCAATTATGTATGCACCTCGTGGTTTAAATCGTGCCGATCGCGAGTTAGGCGCATTAACCGTATCGCAAATTAATGGGTGTGTGTATTGTGCGTCAGTGCATGCACAGCGTTTTGAGCAGCTTTCAAAGCGTCCAGACGTGGTGGCGGCTGTATTTGCTGACCCTGCTACGGCTGCCCAAACCTCACGCGATAAAGCCATTATAGAGTTAGCTACCGCTTTAACCCTAAAACCTGATCATTTGGATGAGGCTCTTATTCAGGCTCTAAAAGAAGAAGGTATGGATGAGGTAGAAATACTAGACTTAATCCATTCAGTGTCGATTTTTGGCTGGGCTAATCGCCTCATGTTGAATTTAGGCGAACCTGTTTATACAGAATAACGCTATCTTTTAAATAAAAAAAACTGCCGTTTATACGGCAGTTTTAAATGCAACAGTGTGGGTTGTTTTTTTATTTACTCATCATGAGTTCGGGCAACCATAATGCTAATTGTGGAAATAAAAATACTAGCAATAAGGCAAAGAGCATTAAAAGTACATATGGAGCAGAACCTTTAACGATTTGTAAGAAATCTGCATTGGTAATGGCTTTAATAGTAAATAGATTCATGCCAACAGGGGGGGTAATCATGGCAATCTCTAGGTTAATAACTAATAAAATTCCGTACCAAATAGGATTTATGCCCAAATGAGCCATAGCAGGTAATATTACAGGCATAGTAATCAAGATAATGGCAATGGACTCTAAGAACATGCCTAACACCATGATTAGTGCCATCATAATAATAATAAAACCGACCGGCCCTACATCAAGTGCTACTAAAGAATTCACGATTTCCTGAGGAATTCGCATTTTAGTAAGCACATGACCAAAGACAGTGGCACCGGCTAAAATCATAAACAACATCGCCGATAATGAGCACGCTTCTTTGGCTGATTCCCAAATCTCTTTCCAACCAATACTACGATAAATAAATACGGTTATAAGCAGAGCTAACCATACCCCAGCCGCTGCGGCTTCTGTAGCAGTGAAAATACCTAAGTACATTCCACCTAGTACAAAAACAGGTAATGATAAAGCCCAAATGGATTTTTTAAATGCAGACCAAAGTTCTGTGCTGGTGGCACGTTGGTCGCGTCGAATATTTAATGCAGGGTTAGCGCAGCGAAACATTGCCCATAACGCAAAAATAAGTGCCATTAATAAACCAGGAATAACCCCGGCAATAAACAAAGCACCAATTGAAGCATCGGTAGTGACACCATATAAAATTAATGGGCTAGAAGGAGGAATAAGAATACCTAATGTCCCGCCGGCAGCAACTACCCCATAGGCCATTTTAGGTTCGTACCCATAACGGATCATTTGGGGAATAGCCACTGAGCCGATGGTTAAGGCTGTAGCAATACTTGAGCCAGAAATAGCCGCAAAAATAGTACAAGCTAAAATGGTAGCAATGGCTAAGCCACCAGGTAGATGTCGAGTAAAGGTGTAGGCTGTATCGTACAAATCGTCGACCACCCGACCTTTAATCATAATGTGGGCCATAAACGCAAACAAAGGAATGGCCACAAGGAGGTAGCGATTAAGCTCACCAAAAATAATATCCGAAACAGAACCAAAGTCGCCTTGCACGACTAAAAGCAACGCACCACCATACAGCGTCAAGCCAGCAAAAATAGGAACGCCAGTAAATAGGAGTGCGAGTAAGGTAATAAGAATAATAAGAACTAACATGCTTTATGCCTTGGCCGTGCCTTTGATGATGTGACGCACGCTACGCCACAAATGTTCAATCGTAACGAGCAAAAGCAATACACCCCCTACGGGCAGTAAAAGCTGAAGCTGCCAAACGGGGAGTTCTAGGTGTCCCTCGGTAAGACTACCAATCATTTTGGAAAACATGGCGGTATGCCAACCATTGAAAATTAGTATGCCCGTCATTGACAAGACAGAAAGACTGGCCCAGAGCTGGGCCCAAGGTAAAAGTTTTGCCGATAAGTGAGTAATAAGAATATCTACACCAATATGCCCGTTGCGGCGTAAGACCTCTGGTGCGCCTAGCATCACAATGCTTGTTAAGGATAGGGCAATGACTTCATCAGCCCAAATAATGGGCTTAGAGAACACATAGCGCATGGGAATGGCTAAACCCACAAGCACCAAATCAAACAAAAGCAGCACACAAGCAATAGCCATGGCAAATTGACAAATGCGCAGAATGAACCGCCCGTAGTAATACAAAAGCGGTCCATCTTGTTGAATAGTAGAAGTATCAAGCGTGTGTTGCATAATGATTAAAGCGCTTCAATCATATCAATAAGTGTCTGTCCATCTTTACCGGTGCCTTTTAAGTACTCGGCAATAATTGCGGGCTGCATAATCGCTTTAATTGGTTCGATTTGTTCGGGCGTTAGGGTAACGACTTCCATGCCGTTATCAGTAAGGTGCTGCATGTCTTTTTCATTTACGCCCTCGTAACGAATGAGGGAGTTATCTACGGCTGTATCTACTGCACCTTGAATAGCCTGTTGAATGTCTTCGGGCAGGCCATTCCACCATTTAGGGTTGACGACTAGGTTATCAAAAATAAGCGCAATCGCAGAGGCGGCACCGTATTTTTGAACTTCGTAGTATTTACGTGAATAGGCGGCTTGAATAGCGGTAATACCTGCATCGACAATGCCGGTTTGTAAGGCTTGATAGGCTTCGGAGCCAGGCATAGTAACGGGTACTGCGCCTAATGCAATTAAACCCTGGTCAAATTGCTTGTTTAGACCACGGATTTTTACGTCTTTATAGCTTTCGGGTGTATCTAATAAATGATTGGAAGACGTCACAATTAAGTCGTTAGTATCAACTAACCAACCAATATTTTTGACCCCTTTTTGTTCCATTTTTTTGTCTAAGATCTTGGATGCTTCAGAGCCAATAAATGCTTCTTGTTTGGCAGGAGAAGACATAAGGTATGGGATCATAGAAATGGACATTTCTGGGATGGTGCTGCCCCACTGCATGGAGAGAATAATTGCAGATTCAATTTGACCACCCGCCACAGCGCTATGGTGTTGGTTGGGTTTGAATAGTTGAGCTGCCCCAAATACCTGAACCTCTACCTTGCCATCTGTAGCAGTATCTACATCTTTAGCAAACTGCTCCATAGCTTGTGCTGTGGGGTGAGCAGGAGGAAATTGGTGGCTAAGGCGCATGGTGTAATCGGCAGCCCAAGCCATAGAGGAAGTCATGCCTAATACCAAGGCAGCGGTAGTTAGTTTCACGCTTTTTAACATGATCGGTCTCCGAGAGAATGAGTTGTAGTTAGTTTTAAGTTAAAGGCGCGGCAGCCCGGCTTGGGCTAATGCACCTTGGAGAAGTTCGTTAGGCATACTTGCTGCAACAACCTGTCGGGCTTTAAGCAGTTCTGTAAGGTCTATCGTGGTGGGTAGCCCCATACTGTCACAAAGATACACTAGGTCTTCAAAAACAATATTACCCGTGGCACCGGGAGCAAATGGACACCCCCCTAGACCCGCAAGCGACCCGTCGAGAATCCGTACGCCTTCTTCGAGAGCTACCGTAGCGTTAGCAATAGCTAAGCCCCGAGTATCATGTAAATGTAAACCAATAGCTCGGTTAGGGAATGCGTCCAGAGCAGTGCGCATGAGATCGCGAACTTGACGTGGGTTGGCGTAGCCTACGGTATCAGCCAGTGCCACCATATCGGCTCCTGCATTAAAGCATTGCGCAATTAGCGTTAAGACTTCATCGGGATTTACCCGACCTTCTAGCGAACACCCAAACGCCATAGAGATGCCTGTGCTAATAATAGTGGGGTGCGCTTGTTGATCACGTAACTCCACTGCTCGTTGCAGTAGCTCAATGGCTTGGGCTCGAGTCTTGCCACTGTTGGCAAGACTATGTTGCTCGGTGGCCGACACCACATACATTATTTCATCCACGGCCGTGCCCAATGCATCCACAACCCCACGCTCGTTCAGCACTAAGGCCGACACCACAGTCTGGTCCAATGTTTTAGCGAACTCAATTAGCTCTCGTACATCGGCGAATTGCGGAAAGCGGTGTGCGGGTAAAAAAGAACCCACCTCAAAATAACGGACACCCGCTTTGTGCTCTTGGTGGAGCCACGCTTTTTTATCAGCAGTGGTTGGAAATTGCTTCACTAGCTGTAAACCATCACGCAAGCCGACCTCGCGTAAACACAGCTGATGAGGGGGATAAATGGCACTTAGACTCATTGGGTTATGTCCTTGTTACCCCTTGCGGCTTGGATTTGTTCAGAGCTTAAACCTAAGGCCTCTAAAACTTCGATGGTGTCTTGCCCTTGTGCAGGCACATTGCCGCCCCCAGTAATAAGCACGCCATCTACCTCAAAGGGTAAAGAAGGGGCTTTAAACGATGAGCCATCTTCACAAAAAGACTCAGCCATAGCACCCTCTCGCATTGCATGGGGGTCGTTGTACATATCAGATGGCTTGGCAATAGGAGAAAAGGGGATGCTGTGGGCTTCAAATAGAGCTGAAAGCTCTGCAACGGTACGTTGAGCGACTTGGGTACCGATTAAAGGTAATGTCCATGAACGTGCTTTAATTTGATCTGGACGAGTTTGTAAACGGGCATCACTGAGAAAAACCTCTAGATGCAAGATCTCGCAAACTGTTTTCCACTGTCCTTCGGTTACAGCAGAAATAAAAATCTGCTCACCGTTTTTATCTTCAAAAATATCGTAAATAGGCCAAGAGAATTCACGTTCGGGCATAGGGGGAGGGTTACGGCCCTCAAGTGCAAACTGCACCATATGCTGTGCGACCAACAGCAAGCAGTTTTCAAATAACCCGACTCGAATGGCACTGCCTTCACCCGTTTCTTGACGTTTTAGTAGTGCAGCTAACACAGAGAAGGCGGCAAAAAGACCACCCATAATATCGTTAACAGAGGAACCGGCACGTAGCGGACGACCCGTTGGCCCAGTCATATAAGCTAAGCCGGTCATCATTTGTACTACTTCATCTAGGGCGGTGCGGTCTTGATAGGGACCAGACAGAAAGCCTTTACAAGAGGAAATAATAAGCTTGGGGTGTTTGATACGCATCTGCTCTAAATCTGCCCCCATCTTTGTTAGAGAGTTATCTTTAAAATTCTCTACAAACACGTCTGCGGTAGCTAAGAGTTTATCTAGCGTTTGACGACCTGCCTCTGTGGTTAAATCCAACTGAATGGATTTCTTGCCCCGATTAAATAGAGGGAACATAGGGCGTCCCATCCCAGTGAGATAACGTGTTTTATCGCCACTAGGGGGTTCAATTTTAATTACCTCGGCCCCAAGAAAATTTAAAAACATGCCACACGATGGGCCCATAATCATATGGCTCATTTCAATGACACGAATTCCTTGTAAGGGCAAAAACTCTTGACTCATCAGACCTCCTCCAAACGCAAATGAGGTTATCATTGATTTTTCTTTACGAAAATTATAAATATTCAATGACATCTTTCGAAAAAATAGAACGATGAACTTAAAACAACTGCAATCGTTCGTGGCGATCTATGAAGCCGGGGGCATTTCTCGTGCGGCAGAGCAAGAGCGTTCAGCGCCTTCTGTGCTTAGCCATCATTTGTCTAATCTCGAGGCGCGAGTCCAATGTGCACTGTTTACACGAAGCCGTCATGGCTTAAAACCCACCCCTCAGGGCGATCGTTTGTATGAGCATGCTAAACAGGTGCTTACGATTTTATCTACAGCCAAAACAGAATTGCTGCAGTGGCAGCAAAGTTATGAGGGGACGGTTGCTATTGGTATGGCTTACACCTCGGTTGAGATGATTGGTAAAGATCTCATGGAGATGGTGATCAAAGAATACCCTGGTATTGATTTAACCATTTCAGAAACGGTATCAGGCAGCACTCTACAACAACTGTTTGATGCCAAAATCGACTTAGCTTTAGCCTATAACCCAACACAAGATGCTGTAATACGTTCTATGCCTTTAATTGAAGAACGGATGGTATTTGTAGGTAAAGCAGAAATAGTAGGCGATCCCACATTACCCTTGCCCGTTGAAGAGCTATTGCGCTTGCCATTTATTCTTTTGCGTAAAGGGGTGACGGGGCGTTCGATTATGGATAATCCCAGTCTGCAAAAGTCTCTAGAGCAGCACGCTACCATAGCTACCGATAATGTTAGCGCTGTGCATATTTTTTTACGAGAAGGTTTTGGTGGGGCTATTGCTACCTTACCCTATGCGTTAAAACGAGTTCACGACTCAGGCTTGGTATACAGAGAAATTATCGAACCCCAAGTGCGACGTACCCTTTACTTATGTGAACATGTGGGCACGGCATCTAATCAAGCCATAGAGCTGATTAAAGAGCGGCTGCTTTTCTTGGTACGACAAGCCGTATTAAATGGCAAATGGGAATGTGAGCGATTACTCTTTTAAAAAAGCCCCTAAGGCATCTTAGGGGCTAATTGCTTATTGTTGTTTGGACTTGTCAGCAGCTAGGGCCGAACTAAACTGATCCGGTTTAAGGTATTTTTTTACTGCCGCATTTACTTGTTTGGCATTTAATTGGGCTAATGCCTCATCGACTTGCTCTGACCATAAAAAGTCCCGATCCAAGTCAATGTATTTCAACCATGTAGCGGTTAAAACGCTGTCATTGCTGCGAGCTAGTGTACGGTAGCGCAATAAGGCGTTGATGCCCTCTTGAACCTCTTGTTCGCTAAAACCATCTGTTAACACGGCCTTGAGCTCCTCAGCTATAACTTTTTGTAGTTTTTCGGAGTTTTCGGGGGCGTGAATAGCATAAATGGTCCAGTTGGCGCTGGGTTCATAAGACGAAACGTTAAGACGACTACGTACATCATAGGATAACCCTTCGGCCACACGTACTCGGTTCCAAAGACGAGAGGTTTCAGATTGACCTAACAGGTAGTTAGCCAAGTATAACGGTACAAAATCCTCACTTGTGTCTTGTAAATCCACAGGTAGATTTTCTATATAAAACGCATTGGCCTTATCTGGGGTATCAATGGTCAGGTGTGCGGGCTCAATGGCTTGGTAAGGATCTGCAGCCCGTTCAAACGCAGGAGCTTTGCGCCAACCTTTAAAGCCGTCCACTAAAGCTTTTTTCACTGCCTCAGGCTCAAAGCTACCTGTAGCACTAAAGCGTATATCGCCGGTACCGTAGAACCGTTCATGAAAGGCTAATAAATCGGCTTGGGTTAATGAGTTAACGCTTGCCTCGGATTCATCAAACGAGGGGGTATAGCGAATATCACCTTTGGGCCAGGTATTCAAATGACGTCCCAGTTCTTGGGTGGCTACCGCAGAAGGTTCTGTACGCGCATTGCTAATGCGGGTTAAACGTTGGGCTTTGTATTTGTTTAGCTCGGTGGCGGGGAAATTGGCCTCACGCAATACCTCTATAACAACGGCCAAGGCTTCTGCTAGATTGTCTTTAGTGGTTTCAATACTAATTTCGACACCGTTTGCTCCACCGTTAAAACCCACCGAGGCTTGCAGTTCCGTTAAGCGATCTTCAATTTGTTGGCGATTGAGCTTTTGAGTGCCATGTGCCAGCAAACTAGCTGTGGCGCTACCAATAAAAGAGCTACCTGTTAGGCTTTGAGGGTCGCCAAAGCGTACTGATAAGATCGCATTCACTCGATCGCCACGGGTGGGCTTGGGCAGTAGTGCGACTTTAATTACCCCTAGGTCATCATTTAGCTCTAACTGTTCTCGTTGCGTTGAGTTGTTAATGTGCTCTGGAGTAGGATCAAAGTCTTCGGCGGAACTTGTGCTGTCTTTGCCCTGATAGTCTTGTAACAATGCCTGCGTATCAGGGGTGGTGGCTCGGGGTGCTCGTTCAGGGGTATCGGTAGGGATATAAAGCCCGTTGGTTCTATTGTCTGGAACCAACCAGGTTTTAAGCTCAGCTTTTACATCCTCAAGTTGGGTTTGTTCAACTTGATCCCGTTGCCAGAAAAATAACCGCCAATCACCAGAGGCCGCGCTTTCAGATAAAGCGGCAGCCAGATTCGCTGGGTCTGCGTAGGTTTGTGCCCACATGTTGAGCCATTGATTTCTTACGCGCTCTAAGTCCTCAGATGAAATGTCGTTATTTTGTTTTTCTAACGTGTCATTTAATACATTTAGGGCTTGTTGTTGATCCATTCCCTCTTGAAGCTCAGCCATAAAAAGAGCATAGCCTGGTTGTTTTAACCCTGCTGCATAGCCAAAAGCACTGGTGCTGAGGTTTTGTTCGACCAGGTTTTTGTAAAGTAGACCAGAAGGCGTGCTGCTAAGAATAGAAACACCTAGGCTAAGAGGCGTAAACTGAGGGTCCGCTTCAGCAGGAATATGGTATTGAGCCCCAATCAATGGCGAGCCACCATGGCGTCGTACCGTGACTGAGCGCGCACCGTCTTGGACGGGCTCTTCGGTGTACTCAGGAGGCAAATTACGGCTGGGTTTTTGGATGCTATTAAATTGCTTAGCAATGTGTTTTAGGGTGGCGTCTTCGTCAAAGCGACCACTGACAATGAGCACTGCATTATCGGGTTGGTAATACAGCTTATAAAATGCACGCAGTTGCTCAATATCGACTAGCTCTACATCAGACCGTGCGCCAATAGTACTTTTGCCATAGCTATGCCATTGAAAAGCAGCGGCTTGCATCTTTTGCATTAAGACACGAAATGGACTGTTTTCGCCGCGCTCCATTTCATTACGCACTACGGTCATCTCAGCATCTAAATCTGCTTTGGAAATGGTGGCGTTCACCATTACGTCGGCTTGCCAGTCTAAGTACCAGTTTAAGATGTCCGGATTGGCAGCAAAAGTAGCGTAGTAGTTGGTTCTATCTAAAGAGGTGGTGCCATTGGCCGCTAAGCCGCGTTTAGAAAACTCACCTAATGCATTAGGCATGGTGGGCGTGCCCCGAAATAGCATGTGTTCGAGTAAATGTGCCATTCCGGTTTGGCCGTAATTTTCATGGCGAGACCCAACCAAGTAGGTCATGTTCACTGTGGTGTTAGAGCGAGAGGAATCGGGTGCAAATAGCACTTTTAAGCCGTTCTCAAGCACATACTCTGTTACACCCTCGACGCTAGTGACCTCCTTAACACCGGATGGCAACGCATACAGTAAGCTTGGAGTTAAAGCGCTGAGCAAAATAAAGTATTTAGACGATTTTTTTAAATGGTGTAGGGCAGAGAACATACGCATTCTTATAAGCCTCAATTATTTTGTTAGGAATTGCATAGCTGCTTCCAATCCACGTATGTTAACGGGGTACATACGGTCATGGGTTAATTGACGAATCATGAAAACAGATTGGTGATACACCCAACGCTGGGGTTGAGTGGGATTTAACCAGACGAGTTTGGGCCAGCGGTCTATAAAACGTTGTAACCAGACAGCACCCGCTTCTGCATTGTTGTGTTCTACAGAACCTCCTACATGGCTAATCTCTATGGGGCTCATGGTAGCATCTCCTACAAAGAGTACGCGCCAATCTTCGTTATATTTGGTTAATACCTCGGTGGTAGGAATACGTTCCTCAAAACGACGCTGGTTATGACGCCACAGCCATTCATAGGGGCAGTTATGGAAGTAGTACACTTCTAAATGTTTATACTCGCTGCGTGCTGCAGAAAATAATTCTTCTACTTGACGTATATGCGTATCCATACTGCCACCTACATCCAAAAGCATTAACACTTTGACGGCATTGCGGCGCTCTGCACGTAGTTGGATATCTAACAAACCAGCATGCTGCGCTGTGCTGTGTATGGTAGCGGGTAGATCAAGCTCGGAGGGGGTTCCTTGGCGAGCAAAACGCCGTAAGCGGCGTAATGCCAATTTACTATTACGGGTACCCAGCTCTAGTTGGTCGTCATAGTCTTGATACTGACGTTGCTCCCACACTTTAACAGCAGTACGATTGCCAGCAGAGGGCCCGCCTAGACGAATCCCTTGGGGATGATAACCGCTATGCCCAAAGGCAGAGCTACCACCAGTGCCCACCCATTTATTGCCGCCGGAGTGACGTTCAGTTTGTTCGGCCAAGGTTTTCTTAAAAAGTTCAAGCAGCTCATCTAAGTCGTGTTTTTTTAACTTGGCTTTGTCAGCCTCACTGAGTTGTTTTTGTAGTGTTTTTATTAACCAATCTGCAGGAACGGTAGTGCCGGCTTCTATTTCTTGAGCTAACTCTTGATAAAATTGGTTAAAAGCGCGGTCATAACGGTCGAATAAGCTTTCGTCTTTGATGAGTACTAACCGCCCTAAATAATAAAACTCATCAATAGACTGCACTGCGGCTGAACTACACAAGGCTTGTATCAACATCAAGTATTCTTGCACCGAGATGGGCAACTGATATTGACGTAAGAAATAAAAAAAACGAATGAGCATAATGGCTGATTAGCGCCCGTAACGAGCAAGACGATCTAATAAGGTTAAGTCCTGTTCATTTTTGATTAAAGCCCCTAGAAATGGCGTATGAGTGGGATCCAACTCACTTAATGAGGCCGCCGTCGCTGAGTGACTTAAAAGAAGCTCAAGCCAGTCTAGAAACTCTGAGGTAGAGGGTTTTTTCTTTAGGCCTGTGGCATTTCGCAGCGTGTAAAAACGAGCGAGTGCTGCCTCAAGCAACTGTTGGTCCAGTTGCGGGAAATGGACTTGAACAATATCGCTAAGTGTTTGAGGCTCAGGAAAACGGATGTAGTGAAAAAAACAGCGACGTAGGAAAGCGTCTGGTAACTCTTTTTCATTATTTGAGGTAATGATGATTAATGGACGGTGTTTAGCGCGAATAGTTTGCTGGGTTTCATAGACATGAAATTCCATTTTGTCGATTTCTCGTAATAAATCGTTTGGAAACTCAATATCGGCTTTGTCTATTTCATCAATTAAAAGCACAGCAGGCGTGTCAGAATCGAAGGCGTGCCACACGGCTCCTTTGACAATGTAGTTCGCAATCTGATGCACGCGTGCATCCCCTAATTGTGAGTCACGTAGGCGTGAGACGGCATCGTATTCATACAGACCCTGCTGGGCCTTGGTGGATGATTTGATATGCCATTGCATAAGGGGGCGGTTTAGTGCGGAAGCCACTTCTTCGGCTAATAAGGTCTTTCCTGTACCGGGCTCACCTTTAAGTAAAAGAGGGCGCTCTAAGGTCAGTGCAGCGTTAACCGCTAGACGTAAGTCCTCAGTCGCAATATAGCGTTCAGTTCCTGCAAAATGCGTTGTATTGGTCATGGTAGGTAAATAGATTAAGTGTTGGCATAACGATGAATTAATTCAATATAGCGCTCATTGTCTAAAGGCTTATTTAATCGTTGTGCTTCCCAAATAATTTCTCCTAATGCATCCATAATGCGATGCGTGGCCTCGTGGGGGTCTAAAGTGGCCACTAGGCGGTCATAGGCCTGTTTAATGCCAGGAGGCTGGTCAATAGAGAGCTGTTCTTGTATAGCTAAATGCATGGAAAGATGTAAGAAAGGATTGGTCTGTCCTTTTTCTACACTGAAATCATGTTGAACGGCTTCGGGTGACTCCAATAAATCATGGTATTCGGGGTGTTGTTGGACTAAGTCAACCGCCATGCTCTCTAATGGGCTCAAGAGCTGCTTTTGACGGTATTTAGCCCAGGCCTCAATAAAGAATTGACGCACTTGATCTCGGGAAGGATTAAACATACAGTATTCGCAACATAAAAGAGTTCATAGTGTAATGCTAGAGCCTTAAATGCGTTTTGTCTTGTTTGGCTGAACCTTAGGGTGGTTTTTAGGTAGAGTCGCTAATTTTGACTAAGGAGTGAAAAAAACAGCGCTATTTTTCGTCATTTGAGGCGTTTTAGGCTAAACTCTTATATAAGACTAACGACTCAGATAAAGCAGCCTTGTTTTATCTTCCCTGTTCAAACTACTGGAGCATCCATGTCTTATCAGCATATTAAAGTCCCTGCTCAGGGCGAAAAAATCACGGTCAATGCCGATTTCTCATTGAATGTACCCAACCAACCCGTCATTCCTTACATCGAGGGTGATGGTATTGGTGTAGATATTTCTCCTGTCATGATCAACGTCGTAGACGCAGCAGTTGAAAAAGCGTATGGCGGCGAGAAGAAAATTCACTGGATGGAAGTTTATGCAGGCGAAAAATCCACTCAGGTATATGGCCCTGACGTGTGGTTGCCCGAAGAAACGCTAGACGCTGTTAAAGATTACGTTGTATCGATTAAAGGTCCTTTAACTACGCCTGTTGGCGGCGGCATTCGTTCATTAAACGTAGCGTTGCGTCAACAGTTAGACCTCTACGTTTGTTTACGCCCAGTTCGCTACTTCTCCGGTGTGCCTTCCCCTGTGAAAGAGCCCGAGAAAACTGACATGGCTATTTTCCGTGAAAACTCCGAAGACATTTACGCTGGCATCGAGTTCGAAGCCGAGTCAGCCAATGCCAAAAAACTTATTGAGTTTTTGCAAAACGAATTAGGCGTTACCCAAATTCGCTTCCCTAATACTTCCGGTATTGGTGTAAAGCCCGTATCCAAAGAGGGTACACAGCGTTTGGTGCGCAAAGCTATCCAGTACGCCATTGATAACGACAAGCCTTCTGTGACTATCGTACACAAAGGCAACATCATGAAATTTACCGAAGGTGGTTTCCGCGATTGGAGCTACGAGCTTGCCATGAATGAGTTCGGAGCCGAGCTTATTGACGGTGGCCCATGGTGCAAAATCAAAAACCCAAAAAACGGCAAAGACATCATCATTAAAGACTCCATCGCCGATGCGTTCTTGCAGCAAATTTTGTTACGTCCAGCCGAGTACAGTGTGATTGCTACATTGAACCTTAACGGTGACTACGTATCCGATGCGCTAGCCGCTCAGGTAGGTGGTATTGGTATTGCTCCTGGTGCCAATATTTCTGATTCCGTTGCTGTATTTGAGGCTACCCACGGTACTGCACCTAAATACGCAGGCAAAGACTATGTGAACCCTGGTTCTTTAATTCTTTCTGCTGAAATGATGCTACGTCACATGGGTTGGACCGAAGCCGCTGACCTCATCATCAGCAGCATGGAAAAAGCCATTCAGTCCAAAAAAGTAACCTATGACTTTGCTCGTCTCATGGAAGGGGCAACTCAGGTGTCTTGTTCAGACTTTGGTAAAGTGATGATCGAAAACATGTAATTAATCACATGTTAAGCTGATCTAAGCCCGCTTGGATTTCCAAGCGGGTTTTTTATTTCCTGCAATAGATGCAGGCTAGCGTGGAGCACATCTTGCTGAGCAATAGTTTGAATAACACCGTTAGTTGGACAAATGTGCCGACTTTGGGAGTGGGCATGAAACCATTCGGGGTTTGGTTCTTTGTAAAGGCCAATAAAAGGCTTGCTTAAACATTGACTGATATGAGAGGGGCCACAGTCGTTTGCGATGGTGAGCAAACTGTTTTCAATCAGTGTGATAAGCGCGGACAAACTCATATTTTCTTGAATGCTAAAGCGTAGTGCAGACACAGATTGCTGCATTAAAAAAGCTTTTTCCTTTGCTTCGCTTTGCCCTAAGATAAAATGAACATGGAGACTAGGATACTTTTTTTGGAGTAATTGCGCGCATTCAAAAAAGCGTTGAATTCCCCACTTTTTGTGTTCACCGCCCCCAGCACCCGGCATTAAACATACCGTGTTTTCTGGGGTGGGTGACGAAGCAAGAGTAAGCAGTGCCTCTCGTAAATAGTGTTGTGCTGGCAAGGGGGCTTGTGTGTAAGCCAATAAAGGGGCTAGGTGCGCAATAGCACGGTATTGGGTTGGATCACACGGCAAGTGCAAATCAAATAAATGGTTTAAAAACGAAGATTTCAAATCTAAGCCGATCACCGTTGGAATACGATTTAACCATTTAAATAAAGGTGCACTGTCCATACTGGGTCGCATGGAATAGAGCAAAGTACTGCCTTTAGGTATATGTTGCCATGTTTTCCCAAAGCTTTGGATTTCATAGTGGCAATCCACCCAAGGAATTTGTGTGTAAAAAGCGCGTAAGTTAATATCAGAAAAAAGTGTGATGTGCTCTGAAGCTAAGTATTTTTTAACAAAATAAATAGCTGGCAAATTCACAATATTTGCCCCAAAAAAGCTTCTGGCGCGTAATAAAATGACTGACTTATTTTTAGTAAAAGTAGCGTCAAATTTCATTTTCTTTTTTCGCAGTTAAGACGCTTGAAATTGTAAGGGCGTTTTAGCGTAGTCGCAATCATTAATAGCTCAGTTTCTGTGCTAAAACTAAACCATTAAAAAACCGGCTCATCCTATGAGGGATAGAGCCGGAAAACAAACGACAGGTACTACAGGTGCTTCAAAAAAACTACAACGAATAGGCGCTTTGAGTAAGACGCATATCGCCTGTTTCTTCAAACCGTTGATGCCAACTTAATGCCTCTTCTAATAAATGAGGAGTATGACCGCCACGTTGGCAAGCACGCTCAAAATAATCGAGTAGAGCGGGCTGATAATCTGGGTGTACACAGTGCTGAATAATTTGTAGTGCACGTTCGCGGGGAGCTAGGCCACGTAAATCGGCTAAACCTTGTTCTGTTACTAAGATATCCACGTCGTGCTCACAATGGTCTACATGCGATACCATTGGCACAACACGACTGATAGCCCCACCTTTGGCTAAGGATTTCGTCACAAAAATGGAAAGATGGGCATTGCGAGCAAAATCTCCTGAACCGCCAATACCATTCATCATTTTGGTGCCACTAACATGCGTGGAGTTTACGTTGCCATACAGATCAAACTCTAAAGCTGTGTTAATGGCAATAATACCGAGCCTGCGTACCACTTCAGGGTGATTGCTGATTTCTTGGGGGCGCAACACAATACGATCGCGATAGCGCTCTAAGTTATCAAAAAAGTGTGTCATCATTGGTGCTGTTAGAGTGATGGACGAGGCTGAAGCAAAGCGCAGTTGCCCTGACTCTAACAAGTGAAATGCACTGTCTTGCAACACCTCTGAGTACATTTCTAAGTCTTTAAAATCTGACTCGACCAAACCTTGTGTTACAGCGTTCGCAATACTGCCTATACCTACTTGTAAGGGCAACAAGGATTCGCCTAAGCGTCCAGTAGCGACTTCTTGCTCTAAGAAGCGCACGATGTGGCTTGCAATACTCTGCGTCTCTGTATCGGGAGGCGTTGCCGTTGATGGGCTATCGAGTTGATGCGTTAATACAATCGCTGCAATACGGTCGGGGTCTATAGCAATAGCAGCTTGCCCTAAACGTTGGTCTACCTTAGTTAGAGCAATAGGGTCCCGATGAGGACGTTTTGCTGGTACGTAAATGTCGTGGTAGTTTTCTAGGGCTGCGGGTAAGGCAGTATTAAGCTCCACGATGATTTTTTTAGCTTGTTGAGCAAAGCTTGCCGAGTTTCCTACCGAAGTACTGGGGACAATATGGCCTTCTTCAGTAATAGCCACGGCTTCAATCACAGCCACGTCTATAGGTGTGCCTGGCTCAGAACGCAGCTGCTCAGCCATTTCTGATAAGTGCATGTCATAAAACTGCACTTTACCGCTATTAATATGTTGACGCATCACCCCATCTACTTGGAAAGGGGAGCGACGTGCCACCACATGGGTTTGACTCATTAACCCATCGCTATCGTTGCCTAACGAGGCACCTGTTAACACAGTAAGATGTAATGGTCCCTGTGTTGCGGCTTTGGCTGCTAGTGCTACAGGAATTGCTTTGCTGTCACCAGCCCGAGTAAATCCACTTAGACCTAATGTCATGCCTGCACGGATAAAACCGACGGCTTCTTCTGCTGACATGACCTTGTCATGTAGCTCCTTACGACGAATACGTTCTTGCCACATAGTTGCTCCTGATCTGTTGTTTTTGTATGCAGGACTGAGCATAGCATTGAGATTATGAATAAAATCTATAAAATAAATTCATATTAGGAATGGGTATGCTTAATGTGGTGGCGTTACGTTATTTTGTAGAAACAGTGCGTTTGGGCGGCTTTACAGCGGCGGCTCAATCCCTAGGAGTAGGGCAGTCTACGGTAAGTAAAATGGTGCGTAGTTTAGAGGACCAGGTTGGCGAATTATTAATTGTGCGTAATAGCAAACCGTTATTATTAAGTGATGTGGGTCAGCTACTGTTTGAGAAAGGAGGGCTGTTACTGCAAGATTTAAAGCAACTACAACAAGAGGTGCACCAAGTCCAAGCCCTAACCAAAGGCTACTTAAAGGTAGGGCTACCGCCAATGATTAACTTGCTCTTTACGGCTGCTTTAAAAGAGTTCAGAGAGCGTTATCCTGATATTCAATTACAGATTATTGAGCAGCCTGGGCCAGCAATTGAGCAGCTTGTGGCCTCGGATCAGTTAGATTTTGGTTTTAGCATCGCCCCTATTGCTCCAGATTTGGCCTTACAAACAAATCGCGTCATTAGTTATCCTATTTATGCTTTAGGGCTTGCAGAGCATCTGCCTCGAAGTCAGTCCCCTATTAGCCTTCAGCAATTAGTAAAAAAACCTTTGCTCTTTTTAAATGATGAGTTTGGATTAACACGACTATTAAGGCACCATTTACTTCAAGAGCAAATACAGCCTCGTATTTATGCACAAAGTAGTCAGGGCGACTGGTTGATTTCTATGGCGCAGGCTGGTTTAGGTGTGGCGGTTTTACCTCAGCCGTTTTGTCAGCGTTTACCAGAGAATTTGAACTATCGTGTGATAGAGCAAACCCATCCTTTGCAGTGGGAGGTGGTGTTGCTTTGGAATGGGCGGTATTTATCTCAAGCGGCCAAAGCATGGTTAGAGTGCTGTGCTTTAGTACAACCCGAGCAAGATTGGGACGAGCTGCTGCAACAGGTGGGGCAAATTGGTCTTTAAGTGCTTAAAGTCACCGCATAAGTACCCCAAGCACGTAGGTCCATGGTACACCTATAAAATGTAGTCGCACTGCACGCGAGCTACTGATACTGATCAACAAAAAATAATTGAAGGAGAATCTGATGACGATCACACGTCACGAAGGCTTACCCGTATTTAGCTCCGTGGTAGAGCATGGTGGGTTGGTGTATGTGTCTGGCTTGGTGCCTAAAGACCGCACGCTAGACATAAGCGGACAGGCCAAGGATATTTTCAACCAAATTGATGCGAATTTGGCTAAAGCAGGTATTGATAAAACTCGCTTACTTAAAGCAGAAATTTGGTTAAAACACATAGAGCGTGATTTTGCTGCTATGAATACGGCTTGGCTTGAGTGGGTGGACCCTAAGCATTTGCCCGTTCGTGTGACTAGCGAAGCCAACTTAGCTAGTGCCGATGTTTTGATTGAAATCATGGTGACAGCGGCCAAGTAATGGTCGTCTTAGCTCTAAGCTAGCCAGCATTAATTGCTGGCTTTTTTGTTTTTTCTCATGGCAAGAGCAATGGTCTCAAAGTGAGGATCTTTTTCAAATTGCGCCGAACCAGCCATATTAATATGTGCCAGAGGTAAATAATCATCAAGAGCTTTCACGGCAATAGTAGAAAAAATAGAATGATTATTTAAATGAAGCGCACAGGTATCAGTCAGAATAGTAAAAGCCAAATTATGGCTAATTAAGCTAAAAGCTGTGTAAAGATCATCTACTACGTGAAAATGTTGAATACTGAATAAGTCTGTGATGCGTTTAGTGATTTGGCTGTGGTGCGATAAGGTAGGATTATCAAATAAAATAAAAGGCAAACCATTAATTGCATTAGACAAGTGCTCAATAGGGCAATGCAGTAAAGGATGATCCTGATGACAAAGCAAAATCATTCTGTCTTGATACAAAGGCAAGGCGCGTATGGCTTTGTCCTCACTGGGGTCCACAGAGTAAAAAAACGCCAAATCCAAACAAGAGTGACTGACTAAAGTTTTTAAAACCAATGAGGGCTGTGTCACGATTTTGAGCCCATATTTATTAGGGCTAAGCACTTCATACAGCCTAGGCAACACATAAGGCAGTAACCAACCATCAATACCTATACGTAAACGTTGCGTGTCGTTAATGACTTCAGTAAAGGTTTGCATTGTGTTGGCTTCGTCTTGGTTTAGAACAGTAGTAGCGTCTTCCATTGATTGCAACAGCTGCACAGCATAAGGCAAAAAATACCCGCCCTTAGTTGTGAGTTGTACTCCCTCCCAATTCCGTTCCAGCAAAGTAAATCCAAGAGTTTGCTCAAGTTTTTTAATTTTAGTGCTTAGGGCAGGCTGGGTTATGTGCAGTGATTCTGCTGCTTTAGATATACTTTTTAACGCCACGACCTCTAGAAAAAAACGTAACTCTCTAAGTCCAATAATCATAATTAACTTTTCTATAAGTTATTGAAAGATATAGGTAAAAACACGGGGATATAAAAAAATACTATGCCTTTAATCGCTCATCCTTATGCTAGGATTTTCTCTAAAAATTCACTCAAATCAATTTAGGAGATAAGAATGAGCACACCTCAAATGCCTTGGGAATTGAACCTTGCCAAAACGGCTTTATTAGTCATTGATATGCAAAACGACTTTGTTCGTGAAGGGGCCCCAATGGAGGTCCCCATGGCCCGAGAGTATTTGCCTAATATGCAGTCGATTGTGGCGCAGTGCCGTACTGCAGGGATTCCAGTTATTTATAGCCAACATGTACTGCATGAGTCATGGGATATATCCCCATTAGAAACTGCTTACAACCCAGCTTTAAAACAAAGCGGTTTGCGTCTGGGCACGCCCGGTGCAGAAGTAGTGGATGAGCTAAAACCTTTAGCTCATGATTATATTATTCTTAAACACCGTTATGATGCTTTTCACAATACGCAGCTTGATAATGTTCTGGCTACCGTACGAGGATTAAGACAAATCGATACCGTAATTGTAATTGGTACAGTCACTAATATTTGTTGTGAGTCGACTGCGCGTAGCGCTTTTATGCGTGATTACAAAGTAGTAATGGTCAGCGATGCCAATGGTGGCCTAGATCAGACTTCTCAAGAAGCAACCTTAGCCATTATCGAACGTGTTTTTGGTCGTGTAATGAGTACTGACCAACTACTCCAAGAGCTAGCTCAATAAGCGTCATCGGAGGGGACATTATGTTAAACAAGCACGCACAGTGGGATAGCCAATACGAGTGGAAAGCAGTTCTTCTTTTGGCTTTGGGTTTTGGGTTAGTAGGGTTAGACAGATGGATGATAGGGCCACTTTATCCATTAATGATGCAAGATCTAAATCTAGATTACCAAGATTTAGGCAATATTATGGGAATTTTGGGTTTAGCGTGGGGAGCGTCATCATTATTTGCAGGGCGCTTAGCCGATCGAATTGGTCGACGTAAAGTATTAATACCTGCCACCATTCTTTTTTCTTTAATGACGGGTTTAACTGGGGTAGCCACAGGTTTAACTAGTTTATTAATTATTCGTTTTATGATGGGGGTCTCTGAGGGGGCGTTTGGCCCAACCAGCGTTGCCTTAACTGCAGAAGCCTCTAAACCCAGTCGTCGTGGCTTAAACATGGGCATACAGCAAAGCACCTTTGCATTGTTAGGTATAGGCTTAGGTCCCATTATTGTGACGCAGCTGGTGCAGTATCTGCCGTCTTGGCACTGGGTTTTTGTCATTATGACGCTACCTGGCCTGATATTGGCTTATTTCATGCATAAGCTCATTCGCGAACCCAAGCATCTACAAGACAATCCATCTAGTTCGGTGGTGGTTGAGGCTGAGGCCAGTCAGCCTACGTATACCTATAAAGATTTATTTAAATATCGGAATATTTTAGTGGGTATCGTTTGCATGTGCAGTGTTATGACGTGCGTTTTTATTCTAAGCGCAATGAGCCCTGTATATTTTACAAATTACTTACAGCTTAGCGTATCTCAGATGGGCTTTGTGACATCGGGTATCGGCTTTGGTGCTTTTGCTGGGCAAGTCATTATTCCTGCCTTATCTGATCGTTTTGGGCGTAAGAGTGTCACTATTGTTGCACTATTAATTGCCGCGCTCTTGTTGTATCAGTTTATACATACACCAGCACAACCGTTGTCATTGTTTTTTCTGCTGTTCTTTATTGCTTTTGGTGCAAATAGTTGTTTATGCATGATTGGCGGTACTATTGCGGTTGAGTCAGTGCCTTTAGCTTTAGGTTCCACAGCGGTTGGGTTAATTATAGGTATTGGTGAGATTTTTGGCGGTGGTGTAGCGCCTATGTTGGCAGGTTGGATTGCACAAAGCTATGGCATCCAATACACCATGTATTTAGCCTTGGCTGGCTTAATAGCTTGCTGTTTCTTTGCGTTATTTTTTAAAGAAACAGCACCAATCAAAGTGGCTAAGTCTATTGTTGTCGCTTAGTTTAATCAGATAAATAAAAAAGCCCCAAAAGGCTGGACAGCAGTCCAACTTTTTGGGGCAGTTTATGTATGGGCAGGGGTTTTTATAGTAAATATAAAGCGTTATTCTTCGTCGGCACCACGATAACGTTTATAGGGTAAAACGTTCCAAGTGCGCTCGGCTAAACCATCTATGCACAAAGAAGAGGGCACTTCTTCCAGTAACTTTTTAGCAACCTGTAATTCGCGTTCGGCTTCTGTTTTGTCTTGATACATGAACTCATCAGAAGCGGTTTCAGGAGCTTGTTTGAGCTTTTCCTCTAGATCACTAATGAGACGAGCTTGTTGGGTTTTGAGATTAGCACGAGCGTCTTCAAGCCAGGTCGGTTGTAGGTTGCGATTATGATCTAAGAGGTTGGTGTACTCGTGGTAAACGCCGTCATAAATGGTGGTAGCATGATTGCGTGCGTCAGCGGTAGCCGCCTCGAGGTCTCTGACATTTAATGTAGCTGGATCTAAAGGCTGTGCACGTAAAGCACCGCCTAAGCGATTGTATTTGGTATAGAAGGGGTACATGCTTTGAATGACCTTGGCAACGGGCAGGGTTCCCATTGCGTTTTCGTCAATCCCTTTAGGTTGCACGCCTTGGATGGCTGGCAGCGCAGACTCGGGACGAACCACCTCTTTAGGTGGCAAAATACCATGGCGCAGCATCTCACGAATACCTGTACCAGAAATATTTAAACGGAAGCGTTCATCGTGTGAGCAGGTTTGCGTAGAAGCATGGGCCGCACAGCGTGTGCAATAGAACACCTCGTGAAAGAGGCGAATATCAATGTCTAGCTCTTCGGGCGTAAACTGATCAAAAATACTGTGACTAGCGTATTTATCGTAGAAATCCCCAATACCAGCGTGGTCACGACCAATTAATGCATGAGTACAACCATAGTTTTTCATGATGAGTGCATGCAATACGGTTTCGCGTGGACCGGCAAAGATATAGGTAACGCGCAATGGAGACAGGATGGAGCGATCTTTGGGGTAGTAGGTGTCTAATACATTGCGATAGGCCATCATGCGGTATTCGTGACGCACGTATTCGCGTTTTGCCATTTCCACCAAGGGCTGTAAGAATAAACCATCAACTTCTTCGAGGGCGTTGCGATGAATGTATTCATGACCACGGTGTAAAGGATTGGCACCTGTAATAAACCCAGCGACTGAGCCAAACTTACGCTCTTCATAGAAAAGACGCCATGTGTCTTTGGGCTCTTGACGTAGTTTTTCGAACGGACCCCAATCGACTCGGTTTAATAAATGTAGCGTTCCGCCTAATGAGGTGTCGCCCATGCGACGATAAATGGAATCCACACCAGGATGGTTTCGATCAGAGGTACCAAATAGGTTTTGAGCGCGATGGGCTTTATCGTAGGCAAAAATGTCTTCGATATCTAAAATAGCGACTGGCTCGTTGTCTGAGTCAGTTAAGGTGACTTGATCGCCCACCTTTAGTTTGCTGATAATTTCGGCGTTACGATCGCCGATGGGTGCAAAGCTGAGAGGTACCGGCCAAATCACACCATTGCTAAGGCGACCGTCTTGTAAGACTGAAAGATAGTCGTCCTGTTTCATAAAGCCTTTATTGGGCGATAAAACCCCTGTAGCAATCATTTCGATAGTAATGATCGCCTCTAAGTCAACACGAATAGAAGGTAAGGTTCGCGCTCGCTCGATTTCAGCAGCACGTAAATGCTCGGGCACGACCTGATTGACTAGGGTTCCACCGTGTGGTTTTTGGGGGTACTGATCAAAATTTAATTGGGTTGACTCCATATATCCTCCGAAAATTTGGTCTTGAGCGTGAAGCCTATAGGCGTTTCTAGTTATGGTGACCTGTAGTTATTAGTCTTAATATACCTATAAAATACACCCAAAGTCAGCGGGCAATACCAAAGTAGGAGATATTAAAATGTTACCCGTGTGGGTGGTATTAGCGTCTTTATTATATGCAGCTATTTTGTTTGCAATTGCGTATGTGGGTGATCGCAATCCGCTTTATACTCAACGGCCTTGGTTACGGCCTACGGTTTATAGTTTAGCCCTAGCGGTGTACTGCTCCTCATGGACGTTTTATGGGGCGGTGGGTTCGGCGGTACGTTATGGTATTGGCTACTTGCCTATTTATCTAGGCCCCATGTTGATGCTGCTGTTTGGCTGGCGCATTATCGAACGTTTGGCTTTGGTGGCACAGTCGCAAAACACCGTATCTATTGCTGACTTTATGGCTAGTCGCTATGGGCGTTCTCAGCGCTTAGCGGGTATGGTGGCCTTGGTTGCCGTGATCGCAGCCATTCCTTATCTGGCTTTACAGTACAAAGCCGTCACTCTCAGTTTAGGCATCTTAACTGGGCGCGATATACAAAATACAATTTTGGGTGATCCCGCTTTGTATGTGGCTATATTAATGGCCTTGTTTTCTATCTTGTTTGGTACACGTCAGGTCGATGCAACAGAGCACAGACCAGGGCTGATGCTAGCCGTTGCTTTTGAATCCTTAGTGAAACTGATCGCCTTAACTGCAGTAGGTGTTTTTGCTTTAGTGTGGTCTAAGCGCAATCAATTGGATGTTTATGGTGCCATGCAGCAGCTGGTCGAGCAGGCTCCATCAGTGGGTTTTGTAGGCCAAACGTTGTTGGCTTTTACTGCAATTATTTGTTTACCGCGTCAGTTTCATGTGGCTATTGTAGAGTGTGGCAAAGTGGTTGATATCCGGCGCGCGCGCTGGATGTTTGGTGCGTATTTGGCCATTGTGAGCTTGATGGTATTGCCTATTGCTGCGGTAGGGGTGCAATTATTCGGTGGCAGCGGTGCGGTGGCACCGGATACTTTTGTGTTGGCCTTGCCCCTGTCGCAAAATCAGCTAACTTTGGCATTAGCGGTTTATATTGGCGGCTTTTCTGCGGCAACAGGTATGGTCATTGTGACCAGTGTGGCCTTATCAACATTAGTCAGTAATGACTTGGTCATGCCCATTTTATTGCGTCGTGGTTGGGCTCAGCAGGCTCAGGGCGATATGTCACGCACCGTATTATGGATCCGTCGGATGGCGATCCTATTTATTTCAGCGTGGGCCTATGGGTATTATTTAAGCAGCGGCAGCGACACGGCATTATCGGCGTATGGCTTAATGGCATTTGCTGCTGTGGCTCAATTTGCACCTGGATTAATTGGCGGTTTGTATTGGCAAGGTGCAAGCCGTCGTGGTGTCGAGTCAGGGCTGGCGCTTGGTTTTGGGCTGTGGCTTTATACCTTGTTGCTGCCAACACTAACGGAATCAGGAGGTTTTGATTCAACGTGGCTGTATAACGGGCCCTGGAACATCAGCTGGCTTAGTCCTTATCAACTGTTTGGCTTAACAGGCTTAGACCCTCTATCGCATGGCACTTTTTGGTCTCTATTGTTTAATATTAGTGCCTTTTTATTTGTGTCTTTTCGCAAACGCCCTGGCTTGCGAGATAGATTGCGCGCTGAACCCTTTTTAGATCCCTATGCTGAACGCCGTGCTCTACCCTCCAAGCAGTCGTATGGGGATTTATATGTGCTTGATTTGCTTGCTTTAGCGGGGCGTATAGTGGGTGAAAAAAAAGCCACATGGGCTTTTGAAAAACAAGCGGCAAGGCTAGATCAACAGTTGGATGTGGATTTGCTGGCAGATAGTGGCTGGATCCAATTCACCGAGCTATTGCTGGCGGCAGCGGTAGGGGCCGCCTCTGCCCGTTTAGTGTTGACTAGTGCACTGCGTGGCTCTGGCATGGAGGTAACCACCATCGTAGCGATTCTAGACGAGGCTGGCCAAGAGCTACGCTTTAATCGTGATATCTTACTTGCGACCTTAGAGAATCTGGATCAGGGGGTCAGTGTAGTGGATGCCGAAATGTGCTTGGTTGCCTGGAATCAACGTTATCAACAGTTATTAGATTACCCGCCAGGCATGCTTTATGTAGGGCGTCCTGTAGCGGACTTAATTCGTTTCAATGCCCAGCGGGGTAAAATCCAACACCGTCATCCACGCGATATTGAGGAAGCAGTACGCCGCCGTATTGCATTTATGCGTGCGGGCACCTCACATGTATTTCAGCGCACTCTAAATAATAAACAGGTGATTGAGTTGCGCGGTCGCCCTTTGCCTGGTGGGGGCTATGTGACCAGTTATTCAGACGTGACAGAGTATAAACGAGTCGAGCGTGAGCTATTGGAGATTAATGAAAACCTTGAGCAACGTGTTGCTGAACGCACTCAAGAGGCCGAACGCGCCCAACAATCTCGCACCCATTTTTTGACTGCGGTCAGTCACGATGTGTTGCAACCGATTAATGCTGCACGGCTGTTTGCTTCGGCTTTACACGATAGTGTCGATACTAATGAAATGCGACGCTTGTCTGAGCGGGTAGATGCCTCTTTACGTGCAGCGGAAGAGCTTTTAGACGGTCTTTTGGATATTTCTCAGTTGGATGCGGGGGCGTTACAGCCCGAGATTACCGTTTTCAAAGCACAAGAGCTGGTCAATGACCTACTTCAACAATATGCGCCCTTAGCTAAACGCAGAAATTTAGCTTTACGCACTTATGTGCGCCCGTTTTATGTACGTAGTGATCAACGCTTATTGCGTCGTATTCTACAAAATTTTATTGCTAATGCATTACGTTATACCCGTGAGGGACGCATTATTGTTGCAGGTCGGGTCCGTAATGGCGCTATGGAGTTTCAGGTTTGGGATAGCGGTCAAGGTATTCCACCTCATCACCTACAAAATATCTACAACGAATTCCATCGGTACGACCAAAGCTACGATTGGGGAGAGCGTGGTATGGGGCTAGGCTTATCCATTTGTCAGCGTATCTCTAGTTTGTTAAATCACCCTTTGCAGGCTATATCCGAGGTGAATAAAGGCAGTATGTTTAGTATTCGGGTTCCGCTGGCTCCTACGCCATTACCCAATGCTCCCACTGCTCCAGTTATCCCAACAGTGCAAGCGGGCTTAGTATTGGATGGTTTACGGGTACTTTGTTTAGATAACGATGTAGAAATACTGATGGGCATGGAAGCATTGCTTTCACAGTGGGGGGTTGAGGTGATTACTGCTACCACCATAGACGATGCGCTGCTAAAGATGAGTTTAGAGCCACATGTTTTGCTGGTGGATTATCACTTGCATGATCGACTTGATGGCATTGAGAGCTTAGATGCATTGCGAGAACAAGCTAAACACCTTCAAGGTGCTTTGCTAACAGCAGATGGCAGTGATGAGCTTAAACAGTTAGCGCGTCAAAAAGGGTATTTGGTATTAACCAAACCGGTTAAGCCTGCTTCGTTACGAGCTTTTTTAGCGGCACAGCGCCGTGATTATTAATTACCTCTACACAGGCTTGGGTATGTGCAGCATAGATAACTAAAGATGGATTTCCTCTTGGGTTTTGTCGTGTAAGAGTAACTGATTAGCGATCAGTACAGCTTGGGTGCGATTGGTGGCCCCGAGTTTGCGCAAAATAGCGGTCATATGGGTTTTGATGGTGGCCTCGGAGACATTGAGCTCGTGGGCTATTTGTTTATTTAATTGTCCGGTACTAACCATCTGGAGCACACGAAACTGCTGTGGGGTAAGCTCGCGTAATAAATTCGCCGCTGCTTTTTCTTCGGAGCTAATAGACGGTGCGGTCAGGGCAATGGTCTCGGGTAGCCATGTATTGCCCATTAAGACATGATTCAATGCTGCGCTAAGTGTTTTAGACTCGACGGATTTGGGAATAAAACCCATTGCCCCGTGATCTAATGCACGTCGGATTAACACAGGGTCCTCGTGCGCAGAAATAACCACAATAGGAAGTTGCGGGTGCTGAGCACGTAAATGCACTAAGGCGCTGTAACCAGCAGCGCCTGGCATATTGAGGTCAAGTAACAACAAATCGGCATTGGGCCGATCTTCAACCAAAGAGTATAACGAACTAATATTTTCTGCCTCGTAAATAGCAGTAGTAGGATAGAGTTTCGCCACTAAGCCATGCAGTGCTTCTCTGAACAGAGGGTGATCATCGGCAATGAGTAATTCGTTCATAAAGTAGTAATTAGACTAAATCCACAAAGGGAGCCTTGGCTCCCTTTGTATGATGTAGTTAATACAAGAAGTTAGTGTGCGCTGGCTTGCGAAGCACCAATTCCTGTTTGACTACGTACGGTAAGAGCATCAAAGGCTGCTTTTTCACGCACTGAATCTGGTGATTTGTCTAGTTTAGAAAATAACCAAATAGCGACAAAAGCGAGTGGGATGGAAAGAATACCAGGATTCGGGAAAGGAGTGATGGGTTCGGCAAACCCAAAAACATCAACCCAAACGGTAGAACTTAACATAACCCAAACAGTAGCAGTCGTTAACCCGAGGAAACCACCAATTGTCGCACCACGAGTGGTACATCCGCGCCAAGAGATAGATAGTACCAAGACAGGGAAGTTAGAGCTGGCCGCGATGGCAAAGGCTAAACCTACCATAAAGGCAACGTTTTGGTTTTCAAACACAATACCTAATATGATAGAAAGGATCCCTAAAGCAACGGTTGAGATACGGGAAATACGCATTTGATTGTGTTCGGTGGCTTGGCCTTTTGCAATAACGTTGGCGTACAAGTCATGCGAAATGGCAGCAGCACCGGCTAGCGCTAAACCTGCTACAACTGCAACAATAGTAGCAAAAGTCACAGCAGCAAGGAAGCCAAGTAAAAGATCACCACCAACGGCATTGGCTAAATGCACAGCAACCATGTTCGTACCACCGATTAAGCTTTGAAGCATATCAAAGTTGCCCTCGGCGTCGGTGATGTAGTATTCAGGATGCTGCACCAGTAAAGCAATAGCGCCAAAACCAATAATAAAGGTTAGTAAGTAGAAATACCCAATGAAGCTACTGGCCCAAATAACCGATTTACGAGCTTCTTTGGCGTCAGCTACGGTAAAGAAGCGCATTAAAATATGAGGTAAACCAGCTGTACCAAAAGCTAGAGCAATACCTAGGGACAAGGCATTTAATGGGTTACCACTAACAGAGGAGCCGGGGGCGAGAATGCTACGGCCATCGGGATGCACGGCTACAGCCTCGGTAAGCAAGCTGTCTACATTGAAACGGAACGCAGCTAAAACGAGGAAGGTCATTAAGCTAGCGCCTAGTAGCATAAGCACTGCCTTAATAATTTGTACCCAAGTAGTGGCCGTCATGCCGCCAAAAGCGACGTAGATCATCATGAGAGAGCCAACGATAATCACGGCAAATTTGTACTCAATACCGAAGAGCAACACAATTAGCTTGCCCGCGCCTACCATTTGAGCAATTAAATATAAGGCAATAATTAAAAGAGAAGCGCTGGCAGCTAAGACTCGCATAGGGGTTTGGCGTAACCGGAAAGAAGTCACGTCAGCAAAGTTATAGCGACCTAAGTTGCGTAAGCGTTCAGCAATTAAAAACATCACCGTTGGCCAACCAAACATAAAACCAATGGCGTAAATCATGCCGTCAAAACCACTGACGTACACCATTCCCGCAATACCTAAGAAAGAGGCCGCAGATAAATAGTCACCCGCAATAGCCAAACCATTTTGAAAGCCGGTGATGCCCCCGCCAGCAGTATAGAAATCAGAAGTGGTTTGTGTACGACGTGCCGCCCACCATGTAATTACCATGGTCCCTGCAATAAAAATCAGGAACATAACAATGGCAGACATGTTATTGGGTGTCTCGGCAGCATGGGCTATTGAAGAACTTGCCGCAAATAAAGCAAAGGCAGAAATCCATGGTTTCATTCTTTTACCTCCGCTAGAACGGCATTTAATAAAGGATCAAAAACCTTATTAGAGATATAAACGTAAAGTGCGACGAGAATACTTGCACTAATCAAAACTAAAATGCCAATGAACACGCCAATGCTCATGGTGAGATTGCCCATTGGGCGACTAAATAGCTCAGGATCAAAAGCAAGGGTTAAAATAAAGCCTGCGTAGATAATGAGAGTGACCACAAAAAATGCCATACTGATGCGGGTACGTCGTGCCAGTAGCTCTTGGTATTTTGGGTTGTGGATCACCTCGGCGACGATATCGCGGGATGAACTCATGTATGTCTCCTTTTATGATGTTGTTTTCATCGATAAGGTTTTTTTACTGCTAAGGGCAATAAGGTGGCGTATGAGTACGCTCTAGCATCCCAATATACGGTGGCAAGATAAATTTCAATAGACGACTTTGGTTGTAGATTGGGGGGTAGAGACACAAGGGTAAATACTAGGAAACAGAGGTTAATTCACGATATAAGTCGTAAAAAAGCTTTTTTCTAGATAGGGATCATGTTCTAGCGCTTGCTTTTATGCTAAATAGATTACTTATAGACAAAGATTGATTAACCCTTACAGCCAACGCTCTTTGCATAAAAGGCTAACGTGGAATAAGACATTACCGAGGACAGGAATGAGTTATCAGTTTATGGATGCATATCGTTTTGGTGAGTTACTGCGGGAAAGGCGACGCCAGCTAGGGCTTAGCCAAGCTGAAGTGGCATCTCAGGTAGGGGCCAGCAGACAGTGGGTGATCGATATAGAAAAGGGTAAAGAGCGTGCGGAAATAGGTATGGCTTTTAAATTAGCTCAGGTTTTAGGGGTGCAGTTCAAAACACAAACAAAAGCGGCGCGCTCTTTAAAAACTCCGATCAATCCTCAAGCAAAGCAAGCAGAACAAACCATGCAGGATTTAGCCGCTGCTATGGATTTTTTAGACTAGGGCAATATTTCTTCCATGCAATCAAAAAATAAATGCTTATCCTAGTGCATACCCTAAGTGTCAGGCTGAATAAAGTAGGGCACAATAAGAACATGTTGGTGAGGAGACCATAGGCCCATACATAGGGCTAGCCATAAAAAAATAATGGCATCAGCAGTAACCAAAATTATAATAAACCCACAAAACCAGTCTGGAAACCAGACTGGTTTTGTCTTTTCTGGCTTTGGTTTAACTGCTGGTTTTAGAAAAAATATTTAAAATAAGTACCCCAACCACAATAAAACCCACCCCAATCATAGCAGCAGCATCTAAGCGTTGTTTAAATAAAACGAGCCCAATAATTGAAATGGCTACGATGCCAATGCCAGACCAAACTGCATAGGCCACACCCACAGGAATATCTTTTAAAGATAACGATAAAAAATAAAACGCAATCGCATAACCGCTTACCGTCACAATTGAAGGCACTAATACACTAAACCCTTCGGCTTTTTTTAGGGCTGTGGTGGCAATAATTTCGGCGAAAATAGCGATAGATAAATAAATCCAGCTCATAGAAAACCTTATGAATGACGCTTGATACGTAATAGTACTTTTACAGCGCCACTCCCTCCTTCAGCTGGGTTGCAGTCTGTAAAGGCTAATACAAAGTCTAACTGACTTAACCAGCGTCGCACCGCTAAAGGTAACACCGGGCTTTTATCTTTAGAACCATATCCAACCCCATGGACAATACGCACACAACGGTATTGTTCAATAAGACTATGTTTTAAAAAATAATTAAGGCGCAAACGGGCTTGCTCTAGGGTTGAGCCATGTAAGTCAATATGGTTGGCAATGGGCCAGCGTCCTTTTTTTAAATCGCGTAATACATCAGTACCGCAATAGGAGCTGCGGTATTCGTTGATAGGTCTATCGTAAAACTCGAGCGCAAACTCATCTGACAGGCCGTAAATGTCTAAAAGCTCATCTTCACCACTGGCATGTCGTTGGCGTTGTAAATATTGTTCGGATGGAACGGTATTTTTTTTAGGCAATACAGGCAGTTTTTGGCCTGTGTTTTTTGTCTTTAATGGGGTGGTGCCACGTACAGCTTGGTGAAAGAGGGCTTTGTCATTAGGGTCTAGCACAGCATTAAGCGTGCTTTTTGAATGGAGCCCGAAGCGCAACGTGGGTTTTTGAGTAGACTGCGCCTCAGCCACCATAGGAGGAGGCTGAGGCGGTGTTTGCAACGCTTTTTTTAAGGCTTTAAGTTCAGCCAGCGTTTTGTGGTGTTTAAAGGTTTTCACTCTCGAGCCAACGCTGAGCATCTAAAGCCGCCATACAACCAGTACCAGCGCTGGTGATAGCTTGGCGGTAAATGGTGTCTTGTACATCGCCTGCAGCAAATACACCTGGAACGGATGTCATGGTAGCCATTCCCTCTAGACCACTACGCGTAATAATATAGCCGTCTTTCATAGTTAGCTGATCTTGGAATAGCTCAGTGTTAGGGTGGTGACCAATAGCAATAAACACACCCATCACATCTAATTCTTCGGTTGTGTTGTCTTGATTATTACGTAAGCGCACACCTGTTACGCCCGAGGCATCGCCCAAGACCTCGTCAAGCTCGTAAAAGAGTTTGAGCTTGATATTGCCATTTTCTACACGCTCCATAAGTTTGTCCGTTAAGATAGCCTCTGAGCGGAAGGTATCACGACGGTGAACTAATGTTACGGTTTTGCAAATGTTTGATAGGTACAATGCCTCTTCAACCGCTGTGTTGCCGCCACCGACTACAATGACGTCCTGATTTTTGTAGAAAAAACCATCGCAGGTCGCACAACCGGAAACACCACGCCCCATGAATTCTTGCTCAGAATCTAAGCCTAAGTACATGGCAGAGGCTCCTGTGCATATAATCAGTGCATCACATGTATATGTATTTCCGCCGTCACCCTTTAAGGTATATGGACGTTGTTTTAAATCTACCGATACAATTTGATCAAAGATGAGTTCTGTTTCAAAGCGCTCGGCATGGGCCTGGAAGCGTGCCATGAGGTCTGGTCCTGTTACCCCATTTGCGTCAGCGGGCCAGTTTTCTACGTCTGTGGTGGTCATTAGTTGCCCACCGGGCTCCATACCCGTGATCAGCATGGGCTTTAAATTAGCACGAGCTGCATAGATGGCCGCTGTATATCCAGCGGGGCCGGAGCCTAAAATCAAAACTTTAGCATGTTTAACAGTAGACATTATCTATTTCCCAATAATCAATGATCAGCCAATTATAATGAGTCATGGCTAGAATACCTGCAACTACAAATCGATCAGCAAAAAACGTCCGTAATGGGCCTTCTAAATGGCAACAGCGGCTTAGCTCTTTGGCGCTTGAAGCCCGTTGGGTTGTGTTTCTATTATTAGCGACCTGGCTAGCTTTGGTCCTATTTACATGGAATAGTTCCGACCCGGCTTGGTCCCACTCGTTGGATGCAGGGGCTATTCATAACCAAGGTGGCAAGCTAGGCGCTTATGTATCCGATATTCTGTATTACCTATTTGGTTACAGCGCATGGCTTTGGATTGTATTGCTAGTGCAATACTTAGTGGTCGGCTTTTACCGAATTACTAACATTGTAATGCCAACTGGGCGCATTCAAGAACCCTTAGCCAGAGTGCCATGGGAAATCGGCATAGGATTTGTGCTTTTCTTGTTTGGCTCAATGGGGTTTGAGGCGCTCCAGTTGCGGTTTGGTTTCGATTTACCTGCGGGCGCTGGGGGGCAAATTGGACAGCTATTTGCCTCACTTTTAGTTACGTATTTAGGCATGGCTGGCGCTATAGTCATGCTGCTCGTTGCTGTTTGCGTTGGGGCCAGTTGGTTTTTTGGTTTTTCGTGGTTAAATGTGGCGGAACACGTAGGCCGTAGTTTAGAGATCATTTATTTTAAAATAGGTGCGCTCAAAGCGCGCTGGGATGATAAGCGAGTGGGGCAGCGTAAAGCCGCTGAACGTACCGAGGCTATTTCGACCAAACAAGAACTACGTCCCGAACCTAAGTCTGAGCCTGTGCTCACAGCACCTTCACCCGCAGAACGTAAAGAGCCCACTTTAGGTGGTTTGGCACACACTCAAGCTGCTGGCCTAGAGCAAGAGCCAATCACTTCTAGACCTTATAAACATCCAATCTTTGATGAGCCTGCCGTTGCCAGTCCCGAGCCAGAGGCTCCCAAAGCTGTAATACAAACACAAACGCAAGCCGTGGTGGTTAAAGCAGCACGGCCTGTAGCAGACGTTAATTTGCCTCCTCTTGATCTTTTAGACGTAGCTCAAGAGCTAGGTGAGCCTATTTCTGCGGAAACTCTCGAGTTCACATCACGCTTAATTGAGAAAAAATTAGGTGACTTTGGTGTGAATGTGACCGTAATGGAAGCCCAGTCTGGGCCTGTTATTACTCGCTATGAGATAGAGCCTGCTACCGGGGTAAAAGGCAATCAAATTGTGAATTTATCCAAGGACTTAGCCCGTTCTTTAAGTCTAGTAGACATTAGGGTGGTAGAAACGATCCCTGGCAAGAACTTAATGGGTTTAGAGCTGCCCAATCCTAAACGCCAAATGGTACGTTTAGAGGAAATTGTGGGATCTAAAAGCTTTGTGGAAAGCAAGTCTTTGCTAACGGTAGCTTTGGGTAAAGACATTGCAGGGCACGCTGTTGTGGCCGACTTGGCGCGTATGCCGCACCTATTAGTGGCTGGTACCACTGGCTCAGGTAAATCAGTGGGGATCAACGCCATGATTCTTTCTATTCTTTACAAAGCCACACCAGAAGAAGCACGACTCATTCTTATTGATCCTAAAATGCTAGAAATGAGCGTGTATGAAAACATCCCTCATTTATTGGCTCCTGTAGTGACGGATATGCGCGAAGCCGCCAATGCGTTGACATGGTGTGTGAATGAAATGGAGCGGCGCTACAAGCTAATGAGTAAAATGGGGGTGCGTAATTTGGCTGGCTTTAATAGCAAAATTAAAGAGGCCAAAGAGCGTGGTGAAAACATTCCTAACCCGTTCTCTTTGACACCGGATGCACCTGAACCTTTAGACGCGCTGCCCTTTATCGTAGTGGTTATTGATGAGTTAGCCGATTTAATGATGGTGGCTGGCAAGAAAATCGAAGAGCTTATCGCCCGCTTGGCGCAAAAAGCCCGTGCTGCCGGTATTCATTTGGTGTTGGCGACTCAACGCCCCAGTGTGGACGTCATTACTGGTTTGATTAAAGCGAATATTCCCACGCGTATTTCGTTTCAAGTTTCGTCACGTGTGGACTCCCGCACTATTTTGGATCAAATGGGGGCCGAAAGCTTGCTGGGCCAAGGCGATATGCTGTATTTGCCGCCGGGCACTTCCGTGCCTATACGTGTTCATGGCGCTTTTGTGGATGATGAAGAGGTTCATCGCGTGGTGGACTACCTCAAAGAGCAAGGCGAGCCCGATTATATAGATGGCATTTTAGATGCTGGGGGCGAAACCGGTGATGGCGTGAATGCGGTAACCGGATTCGTCGATGCCGAGTCCGACCCGTTGTATGATCAAGCGGTAGCGGTAGTTATGGAAACACAACGTGCCTCCATTTCAGGAGTACAACGTCAACTGCGAGTAGGCTATAACCGTGCGGCCCGTTTAATTGAAGAAATGGAAAAAGCCGGAATTGTTTCAGCAATGGGGCCAAATGGAAATCGCGAGATTTTGGTTCCTGTTAATAAAGACTAAAGGAATGCTATGACATGGTTGTCAAAAATTAGCGTAATGGCTCTGAGTCTTGCTGCAAGTGCGATGGTGTATGCGCAGACAGCAACGCAACAGCTTCAACAGTTTGTTCAACAGGTGCACAGTGCATCGGGACAATTTAGTCAAAGTACCATTGATGCTCAAGGTGCCTCGCGTCCTGCTCAAACAGGGGAGTTCGCGTTTAAGCGCCCAGGAAAGTTTAAATGGTCTGTATTGAAACCCTACGAACAGTTGGTGGTTTCTGATGGTAAACAGCTCTACCAGTACGATCCCGACCTTAACCAGCTAACTCAGCGTGGGGTGGATCAAGCCATTGGCACGTCACCGGCAGCTATTTTATTTGGCTCAGGGCAACTTGAAGACAGTTTTGTATTGGAAGACAGGCCCGACGAAGAAGCGGTACAGTGGTTACGGGCCACGCCCAAGTCCAAGGATGCTGGGTTTACTTATGTAGATATTGCGTTTAAAGACCAGCTACCTATTCGTCTGGTGCTATTAGATAGCTTTGACCAGCGCACAATCATTGATTTAACCCAGGTAAATACACAGGCAAATCTAGCAGACTCAACATTTGAATTCAAAGCCCCATCGGGTGTCGATGTGGTGACCTTGCCTTAACCAATACACGCTAATGGCTGACGATTTATTTACTTCTCAAACAACTCCCTATGCGCCCTTAGCAGAGCGATTACGACCTCGTCATCTTGATGAGGTCGTGGGGCAGACCGATCTGGTCGGAGAAGGTAAACCCTTGCGTGTGGCTTTTGCTTCGGGTCGTCCTCACTCAATGATCTTCTGGGGGCCTCCCGGTGTGGGCAAAACCACCTTGGCTCGCATGATGGCGCAGGGTTTTGATGCGCAGTTTATTGCTATTTCTGCCGTGTTGGGTGGTGTTAAAGACATTCGAGATGCGGTGGTAAAAGCTCAGGTTGCACAAGGCCAAGGTAGACGCACTATTTTGTTTGTCGATGAGGTGCACCGCTTTAATAAGGCCCAGCAGGACGCCTTTTTACCGTATGTGGAAAGCGGCTTGTTTACTTTTATTGGGGCAACAACGGAAAACCCCTCGTTTGAAGTGAACTCGGCCTTACTTTCTAGGGCGCGAGTCTATGTATTGCAGCCACTAACTATAGAGCAGCTTTTGCTCTTGGTTCAAAAAGCCATTGCGCGTTATGTTGAGGATGCGCAAATTAATTTGCATTTCACTGATGACGCACAGCAGCAGTTGGCGGCTTGGGCAGATGGTGACGCCCGTCGTGTTATTAATGCTGTCGAGGTAGTGGCGGAGTCGGCTCAAGCCGCAGGCGTTGACCAAGTCGATCAAGCTTATCTAGAGCAGTCACTTTCACATAATTTGCGACGCTTTGATAAAGGCGGTGATGCATTTTATGATCAGATTAGTGCCTTGCATAAATCTGTACGCGGCTCAGACCCCGATGCGGCTTTGTATTGGTTTAGTCGCATGCTAGATGGGGGCGCAGACGCCTCCTATTTGTCTCGTCGCATTGTGCGAATGGCATGGGAAGACATTGGTTTGGCTGACCCCAGAGCCATGCAAATTGTGAATGATGCAGCGGCTACGTTCGAGCGACTGGGTTCGCCCGAGGGCGAACTTGCCCTAGCACAAGCCGTGATTTATTTAGCTATAGCACCAAAAAGCAATGCGGGGTACATGGCGTATAATCAAGCGCGTCGTTTTGCTGCCGAGCACGGTAGTGCTGCGGTGCCAGTGCACTTACGTAATGCCCCCACTAAATTAATGAAGCAGCTTGGGCATGGCAAAACGTATCGCTATGCGCACGATGAGCCTCATGGTTATGCGGCAGGTGAAAATTACTTCCCTGATGGTTTAAGCCCACGTTTTTACATACCTACTGACCGAGGCTTAGAGCAAAAAATAGCAGAAAAGCTTCGTTTTTTGTCTGATCTAGACCGTCAATCCCAACGCACAAAATCCTAGTTTCGACTTAAATCTTAGTCTGAACTTCGCTACAATCTTTTTATTCTTATATTCCTTGAGCTTTTACTATGTTAGATATTAATTCGTTGCGTAGAAATTTAGATGAGGTGGTTGCGGCTTTAGCAACCCGTGGGGTGCAGTTTGATACCGAACGTTTTAATACGCTAGAGAGTCAGCGTAAAGCGATCCAAGTAGAAACAGAGTCCCTGCAAGCCCGCCGCAATACGCTATCAAAGCTCATTGGACAATTACGTGCTAAAGGCGAGGATGCGTCCCAGGAAATGGAGGAATCCAAAGCCATACCTAAAAAACTGCACGAGCTAGAAGCTCAATTGGGTGAGTTACAGGCTGAAATTCATGATTGGCTCAGTGGTTTACCTAATACGCCTCATGCCTCGGTTCCGGTTGGCGATTCCGAAGAGCAAAATGTAGAGGTGCGTCGTTGGGTGCCTGGCAACGAAGCCGCTGATGCAATACCTCAGCCGTTTGACTTTGAAGTAAAAGACCATGTTGCTATTGGCGAGGGTATTGGGCTTGATTTTGAAGCCGCGCGCAAGCTCTCTGGGGCTCGCTTTATGGTGTTGCGTGGTCAAATAGCCAAATTACATCGCGCTCTAGCGCAGTACATGCTTGATGTACAAACCGAAGAGCACGGCTATACCGAATGTTATACCCCTTACATTGTGAATAGCTCCACATTATTTGGCACCGGACAGTTACCAAAATTCAAAGACGATATGTTTTGGGTAACCAAAGGGGGACAAGACCATACTGACGAGCACGAGGGCCAAACCGAAGATTTATACTTAATTTCTACCTCGGAAATTACATTAACGGGGACGGTGCGCGATGAAATTTTACGTGCCGATGAGCTTCCTATTCGTTTAACTGCTCATACGCCGTGTTTCCGTTCTGAGGCGGGCAGTGGTGGCCGAGATACACGCGGTATTATTCGTCAGCATCAGTTTGATAAGGTCGAAATGGTGCAAATAGTGCATCCCGACCAGTCCTACGATGCGTTAGAGCAAATGGTTGGACATGCAGAAACCATTTTGCAGCGTTTAGGTTTGCCTTATCGAGTCGTGTCTTTATGTACGGGTGATATGGGCTTTTCAGCTGCAAAAACGTATGACCTCGAGGTATGGCTACCCGCGCAAAACACATGGCGTGAAATTTCCTCTATTTCTAATTGCGAAGCATTTCAAGCGCGACGTTTACAGGCCCGTTTCCGTCAAGAAAAACGGCCGGAGTACGTGCATACACTAAATGGATCTGGTCTAGCCGTAGGACGTACCTTGGTGGCTGTATTAGAAAATTTCCAACAGGCCGATGGCAGTGTTTTAGTACCAGAAGTATTACGCCCTTATTTGGGTGGTAAAGCGTACTTAACGCCCCATATTTAATTTAAGTGGTTTTTCACTAAAAAGCTGGCGTTAAGCCAGCTTTTTATTTGCTTGCCTAGTTAAAGAGTAGGGCGTCGCAGAACAGGATAGTCTTTGGGCATAGGCAGCATTAAAGGTTGTGTTTTGCTGTCTTCGTCCAAATACACGGGGTGACGTTTTGGTCTGGCAGTAAAGTTGAGAAGTTGAATAAAAAGAAATAGCCAAACAGCACAAGAAACCACCTTTGCGATAAGTCCATTTAAGCTGGCATACCCTGTTTCGGGCGAGGCTGCAATACCTAAAAGACTAGCAAGGCTAGGAAAAGCGCCAATGAGCTCAACAAATAAATTACCCGGTAGAGTAAAAGCAAGGCGTAGGTAATCCCAAATGCCTACTGAGCTGGACGCTTGGAGGTCGTAAAACCACTGTAGCGATTGAATATGCATAATAGACTCCTTAGAAGAAAGCCTGTGAACATGCACAAGAGACAAAAATTACCCTGTCTCAATTCAATATAGAAGCGTTCATTAAAGTTGGCAAGGCCTTGTTGCTTAAACGTTATCCCTAGTTTTGGCCTATCTGCTTGTGCGACAGGGGGTAAATGAGGGTTTCAGCTCTTATTAAGAGGATGCCGCATTGAGGAGTGCTTTTTGTCGTTGTTCAATTTCCTGGCGCAGCTCGCGTCGCATTTGGGCTGCTTTATAGCGCCTTTTTTCATCTTCTGTTGCGGGGATTAGTGCAGGTACAGGCACAGGCTTTTTATCCTGATCATCGACTGCTACCATGGTAAAAAAACAGCTGTTAACGTGACGTACAATACGATTTCGAATGTCTTCAGCTATAACTTTTACGCCAATCTCCATAGAGGTTTTACCCGTGTAATTAACGCTGGCTAAAAAAGTGACAAGTTCGCCCACATGGATAGGCTGCTTAAATGTCACTTGGTCCACACTCAGTGTAACTACATAACGATTAGCATAGCGACTAGCACACGCATAGGCGACTTGATCTAATAATTTCAGAATGGTTCCCCCATGCACATTGCCCGAGAAATTGGCAGTATCGGGGGTCATCAGCACACTCATAGTCAGCTGGTGTGTAGGTAAATCAATCAACGTAAACTCCTTGAGCTTAAACAAAAAAGAACGAGCTTACCATTGGTGGGTGTAGCGGAAAACATATAAGCCTGTGATGCTTTAAATAGAGCAGGTGCTTTTACTCGCTGCTCTGATGGGTTAGGCCGCAATAAACGTAATTAGTAACGCCTGCTGAAACATTTTTACAGGTATTAGCGGTACCTTATAGGCTCTTGGGCTTAGCCCTTATTATGTGTTGTGGTTAATGGGCAGTGATGGCGTTTTTGTCTGAACCCTACCGTAAAAATACCCGACGCAGTAATGACTTAGCCATAGTTAAGGTTTCAATATGTCAAAAAAGCAAAAAAGTGAACTGAATGAGAAAAAGCAGCGCCGTCGCCGTTTGCTTTCTAGTATAGGAATAGGAATGCTAGGTGCTTATGTAGCCCCCACTTTTTTCACAGTCGGCGAGGCTCAAGCACAATGGCGACGTCAGCGTAGCTACTCTCACCCCAGCTATTCACGTTATCGCCGCTCCTACTCCTACTCGTATTCGTATTCAGCACCCAGCTATCGAGCTCTGCAACGTCAGCGTAGTCGAATTCGTGACTATGCCGAAGATCCATTATTGATTATTGAGGATGCTATTACAGGCTCACGGAAACGATAGTGACAGATTCGGTTGTTGATTTATGCCTGCCAGGGATCGGGCCGTGTGTACGTATCATCCATGCTCCAGAGGTAACGGCTGCTTTTAACGCTGCATTAGCTGGCTGTTCAGTTAGCTTTACGCCTCCTCATAACGAGGCACCGCCTTTTTATATTAAAAAAGACAAAGAAGGCTTATGGCAGGGAGAGTGGACTAGCCGTGACGAGTTTTACATACCATCTGCGACCTCTGCAGTATGCAGCGTGGTGGGTGAGCTAATGGGGCGCTACTTGGCACAGCAACCAGAGATTTTGGGCTTACATTGTGCCGCAGTGGAAATAGCAGGTCGATTAATACTCTTTCCAGAGGATAGTCGGGCGGGTAAAAGCACCTTATCAGCGGCTTTTATGGCAGCTGGTTATAAAGTATTTGGTGACGATGTCTTGGGCTTAACCGCTCAGGGCGAAGGAATAGCTATGGGCGTGGCTCCACGCCTACGATTGCCTCTGCCAGCGACTTTTTCTGCTGAATTTCTTGATTATTTAAACGATTCACTGCGTCTTTCCGATGAGCGATATGGTTTTGTGCTCCCCTCAGAGTCGCGCTTAGCACAACATGCCGAGCGCGCTCCTGTAGGGGCCATTGTCTTATTAGAGCGCAGTCATGATGAGTTAGCGCAAGCGGAACCAGATCTTATTCGTCTTTCAGCAGGCGAAGGTTTGTTGCAATTACTCTGTCAAAATTTCGCCTACGAGGCTTCTGGCGAGGAGCTTATCACTTTTTTAATGCCGCTAATGCAACGCACGCCGTGTTATTTATTGCGCTATAGTGAACCGCTTGCAGCGGCGCGCTACTTGGCTGATCAATTAAAGCAACCAACTAGCATAGTGCAAGCAGCCAGCTTGCTCAGTTACCCGCCGAATGAGCAAAACGAAGTAGAACAAAATTTAACACCTGATACGGTATGGCAGCCTGTGCAGAATGTAAGTCTCTATGAGCTTGATGACGACTTATTTTTAATTCATGCCGATACCGGAGTCATCCATCGATTGAATAGTACGGCTAAAGCTGTGTGGCAGCTGCTGCAACAAGAGCCGTTGTCTGGACTAGAGATAAGTGAAGTGCTAGCAGAGTATTTTGAGATAGGCCTAGCGCGTGTACAACGCGATATATTGCCGTTGTTGGCAGCGTTGGCACAAGCCGAGCTGATTACTCAGACAAGGAATGAGCAATAGCTGTAAAGAAATAAAAATGGCGTATATTGGCACAAGATTTACAACTAAGGTTTTTATCTTTATTGAGTTATCAAAGCTCTCTAAAGAGGCAGCATGACATTTGATTAGAACGCACTGCCATTTAATATCATTGGCATCTAGCTCCTATAAGCAAATTCAAATAACAAAAAAATGAATTTGATTTTTCTTATATATTATTCTAGGTGAGTAATTGATTTTTTAACGCACTTTGATATTTATTATTCTTAAATGTTTTTTATTTTATTCAACATAATCGAACCGTTTTTTGGTAATGATGAATGGGAAAAAGTTTGAGGTTTTAATTGCATATATAAGTTAAAAAATTGGGTATTATGTTCAAAATTTTAATTAACTTATTAAATAATAAAACTTAAATAGAAAGCATTGTTTTTTCAGATGCTGTGTCTTTATTTGTATAGTTAAGTTTGCATTTTACCTCTAGTATAAAGACCGATCTCTGATAGAATTTGACTCTCAAAGAATTGATTAATAGTTTAGTATATTTCTAGAGATCTATTGTAAAATTACCGACTAAAAAAATAACTATTTAGAAGGTTGGCAATACTGAAGTTTATAAATTCATCCTTTGGTTTTTATCGTGGGTTTGTTATAGGTATTATGAGTACATAAATCACTCCTAGAGGAGTTCTTTTTGGAATGTATGTAACCCAGTGGAGTTGCCTTTCAATCACTATTGCTAAATAAGTCTTTAGTAACTCAGATGAATGAATAGAAATTAGCTATAAATTATTTTTCTATTTTTTATTTTAAGTCTCAAGGTTTTATGAGCAGTTTTTAATTAATATTTTTTTCAATAAGTTTAGCGTAATGGTTTTTCATAATAACGCTTGCATAGTACACATGCTCACTCATTAAAATATCTGCTCTATAAGGATCTTTTTCTATTACAGCCTTCACAATACGGTGATGATCCTCATGGGAATGTTGTATTATGGCATGCTCTACATCCCATAATACAAACCAATCAGAAGCATAGGGGATTTGTTGGGTTTGGTGAGTAAAACGCTTTAACCAAGGGTTATTAGCTGCCTCTATAAATATACTATGTAGTTTGGCGTTCATGGCTTGATAAGGAGCATGATCCTCAGGCAATAGTTTCATTTTGCTTAAAATCTCATCACCTTGAGCTAAACAAGTTTGTAAAGCATGCACTTGCTCATCGCTCAATCCTTTTGACGCAGCAGTACGGCAAGCTAAACCTTCTAAAACAGATCGTACTTGATATGCGGCCATCACATCTTCTAAATCAAAACTACGTACGGTATAGCCTCGCTTAGGCTGATAGTCTATTAACCCTTCATTGGCTAGCGCAGCTAAGGCAGCCCGTATAGGTGTACGCGATACACAAAGTTGTTCAGCCATAGGTATTTCTTCTATACGTTGCCCAGGTAAAAAACGCCCTCCCAAAATCCAATTACGTAGAGTATGCGTTACCTTTTCTGAAAGTGTAGTCATGGTAATCATCCTTAATGAAATAAACCCATTATGACGCATCACCTTCTCAGAAGTTAAGTTTATGTATCTAAAACACCAATACGTCGCCATCATGTATACATGATAGGGGAAAATAAGGGTTTTAGGGTAACCACTTAGTGTTTTTTTGATTTCATGTATACATAATGGAGTCTCTATTGTTATCTAGCAGAGTGGTTCATGAGCAAAAAAACACAACGGTTAGCTTTAGTGACAGGTGGCGGTGGCGGTATAGGTAAAGCAGTATGCCGTCGTTTAGCACAAAGTGGAATGCGAGTTATTGTTACTGACATAAACAAAGAATTAGCAGAACAAACCGCTTCAGATATAGGTAGTGGACACCTAGCTTATGCGATGGATGTAGCTTGTGAGCAGTCAGTACAGCAGTTATTCCAGCAAATAGAAACTGAGCAGGGGGCTTTGTCTGTATTGGTATGTGTAGCTGGTCTACTCATCTTACCCAATGGTGAAAGACCTCTCATAGAAGACACTACTTTAGATATTTGGGATCAAGGTTTCGATGTAAACAGCAAAGGGGCTTTTTTATGTAGTCGAGAGTTTTTGCGAGCACGTAAAAAGCAGCCTATAGATGGGGCTAGCGTCGTGTTTTTTAGCTCCGTAGCAGCACAGTTGGGTGGATATCGCTCTAGCGCTAGTTATATAGCAGCTAAGGCTGCTGTATTAGGCTATGCCAAGGCTTATGCACGTGAAGGGGCTGCTTATGGAATTACGGCAAATACCGTAGCGCCTGGCTTAATAGATACAGATATGTTACGAAACACAGTAAATAGCAGTGGTGCTTTGAATAGTGCGGCCAAAAGCATTCCTTTACAACGTATAGGCACCGTTGATGATGTGGCTAATGCTGTTGATTACTTGGTCTCCCCACAAGCGTCTTATCTCACAGGTAGTGTAATAGACGTAAATGGCGGTTATCGGATGCAATGATTATGAAGCGCGTCATAGATTTATTAGCTCAAATTTTAGCGGTAATAGCAGGCTTATCTTTAGTGCTTATGCTTGTGCATGTCACTTTAGATGTTGCGGGGAAATACTTATTTCATGCACCGTTACCGGGTACAGCTGAAGTAGTAGCTAGCTATTACATGATTGCGGTGGTGTTTTTACCGTTAGCTTATATAGAAGTGCATAATCGCCCCATTTTGGTAGAGCTGTTCTATGACCGCTTTGGCCCCCATTTGCAAGCGGCATGTGACGTAATAGCTTCCTTATGCTCTATTGCTTTCTACTTTTTTTTGGCTAAAGAGAGCTGGGTTATAGCAATGAAAGCAATGGAAATACGAGAAATTGTTGAAGGTACATGGAAAGTAGTGGTCTGGCCTAGCCGTTTTATTATACCGCTAGGTTTAGCTATAGCTTGTATAGCCTTACTTCTTCGATTGTGCATGCTGTTAACTGGTAAACGTGCGCAGTTGCGCTCTGAGTCCTCCTCTTCTTTTAATCAGTAGTAGGTCTAGTATATGGAATTGGATCGATCCACTATAGGGATGATAGGCGTAGCCATCACACTTTTGCTTATATTTATACGGGTACCAATAGGGGTAGCAATGGGCCTAGTAGGCTTAGGAGGTATTGCAGCTATCATGTCTTGGAGCGCAGCCGTAGGCATAGCTAAGGGGATTCCTTACGCACTTATAGGTGATTGGAATCTTTCAGCGGTACCTATGTTTTTACTTATGGGTTATATAGCTTCCTCTACTGGACTTACGAATGGTATTTTTCAAGCTGCGCGTATATTTGTAGGCCGCGTTCCTGGAGCATTAGCCTCGTCTACTGTATTAGGAAGTGCATTATTCGCGTCAGCCTCCGGGTCTAGTGTAGCTACAGCAGCTGCATTTTCTAGAATCTCTATTCCCGAGATGATGCGCTCTAAGTACGATCCAGCTTTTGCGTCAGGTAGCGTAGCTATAGCAGGCACTTTAGGTTCCTTAATTCCTCCCAGTGTGCTCTTTATTATTTATGGCATGCTAGCAGACGTGTCTATATCAGCCATGTTTATGGCTGGGGTAGTGCCGGGTATTTTATCAGCGGTTATGTTGGTTGCGTATATTACGATACGAGCCAAACTAAATCCTACTATTGCACCGCCTGATCACACGGTATATAGCCGTCAAGAAAAAATCGAGACTCTTAAAGATGTATGGCCCTTACCAGTACTTATTTTAGGTGTGTTAGGGGGGATATTCGCTGGCATATTTACCGCTACTGAAGCTGGAGCTATAGGTGCAGCCTTAGCCTTGATATTGGCTTTAGCTCGTAAGGCACTTACTCGTAAAACCTTTATTAAAGCCTTAGTAGACACCGCAGAAGGCACTGCCGCTATCTTTATTATTGTGGTTGGGGCCGCTATATTTTCTCGCTTTATGTCTTATAGCAACTTGCCGGGAGTGATGTCCGATTGGCTAGTGTCCTTTAGCGATAATCCCATGATACTGATGATTGCGATCAGCGGGATCTTTCTAGTGCTAGGCATGGTATTAGAAAGTATTTCTATTATGTTGCTAATGGTGCCGTTGTTATTACCTTTGTTAAATGTCTTGGATATTAATCTGATTTGGTTCGGATTAATTATGGTGAAACTATTAGAAATAGGTTTATGCACACCTCCGGTAGGTATGAATGTCTACGTAATTAAAAGTGCATTAGGGGACCAAATTAAACTGACAACTATTTTCCGGGGGGTATTCGGCTTTATCTTAGTAGACCTACTTACTTTGGGTCTGTTGCTAGCTTACCCACAAATCAGCCTGTGGTTACCTAACTTAATGTCAAGATAGCTCACAACATTATTTAAATAATTTAAAACTATTCATCAAAAGGAGGCAGTAGATGTATAAATCTATTTTTGCAACTACTTTGGTTGCGGGGCTAACATTAGCTGCTTGGTCTGTTCCAGCCAAGGCAGACTTGTACATGGCAACAAATTGGATGACGCCAGTACATATTCTGAATGAAAACCCTTATCAGCGTTGGGCTAAAGATGTCAAAGAAGCGACTGATGGCTCTATAGAGTTTGAGGTGCACTCTTCGGGTTCTTTAGTGCCTGCTCGCTCTACTATGCAAGGGATACGTGATAACGTCGCTGCTGTGGGGATTGTATACCCAGGTTATACCCCTTCTGAGCAGCCCCTAAATAATGTACTCAATGATTTAGTGTTTGTGGCTGATGACGATTTTGCTGCCGCCTTTGCTTTTATAGAACTCGGCATGAGCTCGCCTAGCTTACAAAATGAATGGAAACGTAATGGAGGCTTGTTTGCGGGTGGTTATGCTACACCGGTTTATAACTTTATGTGCATGAAGCCAGTGCGTAGTCTGGCCGATGCCAAAGGAATGAAAACACGTACAGCAGGTGGAGCACAAACGGACTGGATTAAGCATATTGGTGGGGTGCCAGTTTCCGTACCTATTGCAGATGTTTACTCTGGCTTAGAGCGAGGATCTTTAGATTGCACCCTGTCTGATCCTACTAACTTAGATAAAGGTAATAAATTTTGGGAAGTTGCTAAGTCAGTTACTACTTTGCCTATGGGGGTGGTTTTAGGTGCTACTTATGTATACAACATTGATTTTTGGCAAAGTCGCACATCTGAAGAGCGCAAGATTTTATTAGACACCATGGCTAAAGGGGTAGCACGCTCTCAAGTGCAGTACCACATAGGAGTACAAACTGCTCTAGAAGGTGCCAAAGAACGTAACTTAGAAATCATCACACCTGATGAGAGTTTGACTAGTGAGTTACAGGTGTTTGCCGAACAGTTTATTGCCGCTTTACCTGAGCAGTCAATAAAAGTACGTAAAGTAGAAGACCCTACTGAGCTTATTCAAGAGTATTTAGGTCTTTACGATAAGTGGAAAGAATTGGCTAAAGACGTAGATCGCACCGACGAAGAAGCTGTATATGAGTTAGTTTATCAAAACTTATACTCCAAAATTGATGAAAATACCTTTGGCATGTAAAGGATAATTCATGATGAGTACCTCCCCCCAGTTGGCCTTAGTCACGGGGGCTGGTTCGGGAATAGGCAAAGCAATTGCCGCCCAACTGGCCCAGAATGGCTATAAAGTTATTATTGCGGACATACGTCTAGAGGCAGCTCAACGAGTCATGAGTGGACTTGTGGAAATGGGTTTACAAGCGCAGGCAGTAGCTATAGATATTACTGACAGCCGAGCAGTAGCCACTTTGATTGATAAGCTGCCTCCTCTACAAATATTAGTGAATAATGCTGGCATTTTTAATGTGAAAGCATTTTTTGACTTATGTGAAGAGGACTTTAGACAAATGTATGAGGTCAATACTATATCGGTCTTTACCTTATCTAGATTAGCAGCTAAAAAAATGCCCGCTGGTGGCCGTATTATTAATATTGCTTCACGTTCTATGCTTGGCGCTAAAGAATATGTGCATTATGCGACATCTAAAATAGCCGTAGCGGGCCTAACACGCAGTATGGCTTTAGAGTTAGCTCAAAAGCATATCACAGTAAATGCTGTTTCTCCCGGTGTAATAGAAACCGATATGCTTAAAGCAAGATCAGATACCGATTTAGATCACCTGCGTACCTTGCAACCCATGGGAGAGTTGGGATCCCCACAACACATAGCGCATACTGTGGCTTTTTTAGCGCATCCTCAGGCTCAGTTTATCACCGGACAGGTTCTGATGGTGGATGGTGGCCGTTCTATAACTACGGCTTCTTTTTAAGTCGAGTTTGCAAAGATAGGAATTAACTATGTTGAGCTTCATAGATAAACGGGTATTGGTAACAGGAGCAGGAAGAGGGATGGGCGCAGTTATAGCTCATGGTTTTGCTGCACGCGGAGCGCACGTAATCGTGGCTGATATAGACCAAGATAATGCGCAAAAAGTAGCAACAGAAATCGCTCAGCTAGGCTTTAAAGCTTCAGCTCATAGGCTGGATGTGGCAGATAGTGTAGACGTTAAAAACTTTGCCCGAACACTACGCCAAACTCAAGGTCCTATGCATATAGTCATCAATAATGCAGGTATCTCAGGGCGTGAATCGGCAGAGCATGAAACTGAGGAGATGGTGTGGGACAGAGTTATAGCGACTAATCTAAGTGGAACGCGCAATGTAGCTTACGCTTTTAAAGAAGATTTAATTGCTACTCAGGGTAATTTAGTCAACTTTTCCTCCATAGTTGCTTTTGTTAGTGGCAGCTCTAGAGCTTCGTATATTGCCTCTAAAGGGGCTGTGCGCTCTCTAACTCAAGCTTTAGCGCGCGATTTAGGTAAATATGGAGTGCGAGTAAATGCTGTTGCTCCAGGTTTTATACTGACGGATATGGTGCAACCACAGTTAGCTACAGAGTCGGGTACCGATTGGTATATGCATCGTGCTCCTTTAAAACGAGGGGGGCAACCTGAGGAAATGGTGGGTCCTGTACTGTTTTTAGCTTCTGAGTTAGCTAGCTATGTGAGCGGTGTCATATTGCCGGTAGATGGTGGCTTTTTAGCTGCATAGGCATTTTAAGGAGTTATACGCATGACCCAAACATCTTCATCTGTCTCAGAGTGGGATGCTGAATATGATGTATTGGTAATTGGTTCAGGCGCAGCGGGTCTGTCCACAGCTATTACCGCTTCTATAGAAGGCGCTAAATCTTTAGTCATAGAAAAAACTGCTTATATAGGGGGCTCTACAGCTATATCTGGAGGTGCTATTTGGGCTCCGTTGCATGCTCAAAGTGCTCAAGCTGGCCATCTTGATAGTTTGGGAAATGTTAAAAAATACCTAGATCAAGTAGTAGGTTCTGCAGGCAAAGCTGAAACAATGGCTTGTTTTTTAAAGTATGCGTCTCAAATGGTGGATTATTTTAGTGAGCATGATGTGCTGCATTTGGTGGCCCGTACTTATGCGCCTGACTATTATCCAGATTTAGAAGGTGCTTTACTAGGGGGTCGCTCATTTGATCCTGTAGTATTTGATGGTAAGAAACTAGGTAAAAAGTATCTAAAAGAGTTGCGTAACCCATTGAGCGAGTTTATGGTTTTGGGCGGAATGATGGTTAATGTAACAGATGCAAAAAACCTTTTGGCGGCTACACGCTCTTTTTCCGCTTGGAAGGCTAGCATGAAGTTGTTAATACGTTATGCTCAAGATCGGCTTATGGGTTACCACAGAGGCACGCGCTTATTATTAGGAAATGCTGTAGCCGGTCAGCTTTTTCACAGCTTGTTACAGCGTGCTATACCTTATTGGTTAAACACCTCTTTAGAGCGTTTAGTGCAGGATGAGACTGGACGTGTAGTAGGTGCTATTGTTCTAAAAAACAGTAAAAAAATACGTGTTTTAGCTAAAAGGGGAGTGGTCTTAGCTACAGGTGGTTTTGCCTTTAATGAACAAATGCGCAACGAATATTATCCTCAGCCTACACAACTTTGGTCTATGGCTCCTAGTTCAAATACTGGTGATGGGATACAAAATGCACTAGCGGTTGGCGCAGCTATGGGTCAAGGCCATACTAGTCCCGCTTTTTGGGCACCAGTTTCTGTACGTCAATTAGCAGATGGCTCGTGGCAGCGTTTTCCTCATTTAGTTTGGGATAGAGCTAAGCCGGGTTTAATGGCAGTAAATGCCGCAGGTCAACGTTTCGTGAATGAGTCTACTTCCTATCATGAATTTGTGTTGGCTATGTATGAGTCAAATAAAGTTGTGCCTACTGTGCCCGCATTTTTAATTTGTGATAGTCCCTTTATGGAAAAGTGGGGAATGGGATTAGCTTTGCCTGGAGGCCGTCCTCGTCAGCACTTGGTTAAGGATGGTTATTTATATAAGGCAGAGACTCTACAAGAGCTAGCCGAATTATTGCAAATAGATACCGAGGGGTTAATCAACTCAGCAAAACAGTTTAATGATGCGGCACGGCTAGGCGTAGACACTGCTTTTGCTAAAGGTAGCACGTCTTACAACCGTTACTTGGGTGACCCCGACCATGGCCCTAACCCTTGTTTAGGGACTTTAGAGCAAGGGCCTTTTTATGCAGTAAAAGTTTATCCAGGAGATATAGGTACAGCACATGGTTTGGATTGCAATGAAAAAGGACAGGTGCTTAATGCGCAAGCAGAGCCTATACCAAGCTTATATGCGGTAGGAAATGATATGCAGTCAATTATGGGTGGATGTTATCCTGGCCCAGGGATTACTTTGGGACCAGCCCTAACTTTTGGCTGGCTAGTGGGCAGGCAATTAGCTCAAATATCATCAGATAGCATTCTATAGACGAAATTTTTAAATATACTTTTGGTTTGGAGTTAAATGATGAAGTTATATTTCTCACCTTTTTCCCCTTATGTGCGTAAGTGCTTGGTAGTGGGATATGAGCTAGGATTAAATGATCAAATTGAGTTACTTAACTCAAATGCTCATCCAGTTAACCGTGATCTAGAAATAGTGAAAAGCAATCCTTTAGGAAAAGTCCCTACTTTTTTTAATAAAAAAGGTCAGCCGTTGTTCGATAGTCGTGTGATTTGTGAATACCTAAATCATGAAGGTCGTGGTAACTTATTCCCCGTCCAAGCAGAGCAGCGTTGGACTGCTCTTGTTTTACATGCATTGGCTGATGGTATATTGGACTCGGCTTTATTAGCTCGCTATGAGACAGTAGCACGCCCAGAGCAATATTATTGGCAGGGTTGGGAGCAGGCTCAAATGGAGAAAATTAACTCTAGTTTAGATTATTTGGAGACCGGTAAATTAGAGCTTGACCAACAGCCTTGCATTGGTACTTTAAGCATAGCTTGTGCTTTGTGGTATTTGGATTTGCGTTTTTCTGATTTTGATTGGCGACAGGTATACCCTAAAGTCGCTGAGTGGTACGCTGAGTTCTCTCAAAGACCATCTATGCGCCATGAGTGGTCTTTAAAAGTTTAATCTTTTTTAAATAAAAAATGGCGGGCAGGGTGGGATTCGAACCCACGATACGCTTGCACGTATACTGAATTTCGAGTCCAGCGCATTCGACCTCTCTGCCACCTACCCGCACGCTACTTTTAATAAAAAAGTAAGACTCACATTCTATCAGAGTTTACTAAAAAAAGACCAGTGCTTTGTGTAGATTAAAGCAGTACCTTCCCCGAGAGCAACGCGCTACACTAAGAGTCATAACGAATGGGTTAGTGCTTTTTCTCGGAGAAATGAATGCTTACAGATAAAACAGCAGTGGTTACGGGCTCTACTAGCGGAATAGGCTTAGCTATTGCACAGCAATTAGCTTCCCAGGGTGCCAATATTATTTTAAATGGCTTTGGGGATGCTCAAGACATAGAAAAACTACGCGTGAATTTAGAGCTGCAAAACGATGTCAAAGTGCATTATATTGCTGCTGATCTAAGCCAGCCCGAGTCGGCCCGACAGTTCATACGCCAAGTCATTCAACTCATGGGCCGACTCGATATTCTGGTTAATAATGCCGGCATTCAACATACGGATCGTATTGAGTCTTTCCCTACCGAGCGCTGGGACCAAATTATTGCTCTAAATCTATCTGCTGTTTTTCACACTACAGCGGAAGCTCTACCGCAAATGCAAAAGCAAAAGTGGGGGCGCATCATTAATATCGCTTCAGCACATGGTTTGGTGGCTTCAGAGCAAAAAGCGGCCTATGTGGCGGCTAAGCATGGGGTGGTTGGCTTAACCAAAGTCACCGCGCTAGAAAATGCTGGTCAAAATATCACATGTAATGCTATTTGCCCTGGTTGGGTACGTACTCCTTTGGTAGAGGCTCAAATCGAAGCCTTGGCAGCGCAGCATCATGTAGATATTGAAACAGCTGCCCGCCAGTTACTAGCAGAAAAGCAGCCATCTTTGCAATTCGTGACACCAGAGCAAGTCGGTGCGGCTGCGGTGTTTTTATGCTCTGATGCCGCCCAACAGATGACGGGGACCACGATGTCCTTAGATGGTGGTTGGACAGCTCGCTAACAGAGGACATTATGTTATTTATTTTATCTCCCGCTAAAAAGCTTGATTACGACACCCCTGTACGTACCACATTATTTACCCAGCCTGTTATGGTGCCCCAAGCCCAAGCTCTTATAGAGGTATTGCGTACCAAACCTGCTGCAGAAATCCAAGCCTTAATGAAACTAAGCGATGCTCTAACTCAGCTGAATGTGCAGCGTTATCACGATTGGCAAGCCCAGTTCGATTTAGACAATGCGCGTCAGGCCGTTTTAGCTTTTAATGGGGATGTCTACGAGGGCTTACAGGCAAACACCTTATCGGATGTACAGCTTGAGTGGTTGCAACAGCACGCCTTAATTTTAAGTGGTTTGTATGGCGTGTTGCGCCCCTTAGACTTAATGCAAGCGTATCGCTTAGAAATGGGAACGCGTTTGGTTACCCCAAAGGGTAAAAATCTGTATGACTATTGGGGCAGCCAATTAGCGCAGTATATAAATCAGCATTTTGAGCAGCACCCAAGTCCGCACCCAGTAGTGGTGAATTTAGCTTCAAATGAATACTTTAAAGCCGTAGATAAAAAAGCATTAACTGTTCCTGTAGTCGAATGCGTTTTTCAGGATCAAAAAGGCGCTGACTGGAAAATTATTAGTTTTTATGCCAAAAAAGCCCGTGGTTTAATGCTGCGTTATGCGGTTGATAATCAATGCACTACGCCAGAGCACTTAAAAGGCTTTAACTACGAAGGTTATACCTTTGCTCCAGATGTGTCGTCAGCAACTAAGCTTGTGTTCCGCCGCCCCGAACCGAATTAAATAGCCGTCTAAATTGGCCTGGGGCAGGGGGCCCCGAACTTAATGCTAAGCCTTGCATGTCTTGACGTATAAGCTGCGAGGCTTTCATCATTTGACGTAACGGATACGCTAACATGGCTAATTCACCTTCGGTCTCTAGACTACCCACAGGTGGTGCATCAAGATTATTTAGCTCGCGTTCAATAAATACAATTGCATTATTTACCTCGGGGGGAATCTCTGTTAGCGAGGCCAATAATGGAATAGAAGCACTTATTTGCGATGCTAAAACATGGTTTTGGCTAAGCAAATTATTTAAGATCGCTACATTGTGTTGATGTGAGCTGGGCTCATTCATCATTCTATAAAAGCCTGAAGAAAAATTGCTAAAACTAACATGAACTTGGCGTCTGGCTAACTGCCATTGGGTTTCCGCTTCGGTGAGATCATGAGCTAATTTGCTAATGGTATCAGTGCTAAGAGCTAAAGCTTGTTCGTCGTGAGTACTAGTCGTGGCTGCTGTGTATTGGCGATTCAATTCCGCATAATACAAACCTGTGCGTAAATAGTTTTTATTGGCTTGTAAGGCGTCTTGGGCAGCGCCAGTCATCGAGTTTGATTCCCACCATGGCAAAATATAGCTACAAATCAGAGCGATGACACACCCGATTAACGTGTCTACAAAACGCTCACCAATAATAAAGCTGCTGCTACTGTGCAAGAACTGAAAAGCAATCAATACGAAAACTGTATTGAACATGGCCGACAGCATATAGTTTACGAGCGTTAGGCTGTTGCCCAATATATAAGCAAAAAATAATACGATTAAATACACCTCGCTGTTAGAGGTGGTCTTTAATAGCAGCAAGGTCAAAACGCAACCCAAGGCCGTGCCTGCTAAACGATAGGTATTGCGTTGCTTAGTTAAAGAGAACCCAGGTTTTAAAATAACTAAGCACGTCATAATGATCCAGTAGCTGTACGAGGTCAAAGCGCTAAGTATTTCTGTCTGAGGAGAAAAATACGCCGCTACAGTTGGTACCGTTAAGCTTAATAAACAGGCGCAGCTAATGCGCACCGCATACCTAAATGTGGCTGAGTTCCAGCGTAAATTACTGGTTAGCATGCCAAACCGGATTTCATCCCGTGATAAAAAGCGACTTAGGGATTTTTCTAGATACTGGTCAAGTGGAATGTCATTGCTAGGGCTGCGGGTTTGCGCTGCCATGTGATTAATTAGCTTTTGAATATTGCGTAATCTACGCACAATTTGCACAAGTAAAGCATAGATCTCGGGCTGTTCTTTGTTGAATTGGTTTTTTTTATAACGTTCCAGCTCGTATTCTAGGGCACGTATTTCTGCTTTAGCGCTTTGTGGGGCTTGGGTAGTGCGGCGGCGCGAGACATTAAGCGCTATACGGCCTACAGCCAAACCCATTTGGTACAAGGCATCGTGTGTAAACAATAGAAAATCACACTTGCCCATAGCGCGACGTAAATTAACGTAATCGGTGTGACTGGCGACAAGTGAGTCACGTAAACTTTCCATATTAACGTAAATCGCCAGCATAGAAAGACGGGTGGACTCAGCAGTACCGCCTCCGCCTTTAGGCAGTTCGCGTAACACCATATCGCGTGCTGCTTGTTGGGATTCAGTCATGTCAGCTTGAATTTGAATCAGCTGACGGTACGTGTCATCCAGTTCGCTATCTGTATCGTAGAATTTAGCGCGTTGCTGCATGTAGGCCGCCGTAGAAAATAGCGCTACAGCCAAGGTGCTGCGCTCGTCTTGATAAAAGAGCAAACGCCTAAATAGCACACTAAAAGAAAAGTAAAAAAAAGCGCCTGCTGCTGAGGTTAATGTATGGATAAATACCTCATCAGGACTCATGGGGTAGCGCAGGGTAAGCACCATCAACAGCAAACAGGCAAACCCGATTAGCCCCCCGCGCTTTCCATATACATTTAACATGGAATAGCAAAAGCCAAGGGTAGGCACTAATAACCAGATGGCTATTGATGAGCTAGAGCTTAGTCCAGTAATACAAGCGGTAAAGGTGCCTAGAATGGCAGCACCTAGCATTTCATTGGTGCGGTAGCGCCTTGGGCCGCCCGCTTGGTCAACAATGGCAACGCATAATGCGCCCATCGCCGCAATAATGCCTAGGTGATAGAGCTTAAAAATACCCCCTAAAATAATAACAGGTAACAGCACGCCAATAGATTGACGTAATCCAGCCAATAAATGATGGCTGTAAAAAAAACGCTGTAAGGGGGGAATAGGGAGAATCATGAAGCCAGCAAGTTCACTCTAGAAAAGATTAAGTATACCTAGGTGAGTGGCTTTTGCACTCTTTTGCAAAGAGCGATTTGGGGTAATCCCGTCTTGTGATGCAGAGCAATACACGGCAACGTATCAAAGAGGATAAATCCGACATATACGATAAGAAACATCTATCCTTATTACTTGGGTAGTACCAATATCTGGAGACATATATGCGAGTGAAAAAATGGATTGTTGCCGCGGCCGTAACCAGTGCCTCAGCATTTGTAGCGTTTTCTGGTAGTGTCCAAGCCCAAAAGGCTCAATTTGTTAATGTGCTCACCGGAGGGCAAAGTGGGGTTTATTATCCTCTTGGGGTGGCCATGGCACAGCTATATGCACAAAAAATTCCCGGTGTAAAAGCCACCGCACAGGTTACCAAAGCCTCTGCGGAAAACATGAACCTTTTACAAGCAGGCCGAGGTGAAGTCGCTTGGTCGTTGGCAGACTCAGTTTCTGATGCTTGGGAGGGCAACGAGGAGGCCGGGTTCACTAAAAAGCTCGATAAACTACGCGGTCTCTCAGCCACCTACAACAACTATATTCAAATCGTAGCAAATGCCGATGCCGGTATTAATAGCCTAGAGGACTTAAAAGGCAAGCGTATTTCAGTAGGTGCCGCGCGCTCAGGCACCGAACTTAACGCACGCGCCATTATAAAAGCAGCAGGTCTAAGCTATGACGACTTTGCCAAAGTCGAGTATTTACCTTTTGGTGAGTCTGTCGAGCTCATGAAAAACCGTCAACTAGATGTCACCTTGCAGTCTGCTGGCTTAGGCGTTTCATCAATCCGAGACTTGGCCACTGCCGTAAAAATTGTGGTAGTTCCCATTCCCAAAGAGGTAGTAGAAAAAGTAGGCAAAGCTGCGTATCAGCCTGGCATCATTCCAGCCAACACCTATGCGGGCCAAGATCAAGACCTTCCCACCGCAGCTATTCCAAACTTCTTAGTCACACACTCTGATGTGCCCGAAGAGCTCGTCTATGAAATGACTAAAACTCTCTATGACAACTTAGGGGCTTTACAGTCAGCTCACAATGCAGCTAAAGCCATTGATCTTAAAAACGCAGCCACTGGGATGCCGGTGCCTATTCACCCTGGTGCAGAGCGCTATTACAAAGAAAAAGGCATTATCCAATAATACGCGCAAGTAAAACGGAACGAGGACGGCTTCTTTAGGTAACAGATGCCGTCTTTTCTGAGGCTGTTAAGGGTTTTTTAATGAATCTTGATCAAGAAAAATCAATGGATGCGCTGCCTAAAGCAGTGTTTGCTGTAGCAGTTCTGTTTTCTGCATTCCAAATCTACACCGCAGCATTTAGCCCCATGTCTAGCCAAGTTATACGTGCTATTCATGTGGGCTTTGTTATTTTGATGATTTTTACGCTTTATCCCACTTTTTTTGGCCGGCGTATTCCTTGGCTAGGCTGGTTGTTAGGTGGGGTTGGCTTTGTATTTAGTTTTTACCACTGGGTTTTTGAGTCGGACTTAACGGCTCGTGCAGGTGAGATGACCGATACGGATATGGTCATCGGTATTGTATTGATTGTGATGGTTTTTGATGTCACGCGCCGCATGATGGGGTGGGCCTTACCTATTATTTGCGCCTTGTTTTTGGCATATGGCTTATTTGGCGAGTATTTACCTGGCGCTCTAATGCACAGAGGCTATGGGTTTGATCAAATCATAGGCACATTAGGTTTTGGGACCGAGGGGATTTACGGTGTGCCTACCTACGTTTCATCAACCTATATCTTTTTGTTTATTTTGTTTGGCTCATTTCTTGAGCGCGCCGGCATGATCGGTTTATTTAGTGACTTTTCCATGGGCATGGTGGGTCATAGCCGTGGTGGTCCAGCCAAAGTGTCTGTGGTGAGCTCAGGTTTAATGGGCACCATTAATGGTTCTGGCGTGGCGAATGTAGTCACTACTGGTCAGTTCACCATTCCATTAATGAAACGCTTTGGCTATAGCTCCTCGTTTGCTGGTGGTGTAGAAGCAACCTCCAGCATGGGTGGGCAAATCATGCCACCGGTAATGGGCGCGGTGGCTTTTATTATGGCCGAAACCATTAATGTCCCTTACGTGGAAATAGTAAAAGCGGCAATTATTCCTGCTTTGCTTTATTTCTTTACGGTATTTTGGACTGTGCACCTCGAAGCGGGACGTAAAGGTTTAGATGGTTTACCGCGCTCTGAGTGCCCTGACCCCTGGAAAGCGGTCAAAGAAAAATGGTACCTATTGGTGCCATTAGTGGGGCTGGTTGCATTGCTATTCTCTGGTTATACCCCCTTGTTTTCTGGAACTGTAGGTTTGGGTTTAACTGCGATCTTAATTTTTGGCGCTGCTGTCATGAGCAATGTGTCATCGATGACGCTGCGTTATATTTTCTGGATAGTCTTGGCTCTGGCGTGTTCGGCATTTATGCAGGTCGGAGTCATCAGCTTTTTCGTTATTATTGCTCTGCTGGTGGCGATTTTGCTGGTCAAAAAACACCGTGAACCAGTCTTGCGTGAATCCTTAGTTTCCTTAGCTGAGGGCGCTCGCCATGCGCTGCCTGTGGCTACGGCGTGTGCATTGGTCGGGGTTATTATTGGCATTATTAATCTTACCGGTGTAGCCGCAGAGTTTGGTGGGCAGGTTATAGCCATTGGTCAAAACAATTTGCTTTTGGCACTGGTTTTAACCATGGTGACCTGCTTGCTCCTGGGGATGGGCATTCCCACCATACCCAATTACATTATTACTAGCTCCCTAGCGGCACCTATTCTTTTGGATTTAGGCGTGCCGTTGATCGTATCCCACATGTTTGTGTTTTATTTTGGGATTATGGCGGACCTGACGCCACCCGTGGCGTTGGCGGCTTTTGCGGCAGCACCTATTGCTAAAACATCCGGTTTAGCCATTAGTTTTCAAGCATTGCGCGTAGCTATAGCGGGGTTTATCGTGCCATATATGGCCGTTTATGCACCTGCTTTAATGCTTCAAGATTACTCAAGCTGGTTTGAGGTAGCGTATGTGGTGGGCAAAGCGTTATTAGCTATTGTGCTGTGGGGGGCAGGTGCGACGGGTTTTCTCTTGGGGCGTTTAAATGCACTTGAGCGCATATATGTTGTGCTAGCAGCGGCTTTGCTCGTGTGGGCAAACCCTCTTTCAGACCAACTAGGAGCCGCTGCCACAGTGCTTTTTGTGGTTTGGCATGTGTGGCGTATTAAACGCAAAACGGTGGGCGTATCCGTATGAGTTGGGTAATAACAGTGGGGGCTTGCATGCAGTGGGCCGCTGCTGTGCCTGCTCCGGTCGTAGTTATGCCCACGCAGGCTTTTACGTTGGCTTGGCAGCACAGCATAGAGAAAGTACGTTGGGAAGAGGATTACACCATAAAGCTAGATGCTATTTCTCAACAGCCTGTGCTGCTAGCCGGTTTAGCTCGTGTAACGGGTTCTGCTGCTGGCATGGAGCCACCTCCTAACGCCAAATGGCGAGCAGGGTGGTATGAATACCAGCCCGAACCAATTAAGCAGCCTGTTTTGACCTTAATGCGCTCTGAATACACCGCCGATTACGAATGGTGTGAGCAAGATCAATGCAGGCCCTTAGCAGACTACTTACCATCAGATGGCGGTGTGACCCAGCTAAGTGCGTGTCAGCATTGGAAATGGTCAGCATTTTGACTTATCAACGTGCGCAGAAAGCCTCGTCGTTTATGACGAGGAAGATGTCAATTGACTCAATAGGATAAAGACGATGAGCGGTTTACGTGTAGCGCCTTTAACTGGATTACGGGTTTTGGATTTGACCCGGGTATTAGCAGGACCATGGTGTACGCAGAATCTTGCTGATTTAGGGGCTGAGGTCATCAAAATTGAACGCCCCAATCAGGGTGACGATACCCGACGCTGGGGGCCGCCCTACATGCCAGATGATTCAGGCCAACCGTCTAACGAAGCCGCTTACTATGCTGCGGCCAACCGCAATAAAAAATCGGTCACTATAGACATAGCCACTCCGGCAGGGGCCCAAGCTATCCGCAAGTTGGCCGTTCAAAGCGATATTTTGGTAGAGAATTTTAAAGTAGGTGGGCTCAAAAAATATGGTCTTGATTATGAAAGCTTACGTCTGATCGCTCCCCGTTTGATTTACTGTTCAATTACAGGGTTTGGTCAAACGGGCCCGTATGCCGAACGTCCTGGCTACGACTTTATGATTCAAGGGATGGGAGGGCTAATGAGTATTACAGGAGAACAAGACCCTCTGCCTGGTGCGGGCCCTCAAAAGGCAGGGGTTGCCGTAGCCGACCTCATGACAGGCATGTATGCCACAGTAGGTATTCTTTCGGCTTTGCATGAGCGTAACCAAAGTGGACTGGGTCAACATATTGACATGGCGCTTTTAGACTGTCAGGTGGCCATGTTGGCAAACCAAAATATGAATTACTTAGCCACCGGCCAAGCACCCACACGAGCAGGCAATGCTCACCCTAATTTAGTGCCTTATCAGGTATTTACTGTAGCAGATGGTCATCTCATTATTGCGGTGGGTAATGACACACAGTTTCAAGCCTTAACTCGGGTATTGGGTTGCCCAGGGCTAGCTCATGATGAGCGTTTTGCAACGAATCCGCAACGTGTGCGCTATAGAGAGCAACTAATTCCTTTACTACAGCAGCGTTTACATCAAGGCAGCCAAGCCCATTGGCAAACGCAGTTAGAGCAAGCTAATGTGCCTGTGGGGCCCATCAATACCCTAGACCAAGTCTACGCTGATCCACAGGTTCAAGCACGGGGCTTAAAACTCACTTTGCCCCATGCTGAGATTGGTCACATGAGTTCTGTGGCTAATCCTATACGATTATCAGGTAGTCCTCTTAGTTATAAAACAGCGCCTCCTTGTTTAGGGGAGCACACCGAACAAGTTCTTAGCGAATTGCTTGGCTTGGACTCGTCTCAGATTGAGGCGTTGCAAGGCAACCGTCACGATTTTATTAAGGAGTAAGTACTCATGGCAGCACGTCCTTCATTTCATTGGGAAGATCCTTTGCTTATCGATGCGCAGCTCTACGAAGAAGAGCGTATGGTGCGCGATGCCGCGTTGGCTTATGCTCAGGAAAAACTCGAGCCCCGTGTGCTTAATGCGTTTAGAAATGAGCAGACTGACGTTGAGATTTTTCAAGAAATGGGGGCGCTCGGTTTGCTAGGGCCTACTATTGCTGAAAAATACGGTGGGGCCGGATTAAATTATGTCAGCTATGGCTTGATTGCGCGTGAGATTGAGCGTGTGGATTCGGGTTATAGATCTATGATGAGTGTGCAGTCTTCATTAGTTATGGTTCCCATTGAAACATTCGGTTCCGAGCAGCAAAAACTTAAATATCTGCCTAAACTAGCCAGTGGCGAGTGGGTGGGTTGCTTTGGCTTAACTGAACCAAATCATGGCTCAGACCCAGGTGCTATGGAAAGCCGAGCTCGACTCACTCCTGACGGGTCTTATGTGCTGCATGGCACCAAAATGTGGATTACCAACTCCCCTATTGCCGATGTGTTTGTGGTGTGGGCTAAGGTCGTGGGGGGTGACGACGACGGTAAAATACGTGGCTTTATCTTAGAAAAAGGGATGCCAGGTTTAAGTGCGCCCACTATTCATGGCAAAGTAGGGTTACGGGCTTCCATTACCGGTGAAATTGTTATGGATGGCGTCGAGGTCGATGCCGAGCAAATGTTGCCTCACGTCAGTGGGCTGCGTGGGCCATTTACCTGCTTAAATTCTGCGCGTTATGGAATTGCATGGGGCGCGCTAGGGGCGGCAGAGTTTTGTTGGCATACGGCACGTCAATACACCTTAGATCGTAAACAATTTGGGCGTCCTCTGGCTGCTACACAACTTGTGCAGAAAAAGCTGGCTGATATGCAAACAGAAATTACCTTGGGTTTACAAGGGTGCTTACGTTTGGGACGCATGAAAGACGAAGGCAGCGCTGCGGTTGAAATCACATCAATTATGAAACGTAATTCTTGTGGTAAAGCTTTAGACATTGCACGCATGGCGCGTGATATGCTGGGGGGCAACGGCATCTCAGACGAGTTCGGTGTAGCACGACACTTGGTAAATCTAGAGGTGGTCAATACTTACGAAGGAACGCATGATGTGCATGCGTTAATCCTCGGCCGCGCACAAACCGGCATACAAGCTTTTTTCTAAAAATCAGCCATTTTGCAAAAGCCAAGTTCATTGCTTGGCTTTTTTTGTTTTAAAGAGCTACGAAATGCGTTTTTAAGGGTATGCTATTGCATTGCACAATACCAACATGCTATGGCTTGGGGTTGCTTAGGGTTTGATAAACGGGTTATTCTAATTAATTCATTCTTATCAGAATGAATTAATAGGCTTTAAGTTGCACGGTTATCCGCCTGTTATTTTGCGCCTTTTTTACTGCTGCTGGCCGCGTCACAAGCGTGTGCTGCCGGGCTTTCGTTTCAAGCTGTACGCCATGTTGGCGTGATTGCCGTATCTCACAGAGTGCAGATGGCTCTGTAATGTGTCTAGGTGGCAAAGCCCTGTGGGCTTTAAAGCGCTAGGTCATGTTGCAGTTGCTGATTCAGACTCCGGCTTAGGTGCCAAGTGGGGTGTTTGAGCAAAACCTGAAAGGAAAACTATTATCATGGAACTTAATGGCGCCGATATCGTGGTGCGCACCTTAGCCGAAGAAGGGGTTGAACACGTTTTTGGCTATCCCGGTGGTGCGGTACTTTACATCTACGATGCTATTTTCAAGCAAGACAAATTTCGTCATATCTTAGTACGTCATGAGCAGGCGGCTGTTCATGCGGCGGACGCGTATTCACGTTCGTCCAACAAGGTTGGCGTAGCTTTGGTAACCAGTGGCCCTGGTTTGACTAATGCGGTGACGGGTATTGCTACTGCTTATACGGATTCAATTCCTATGGTAGTCATTAGCGGCCAAGTCCCTAGTCAGGCTATTGGTGAAGACGCTTTCCAAGAGTGTGATGCTATAGGTATTACACGCCCTTGTGTTAAGCACAACTTCCTCGTTCGCGATGTGCGCGACCTAGCAGATACCATTCGCAAAGCATTCTACATTGCCAAAACCGGACGTCCTGGTCCCGTGTTGGTTGATATCCCTAAAGACATTACAGTAGCGATGGCACGTTACACCCCTAAAAAAGGTGAGCCGCGCTTACGTTCTTATATGCCTGTTACTAAAGGGCACCAAGGGCAAATCAAAAAAGCGGTTCAGTTATTAGCCCAAGCCGAGCGTCCCATGATTTACGTGGGGGGTGGTGCTATTTTGGCTAATGCTTCAGCCGAGGTCATTGACCTAGTCAAGCAAACGGGTGCGCCATGTACCACTACATTAATGGCTTTGGGCGCATTCCCAGGGTGCGATGATCAATACGTAGGTATGCCAGGTATGCACGGCAACTACGAGGCAAATATGGCTATGCAGCACTGTGATGTGTTGATTTCCGTAGGGGCTCGTTTTGACGACCGTGTTATTGGCAATCCACGCCACTTCGCCCAAGTACCCCGTAAGATTATTCACATTGATATCGACCCGTCATCAATATCTAAACGCGTCAAAGTCGATGTACCTATTGTGGGCTGTGTCAAAGACGTGCTGGTAGAGCTCAATGAGTTCTATCAACAATCTAAAGCCGCTAGCCAAGCCAAAAAAACGGCATTGGCAAAATGGTGGCAACAAATTAATGAATGGCGTGGCGTTGAGTGTCTGTCTTACCAAAAATCTGACAGTGTAATTAAACCTCAGTCCGTCGTTGAGGCCCTCTGGGAAGTCACTGGTGGCAATGCCTTTGTGACCTCTGATGTGGGGCAGCACCAAATGTGGGCTGCTCAATACTATAAATTTAATCACCCGCGTCGTTGGGTTAACTCTGGTGGCTTGGGCACCATGGGTGTAGGCTTGCCGTATGCCATGGGTGTACAAATGGCTAACCCAGGCGCTGATGTGGCAGTTATTACTGGCGAAGGCTCTATTCAAATGAATATCCAAGAGCTCTCCACATGCAGCCAATACCGTTTATCACCCAAGGTGCTTTGCTTAAACAACCGCTATTTGGGTATGGTACGCCAGTGGCAAGAAATTGATTACGGTTCTCGTTATTCCGAGTCGTATGTTGATGCGCTGCCCGATTTTGTCAAACTGGTTGAAAGCTATGGCCACGTGGGTTTACGTATCGAAAGCCCTTCCGATGTTGTTCCTGCTATCCGTGAAGCCTTTACTAAACATAAAGACCGTTTGGTTTTCTTGGATTTCATTACTGATCAGTCTGAAAACGTATGGCCAATGGTGAAAGCCGGTAAAGGCCTAACAGAAATGATTCTCAGTGCAGCGGATCTCGAGGAGGGGGCATAATGAAGCACGTTATTTCCGTTTTATTAGAAAACGAACCCGGCGCGCTGTCTCGGGTAGTTGGTTTGTTTTCTGCACGGGGTTACAACATTGAAACCTTAACCGTTGCGCCAACCGAAGACGAAACCCTGTCTCGTATGACTATTGTAACAGTGGGTTCAGATGAAACCATCGAACAAATCACCAAGCACCTCAATCGTTTGGTTGATGTAGTGAAAGTGGTGGACTTATCCGAAGGCCCGCATGTAGAGCGTGAGCTCATGCTAATTAAAGTTCGCGCTGTTGGAAAAGAGCGTGAAGAGCTAAAGCGTATGGCTGATATTTTCCGTGGTCGTATTATTGATGTTACCGATAAGACCTACACCATTGAGCTTACCGGTGTACAGGAAAAAATCGCTGCTTTTATTCAAGCTATAGATCGTAGTGCTATTCTTGAAACGGTGCGCACTGGTGTTTCCGGCATTAGCCGCGGTGAACGCATCCTAAAATTATAAAAACACCTCGTTTAGATTAAGACAAATCAAATCGTTTTTCGGAGTTATCCATGAAAGTTTTTTACGATAAGGACTGCGATCAGTCTCTCATTAAAGGCAAAAACGTTGCCATCATCGGTTACGGTTCACAGGGTTATGCCCACGCAAACAACTTGAACGATTCAGGTGTTAACGTAACAGTTGGCTTACGTAAAGACGGTGCGTCTTGGTCCAAAGCCGAAGCCGCTGGCCTACAAGTAAAAGAAGTCGCTGACGCAGTTAAAGATGCAGACGTGGTTATGATTTTATTACCTGACGAAAGCATCGCTGAAGTTTATCGTAATCAGGTTGAGCCCAACATTAAAGCCGGTGCTGCTCTTGCTTTTGCACATGGTTTTAACGTGCACTATGGTCAAGTGGTGCCGCGTAAAGACGTAGACGTCATTATGGTTGCTCCTAAAGCACCAGGTCATACCGTACGTGGTACGTACCAACAAGGCGGTGGGGTGCCACACCTTGTAGCCGTGTACCAAGACGTTTCTGGGGCAGCACGTGATGTAGCTTTGTCCTATGCTAGCGCAAACGGTGGTGGCCGTGCCGGTATTATTGAAACTAACTTCCGCGAAGAAACAGAAACCGACTTGTTCGGTGAGCAAGCTGTACTATGTGGTGGTGCTGTAGAGCTCATTAAAGCGGGTTTTGAAACACTAGTCGATGCGGGCTACGCTCCTGAAATGGCTTACTTCGAGTGTTTGCACGAGCTAAAACTTATCGTAGATTTAATCTACGAAGGCGGCATTGCCAACATGAACTACTCCATTTCTAACAACGCAGAATACGGTGAGTACGTAACAGGTCCTCGCATTATTACAGACGAGACCCGTAAAGCCATGCGCGAGTGTTTAGAAAACATTCAAAACGGCGAATACGCAAAGAACTTTATTCTAGAGCACGCAGCAGGTGCGCCTTCTATGACAGCTCGTCGTCGTATTAATGCTGACTCACAAATTGAGCAAGTGGGTTCGCAGCTACGCGCCATGATGCCTTGGATTGCAGCGAACAAGCTAGTAGACCAAAGCAAAAACTAATAACTTACTCTTAGTTATTAGTAATAAAACCCCTGCCAAAGGATGGCAGGGGTTTTTTTCTGGGTTATGCTGTAGATTAAGTATAAAATACCCTTTTTTTTTATATAGAACGTGTATGCCTAACTTGCATTCCGAAGACAAGCGTCGCCGTAGCATTTATTTGCTACCAAATGCGTTTACTACAGCTAATTTATTCGCTGGCTTTTATGCCGTGGTTCAGGCCATGGGCGGGCACTTTGAGGTGGCTGCCATAGCGATTTTTTTGGCTATGGTATTTGATGGCATGGATGGGCGCGTGGCACGTCTAACTAATACGCAGTCAGCCTTTGGAGAGCAATACGACTCCATGGCAGACATTATTTCATTTGGTGTTGCCCCGGCTTTTGTCATGTATGTGTGGGTGCTTCAGGATTTGGGTCGTTGGGGCTGGCTTGCTGCTTTTGTGTATGTGGTAGGAGCAGCTCTACGTTTAGCGCGTTTCAATACCAATATTGCCGTTATCGACAAGCGTTTTTTCCAAGGCTTACCCAGCCCAGCTGCAGCAGCATTAATTGCCGGCTTTGTGTGGTTAGCGGTAGACAACAAAATCAATGTTGATGCTCAGCCCATGTCTTGGTTGGCTTTTACATTGACGGTTTATGCTGGCGTTACGATGGTGTCGAATGCTCCATTTTATAGTGGAAAATCATTTGCACTGGGCCGTAGTGTTCCGTTTTGGGTCATGCTGCTTTTTGTTTTGCTTTTTGTTTTTGTGTCGTCTGATCCACCCATTGTTTTATTTAGTTTGTTTATTGTGTATGGGTTATCGGGTTGGGGGCTCATGGCGTGGCGTTGGCGCAAGGCCAGACGGCTTGCTGCTAGTCGACGCGCAGAGTAATAAAAACGGTGCTTAGGCACCGCTTTTATTTTAAAAGTTAAAAAAAGTTGGTTCTTCGCGCAACGATAGTGGGTCGGGGCCAGGGTGATGATGTTTGACTAAGCCGTCATCGCCAAAATACACGTACATAAGTGCTGGCCAGACGCTGCTTTGCTTGTAGCGATAAGACCAAACCCGCATTTTGACACCCACATAGGGGGTGTAGTCTTTTTCAGCAGGAGGGCCAAAATGACAAAATACACGCTCTTTAGTCCAGTCGCCTTGGCTTAGCTGCTCGAACTCGTGGTCAGACAGCACTTGTGTCATTTGAACTAGTTCGTGTTGTTCATTTACATCAGCAGCCCAGGCAAATTGACCAAAAGGTTGTTGGCTCCATATAAAACGCTGGGGCAGCTGTGGGGGGCAAGCCACAGAGGGGCGGCCAAACTGGCGCTGTAGTTCACTTAGCGGGGTGCCGGGCGGCATGTCACTAAGCGTAGTACAAGCGCTAAGGACTAAAGGGAAAAGGGCCAAGCACAGTTTTCGTAACATAACGTCTCCTGATAATAAGGCCTAATTAATGAGATACACACTGCCGCATGCATTTATTCTTATTATAGTATCGGCTTTTTGCTTTAAATCCGTTATAATTTTCTACTTGGCTTAATTTTTAAGCTTTTTGTATTGCACGTCAGAGCATTCTCGGCCCTGACGCATGTTTATCGAGGTTAAAATGTCTGGTACAAATATCAATAAAGCTGAAGTCGTTGAACAATTTCAACGTACTAAAGGCGACACAGGTTCTCCTGAGGTTCAAGTTGCACTACTAACTGCACGCATTACAGTGCTAACAGAGCACTTCAAGAGCCACAAAAAAGATCATCACTCACGTCGTGGTTTGTTAAGCATGGTAAGTCGTCGTCGTAAATTGCTCGACTACCTAAAAGATCGCAAACCTGACTCTTACCGCCAACTGATCGAAAAACTCGGTCTACGTAAGTGATACTCGGGCCTGGTCCCGCGATACAGCCGTGCATCTGGCGAGCCTAAGCTCGCTGTGCGCGGCTTTTTTATTGTAAGGATATATCCTAATGTTCAATAAAGTGACGAAGTCATTTCAATATGGACAGCACCAAGTTGTAATTGAAACGGGCGAGATTGCTCGCCAAGCGTCTGGTGCTGTACTCGTGTCAGTTGAAGACACGGTTATCTTAGCTACTGTGGTTGGTGCTAAAAAAGCAAAGCCCGGCCAAGACTTCTTTCCTCTAACTGTTGATTATGTAGAAAAAACCTATTCTGCGGGTCGTATTCCCGGTGGTTTTTTCAAACGCGAAGGCAAGCCATCCGACCGTGAAACATTAACAGCTCGCCTTATTGATCGTCCATTGCGTCCTTTGTTCCCCGAAGGCTTTTATAACGACGTTCAAATCATTATTCACGTTTTATCTGTTAACCCAGAGATCCAGCCAGATGTGCCAGCAATGATTGGTGCTTCGGCTGCATTAGCCATTTCAGGTATTCCATTTAATGGTCCTGTTGGCGCTGCGCGTGTTGGTTACATTAACAACGAATACGTTTTAAACCCTGCTTCCTCTCAAATCCAAGAGTCTGATCTTGATTTGGTGGTAGCCGGTACCGAGGCTGCAGTGCTTATGGTAGAGTCCGAAGCCGAGCAGTTGTCTGAAGACGTAATGCTAGGTGCAATTGCGTTTGGTCACGAGCAAATGCAAGCAGCAATCAATGCGATTAATGAATTAGTCGAAGAGGCAGGCAAGCCCGAGTGGGACTGGCAGCCAGCACCGGCTAACGAAGCCCTAATCGCTGCGGTTAAAGCAATTGCCTTTGATGATCTCAAGGCCGCTTATCAAATTCGCCAAAAACAAGCGCGTACTGATGCATTAAAAAACGTACGTACTAAGCTTGAGGCCGCTCTTAGCGAGCAGGCTGCAGCAGCTAACGAAGCCGCAGCCGACTCTGTTGAAGTCGACAACATTGTATTTGGCCTAGAGAGCGAAATTGTTCGTGGTCAAATTTTAAATGGCGAGCCGCGCATTGATGGCCGTGATACACGCACAGTACGTCCTATCGAGATTCGTCTCGGGGTGTTGCCGCGAGCTCATGGTAGTGCGTTATTTACTCGTGGTGAAACTCAGGCATTGGTTGTGACCACATTGGGCACACGTCAAGACGAGCAAATCATTGACTCCGTTATGGGCGAAGCGCGCGATCGCTTTATGCTGCATTACAACTTCCCACCGTTTGCTACTGGTGAAACGGGTCGTTTTGGTGCGCCTAAGCGTCGTGAGATCGGTCATGGAAACTTAGCCAAGCGTGCGTTGACACCTTTGCTTCCTAGCCCCGAAGACTTCCAGTACTCCTTGCGCGTTGTGTCTGAAATCACTGAGTCTAACGGTTCCTCTTCTATGGCATCGGTTTGTGGTGGCTCACTGGCTATGATGGATGCAGGGGTACCATTAGCGCATCACGTGGCGGGTGTTGCTATGGGTCTAATCAAAGAAGGCGGCAAGTTTGCTGTACTTACCGATATCTTGGGTGATGAGGATCACCTTGGCGATATGGACTTCAAAGTAGCGGGTACCGAAGATGGGATCACCGCTTTGCAAATGGACATTAAAATCCAAGGTATCACTACCGATATCATGCGCGTTGCTTTGGCCCAAGCCAAAGAAGGCCGTATGCATATTTTAGGCCGTATGCAAGCCGCTCTAGATGGTTCTCGTACCGAGCTATCAGCTTTTGCGCCACGCATGCTCACTGTCAAAATTAATCCCGACAAGATCCGTGATGTGATTGGTAAAGGTGGTGCGACAATTCGTACCTTAACCGAAGAAACTGGCACGCAAATTGATATTGGCGATGACGGTACCATTACTATCTCTAGCGCAGATCTAACTATGGCCCAAGAAGCCGAGCGTCGTATTAAAGAACTCACCGCCGAGGTTGAGGTCGGTCAAGAGTACGATGGTTCTGTGGTTCGGGTGCTGGACTTTGGTGCGATTGTTCAGGTGTTGCCAGGTAAAGACGGTCTACTGCATATCTCCGAGATCGCTAACTACCGTATCAATAACATCAATGATGTAATTGCTGTGGGTCAAGCTGTACGTGTTAAGGTTATCGAAGCCGATGACAAAGGCCGTTTACGTTTGTCTATGAAAGCAATTGGCGGTATTGAAGCTCAAGGTGGTCCACAAGACCCAGCTAGCGAAGAATAATCAATTCTTCTGAAGCACAGCAAAACCCCTCTTAGGAGGGGTTTTTTGTTTGGGGGTGTTGCTTAGGTCGAGTAGAGTTTAGGGAAGTCGCATAGCAGAAATGAAAAAAGCCCTGACTAGTGCTAGTCAGGGCTTTAAATCTTGGTGCATCCACCCGGAATCGAACCGGGACGAACTTGCGTTCGAGGGATTTTAAGTCCCTTGCGTCTACCTATTCCGCCATGGATGCGGCGTTTGTGTAATTGGTGTGGCGGAAGCGGTGAGATTCGAACTCACGGATGAGTTACCCCATCGCTGGTTTTCAAGACCAGTCCATTCAACCACTCTGGCACGCTTCCGGTGCCTAACTACGCAAATTGTTTTTTTAGTCTTTTTGCATCGGCATCAAGCTAAAAAAACTATATTAGCCTATCTAAAATTAAAAGTCACGCATTTTTTAACTAAAAGACGCTAAATCATAAAAGCTGATGCTTTATAATGACATTGATGACTGATAATAGGACTACGGAGGAAGCAGTGTCTGAATTAATGAATGTGGTTGAGATTACCGTCCCAGGTGGGCCCGAGGTGCTATCGTTGGCGCAACGTGAAATACCAACACCCCAAGCTGGGCAGGTGCTGATCAAGGTGGCTGCTGCTGGCGTAAACCGTCCCGATGTTTTTCAGCGTCAAGGTACTTATCCGCCACCTCCTGGTGCCTCCGATCTCCCCGGGCTAGAGGTTGCGGGTACGATTGTAGCGGGTGATCTGACCGGAACGGACTTGCAGCTAGGTGATGCCGTTTGTGCCTTAGTGCCTGGCGGTGGTTATGCTGAATATGTGGTTACACCGGCGCAACATTGTTTACCTGTGCCAAAGAATCTCTCTCTGATCGAGGCAGCGGGGCTAGCGGAAACCTGCTTTACTGTTTATAGCAACGTTTGGATGCGAGCGGCATTACAGCCGGGCGAATCATTATTAGTGCACGGTGGCGCAAGCGGTATAGGTACCACTGCTATACAAATGGCAGTAGCGCTTGGGCATACGGTGTATGCGACGGCAGGCTCGGATGAGCGTGTGCAAGCCATTGAGGCGCTGGGGGCTGTAGGTATCAATTATAAAACGCACGATTTTGTTGAGGTGGTGCAGCACCATACTCAAGACAAAGGGGTTAATGTCATCTTAGATATGGTCGCAGGCGAGTACATAGATCGAGGCCTACGGTGTTTAGCGGATGATGGACGTTTGGTTGTGATCGCTTTGTTGGGCGGGGCAAAAAGCACCATTAATATGGCGCAAATCTTACGTAGACGTTTGCATATCACTGGGTCAAACCTACGTCCTCAGTCTGATGCGAAAAAAGCAGCGATGGCTCAGGGCTTACGCCAGCATATTTGGCCTCTAATTGAAGCGGGTGAATTGCGACCTTTGATTCACGCTACTTACCCCTTAAAAGAGGCGGCCCAAGCACACAGCTTGATGGAAAGTGGGGCGCAAATAGGCAAGATTATTCTAACTGTCTAGTTTTTCTTAGGTGCTACACGTTACAATGCGTGGTTTGGCTACCTGTTTGTGGTGTGGGACCACGTTTGGGCTTTTATTATGACTAGACAACGATTAGTAATAGGCAACTGGAAAATGAATGGTTCGCTAGAGCAGAACCGTCAGCTCTTAGAGCAATTGGTTGCGCAGCGGGATGAGTTCTTAGCTCAAAATCATGTTGTTGTGTGTGTGCCACACCCTTATTTAGCGCAAACACAAAATGCGCTGCAGGATTCGGGCATACAGTGGGGTGCGCAAAACCTCAGTTCGCAACAAAATGGAGCCTTCACCGGCGAGGTTTCTGCAGCCATGCTGCAAGATTTTGGTTGCCAATGGGCACTAGTAGGGCATTCAGAGCGTCGTGCCTTATATGGCGAAACCGATTTGGATGTGCTTTTAAAAACCAAGGCAGCTCTGGATGCAGGTTTAACCCCTGTGGTGTGTGTGGGTGAAACAGACAAAGAACATGCTGAGGGGTTAACAGAAGCTATTGTTTTGCAGCAGCTTCAGTCCATACTAAAATTAGATGCTGAGCAGTTAAAGCGTTTAGTGATTGCGTATGAGCCCGTTTGGGCCATAGGTACTGGAAAAAGTGCTACGCCAGAACAAGCCCAAGCTATTCATGCCTATATCAGGGAACTCTTAGCTCAACACGGGGCTGGCTCTGTTCAGATTCTTTATGGGGGCAGTGTTAATGCCACCAATGCGCAGGCATTGTTTGCTATGCCAGATATTGATGGGGCGTTAGTAGGCGGCGCATCATTAAATGCAGTCGATTTTTTATCTATAGCAGCCGCATAAGCGGCTCGGAGTCAAATTCATGGAATGGTTATCTCCTTTGTTGCAAGCAGTACAGGTTATTGCTTCGCTTTCTATTATTGGTTTGGTGCTTTTACAACAAGGTAAGGGCGCTGATATGGGTTCGGCCTTTGGTGCTGGTTCGGCAGGTAGTGTGTTTGGTGCAGCAGGCGCGGCCAACTTCCTCTCCCGTATGACCCGTTGGGCTGCCATTGTGTTTTTTATTGCTACTGGTGGTTTGGCTTGGGTGGCTCATCATCCTGTTCGTGTCGAAGCAGAAAGCAGCATTATGCAGGGCTATGAATCCATTGTTCCAGGTGTATCTGTTGCACCAGACCAACAGTTGGATGCTCCTGTTTCTACGCCAGAGGTACCCCAAGTTCCGACTTCGCCTGCGCAATAGTTGCTTAATCTTACCTGTCTAGTTGATCGTCATTGAAAAAATGAATTGTTGTGAGTTTGCAACGAGATTTTGAAAAAGGCGCTTTGTTTTTTCAATTAGATAGTGTTTTTTTAGACAGGCGTGGTATAGTTTGGTCTTCGTTGTTTAGGCATATCTAAACAAGGCCGACGTGGTGGAATTGGTAGACACGCTATCTTGAGGGGGTAGTGGCGAAAGCTATGCGAGTTCGATTCTCGCCGTCGGCACCAGAATTTTTAAAAACCGAGCATGGCTCGGTTTTTTTATGCTTGCATGTTTGGTGCAATGCAGGCTTAAATGGAATCATTCATTAGCCGCATGGCGACGTGATGTTGTTTGAGCAAAATTAATGCAAAGAGCATCTAAAAGATGCCACCAACCTCAAGTAGTCGTGTTAGTTTTACGCTACGACTTGTTGTGGTTAAGCAACGAAATGCAGTGGTTATGTGGGTTTTTTACTTCAAACCATAGCCAGTTGCTCTGAATTTTGCTGCAATAGCATCAACTTCCCATTGCGGAGTTAGAAAGAGCAGTAGCACACAACCTGTTGTTGGGCTGCTCTGATTTACTCAAAAAAATCCACGGAGATTTCACAAATGAAAAAGACTCTGCTCGCTGCTGCTCTGATGGCCGGTTTTGCTGGCATCGCTCAAGCAGAAACTTCTGTTACTTTGTACGGTATTATTGACGGCGGTATCGGTTACGATCGCACTAAAACTCACGCTAACGGCGAAAAACAAACACGCACTGGTTTGATCCAGGGTGTGCAGCTCGGTAACCGTTGGGGTCTAAAAGGTACAGAGGACCTAGGCAATGGTTTACGTGCTACTTTCCAACTAGAAAGCGGTTTTGACCTAGCTACTGGTAACCAGCTACAAGGCGACGATTCTAACGATCGTTTGTTTGGTCGTTGGGCTACATTGGGTCTAGCTGGCGACAGCTGGGGTCGTTTAGACGTGGGTCGTCAAACAACCGTTGGTTCTCAGTACTTTGTTGACGTACACGGTCAGGGCTGGGACACAACAGGATCTGGTAGTGCTTTCCGCGGCCAAGATACAAACCGTATCGATAACGCCGTTATCTACCAAACACCTAACTTCTCCGGCTTCCAAGCTGGTGTAGGTTACAGCTTCCAAGCTAACGGTGGTCAGACCGCTAAAGAGTCTGGCTTCAAAGACACTAACAAGAGCGCAATCACAACTGGTATTCGTTACGCAAACGGTCCTATCGCCGTTGCAGCGTCTTATGACCAAGTTCGTTTGCCTGTTCCTGGTGTAGCCGAGAAATACAAAAACGGCCAAACATGGGCAGTTAGCGGCTCTTACGACTTCGAAGTTGTAGCGCTATCTTTGGCTTTTGGTCAGGATTTCAACGGTAAATACACAAGCGCCTACGGTGCTAATCGTGAGTACAACAAAAACTTTGATTACAACAACTACGCTGTAGCGCTAGCTTTCCCAGTAGGTGAAGGCAAGCTAAGCGGTGAGTACTCAATGAAACAGCCACGTAAAGCTGCTAAAGATGACGGCGAGAAAAAACAACACGCCTTCAGCTTGGCTTACAAGCACCCACTATCCAAGCGTACTGACGTTTACGCTATTGGTGCTTACGTGAAAAACCTAAACAACCAGACCAAAGACACACGTACTGTTGCTGGTGTAGGTCTAACACACCGCTTCTAATCTCTAACGCAGCATTAGCTGTCTAGAGTTAGATGTAGAGCGACTTTAGGGTCGCTCTTTAAAAACCTCAAAAAGTTATACATGACTTTTTGGGGTTTTTTTGTTGTCTAAACCACTTGAGTAGTTTGGGTTTGCTTACTAATTATAAGAAATAAGCAAATAACTGAAATGAATCTGGTGATGTGGTGAGTTGCTTGTCTCGTCCGAAATCATAGCCTCCTTGGGTAATAGCCTTTAGTGAAGTTCGTTCGGGTATAGGCTAAAAGCGTGTATTCGAGGCTTAGGGTATTTTAGACGAGGAGGAAATCAATATTTAACGCACTTTGTGGGCTGAAAAGTAGAGTCAAAATAAATAAGATTAATGTGCGTACAATGAAATTTAACCGAGTGTTACTCTTATATAAGAGTAATACTTCTGTTAAAATAAGTGCGTTGCAAAATGGTTGCAATAAATCGTACGCGCTACGTACAGATTGAGGTAAGTGTAGCTTACGTCAAACTCAACGGTGGCGCTCCTTACGCGTCCTGATCGCTCTTAAATCTTTGTTTTATGGGCGTTTTACGTAAACTCGGAATGTAAAATGCTACAATCTAAGAGTTTATCTATTGTGAGTGGGTGATTGCATGAATCTGCAAAATTACTTTCCCGTTTTACTCTTCATTATTGTGGCAACACTAATCGGCTTGGCTCTGTTAGGGGCAGGTCGCCTGCTTGGTCCACATCGCCCTTACGATGAAAAACTGTCACCCTATGAGTGTGGGTTCGAAGCTTTCGGCGATTCGCGCATGAAAGTGGATATCCGCTATTACCTCATTGCTATTCTCTTCATTATGTTCGACCTTGAAATTGCATTTTTGTTTCCATGGGCTATGGCTCAGGGAGCAGTCGGCATTGTGGGCTTTGGGGCGGTGATGGTCTTCCTGTTGATCCTAACAGTAGGCTTCATCTACGAATGGAAAAAAGGCGCTCTCGATTGGGAGTAAATAGCTTAACGCTTAAAAGGCAACACTATGGCTATCGATGGCATTCTAAAAGAAGGTTTTATTACCACCAGTGCAGACAAGCTCCTGAACTGGGCGAAAACAGGCTCAATGTGGCCGATGACGTTTGGTTTGGCCTGCTGTGCAGTTGAAATGATGCACGCTGGGGCAGCTCGCTACGACTTGGATCAATTTGGTATTATTTTCCGTCCTAGTCCTCGTCAGTCAGACTTAATGATTGTTGCGGGCACTTTGTGTAACAAAATGGCTCCTGCACTACGCAAAGTATACGACCAAATGGCTGAGCCTCGTTGGGTGGTTTCAATGGGGTCCTGTGCAAACGGGGGTGGCTATTACCACTATTCCTATTCGGTAGTGCGTGGTTGTGACCGGATTGTGCCCGTAGATATTTATGTACCAGGGTGTCCTCCTACTGCTGAAGCATTGGTTTATGGCTTATTGCAAATGCAAAATAAAATTCGCTTGACCAATACCATTGCCCGATAAAGCTTTTAAGGTACAAAAATGACTTGGCTTGAAACTCTACACACAAATTTGCGAACGGTATTTGGTGAAGACGCAAAAATCACCCAGGCGCTTGATGAAATTACCCTAGAGGTGCCTTCCGAGAAATGGATAGATGTTTGTACTACACTGCGCGATCACCAGCTATTGCGCTTTGAGACCTGTATAGATTTATGTGGCGTTGATTATTCCGCGTGGAAAGCACCCACTTATGAACAAGCTTCCTCTATCTTTCCCCATCGTTTTGCTGTTGTCATTCATTTACTTTCTTTAACTCATAATTGGCGTTTACGTGTTCGTGCTTTCAACACTGATGATGAGTTTCCTTCAATTCCCACTTTGTTCCCAGTTTGGCCTACTGTTAATTGGTTTGAGCGTGAAGCTTTTGACCTTTACGGTATTGTGTTCGAAGGGCATCCAGACTTACGCCGTATCTTGACTGATTACGGTTTTATCGGTCACCCATTCCGTAAAGACTTCCCTGTTTCCGGTTATGTGGAAATGAAATACGACCCTGAGCAGAAACGAGTGGTGTACCAGCCTGTCACGATTGAGCCACGTGAAATTGTGCCACGTGTAGTGCGTGAAGATGATTATGGAGTAGGACGCTAAGATGGCTGAAATTCAAAATTACTCGCTTAACTTTGGACCTCAGCACCCAGCGGCTCACGGTGTGTTGCGCTTGGTGCTAGAGATGGATGGCGAGGTCATAGAGCGCGCAGATCCACATATTGGTTTGTTGCATCGTGCAACAGAAAAACTAGCCGAGCATCGTACTTATCTACAGACGATGCCCTATATGGATCGTCTGGACTATGTGTCCATGATGTGTAATGAACACGCGTATTGCTTGGCAGTGGAAAAGCTGCTGGGTGTAAAAGTACCACTGCGTGCACAGTACATCCGCGTTATGTTTGACGAAATCACTCGTCTTTCAAATCACTTAATGTCTGTGGGTTCCCATGCTTTAGACGTGGGGGCAATGGCGGTGTTTTTGTATGCTTTTCGCGAACGCGAAGACATCATGGATATGTACGAGGCGGTTTCCGGTGCCCGTTTGCACGCGGCTTATTACCGCCCAGGTGGTGTATATCGCGATTTGCCAGACACTATGGCGCAATACCAAGGCAATAAATACCGTAGTGAAAAAGAGCTACGCCAAATGAACGAGGCTCGTTCTGGGTCGCTACTCGATTTTATCGAAGACTTCACTAACCGTTTTCCTGCTTGTGTTGATGAGTACGAGTCCTTATTAACGGATAATCGTATTTGGAAGCAACGTCTGGTTGATGTCGGTATTGTGACACCCGAGCGTGCAATGGCGCTAGGTTTTACTGGTCCTATGCTACGAGGCTCAGGGGTTGAGTGGGATGTACGCAAAAAACAACCTTACGAAGTCTACGATCGCTTGGATTTTGATATTCCTGTGGGCACCAATGGCGATTGTTATGACCGTTACTTAGTGCGTATTGCCGAAATGCGGGAAAGTAACCGTATTATTCGTCAGTGTGTTGAGTGGCTACGTCAAAATCCAGGGCCTGTCATTATAGACAACCACAAGGTGGCACCGCCTAGCCGAGTTCAGATGAAATCGGGTATGGAAGACCTCATTCACCACTTTAAGTTGTTCTCAGAGGGTATGCACGTGCCTACTGGTGAAGCGTATGCCGGTATTGAACACCCCAAAGGCGAATTCGGTATTTACCTGATATCTGATGGGGGCAATAAACCCTACCGTATGAAAATTCGTGCACCGGGATTTGTGCACTTGCAATCGTTGGATGAAATGTCCCGTGGTCATATGTTGGCGGATGCGGTGACTATCATCGGTACCCAAGACATTGTTTTTGGCGAGATCGACCGCTAAGGCGGCATTAAACATAACGGAATCGAATTATGCTGCTTTCCGAAAAAGCCTATCAACACATCGACAGGGAATTAGCAAAATTCCCAACCGAGCAAAAACGTTCGGCCATTATGGCTGCGTTAACCATAGCCCAAGAAGAAAAAGGCTGGTTATCTAACGAGCTCATAGAAGATGTAGCGAACTACCTTGGTTTGCCCCCTATTATGGTGCAAGAGGTGGCCACGTTTTATGATATGTATCATTTACAACCCGTAGGAAAATACACTATTTCGGTGTGTACGAACCTACCCTGTGCGTTACGCAATGGCGTGAAATCAGGTCAGTATCTCCAAGATAAATTGGGAATTGGCTACGGAGAAACCACGGCAGATGGTCTTTTCACACTCGAAGAGTGCGAGTGTATGGGCTCTTGTGGGGATTCTCCTGTCATGCTTGTGAATAATCACTTTATGTGCGTGCGCATGGAGCCAGAGCGTATCGATACCATGTTAGACACCCTGAAAAACGGAGAGTCAGCATGAATTTAGATGTATTAAATCGTTTGGCAGAAGGTCTAAATCCAAACCCTGGTAACGATCTAACGACTAGCATGATCTTTCATGGTCGCCATATCAGTCCCCAGATCTTGGCAGACCTAGATGGCACTAACTGGGATTTAGATGGATACGTCAAACGCGGTGGCTACGAAGCCTTACGCCGTATATTGACCACCGGTTTAACGCCTGACGACGTGATTGCCGAAATTAAAACGTCCGCATTACGTGGTCGTGGTGGTGCAGGTTTCCCTAGTGGTCTGAAGTGGAGCTTTATGCCTCGCACCATGCCTGGTCAAAAATATTTAGTTTGCAACTCGGACGAGGGCGAACCAGGCACCTTTAAAGACCGCGATATTCTGCGCTTTAACCCCCACTCCGTCATCGAAGGTATGGCTATTGCTGCATACGCAATGGGTATTACCGTAGGGTATAACTACATACATGGCGAAATTTTTGAAGTCTACAAGCGCTTCGAAGAGGCCTTAGAGCAAGCACGTGCAGCAGGGTACTTGGGCGATAATATCTTGGGCTCGGGCTTCAACTTCGAACTGCACGCTTTCCATGGGTATGGCGCCTATATTTGTGGCGAAGAAACGGCGTTGCTAGAGTCGCTCGAGGGCAAAAAAGGTCAACCCCGTTTTAAACCTCCGTTCCCTGCCAGTTTTGGTTTATATGGTAAACCCACCACTATTAACAACACCGAAACCTTTGCCGCGGTGCCTTGGATTATGCGCAACAGCGGCCAAGAATACCTCGAGGTTGGGGTGCCTAATGCAGGTGGAACCAAAATCTTCTCAATCTCTGGTGATGTCGAATTACCCGGCAACTACGAGATTCCTATGGGTACTCCATTCTCTAAGCTGTTGGAGCTAGCGGGTGGTGTACGTGGTGGTCGTAAACTCAAAGCAGTCATTCCAGGTGGCTCCAGTGCACCAGTGGTTCCTGCTGATATTATGATGCAAACCAACATGGACTATGACTCCATTGCCAAAGCTGGCTCAATGCTAGGTTCTGGTGCGGTCATTGTCATGGACGAAACCCGGTGTATGGTGAAGTCTTTATTACGCTTGTCTTATTTTTACTATCACGAAAGTTGCGGTCAGTGTACGCCTTGTCGTGAAGGAACAGGTTGGCTCTGGCGTATGGTTCATCGTATCGAGAACGGCCAAGGTCGCCCCGAAGACTTAGCTATGCTTGACGAGATCGCAGGCAATATCATGGGACGTACTATTTGTGCGTTAGGTGATGCGGCAGCCTTGCCGGTACGTAGTTTTGTTAAGCATTTCCGCGACGAGTTCGCACACCACATCGAGCACAAAAGCTGTGTGGTGCCCCAATATTTGTAGGCTCAGGAAAACAAATGGTAGAACTCACCATCGATGGCATTAAACTGGAAGCTCCTGAAGGCAGCATGGTTATCCAAGCTGCGCATGAGGCAGGCGTTTATGTGCCGCACTTCTGTTATCACAAAAAGCTTAGCATTGCAGCAAACTGCCGCATGTGCTTAGTTGACGTAGAAAAAGCTCCCAAGCCTTTGCCCGCCTGCGCAACGCCGGTAACCAATGGCATGATTGTGCATACACGCTCAGAAAAGGCGATTGCAGCACAAAAAGACGTAATGGAGTTTTTGCTTATTAACCACCCCTTAGATTGCCCGGTGTGTGATCAAGGTGGCGAATGTCAGTTGCAAGACTTAGCTGTAGGGTATGGCGGTTCCACTTCTCGTTATAAAGAAGAAAAACGTGTTGTGTCTGCTAAATCCATGGGGCCGCTTATTTCCACCGAGGCCATGCAGCGCTGTATTCAATGCACGCGCTGTGTGCGCACAGGCGAAGAGATCGCAGGCATCCAAGAGGTCGGAATGGTTAACCGCGGTGAACATGCGGAAATCACCACCTTTGTTGGACGGGCTGTAGAGTCTGAGCTTTCTGGAAACATGATTGATGTGTGTCCGGTTGGGGCTTTGCTCTCTAAACCTTTCCACTTTAAAGCGCGTTCTTGGGAACTAGGGCGACGTCGCACGGTTAGTCCACATGATAGCTTAGGCGCTAACTTGGTTGCGCATACTAAGCGCGATCAGGTATTACGTGTGGTGCCTTTTGAAAACGAGGCCGTGAATGAGTGCTGGATCAGCGACAAAGATCGCTTTGCCTATGCAGGTCTTTATCAAGACCGCTTAGAGCATCCCATGATTCGTGAAAACGATGGCTCTTGGCGTGAAGCCTCTTGGAATGACGCATTACAAATGATTGTGCATGGTGTTAAAGCCATCCAAGAAAAATTCGGTAATGATCAAATCGGTGCTCTAGGCTCAGCCACTTCCACCACGGAAGAGTTAGCACTTTTAGCACGTTTGACTCGTGCATTAGGCTCTGAAAATATTGATTTTCGGTTACGTCAAACCGATGCGCGTTTTGATCAAGCATTAGCAGGGGTGCCATGGCTAGGCATGCCTTTAACCGAGCTAAATCAACTTGACCGCGTCATTGTTATTGGTTCGTTCTTGCGTAAAGATCATCCACTAATGGCTCAGCGTTTACGTCAAGCCATTAAACAGGGCGCGCAGGTGTCATTTATTGACTCCGCAGCAGATGATCCTCTGTTTACCCATGTAGCAGGGCGCATGACGGTAGCACCTAGCCAAATTGCTAACGCAGTGGCTCAGGTCTCAGTTGCCCTGGCGCAGTTGCGTAACCAAGCCCCGCATGAGGCTTACCAAGGACTAGAAGCCTCTGAACAAGCAAAAGTTATTGCGCAAAGCATTGCTTCAGGCGAACGAGTTGCTGTTTTCTTAGGAAATATGGCGGTGGCGTCTGATCAAGCTAGTGTCATCATGGCAAATGCCTCGGCCTTAGCCAAAGCTGCCGAAGCCAAACTAGGGTTTTTAACTGCTGGTGGTAATACAGTGGGCGGGTATCTTGCTGGAGCTACTCCGCAAAATAACGGTCTTACTGCAGAGCAAATGCTGGCACAGTCATTACGTGCTTACTTTGTGCTGAACGTCGAGCCAAGTCTAGACAGCGATTTAGGCGAGCGTGCTGTAGAAACGCTAAAAGCCTCTACTTTAGCTGTGGCGTTAACGCCTTATAAGTCGGCTGCCCAAGACTGGGCTGATGTGATGTTGCCTATTGCTCCTTTTACAGAAACCTCAGGTACTTTTGTGAATGCCGAAGGTCGTGCTCAAAGCTTTAAAGGCGTGGCGGCACCCGTGGCCGATTCGCGTCCAGCTTGGAAAGTGCTGCGAGTGCTAGGTAATTTGTTCGAGCTTGACGGTTTTGACGAGGAAACCTCTGAAACGGTACGTGATACAGTTCTTAGCTCAAATATCCTAAGTCGTCTCAACAACGACATTACAGCAGCACCTGCTGTATTGCCTGCGACTACGGCTTTAGAGCGTGTTACTGAAGTGCCTATTTATCGCACAGACAGTATGGTGCGCCGTTCTGAACCTTTACAGCAAACGCCAGCCAGTGTGTCACCTACAGCACGTATGAATGCAGCGACGCTTGCTGAGTTACAGCTAGTTGATGGCGATAAAGTTCGCGTTCGTTCGGCTCAAGGCGAGGTTCAGCTGCTTGCTCAGCTTGATCCGACTGTGGCGACTGGCTGCGCACGTATAGCGGCTGCTTTTGCTGAAACGGCTGCGTTAGGCAGCGCCTTTGGTCAATTGACAGTGGAGCGCGTGTAATGGAGTTGCTGGCTACTATTCAAACCTTTGGTGAGGGCCTATTAGGGCCCACACTGTGGTATGCCGTTTGGACTTTAATCAAAATTGTTTGTATTGCATTACCTATCATTATTTGTGTTGCCTACTTAACGTATTGGGAACGCAAAATGATTGGTTTTATGCACGTCCGTAAAGGGCCAAACCGCGTAGGTTATCGTGGTTTGTTACAACCATTTGCTGATGTATTCAAACTACTAACCAAAGAAGTCATTATTCCCAGTAAAGCAAACCGTGTGTTGTTTTTACTAGCGCCAGTAGTGACATTGATGCCTGCATTGGCGGCTTGGGCGGTTATTCCGTTCGGACCTGAGCTGGTTCTAGCTGATGTGAATGCTGGGTTGCTTTATGTATTGGCAATTAGCTCTTTAGGTGTATACGGGGTAGTGGTTGCAGGTTGGGCCTCTAACTCTAAATATGCCTTATTGGGTGGCTTGCGTGCTGCAGCTCAAGTTTTGTCTTACGAGCTAGCGATTGGTTTTGTTTTGGTTACCGTTTTATTGGTATCCGGTACGCTTAACCTCAGCGGTATAGTCCAAAGTCAAGATGCAGGGATGTTTGCTAATAAAGGCTTGAACTTCTTGTCTTGGAACTGGCTACCTTTATTGCCTTTATTTGTCATTTATGTGGTTTCCGCAGTGGCTGAGACAAACCGACACCCATTTGACGTGGTGGAAGGGGAGTCTGAGATCGTAGCGGGCCCAATGGTGGAATATTCCGGCATGGGTTTTGCCTTATTCTTCTTGGGCGAATACGCCAACATGATTATGTTGTCTGCGTTGGCTTCAATCATGTTCTTAGGCGGCTGGTTACCCCCCTTGGACTTTGCGCCATTTACTTGGGTACCCGGTTGGTTATGGTTAGGATTAAAAACCTTTGTAGTGGTGTCCATGTTTGTATGGTTCCGCGCTACTTTCCCACGTTATCGCTATGACCAGATCATGCGCTTAGGTTGGAAGGTTTTCATTCCCTTGACGGGTGTATGGCTAGTTGTAGTGGCGATTTGGATGCAAACGCCATGGAACATCTGGAACTAAGGCACAGGGGTAAATTATGGAAGCAATTAAGGATTTTTTTGGCAGTTTAATGCTGTCGGAAATGCTAAAGGGCATGCGCCTGACAGGACGGTATTTTTTCCGTCGTAAAGTCACGTTGCATTACCCGTATGAAAAAACACCGGCCTCACCACGTTTTCGCGGTTTACATGCGTTGCGTCGTTACGAAAATGGCGAAGAGCGCTGTATTGCATGCAAACTATGCGAAGCCGTTTGTCCAGCATTAGCGATATCTATAGAGTCACATGAACGCGAAGACGGCACACGTCGTACTACTCGTTATGATATTGACCTCGCTAAATGTATTTTCTGTGGTTTCTGTGAGGAAAGCTGTCCTGTGGACTCGATTGTGGAAACACATATTCACGAGTATCACGGTGAGAAGCGTGGTGATTTGTACTACACCAAAGAAATGCTTTTAGCGATTGGTGATCGTTACGAATCGGAAATTGCCGAGCGTCGCGCTGCTGACGCGAAGTATCGCTAGGGTAAAGGGACAGACTTCATGTTTACTACTATTCTGTTTTATGTCTTGGCCCTTATCTTAGTGGTTGCGGCATTTCGCGTGGTTATGGCACCCAGTCCTGTGGCGGCTGCGCTTAACTTGATCCTCGCTTTTTTCACAGCGGCTATGTTGTGGATGACTCTAGGGGCCGAGTTTCTTTCTCTACTCTTAGTGGTGGTGTATGTGGGTGCGGTGATGGTGATGTTCTTGTTCGTCATCATGCTGTTAGATACACGCATGCCATCCTTGCGTAGTGGGTTAAAAGCCTATCTACCATTGGGTGCTACGGTAGCCATCATCATGATTTTAGAAATGGCCTTTGTGCTAACGCGCGCTTGGATGGATGCAGGCGCACCTGCCCAAATGCCCGAGGACTACAACAACACCTTAGCAATTGGTACAGCAATGTATACCGACTACATCTTAGCTGTAGAGGTAGGGGGTATTGTGTTGCTAGTGGGTATGGTTTCGGCCATTGCACTGACCTTGCGTAAGCGTACTGATGTTAAACGCACTGTATCGTCTGATCAGGTTCGTGTTAGAGCGTCTGATCGTCTACGTATTGTCAAGATGGAAGCCACTCAATCGACTTCAGCCCAAGCAGGAGACAAAGAATGATGACCGTGGGATTAACGCATTATTTGGTGCTTAGCGCCATTTTGTTCACCATAGGCTTATTTGGCTTCTTTTTAAACCGTCGCAACTTGATCATTTTGTTGATGTCGGTCGAGCTGATTTTGCTTTCTGCCAATATGAACTTCATCGCTTTTTCCTCTTGGTTTGGGGATACAGCGGGTCAGGTCTTTGTTTTCTTCGTGCTAACGGTGGCAGCAGCAGAAGCCGCTATTGGTTTGGCTATTCTGGTCTTGCTGTTCCGTAACCTGAATACGATTAACGTAGAAAAACTGGATCACCTGAAGGGTTGATGGGGTAGCACATACAATGAACTCACCAAGTCTATATCTAATCATTGCATTAGCTCCCCTCGTCGGGGCGCTGGTCGCAGGTCTTTTTGGCACGGGCTTTTTAGGCCGTTTCGTGTGTAAAAAAGGCGCACATATTATCACCATCCTCGGTGTGGTGGTGTCCTTCGTCGGTTCCGTCATGGTGCTTAAACAGACCTTAGGCGGTTTAACTTTCGATGGGCCAGTCTACACGTGGGCCACCATTGGCGATGCCACATGGCAAATTGGTTTCTTAATTGATAACCTAACAGCGCTCATGATGGTGGTTGTTACCTCTGTGTCGTTGATGGTGCATATCTATACCATTGGCTATATGGCAGACGACCCAGGGTATCAACGATTCTTTTCCTACATTTCGCTCTTTACTTTCTCCATGCTGATGCTGGTCATGTCAAACAACATGCTACAGCTCTTCTTTGGATGGGAAGCGGTAGGTCTGGTGTCGTATTTGCTAATCGGCTTTTGGTTTAAAAAAGAAACCGCTATTTTTGCCAACATGAAAGCCTTTTTGGTAAACCGAGTCGGTGACTTTGGTTTTGCGCTAGGCATTGGTTTGCTTTATGCCTACACGGGCACCATGCATTACGGCGAAATCTTTGCTCAAGTCGAGCAATTAGCACAGCTCACTTTCCCCGGTACAACGTGGCAGTTACTGACAGTAGCCAGTATTGCGTTATTTATCGGTGCGATGGGTAAATCAGCACAGGTGCCGCTGCATTCATGGTTACCTGATTCCATGGAAGGCCCAACTCCTATCTCTGCATTGATTCACGCTGCAACGATGGTGACAGCTGGTATCTTTATGGTGGCGCGCTTCTCTCCCGTGTTTGAGCAGTCCACGACCGCTTTGTCATTTATTTTAGTGATCGGTTCGATTGGGGCGTTGTTTTTGGGTATTTTGGGTATTATCCAAAACGATATCAAACGCGTGGTGGCGTACTCCACATTGTCTCAGCTAGGGTACATGACCGTAGCCTTAGGGGCATCGGCATACTCCGTGGCGATTTTCCACTTAATGACACACGCTTTCTTCAAAGCTTTGCTGTTTTTGGGCGCGGGCTCGGTCATTATTGGAATGCATCACAACCAAGATATCCGTGCGATGGGTGGTTTACGTAAATACATGCCCATTACGTGGTTAACGTTCCTAATTGGTACGGCTGCTCTGGTAGGCACTCCATTTTTCTCTGGTTTTTACTCCAAAGAGCACATTATTGAAGCCGCGGCTGCTGCGTCCGCTGCCGGTGTATGGGGGGCTACTTTTGCTGAGTATGCAACCTTAATTGGTGTCTTTGTGACATCGCTGTATTCGTTCCGTGTTTACTTTTTAGTCTTCCATGGCAAGGAAAATTTCCGTAACCCTAGCCCCGAAGCCCTAGGCGAGCACGAAGCATTACATGGCGAGCCTAAAGAGTCACCATGGGTGGTGACCTTGCCGTTAGTTTTATTAGCCATACCGTCTGTGATGGCAGGTATTTGGTTTATCGATCCATTGTTATTTGGGGATTTCTTCAACGGTATTATCGCCGCAAGCCCTGATAACACAGTGATGATGACCCTAAAAGAAGGTTGGCATGGGTGGATGGCGTATGCGTTACATGGTTTTGTAACCGTGCCTTTCTGGCTCATGATTGCTGGTCTAGTGGTAGCTTGGTATTTTTACTTGGTGAACCCAAGTATCCCAGCTGCTATCAAGCGTAATTGCTCAGGCATTTACCGCATCCTCGAAAATAAATATTACGTGGATTGGGTTAATGAGCAGGTCATAGCACGCGGTGTACGTTGTTTAGGAACCGGCTTGTGGAAAGGCGGTGACATGGGGCTAATTGATGGCCTGATTGTCAACGGCAGTGCTCGTGTTGTGGGCTGGGTAGCCGCAGTATCCCGTCGTTTACAGACTGGTTACATTTACCACTACGCCTTCGCCATGATTCTTGGCATTATGGCGCTCTTAACCTTTTTCGTGTTGACGGTTCAATAATGGCTAGCGATATGGCGTCTTCTACTTTTCCTTGGTTAACGCTAACTATCTTTACGCCTATAGTGGCAGGGCTATTAGTCCTTGCCCTAGGGCGTGACGATCGAGCCAACTTTACGCGTACTCTCGCGTTAATTGGTTCTGTAATAGCGTTTCTTATTACTTTACCGCTGATAACCGGCTTTGATCCGAGCACAGCGAATATGCAGTTTGTGGAGTTCGCTCCATGGATTAACACCTTTTCGGTTAATTACCATCTAGGTATTGACGGAATTTCTTTGTGGTTTATTCCCTTAACTGCTTTTATTACCATCATTGTGGTGTTAGCGGGTTGGGAAGTAGTTAAAGAGCGTATCCCACAATACATGGGTGCTTTTTTAATTCTTTCCGGCCTAATGATAGGGGTGTTTGCTGCATTAGATGGCTTGTTGTTCTACATCTTCTTCGAGGCAACCTTAATCCCGATGTACATTATTATCGGGGTTTGGGGTGGACCACGTCGGGTGTATGCCTCAGTTAAGTTTTTCCTCTATACGTTGTTAGGTTCTTTATTGACCCTAATTGCCTTTATTTATCTCTGGCACAGTGCCGGCGGTAGCTTTGACATCCTGACCTGGCATAAATTACCTCTAGGTATGAATGCACAGGTACTGGTTTTCTTAGCAATGCTAATGGCTTTTGCTGTCAAGGTTCCAATGTGGCCAGTACACACTTGGTTGCCTGATGCACACGTTGAAGCACCAACGGGTGGTTCCGTGGTGTTAGCCGCCATCATGCTGAAATTGGGTGCGTATGGGTTCTTACGTTTTTCATTACCCATTGCACCGGATGCCTCCCAAAGCTTATCGGGTTTGATGATTGCTTTGTCTTTGGTTGGGGTGGTGTATATAGGCTTAGTGGCTATAGTCCAAAAAGACATGAAAAAGCTAGTGGCGTATTCCTCTGTGGCCCACATGGGTTTTGTGACGCTCGGTTTCTTTATCTTTAACAAGACGGGAATGGAAGGTGCCATCATGCAAATGATTTCGCACGGTTTCGTTTCCGCTGCGATGTTCTTGTGTATTGGTGTGCTGTACGACCGTTTACATTCCAGAGAAATCGCCGACTATGGCGGTGTGGTTAATGTGATGCCACGCTTTGTCACTTTCTTTGTGCTGTTCTCTATGGCTAACAGTGGTTTGCCCGGCACGAGTGGGTTTATTGGTGAATTTACCGTCATCATGGGCGCAGTGGAATACAACTTCTGGATTGGTTTATTAACAGCCACAGCGTTAATTACCGGTGCTTCGTATTCACTTTGGATGCTCAAGCGCGTGGCTTACGGTCCTGTCACTAACCCTGCGGTAGGGGCAATGAATGACCTAAGTAGTCGTGAGTTTTTTGTGTTGGGTGTTATGGCAATTGCAGTGTTGGGCATGGGTATTTATCCGGCACCATTTACTGAAGTCATGCACACCTCCGTCGATGCTCTGCTGCAGCATGTCTCTGTATCGAAACTGTAGACCTGGAACATTATGCAAAATTCATTTGATATCGCTCTGGCTTTGCCTGAGATCCTGCTTCTGATCCTTGCTGCAGGTGTATTGGTTTTTGATTCTTTCTCTAAGTCAGAAGCTAGACATAGTACCTTTGCGTTTAGCCAATTTAGTCTGATTGTTGTGGGGCTAGCAGTCGTCTGGCAGTGGACCACCGATCTATACGGCGTCACCTTTAGTGGCCTGTATGTGGTGGACCCTATGTCTCACTTTTTGAAATTACTGTCGTGTATAGCAGTAGCTGTAACGCTGTTATATGGTCGTCAGTATGCAGAAAATAGTCAGATGGTAGAACGAGGTGGTGAGCTGTATTCGTTGACTATGTTGGCGTTGTTAGGCCAATTGCTCATGATTTCAGCAGGCAACTTAATCATGGTGTTCTTAGGTGTAGAACTCATGTCATTTGCCTTGTACGCCTTGGTTGCTATTCGACGTGAGCACACGCAATCCGTTGAAGCCGCCATGAAATACTTTATTCTAGGCGCATTGTCCTCTGGGGTATTGCTCTACGGTATGTCGATGATTTACGGGGCCACAGGCCACTTAGATCTTGAGCAAATCGCGGCTGTGATTAATGCAGGGGATGCTGGACGTCTGGCTTTGGTTTTTGGTGTGGTTTTTGTGGTGTCAGGGTTGGCGTTTAAATTAACCGCCGCACCCTTTCATATGTGGACACCAGATGTTTATCAAGGTGCACCAACTACGGTAACTCTCATCATTGCGGCGGCTCCTAAGTTAGCGGCTGTAGCCATTACTTTGCGTTTACTTACCGAAGCACTTCATGGCATAGCCTTAGACTGGCAGCCCATGTTGCTTTTGCTAGCTGTGTTGTCATTAGTTGTAGGGAACTTTACCGCTCTAGTACAGACTAATTTCAAACGTATGTTGGCGTATTCCACCATTTCTCACATGGGTTTTATTTTCCTTGGGTTGATGGCAGGGGTATCTGCAGAGGTAGGTGCAGCAGAAGGCTTAGCCGGTCTAATTCGTCAGCTCATCGGTACTGATGTGGCTATGGCGCATTTTGCTTATGGTTCTGCTTTGTTTTATGCCGTTATTTATGTACTCACAACCCTAGCGACCTTTGGTATTATTTTGGTGCTTAGCCGTAAAGGTTTTGAATGTGAAGAAATTGCTGACTTAAAAGGCCTTAACGCCCGTCATCCATTTCTTGCCTTGCTTTTACTGTTGGCTATGTTCTCGCTAGCTGGTATACCTCCTATGGCAGGCTTTTATGCCAAGCTTAGTATTCTTCAAGCTGTGGTAGGGGTTGGGCACATTGGTATAGCCGTTTTAGCTGTGTTGTTGTCTTTAGTGGGGGCGTTCTACTACATTCGTGTTGTAAAAGCCGCTTACTTTGACAAGCCTGAAAACGATCTGCTAGAGCAGCCCTTACAAATTGGTGTGGTAGCTAAAACAGTATTAGCTATCAATGGGTTGCTAATACTAGTGTTAGGTATTTTGCCAGGCGGCCTCATGGAGACCAGCATGCGTGTTATTCAAGAATCACTACGCTTTTAAATTAGGTTAGTCATGAGTCAAAATGTTGCTATTTGGGTATTAATACTGGTGTCGTTAATCGGTGCTAATTTACCGTTTTATATTCAACGTCCCCTGTTATTTTTACCCTGGCAACAAAAAGGCGAGGTTGCACGTCCTGCGGTGTTGCGCTGGTTTACGTTTTTAGCTTATACCGCCTGTTTGCTTGCCGTAGGTTGGTTTATGCACCGCACCCTAAGCCAAACACTTTTTGTTAGCCCGTTGCATTTGCTTTTAATTAGCGCCGTGTGTGTGGTGGTAGCAATACTAATGTTTGCCATTCCCGCATTACTACAGCGCACCCAAGCAATTGAAAAATCGTTTTTTGCACGCTTACTAGAGGTGACGGCGCTCTATGCTTTTGTGGGGTTGTTAGGGGTAGGGTTTGAGTCCAGTTTAGGTAGTGTATTTCCCCAACGTTGGGAGTTTTATGTCATTACCTACTGTTTATTCATTATTTTGGCTTACCCAGGCTTTGTGATACGTTATTTGCTTAAACGTAGACGTGTTTTAGTCGCTCAACCAAAAACCGCGTAGTTGTTATTTCTTTTATAATGACCCCTCTATTCCGAGGGGTCTTTTTATTGCTATCTATGTCTAATTTAATTTTACAAGCACCACTAGTAGATGCTTCTGCTATCGAGAAAATCGCTGCTATTGTAGGAGCCGATGGTGTCCAAGAGTTAGGGCCTACCGTAGTGCGTATGTTGGGAGCCGATCCAAGCGCTCAGGCCGAGATAAAGCCTATTTGTGAGCAAGCTAAATTGGATTTTGCTTTTATTGAGCCTATTCATTATTTACGTGACATTAAAATCCTAGCTATGGACATGGATTCCACGTTAATTAATATTGAGTGCATAGATGAAATTGCCGCTGCTGTAGGGCGCAAAGCCGAGGTGGCTGCCATTACTGAGGCAGCAATGCGCGGGGAAATAAAAGACTTTGCAGAAAGTTTGACGCGTCGCGTTGCTTTGCTTGAAGGCGTACCCGAGTCCGCATTGCAGCAAGTCTACGATCAACGTTTACAGCTAAATGCAGGGGCTCAACAGCTAGTGCAGAAGGCAGCAGATCATGGTATACGCACACTCTTGGTGTCGGGTGGGTTTACTTTTTTTACTGAACGTTTAAAACAACGTCTAGGTATTGATGAGGCGTATTCCAATACATTGGAAGTAAAAGATGGCAAATTAACAGGTCGTGTGGTGGGTGCAGTGGTGGGGGCACAAACCAAAGCGGATCATGTGGCACGCTTAGCGTCCGAGCTCGGGGCCAATAAAACGCAAATCGTAGCAGTAGGAGACGGTGCCAACGATTTGCCTATGTTGGCACATGCGCATTACTCAGTGGCTTATCGCGCTAAACCCATCGTACAAGAGCAAGCTAACTATGCGTTAAATTACTCTGCTTTAGATAGCATTTGGAACTGGTTTAGGGTGTAGTTCTATTTGTTGATTTAATTAAAAACCGCTCTTTCTGAACAGATCCCTAAAAATTAGACCGTCATCTAACTTCTAGGGACCAGTTCCCTAAGAGCGGTTTTTTTAGCTCAAGTGCTGCATAAGTTGATTAAGCTTTTGTACGCGTTGCGGGATAGGGGTCGTTTCTGCTAATTCCACCCGCAATTTGTCAGGGCCATTAAAGCGAATTGATTTATCTTTTTGGACTAGCTCGATTAAGCGCACCGGATCCACGTTGGGTTTGGCGTTAAATTGCAATACCAGCTGATCCTCTTGTAGGTCCATTTTCTCTAAGCCTAAGTGTTCACCTTTAATGCGCAGTTGATGCACGGTGAGAAGGTTTTGTGCAGGCTCAGGTAGCAGTCCATAGCGATCAATAAGCTCTTCTTGGATATCAGATAACTCCTCGGCAGTGGCAGCATGAGAAAGTTTTTTATAAAAACCTAAACGGGCATGTACATCTGGGCAGTAATCATTAGGCAATAAAGCAGGGCTGCGCAGGTTGACCTCACACTTAGTATCAAAAGGCGACATCAAATCTGGTTCTTCGCCGGCTTTTAATGCTTTTACTGCTTTGTTCAGCATATCGGAATACATGGAGAAACCAATTTCATGGATATTTCCGGATTGGTGCTCACCTAAAACCTCGCCCGCACCCCGAATTTCCAAGTCATTCATAGCTAAGAAAAAGCCGGCCCCTAATTCATCCATGGCTTGAATGGCCTCAAGCCGTTTTTTGGCATTAGAGGTAATAGCGTCTTCACCAGGGGTTAATAGGTAGGCATAGGCTTGGTGATGAGAGCGACCTACTCGGCCACGTAACTGATGCAGCTGTGCCAAACCCAGTTTGTCTGCTCGTTGAATGACAATGGTATTGGCGCTAGGTACATCAATACCGGTTTCAATAATCGTGGTACATAACAACACATTGAAGCGTTTTTGATAAAAATCCTTCATGACGCTTTCTAGCTCACGTTCGGGCATTTGACCATGAGCTACGCCAATACGCGCTTCAGGAACAAGCTCTTGGAGTCGTGCGCGACGGTTTTCAATGGTTTCGACTTCGTTATGCAAGAAGTAAACCTGACCACCTCGTTTTAACTCACGCAGTAAAGCTTCCCGTATCGTGCCATTGTCTTCTCTGCGCACAAAGGTTTTGATGGCAAGGCGCTTTTCTGGTGCTGTAGCAATAATAGAGAAGTCACGAATACCTTCTAAAGACATGCCTAGGGTACGTGGGATAGGCGTGGCGGTTAGCGTGAGCATATCCACTTCGGCACGTAAGGCTTTAAAAGCTTCTTTTTGACGTACACCAAATCGGTGTTCCTCATCAATAATAACCAAACCTAAATTCTTGAATTTGACCTCTTTGGAAAGCAGCTTATGCGTGCCAATCACAATATCCACATGACCATTAGCTAAGCCTTCGATAGCGGCTTTGGTTTCTTTGCTGGTTCTAAAGCGTGATAGCTCGGCAACCTGAATGGGCCAATCTACAAAACGATCGGCAAAGTTTTGAGCATGTTGCTCTGCCAATAGGGTGGTAGGACATAAAATCGCCACTTGTTTACCATTGGCGACAGCCACAAAGGCGGCGCGTAGAGCCACTTCTGTTTTACCGAAGCCCACATCGCCGCAAATCAGGCGGTCCATGGGTTGGCCTGATTTCATATCGTCCAGTACAGCCTCTATTGCTGCTGCTTGATCGGGCGTAGGCTCAAAACCAAAACCTGCTGCAAACGCTTCGTAATCGCTAAGAGGAACTTTGTATTGTTGGCCTTCACGTAATGCGCGCTGTGCGTACAGAGCTAGTAGCTCTGCTGCGGTGTCGCGGGCTTGTTTAGCTGCTTTTTGTCGTGCTTTTTCCCATTGACCGGAGCCAAGTTGATGCAAAGGAGCGGATTCGGCATCGGTGCCGCTATAACGTGAAATCACATGTAGCTGTGCAACAGGCACATACAGAGTTGCCTCGTTAGCGTACTCCAGATGCAGCAGCTCTACTGGCCCTTCGCCTAAATCCATTTCAATCAGCCCCTGATAGCGCCCGATGCCGTGCTCAGTATGCACAACAGGGTCGCCGGCGCGTAGTTCAGATAAATCTCGAACCATGGCTTCGACATTAGTACGCTGACTACGTCGTGTCCGTTGACGGGTACGGACCTGATGAGGATAGAGGTCGTTCTCGGTTAAAAGGGTAACTGCGGCCTCGTGTAAGGCAAAGCCTTGGTACAAGGATGCGGTAACCAGAGCAAACGGAGCATTGCCATATAAAAAGCTGTCTAGCTCTAGGCAGTGAGGGTCGGGAGCTAAATGATGCTCGCTTAGCATCTGAGCGATGGTTTCACGTCTACCTGGCGATTCGGCACACAACAAGGTGCGTCGGGCTGGATCACGTACTTCGGTGCGCAAAGCCGAAAGGGGATCCTCAGCGCGCCGAGCTACAGCCACATCAGGGACAGGAATAAAATCAGGATGCAGGCCATTTGCTTGTAAATCTAATCGAGCAAATAACTTTAATGCACTGAAAAACTCATCTTCGTTTAAAAATAGATGTTCGGGGGCTAAAACAGGGCGTTCATTATCACTTTTTAAGAACTGGTAACGCTGTTGAGCGTCGGCGTGAAAGCTTTGTATGGCGTGCGCTGTGGCTCCATGGGTTACGACAATACTGTCGTTAGGAAGGTAGTTAAATAGCGTGGCCGTTTGTTCAAAAAACAAAGGTAAATAGTATTCGACCCCGGCAAAAGCAATGCCATTGCCTATTTCTTTATAAGGCAAAGCACGCGAGGGGTCGCCCTCAAAATGCTCACGAAATTGAGCTCTAAAAATATGACGCGCCTCTTCGTCCATAGGAAACTCGCGCCCTGGCAGTAAATCTACCTTTTTGACAGGATAAAGACTGCGTTGGGTGTCTGCATCAAAGGCACGAATGGACTCAATCTCATTATCAAATAAATCTAAACGGTAAGGTACCACCGAGCCCATAGGAAACAGGTCAATCAGACCACCACGTATAGAGAATTCGCCGGGTGCAGTGACTTGAGTAACATGATTGTAGTTGGCAAGCACCATTTGCTCTTTAAGTTGTTGCTCATTAAGTTTCTCGCCTTGTTGGAAACTAAAGCTGTGAGCGGCTAAAAAAGCAGGCGGCGCTAAGCGATAAAGAGCCGTACTGACAGGAATGGTAAGTACGTCTACTTCGTTGTGCAATAAAGCATTTAAGGCTTTAAGGCGTGCAGAAATTAAATCTTCATGAGGGGAAAAGCTATCATAGGGCAAGGTTTCCCAGTCGGGGAATTGCTGCACGGTAAGCTCAGGCCCAAAAAGCTTAATTTCATGGTTTAAACGCTGTGCATCTAGCGGATCAGTGCAAAACACGATTACACTGTGGGTGCTTTGCCGTGCTAAATCAGCAAGCAGCAAAGCGTCTCCCGAGCCCGGTGGCAAGGGTTGTTGAAAACGTTGCCCAACTTTTAAGGCCTGTAAACTGGATGAGGTGCTGCTAAGATAAAGGCTGGTTGTAGTAGGGCTTTTGGTTTTGCTCATGGGAATACGTTTATGTCAAAGAAAATAATTGCTTTAGTGCCTGCTGCTGGTATTGGTGCGCGAGCAAGACGACAAACTACAGCGGCAATATTAAAACCAGATTTACCTAAACAGTACGAATTAGTAAATGGCTTGCCGATGTTGCGACTCTCAGTAAAGGCTATGTTAGCCGATCCCCGCATTGATCATGTGCGAGTTATTGTAAGTCCGACTGATACATGGGTAAATGATGCATTAGCGGGGTTAGAGCGTACTACTTGGCGTGCAGTAGGGGGGGAAACCCGAGCCGATACAGTACGTAATGGCTTGAAAGATTTAAATCCAGACCCCGAGCAATGGGTGGTGGTCCACGATGCGGCCCGTCCTGGTCTTCCTGCCGAGGCCCTAACCCGTTTGCTAGATACCTGTCTAGAACAGGATCAAGGTGGATTATTAGCATTGCCTGTGCCGGATACAGTTAAAAAAGCAGGGGGGGCAACCGACCCAGAGGTGCAGCAAACGGTATCACGGGAAAACCTTTGGCTTGCTCAGACCCCTCAAATGTTTAAAGCGACAGAGCTGTTGCAGGCTTTAGAGCAAGCAGAGCGTGAGCAATGGTCTGTTACCGATGAGTCATCTGCTATGGAGCAAGCTGGATACCGCTCTTTATTAATTCGGGGCGCTCCGCAAAACTTCAAGGTAACATGGCCAGGTGATTTTCAAATATTGGAGAAATGGTTATGAATTTGCGCGTAGGTCAGGGCTTTGATGTACATGCTCTGGTTGAGGGGCGTCCATTAATAATTGGTGGGGTGACGATTCCTCATACGCATGGCTTGTTAGGTCATTCTGATGCAGATGTGTTGTTGCATGCGTTAACAGATGCCCTACTTGGGGCTGCGGCCTTGGGCGATATAGGACGTCATTTTCCTGATACAGACCCACGTTACAAAGGGGCAGATAGCCGTGTTTTGCTGCGCGATGCGTATGCATTAGTGCAAAAGCACGGTTGGCATGTGATTAATGTGGACGCCACCATTCATGCCCAAGCGCCAAAGATTGGCCCGCATGCAGCGGCTATGATTGAGGTGATCAGTACGGATTTGGGGTTGGCTGTGAGCTGTATTAATATCAAAGCTAAAACCAATGAAGGTTTAGGCCATTTAGGCCGTAAAGAAGGCATTGCAGCAAATGTAGTGGTGCTGTTGCACCAGCCTACCTAAATAAAAAGCGTAGACAGTTTCTACGCTTTTTTATTAATCGAGTGTGGGGCCGCCAATTTGACGATTGCTAGGGCATAACGCATCGGTTTGAATTGCGTCTAGCAAACGTAATATTTCCTCGGGACTACGGCCTACGTTTAGGTTGTTGACAGAAATATGTTGGATAAGATTGTCAGGGTCGACAATTAAGGTGGCACGCAATGCCACGCCTTCGGTTTTATGGCGTATGCCTAGCTGGTCAATGAGCGCACCGCAGGTGTCTGCAAACTGATAATGCTGTAGACGATGCAGATCGGGGTGTTCACGGCGCCAAGCCAGTTTTACAAACTCGTTGTCGCTGGAGCCCCCCATCACAATAGCGTTGCGCTGGGTAAAATCGGGCTGTAAACGACCAAAGTCAGAAATTTCAGTCGGGCAAACCGTAGTGAAATCTTTAGGATAGAAATAAATAATTTTCCACTTATGTGGAAAAGAGCTTTCTGTGATTTCCTCAAAAGCCGAGATGCCGTTTTCTTGAGCCTCGTTAAAGCCAGGCTTGATGCCGATGACCTTAAAAGGTTCGAGTCTATCGCCAACCGTTTTCATAAAGTTCCTTTCAGTACACTAGTCAGAATAATTCTACCCGAATGGATTTGTTTGCCTAGTCGTTTAGCGCACTTTTAACTTAGGGATTTCGATACGTGCAGTTAAGCCTTGTCCGGGTGGGGAGGTTAACTCAAAGCGACCCCCAACTTGCAGTAATAAGCGTTCTACGATGGCTAAACCTAAACCCGCACCATTGACACCTGTGCGTGCTAATTCGCCTCTAGAAAAGGGGCGCAATAGGCGTTGTACTTCGTGTTCTTCAATACCAACCCCTTGGTCTTGGACTTTTATTTCAATTAGGTTGCCTTTAGGTTGAGCAGAAAGGTAAATATAGGCTTTGTCATCTGCGGCACTACGACCATAACGACGCGAGTTTTCAATTAGATTGCTTACAATGCGTTTTAAGTCGTTTTCATCAATGCGCCCAAAGAGATTAGGAGCAATATCGGCAGTGAGTTCACCACCTAGACTTTCGGTGTGGCTGCGCTCACGCTCATATAAAGAGTTAAGCGCTTTGCTAATATCAATGCCTTGCTCTGGGGCTTTGGCTGCAGGGCGAGCGTACTCCATAAGCTGGTCAATGCTGTGATCGATTTGAGCGAGGTCTTCGTCAATGGCTTGGCGTGTTGCATCACTGACATTAGATAGCTCGATTTCCAGACGCATGCGAGCTAGAGGGGTGCGTAAATCGTGGGAAATACCGGCCAACATAATTTCTCTATCGGCTTCGGCCTGACGAATATCGCGTGTCATACGGTTAAAAGCCACATTCATGTCGCGAATTTCAGCAGGACCGCGTTCCGGTAAGGGCGACGGCGTTTCACCCCGAGCGAGCTGATGAGTAACCTGAGCTAGACGGGCAAGTGGGCGGTTTACAAAACGTACACTGATTGCTGCCCCTAAGAAAGAAAGGAGCAGGGCTGATAAAAGCCACCCAATCCATTCTGCGCCAGCAATTAAACTGAGTTGCTCGCGATTAAAGACAAGCCAGTACTGTTCGGTATCGAGCTCAAAAGAGACCCAAACCCCAGGAACGTTGTTGACTGACCACATAATCAGGGTGTTACTGCCTAGATCTTTGCGTACCTCTTTAGAAACTTTGGTCCAGTAGGCAGAGTGCTGAATGGGTTCCAGAATGTCGTCCGGTTCGCGCGGCTGAATACGCAGGCTTTCTTTAGTTGCTAAATCAAGCAGCAGGGCGGGGCGTTGATCAAAGGGCGCATACGCCAACGCAGAGCGTGTAATGCTGACGGAGGTAGAAACGCGTTGAGCCATTTGGGTGGCGCGGGGGCCGGATTCGATTGAGAAAAAGACCTGAAGCCAGATGCCAAAGCTCATGCCCATAAGGCCAAGCAGAAGAAAAAAAGTACGACTAAAAAGCCCCATCTTAAAAGGGGGCTTTTTTGAAGGGGCACTAGAGGAGGAAAGGGCAGTTTTGCTCATGCCCTTATCATACCTTTAATGACCACCATCAGGAACAAAAACATAGCCCAAGCCCCAGACCGTTTGAATAAAAACGGGTTTGGATGGATTGGGTTCAATGAGTTTGCGTAAACGAGAGATTTGAACGTCTAGGCTGCGGTCAAATGCCTCGTACTCTCGGCCACGGGCTAACTCCATTAGCTTGTCACGAGACAAGGGAATTTTTGGGTGGCGTGCAAATACTTTTAATACGGAGAACTCACCTGTAGTGATAGGGACGACTTCATCTCCTTTAGTAAGCGTGCGCGTAGAGAGGTTCAGCGAATACGGACCAAACTCGATCGCTTCATTTTCTTGGCTAGGTGCGCCAGGATGCTCTTCTGTGCCGCGACGGCGTAAAATGGCATTTACCCGAGCAAGAAGCTCGCGTGGGTTAAATGGCTTCACTAAATAGTCGTCCGCACCCATTTCCAAGCCAACGATGCGGTCAATTTCTTCCGCCTTTGCTGTTAGCATAATAATAGGTGTGTTATCGTGACCCCCTCGTAAACGACGACAAATTGAAAGTCCATCTTCGCCTGGCAGCATTAGATCAAGGATAAGTAAATCAAAATGTTCGCGTTGCCAGAGTTTAGACATTTCTTTGCCATCTTCGGCAACAAAAACATTAAAGCCTTGTTCCGTTAGATAGCGTCGCAATAAATCGCGTAAACGTGGATCGTCATCGACGACGAGTATTTTTCTGGTAAGAGGTTGATTTTGTGTGTTCATGATTAAAATGTAACAGGCAAAAAGGGGGGCGTACAGGCTCGTAGAAAATTTTTACAATTGATGCTTTTTGCTCATAAAACGCCCGTAAATTAACTGAAAAGTTTTCATTTTGTTACATGGTTTGGGTGGTAATTAGCAACCACGCCAAAGGTGCTACGCGTTTACAATCATTCCATCTAATCATTCTAATGCTAAATAGCTGTTATCTGAGCGAAGTAATACATCAATGAAAGTAAATCTTTTGGCTTTAGATAGTGCAAGTGCTGTGTGTGGTGTTGCGATATTGCAATCCGATGCCGGACTATCTGGATTAACTGTGGCTGAACACGAGGGTTCTGCCCAACATGCAGAGCGTATGCTGCCTTTAATAGAGCAATGCCTAGAAGAGGCTAGTATAGAGCGTTCCGACCTACATGCTATTGCGTTTGCGCAGGGGCCGGGTGGCTTTACTGGGCTGCGGGTTGCCTGTGGGGTTGCCCAAGGTTTGGCTTATGCGCTTGGTGTGCAAGTGGCCCCGATCCCTTCATTACTAGCCATTGCGGCCCAACAAGAGCTACTGCCCAATGCCTCTATTGAAATAGTGGTAGCAGATGCGCGTATGCAAGAGCTGTATGTAGGGGCTTACCAACGCACCCAACAAGGTTGGTATAGCTTACATAAACCTATTTTAATGGCTGAGTCGGCGTTTTATTACTATTTGCAGCAATTAATTCAACAACAAACTGAACTGAAAACAGGTACCGCAGTGCGTGTGTCGGGGGATGGCTTATGCGCTTTTCCGGCCCTTAATCAACAGGTACTAAGTTTAGGAGCGCAGCTAGGCAATACCGAGCGTGTCCAGGTTCAGACCTTAGCCAAATTGGCGTTATTGGCGTTCAAACAAGATCAGTTGATTGACCCAGCGTTAGCCGCGCCATTATACGTGCGTAACCGCGTGGCTTTTACTATAGCAGAACGTGAAACGGGGCTAGGGGGCAACCCCAGCGCATTATGGCAAGCAGTGCAGTTTAAACCGATGACTGCCGAGCATTTCGAGGCGGTAGCTGCCATAGAACATAAGCTTCAATATGAACCCTGGTCTGCCGGACAATTTGAACAAAGCATAAAGGCTGGACATTGGGGTTGGGTGGCATTGTATCAGGACCGAGTAGTGGCATATGCTGTAGTAAGGCCTATAGTAGATGAGGCCGAGCTATTACTTATTGGTGTGGCTCCCGATCAGCAACGTCAGGGCATAGGACAGCAGTTGTTGTGCTATATAGAACAGGATGCCAAAGCTAAAAATGGCTTAACTATGCACTTAGAGGTTAGGGAGTCGAATACAGCAGCACGAGAGCTATATACTGGTGCGGGTTATTATCCCGTTGGTATTCGAAAGAATTACTACAAAACGTCGGCAACAGCAAAAGAGGCCGCAGTGCTATATAGTAAAATTCTGGCATAGATGTATTTATGACTCACTCTTTTCCTCAACTTAGCTCTATTCAGCAAGCGTGGTTACGCGAGTTACAGGTGGCTTCAGTATTTTTGACTCCTGCTCCTGCTGTCGCTGCATCGCAAGCGCAACGAGCTAGTCCACCTGTGTCTGACACCCCGCTAAAGGCCACAGGCACAGCTACTACTATGCCTGCCGCAGCTCGGGCTCAGTTGCATGATCAATTAGGTTTAAAAAAATCAACTACGCCTGCTGTGGTAAAGGCCGATGTGCCGCCCCAGTCACCGCCTGTGGCGCTAGAGGCCATCAACAAACTAAACCTAGAGCAAATTCAACACTATGCGGATCAATGCGCGGCCTGTGCTTTGCATGAGCAACGCCAACGCGCAGTACTTGGTGCTGGCCATACCGATCAACCCGATTGGATGGTCATTTCAATTGCTCCTAGCAGTAACGAAGAAATGGCTGGTTTGCCTATGCAAGGTAAAACCGGAGAGCTTTTTGCGCATCAGCTGCAAAGCATCACAGTACCGAGTCATTTTACTTTTTATACGACTCAATTAGTGAAATGCCGGAGTCCTCACCATACAAAATCTGAATATATTCAGGCCTGTCAACAAATTTTGTGGCGTCAAATAGAGCTGATCCAGCCAAAACATATATTGCTACTAGGAGAGGCTGGCGCAGAGCTATTTTTTGGAGCTAGCGCCTCGTTTGATGAATTACGTGCTGAGGCGCAATCTTGGCAGCGCCCAGATGGGGTAAGGATTCCAGTGATTGTTACCTTTGATCCAGTGTCTTTATTATTACGTCCCCAAGACAAAGTTAAAGCGTGGGCAGATTTATTACTGATGCGAACGCTATTCTAAAACAACAATTAGGTATTAATTAGGAGACAGTATGTCTAGCTTTTCATTAAAGCAGATGCGTGAATTATTTTTAACTAAGCAGTTATCGCCTTCAGAGGTAGTCGAGGACTACCTAGCTCGAATAGAAAAGCACCGTGATGCCAATATTTATATTACGGTTAACGCAGCACAGGCGCGTCATCAAGCCGCATTAGCTACGCAACGATATCATCTAGGTGAAGCTTCAGGGTTGTTAGAAGGGATACCTGTAGCCTACAAAGATAATATTTTTGTACGAGGTTTACCTAACACGGCAGGCTCATCCATAGAAAAATCTTTTATTCCTGATCAAGATGCTCCTGCGGTCAGTCGCATGCAACAGGCGGGTGCAATTAATTTGGGCAAGCTTAACTTGCATGAGTATGCGTTTGGTATTACCAGTCAAAACCCTTTTTATGGCGCAGTAGAAAACCCATGGAATCGTCGCTTTAGTCCCGGAGGCTCTAGTGGTGGGAGCGGAGCTGCTTTGGCGGCTGACCTAGCTATGATGACTCTAGGCACTGACACAGGCGGCTCCATCCGTATTCCGGCTGCAGCCTGTGGTGTGATTGGTCTGAAAGCAACGCGGGACGTAATTTCTGCTCAAGGAACGCGTCCTATTGCGGCTTCCTTAGATCATGTGGGTCCGCTTACCAAAACCGTAGAAGACATGGCATTAGGTCTAGAGGTGCTAACAGGTCAAGATTACCTTGCTCACTTAGCTCGATCTTTAAAGGGCTTGCGTATTGGGGTGCCGACCAATTATTTTTGGCATCAAGTGGACGCTCATGTAGGGGCTGCCTATGAACGAGCTTTGCAGCAGTTACAAGCGTTAGGAGCGGTATTAATAGAGGTTGAGGTACCCTACACAGAGGCCGATGCGGGCGTGGTTTTTGCATTAGCTATTTGCGAGGGGGCGGCTGAGCATACAGAGCGCATGGCACAGTATCGGGACCAGTACGGCGCTGATGTATTAGCGGCTTTAAGTGCAGCAGAGAATTTCACCGCTGTGGATTATATTAAAGCCAAAGAGCGTCAAGTAGAGCTTACTCAGCAGTTCGAATACCTACTGCAAGACATTGATGTGTTGGCTATACCCACTACGCCGGTGACTGCCCAAGAAATAGGTGTAAACGAGCTTGAGATAGCAGGCCAAAAACAGGATCTTTTTGGGTTAATTGTACATAACTGTGCGCCATTTAGCGTAACGGGACACCCGGCATTGAGCTTGCCATGTGGTCTAGGCGCACACTCTATTCCTATTGGTCTACAACTGGTAGCGGCTCATCACAGAGAGCGTGTGGTATTGCAAGTGGCTTATGCTTACGAACAAGAATACCTTGCTGACTTTTACGCACAACGAATGCAGGTGGCATTTAGCTGATTAGCGTAGGGCTTGGCCGTGGCACTCTTCGCCAATACAGTCATCTAAGTGCGGGCTATGCTGATGGTTTTGTTTATCCCAACGGATGAACACCACCATCAGCGTGGCGACGAGCAACCCAAATATCGTAATAATTACATTGATAGGTATATCTAGCCACAACATAAAACTATAAAAGCTCAGCATAAATAAAATATTGAGCTGTTCGTTAAAGTTTTGTACTGCAATAGAGTGGCCTGCCGATAATAAGACGTGACCACGGTGTTGCAGCAAAGCATTCATGGGAACTACAAAAAAGCCTGAGGTGGCCCCAATTAATAGCAGTAAACTATAAACGGCCCATGTGCTTTTTACAAAAGGCATCAACAGTACAGTTAAACCCATGACCACCCCCATAGGTAAAACTTTTAATGCTTGTTTTAAAGGCACTTTACCAGCCAGATAGGCTCCCACCACGGTACCTAAAGCCGCTACGCCCATTAAAATCGAGGATTGATCTAATCGATAACCCAGCTGGTGGGCTCCCCACTCAATTACAATAAACTGTAATGTGGCCCCTGCACCCCAAAAGAGGGTAGTTACAGCTAAGGAGATTTGTCCGAGCTTATCGCCCCATAAAATTACCACATAGCCTTTGAAGGTTTTAATAAGCTCAATAGGGTTGGTTTTCTGTTTAGGGTAAATAATATTGGTTTTAGGAATAAGTAGATTACAGGCTGCTGCTGCTAAATAAATAAAACCAATGATAAGAATAGCGGTTTCAGTAGGGTTTAACGTCATTTGGTTTATGACAGGAGCATTGCGTAACACAGGGCTGATGTCAGGGTGAATTAAGACCCCGCCAAGCACTGTGCCTAAAATAATGGAAAGCACAGTAAGGCCTTCAATCCAGCTGTTGCCTTTGACGAGTAGCTCGGGTTTGAGCATTTCAGTGACAATGCCGTATTTGGCTGGTGAATAAGCGGCTGCGCCTATGCCCACGAGTGTGTAAGCAAAAAATACGAGAAAAAGCTGAGAGTCTTGGTGTTGGGATAACTGGTGCACCCCAAACATTAAAAGACAGCCTAAGACCTTGATGCCGTTAGTAATGAACATAACGCGCCCTTTAGGGAAGGCATCGGCAAAAGCACCCACAAAAGCAGCCAAAACGACATAAGCAAGTGCAAACCACCATTTCATTAAAGGAGCCATCCAGTCGGGACCACTTAACTCTACAATTAGGGCTATAGCAGCGATAAGCAAGGCATTATCGGCTACAGATGACAGCGCTTGCGCTGCCATAACTAGATAGAAACCTTTGTTCAAAATGGATCTCGATAAGCAATAAAAGCGTTAAGGGCGGCGTATGTAAAACTACAGCCAGCCCAAATAAGTAAATCAGTATAACTCTATGCTATTTTCTAGGTAAGTCAGCATCTCTATAATGGCTTGGGCTATTATACGAAAGCTGTAATTATCTTGCCTAAGCGAGTACTTGGTGCGTTTAACACAAATTAAATTATCAGGATTTAAATCCTTTGTAGATACTACCCTAATCCCCACCCCTAGCCAGTTAGTGGGCGTGGTCGGGCCTAATGGGTGTGGTAAGTCAAATATTATTGATGCAGTACGTTGGGTGCTGGGGGAAAGTCGTGCCTCGGAACTACGTGGCGGCTCCATGCAAGACGTGATTTTTAATGGTTCCGGGCAACGTAAAGCAGCGGCTCGGGCTTCTGTGGAGCTTAGCTTTGATAACTCCGAGGGCCGTGTATTAGGGCAATGGGGAGCTTACACCGAAATTTCCGTTCGACGCGAACTGACACGTGATGGTACTAGTGGTTATTTTATAAACGGGCAACAAGTTCGTAGACGTGATATTAACGATATCTTTTTAGGAACTGGGCTAGGGGCTAGGGGGTACGCCATCATTGGGCAAGGCATGATTAATAGACTAATCGAAGCCAAGCCCGACGAGTTACGTGTTTACCTTGAAGAGGCCGCAGGTGTATCGCGCTACAAAGAGCGCCGCAAAGAAACAGAAAGTCGATTGCGTGACACCAATGAAAACCTAACTCGTCTAGAAGACATACTGCAAGAGCTAGAGCAGCAGCTGGTTCGGCTTGAGTCTCAGGCAGAAATTGCACGTCAATATAAAGACTTACAAGCTGAGGGCGAAAAAAAGCAACATGCGTTATGGTGGTTGCGCGAACAAAATGCACGTCAAGAACAACGTCAGCATGCATTGGCTATTGAGCAGGCGCAAACAGCTGTTGAAGCAGCTATGGCAGATATGCGCAGTACTGAAGCGCGTCTTGAAGCTTTACGTCAATCACAGTTAGACCAAACTGATGCGGTACAAAAAGCCCAAGCTCAGCTTTATCAGCACGCCGCTCAGGTTAATAAGATCGAAGCCGAGATTCATCATGCCAAAACAGCACAGCAACGGCTAGAACAACGGCAACAGCAGCTGCAAGCACAACAGCTTGAGTGGCAGCAGTTACGTAGCGATAGCAGCGATGAACTAGAGCTAAAACAGGATGAGTTAGAGGAGCTCGCTTTACGCAATGAGGAAGTGATTGGGCGTCTAGAGGCGTGCCAACAGCGTTTAGCTCCATTAGAAACGGCTCAGCATCGAGCCGTTCAGGAAAAAGAGCAATTACAAGAACGTATTCAACAAACTCGACAGCAGATTGCCTTAGCGACGCAGCGCCTAAGCTCTGCGCAGGTGCAGCAAGAGCAGCTACAGCAACGGCAGCAGCGATTTGAGTCTGATCTCAGCCAGTTGCAGTTAGATAAAAATCAGGACAGCACCGAGCTAAAAACCGAATGGTTACAAGCCCAAGAGCGTGTGGTTACGCAGCAGCAAATTGTGCAAGCCCTGGTGCAGCAAGAGCCTGAGCTCCAACATGCCCAAGCGCAAACCCAACAGGTCTTGCAAGAGCAAGAGCGTACTTATACTCAAATCCAAGCGCAACTGCAGGCGATGGAGCAGCTCCAAACGCAGTTGCAACGCCATGAACAGATGGAGCCTTGGCTTAAACAGTATGGTTTGGATCAGTCGCAACCGTTTTGGCAGCGTTTACAGGTGAATGAGGGGTGGGAGACCGCATTAGAAGCAGTGTTGGGCTTACGTTTGCAAGCATTGACTGTGGATGAGCTTAATGGATTAGCTGATTTAGGCAGTTTGCCGCCAACACGACTTTGGTTAGTAGAGGCGTTCGAGCAAGAACAGGCTGATGAGTTGCAAAGTCAGATGTTGAGCCCATTAAGTGATTATGTACGCGCCAAACACAGTGCGTGGCAAGATGTTTTAAATCAATGGATAGCTGGGTTTTACGTGGTGCGTACTCTAGAGCAAGCGCTGAGTCTACGTTCTGCCCTTAGCTCTACCATGTCATTGGTTACCTCTGAGGGCCATATTGTACAGGCGCATCAGGTTATGCTGTATGCGGCTGACACCGAGCAAGCGGGTGTGTTGGGGCGTCAGCAACAAATAGAACAACAGCACAAAGCGTTAAAAGCACAAGCCCTGCATCTAGAGAGCGCTAAAGAGCACGCTTTGCTAGCGCATCAAGCGCTGATTGCCAACAGAGACGAACAGGCTAAAGCCAGCACACGCTTACAAGAACTCACCCATTTAGCGCATGAGTTGCAGTTACACTACCATCAAATTGAGCAAAAAACTCGACAGCAGCAAGAGCGCCTGCATCAAGTACAGGTTGAGCTACAAGAGATAGAGGAGTTAAAAACGCAGTGGCAAGAAACACAAGAAGAGGCCTTGTTACAGCGCGAAGAGCAAGAGCTTATTCTTGAGGCGCTTTTAGAGCAGCAAGATGAGCTGCAGCAAAACTTAACGGAACTTAACGATCAACTGCAGGTATTGCGTACCCAGCTGCGTGAATTAGAACAGCAGAGTCAGGGCTTGCAATATAATCAAAACTTGACACAGGCTCGTGTAGACGAGTTATTGCGTAGTCAACAACAGGCTCAAGAGCTGGCTCAGCGCGCACAAATTGAACTGGCAGGTTTAGTGGATGAGTACGAAAGTACGGATGTAGCAGAACTGCATGAGCAGCTCCAAGAGGCTTTAGAGCAGCGCGTCTATGCAGAAGACTTACTTCATGCAGAACAAAAGCAATTGACAGAGCTCACTACGCAACTGCATGACTTGCAACACAGTCGCCACCAAACGGGTGATGGGTTAGAGCCATTACGTCAGCAAGTTACTCAGTTGCAACTAGCCGAACAGTCGGCGCGGCTGACCGTAGAGCAATATGCGGCGCAGTTGGATGCGCAGCAGGTTAATCGCCAAGCCTTAGCCGCATTTATGCAAGAGCAAGAGGAAAACTGGCATAAAGTGACTTGGTTGCAAAATGAAGTACAGCGTATTAATCGCGCTATTGAAGCATTAGGGGCGGTTAATTTGGTGGCTCTAGAAGAGCTACAAACCGCACAAGAGCGACAGGTTTATTTACAGTCTCAACATGATGATTTAACACTAGCTATTCAAACACTAGAAGACGCTATCCGAAAAATAGATAGGGAAACGCGCGCATTATTACAAAGTACGTTTAACGAGGTGAATACGCATTTTGGTGAGTTGTTTCCTAAGCTTTTTGGTGGGGGTGAAGCAAAACTCATGATGACAGGTGAAGAAATTCTTGATGCGGGTGTACAAGTCATGGCTCAACCGCCAGGCAAAAAAAACAGTACTATTCAGCTGCTTTCTGGGGGCGAAAAAGCATTAACAGCAACGGCTTTGGTTTTTGCGTTTTTCAAATTGAACCCAGCGCCTTTTTGTTTATTAGATGAGGTGGATGCGCCTTTAGATGATGCGAATACTGAGCGATACGCGAATTTAGTTGAAAGTATGAGTGATCAAACTCAGTTTTTATTTATTTCTCATAATAAAATTGCTATGCAGATGGCAAAGCAGTTGGTTGGCGTTACTATGCAAGAACAAGGTGTATCTCGCATTGTTGCGGTAGATATGGCCGCCGCTGTAGAAATGACACATTAATGTGATTTGCAATTTTTTAGCCTAATAAGGGTCGGGTCAGAGAATGAGTGATTTAAAAATAGCCTTAGTGGCCTTAGGGGCCATACTCATTTTATTGGTATTGCTTTTCAATTGGTGGCAAGACCGTCGTGTACGCAACACCATGAAAGATAAGTTTCCAGAGGTGCCTGCAGATCCGTTGATGACGCAGCTAGAGGCTGAGCGCCGTGAGCCTACTGTACGCATAGCAGAAACCTTAGCACAACCTAAAGCGGAGCCTGCGGTGCTAGCCGAAGACATTGATGCAGCTACAGAAGCGGTAATTGATGTGCAGTTTCCCAAAGCGGTGCCAGGGGCAGAGCTTATGGACTTACTGCGAGCGTATCTACGCGTTGAAACCAAGCCCGTGCGCTTATTTGCATTAAGCACCCAAGGCGAGCATCATGCGTATCCCCACGAGGCCGAGCAGTATGTAGGAATGCAGTTGGCGATGCTACTTGCCAATCGTAAAGGGCCGCTCAGTGAAATTGATTGGTCAAGACTATGGATGGCAGCGCAAAATTTAGCGCAGCAGCTCGATGGCACTGTAGACGGCCCAGAGCAGCAAGAGGTCATAGAGCGTGCTCAGCAGCTTGATAACTTGTGCGCTAATCTAGATGCGCAAGTCGGTTTAAGCCTGCGCTTAGCCGAGCCTTTAGCCACTGCAGAAGTGCGTCAGGTGGCGTTAAATGCTGGTTTTATGGAGTACGGTAAACAACTGGGTTGGTTAGCCAGCTCTGGCATACCTCGTTTTACTTTATTGTTTGATGGCAAACCTGCCATGGATTTGCACTCTGCTCAAGTCAATCGCTTAGATTTGCTGCTTGATGTGCCCAATAGTCCTAAAGACACCAACGCATTTAGTCGCATGGCAACCGTAGGGCGTGATTTAGCGGTGCGTCTGGATGCAGAGCTCATTGATGACCAAGGCCAGCCTTTAACCGACCATTACGATGACGAAATTGATCAACAGCTCTATCAAATTTACGAGCAACTAGAAGACGCTGGCTTTAATGCTGGCGAAACCAGAACGTTACGGGTATTTACGTGAAACAACGCTTAGATGAACTGAAAGAACAACTGCATTTTCATAATTACCGGTATTACGTTTTAGACCAACCCGTGATTGCGGACGCTCAGTACGATGCATTACTGCGCGAATTACAGCAAATTGAAGCGGCACACCCCGAATGGGTTAGTGCGGACTCTCCCACTCAGCGCGTGGGAGCCGCGCCCGTATCAGCGTTTAGTACGGTAACGCATAGCCGTCCTATGCTTTCCTTAGGGAATGTGTTCGACGAAGAAGAGCTATATGCTTTTGATAAGCGCATTGCAGAGCTTTTGCGCGCAGAAGGAGTGATTCAAAACCAAGCCATTGAATACAACGCTGAGTATAAATTTGATGGTTTAGCGGTTAGTTTGCGCTATGAAAATGGTTTGTTAGTACAGGGGGCTACCCGCGGCGATGGCATAACGGGCGAAGACATCACCTCTAATGTACGTACTATTAGCTCTGTACCCCTTCGCCTTCAAGGCGAGGCTGCCCACTGGCCTGCTGTGCTTGAGGTGCGTGGTGAGGTTCTGATGCACCGTGCCGATTTTGAAGCGTTAAACCAAGCACAATTACGTAGGGGTGAAAAAGTTTTTGTTAATCCACGTAATGCCGCAGCAGGTAGCTTACGCCAACTAGATCCTCGCATTACGGCACAACGCCCTCTGCGTTTTTTTGCATACGGTTGGGGTGAAATCCAAATTGCAGGTGCAGCGCCCTCTACTGAGCCTTACCGCACGCAATCTGCCATGCTTGATTGGTTACGTCAGTTAGGCTTTGCTGTGGATAATCATCAACGCGTACTACAAGGTGCAGCAGCGTTACAGCAGTTTTATATTGATACCGAGCAAGTCCGCTCTGAACTGCCTTACGAAATTGATGGGGTGGTTTACAAGGTCAACGTCCTAGCTCAGCAAGAGTTATTAGGCTACGTGGCTCGTGCTCCACGTTTTGCGGTAGCGCATAAATTTCCCGCCCAGGAAATGACCACTAAACTGCTGAGTATTGATGTACAAGTAGGGCGCACCGGAGCCATCACACCCGTAGCACGCTTAGAGCCTGTTTTTGTGGGAGGAGTCACTGTAACCAATGCTACGTTGCATAATGAGGATGAGATCCGCCGTAAAGATGTGCGGGCAGGTGATACGGTAATTGTACGCCGTGCCGGGGATGTCATTCCCGAGGTTGTAGCGCCTATTATTGAGCTCAGACCCGAACACACTGAGCTTTTTGAATTTCCTACCCAGTGTCCTGTGTGTGGTTCAGCTATTGAACGCCCTATAGATGAGGCAATTGCACGTTGTACAGGGGGGTTGGTTTGTGCTGCTCAACGTAAACAAAGTTTAGAGCATGCAGTTAGCCGCAAAGCATTAGATGTAGATGGTCTAGGAACCAAATTAATCGAGCAGCTAGTAGATGCTAATCGAGTAAAAAATCTTGCCGACTTATTCACGTTGACCCAATTAGAGCTAGCGACTTATCCTCGAATGGGAGCCAAATCGGCAGGCAATGTAATTGTTGCTTTAGAGCAAGCCAAAACACCGCCATTGGCACGTTTTATTTATGCATTAGGCATACGTCATGTAGGTGAGGCAACAGCTAAAGCCTTAGCTGATCATTTTTTGCATTTAGAGCGCTTAGTGCGGGCCACTGAGGATGAGCTATTAGAAATTGATGATGTGGGGCCGGTTGTAGCGGCTGAGATTGTTAACTTTTTTGCAGAGCCCCATAATCGTGAGGTATTGGCCCAACTGGAGCATGTGGGGGTGGTGGCTATCGAACCAGAAACACAAGCAAACCGTTCTGTAAGCACAGCACTAACGAGTAAAACGGTAGTCTTAACAGGAACCCTGCCCACATTGTCTCGTACTGAGGCCCAAGCCTTAATCGAAGGAGCAGGAGGACGAGTAACGGGGTCAGTCTCTAAAAAAACAGATTTTGTAGTAGCAGGCTCGGAGGCTGGTTCTAAACTAACCAAAGCGCAAAGCTTAGGCGTTACCATTTTGAATGAAGCGCAGTTTTTAGAGTTGCTGCAAACCTAACTGCTATCCCCTCAGCACAGGTAATGCTCCTGTGCTGAGGGGCTTTGTTTTATTGAATTTTGGCTTTTTCCATTAATGTATTTTGGAAATCAGTCAGTTGCTTTTGACGTAGTAGTTCTTCAATTTGTGGTTTTACTTCGTCTAAAGTAGGGAAGCTCATGTCGCGTACATCGTCCACTTGCAAAATATGCCAACCAAACTGAGATTGAACGGGTGCGGCGCTGAGCTCACCTTTCTTTTGTTTGGCTACTGCATCCGCAAACTCTTCTACATAGATGGTGTTAGGTGCCCAGCCAAGATCACCACCTTGTGCACCACTACCAGGGTCAATGGATTTATCTTTGGCAGCATCTGCAAAGCTGATTTTTTTGGCTTTAATGTCAGCTAGCAGCTGTTTGGCTTCGGCCTCGTCTTTAAGCAAAATGTGTTTGACTTTATATTCTTTTTGACCCGCTTCTTCTTTTTTTAAGCGCTCGTATTCGGCTTTGATGTCTTTGTCAGAAAGTGGGTTTTTAGTGACGTAATCATTAAGTAATGCACGAACGAGGATGCCTTGTTGGGCAAGTTCTAGTTCTTGGGCCACTTGGGGTTTTTTATCCAAACCCATTTTTTTGGCCTCTTGGGTGGCAACTAAGCGCACCGTCATTTCTTTTTGGACTTGTTCACGTAATTGAGGCGAGTCTTGCGCACCTTGTTCAATGAGTAAAGCCACAAAGTCATCGAGTTGTTTTTGGGTAATGCTCTCGCCATTTACTGTGGCAATGTTTTGAGCAGCTAAAGGAAAGGCCAAAGCACAGCTAAGCGCAGCAATAGCAAATCGTTTCATATATAAAGTCCTTGGTTAAATAATTTCAATGGCTAAGGCGTGAATAGGAAAGGGCATCAAGTCATTCACCTGTTGATAGATCAAGCGATGTCTAGCCACTGTATTTAAATTGTCGAACTGCTCGGAAGCGATCACTACACGAAAGTGACTAGCGCCACCTTTGGCGCCAGCATGCCCCTCGTGGAGGTGAGACTCATCTATTAAATCGAAATAAGTCGGGTTTAATGTTTGCATGCGCTGTGTGACCAGCTCAATTAATTCTTGTTTAGACATAGTTTTTACTAACGTTCAGATTGATCGTTCATATATTTGCCCAACCAAAGTGATTGAACAATTATAAAAATGACCAGCAAAATCAGGGAGCCAAAGACTTTGAAGCTAACCCATTGAGATTCGCTGAAATAGCCAGAAAAGGCCACAAATAAATTGACTGCGCCAGAAAATATAAAAAATAAGGCCCAGCTATAGTTAAGTTTTGTCCAAGCCGGTGCAGGAAGAACCAGTTGAGATCCCATTAGTTTTTGCATGAGGTTGCGACCTAGAAAGAGGTGGCTACCAATTAAAACCGTTGCAAAAAGCCAGTACAAAACGGTGGGTTTCCATTTGATAAACGCATCGTTTTGAAAAAATAGCGTGGCAGAGCCAAATACAACAATAACGCCCAGGTTAATCCAATGCGTGCCTTCAATGGTGCGTTGGCGCACTTTTAGCCATACGATTTGTAATACAGCGGCTGCCATCGCAACGGCTGTTGCCGTGTAGATATCAAAGGTGCGAAAAGCAATAAAAAATAAAATAAGGGGGAAGAGGTCAAACAGAAATTTCTTCATGCAGGTTCAAAGCGAAGAGCAACAGAGTTAATGCAATAACGTAAACCGGTAGGCTCGGGTCCGTCCGGAAACACGTGTCCTAGGTGTGCATCACAGAGGGCGCATAGAATTTCAGTACGTATGCGACCATGGCTGAAATCAGGTTCTTCACGGACGTGGTCTGGATTTAAGGGAGCAAAATAACTAGGCCAACCACAGCCCGCATCAAACTTAGTATCGGATGCAAACAAAGCCGTATCACAACACACACAATGATAAATACCGTGTTCAGAGTGGTGATTGTATTGACCAGTAAAAGGGCGTTCAGTTCCTTGTTGGCGTGTAACATAAAACGCATCTGGACTAAGTTGAGCCTGCCATTCTGCTAAGCTTTTACGAACTTTATTCATAAAAAGTGAATTGATAAAACAAAATAAATAAGATCACAGTGTAGCCTTGATCGAGGCGGACGCAAACTATTCTATGCGTAATAAAAGCAGGGATAATCCTTAAAGCGTTAGCGTTAGTAACTTTACGATAATACAGGGCAGCCCAGTGTAATTAGTTTAGAACTGAGCTATTTAAGGTTAATACCTATATGGTTTTAACCAACGATTTGATACGGTTACGCTGTATCTGTTATGAAAAATGTATAACAACGAGCTAATAAATTACTCTCAGCTCAAATCAACACTTCTGGAGACATACTATGCAGCTCTCTCAATCTATGAAACGTACTGTATTAGCAAGCGCTATTGCGTTAGCTTTACCTATGGCTGCTATGGCTCAGGTAAAGGTTGGTATTTCTGTATCCTCTACAGGTCCAGCCGCATCATTGGGCATTCCTGAGCGCAACACTGTCAGTTTGTTACCCACCGAGATAGCAGGGCAAAAGGTGGAGTACATTGTACTGGATGATGGAACAGATACTACAGTAGCGGTGCGCAATATGCGCAAACTCATCACTGAGGATAATGTGGATGTAGTTATTGGTACTTCCGTAACACCGGGCTCGTTAGCCATGGTGGACGTGGCTGGTGAAACCAAAACACCCATGATTAGTGTGGCCGCGAATGCACGTATTGTAGAGCCTGCAGAAGGCGCGCGTGAGTGGGTATTTAAAACCCCGCAAAACGACCAGTTAATGGCGGCAGCCTTAGCGGATGCGATGGAAAAACAAGGTGTTAAGACCCTAGGTTTTATTGGTTTTAATGACGCTTATGGCGATGGTTGGCTCGATGTGATGACTAAGGCTGCTGAAGCCAAAGGCATCAAAATGACCGCAGTAGAGCGCTATAACCGTAACGATACGTCGGTTACAGGTCCTGTGTTGAAGTTAACTGCCGCAAACCCAGATGGGATTTTAATTGCTGGTGCAGGTACCCCAGTGGCTCTACCACAGGGTGAAATCATTAACCGCGGCTATAAAGGAGTGCTCTATCACACTCACGGCTCTGCCAACAACGACGTATTGCGTGTGTGCGGTAAAGATTGCGAGGGCATGGTTCTACCCGCTGGTCCATTACTCGTAGCCGATCAGTTACCTGACGACAATACCGTAAAAACTTCCGCTCTAGAGTATAAAAAACTTTACGAAGACAAATACGGCGAGGGCTCTATTAACACCTTTGGCGGCCATATGTGGGATGCTGCTTTATTGGTGCACGATGCAATTCCTCGCGCTTTAGAAAGCGGTGCTAAACCTGGTACTGCCGAGTTCCGTGCAGCATTACGCGATGCAATTGAAAAAACATCAGACCTAGCTGCCTCACAAGGCGTATTTACCATGTCAGCAGACGATCACGCTGGTTTAGACGAGCGTGCCCGTGTCATGGTCAAAGTAGAGGGCGGCAAGTGGACCTATCAGCCCGACCTATAAATTACTGCCTATAGGTTTTCGAGCGGCTAGCCTGTATATTACGGGCTAGCCTGATCATTGGTTACATTAACCTTTGATTTTTTATGTGTGTTGTCATGGTGCATCCGAAATGGATTCAACGATAGTTCTGATATTACTGCAGGACGGCCTCTTGAACGGAGCGATTTATGCTCTGCTTGGTCTGGCTTTGGTGCTAGTGTTTGCCGTCACTCGTGTTATTTTTATTCCCCAAGGTGAGTTTGTTACTTTTGGTGCGTTGACCTTAGCGTTTTTAGTAAATGGTCAGGTACCTGGTACTGTGCATCTTTTGCTCATTATGGGCGTGTTGGTCTTTTTGCTAGAGCTAGGCTGTGCTATTCGAGCTAAGCTATTTGGCGGGCTATGGCGTACAGCGCTATGGACCTTAGCTTTACCTGCGGCTTTGTATTATTGTTTGCCGTTAGTTTTGCAAAAAGACACTTCCTTATGGTTGCAGGTGATATTTTCTATGGCTCTGGTAGTACCAATGGGGCCCATGATCTATCGTTTGGTGTATCAGCGTGTCGCTGAGGCCAGTGTTTTGGTTCTGCTGATTACCTCCGTAGCGGTGCACTTTGCCTTAACTGGTTTAGGTTTGGTTTTCTTTGGTGCAGAAGGCTGGCGTACCCCTCCTTTCATGACCGGTCAGGTCGAGCTATTGGGTATGGCGTGGTCGGCACAAACCTTATTTGTTCTTGCCGCAGCGGCTATTTTAATTGGGGCGCTTTGGCTATTTTTTGGTGGCACGCTATACGGTCGCGCCTTGCGAGCCACGGCAGTGAACCGACGTGGCGCACGCTTAGTCGGCATTAGCACGCTAATGTCAGGTCGTATTACCTTCACTTTAGCGGCAGCAATCGGTACCTTGTCAGGGATGCTCATCGCTCCAGTTACTACTATTTATTACGACACTGGCTTTTTAATTGGCCTGAAAGGTTTTGTGGCTGCCATTGTGGGTGGGCTTGCAAGCTACCCCCTTACTGCAGCAGGCGCTATTTTTGTAGGGATTCTCGAAGCCTTTTCCTCTTTCTGGGCTAGCTCCTACAAAGAGGTCATCGTATTTACATTTATTATTCCCGTTTTACTCTGGCGCTCTTTTGGTGTGCGTCCTGTAGACGATGAGGACTAAGGACATGAATCGCTTACTTTTAGTTGTTGTGGTGGGCGTATTGGCCATATTGCCACAACTTAGTCTGGTACCCGAGTTTTGGATTACTCAACTGAATTACATTGGCTTGAGCAGTCTTGTGGTTCTTGGTTTGGTGTTGTTAACTGGCGTAGGGGGGCTCACTTCCTTTGGTCAGGCTGCTTTTGTGGGCATTGGTGCCTATACAACTGCTTGGTTCACAACCAAGCTAGGCTGGTCGCCTTGGCTTACGTTGTGGGTAGCTCTTGCCCTGACTTTTGTGTTTGCCACTATTATTGGTGCGATCACTTTGCGGTTGTCCGGTCACTATCTACCACTCGGTACCATTGCTTGGTCATTATCGTTGTATTACTTATTCGGTAATCTTGGCTTTTTAGGTCAACACGACGGTATTTCTGGTATTGCTCCACTTTCCATTTTTGGGATTTCATTGGGGGCAGGCCGAAATATGTATTATTTGGTCTGGATATTTGTCTTAGGCAGTTTATGGGTGACATATAACCTCTTGCACTCTCGCCCTGGGCGCGCTATTCGAGCACTCAAAAGCGGTAGCAATATGGCGGAGTCCTTTGGGGTAAACATGGCCAACTACAAAGTCATTGTCTTTGTGTATGCGGCGCTGTTAGCGTGTGTATCTGGTTGGTTATATGCCCATTTACAGCGTGCTGTTAGCCCAAGCCCATTTGGTCTGAATTACAGTATTGAGTATTTATTCATGGCTGTTGTTGGTGGGGCAGGCAGTGTCTGGGGCGCGGTAGTGGGTTCTGCACTCATTCTGACGCTAAAAGATCAATTGCAAAACCTCTTGCCTCGTCTTTTTGATACCACGGCTAACTTTGAGCTAATCGTATTTGGCATTTTGATGATTTTTATACTGCAATACGCCGGCAATGGGATTTGGCCTTTATTTGCTCGCATTGGTCAGCTCCTGGGCGGTGGCGCTAAAAAAGATCAGCTCAAAGCCCCTGCTCAGGCCGAGCCCCTGGTGCAACGTCCACGTCCAGAAAAAGGTACGCTTATCCTAGAGCTTGATAAAGCACGTAAAGAGTTTGGTGGTTTGGTAGCGGTTAATGACATTAGCTTCAAATTACACGCTGGCGAAATTATGGGGTTAATCGGCCCTAATGGCGCGGGTAAGTCCACCACCTTTAACCTCATTACAGGTGTGTTGCCCTTAACAAGTGGCGATATCCGTTTTGAAGGGCAGCGTATTGATAAGTTGCGTGCTCGCGATATAGCTCGTCTTGGTATTGGCCGTACTTTCCAGCACGTGCAACTTATTCCTACCATGAGCGTATTAGAAAACGTCGCTCTGGGCGCACACTTGCGCCGTGACGTAGGTGTGGTTGCGGCCGCATTGCATGCCGAGCGTCGCAGCGAAGCCGAGCTATTGCATGAGGCAGCGGTGCAGTTACAGCGTGTTGGTTTGGGTGATTATTTATACGAAGAAGCGGGTAACCTAGCCCTAGGTCAACAGCGTATTTTGGAAATTGCGCGTGCCTTGGCGGCTGACCCGGTGTTGTTACTATTAGACGAGCCAGCAGCAGGCTTACGTTACAAAGAAAAGCAAGAGCTCGCTCACGTGTTAAATCAGCTTAGCGCCGAAGGAATGAGTATTTTGTTGGTTGAGCATGACATGGACTTTGTGATGAACTTGACTGATCACTTGGTAGTGATGGACTTTGGAACCAAGCTTGCCGAAGGCAAACCTCAGGAAGTCCAACAAAACCCGGCTGTGCTTCAAGCCTACCTAGGTGGGATTGATGACGATTTTGATGAGAACGAGCTAGCAGGCCTTCATCCAAATAAGGAGGCGGTGTAAATGCAGCCTTTATTAGAAGTTAAAAATTTAAACACCCAATACGGCAAAGTCACCGCCTTAAACAATGCCAATATTGTAGTGAACCCAGGCAGCATCGTAACGGTAATTGGGGGCAATGGTGCAGGCAAGTCCACCATGTTGAACTCCATTATGGGAAATTTGCCTGCCAATGGTCGTAATGAGGGGTTAGTTACTTACGATGCCCGCAATTTAGCTGGGTGGCAGGTAGAGCGTCGTGTTAGCGAAGGGCTTTGTTTAGTACCTGAAAGTCGTGAGTTGTTTGCCAGTATGTCGGTCGAGGACAACTTGCTGCTTGGCGGCTTTCGCCTATATCGTCAACGCGTCAGTGGATGGCGGGATACCATGGACGAGGTGTATGAGCTATTTCCTCGTTTAAAAGAACGTCGTACCCAACAAGCAGGAACCTTATCCGGAGGGGAGCGTCAAATGCTGGCTGTAGGGCGAGCTTTAATGTCACGACCCAAGCTACTTATGCTAGATGAGCCCAGTTTGGGCTTGGCTCCACGTATTGTGCGAGAAATCTTTTTGATTATTGCACGCTTACGGCGCTCAGGTGTGTCGATTTTGCTGGTCGAGCAAAATGCCCGTGCTGCTTTACAGGTGGCCGATTATGGCTATGTGTTAGAGACGGGGGAAATTATTCTAGAGGGGCAGGCTGCAGAGTTAAGCGATAACCCCAGAGTAATTGAAAGCTATTTGGGTCTAGGTAATAAAGATCGTAGCGAGGATGATTAAGCTCACTAAAAACGGTGCAGTTACAGCACCGTTTTTTTATGTCTAGATGGGTAAAACATATGAGCTAATCCGAGATAGGGTGAGCACGTTGGTGGATAACGGAAAGACGCACGTCATTGTTTTGTAAACAATAGATCTTATCAGCCAAATTAGCGGCAAAATTTTTATCCGACTCGTTAAGAATTAGGGTGTATCCGCGGTTTTTTAATTGCGTAAGCACTTTGATGGCATGAGGTAAAATGGCAGGGCAAATATCAATGTGCAAATCGTGAAAAATAATGATATCGGCCCCAGTACGCAACACGCGAGCTAAGGCTAAAAGATGTTGTTCGCCTGGGCTGAGCCGCGAACAAGGGGCGTCTTTATAGAGGGTGAGTAAAGGAAAAAGATCGTAGATTTCGGTTAAGGATAAGCCACCACCCAGACTAAGGCCGGACAGGGGCAAAAGAAGATTTTCTTCGCAGCTTAAATCTAAATCTAGGCCCATGGCTTTTGAGCAAAAGGCAACACCTAACCATGTCATTTGCTTGGAGCTAAGGTGAATAGTTTCCGTTTGGTGGATGCGTATGGAGCCTTTACGGTGTTGGTTAATACCTAATAGGCTTTCCAAAAGAGAGGACTGAGTGCTTTTGCAGTTAGAAACCAAAGCAATCATCTCGCCTTGTTTGGCATACAGGCTTAGGTCTTGAATAATCGGTTGATGATTATTCCAGGTGTGCAGATTGCGAACTTCTAAAGCCGTTTTATGCATAACGGTTCCCCTTTAGAGACAAAATAGTCCTGAGTAAGTCCTATTATGCGGTGCAGCATAGGGAACGGCTATGAGGGTTTTACTTAGTTTGCTGTAAAGTGATTTTTTCTTTAAATTCGCATAGGTCTGAAATACCGCATTCAGGGCATTTGGGCTTGCGGGCAACACATACATAGCGTCCGTGCAAAATTAACCAATGATGCGCATCCAACAAAAACTCGCTTGGTACCAGACGCATCAAACGATCCTCAACCTCGCGCACGTTTTTGCCTTTGGCTATACCCGTGCGATTGGATACCCTAAAAATGTGTGTATCTACTGCCATAGCAGGTAGGCCAAATGCTGTATTTAAAACCACATTTGCCGTTTTTCTGCCAACACCAGGTAAAGCTTCCAGTGCTTCGCGCGTATTAGGCACCTCTCCTTGATGCTTTTCAATTAATAACTCACAGGTCCGCATTACATTTTTGGCTTTGGTTTTGTATAACCCAATGCTTTTAATGCACTCGGTTAATCCTTCTAATCCCAGTGCAATAATACCCTCGGGGCTACCGTGGGTAGGAAAAAAGCGTCGGGTGGCAATATTCACAGACACATCGGTGGCTTGCGCTGACAAAATAACAGCAATCAATAATTGAAAGGTGTTTTCATACTCAAGCTCGGTGGTGGGATGTGGATTTGCAGCTTTAAAGCGTTCAAAAATTTCAGTACGGATTTGACGATTCATGAAAGCAATATATTAGGGTGATTGACGACGTGCACGTGCTTTGGCTAAAACATCAGCAATAGTAGCAGCGCGGTGTGTGCTTGAGTCAGCCTGTGCGCTGACCTTGGGTTTGTTAGCTAAAACACGAGCGGCAACGCCAGTCGCCTCACCGTGTTTTTCTGCTAATCGTTCTTGGCGCTGGTTAAAATGATCGCGAGCTTGGTTGGCAAGATGAACTGTCCACACAGCAGGGCCTGGCACCATAGTAATACAATCTACAGGACACGGAGCAAGACATAAATCACAGCCGGTACAGCGATCGCTTAATACGGTATGCATTTTTTTATTAGCGCCCACGATGGCATCGACCGGGCAAGCTTGAATGCACAGGGTGCAACCTATGCAGTGTTCTTCATCAATGAGTGCTACCGTTGGGGCTGTATGAGCACCGCACTCGGGGTCAAGCGCTTGAATCGGTTGTTGGGTTAGGGCTGCTAGGGCTTGGATGCCAGCATCCCCACCAGGAGGACAACGGTTGATCGCCTCGTTATCTATAGCAATAGCTTGCGCATAGGGCAAACAGGCATCATACCCGCAACGGGTACATTGAGTTTGCGGTAAAACAGCATCTATCTTTTGGATTAGGGCGTGAGTATTCATGTGACAAAAAAAGAGGGCTTAGCCCTCTGTGGCCGCAGATTTAAGGTCTAGGCGTGTTGTTGAATAAAAGCTTTAACTTGTGGGTAAATATGTTGGCGCCAGCGGCGGCCAGAAAAAATACCATAATGACCACTGCCTTGGGCAATATAGTGGCGCTTTTTAGACTGAGGAATGTGCTGACAAAGGTGTTGTGCGGCTTCAGTTTGACCTAAGCCTGAAATATCATCAAGTTCACCTTCTATAGTTAGCAGCGCAGTATGAGTGATGGCGGCCGGATCTACTTTTTGTCCATCAATAGACCATGTGCCTTTAGGTAATGCATAGTCTTGGAAAACCACTTTGATGGTATCAAGGTAGAATTCAGCAGGCATATCTAACACGGCATTATATTCATCATAAAAACGACGGTGAGCTTGGGCATCGTTATCTTGCCCTTTAATTAGGTGCTGATAAAAGTCGTAGTGCGATGACATATGTCGGTCGGGGTTCATAGCCACAAAACCAACATGTTGTAAAAAACCGGGGTAAACACGTCGGCCAGCGCCCATATAACGTGCTGGAACGCGATGAATTAAATGATCTTCAAACCAGCTGTATGGCTTGGTTGTGGCTAGGCGGTTGACTTGGGTCGGTGATTGACGTGCGTCAATGGGCCCACCCATTAGCGTTAAGCTTTTGGGTGGGTTGGGGTGTGCCTTAGCAGCCATTAATGATATTGCAGCTAATACAGGAACGGTGGGTTGGCACACAGCAATAACATGCACATCTGTATTCAAAAACTGTAAAAAGTCCTCGATATACCGTACATAATCATTTAAGTGAAACGAACCCGCTGCAAGTGGGATCATACGAGCGTCAACCCAGTCGGTTACGTAGACATCGTGATCTTGCAGTAAAGTACGTACCGTGTCCCGTAATAAGGTGGCATGGTGCCCAGATAACGGAGCAACCAACAAAACCGTGGGTCTAGGAGCTGCTGGGGGGTGTGCTAAGCTAAAACGTACCAAATGACAAAAAGGCGTGGAATACACCGTATGCTGATTAACAGCTATATGTTGGTTGGGACTACGCAACGCGTTAATGTCCCACTCCGGTTTTTCGTACTCTTTACCTAGGCGATGTATCAGCTCGTAGCCGGCTGCTAACTGCTTTGATATGGGAGTATAGGCCCATGGGTTATATGGATTAGTTAAAAGTTGTGCACTATGGCTTGAAAAAGTCGCTAATGGCGACAGAAAAGAGCGTTGTAGCTCGTGTAGATCATACAACATGAGGCCGTAATCCCTTGTGAGGTTTTAGACTGACTCTTAACGCTCTAGGTGCTGTAGTTTATCGGGCACCCCGTTCCAATTGTCAGCATCAGGAAGTGGATCTTTTGATCGGTTAATCATACCAAAGACTGGGGTAAGTTCTGCATTGAGTTCAATGAAGTGGACTTGGTCTGCTGGCACATCTTCTTCAGCATAAATGGCGTTGGCTGGGCATTCCGGAATACAGACGGCACAGTCAATGCACTCATCAGGGTCAATAACAAGAAAATTTGGGCCCTCGCGAAAACAGTCCACCGGGCAAACATCTACGCAATCGGTAAATTTACATTTAATACAGTTTTCGGTGACGACGTGTGTCATTTTGAGGCTCCAGCTTGAATCAAGGCAACAAAAAGTAGATAAATAAGAATGGTCTTTGAGGGAAAGAGTAAAAAAAGAGTCTTTCCTGTAGACCAAGTTAACTATTTTAACGAATATATAGGCATAGGTTTGAATTTAAACTAAAGTGTAGCGCTTTAGTGCTGTGCCTTGGCATAAAACATACATAACACCACGTTGGTGTGGTGTTGCTTTTTTCCTTTATTAGGTGGTGTGGCGATGATAATTACCTCTTTGCTAGATACAGATTTATATAAGTTTTCCATGATGCAGGTGGTGCTACATCATTTTCCAGCCGCTCAGGTGCAATATCGCTACCAATGCCGCACACCTAATATCAATTTGCATCCTTATATTGATGAAATTCGCCAAGAAATTAAAGCGTTGTGTCAGCTTCGCTTTAACGAGGACGAGCTGAATTATTTGCGACAGCTGCGTTTTATCAAAAGTGATTTTGCTGACTTTTTAGGTTTGTTCCAGTTGCCTGAGCGTTGCATACGAGTGGATTATGGTGACAAACCAGGCGAGTTGAGCATAGAGGTAGAAGGGCCCTGGTTACATACTATTTTATTTGAAATTCCTGTACTGGCTATTGTAAACGAGGTGTACTTTAGAAACACACAACCTCAACCCGATTGGGAAGAAGGGCGTCGTCGCCTCAAAAACAAAATGGAGCTCGTGTTAACGGACGCTGACCTTAGCGACTTTAAAATTGCCGAATATGGCACACGTCGTCGTTTTTCAAAGGTATGGCACAACGAGGTCGTTGCTACGCTTAAAGCCACCATGGGTTCTCATTTTGCAGGAACAAGCAATGTACTCATGGCAAAAAATCATGGTGTATTGCCTTTAGGCACTATGGCGCACGAATACCTTCAAGCTTGCCAAGCTCTTGGTCCGCGTTTACGTGATTCACAAATTTACGCGTTCGAGGTCTGGGCCAAAGAGTATAGGGGTGACTTAGGGATTGCTTTGTCCGACGTATATGGTTTAGAGGCCTTTTTAAATGACTTTGATATGTATTTTTGTAAGTTGTTTGATGGCGCGCGGCATGACTCAGGAGACCCTTTTGTTTGGGGCGAGCGCTTATTGGCTCATTATCAACAAAACCGTGTGGATCCTCGTACAAAGACTTTGATTTTTTCTGACGGTTTGAATTTCCCTAAGGCCATTGAGCTAGCCAAGCATTTTGCTGGTCGTTGCAAATTGGCGTTTGGTATAGGCACAAACTTAACTAATGATTTGGGGTATGAGCCTTTGCAGGTGGTAATGAAAATGGTGCGCTGTAACGGACAGCCTGTGGCTAAAGTGTCAGATACACCGGGTAAAACCATGTGTGATGATCCCGCCTATTTGGCTTATTTGCGTCAAGTCTTTAATTTGCCAGAGGTTATAGATAATTAGTTTAACTGAAGACTTAATTGGGCGGCTAAGAGTCCGCCCAGCTCTTTGGCCTGAGCAATAGCCTGAGGGGAAAGTGTTTTAGGAGCGAGAATAGCCGCAGGTGACTGAGCGTCAAAAAGAACAATGGCGGTGGGATAAATACGTTGCAAGCGCCACCCTGTGCAAATGCTTTCTAGTTGTTTTGCTGCGCCGGTACCTGAACTGCCTGCACTAATCATAGCGCTATAAGGGCGACCATTCAGTTGGTCTAAAACCGCATAGTAATTACGATCGAAAAACGCTTTCATTTCCCCGCTTAGGCTGCCTAGGTTTTCTGGCGCACAAAATAAATAAGCAGAGGCATTAAGCAAATCGTATGCCTGCACTTGATCAGCTGGTAGGCAGATGATGCTGCAGCGGGAGCGTAGCTGTAACTCGTCCAGCACCTCTTTAGCGCCCTCAGCAGCAAAAAAAGCCAGTTGTTGGCTGGCACTGGTGCGGGAATGCCATACAATAAGTAAACGCACAATAATTCCTGTGTATATCGTAATAGGGTGTCGAGTCAGGTACATAAAGTACGATAACTTGCGTATAAAACAACTTATTTCATCTCCATCGTTATGTCTAGCTTTATTCCCGATCAGCCTCAGTCAGCCATAACGGCCAGTAGCCCATTCACTGCCGAGTGGCTTCGTCACGTGTCGGCAGACTTACCCGCACCTCAACAGGAAATGCTTGCTTCGGCTGTAAAGCGAGCAGAACCATTAATCCATGGTTTGTATACCCCAGCCGGCGAGCCCTTAGACTCACATACGGCAGCGGTGCTTGGTATTTTGCATGATTTAAATGCCGATGCTCACACTCGCATTTGTGCATTGTTAGCGGTGCTCGAGACCAAAGACCAGCTGAAACACGAGGTTCTGAAAAACGAGTTTGGTTCGCAAGTCGCCACCATGGTGGGGGGCGCACGAGCCCTGTATGACCTGGGCGTATTAGCCGCTAAAGCTCATGATCAAGCAGCCACAGGCACCGATCAAAAAGAAATGAAGCGCAAAATGCTTTTAGCTATGGCAGTGGATTTGCGTATTGTGCTGGTACGTTTGGCTTCACGCCTACAAACGTTGCGCTGGTTTGTGTTTAGTAAAACACCATGCCCGTATGATTACGCTAAAGAAACCATGGAGCTATATACACCGTTGGCAAACCGCCTTGGGATTTGGCAGCTTAAATGGGAAATGGAGGACTTGGCGTTTAGGTTTATGCAGCCCGATACCTATAAAGCCATAGCAAAACAGCTCGAGGAAAAACGGGCTGAACGTGAACAGTTTATTGATCACATTGTGCAGACTTTAACTCGAGCCCTACTCGATATGGGGGTTCGTGCCGAGGTTAATGGGCGTCCCAAGCATATCTACAGCATTTACAACAAAATGCGCAATAAAAATTTGCGTTTTGACCAGCTTTACGATATTCGAGCATTGCGCGTTATTGTGGACGATGAGCGCAGCTGCTATAGCACGTTGGCGTTAATTCATGCTATGTGGACACCCATAGCTAACGAGTTTGATGATTACATTTCTCGACCTAAACCTAACGGATACCGATCACTGCATACCGTAGTGGCCGACGAGGAAGGGCGCACCTTTGAGATTCAAATTCGTACCGCTGAAATGCACCATTTTGCCGAGTTTGGGATGGCAGCGCACTGGCATTATAAAGAGGCTGGCGCAAAAGGAGGGCAAGTATCTGCCTCTGCTGAGGAGCAAAAAATTGCCTGGATGCGGCAGCTCCTAGCATGGGATCACACCACCGATGATAAGGCGTCGGCTATGGTGGAGTCCGCTCCCGAACATATTTATGTGCTTACTCCCCAAGCCCGAGTCATTGAGTTACCTTACGGGGCGACTCCTGTGGATTTTGCGTACTACTTGCATACCGACTTAGGGCACCGTTGTCGTGGAGCCAAAGTAGACGGGCATATGGTGCCTCTGCTAACTAAACTAAAAACAGGGCAAACCGTTGAAATTATCAGCACTAAATCAGGCGGTCCATCCAGAGACTGGCTCAATCCTCAACTTGGTTTTTTAGCTAGTCCCCGCTCTCGTGCCAAAGTGCGAGCTTGGTTTAATGCCGTTGAGTTGCAACAACGCATCAGCCAAGGGCAAGCTCTGGTGGAAAAAGAGCTACAGCGTTTAGGCAAAACAGCAGTTAACTTAGAACAGCTGGCGCAGAAATTAAATTTTGCTCGCGCTGATGACTTGTATATAGCGGTAGCCAAAGACGAGTTTAGTCTGCGTCATATAGAAAATGCGTTTAAGGTTTCTAGTGATAGTGCAGCAACATCTACGACGACTAAAATTTTTAATGCCAATGCGGCTAGTGTGACGCGCACGGGTCGTAGCGGGGTATTGGTGGTTGGGGTAGACTCGCTTATGACACAATTGGCGCGTTGCTGTCGGCCTGCTCCACCTGATAGTATTAGTGGGTATATTACCAAGGGCCGAGGTGTATCTATTCACCGCAGCGACTGTAAATCATTTTTAGGTCTTGTGGCAGCCCAGCCTGAGCGAGCCATAGATGTAGACTGGGGTGATACAGGTGATGCCTTGTATCCTATTGACTTATTAGTCAGTGCCTCCGAGCGCCCTAATTTATTACGGGATATTTCCGAAGTCTTTGCTCGACTACGTGTGAATGTCGTAGGGGTAAACAGCCAAAGCCGCCGGTCACTAACTCAACTGCTTTTTACCATCGAGGTCAAAGACGGCGAGCAAATTCAACGCACTATCAGTACTTTGCAGGATATTCCAGGCGTGCGTGCTGTGCGTCAGTAGTGTCAGTCTAGCTAGGCAGAGCAGTATTGGTTCTTCATCGGTCTTAGCGTTAAACTGATAAAATTATGACCTTAATCATGATCATCTTGAATTTTTAAAAAACAGAGAGTATTACTTTGACTACCTATAGTTATCCCGATCAGAAAGGGCATTTTGGTCCTTTTGGTGGGTCTTTTGTCGCAGAGACGTTAGTACATGCTCTAGCTGAGCTGCGTGAGGCCTACGATACGTATCGTAATGATCCCGAGTTTTTACGAGAGTTTCACTACGAATTAAAGCATTTTGTAGGGCGTCCGTCGCCTGTGTATCATGCTAAACGATGGTCGGAGCAACTAGGTGGCGCACAAATTTGGTTTAAGCGTGAAGACTTAAATCACACAGGTGCTCATAAGGTGAACAACTGTATTGGTCAAATACTCTTAGCCAAACGTATGGGTAAAACCCGCATTATTGCAGAGACAGGTGCAGGTCAACATGGGGTTGCAACGGCAACTGTGGCAGCTCGTTATGGCCTAGAGTGTGTGGTGTATATGGGCAGCGAGGACGTAAAGCGTCAAGCCTCTAATGTCTATCGCATGAAACTATTAGGTGCAACCGTGGTGGCGGTTGACTCTGGCTCTTGTACTTTAAAAGACGCTTTAAACGAAGCCATGCGTGATTGGGTCACCAACGTAGAAAATACATTTTATATTATTGGCACTGTTGCTGGGCCTCATCCTTACCCAGCCATGGTGCGCGATTTTCAGTCGGTCATTGGCACAGAATGCTTAGAGCAAATGCCAGAGGAAACGGGCCGTCAACCTGATTACATCGTGGCAGCCGTGGGCGGTGGCTCTAACGCCATGGGTATTTTTTACCCGTATATTGACCAGCCCCAAGTCCAATTAGTTGGGGTAGAAGCAGGAGGCGAGGGCTTAACCACATTAAGGCATTCAGCCTCGCTTAACGCCGGGCGCGTTGGTGTCTTACATGGAAACCGAACCTATGTGCTTCAGGATGAGTTTGGTCAGGTTCAAGCTACGCATTCTATTTCGGCAGGTCTGGACTACCCTGGGGTTGGACCCGAGCACGCATGGTTAAAAGACTCAAAACGCGCACTGTACGAGGTTATTAACGATGACGAGGCATTGCAAGCGTTTCATAACTGTTGTCGTATCGAGGGCATTATGCCTGCTCTAGAGTCCTCTCATGCTATTGCTCAGGCTGCGAAAATGGCACCAAGTTTAGCTAAAGACAAAATTATTTTAGTCAGCTTGTCTGGTCGAGGCGATAAAGATATGCATACTGTTGCCGAGCACAGTGGCATCAGCCTTTAATTTTTTGTGGCCTTAATTTTATGTCTACTACATCTAACCAACGATTAAAGGCGGCCTTTGAGCGCCTTAACGGACGAGCAGCGCTTATCCCTTATATAACAACCGGCGATCCTTCAGTAAGTATTACTGTGCCTCTTATGCATGCTTTGGTCAAAGCGGGGGCCGATGTGATTGAGCTTGGCGTACCGTTTTCCGACCCAATGGCCGATGGCCCTGTTATTCAGCGTGCTGCAGAGCGCGCAGTGAGCAGAGGTGTTTCACTTAGTAAAGTTCTCGAGTTAGTCGCCACCTTTAGAGAAACCGATCAGCAGACACCTGTGGTATTAATGGGATATGCCAACCCAATCGAGGCCATGGGACAACAGACTTTTGCTGCCGCCGCTGGTGCAGCTGGCGTAGACGGGGTATTAACCGTCGACTATCCGCCCGAGGAAAGCGAGGACTACATTCGCTATTTAAGTGAACATCACATTGATCCTATTTTCTTGCTGGCTCCCACTTCAACAGAGGAGCGCATGCAATGTATTGCTGACATCGCGCGCGGTTATGTTTATTATGTGTCCTTAAAAGGAGTGACGGGTTCTGCAGCCTTAGATGTAGAAAGCGTTGCTCAGCAAATTAAACGCATCCGTGAATATGTCACCATTCCAGTTGGGGTGGGTTTTGGTATTCGTGATGCTCAAAGCGCACAAAAAGTGGCAGAGGTGGCTGATGCAGTAGTAATTGGCAGCAAGTTAATTGAAACCCTAGAGCAATCTTATGCCGAACATGGGGATGATCAACGCGCCATTGATGCTGCTGCTCAGTGGCTCCAAAGCGTAAGCCAATCCCTATCTGCTTAAACTTTTGTTTTGATAACCTTTTTTAGCTCAGTATTTTATGTACTTAGCTAGTAGTGGTTTTAGGGTGTGCCCTAAAACCCCTTCAACAGGATTACCCAATGAGCTGGATCCAAAAATTATTACCCCCTCGAATTAACCGAGATCATGGCAGTAGCAAACGCGTTCCTGAAGGACTTTGGGTGAAGTGCCCTTCATGCGAGTCGGTGCTCTACAAAGAGGATTTGCAAGCTACTTTAAATGTCTGCCCCAAGTGTGACCATCACTTGCGTTTAAATGCACGGGGCCGCATTGATGCTCTTTTAGATACGGATAACCGTGTAGAAATTGGTCAAACAATTCGACCCATGGATCCATTAAAGTTTCGTGATACGAAAAAGTACCCCGACCGTGTGACACAAGCGACTCGAGCTACTGGCGAGACAGATGCGATGGTGGTCATGGCTGGTACGATATTATCCATGCCTGCTGTTGTAGCGTGTTTTGAATTTGAGTTCATGGGCGGCTCCATGGGGTCAGTAGTGGGCGAACGCTTTGTGCGTGGTGTCCAAGAAGCCATTCAGACTCGCTCTGCTTTTGTGTGTGTGGCCGCCTCGGGTGGTGCACGTATGCAGGAAAGCTTATTTTCTTTAATGCAAATGGCTAAAACAAACGCGATGCTGGTGCAGCTTTCTGAGGCCGGTCTGCCCTTTATTAGTGTGCTTACTGACCCAACAATGGGTGGGGTATCTGCCAGCTTTGCATTTATGGGTGATGTGGTGGTTGCCGAGCCCAATGCGTTGATAGGTTTTGCTGGTCCACGTGTTATTGAGCAAACAGTACGAGAAAAACTACCCGAAGGCTTTCAGCGCGCTGAGTTCCTTTTAGAGAAAGGTGCTATTGACATGGTGGTAGACCGTCGAGAAATGCGCAAAGAGCTTGCTGAGCTGATGGCATTAATGATGCGTCAGCCTGCAGAAGCAGTGCAAGCGCGTTAATTAAGCGACTACAAAAAAAGCCGGGATGCGATCCCGGCTTTTTTTTGCTTAACGTAATCAGTCTTGCTTTTGTGTCTCGATTTGCTCAAGTGTTGTTTGGGTTACTTGAGGTACAGTACGACGTGGTCGACCAAGAGGCACAGTGGGCTGTTTGATTTCTACGATAGCGTCTGCGCGAGTTTGCACCAACTCTAGACCCGCAGCTTCCAGTTCGGCTTGTAGTTGTGCTGGATCAAAACGAGCCGTGGATTGTGGGGCTTGAGCTAGGGAAGGCTCTGCGCTGATCTCTGTCTGCTGTTGGGGGCTAGGCTCTTCAATGGCTGCGTCAGCAACTGAGGTGATTTCAGTAGGCGTAGTTGCTTCATCAGTTAAGAGCTCATCCGTTACAGGAGAACTTGGCGTAGCATCAGCTTCGTCAACTGCAGAAAGGTCTTGTGCAGCAGTAGGCGTGGTCTCTGCTGACTCAGGACTGAACTCAACAGCTTGGGTTGCTTCTGATACGCTTTTTGCTGTTTCTGTTGACTGAGGAGCTTCTGCTGCTTCTGTGGCAACAGGAACGGGAGCGTTGCCTGTCTCAACCATGACTAATGGCTCATGTGCGACGGGCTCAGCCCAACGAGACCGTGGATTACGGCCTAGAGGTTGGGTAGGTGCCTCAGGCTCTGGTATAGCAGAAGTCTGAGTTTGGATTAACTCTAGACCTGCGTCAGCCAACTCAGCATGCAATTCCTCATCCTTAGGGGTTTCTGGTGTGAGGCTGTCAGCAGTTTGGACTGTTGGGCTGGTTTCTGTGACCACTGTATCGGTGGGCTCACTTGCAACGAAATCATTGCTAGAAACAGGGGTTGGCTTGACGGTTGTGTCAGAGTCCTCTGTTGAGCTAGCGGTTTCAGTTACGGGTGAAGTCGGTACGTCAGTAGCACTAGATGTTTGCTCTTCCTCTAGCACAGAGGCGTCGAATCGTGGCGTTTCATGGGCAACAAACTGAGAGGCGTTTTCTTCAATGTGTTCTGTGGACTCCACTTCTACATTGGTTTCTTCGCTAGGGCGACGACTACGACGACTGCGGCGGCGGCGATTGCGGCGGCGCTCAGTGGGCTGCTCATCATCGTGCTCAGAGGCAGTCTGCTCAGTGTTTAGCTCTTCAACCGGTGCTGTTTCATCAATAGGCTCTTCGATTGGCTTTGATGGCTTTGATACGGGAGCAGGGCTTTTGGATTGCTCGCTGACCTCGTTCAAAGCGGCGCTTTGTTGCAGGTTTTGTTCATCTGTAGCCACGTTTTCACGTCGACGATTGCGTGGGCTGCGACGACGGCGGCGGTTGTTGCTTTCAGCTTGTGCTGGCTGCTGCGCTGATTGATCGACCTCGGGGCTGCTGTCTGGCGTTACCACGGTATCCGTTGTGGGTTTGGCGGCACGACGATTGCGCACTGGGCGTCCAGACTCCACTACTGCTTTAGGGTCGGTGGGGTCAGGGCGGCGCTCGTTCTTATTGCGATTTTGTCGTTGGCGGTCGTGAGGACGACGTTCATTTTTCGCTTGGCGCTGACGTTTTTGTGGTTCAGGTTTTGGCTTGGCTGCTTTTTCTTCCGTAGGAGCAGGACTAGCGAATAAGGTTTTAATCCAAGAGCTTAAACGCGTCAGCAGGTTGACTTGGGTTTGTTTTTCAACCGCTGCCATAGGCGCGGGTTGAGCAGGAGTCACCCCTTTTACTAGCGCTACAGGGCGTGGCTTGATTTCATGGGTGCGGTGTGGTGTTAAGGTGCTTTCTTCCTCAACTTTGACCTGTTGATAACTGGACCGTAGCTCTTCTAGACGGGGATCATCGTGCCGTAAGCGCTCGATAATATGATGGGGGGTTTCTAGAGACTTATTAGGAATAAGGGTGAGATTGACGTTTAAGCGTGATTCAATCTTCGCTACATCGCTGCGTTTTTCATTGAGCAGATAAGTGGCTACATCGACCGGCAATTGTGCATGAATGGCGGCAGTGCCTTCTTTCATGGCTTCTTCTTGGAGCAGGCGTAATACGTGCAACGCACTGGACTCAGCATCACGGATCACACCTGTACCGGTACAGCGTGGGCAGGTAATGTGCGAGCCTTCGTTAAGAGCAGGGCGTAAACGTTGACGTGATAGCTCCATGAGACCAAAACGTGAGATTTTGCCCATTTGCACACGAGCGCGATCAAGGTGCAGAGCGTCGCGTAAGCGTTGCTCAACAGCACGTTGGTTTTTATTGTCTTCCATGTCGATAAAATCGATCACGATTAGACCACCTAAATCTCGCAAGCGTAACTGACGCGCGACCTCATCTGCGGCTTCGAGGTTAGTACGTAGGGCGGTTTCCTCGATGTCGGAACCCCGCGTAGAGCGTGCAGAGTTAACATCAATAGCGACTAGTGCTTCGGTATGATCAATGACAACTGCACCGCCTGAAGGTAGCTGTACAGTACGTGAATACGCCGTTTCAATTTGGTTTTCTATTTGAAAACGTGAGAATAAAGGGATGTCATCGCGGTACATTTTGACGCGACTGACGTTATCGGGCATAACCAAGCTCATAAAAGCGGTGGCTTGTTCGTGGATATCATCCGTATCGATGAGGATTTCACCAATATCTAGAGAGAAATAATCACGAATGGCACGGATAACTAGACTGGACTCTAGGTAGATAAGAACAGGGGCCTGATTTTCCTTGGCCGCGCCATCAATGGCAGCCCAAAGCTGTAGCAAATAGTTTAAATCCCATTGCAGCTCTTCAACGCTACGTCCAATGCCGGCTGTGCGCGCAATAATGCTCATGCCTTGTGGAACTTTGAGTTGGTCCATGGCCTCGCGCAGCTCTTGGCGTTCTTCGCCTTCTACGCGACGCGATACGCCGCCACCGCGGGGGTTATTAGGCATGAGTACTAAATAACGACCCGCTAAAGAGATAAAAGTGGTTAAGGCTGCCCCTTTGTTGCCGCGTTCTTCTTTTTCTACTTGGATGATGAGTTCTTGACCCTCAACCAATGCATCTTGAATTCGAGCATTACGTACATCGACGCCTTCTTTGAAATAAGAGCGAGCGACTTCTTTAAAAGGCAAAAAGCCATGGCGGTCTTCGCCATAGCTTACAAAACATGCTTCAAGTCCAGGTTCAACACGAGTGATAACACCTTTATAAATGTTTCCTTTGCGTTGTTCTCGACCGGCAGCTTCAATGTCGAGGTCAATCAGTTTTTGACCATCAACAATAGCAACACGTAGTTCTTCTTGGTGTGTTGCATTAAATAACATGCGTTTCATGAGTGTTATTCTCCGTAGTCATGGCGCGCAGACAATCGGCGCGCGACCGCGGGTCACTCGGTGTGGGGCACTACAATCACTGCGAAAGCGGGGGCAATTACATGCTGCCCACACTTAGTCGAATGGGCACAGCGCGTTTCACAGGGCGCAGTTCTATCAGCAGGGGGGTCATATTCACAATAGTGTTAGACAATATCAATAAATTGCTGGAACCACCGTTGTATGGGTCACATACAACGGGTGCTAAATTCTTTTTACAGCGACAACTTTGCAGAATGAGGAGTGCCGCACGCGGTAATCAACACAATAAGTGCGCGCGGAACTAGTTAACCGCGTCTATACAGAGTGTTGCTCCGACGACCTTATGACCCGAAAACTGTGCACAATACGTATTACAATAAATACTTTTACGGCTAGCGGAGACGCACCCTTGCATCTCTACGTCTAGCGGTGTCACAGTTCCCATAGGCTGAAGCGATTATATGCCTCTTTTGAGTATGAGAAAACCATTAGCAGTGAAAAAGACCATACCGCAGGTACGGATACTAGAAATTAGCCCAGAATGGGCGGGGCAGCGACTCGATAATTTCTTGGTTAGGGAGTGCAAAGGTGTGCCGAAAAGCCACATCTATAAAGCCATACGTAGTGGTCAGGTTCGAGTCAATAAAGGTCGCGTTAAAAACGAGTACCGTTTACAAGAGGGTGATGTGCTGCGTATCCCGCCTATGCGCATGCCCGACCCTGAAGCCGCGCCACGCGTGCCGCCAGCGCAGTTTCCGGTTGTGTTCGAGGACGATTACTTATTAGTTATCAACAAACCCGAAGGGGTTGCGGTACATGGCGGAAGTGGGGTGTCTTTTGGTGTGATTGAACAGTTGCGTGCCGCGCGCCCAGAGCAAAAATTACTCGAATTGGGTCATCGCCTCGATCGCGATACCTCAGGGCTATTAATTATCGCTAAACGTAGACGCTCGTTGGTTGCCATCCATGATATGTTTAGAGAGGGTCAGATAGAAAAATTCTATCAAGCCTTAGTCGAAGGGGATTGGGTCAATGACCGTCAGCATTTAAAAGCCCCTTTGCTGCGCTGGATGACTGCATCCGGAGAGCGTCGGGTGCGGGTGGATGCCGAGGGCAGGCCCTCTCATACTATTGTTAGCTTATTACAACGCTATGGTGACTATAGTTTGGTTGAGGCCGAGCTAAAGACAGGGCGTACGCACCAAATTCGTGTGCACTTGGCACACGAAGGCTTCCCTATTGTGGGCGATGATAAATACGGCTCTGATGCGGTTCGTGCGCAGTTTGCTCAATGGGGCTTTAAGCGCATGTTTTTACATGCGGTACGACTTCGTATGCGACATCCCGTAACCGAGCAATGGCTAGAGCTCGAGGCTCCTTTGCCTCAAGCATGTACTGAAATTCTTACTACGTTGGAGAAAAACTGTTGAAACACTACGATGCGGTCATTTTTGATTGGGATGGCACCCTAATGGATTCCACGCACTCTATTATTGAATCTATTCAGCTGGCTAGTGCGGACTTAGGTCTACCTGTACCCCCAACTATGCAGGCCAGTTGGATTATTGGCTTGTCTTTAGAAAGTGGGTTGTATAGAGCCGTTCCCGAGCTAACAGCAGAGCAAATGCCGCAATTCTTAGAGCGTTACCGTCACCATTTCTTTCAGCGGGATGCGACCATTAAAATGTTTGATGGGGCTGTCCCCATGCTAGATCAACTGCGTGATCGCGTGGTGCCCATTAGCGTGGCTACTGGCAAAAGCCGTCTAGGCTTAGATCGCGTTTTAAAAGTGGTCGATTTAGCGCATTACTTTACAACTACGCGCTGTGCAGATGAGACGCGTGGCAAGCCCGATCCATTAATGTTGCAAGAAATCCTATGGGAACTTGATCTGCAGCCCGAGAATGTACTGATGGTTGGTGACACCACCCACGATACCTACATGGCGCATAATGCAGGCATGGATTGTTTGGCGGTTACCTATGGTGCGCACGATGTACCTACTTTGGAAAAATCTGAACCTACTGCTATTGTGACTTCAGTGCCGGAAATGCACGAGTGGATAATTAGTCGCTTAAAAGACTAGCAATAAAAAACTGGCGTAAAGCCAGTTTTTTTATAGGCTAAGGCTTAGGACTCATTGGGCGCAGCACCCTGTTGTAAAGCGCGTAGAATGCCTGCGGTTTCAGTATCTAAAATACCATCGTAGCGAGCTGGCCGGTAGTGCATTTGAAAAGCTCGCAAAACATTGATGGAGGCATCATCCCATAGCCCTGTGAGGTCGATTCGGTAACCTATTTGCTGTAATAGCTGTTGTGATTCCAACGCCGAAGGTAAACCTTCGGCGGCATAGTAATCAGCAAAGTGTTGTGCTGTCGCAGCATCAAACCAACGACCTAAACCCGCTTGTGCTAGCTGTTCCCAAGGGAATAGCGGGCCTGGATCGATTTTACGTTGTGGCGCAATATCACTGTGTCCCACAATATGCTCTGCGGTGATAGCGTGCTTTGCAACTAAATCGCGTAATAAAGCAATTAAGGTATCGACTTGCTGTGGTGTATACGGTGCCCAGCTTAGGTCTGGGCGACGGCCTTCGTTGACCAATTCTATACCTATAGAGCTGGTGTTGATATCGGGGTAGTCATACCATGAGCTTAGGCCTGCATGCCAGGCGCGCCGGTTTTCATCAACCAGCTGATACACCACTGGTCTAGTAGTATCTGAAATTAAATAATGGCTGCTAACGTCTTGTTCGGTTAGGGTTTTTAAGGCGACTGGAAATGGGCTGGAGGTATAGTGAATCACAATATGACGGATTCGGCTGCTTTGCCCTTGTGCTTCAAAGTCTGTGTTTAACACATAGTCGGGTTGGGGCGCTAAGCCACTGCATGCACTGACCAAAATACATACCCCTGTTAATAAACTAAGACGTAATGCGTTACGCATGAGCTTGAAATAAGAATAAGGTGGGAAGCTTGTTGAGTTCTGGCGCGGGCTGGTTGCGCCATTGGCTGACAGTATGAGTGCGTACCCATTCGTCGGCAGTGGTTAAGGCTCGAGCCACACATAAGCGCGTAGTAGGAGCTAAGTGTTTGAGTAGACTATCAAATAAAGCTGGGTTGCGATAGGGCGTTTCAATAAAAATCTGGGACTGGTTGAGCTTTTTAGATTGTTGCTCCCAGAGCTTCAAGGTGCGGACCTGATCGTCCGACTGGCGAGGTACATAACCATGGAAGCAAAAATTTTGACCATCAAGACCACTGGCCATTAAGCCCAATAAAATCGATGAGGGGCCCACATAGGGTTTGACCGTAAAGCCTAAATCGTGCGCCATGGCTACTACTAGAGCGCCGGGGTCTGCTACGGCAGGGCAGCCGGCCTCGGACATCAGGCCAATGCCGTTGGCAGCTTCTGGGCTTTGCAACCATTGTTGGATTTGTTGTTTAGAACTGTTGTGCTTATCAAGTTGAAATAAGGTGATGTCTTGTAAAGCGTGTTGGGTTCCCATTTGTTTTAAAAAAGCGCGTGCTGTTTTGGCGTTTTCCACAATAAAGCAACGTAACTGAGCCGCTTGATTTTGTACCGCAGTAGGTAACCACAAAGCATTGGCGCTATCACCTAATGGAACGGGTAGTAAATGTAATGTTTTAGTCATGGTGCACAGAAGAAAGTGGATTCAGAAGGGGATTCACGCCTCGTTCGCGCAACAAACGAGCTAATTCAATAAGTGGCAAGCCTATAATTGCGGTGGGGTCATCTGACTGCATGGATTGCATCAGACTGATACCTAAGCTTTCTGCTTTGGCACTACCAGCTGTATCGTAGGGCTGTTCAAGCGTCAAGTAATTTTCTATTTCCTGATCGCTTAATGAGCGGAAATAACAGGTGGTTTTTACATTGACGGTTTGGTAGTGTGTGTTTTGTGCCACGCATAAAGCAGTGTGGAAAACAACCTTTTGGCCTTGAAGTTGTTTGAGTTGTGCTACGGCCAGAGAATGGCTGCCAGGCTTGCCTAGGCTTTGAAAACCCAGTGCAGCCACTTGGTCCGAGCCAATCACAATGGCTTGGGGGTGCAGGGCTGCTATAGCCTGTGCTTTGCACGTGGCTAGACGCAAAGCCAGTTGCTCGGGGTGCTCGTTGGGCAAGGGGCTTTCATCCACATCAGGAGCAAGTACTTCAAAGGGAAGACGAAGGCGCTCTAGAAGTTGACGGCGATAAATAGAGCTTGAGGCCAGAATAAGACGCATAATCGCTTTGTGGTGTAAAATGAGTGAAGTGTTTGACTAGCTAAAGGTCAACGCGTTATTATCTCCCTTTTTCTTCGTTATTGGAAATACTTGCCTTGCAGCCAACACAATATCTATTAGATACTGCGGCGTTCACTCGCAACGGTGAAGTGTTTGCAGCCCAAAACCCGATTTCTGATTTTAAACGTGCCCTAGAGGGCTTGCCTCAGCAAAAAGGCCAGTCTTTAAGTTGGTCCGTACAAGGTAGCGTCGATACAGCAGGTCAAGAGTTTTTAACTATTACCTTGACAGGCTTTGTAGTGTTGACATGCCAGCGTTGTATGCAAGATTTTGACTATGCTATCGATGCTAAAAATCAGGTTCTAGTGGTGGCTAACGAACTAGAGTTAGACATAGACGCAGACGATCCCGATGCCATCGAGCGTATATTGGGAACGGTGCAGATCAATGCATTAGATCTGGTCGAGGACGAGCTGATCCTCAGCCTACCCTACGTTCCGCGTCACACTCAGTGTCCTCACCTACCCGAGGCGCTCGCTATCCAAGACGAAGAGGCCGAAGACGAAAAGCCCAATCCTTTTGCCGTCCTCAGCCAACTTAAAAAATCGTAAATTTATTTTATTTTTCATTTACGGGGCTGATTTATCGATCTGCCCTGTTTACAGGAGTCATCATGGCTGTTCAGCAAAACAAAAAGAGCCCGTCTCGTCGTGGCATGCGTCGTTCGCACGATGCCTTAACCGGTCCTGCAACTGCAATCGAGCCCACTACAGGCGAGCTACATTTGCGTCACCACATCAGCCCTAACGGCGTTTACCGTGGTCGTAAAGTGCTACAAACTAAAAACGACGATTAATTCTTTGCGTCGTCGTTTAATGCGCCGTTGCGTTTCACATGTCTAATCCGTTTATACGTATCGCCATCGATTGCATGGGGGGCGATGTAGGTTTGGCTGTAACCATTCCTGCTGCCGCTCAGTTCGCTCAGCAACACGAGGATGTTTTGTGCTTGCTCGTTGGTGACACAGAAGCCATTGCAACTCATTTGCAACAGCATCGTGGTCCCGATCGTAACTGGTACGAAGTCATACATGCCTCTGAGGTCATCACTATGGATGATTCGGTCGAGGTCGCACTACGGCGCAAAAAAAATTCCTCAATGCGCGTCGCTGCTCAGTTAGTAAAAGATGAGCTTGCTGACGCGTGTGTTTCGGCCGGTAATACAGGTGCATGGATGGCGATTTCTCGCTACGTGCTTAAAACCTTAGACGGCATTAGTCGTCCGGCCATTGCGACCTCCATTCCCAATCAGAAAGGGGGCGCGACAACCATGCTTGATTTAGGTGCCAACGTGGACTGCAGTGCTCAGCACTTATTGCAGTTTGCCATTATGGGCACGGCATTGGCCTCCATCGTAGATAAACAACAAAGCCCTTCGGTAGGCTTGCTCAATATTGGTGAAGAGGTCATTAAAGGCAACGAGGTAGTGCGTCAAGCTGCCGAGTTGTTGCGTCACAGCGGGTTGAACTTTTACGGCAACGTAGAAGGCGATGATATTTGCAAGGGCACCGTAGACGTTGTAGTGTGCGATGGCTTTGTAGGTAATGTGGTCTTGAAATCCCTAGAGGGGTTAGCCAAAATGGTCGCCTCTATGTTGCGCGAAGAGTTCACCCGCAACAGCTTGTCTATGGCGGCGGGTCTAGTCGCCAAGCCAGTCCTAAGCCGTTTAGGGCATCGTGTCGATAACCGCCGCTACAACGGCGCGGCACTACTTGGGTTACGTGGTATCGTAATTAAAAGTCACGGCTCTGCCGATGCTTATGCTTACGGCTACGCGCTTCAACGCGCTCGAGATGCGGTGAAAAATGGTTTACTTACCGGAACGACCGAAGCCATCGACCGCTTGCGCCACCAACTGGAAACGCAAAACGGCAAAGAGCTTCCTCTGGACACGCAGTCTGAGCCTGCGCTATAAGCGCAGCATATCAAGGATTTCACAATGCCATATACCAAAATAATAGGTACTGGTTCCTACTTGCCCCCTCATGTTGTTAGCAATGACGATTTAGCTGCTCAACTGGCTCAAGATGGTATCGAGACTTCTGATCAATGGATTATGGAGCGCACAGGAATACGGCAGCGACACATTGCAGAGCACGGTGTCACCACAAGCCAACTGGCAGCACAAGCTGCTCAGGCTGCTTTGTTAGATGCGGGTATAGATGCCTCTGAGATCGACTTAATAGTAGTTGCCACATCTACGCCTGATTTTGTATTCCCAAGTACGGCTTGCTTAGTTCAAAACCAGCTCGGCATTTCTGGTGGGGCCGCTTTTGATGTACAGGCGGTTTGCAGCGGTTTTGTTTATGCATTAACAACTGCTGATGCCCTGATTAAGGCAGGTAATGCCACCAAAGCCTTGGTCATTGGTGCAGAGGTGTTCTCTTCCATTTTAGACTGGAAAGATCGTAGCACCTGTGTGTTGTTTGGCGATGGGGCGGGCGCAGTGGTGCTGGCCGCATCGTCTGAACCCGGGTTACTGGCAACCCAACTTAAAGCAGATGGCAGTCAAAGCCATATATTATGCGCAGCTGGAAATGTTTCCTATGGCAAGGTGGTGGGTGATCCTTTCTTGCGTATGGATGGTCAGGCTGTATTTAAATTTGCTGTTAATGCGTTGACCAAATCGGGTCAAGAGGTCGTGGCTCAGGCCGGACTGACAATGGACCAAGTCGATTGGCTCATTCCCCATCAAGCAAATGTGCGCATTATTAATTTTATTGGCCGCAAACTAGGTGTTCCCAACGAGAAAGTGGTTATCACTTTAGATAAACATGCAAACACATCGGCGGCGAGTGTGCCCTTAGCTTTAGACGCAGCCCGCAAAGATAGCCGGGTTAAAGCCGGTCAAACTGTCCTGATGCAAGGCGTTGGTGGCGGTTTTACTTGGGGTTCTATCCTAGCGCGTGTTTAGGCAATTTATGCTAGGCTAAACAGCAGTTATTTTTACAGTCAAACACATGAAAAAAATTGCATTCGTATTTCCAGGTCAAGGCTCCCAGTCGGTGGGCATGCTTGATGCATGGTCTGATAACCAAGCGGTCCAAACCGCCATTCAAACCGCCAATCAGGCTCTAGGCCAAGACTTAGGTCACTTAATTGCTACAGGGCCTGATACAGATCTTAATTTAACTACCAATACACAGCCGGCCATGTTGCTTGCTGCGGTTGCCATGTTTAATGCATGGATCGAAGCAGGCGGGGCATTGCCAGATCTAGTTGCTGGTCATAGCCTAGGTGAATATTCCGCTTTAACCGCTTCGGGTGTGTTGCGTTTAGCCGATGCCGTGAAGCTAGTGCGTATTCGTGCTAATGCAATGCAAGAGGCTGTGCCTGTTGGCGTAGGGGCAATGGCGGCCGTGCTTAATCTTAACGATGAGCAAATTCGTCACGTGTGCGCTGAGGCTGCTCAAGGGCAGGTTGTAGAGCCTGTTAACTTTAATGCGCCCGGTCAAATTGTAATTGCAGGCCACAAAGAGGCTGTAGAACGTGCCTGTGAGCTTGCTAAGGCCGCTGGTGCCCGTCGCGCTGTATTGCTGCCTGTATCTGCTCCTTTTCACTCAAGTCTACTTGAGCCTGCTGCGGATGTATTAGCGGTAGCACTAAATCATATCGAGCTTGATGCACCCCGAATTCCCGTCATTAATAACGTAGATGTGGCGTATCCGGACGAAACCACTGCCATTAAATCAGCGCTACAGCGCCAAGCCTGGCATCCTGTTCGTTGGGTGGAAACCATCGAGAAAATGCGTGCCTTAGGGGTCACCCACATTGTAGAATGTGGTCCAGGTAAAGTTCTCTCCGGCTTAGTTAAGCGTATCGATAAAGATATGATAGTCTTATCTATTAACGATCCGGCTTCGCTTGAGCACGTCTTAACAAGCTTACAAAATTAACTGCATATGACAACACTACCTTTAGCTGGAAAAATTGCTCTTGTGACGGGCGCTACGCGTGGTTTAGGCCAAGCAATTGCCTTACAGCTGCAAGCCCAAGGAGCTCAGGTAATAGGTACTGCCACCACAACTGCAGGGGCTGAAACCATTACTGCTTATTTAAATAGCCCCCACAGTCGTGGCGTACAATTAGATGTCACTGACGATCAGGCCTGCGATGACTTAATTGCCCAATTGTCCAAAGAGGGTGGGCCGCATATATTAGTCAATAACGCGGGCATCACTCGTGACAACTTAGCAATGCGTCTAAAAGACGAAGACTTTGATGCTGTTATAGACACCAACTTGCGTGCTGTTTTTCGCCTAAGCCGAGCAGTGATTCGTCCTATGATGAAAGCTCGTTGGGGTCGTATAATAAACATTAGCTCAGTGGTTGGTTACAGTGGCAACCCTGGGCAAGCCAACTACGCTGCGGCCAAAGCCGGCGTAGCAGGCATGTCACGTGCTCTAGCGCGTGAGCTAGGCAGTCGCAATATCACTGTTAACTGTGTGGCTCCGGGTTTTATTGATACTGATATGACTCGCTCGCTTTCAGATGAACAAAAAACGGCTTTGCTTACTCAAATACCATTAGGTCGATTAGGTCAAAGCGAAGATATTGCGAATGCTGTAACCTTTTTGGCAGGCCCTCAAGCCGATTACATTACAGGTACCACTTTGCATGTCAATGGTGGTATGTACATGTAAAAGGCTTGGCGAAAAGCCGATCTAAGGTTAAATTAATCACTTTAACTATTTTTTAAGGGGCGTATCGTTTTATATCAATGCCTTATTGAGACAAATCGATATTGCCATTTTTGGTCATAGCCTGCACCCTTTCAATTGTTTGGCTATAATTTGCGGGAATTAATCCCCAATTTGGAGAATCTGCATGGAAAGCATCGAACAGCGCGTCAAGAAGATCGTCGCTGAACAACTTGGCGTAAACGAAGCCGAGATCAAGAACGAATCTTCTTTTCTTGACGACCTCGGTGCCGACTCGCTCGACATGGTCGAGCTCGTGATGGCGCTCGAAGACGAATTCGAAACCGAAATCCCAGACGAAGAAGCTGAGAAAATCACGACGGTTCAGCAAGCTGTTAACTACATTAACGCTAACAGCGAGCAGTAATTTCAAACCTGGGTGTGGGCAGGCCAGACATAAATAGATGTGACGGCTTGCCCCTAAGCTCAAGGCGGTTTACAGAGAATGATACAGTGGCTCTACCTTAGCTTGCTTTGGTAAATGTATTGGGTCATTCGCTACGAACCGCTTTTTTTGTATTTAGGAGTCATCCGTGAAACGACGTGTCGTAATTACCGGGTTAGGTATTGTGTCTCCAGTCGGTAATGACATACCAACCGCTTGGGATAACATCGTTAATGGGCGTTCAGGTATTGGGCGTATTACACGCTTTGATCCCTCAGCTCTCACAGCCCAGATTGCGGGTGAGGTTAAAGATTTTGATGTCACGCAATACATTACAGCTAAAGAAGCCAAAACCATGGATACTTTTATCCATTATGGTGTGGCTGCTGGTGTACAGGCGTGGCAAGACGCTGGCCTAGAGGTCACCGAAGACAATGCCGATCGTATCGGTGTTATTGTTGGTTCGGGGATTGGCGGTTTACCTCGCATCGAGGCCACACAATCCGACTACCTCGAACGCGGCCCGCGCCGTATTTCCCCGTTTTTTGTGCCCGGCTCTTTAGTCAATTTGGTTTCGGGCCAGTTATCTATTTTACTGGGCCTTAAAGGGCCAAGTTATGCTGTGGTGTCGGCCTGTACAACTGGTTTACATTCTATTGGTGATGCTGCTCGTCTGATCGAGTATGGCGATGCTGATGTTATGGTAGCTGGTGGTGCCGAGGCCACGGTATCTCCCTTAGGGATTGGTGGTTTTGCAGCAATGCGTGCACTCTCTACCCGCAACGACGATCCCGAAACGGCCTCACGCCCTTGGGATACCGACCGAGACGGTTTTGTCTTGGGCGAAGGGGCAGGGGTTTTAGTACTCGAAGAATACGAACATGCTAAAAAGCGTGGTGCTCGTATTTATGGCGAGTTCGTTGGTTATGGCATGAGCTCAGATGCTCATCACATTACTACGCCTGATAGTGATGGGCCGCGTCGTGGTATGTTAAATGCCCTACGCAATGGAAAAATTAATGTAGAGGAAATTGACTACATTAATGCACACGGTACATCTACACCACTAGGTGATATTAATGAAACCGTAGCCATCAAACTAGCACTCGGAGAGCACGCAAAAAATGTAATTGTGAACTCAACGAAATCCATGACTGGACACTTGCTAGGTGCGGCAGGTGGTATTGAAGCTGTTTTCACTACCCTTGCGCTCTACAATCAAGTCTCGCCACCTACAATTAATATCTTTAATCAAGATCCTGAATGCGATCTGGATTATTGTGCTAATCAAGCGCGAGAAACCAAAATTGATGTCGCTGTATCTAACTCTTTTGGTTTTGGTGGCACAAATGGCACCATGGTGGTGCGTCGTTTGGCCTAACCATGGTTCCCCGAACCCAACACTTCACTACACGTATTCCTTTACGTGTTCGAATGTTGGGTTTGTTGTTTCTTGTTTTGGTTTTAGGCGTGCTGGGCCTGCTTAGTCAACAGTGGCACCTTTCTCTTGTCGTATACTTAGGCATCAGCTTTACAGCTATAGTGGCTTATCTCTATCAAAGCCTAACGCAGCCTATTCATTACCTAAGCTGTACCCACCAAAGTCAGTTTTATTTCACTTACCCTCATCCTCAGCCAGTGCATATTACACATGTATGGCAGAGCGCTTGGGCTGTTTGTTTACGCCTTCACCATAACGCTCAACCTCAGCGTGCGCAGGTGGTGGTTTTTTGGCGTAGCGCTCAGTCAGTAACCGCATGGAGATATTTACATATTCACGTATTGCGTTATCAACTCCAGCACAGTGACCCCTCTGCAGAGAGCATGGTATGAGTCATGATGTAGATAAAGAGCTAGTGCGTCAGGTTCAACAGGGCGATAAACGTGCTTTTGACCTGCTTGTTATTAAATATCAACGTCGTATTATGCGTTTGTTGACGCGGATGATTTCGGATCCGGCCGAGGTCGAGGACGTGGCCCAAGAAACGTTTATTAAAGCTTATAGGGCCCTACCACAGTTCCGTGGTGATAGTAATTTTTATACATGGCTCTATCGCATTGCTATCAACTCTGCGCGAAACTGGCAAGCTGCTAGTGGTAGGCGTCCACTTCAGGTTCACGAGTTTGAAAATGAGGAAGGTGAAACTTTTAGTTCACTTGACACTCTAACTGATATCAATACACCGGAGTCCATGTTGGTAAGCCGACAGGTAGCAGATACCGTTAACGCGGCCATTAATCAGCTGGCTCCAGAGCTGCGCACAGCCATTGTTTTGCGCGAAATTGAAGGTCTAAGTTACGAGGAAATTGCTCAAACTATGGACTGCCCTATCGGCACGGTTAGATCCCGTATTTTTCGAGCTCGAGAAGCCATTACCGAGCAATTACGTAAAGTACGAGAAAGCAGCTAAGGAATTACACTATGCAAGCCAAAAAACAGGAATATCTCGACCAAAGTCTCGATCTAAGCCTAGAGGAATCCATTTCGCTCTGGGTAGATAGCGAGCAGTCTATTGACGCTGAACAACTTAATAGCCCTTATGGGCGTCAGCTTTGGGATAACTATAATCTCATTGGGGATGTGTTGCGTAGCGAAGAGCTTGCCATTGAACCTTCCGAGTTATTTTATGCGCGCGTCTCTAAGGCCATAGATGAAGAGCCCATTGTATTTGCGCCTAATGCGATTAAGGCTCCTGTGTGGCGTCGTTGGTCCATGTCGTTAGCTGTGGTTGGGGCTGCTGTGTTTCTAACGTTTCTAATGGTCCAACCCCAATCCACTACAGACGAGGCACCCGTATTAGCCAGTGCCGATGATATGTGGGGCGATTATATTGATGCGCATCATGCGATGACGGGCTTAGCTCCAGCTAGTTATGTTTCTTATGTGGGTAATTAAATGAAGCGCTTTTCAGCTCATCTATTACGATTTGCTTTAGGGGCTACGTTGGTGTGTGCTTCTGCGTTGCAAGCCGCTCCTGCCGATCTAAATACCTTGTTGCAGCAGGTGCAGCAGGCAGCTCGAGAGCTAGATTACTCGGGCGTATTTAGTTACAGCAATAGTGCAGGCGTACAGACTATGCGCTTGGTGCATGTAATAGACGGTAAAGGCGAGCGTGAGCGCCTAGAAAGCTTAGATGGCCCCGAGCGTGAATATTTGCGTATTAACGACGTCACCCAGTGCTTAATTCCCGAACGTCAGATCATTATCCTAGAACAGTCCCGAAACGATCGTTTCCCCGCATTGCTTACCGGGGCTACCGATAAAATCGATCAGTTTTATCAAATGCAGACCCAAGGTAAAAAGCGTGTAGGGGGTCGAGAATGTCAAGAATATACATTGACCCCCCTTGATGAGTGGCGCTATGGCTACCATCTATGTGTTGATACTGAACATAATTTGCTATTGCAAACACAAACCATAGCTATGCGATCCGAGCCCGCTGTGGTCAATCAAACGGCTTTTGCTAGTTTGACTGTGGGTGGGGCAGCTGCTCAGGCCCTTGACTCTAGCTGGAAGTACAATGAATGGCGCGTTATTGCGGCCAATAGGGAAGACGTGGATTTAGCCGCTACAGGCTGGCGTATTCCTTATCCGGCTGGCTTTGTGCCGGTTTCACAGATATCCCGTTTTATGCGTAGCGAGCGTCAAGTAGCACAGCTTGTTTTATCTGATGGTTTGGCTTCTATTTCAGTATTTATTGAGCCGGTTGATAGTTATAGCCAACGTCTTAAAGCCGACCCTGGCTCTAAAAAAGGTAGTATTCACTTATTTCGCAAACGCATAGGTGATTACTGGTTAACGGCAACAGGTGAAGTCCCTCTGACTACTTTGCACTATGTGGGTAATGGGACGGAGTTTGTTCCTGTAGTTAAATAAATACATCCTTCGGAGTGCATACAATGCAAATTCGCACCACTCGTCTTTATCATGCTTTAGGTAGCGCCTGCTTGGTCGCCGCACTAAGTCTTGGTGTCAGCACAAGCCCTGTGCAGGCACAAACGTCTTCGCCTGCTGTGGTGCTGCCAGATTTTTCTCAAATTGTTGAGCAAACAGAAAAATCTGTAGTGAATATTCGCACTACAGAATCCATCCCTGTACGTCCTGTACGTGGTGGTGGCAACGACCCATACGATTTGTTTAGGTGGTTTTTTGGTCCAGATGTAATGCCACATGGCCCTGGCGCTAGCCCGCATGGTGGTAACTCAGCTCCACAAGAAGAACGTGTGGTGCCACGCGGTGTAGGCTCAGGTTTTATCATTTCTAAAGATGGTTATATCTTAACGAATAACCATGTTATTGCTGACGCCAAAGATATTTTCGTCACGTTAGTTGATGGCAAAGAATACAAAGCCAAGGTGATTGGTGCTGATGAGCGCACAGATGTGGCCTTGATTAAAGTAGAGGCCGATGATTTACCGCCCTTGAAAATTGGTAGCCCTAGTGCTTTGAAAAAAGGGCAGTGGGTCATGGCAATTGGTTCACCTTTTGGTTTGGACTCCACTGTGACTGTTGGAATTGTTAGTGCTATTAATCGTGATACAGGCGATTATTTACCATTTATTCAAACCGACGTAGCCGTTAACCCAGGTAATTCAGGTGGTCCCTTACTTAACCTATCTGGTGAAGTGGTTGGGGTGAACTCCCAAATTATTTCACGTAGTGGTGGTTTCATGGGTATCTCGTTAGCCATTCCTATTGACGAGGCCATGAACGTAGTTGAGCAGTTAAAAACCCACGGTCGAGTGACTCGCGGTAGAATAGGGGTGCAAATTACCGATGTTAGCGAAGAGGTCGCTAAAGCTCTAGGTCTAAAAGACAGCAAAGGGGCTTTGGTCAGTAATGTCGAGGAAAACGGTCCTGCAGCAAAAGCGGGTATACGTAATGGCGATGTGATCTTGCGCTTTGGTGACAAAGAGATCAAACAAATGAGCGATCTTCCTCGTATCGTAGGCTCTGTCCAACCAGGCACTCAAGTCGATGTACAAGTATGGCGCAAAGGTAAAACCCATACAGTCAAAGCCGAAGTGGGCGAGCTCACTACTGGCACAGCCGTCGCAGAAAAACCCGAAGCCACGGTATCGGTTGACCGCTTAGGTTTACAAATTGAAGCCTTAGCGGCTAATGAACAACAGCGCTTAGGTATCAGTGGTGGGGTAAAGGTTAAACAAGCTGCGGCTCCTGCTAGTGCAGCCGGTATTGCCGAAGGCGATATTATTGTGCAAATCAATAACCATGACGATTTAGATGTCGGTAATTACGAGCGCATAGTAAAATCATTATCTGCTAATGAAAATGTAGCGCTATTAGTTGTACGTGGAAATAATGCCCAGTGGGTTGTAGTAAAACCAAACACTAAATAATTCACGTAATAAAAGGCTAAAATAGCAATCAACAGGGGCGCCCTGAGCGCCCCTTTTCTGTCGTATGTACAGAGTCCGATTAACAGGTGTTTTTTTATTTAGGTCTATGGATCTTATCCGCAACTTTTCTATTATTGCTCATATTGACCACGGTAAATCTACCTTGGCCGATCGTCTAATTCAACGCTGTGGAGGACTCGAAGACCGTGAAATGTCGACACAGGTTCTGGATTCGATGGATATCGAACGAGAACGTGGCATTACTATTAAAGCCCAAACCGCAGCCCTCAGCTATCAAGCCAAAGACGGTAATACCTACCGCTTAAATTTAATCGATACTCCAGGGCACGTTGACTTTTCTTACGAGGTCAGCCGTTCGCTACAAGCTTGCGAGGGCGCGTTGTTAGTAGTGGACGCATCTCAAGGCGTAGAGGCGCAAACCGTTGCCACGTGTTATACCGCCCTAGAGCAAGACCTAGAGGTCATTCCTGTTTTAAATAAAATTGATTTACCTTCCGCAGACCCTGATGCTGCGCGTCAGGAAATCGAAGACGTCATCGGCATTGATGCCTCCGAGGCTATTGAGGCCAGTGCTAAAACAGGTCAAGGCATTGATGATATTCTTGAAGCCATTGTGGCTCATATCCCTGCTCCTGAAGGCGACCCCGACGGCCCCTTACAAGCCCTAATCATTGACTCATGGTTTGATAACTATGTAGGGGTAGTGATGCTGGTGCGTATCGTGAATGGCGTTATGAAGCACCGTGATAAAATTCAACTCATGGCTAACGGCTCCAATCACATTTGTGAGCAAATTGGCACTTTCACACCAAAAGCCACTCCGGTCGACCAGTTATCAGCCGGAGAGGTTGGCTTTGTAGTAACTGGTATCAAAGAGCTAGAGCAAGCCAAAGTTGGTGATACCATTACTCATAGTGGTAACAAAGCTGCTCCTTCACCGTTACCTGGTTTTAAAGAGGTTAAGCCGCAGGTTTTCGCTGGTGTGTATCCGGTAGAAAGCAGTGAGTACGACCAATTACGAGACTCGTTAGAAAAACTAAAACTGAACGATGCGTCGCTGATGTTTGAACCCGAGGTCTCACAAGCCCTAGGGTTTGGCTTTAGATGCGGCTTTTTGGGTTTGCTGCACCTAGAGATCGTGCAAGAGCGCCTAGAGCGAGAGTTCGATATGGATATCATTACCACTGCACCGTCAGTGGTTTACGAGGTTCATCGCAACGACGGTGAAGTGCTCATGATTGATAGCCCATCACGCATGCCCGAGGTCGGTCAAATTGCTGAAATTCGTGAGCCTATAGTTGAAGTCACCTTATTAATGCCTCAGGACTATGTTGGTCCTGTGATGACGCTGTGTAATCAAAAGCGTGGGGTGCAATTAAATATGACGTACTTAGGGCGTCAGGTTAGCCTAGTGTATGAAATTCCGTTAGCTGAAATTGTGCTAGATTTCTTTGATCGGCTAAAGTCGGTTTCCCGCGGCTATGCTTCCATGGATTACGAGTTCAAAGAGTATCGCTCCGCAGAGGTGGTAAAAGTTGACCTCTTAATTAACGGTGACCGAGTCGATGCTTTATCCATGATTGTGCATCGCTTGAACGCACGTTACCGAGGGCGTGAAGTGGTCTCCAAGATGCGCGGTATTATTCCACGTCAAATGTTTGATATTGCCATTCAAGCAGCCATTGGTGCCGAGGTAATTGCACGGGAAAACGTTAAAGCCTTGCGCAAGAACGTGCTAGCGAAATGTTACGGTGGTGATATTTCTCGCAAGAAAAAACTGATCGAGAAGCAAAAAGAAGGTAAAAAACGCATGAAACAAGTAGGGAACGTAGAGATCCCTCAAGAGGCGTTCCTTGCCATTTTACAAGTCGAAGACAAATAAGAAACGGTGTTATCTATGCGTTGGGATTTCTCGCTTATATTATTTATTTTGTTGGTGATTACTGGGGTCGTTTGGTTTTGGGACAAGTACTCTCTAGCGGCCAAACGCAAACAGCGTGTTGAAGAGGCTGCAGCCAGTGTGCCTTTTGTGCCCGGCCTTAGTGCAGAGCAACAGCAAGAGTTACGCGAGGAAGCCCGTACAAAAGCCGCTCGTATGGCTTGGTGGGTTGAGTACGGGGTCAGTTTCTTTCCCGTTATTCTTTTTGTGTTTGTATTACGTTCGTTCATATTTGAACCATTTCGTATACCGTCTGGCTCCATGTTGCCCACATTGCAAAATGGAGATTTTATTTTGGTAAATAAATTCCAATATGGTGTACGGCTGCCCGTCGTAAATAAAAAAGTTATCCCACTAGGTACACCTAAAGCGGGTGATGTATTGGTGTTTAGGTATCCGGTTGACCCCAGTATTGATTATATTAAGCGCGTGGTGGGCGTGCCGGGCGATACCGTGCGTTATGAAAACAAGCAACTCTACATTAATGACAGTCCCGTAGAAAACAGCTCGGTAGGACAGTACTTTGAGCCCGATCGTGCTGGCTATACGACTGAGTATGCCGAGTTGTTAGGTGAAACCTCGCACCATATCTTGCTTAATAAACAGCCTAACCAAGACTACATGCCTATAGTACGGTTCCCGTATTATGACAATTGCACTTACGGACGTCAGGCCATAGAGTGTGTAGTGCCTGAAGGACAGTATTTTGTGATGGGGGACAACCGTGATAACAGCTTAGATAGCCGTTATTGGGGTTTTGTACCAGATGAAAATGTAGTGGGTCGCGCATTTTTTATTTGGATGAATTTTAGCGAACCCAGTCGAATAGGACGATTCCACTAATGCTAGCACGGCTTTCTCGCTTACAGGATGCGATTGATTATCAGTTCAAACAGCCCGAGTTGTTAGAACAAGCTGTGACTCATCGCAGCCACAACGCCAAGCATAACGAACGCCTCGAGTTTTTGGGCGATTCGGTGCTGAATTTTGTGGTGGCCTCGTTGCTCTACAACCAGTTTGATCGCATTGACGAGGGTGATTTGTCACGTCTACGTGCTAATTTGGTCAAACAGTCCACCTTGGCCGATATTGCACAAAAATTAGCTTTGGCGGATTATTTGCGCTTGGGCGAGGGCGAGCTAAAAAGCGGTGGTTTTAGACGCCCTTCGATTTTGTCAGATGCTCTTGAGGCCATCTTTGGTGCGGTGTATTTAGATGGTGGTTTTGATGCCGCTGCCTATGTGGTGGGGCGTCAATACGAGCCCATTTTGTTAACCGTGGACCCTAAAACATTGGGCAAAGACCCTAAAACCCTACTCCAAGAAATGCTACAAGGTCGTCGCATGGAGCTGCCTGTGTATTTAGTTATCGCCACCCATGGTGCCGCGCATAGTCAAATCTTTGATGTAGAGTGCCGTATAGACCGCTTAGATATTGTTGTTCAGGCCAGTGGCAGCAGCCGACGTGCAGCAGAACAAGCCGCTGCCTTGCAGGCTATTGATCAAGTCCAAGCTATAGAGCCAGCCAAAAGCCCGCGTTCCGCGCGTCGTCATCGTCCTGCCTAAAAAATTGATACAGTTATGAGTACACCTGAATTTAAATGTGGTTTTGTTACGGTAGTAGGACGCCCAAACGTGGGAAAGTCCACACTTACTAATGCGTTAGTCGGGGCAAAAATTTCTATTGTGTCGCGTAAAGCGCAGACCACGCGGCATCGCATCCATAGTGTCTTAACACGTGACAACGAGCAGTTTGTGTTTGTGGATACACCGGGCTTTCAAACGCGTCACGGTGGGTTGATGAACCGCATGATGAATCGTGTAGTAACTCAGTCTTTAACCGATGTGGATGTGGTGCTTCATGTGGTGGAAGCGGGGAAGTGGAATGCGGGTGATGAACAATTAATTCCTTTGTTACCTAAAGACGCCAAGGTCATCTTAGTCATAAATAAAGTCGATTTAATTAAAAATAAAACCGACTTGCTGCCTTATATTGCACAGGTTAGTGCTCAGTTTGATTATGCTGCGGTAATTCCTATCAGTGCAGAGCGCGGTGTGCAGCTAGATACTCTCTTAGATGAAATTGCGCGCTTTTTACCTGTGAATGAGCCTATGTTTGATGAGGACACGCTCACAGATCGCTCCATGCGTTTTATTGCTGCAGAAATTCTTCGCGAAAAAGTTTTTCGTTTGGTCGGAGACGAATTGCCATATGGCTGTGCTGTCATGATCGAGCAATGGGATGAAAATGAGTCCGGGGCGCGTATTGCGGCATGTATTTTGGTAGAGCGCGAAGGGCATCGCCCGATCTTATTAGGGGCCAATGGCACTCATATGAAGCGCATAGCCACTGAGGCACGGCAAGACATTCAAAATCTGCTTGAAAAGCCCGTGTTTTTAGATGTGTATGTAAAAGTGCGTCGTGGCTGGACCGAGCGTGAGTCAACGCTACGTGAACTAGGGCATGAGTAAACGCCAACGTGTGGCAGAGGCTCCGGCCTATTTATTACATGCGGTTGCCTGGAAAGAAACCTCGTTAATCACTCAAATGTTTAGCCGCGATCATGGCATAGTGGCATTAGTGGCTAAAGGCGCAAAACGTCCGTATTCTGCATTAAAACCGGTCTTGCTTAATTTTCAGCCATTGTTGCTGTCATGGAGCGGTGCTAACGAAGTAAAAACGCTAACCAAAGCAGAAATCATGGGGTTACACCCGCTAAGTGGACGTAACTTAATGCCTGCTTGGTATATGAATGAATTAATTATGCGTTTGTTACCGCGTGAAGACCCACATCCAGCGCTATTTGACCAGTATAAAAATGCGTTACAGCGTTTGGCTGCTAGCGGCACTGCCACCGCCCCTATTCTAAGGGAGTTTGAGTGGTTTTTATTACAAGAAACGGGTTATGGTATGGATGAGCCAATGCCTGACTTTTTGGAGTTAGACAACGAGGTAGGATTACGCCAGCGCTTGCGCGAACGCATTGATTACCTTTTGGGGCGGCCTTTGCGCACGCGCGCTGTGTTAATGGAGCTCCAGCACTATGGTCGAAACTAAAACCAACACCCAAGTGGTAGTACTGGATACTTGTATTCTTATTTCTAATGTACTGCGCTTTTTAAGTTTAGGTTTAGCCCAAGCAGGGTATTTTCAGCCTGTATGGAGCCCTCACATTCGTGAGGAATGGTTGCGTAACGCATCGCGGTTATGGCAGGTCGAGCGCTCTGCACTAGAGCAAGACTGGGAACAATGGGAGCACCAATTCCCGCGTGCAAATCAAGGCATCGTGTCTGGTTTTCAAGATGGGCTAAAATATAGTGACCCTAAAGACTGGCATGTGATTGCGGCAGCCCGAGCGGCTCAGGCTAATTTTGCGGGTCAACCTGTCAGTATCTTGACTAAGAACAGCAAAGACTTTAATCGCAGTGAACTAAAGCGCTTAGGGATTACGCGTTGGGCCCCTGATCGTTTTTTCTGTGCACTTTGGCCTCAGGCACAAACTCACCTACGTCTTTTGTTGCAGCAACTCCCTGTTGCAGTATGTGCGCCCGACAAAGCGCTACTATCAACCGAAGCACTATTAAAGCGCGAGCGATTATTTGATTTAGCTAGTCTTTGCGCTTAGTTATCTATGCCTACAGCTAGGCTTTGAATTTCCCTGTTGGAGTCCTTATGAAGCAAGGTATTGCCTTATCGGTCGGTGCCTCTTTTTTATTTGCGGTAATTTATTATTACGCAACACTCTTGCAGCCCATGACTGGTACTGAACTGTTTGCTTGGCGCATTGTATTGGGCATTCCCGCTTTAGCATTGTTAATTACACAGCTGCGTGCCTGGGATGAAATTAAACAAGTTGGATTACGTTTAATTAATGAGTTGCGTTTTTTTCTTTTTATGTTGCTGTGTGCTTTATTGTTTGGCATTCAAATGTGGTTATTTGTTTGGGCACCCGTACATAATAAAGCGCTGGATGTGTCATTAGGCTATTTTCTTTTACCATTGACCATGGTGGTAGCAGGACGAGTGGTTTATAAAGAAAAACTGAGTCGACTGCAGAAAATAGCTGTGGGCTTTGCGGTATTGGGGGTGTTGCATGAGTTTGGGCGTAATTATTCGTTTTCTTGGGCGACTGCTTTAGTCGCGTTTGGGTATCCGCCTTATTTTATGTTGCGTCGTCATTTGCGATTGGGTGCTTTAACAGGGTTGTGGTTTGATTTTAGCTTTTTGTTTGTGCCTACCTTGTATGTATTGTTTAGTCAGGAAGTAAGTCTTAAACAAACATTTTTAAATACACCACATTTTTTTTGGCAAGTGCCTTTGTTTGGTTTGTTAAGCTCTATCGCATTGGCCTTTTATTTAAGCTCAAGTCGCTTATTGCCTTTGGGTTTATTTGGATTACTGGGTTATGTGGAACCCATACTTTTATTTTGGGTGGCGTTTTTATTGATTGGTGAGCCTATTCAACCAGGTGAGTGGTGGACCTATATTCCTATCTGGATTGCAGTAGGCATAGTAGTAAGTGAAATTGTTTGGCAACTGTATAAAGACTGGCGTTGTGGGCGCTTGGTATTAAAAAGCTAATGTGTAATAAAAAACGCCTCGCAGTTACGAGGCGTTTTTTTTATGGTGAATAAGGCGTTTATTCGCGGTCACCACCTAAAATACCAAATAGAGCTAAGAGGTTGCTAAAGATATTATAGAGGCTGAGGTAAACCGATAAGGTCGCGCTGATATAGTTGGTTTCACCGCCATTAATAATACGTTGTAAATCTACTAATAAAAACGCAGAAAAAATGGCAATAGCCATGACCGAAATGGTAAGCATTAAGGCTGGCATTTGTAAAAAGATATTCGCTAGTGCAGCTAAAATAAGAATAACAGCACCAATGAAAAGGAATTTTTGCATACCGCTGAAATCGCGTTTGCTGGTGCTGGCAATGCTGGCCATAACTCCAAATACTGCAGCGGTGCCGCCAAAGGCGAACATAATTAATTGAGTACCATTACTCATGCCCATGACGAAGCCAACTAGGCGTGAAAGCATAATGCCCATAAAAAAGGTGAAGGCTAATAGCAAAGCTACGCCCACAGAGCTGTTTTTATTGCGCTCAATGAGATACATCATGCCAAAGGCACCCACTAAAAATACAATCGCGCTCATTCCAGGGCTGGAGCCCAGAGCATAGGTAAGACCAGTGGCTAAGCCAAGCCAAGCCCCCAACACGGTAGGGATCATGGAGACTGCTAATAGCAAATAGGTATTACGTAGCACGCGGTTGCGCATGACAACGTTGGTTGCGCCTCCGTACTGGGAGGGCATATCAGGACGATATTGATTCATAACATTTCCTTAACAGCATAATTGAATAAAATAAGCATAGCTGACAATTAGCTGAATGATCAAGCATAATACGTGCTTTAACGGGACGGTAATTGATGCGCTCGTACATCGAACTGCCATTGTTGATATTGTCGCCAACGCTGACGAGCACTTTGTTTGTCTTGCTCTTGATCGGATACTATTTCTAGTATGCGCTGAAACTGTGCAGCGGTAGAGGGACATTGATTGTCGAGATTTAATAACCAGATAGGTTCGGCAGGGTTGACCGTTAAGGGTTGTGGAGCGGTATCCGTTAGCAAAATAGGGGTTTGTGCCGCTAATGGGTGCTGAACACTAACATGAGGTATAAACGCATCGGGTTCAAACCCCCACAATAATCGGTCGAACCGAGCAAGAGCGCGTTTATCAGAGTGGTAAATAATTAATTTGCGCCCGGCTAAATAGTGTTTACGCACTACCTGGCAGGCGGTGCGTAAACGATGGGGCGCGCCGAAAGCAAAATCGACGCGAGTTGTCATATTATGCGGTTTGATTAATTAAGTATTGGACTAATAAAGGTACGGGGCGTCCGGTTGCACCTTTGTTGGCACCACTGGACCAAGCGGTACCCGCTACGTCTAGATGCGCCCATGGGTAGCTTTCTGTAAAACGTGCCAAAAAGCAAGCTGCAGTAATAGAACCAGCACCTGGTGTGCCAATGTTGGCTATATCAGCAAAGTTGGATTTTAGCTTGGCTTGGTATTCATCAGTAATAGGTAGCTGCCAGACGCCGTCGTTGGTCTGTTGGCTGGCTTCTTTGATTTGCTCGGCTAAGTCATCGTTATTGCTGAATAGGCCGCTATTAATATCGCCCAATGCTACGATACATGCCCCTGTGAGCGTAGCAATGTTGATCACTGCTGCAGGCTTGAAGCGCTCAGCATAAGTTAAGGCATCGCATAATACTAAACGGCCTTCGGCGTCTGTATTGAGAATTTCAATGGTTTTACCTGCCATAGAGGTGACAACGTCGCCGGGTTTGTTGGCGCGCCCACTTGGCAAGTTTTCGCATGCTGCCACAATACCAATAATTTCACGGTTTAAACCCAGTTCAGCTACAGCACGCATAGCACCAAAAACACTGGCTGCTCCGCCCATGTCGTATTTCATTTCATCCATGTTTGCAGCGGGTTTTAATGAAATACCACCCGCATCAAAGGTTAACCCTTTGCCTACTAAAACAAGAGGGGCCTCGTCGGATGCTGTGCTTGGGGTGTGTTTGATAACAATAAATACAGGGGGTTCATCTGAGCCTTTGGCTACAGAAAGGAAAGATCCCATTTTTAATGCTTCAATTTGCTTGCGTTCGAGAACCTCGACTTTAAGAGAGTCGAATTGCTCGTCTAGTTTCTTGGCTTCTTGGGCTAGGTAGGTAGGAGTACATACGTTAGGCGGTAAGTCGGCCAATAAACGGGTAAAATTAACCCCATCAGCAATAGCTTTACCCTGTTTGAAACCGGTTTCTACTTCGGCGGCTAGAGTGGGTGCAGACCAAATGGCTGCGCGTTGAATAGCCGTAGCCTTTTCTTTTTGGCTAAGCGTTGCATCGTATTTGTAATTCGCATAGCCCAGAGCCTGAGCAGCAGCTCGGCTACGATCTGCAATGCTGCTGTCTGCAGTATCAATGCTAGCTAGGGTGCTGACGACCTCGGTAATAGAAGCGCCCTTGGCATAGTGTGCAAAGGTAGCTTCAGCTGCGGCATGGGCTTTGGCGTTGTATTTGTCTTTTTCACCCAAACCAATAATGACTACGCGTTTAGCAGCTACTCCGTTAAGATGGCGCAATACCAAAGAGCTTTTAGCATCGGCTTTGAATTCAGACTCGAGCACTGAACGAATAGCACCACCACTGGCTTGATCAATTTGTTCGGCGGCGGGGCTAAGTACTTGGTTTTTAAATACACCGACGGCCAAGGCTTCTGTGTTAATTTGAGCTAAATCAGTTGAAGTTTGTGTGCTAAATTCCATAATCGTTCCTTTAAAAACTGGCTTTTTGCCACTGTTATTACTCTATTGTCTCATATGTCTTTATTTAAACGAGCTGTTATCGCAGAAATTCTCAGTCATGTAGGGGTTGTGTTGTCGACTTTGCTGATTGTGTGGGTCAGTGTGCTCTTAGTGCGCTTATTAGGCGAGGCAGCAGGAGGCAATATCGGTGCAGAGGTTGTATTAAGTTTGGCGGTTTTCTCTAGCATTACCGCTTTACCTGTGATTCTTACAGTCTCATTATTTATTGCTGTGCTCAGTACCGTTACACGCAGCTTCAGAGAGTCTGAGATGGTGGTGTGGTTCACCAGTGGTTTGTCATTAAAAGATTGGATTAATCCTATTTTGCGCTGCGCCGTACCCATGGCTATTTTTATTGGTTTGGTTACCTTTTATGCGGCTCCATGGGCTTATAGACAAATGTCTGAATATAGGCAACGTTACGAATTACGCTCTGATTTAAGCAAGGTCACCGTGGGCCAGTTTATAGAAACAGAAAATGGCAGCCGTGTGTTTTTTACAGAGTCTCCAGAGCGTCCCCAAGATGAGCTGGGTCAGGTTGTGGCACGGGTTTTAGATGATGAGGGCTGGATTAATGTCATCAGTGCAGACAGCGCTCATGTGGAAACCGCAGAAAATGGTGATCGATTTTTAGTACTGAATGAAGGGCAGCGCTACGACATTATGCCGGGCCAAACTCAGCTGCGTTTAGTTAATTTTGAGCGCTATGGGGTGCGTTTGGAAAGCAAAGACGACCAAAGCAGTCCAGAGTCCATACGGGCCAAAGCAGAGCAACAAATTAAAGGCAGGCCTACGCAGCAATTAATAGCAGATCAAACAGAAAAATCGTGGGCGCAAATCATGTGGCGCTTGGCCTTACCCTTAGCAGTAATTAATTTATGTTTACTTGCTATTCCTTTAGGTGCGGTTAATCCTCGTTTGGGTAAATCCGGTGACATTATGTTGGCAGGATTAATAGGTTTGCTCTATATGAATTTAATTAATTTATCGCGAGGGTGGATTGCTAGTGGGGCCTTAGCTTTCGGTGTAGGGGTGTGGGCTGTACATGCTGTGTTTGCCTTGTTAATGGCGTATTTATTTTGGCAACGATTACGATTAAAAGCACCGAAAAAGCAAGCAACTTAATACCTCTTTCGCTGTTAAGTTTATAGCTAATAGTCATTATAGCTTCTGTCTATATTCAATATAATGAGGTTATAACTACGGGGGCTACTTATATGAATTTACAGCAATTTCGATTTGTGCGTGAAACCATACGCCAAAATTATAATCTCACCGACGCTGCTCGCGCTCTTTATACATCACAACCTGGTGTGTCTAAAGCGATTATTGAATTAGAAGACGAGCTAGGAATTAAAATTTTCGAGCGTCACGGTAAACGCCTAAAGGGGTTGACTCGTCCTGGTGAGGCTGTAGCAGAAGTAATAGATCGCATTATGCGTGAAGTGGATAATTTGCGTCGTGTTAGTGATGATTTTGCACGGCATGACGAGGGGGCTTTGGTCATTGGTTGCACCCATGCTCAAGCGCGTTATCTGCTGCCTAAAGTGATTCCTAGCTTTAGAGCACGCTTTCCTAAAGTGCATATGTCATTGGCCGAGGGCAGCCCGCCTGCGTTGGCACAAATGGTATTGCACGAACAGGCAGACTTAGCCATAGCAACAGAAACCTTATCCAATACACCTGGGTTAATTACCTTGCCGGTTTACTCTTGGCAACATACGGTGGTGGTGCGGCCAGATCATCCGCTAGCCGACTTGCCTTCGAACCATGCCGAAGCACTTAGTCTACAAGAGCTAGCTAAATACCCAATTGTCACATATGACCATGCTTTTTCAGGCCGTACCGCTATCGACGAGGCCTTTGAGCAAGCCGCTGTGGAGCCCGATATTGTATTGGCGGCTTTAGACGCTGATGTAATTAAAACCTATGTGGATGTGGGTTTAGGTATTGGAATTATCGCTGGTATGGCCTTTGATCCACGTCGTGATAAAGGTTTAGTTGGGCTTCCTGCAGGGCATTTATTTGGCACACACCAAACACGTTTAGCTGTTAAAGAGGGCGCTTTTATGCGTGACTACTTGTATGTGCTGCTTGAAATGCTGAATCCAGAGTTAGAACGTGATGTAGTAGAAGCCGCTCTTGAACCCACCGAGTAATCCACTCTGTATTTTTCTGGACCTTTACCCCACAAAGCTAACTAATACATAGTTAGCTTTTTTTTAAATAAACACCTGATTGACAATCTAAATGAGAATGATTATCATTTGTCATAAACTCATTTAGTGGAGACTGGTTATGTCACAACGTGTAAGTGCTGTTATTGTCGGGGCTGATCGGTTGGGAAACATTCCAGCCTTGCTTCAGACGCATAATATTAAGATCAAGCAACACATTAGCGGTCGCGATCCTTCGCATCAAAAAAAGACCTTAGCTTTGCCTTCCGGCACGGAACTGTTGATTTTATTAACAGATTTCTTGGGTCATAATGTGATGAAGACGTTTCGTGCAGCGGCGCAGCGTTCAGGCGTAAAGGTGGTGGCTTGTAGACGCTCGGTGTGTAGCGTTAAAGCTGCGTTACAACAAGAAGGCTTTTGCGAAAATTGCCCCTATAAACAATTGCATTAAAGTTAGTTTGAATACAAAAAAAGCAGCCTAATTTAGGCTGCTTTTTTAATGGGTATTAAGACTAGTTATTGGTGCTTGCGCTTGATAAGCGACGTGCCCCGTTATAGCGTTTTTGCCAATAGGCAATAGTCATGTCCTCGACACGGACCACAGCACCTGTGCGTGGCGCATGAACAAATTTGTTATCACCTAGATAGATACCAACATGCGAATACCGTTTGCCACTGGTATTAAAAAAGACTAAATCGCCTTTTTGAAGGCTTTGCTTGTTGATGTTTTTACCTAGACGAGCCATCTCGGCCGAGGTACGAGGCAGTTTTAAACCCAATGATTTTTCTGCAACGTAGTTAACTAAGCCGCTACAATCAAAGCCGTTGGATGGGGCGGTGCCACCAAACCGGTACTTTACCCCTAGAAAATCTAGTGCAGCGTTTGCAAAATGATGCTGCGAATTTTGTGGGGTGTCCTGTGGTTTGCTGTAGGTGGTGATAACATCTGAGCGGCCGCGATTAGCTAAATAAGCACCTAGCGGGTCGGCCTGTGTGTCGTAGTGGTATTCTTTATTGAGCTGGGCAAGTAGTGCTTCGGCTTCGGCGGAATCTGGCCCTTGGGTGGTAGCGCAACCGGTTAATACTAACACAGCGAGAACTAAACCGAAGCGAACAGGGCTAAGGAGGCGGAGTAGTGATGACATAAAATTATTGACTGTTATGGCTTGCTTTGTTGGTGGGACAAATCAGAACGTTGTATCGTTACAAAACGATAAAAAAGTCAACTTCTGGCAAATTGAACAATACCAACGTAGCAGTTTACCTAAGCAAAAGAGTTAGGTAAACCGTAAATGCCCTAACTAGACATATTTTGTGTAAAAAAACGCAGTTAATCGGTTAATTTCGGGTTATATGGCCTAATTAGTGAAAAATAAAGAGCAGAAAATGGAAACAAAAGGTGTCTTGCAACCCGAGGTAAAGCCCAGAGAATTATATGCCTGGGCTATGTATGATTTTGCAAACTCTGGCTATACCACCGTAGTGATTACCACTGTATTTAGTGCGTATTTTGTGGGGGTGGTTGCACAGGAATACGAATGGGCTACCTTGCTTTTAACTTTAACGTTGTCGGTATCGTATTTGCTGTTAATGCTCAGTTTGCCAGCCATGGGCGCTCGTGCTGATCGCCAAGGCAGTAAAAAATGGATGTTGTTTTTTAGTACCTTGTTATGTGTAGTGACCACAGCTTGTTTGGCTTTTTCTGGCCCGGGTTATGTAGTGTGGGCTGTTGTGTTTTTGCTGCTTTCAAATTATGGCTATGGTTTGGGTGAAGCCTTAATCGCTTCTTTTTTGCCCGAAATAGCAAAGCGTGAGGCGCTAGGGCGTGTTTCAGGCTGGGGGTGGGGGTTTGGCTATTTGGGCGGCTTATTAACACTTAGCTTAGCTATTGCCATCGTGGCATTTTTTGATCATCAAGGGCTTGGACCAGAATACTCTGTGCCATGGGTAATGATTTTAACTGCGGTTGTTTTTCTTGTTATGGCGTTACCTGCCTTGGTGTTTTTGCGTCAACGTCGGCGTAATACTAGCCATTTGCCTTCATCGTCGTTTATGTTGAGCCAAGTATGGTTAAGCTTAACGCAGTGTAGGCGTGATCACCCCAACTTGTTTAAATTATTGCTATGCGGGGCATGGTATCACGCGGGCATTGCTGTGGTTATTATCTTATCTTCGGTCTATGCCACTCAAGTGATGGGCTTTAGCATGCAACAGACCATGATGCTGATATTTATAGTGAATATTGCAGCAGCAATAAGCGCTTTAGCTTTTGGTCATGTGCAAGATAAAATCGGGCATAAAAGTGCGCTAGCCTTAACACTATGTGGTTGGATAATTATGGTCGCGATTGCCGCGACCACCCACACAATAGCCGGATTTTGGCTGGCAGCCACCTGTGCGGGGCTTTGTATTGGCAGTAGCCAAAGTGCAGGTCGTGCCATGGTAGGGGTTTTGGCACCCAATGACCGTTTAGCTGAAATGTATGGATTATGGGCTTTTGCTTTGCAGTTTGCTGCAATAGTAGGGCCGCTCGCCTATGGGCTGATTACCTGGCTCAGTGCTGGCAATCATCGCTTGGCCTTGGCATGTACTGGGGTGTTTTTTTTAATGGGGCTGTGGCGTTTGCGTGCTGTGCAGTTTGCCCAAACGAACTCATAATACAACCAAAGCCAAGCCTATTAACAGACCTGGCTTTGGTGCAGGCTTACATACCGCTGTAAACAGGGCCTTCGCCGCCCTGAGGCACAACCCAAACAATATTTTGGCTTGGGTCTTTAATATCACAGGTCTTGCAATGCACACAGTTTTGCGCATTGATTTGTAGATGGTCCGCTCCGGACTCATCAGTAATAAACTCGTATACCCCTGCAGGACAATACCGACTTTCTGGGCCTGCATAGTCTGCTAAATTTACGCGTACTGGTACGGTGGGATCTTTAAGGGTGAGATGAACCGGTTCGTCTTCCTCGTGATTCGTATTCGATAAATACACAGAACTTAATCTATCGAAAGTTAATACACCGTCTGGCTTGGGGTATTCGATAGGCGTACATAAGGCAGCGGGTTGTAGCGTGGCGTGATCAGGTTTGTGATTGGTAATTGACCATGGCATTTTGCCTTTAAGTAGCCATTGCTCTATGCCGGTCATAAGCGTCCCCACAGTACGACCTTTTTTAAACCATTGTTTAAAATTTCGTGCTTTGTTGAGCTCTTCGTAAAGCCAAGAGCGTTCAAACTCATGGGTATAAGCGCTTAGTTCATCGTGTTGACGTCCGGCAGTGATAGCAGCAAATGCGGCCTCAGCGGCAAGCATACCGGATTTAATAGCAGCATGGCTGCCTTTGATACGCGATGCATTTAAAAATCCAGCCTCACAGCCCACCATGGCCCCGCCAGGGAATACAAATTTGGGTAAAGCCAATAACCCCCCAGCCGTTAGCGAGCGGGCTCCGTAAGCAATTCGTTTTGCTCCGTCGAAGGTGGGTTTAATAGCGGGGTGAGTTTTGTAGCGCTGGAACTCCTCAAAGGGCGAAAGCCACGGGTTGGCATAATCCAAACCCACTACCAAGCCGACGACGACAAGATTATTATCTAAATGATATAAAAATGAACCGCCATATGTGTCGGCATCTAAGGGCCAGCCAGCTGTGTGGATCACCAAACCGGGCTGTGACTGTGAGGGATCTACCTCCCACATTTCCTTAATGCCTATACCGTAGCTCTGGCTGTTTTTACCGGCATCTAATTTAAATTTTTCTATTAGCTCACGACCTAGGTGGCCTCGGGAACCCTCAGCAAAAATAGTGTATTTAGCTAGAAGCTCCATACCAGGCTGGTAGTCTGGTTTATGAGTGCCATCACGTGCGATACCCATATCCCCAGTCAAAACACCGCGTACTGAGCCATCTTCGTTGTAAAGCACATGCGCAGCAGCAAAGCCCGGAAAGATATCGACTTCTAGTGCCTCTGCCTGTTCTGCGAGCCATTGGGCGACTTCGCCCAAACGCACCACATAATTACCTTCATTTTTAAAACAGTCGGGTAAAAGCCAGGAGGGCGTATTACGGGTTTTGCTTTCAGTTAAAAATAAAAACTGGTCTTGTGTAACATCTACTGTTAATGGCGCACCACGCGCCTGCCAATCAGGAATAAGCTCATTGAGCGCGATAGGGTCCATGACGGCCCCAGACAGAATATGTGCACCGACTTCGGCACCTTTTTCTAATACACAAACGCTGAGTTCTTGATTTTTTTCGGCAGCTAGCTGTTTAAGACGAATAGCGGTGGATAATCCCCCTGGGCCAGCCCCTACGATGACTACGTCGTATTCCATCGATTCACGTTCAGACATGGGTTTTCTCCAAGACAAAGGGTTAATGTTTTTATGATAATAGAATGAAGCGATTAAATGATTTGGAGCCGTATTGCTAACTGTACTAATTGCGCTAATGACTCAAGCTCTAGTTTTTGAATCAGATTAGCACGATGTCCTTCTATTGTTTTACGATTAACACCTAAGACATCTGCTGTTTCGTGATTAGATAAACCGTGTGCTATATGAAAAAGACCTGTTTTCGCGTTTAGTTAGACTCTGGTATTTTTGCTTAATTAATAAGGTTTCCTGATATTCTATACGATTTTGTTTGTCTTGTTCTAAAGCCGCATAAATATAATCAAGTAGCTTTTGTTCATCAAACGGTTTTTCTAAAAAAGTGACAGCACCTTGTTGTAATGCCTGAACAGCGGTTTCAATACGGTCATGGGCTGAAATCATTATTAATGGCATTGTAATGCCATAGTCCGAAAGTTTCTTGAGGGCATCCAGCCCGTTTAGGCCAAACATATGTAGATCCATCACAATGTATCTGGTGTATCGGCGCTATAGTCCACAATATATACAAAAGCATTGGTTGCTATAGTTGAAATAAATGCACTGTTCCTCTAAAGATGGAGTGCAAGCTTAATTGAAGGTGAAAAACAGGTGTCTGGTTCTGGGGCTGACTAGACTCAACGTTCTACACCCAGTTGTTCTATTAAGGATTTACTAATTGCTAAACCCATGCTTTTGCGGAAAAGCCCCTCATGCGGTGAATTTTAGTCCCTGATCGTAACGCTGTTTCTGTGATGTTAGCTAGGGTTTGATCAAGATCAGTAGTACTGTTTACAGCACCTTGCACGTTTTAAGGCTCTTAAAAAAGTGGTGTTCGTGGCAGAAATTCCTAAAACCCCAACAGGGAAAATTCAAAAAAATCTCTTGTGGAATCAGGCCGCTGCAACTACATAGCTAAGTTTTGCAGGGTTCATTTAAAAAGGCTTCACTTTCAAGTTGATTAACTAAATAGTGAGGCTTTTTTATTCTGCTCTTTCATGCTTTTAGATTTGGGCTCAACTGTATATACTCATAAGTAGAAAGAGTTTGCTGCAAAGCAACAACTAATTAAATAAATTAATACCTGTAATTGCTGTTTTTGAGCACATACTTATAGAGGAGCTGTCATTATGAATAAGGTCTATGCCAGCGCTGCCAAAGCTCTTGAGGGCTTGGTAGCAGATGGGCAAACCATCGGGGTAGGTGGTTTTGGCTTGTGTGGAATTCCCGAAGCGCTGATTGCGGCCTTACGCGATACGGGTGTTAAGGATTTAACATGCGTTAGTAATAATGCGGGGGTAGACGGATTCGGCCTAGGACTGCTGTTGGAAACAAGACAAATCAAAAAAATGATTTCTTCCTATGTCGGCGAGAACAAAGAGTTTGAACGTCAGTATTTAGCCGGAGAGCTTGAGCTTGAGTTCACTCCCCAAGGTACCTTGGCCGAGCGTTTGCGTGCAGGGGGGGCGGGTATTCCTGCATTCTTTACTGCCACTGGTGTAGGAACCATAGTGGCCGAGGGCAAAGAGGTGCGCGAGTTTGAGGGTAAACAATACGTGATGGAACGTGCTATTGCCCCCGATGTTTCGCTAGTTAAAGCGCATATTGCAGATCGTAGCGGTAACCTCATTTTCCATAAAACCGCCAGAAACTTTAACCCTAACGTAGCCCAAGCTGGTCAAGTTACGGTGGTTGAGGTCGAGAAAATTGTAGAGGTGGGCGAGCTAGACCCCGATCAAATTCATTTACCTGGCATTTTTGTGCATCGTATTGTGTTAAACGAAAATCCAGAAAAACGTATTGAACAGCGCACCACTCGCTAGGAGGTTAAAAATGGCTTGGACTAGAGAACAAATGGCAGCTCGTGCTGCTCTAGAGTTAGAAAACGGCTTTTACGTTAACTTAGGCATTGGAATGCCTACGTTAGTTGCCAACCATGTGCCTGAAGGGATGCAAGTGTGGTTGCAGTCTGAAAACGGACTATTAGGCATTGGGCCTTTCCCTACTGAAGATGAAGTTGACCCTGATCTTATTAACGCAGGCAAACAGACGGTGACTACATTACCCGGTTCGTCTTTTTTCTCTTCTGCCGATTCATTTGGCATGATTCGCGGTGGTAAGATCAACTTAGCTATCCTCGGTGCCATGCAGGTGTCAGAAAAGGGCGACCTAGCCAACTGGATGATTCCTGGCAAAATGGTAAAAGGCATGGGTGGGGCCATGGATTTAGTTGCAGGCGTAGGGCGAGTAGTGATTCTTATGGATCATGTTGCGCGCTCTAAAGACGGTACCGAGTCCATGAAAATTCTACCCGAGTGCACCTTACCATTGACAGGGGTTGGGGTGGTCGACCTTATCATTACAGATTTAGGTGTGCTTGAGGTGACCGAGGCGGGACTCAAGGTCTTGGAGTTAGCCGATGGGGTTACTGTTGATGAGATTCAATCTAAGTCAGGCGTGAACTTAGATGTCTCTGCCGTGGCTTAATTTATTATGTGTTTCCAGACAGGCACGCCAGTTTGCGTGCCTGTTTGTTTTTAAGAGTCATTTATGTCTGTTTATTTCTCTCGTTTGCAAGCTCTGCGTCAAGTAATGCAGCGCGCTGGGGTAGATGCTTATGTGGTCCTAAGCTCCGACCCCCATTTGTCTGAGTATCTGCCCGATCATTACCAAGGCCGAGCGTGGTTAAGTGGTTTCAAAGGATCGGCGGGCTCAATACTAGTGACAGCAGAGTTTGCGGGGGTATGGACAGACAGCCGATATTGGGTACAAGCCGCTGAAGATTTGCAGGGGTCAGGCTTTGAGTTGATGCGCTGGGGCGACCCAGAAACTCCCGACATGATGGAGTGGATAGCGCAGCATTTGCAACCGAATCAAGTCATTGCTTACGACGGTCAAGTCGTGGCTCTAGCGCAGTCGCGGGCATGGCAGGAGCTCGCCCTAACGCATCAGTTTACATTGGATCAGTCCAAAGACTTACTGGCCTTAATCTGGCCTGATCGCCCACTATTGCCCAAGGCAGCGATTCAAATTCATGCTGCACCGTTTTGTCAGCGCACCGTAGAGGAAAATGTCCAAAATGTACGAGCTAGTATGCAAAGCTTGGGCGCTAGTGCCCATTTGCTGTCTAGCTTAGATGATATTGCGTGGCTATTAAATTTACGCGGCAACGATGTGGTTTACAACCCTGTGTTTATGGCACATGTGTTGCTCACTTTAGATGACGTGATTTTGTTTGTGGATGCCAACAAAATTACAAATGAGGTTCAACATTATTTAACCCAACATCAGATTAGTGTGTTGCCATACGAGCAGCTCTCACACGCATTGGCTGCTTTACCCCATTCCTCTTCTTTGCTGGTAGCACCCCATGCTGTAACGGTAGGTACATTAGCGGCCGCTTCCCAAGTACAACTCATCGAAACCCCAAATCCATCCACTTTAGCTAAAGCGTGTAAGCTGCCTGCCGAGGTGCAACAGGTACGTCAAACCATGGAGGCGGATGGGGCAGCGCTATGTGAGTTTTTTGCTTGGTTTGAGCAAACCATTCAGCAGCGTGCCATTACAGAGCTAGAGGTGGATGAACAAATTACGGCAGCGCGAGCTCGTCAACCTCATTTTGTTTCCCCTAGTTTTGGGACTATTGCCGCTTTTGGCCCGAATGGGGCCATGCCACATTACCAAGCCACTGCCGAGGCCTATGCCACCATTCAAGGGGACGGCTTATTGTTAATTGATTCCGGTGGGCAGTATTTAGGGGGCACTACTGATATTACTCGTGTTATCCCAGTGGGTACGCCTACTTCCGAGCAAAAACGCGATTACACCTTGGTGTTAAAAGGTATGATTGCTTTATCGCAAGCGGTATTTGTTAAAGGGCTAACAGGGCAGCAGCTTGATACGGTGGCACGTATGCCGCTGTGGCAAGCAGGGGTAGATTTTGGTCATGGTACAGGTCATGGCGTGGGGTATTTTTTAAATGTCCATGAAGGACCTCAGTCGATTTCTTGGCGTACACGGCCGGGCAGTCAAGCTGTGGCGATGCAGCCAGGTATGATTACGTCAAATGAGCCAGGTCTATATCGACCAGGGCAATGGGGTATTCGTATTGAAAACCTCATTGTTTGTGTGGAGCATTTACACAACGAATTTGCAGAGTTTTATGCATTTGAAACATTGACGCTGTGTCCAATTGATACCCGTTGCATTGAGACTTCATTGTTAACTCTGACCGAGCTACATTGGCTAAATCAGTATCACCAGCATGTGTATGAGCGCTTAGCGCCTCGTTTGTCGGGCTCGGCCTTGGCTTGGTTAGAGCAGGCAACTCAACCTTTGGCTACAACAAATTGTTCCAACTAGGCCGGTCTAACCGTTATAATTCAAATTTCCAGTTCTTGCCTGATCCAAGTCAGGATTGCTATTCACAATGACCACCAAATACGTATTTGTTACCGGAGGGGTTGTTTCCTCCTTAGGTAAAGGTATTGCGGCTGCCTCCCTCGCCGCCATTCTTGAGTCGCGTGGTTTACGCGTGACCATGCTGAAGCTTGATCCCTACATTAACGTAGACCCAGGCACAATGAGTCCTTTTCAGCACGGCGAGGTATTTGTTACCGAAGACGGCGCTGAAACCGATTTAGACTTAGGCCACTACGAGCGTTTCATCACGACGCGTATGCACAAGCTCAATAACTTCACAACGGGTCAAATTTACGAAACCGTACTACGCAAAGAGCGCCGTGGGGATTACCAAGGAAAAACCGTTCAGGTGATTCCTCATATTACGAATGAAATTCAAGACTCCATTGCCCGAGGCGCAAAGGCCGCGTTTAATGGCGAGGCAGACGTAGCCATTGTGGAAATTGGTGGTACGGTCGGTGACATCGAATCACTACCGTTTCTTGAGTCAATTCGTCAGATGCGTTTACGTTTGGGGCGCAATAACACGGCGTTAGTACATTTAACCTTAGTCCCATTTATTCCTTCTGCGGGCGAGCTTAAAACCAAGCCTACGCAACACTCTGTGCAAAAGCTGCGCGAAATTGGCTTGTACCCCGATGCGATTTTGTGTCGTGCTGACCGTGAAATTCCTGATGACGAGCGTGCCAAGATCTCTATGTTCTCTAGCGTGCCTCTGGATGCCGTTATTTCTGTTCAAGATGCCGAAACCATCTATGAAATACCTTCTATGCTACATAGTCAGGGCCTAGACAACTTAGTGTGTGATGCGTTGGCGCTATCACCTCCCCCTGCTGATCTCAGCATGTGGGATCGCTTAGTTCATACCTTGAAAAATCCTAAGCACCTAGTGCGTATTGCTATGGTTGGCAAATACGTTGATTTAACAGAGTCCTATAAATCCTTGTCCGAGGCCTTGACGCATGCGGGTATTCATACTGAAACCCAAGTGCAAATTGAATACATTGACTCCGAAGACATCGAGGAAAATGGTACAGGTTGTCTCGAGGGTTTTGATGCTGTTTTGGTACCCGGTGGCTTTGGTAAACGAGGCACCGAAGGCAAGATCCAAGCGGTACGCTATGCGCGTGAAAACCAAGTGCCTTACTTAGGCATTTGTTTAGGTATGCAGTTAGGGGTAATCGAATACGCCCGTCATGTGGCTGGCTTGGGTGGCGCTAACAGCACCGAATTTGATCCTTCTGCTGCTCATCCCGTGGTCGCTTTAATTACCGAGTGGAAAGACCGCGAAGGTCGAGTAGAGCATCGTACTGGGGACGAAGACTTAGGCGGTACGATGCGTAAAGGGGCTCAAGAATGCCCAGTTAAGCAGGGTACTCGGGCTTATGAAATTTATGGCCCCGTTGTTAACGAGCGTCATCGCCATCGTTTTGAGGTCAACAATGTGTATGTGCCTCGTCTCGAAGAAGCAGGTTTAGTCATCAGCGCGCGTACCCCTAACGAGAGTCTGCCCGAGATCATGGAGTTACCGGCCAATGTGCACCCTTGGTTTATGGGCGTGCAATTCCATCCCGAGTTCACCTCAACTCCACGCGATGGTCATCCGCTCTTTATCAGCTATATTAAAGCTGCGCTTGCCCATAAAGCCAATTCGTAATCGTTTCATCATGCACCGCTTTATGCGGTGCTTGTTTTTGTGAGAATGATGATGGAATTATGTGGTTTTACCGTTGGTATAGACCAACCTTTTTTTTTAATAGCTGGTCCGTGTGTTATTGAGTCTCGTCAAATGGCATTTGATACGGCGGGCTATCTCAAAGAAATTACTGACGAGCTAGGCATTCCTTTTATTTATAAAAGCTCGTTTGATAAAGCGAATCGAAGTTCCGGGGCGTCGTATCGTGGCCCGGGGGTGCTCGAAGGTCTGCAAGTTTTAGTTGATGTGCGTGAACACTTTGGGGTGCCCGTATTAACGGATGTTCATGAAAAGGACCAAGTGGATGATGTGGCTGCCGTCGTCGATGTGCTGCAAACACCGGCCTTTTTATGTAGACAGACCGATTTTATCCAAGCCTGTGCCGCAACCTTAAAACCTGTCAATATTAAAAAGGGGCAGTTTTTAGCGCCTCACGATATGGCACATGTGGTAGACAAAGCCCGTGCAGCGGCATTGGATGCCGGCGGCGATGGGGACACTATTATGGTGTGTGAGCGGGGCACTTCCTTTGGCTATAACAACTTAGTCTCGGATATGCGCTCGCTAGCTATTATGCGTGCAACGCAATGCCCAGTAGTCTTTGATGCCACGCATTCGGTTCAGTTGCCAGGGGCTCAAGGCAATGTATCTGGCGGACAACGTGAGTTTGTTTCTGTGCTGGCCCGTTCTGCTGTTGCTGCAGGCTTAGCAGGGCTGTTTATGGAAACACACCCTAATCCAGATCAGGCCCGCTCTGATGGTCCTAATGCTGTACCTTTAGATCAAATGGCGGCATTGCTGCGCCATTTAAAAGAAATTGATACTATTGTAAAAACCTCGGGGATGCTGGATTAAGGCTATTATTTACCATAGCTGGTTGTACAATAGGGGCAACTTTATTTCCTAAGCGTAATTATTACGTTTTTCATTTATTAGCGTTATTGCTGTACAGCAAGGACTACATTTCATGAGTGCTATTGTAGATATTATTGGTCGCGAAATTTTAGACTCGCGTGGCAACCCCACCGTAGAGTGTGACGTGCTATTAGAGTCCGGTGCTATGGGACGTGCGTCTGTACCTTCCGGAGCCTCCACAGGAACGCGCGAAGCGCTAGAGTTACGTGATGGCGATGCGGCCCGTTATTTAGGTAAAGGGGTATTGCGCGCTGTAGAAAACATTAACAATGATATTGCCGAGGCGCTAATTGGTTTAGATGCTCAAGAGCAAAACTTCATTGACCAAACCTTGTTAGATTTAGATGGCACTGAAGACAAAAGTCGTCTAGGCGCTAATGCAATGCTAGCAGTTAGTATGGCAGTCGCACGTGCGGCAGCAGATGATTGCGGTTTGTCGCTGTATCGTTACTTCGGTGGCAGTGGCGCTATGCAAATGCCTGTTCCCATGATGAATGTCATTAACGGTGGCGCACACGCTAACAACACCCTTGATATGCAAGAGTTCATGATCATGCCTATCGGTGCAAAAAGCTTCCGTGAAGCCTTGCGTATGGGTGCAGAGGTCTTTCATGCGTTGAAAGATTTAATTCATGCCCAAGGCATGTCCACTGCGGTGGGTGACGAGGGTGGTTTTGCCCCAAACGTCACAAACCACGAAGCAGCTATTCAGTTGATCCTTCAGGCTATTGATAAAGCCGGTTACGAAGCCGGTACACAAATTGCATTGGCTCTGGACTGTGCTAGTTCCGAGTTTTACCGCGATGGTGCCTATCACCTCGAGGGCGAGGGCGGAATCAGCCTAAACGCTACGCAGCTGGTTGATCTGCTAGAAAGCTGGTGTGATAAATACCCCATCGTTTCCATCGAAGATGGCATGGCAGAAGACGACTGGGAAGGTTGGAAAATCCTTACCGATCGTTTGGGTAAAAAAGTACAACTCGTAGGCGACGATTTGTTCGTGACCAACACCAAAATTTTGCGTGAAGGTATCGATCGTGGCGTAGGTAACTCCATTTTGATCAAGATTAATCAAATTGGTACGTTGACTGAAACCTTTGCTGCTATCGAGTTAGCCAAACGTTATGGTTACACCGCTGTGATTTCACATCGCTCTGGTGAAACCGAAGACTCCACCATTGCTGATATCGCTGTAGCGACAAATGCTATGCAGATCAAAACCGGATCCTTATCTCGTTCCGATCGTATGGCTAAATACAACCAGTTATTACGTATTGAAGAAGAGCTCTCTGGTGTGGCCTCTTACCCAGGTCGCGATGCTTTTTATAACCTACGTTAATAAGGGTTAAGGCAAAGGGCTGAAATATCAGCCCTTTGTTGTCGCTAGATTATGCGTTTGATTTTTATATTTCTCTTAGGCTTATTGTTCTATTTCAATTATGAGCTATGGCTAGGGGATAATGGCGTAAGCCGTATTGCTGAATTACAAACAAAAATTAATGAACAGCAAGAGCTTAATGACGCTTCCCTGGCGCGCAATAATGCCATGTCAGCCGAAGTCCAAGACTTGCGTGATGGCTCGTCCGCCATCGAAGAACTAGCCCGGTTTGAACAAGGTATGATTAAGCAGGGCGAAGTGTTCGTGCAAATTTTAGGTACAAATCAAAAAAGCGGCCCACAACACTGATCTCCGTCACAGGCGGCTTCTGGAATGAAAGGATCAGACCTAGGAGCCCATGGCGATAACCAACCCGAGTCAACTGTATTCCACCCTAACGAGCTGAGGGGGGCTGGGCGCAATTGCGCAGCAGTAGTGGCATCATTTAATGCGCGAGCAGTGCGCTGTCCCGAGTAAGGCGTGGACTGATTAGACTGCATAGGTAGTTGGAGTTCTGTAACGATAGGAATCAAACCATATTGGGCTAGAGCGGCATGCTCAGTGTGTTGCCAAGTATGTGTCCATGCTATAACTGTGCGCACTAGGGGAGTTAATGGTTTGTGGGCATACAGCAACTGCAGCACTAAGGTGTTTTGATCAAAAATGGCCGTATTACCTTGGGTGTATTGTAGGGCTTGATAACTGTGGCGTACCGGCCCATTGGATTGGGCAAGTGAATGATGCTGGATTCGCCAGTAAGTATGTGATGCAGGCCGTACAAAGGAGCGTAAAGATTGCAGTTGCTCTTCAAAGGCTTGCTGTATTATTTGAGGGTGAGCCTGCTGTGTGACGGCAATACGCGCTGTATTAAATAAGGCCTGATTAAGAGCCTGTCTAAGCAACAGCCAATGGGCGCTTTCAATTAAGCCTAAAAAAATTAAGCAAAAAATCAGCAAGCTTAGGCTGCTTTCAGCTAATGTAGCCCCTGACTGTGAGTGGGTATAAGTGGTGTATGCCATACACCTAAGTATGCATACCCACATGCACAGCGCCTAGTTGTGACTTGTGCTTGGACAAATAAACCCGTCTTAATGTAAAAGACCCTGTTAATTAACAGGGTCTGTCAAAGCTGGGTTTAGGTTAATGCAGTGTTTTTTTCGATTCCGGCTGATCGGATTTTGCAATAAAAAGCTGAGCGCTATCTACGGCATCAAAATGGTAGGGTTTGCCGCAAAAGTTGCATGCTACTTCTATGTATTCTTGTTCGGACAAGATGGATTCAATTTCATCACGACCTAACATTTGTAGCATGTCTGCTACCCGTTCGCGTGTGCATGGGCAGTGCCATTGTAAATCGGTAGGCTCTAGTTGTAATAGGTCCTCTTGCCAAAATAGACGATGAATAAGCTCAGCAGCAGGCAGCTCAAGTAGCTCTTCATTTTTAATGGTCTGGGCCAACTGTTGCGCACGTTCCCAACTGGGTTCCTCGGGGGCCTCTGTGCCTTCGATGGAGCCGCCAGTACCGGGCAAACGCTGCAACAACAAACCATTTGCTTTGTTAGCATCTGCCGCTAGGAAAATTTTTGTATCTAGCTGTTCAGAGTGCTTCATGTAGTTTTCCAGCACTTCTGCTAGGTTTTCGCCTTGCAGAGGCACAATGCCTTGATAAGGTTGCATATCGGTACCAGGCTTGGGCTCAAGTACGACAATAAAACGTCCATTGTCATAGGTATTCAGCAAGCTTTGCAAATCGGCATTTTCAGGTATAACCGCATCCTCGCGCAGTGTAGCGGTTGCACGAATTTCAAATTGTGATGTGCATTCGACCACCATCAATGCAATGGGGCCATCGCCTTGCGCTTGTAATACTAGCGATCCATCAAGTTTTAAGTTGCCTGCTAACAGCACTGCTGCCGCCGCAAGCTCACCCAGTAAATTGCGTACGCTTTCTGGGTAATGCTGATGCTCTAGGCCCGTTTGCCAAGTATGTTGAAGCTCTACGGTTTGGGCACGTGTTAGTTGATCAGCGAAAAGGTATTTATTGAGTTGGTCTGTCATGGTGGTAGCGTAAAAAAGAGTCTTATTTATTTATATGGGGACGAAGGTCCACAATTCGAGTCCCTGCTAAGCGATCGTGCAAAAAAAGTTGATCTGGATCGAACCATGTCCAGATAAATAGGCTTAACGGGGTGAAGACAATGAACAAAAGCAAAGCAGGCTGGCTGGTCATAGCGGCAGCAAACTGTAGTGCTAAAGTAAAAGCCAACGGAATTAACCACATCAATAGGTAACGGTATACGGCCCTGAGCCAACTGGGCTTGGATCCGTCAGCCATTTGCAAACGCATATGCCATGTTTTCATGGGTAAAGTTTGGCCTGTACGACGCCAACACAATAAAAAATAAAGGCCTATGCTTAGGAACAGGATGACCTGACGTGCATCACGCAAAAATAAAGCATGACGACTTTGGGTGAGGGAGTCAAAAACCAGCAAAACACCAAACACAATGCCAAAAAGCAAAATGCCTTCGTACACCATGCATAAAAAGCGGCGCCAGCGGGAGGGAGTAGGGAGGGGGAAAAAAGCTTCAGCAGACATGGCGAAATTATAATCTAACTCGCCGTTGTTTAGGTGCTAGGAGGAGAAACTAGCGCATGTGCGGCCACTGAAGCTTAAAGGAGATTCACTATATGAAAAAACTAGGCAAACAGCTGCTTAAACCACGCTTTTAGTGTTAGCAAAGGGCGTAAACGCTCTTGGTGCTCTACGGCGTGTTGAATAAGACGACGTTCTAGGTCGTCTGTTAATAGCATATCATGAGAATTTTGCTAATACATAATAATTACTCACATTAAAATAAGTATTAACCCTATTATAGGGGTTAACCCTTGATATTTCAATGTGAGTAGTTAATTACCTAGCTATCTGTTGCTGGCTGTCACCATTTGGAAATTAAACAGTCTGCAGTCTAAGGGGCCGTTAAATAGTGGAAAACGGCGGTTTGGTTTTAGACGCAGTTTAGATGGCAGCTCCAAGTCGCTCGTAATGACGTTCACGCTCCAACCGCTGAAATTACGTTTAAGATGACTTGCCCATGCGGACCAGAACTCAGTATCTGTATCGTCAAGGCGCTCGCCATAAGGGGGGTTGGTAATAATCCAGCCTTTAGAGGCAACGGGTTGGATATCCAGAGCATTTTTGACTTCAAATTGAATGGTGTCAGAGTGCAGGTGGGCTCGCGCTAAGTTGGCGCGCGCAGCAGCAATAGCACCTGGGTTTAAGTCGCTGCCCAGCAATGGCACCTCAATTTCTGGGGCGATGTGAGCACGGGCTTCGGCTTTGAGGTCTTGCCAGGCACGGGCGTCATGATGACGCAAGCGTTCAAAATGGAAAGGACGCCCTATTCCGGGTGGCGCTCCTAAGGCAATCCAAGCGGCCTCGATAAGAATAGTGCCACTACCACAAAAGGGGTCGATCAAAGGTTGATTGGGATCCCAGTCAGCTAGAGCTAACAGCCCCGATGCTAGGTTTTCACGTAAAGGCGCATCCCCTTTATCGTGACGCCAACCCCGTTTAAATAAGGACTCTCCTGAGCTATCTATATAGAGCGTAGCGGAGTCTTCGTTTAAAAACGCATGGACTTTAGCATCAGGTCTTACGGTATCAATATCAGGACGTGCCCCTTCGCGGTCGCGCAAGCGATCACAGATGGCATCTTTTACACGCAAGTTAGCATATTGAAGACTTTGGAAAGGGCTGCGTATGGCTGAGGTATCAACGCGCAGCGTTTGTTCAGCGCCAAACCAGTTTTCCCAAGGGGTTTGGTACGCTAACTCATAGAGTTCGTCTTCATTTTGAATTTTGGCAAAAGCCATTTGCACCAAAATACGCGTTGCTAGGCGCGAATAAAGGTTCGCTCGTAGTACATCATGCCAATCACCTGAAAAATGGCAGCCAGCTCGGCCTTGGGATACCTCGGCGAAGCCTAGAGCTTGTAGCTCAGTGGCAAGAGCTTCTTCAAGACCAACTGGGCACGGTGCAAATAAAGTGAATTCGTCATCGCGCTGTGCCGTGAATCGGGCTTGGATTTTAGGGCCTTCAACTCGATGACGTTTAGGGAGAGAGGATTTAGCCGGTCGTTTACTGGCCGGAGCATAGCCGCTTGGTGCACGCTGTGGTTTAGCTGTGACTTTAGGGCGACTTTGCGCAGGAGAGACCGGCGTGCTCTCTGGTGTGGTGCTATTGGGAGTGTTGTCACGCAAACGCTGCATTTGCTGAGCTTGTCGAGCACGAGCACCCGAACGTTGACGGGGCACAGAGCTGTCGCCGTCAGTGGTGCGGGGCTTTTTTTTGAGAGTCAGCGTTTTTTTAGGGGTAGAGGTCATACAAATTAAAAAGGTTTAATGACAACAAGAATTAAGACTAAGAGCAGCAGTAAGACCGGAACTTCGTTATACCAACGATAGTACACGTGGTTTTTGGTGTTTGTGCCGGCTTTAAAAAGACGAAGTATGCGTCCACAATGCCAGTGATAAAGCAATAAAGCGAATACTAGTAACAGCTTGGCATGAATCCAGCCCATGCCTTTACCTACACCGAAACCTAAATAGAGGATTAGGCCCGTAATAATGGTGAGTAGAGCGAGTGGTTTCATGAACCTAAAGAGACGCTGCGCCATACCGATTAATACGGTTTGCGCTGCAGGCTCAGTTTGTTGCGCTAAATTGACATAGATACGTGGCAAATAAAAAAGACCGGCAAACCACGAAGTCACCATCAAAATATGAAAAACTTTAACCCAAAGATAGGCCATTATTTTTGCCCACGTAGTTGAGCATCACCCGTGAGCACCCATTTTTGAGTGGTTAGGCCTTCTAGGCCGACTGGACCGCGTGCATGCAAGCGGTTGGTGGAAATGCCAATTTCTGCGCCTAAGCCGTATTCAAAGCCATCGGCAAAACACGTCGGTAAGTTGATATAGACGGAGCTAGAGTCGACTTCACGTTGAAAACGGCGCGCAGTGGTTAGGTTTTCAGTGACAATGGATTCAGTATGCTCAGAGCTGTATTGCTCGATATGGTCCATGGCTTCGTCTAGGCTATTGACTATACGTATCGCTAGGATGGGCGCAAGGTATTCGGTTTCCCAGTCAGACTCGTCGGCGGGATTTACGCCGCTAAGCAAAGCACGAGTGCGCTCACAGCCACGCAGCTCAACCTGCATGTCTTGTAAGGTTTGTGCTAGCTCGGGTAGCACTGCTGGGGCAATTTCATGGTGGACTAATAAGGTTTCCATCGTGCCGCAAATGCCGTAACGATAGGTTTTGGCATTAATGGCAATGCGGTGCGCTTTTGAAACGTCTGCGTCTTTATCGATATAGACGTGACAGTTTCCATCTAAATGCTTAATAAGCGGCACCTTGGCATCAGCACTAAGGCGGGCTATTAGACCTTTACCGCCACGAGGCACAATCACATCCACGTAATCGGTCATGGTAATTAGGTGACCTACTGCATCGCGATCGGTGGTGGCGACGACTTGAACAGCGTGCTCTGGTAGGCCTGCTGCTGCCAGACCTTGTTGGATAATTTGGCCTAGGGCTTGATTGGAATAAAAGGCTTCGCTACCCCCACGCAAAATAGTAGCATTGCCCGATTTAAGACAAAGGGCTGCAGAGTCAATGGTAACGTTGGGTCTGGATTCATAAATAATACCAATGACCCCAAGTGGGACCCGCATTTGGGCTACATCCATTCCGTTTGGACGTTTAGTTGTTGGGCCCACCGCGCCTACAGGGTCTGGCATTGCGGCAATTTGACGCAAACCGGTGGCCATGGTGTTCAGGGCTTGATCAGAGAGTTTTAAGCGATCAACAAGAGCAGGTTCTAGACCATTTTTTTCTGCTGCGGCAATATCTTTTGCATTTTCAGCCTGAAGATAGGTTTTATTTGCCTCAAGCAAATCGGCCATAGCTAAAAGCGCTTTGGATTTTTTTGTGTCAGACGCATTGCGTACAATACGAGATGCAACGCGAGCTTGGCGGCCCATTTTTAGCATCTCTTGAGTTAATTGATCTTGATTCTGTTCGGTCATAGCGTTGTAGTAAAAACGAATGATAAGAATGCCTATACCTAGTGGGCTAAGGCAATGCGTAAGCACAAGCGAGCGGCTTCTTCCCATGGGTCGTCTAAGCAACCCGGAACAGAAAGCCCCTTGATGAGCTGGTCAACTTCATGAGCATGTCGAACGGCGGCAGGCCATGCTTGGGGAGCAATACGTTGTAGACAGCGCATGAGCTGTTGTTCACGAGGGCCAAAAACGCGCTGAGCACGCAGTGCATTTTGCAGATTGCCTCCGGTTTGTTGCAAAGCGGATAGCGCTGCAAGAAGACGAATTTCATCCCCTATAGCCCATAATACCAATGGTAGGGCTTCGCCTTCGCCACGTAAACCGTGCAATATAGTTAAGGCACGTTTGGCATCCCCTAAAAGCATGGCTTCGCGTAAGTCAAATACATTATAACGGGCTACATTTAAAACAGCAGCTTGTACTTGTTCAAGACTAAGCATCCCTTGGGGATAAAGCAAAGCCATCTTTTGGATTTCTTGATGGGCTGCTAACAAGTTGCCTTCGACTTGTTGACTAAGCCAGTGTAGAGCTTCCGTATCTAACTGTTGCTGATTGAGTTGAGTACGCTGTTGCAGCCAATTGGGCAGTTGGTTTTTGTAGATAGTAGGAACATCTAACCACTGACTGTTTGCCTCGAGTGCTTTGGCCCATTTGCTTGAGCGTGTACTGCGATCTAAACGGGGTAGTTGGAACAAAAAAACAGTATCGGAGGCTGGTTGGTCCTGTTGTGCTACTAATTGCACAATGGCTTCGCTGCCTTGGCGACCTGGTTTACCCGTTGGGATACTGATGTCTATTAGGCGTTTATCGCCAAAAAGTGATAGGGCTTGGCTGGCTTCGAAGACCTCAGTCCAGTCACTGCGTCCATCCATTACAAAGCGATGACGTTCGTTAAAGCCTTGTTCTGTGGCGGCATGCCGAATAGCATCGCATGCCTCGACGTGCAAAAGAATTTCATCACCACTAATGCAATAGTAGCTTTGTAGTGGAGTAAGAGATAAGCGAGTAGTAGCCACAGTTAGTTGAACGACGTTGCGGAAGCCGGAGGTTGTGCTCGTGGGGTGTTAGACGGCGTGGCCGAGCGCTGGCTGGCTTCGTAAGCCTCGGTAATATCCGAGGCACTAAGACGACGTATAACGCGGTCCACTAAAGACATTTCCATGTTTTGGAATAATGCCTCCATTTCTTGATTTTTAGCCTCGGAGTTGGTGGGTGAGTTGGGTATTTCACGCGTAGAACTCAAAACAGTAGGAGGCAGAATGGCTTGTCCAGCGGCATCGATTAAACTGAAGATAAGCTCTAGATGGAGCTCGTAATTTTCGACTTGGCCTGAGGGGTCGAGCGATAAGTCTCGAACTGAGCGTTGCAACTGTTCTTGGATGAGTTGGACTTGGGCTAGCTCGGGTTGCGATACAAAACGTAATGACGGAGAGTTTACGCTTAATACGCGACGTAATTGGGCACCAAAAGCAGAGTTGTCTGAAATATTGGTGTAGAGGGTGGTAAACGGTAAGGGATGTGCCTGCTTGAGTTTAAAGCCGCAGGCACCTAAGGCCAAGCTTAGCACCAGTAAACTACTGCAGAGCAGTCCACTACGTTTTGTGAAAAAAGAGAATACGGTGCTAAGCATAATGGCATTACCCTACAACAATATTAACCAAACGACCTGGTACCACAATAATACGTTTTGGTTCACGGCCCTCGAGGTAACGCTGAGCGGCTTCGTGTTGAACTGCGGCCTGTTCTATTTCAGCTTTATCAGCAGAGCTAGCAACAGTGAGCGTACCACGAAGTTTGCCGTTGACTTGGAGGGTTAAGTTAATTTCATCAGCAATTAAAGCGGCCTCATCAACCTGGGGCCAAGTGACATCAAGTAGATCGCCTTGGGCGCTAGCATAGCCTAATTCTTGCCAGAGATTCCATGTAATGTGTGGCACAACAGGGTAAAGCACACGTAATAAAATGGAGTAGCACTCTGCCAGTACCGCTTGATTGGCGGGGGAATCTGCCAGTTTTGCATGATCAAGGGTATTGAGCATTTTCATTGCCCCTGACACCACGGTGTTGTACTGAATGCGCTGATAGTCGTATTCTGCTTGCTTTAAGATGCTGTGGATTTCGCGGCGTAACTCTTTTGCGGCAGGCTCTAAGTCGTTAGGTACAGGTTGATCCACACCCGCTTTAAGTTGGGCTTGATGTTTGTGGGCGAAATTCCAAAGACGACGCAAGAAACGGTTAGCGCCATCAATGCCGGATTCGGCCCACTCTAGCGTTTGCTCGGGAGGGCTAGCAAACATGACAAACAAGCGCGCTGTGTCTGCACCCATTTCATCAATTAAGTGCTGAGGATCAACACCATTGTTTTTGGATTTAGACATGGTGCCTATGCCATCATAATTGACCTCAGAGCCATCGGATTTTAGGCGGGCGCTAATAATGCTGTCTTTTTCGTCGTAGACGTTTTCAACCTCATCGGGCCAGAAGTACTCGATGCCGCCTTGGGGGGTACGGCGCTTGTAAATGTGATTCAGGACCATGCCCTGAGTAAGCAGCTTGGTGAAGGGCTCGTCGAATTTTACTAAGCCTAAATCACGCATCACTTTGGTCCAGAAGCGTGCATACAGCAAATGCAAGACGGCGTGCTCTATGCCCCCAATGTACTGGTCCATAGGCATCCAGTAATCGTTGCGCTCGTCCACCATAGCCTGGTCATTTTTGGGTGAGGCATAACGCATAAAATACCAGGATGAGTCCACAAATGTATCCATGGTATCGGTTTCGCGGCGTGCGTCTTTGCCGCATTTAGGGCAAGAGCAGGCGAGAAAGGCTTCGTCTTTGTTAAGCGGGTTGCCGCTGCCGTCTGGGATGTGGTGTTCGGGCAAAATAACCGGCAGATCGCTTTCAGGTACAGGCACAGGGCCACAGTCTGTACAGTGAATGATGGGTATGGGTGTGCCCCAGTAGCGTTGACGGGAAATACCCCAGTCGCGTAAACGATAAGTGGTTTTCTTTTCACCTAGACCCTGCTGGCTGAGATTGGCGGCAATGCGGTCTATGGCTTCGGCAGAAGACAGGTTGTTGTAATCGCCAGAGTTAACAGTAACACCGTTGTCTTTGTCGGCATACCAGTCGTGCCACTGTTGGTCGGAGAAGAGCTGTTCGCCTACCTGAATGACTTGTTTAATAGGGATTTGGTACTTTAAAGCAAAAGCAAAGTCGCGTTCGTCATGGGCGGGTACACCCATTACAGCACCATCGCCGTAAGACATGAGCACGTAATTCCCAACCCAAAGGTCTACTTGTGCGCCAGTAATAGGATGGGTAACGGTTAAACCGGTAGGCATACCTTCTTTGTCGCGCGTGGCAATGTCGGCTTCGGATTGACCGCCTTGTTTGCACTTTTCAATAAAAGCCGCTAATTCAGCGTTAGAGCGGGCGGCTTGGGTAGCTAAGGGGTGCTCAGGAGCTACAGCGCAAAAAGTCACGCCCATAATCGTGTCAGCACGTGTGGTAAACACATACATGCGGCCGTCTTGGATTAGGTTGCCGGCCTCATCTTTAATGTCATGTGTAAAAGCAAAGCGCACACCGAAGCTTTTGCCGATCCAGTTTTCCTGCATTGTGCGTACGCGCTCGGGCCAACCGGGTAGATTGTTTTGGACTTGATCTAAGAGCTCGTCTGCGTAGTTGGTAATAGCTAGGTAGTAACCTGGGATTTCGCGCTTTTCTACTAAAGCACCAGAACGCCAACCTCGTCCGTCAATAACTTGCTCGTTAGCGAGTACGGTTTGATCTACTGGGTCCCAGTTCACAGTTTGGGTTTTGCGATAGGCTATGCCGGCTTCGAGCATTTTTAGGAACAGCCATTGGTTCCATTTATAGTACTCGGGATCACAAGCACACATTTCACGCGACCAATCAATGGCTAGACCCATAGCGTTCATTTGCTTTTTCATGTATGCAATGTTGTCGTAGGTCCATTTTGCGGGAGGAACTTGAGATTTGATGGCTGCGTTTTCGGCAGGCATACCAAAAGCATCCCAACCCATAGGCATGAGAACGTTATAGCCACGAAGTCGAAGCTGGCGCGCCATTACATCGTTAATGGTGTAGTTGCGTACATGGCCCATATGCAATTTGCCACTGGGATAGGGCAGCATGGAGCATGCATAGAATTTAGGTTTTAAGCTGCCATCGGCATTTTTAGCGTTTTCTACAACGCGGTAAGCGTCGCGATCTTGCCAGTTTTGTTGGGCAGCGCGTTCGACTTGTTGTGGATTATAACTTTCCTGCATGAGATTTGAGCTACCAAGTAAGGTATGAATAAAAAGAACTCTTACATTATACGGGGCAAAAGCGCTTGTGCCAGTGTTGCAAGAGCTAAATAATTTAACCACAAAAAAGCCCTGCAATTGCAGGGCTTTTTGCCGTAGTCTCGCTGGGTAATACCTGGGTATTAACGCAGACGAGTTTCTTTGTACTCTACGTGTTTGCGCACTACAGGGTCAAATTTTTTGATGACCATTTTTTCAGGTGTGTTGCGCTTGTTTTTGGTTGTGGTGTAGAAGTGACCAGTTCCTGCGGAGGATTCGAGTTTAATTTTCTCGCGGATTCCTTTAGCCATGATGTATTCCTTTAACTAGCTGTGAGATGAAGCGAGCGATTAAACGCGTTCGCCGCGAGCACGCATGTCTGCAAGAACGGACTCAATACCGTTTTTGTCGATCAAGCGTAGAGCTTGGGTGGATACGCGTAAACGTACCCAGCGGTTTTCGCTTTCAACCCAGAAACGGCGAGATTGCAAGTTTGGCAAAAAACGACGTTTGGTTTTGTTGTTGGCGTGAGAAACATTATTGCCCACCATTGGGCCTTTTCCGGTAACTCGGCATACGCGTGCCATGGTTATACCCCTTTAGAGTCTAAATCGGCTTCCGCGCTTGCAGTAAAATCGTTACTACGGGCGCATTAAAGCACAAACCAAATCAAAGAAATCTTTTTTGCTCTGATTTAGTCTAAGTAGTTCATAAAACAATACATTCTAATATAAAAAATGGCGGCAAAGCAAGCATCACGCCATTTCTTTCAAGGCTTTTCGGCCCGAAAACCACGAAATAGTGACACAAGCACTAAGTACAACCACCAGAGGCACGGCAGAGATTGTGTGCCAAGAGCTGACTGCTAGACCTGCTAAGGCACCACAAAGCATTTGTAGTGTGCCCATCAGGGCTGAAGCAACGCCAAGACGATGGCCTTGGGCTGAAAGGGCCAATGCTGCAGCATTGGGGTTGATAAAACCCTGGCAAGCCATAAACACCATCAAAATTGCCATAACCCCAAAGACATTTATTATACCTAGAAGAGTGCAAACTAAGCCAATCATAACGGTGCTGAACTGTATGGTTTGGGCTACAGCTAAAATACGATGAGGTAAATAGTATTTTAGTAACCGAGCTCCAATTTGCGAGGCGGCAATAAGGCAAAATGCATTTAAGCCAAATAAAACGCCAAACCATGTTGTAGGTACTGCAAAAGCGCTAATAAAGACGCGCGGAGCACCACTAATATAAGCAAACATCCCTGCAGAGCCAAAAGCCGCAGTAAGTGAATAAAACAAAAAACCGCGGTGTTTTAAGAGTTCTTTGTAGTTTTTAGCAATAAGGCCTGGACGCAAAGGAATGGTGTGCGCTTTATCTAAGCTTTCTTTCATAGTAAAAAGAGTACTAATCAATAAAGCGACACCACATAAGGTCATTATATGGAACAGAAAACGCCAATCTGCAAAAAGCAAAACCTGGCCTCCAATAATGGGGGCTAGAATAGGTGTGGCTCCCATAATGAGCATAATCATCGATAACGCCTTGGCAGCGTCACGTGTTTCGAGATGGTCTCGAATTACAGCGCGGGGTATGACGGCCCCAGAGGCCCCCCCAAAAGCTTGCACTATACGCCATAATGTTAAGTGCTCTATGTCCTGACTAAAGGCCACTGCAACCGAAGCAATACTAAAAAGCAGTACGCCGAAAACTAAAGGAGGCTTACGACCAAAACGATCTGCTATAGGCCCATAAAAAAGCTGGGCCAAAGCCATACCAAATAAATAGCTTGCAAGAGTGCGTTCTACGCGTCCTTCGGAGGTAGCCAAATCGACTGCAATCTGAGGGAAGGCAGGAAGGTACATGTCTACTGCTAGAGGCCCTAATGCAGTAAGCAGCCCCATGAGTATTAACCAAGACGGAATCGTATTGGATAAATGACGTTTAGGTTTAGAGGTAGACATAATTCCAACATCAAATACAGAAACCCTACATAGTAGCATGCACTTGTAGAGCAAACGATACGCATCATCCATGTTTTAGTGCTTAGCAAAATTTTAATTTTGCAATACACATAGGAGGCAGAAAATGAGTGTAAATGCAGCAATTCAGTCAGTGCTAGATAAACTTCCCATGCCCACGCGCCTTATTATGCCGGATGGGACGAAGCTAGGGGATGGGGATCCAGAGCTTATAGTCCAGGCTAAAACCCATACTGCTTTAACGCGTTTGGCATCAGGGCAAATTGGTTTGCTGGGCGAGGATTACGTTAATGGGGACTTTGATTTTCAAGGCTCTATGCGCAATCTTATGCGAGCAGCGGTAAGCATACTTCCCACTACACCTATTAATCAAAGCCGCTCTGGTGCTTTTATTAATTTTTTGCAACGCTTGCGCTCGGCATGGCGTCACACCTTAGAGCGTGATGCAAAGCAAATTCAGTTCCATTATGATTTATCAGATGAGTTTTATGCGCTATGGCTAGATCCAAGGCGGGTGTATTCCTGCGCTTATTACGTACAGCCAGACTCTACCTTAGAGCAAGCTCAAGAGGCCAAGTTAGATCTAATTTGTAAAAAGCTGAAATTGCAGGCGGGAGAGCGCTTTTTAGATATCGGTGCAGGCTGGGGTGGGTTGTTGTTATGGGCTGCAGAGCACTATGGGGTGCAGGCAACAGGGATTACCTTATCGCGCAATCAACATGCATATGTTAATCAGCTCATTCAAGAAAAAGGCCTAGAGGGGCGAGTCACCATGTCGTTGATGGATTATCGTCAACTTGAGCCAGAGCAGCCATTCGACAAAATGGCCTCGGTAGGTATGTTTGAGCATGTGGGGCGCGCTCAGCTTACGCAGTATTTTGTTCGTATTAACGAGCTCTTACGTCCGGGTGGTTTGGTGCTCAACCATGGTATTACCTCAGGAGGGGTGGACCATACGCAATTAGGGGCTGGAATGGGCGAGTTTATTGACAAGTTTATTTTCCCAGGTGGGGAGTTAACTCATATTAGCCATGTAACGCGACATTTAGCCGAAGGCGGTTTAGAGGCGGTAGACATAGAAAATCTTCGCCCGCATTATGCACGGACTCTATGGGCGTGGAGTGACCGGCTTGAGCGCCATTTGGATGAGGCGAATCGGATTTTAGATACTGCAGATGGGCAGCGTTCATTACGTGCTTATAGGGTGTATTTAGCAGGGTGTGCAATGGGTTTTGAGCAGGGGTGGGTGTCTTTGCATCAGGTATTGGCGCAACCCATGCATGGGCCTAGACCGGACGAGCTAGACTATCCCGCCGATCTCAGTTACCCATGGCGTCGTAGCTATATTTATAACTAAGGCTGTGTTTGGCGTTTAAGTAGGCGGAACATTTCATTCCGGTCGCCACCTCGGCGGCCTTGCCAAAGCTCTTGTGTGGGCCCGAAAAAACTATTTTGCTCGGCCATGCTTAGCTTTGGTGAGGTTTGCTGCAAAATGTACTCGCATTTTGCATCAAAGCTAAAATTCATACCACTAAAAGCATAAAAAGAGGCACGTTGCCCAAGGCCTAAGCCCACCGCATGTATACACGTGTTTGCAGGCAAGCGTTGAACTTGTTGTGCCAGCTCATAAGAGACCTGTCTGTAGCTGCGAGCGTAGTCCAAGGCTGGAAGCCACAAGGTGACAAGCAGTAACCAGGTAGTAATTAAACCGCCAGCAGAAAGCACTGTGCCGCGCCATAACGCTGGCGGATGAGTGCGCAAACGCCAGCTGACTAAGCTTATCCATGCTACCGTGCCTAGCATTGCAACACTTAACAAGACCCACGAGATGCTGGTGTCAAACCCTTGGGTTTGACGGTGGATGCTAAGAGCAATTTTTGGGGGCCAACCCGTGTGCTGTGCTATCCAGCCTAGCCAAACGGCAGCGGCAAATAAAGAAAAGCACATCACAGCAAACCAATCAAAGCTGTTAATCGCGCCTCGACGTAAAGTGGGTAGAGCAAAGGCGGCTAATACCGCGCATGGCACAACTAATAATGCATACTCTGGCTCAAAAGCCTGAGCAGAGAAAAAAAGTAAACCCAATGGGCCGACTAATAAGCTTACCGGAATAGCAATATGAGCAAAACGCAGCCAAGAGCGCCATTGCCAAAGTGCGATTACAACTAAAGGCCAGGTGGGCCACAAAAACCATAGCAGATCCCGTCCGCTTTTTATTAGAGCGCTAGTTTGAGGCCAGGTTATTTGTTGTAGGTGCCAAAGCTGCCATTGTTGCCACCAATACGGATAGCCTTTAGCGGCCATGATCCATAATGTAACTAGCCCCACAGCAGTAAGAAGGGCCAGTATCAACGATTGCACGTGTTGACGCAATGACATACACAATGCATAAGCGAGTGTGGCGCTAAAGCATAAGCTTAAAGCAACCCATAGGCCTTGGTTTAAAAAGCTTAGACCAATGGCCGCGCCTAAAAGCAAAGCGGCGCGTAACGGTTTGGCATAGGTTAGGCTAAGAGCATAAAAGGCCGTGGCATATAAAGCTAGGCTGAGTGGGACAGAGGAGGTTTCATGCAGCCGCCAAATAATGCCAACGGTAGCCACACATAACAGCAAAGCCGCATCGGCAATCATTCGGCCGTAGTCCACCGTAGAGGGCTCGCCACCAAAAGGCAAGGGCAGGGGCTGGGCGGCGCGCCGACTGGCTAATCTAAATACGCCTTGCCATAGTGTACTGAGAAGCACCAAAAAATACAGTAAATTTGGTAAACGAGAGGCAAGAATGGTGGCGTCTAATGGCGAAGTGAAAAGCTCAAAAATTGGTGCAAAGACCTGAATGCTAAGTACCCCTATCCAGATATGCAAGGGGCCTATTTCAGCAAAGGCTAAATTACCGATCTGAGGGGTGATTAGTGACTGCCACCCTTCGTACTGAACGGCGCTAAGCATAGCTGCTAAACCAATAACGTCATCCGTTTTCCATGGGTCGCGTAAAAATAGACCAGCAAAAATATAGATCAGGCCGACTACCCACAGCACGGCTCGCGGCAACTTGCTCGCGGCGGAGGTGGTTAAACGTGCAGGAGTTGTGTGGGGAGTAGTTATGGACACAGCATTTAGAATAAAGATAAAAACAGAGCATATCTTAATTCATATTAGCTGTTGGGGGGAAACTCTGCCAGAAGATGCGGAAATAAAAAAAGCAGCCTGAGAGGCTGCTTTTTTAGGGAGCTGGGCTTAGGCTTTTTTAAGCGTACCAGCAGTGCGAGCAAAACGGGCGCGGAATTTCTCAACACGACCTGTTTCAACGATGCGTGTTTGCGCACCGGTGTAGAAAGGGTGAGATTCGGAGGTGACGTCACACTTGAATAGAGGGTATGTTTTGCCATCTAGCTCGATGTTTTCACGAGTGTTGACGGTAGAACGAGTAATAAAAGTGTTGCCAGTTTGTTGATCCAAGAACACCACTTCGCGGTATTCGGGGTGGATGCCTACTTTCATGATGTTATCCTGTTGTCTAAAGCGGACCGCCAACAGATGGATTAACACTAATCTGCCACGTATCCTGTAAAACCAAAGATTCTAACATTTAAGCGCGTTTTTGCAAAGAAAATGACACGAGCTTTAAAAAGCCCTAGGTAAATGTTGCATAAAAGCGATGGCTACATTTTACCGAGTTCGGCTAAAGAGGTGGCATATCCGGCGGTAACGATTAAATGATCTATTAAGCGAATATCGACCAAGCTCAGGGCGCGTTGCAGTTGTTGCGTGAGATGTAAATCGGCATCGCTAGGCTGGCGCACACCCGATGGATGATTATGTGCAAGTATTATAGCGGCAGCATGATGTTTTAGGGCAGATTTTACCAGTTCACGGGGGTAAACCGAGGCTTGGGTTAAGGTGCCCTTAGCGACCTCTTCGCTAGTAATAAGGTGCAACTGATTATCGAGGTAAAGAGCAATGCAATGCTCTATAGTTAAATGGCCTAGTCGTGCAATACAGTAGTCTTTAACCAGTTGTGGGCGATTCATAACGGGGCCCATCTGTAAGCATTGTTGTAGAGCGCGTTTATTAATTTCGCTCATTGCTAAAATTTCACAGGCTTTGGCTAGACCTATGCCTTTATATTGCTGCAACTGGGTGATATCAGTGGCTAAAAGACCACGTAATCCGCCTAGCTCTTTTAATAAGCTTTGGGCGAGTTGCAACACAGGGCGTTGCCTGTGCCCCGTGCGAAGCATGATGGCTAATAGCTCAGCATCACTGAGCGCGGCAGGGCCAGATCGGAGTAAACGCTCGCGTGGGCGCACTTTATTTAGGGTTTTGCTGTCAGAAGTCATTGTAGGCATTAAAATGAGCAAATGAATAATCACGATTTAGACTTATAGGGTGACAGACCTTGAGCGTGGAAAACCAACAAGAGCGACCAATTGTCCATGCGGACTCTTACCTAACGCTGCACTATTGCATTCAGATTTTGACGGGGCCCGCAGGCGGTACCGTTTTTGCTAATACCTTTGATGGCCGTCCTGCTACCTTACAACTAGGAACGGGGCAGTGGTCTCCCGGCCTAGAGGCTGCCTTATTAGGCCGCTCCGAAGGCGAGGTGTTTGGCTGCACCCTAGAGCCCGAGCAAGCTTATGGCGAGCGTAACCCTGCATTGGTGCAATGGATAGCTCGAGAGCTGATGACCGATCTACAAAACCCCGAGGACACTTACGAGCCGGGTGATATGGTGGAGTTTGCCGCACCAACAGGTATTCGTTATGCCGGGGTGTTAAAGCAATGGAGTGACGATTCCGCTTTATTTGACTTTAATCATCCTCTAGCCGGTGCACAAATACGTCTAGACGTACATATTTTGGGAATATTATGAAGCCTCAGATTGAATCTTTAGATGACCTACAGGTTGTTTTGGCGCAACCGCGTGGTTTTTGTGCGGGTGTGGATCGCGCGATTGATATTGTAGAGCGCGCCTTAGAGCTACACGGCAAGCCAATTTACGTGCGTCATGAAATTGTACATAACCGCTATGTGGTAGATGGTTTACGCAATAAAGGCGCGGTTTTTATCAAGGAATTAGACGAAGCTCCAGCTGGTTCTATTGTGGTGTTTTCCGCTCATGGGGTTTCGCTTGCGGTGCGTGAAGAGGCTGAAAAGCGAGGGCTTACTATATTTGATGCGACCTGTCCTTTGGTTACCAAGGTGCATCGTGAAGTCTCTAAAATGCGTAACGAAGGCCGTGAAATTATCATGATTGGTCACAAGGGGCACCCCGAAGTCGAAGGCACTTTAGGTCAGGCCGATGCGGGGATGTTTTTGGTGGAAACCGTAGAAGATGTGTTGAATTTACAGGTGGCGGATCCTAATAACTTGGCTTTTGTAACTCAGACCACGCTGTCTGTGGATGATGCAGAAGAGGTGGCCCAAGCCTTACGAGAGCGTTTCCCTGAGATCGAAGAGCCTAAAAAAAGTGACATTTGTTATGCCACCCAAAATCGTCAAGATGCCGTTAAGTTCATGGCACCTCAATGTGACGTGGTCTTAGTGGTGGGCAGTGTGAATAGCTCTAACTCTAACCGTTTACGTGAAGTCGCCGAGCGCATGGGCACCCCTGCATATTTGTTGGATGACCCTGCCATGGTCCAAGAAGACTGGTTTGTGGATGCAAAGCGCGTTGGCATCACAGCAGGAGCTTCTGCTCCCGAAGAGCTAGTGCAGCAAGTCATAGCCCGTATCCGAGAATTAGGTGGGTTGTCGGTACGTACCCTCGAAGGCGTAGAGGAAACCATTTCCTTCCCCTTGCCAAGAGAGCTATCGCGCAAGATTAATGAAACGGAAAGATCGGCTTCTTAATTTTCAGCTAGCTAGTAAAAAAGCGCGCCTTTAGCGCGCTTTTATTTTGACCACAGGAGATAACATGCGTATTGGATTTGCAGGGGTGGGCTTAATGGGCTTGCCAATGTGTACTCGCTTATTACAGGCAGGGCATCAATTAGCGGTTTGGAACCGAAGCAAAGCCAAGGTGACGCCTTTAGTGGCAGCAGGGGCAACAGTGTGCGACAGCCCTAAAGCCTTAGCAGAGCAAACGGATGTGGTGATTATGTGTTTGTTTGATGCTGACGCAGTGGCTGAGGTGGTATTTGGGCCGCAGGGCTTGGCTCAGGCCTCCAGAAGTCTGCCCTTAACAGTGGTGGACCACTCTTCTATTGCCCCACAGCGCACTCAAGAGTTTGCGGCACAATTGCCTGCGGGCTGGCAGTGGGTGGACGCCCCTGTTTCAGGAGGAACCGCAGGGGCTGAGGCGGGAAGCTTAGCGATTATGGCAGGTGGTGAGGCCGAGCAAATTGAGCGCTTACAGCCTGTGCTAGAAGCGTATGCGGCGCAAGTAACACATATGGGGGCAGTAGGGGCAGGACAGGTTACAAAGCTGTGTAATCAAACCATCGTGACCGCTACCATTACAGCCATAGCAGAAGCCATGTGCTTAGCTGAGGACGCCAACGTGGACGTGGCTAAATTACCCAAGGCGTTGGCTGGGGGCTGGGCCGATTCAGTGCTATTGCAATGGTTTGTTAATCGCATGCTAAATTTGCCTGAACAGCCTACGGCCACGGTACAGACTATGTTAAAAGACTTAAACACTATTGCAGAGCTAGCGCAGTCTCAGGGCACTGCAATGCCAGTAAGTCATGCGGTACAGCAACTTTATCAAATCGTGCAGCGTCAAGGTCTAGGCAATCAGGACGTATCACATATTATTCAAACTCTAAAAGGCTAATTCATGAGTAAATCAGTAAAGCTAGTGCTAGGTGCAGCGGTAGTCGCAGCGGTCTATGTTGGCAGCACGTGGTATGTAGGAGGTCAAGTACAAGACGAGGTGCATAAGCAAGCCGCTATTGCACAAGATTTTCTTGCTACCCATTCTTCCGTAGCCATGTTTGACCAAAAGCGCAGCTTTAAAATTACCCATTATGAGCGTGGTGTTTTTTCTTCTACGGTCCAGTATGAGATTGAGCTAGCCGATGCTGAAACGGATTTCACTTTTAAATTAGAGGACAAGATCTACCACGGTCCATTGCCAGTGGCTGCCGGGCATTTTGCACCAGCGTTGGCCGTTGCCGAGGGCCAAGTACTACATACAGCGCAAACCCAAGCTTGGTTTGACGCAGCGCAGAATCAGCGCCCAGTCAGTACCAAAACAGTATTTGGTTTTGGGGGGACTGTAACGGGTCAGGCACAGCTAGCCGCATTAAATTATGTGGATCCTGAAGCCAGCGTCACATTAAATACTGAAGCCGTAGCGGTGGGGTATGAGTATCAAAAGAAAACAGGTGAAATTAGCTTAGATATTGCTGCACCCAAGCTAAGTCTGATTGACCCCGAGCAATTTAAGCTAGAGCTTAATCAACTGCATATGCAGGTTAATGCGAGTGAAAATCCGGACCAAGGTCATTATGATTCTGTGCTCACACTTGATCACTTACATTTAAATTCTACCGACACGGGGTTGATGGATTTTAAGGGCTTAGAGGCCAAAGCTAATTACGCCATGCAGGGCGAGCTGACAAATGTTGCTGCAGCCTATGAGCTACAGCAAATAGTGGTCGAGGGCACAGATTATGGGCGTTTAGATTTTGATGTTAATGTAAAAAATCTGCATCAAGATACCATTAATCAAATTGCTTTAGTGGCTGAGTCAGAGCAACCTCAAGACGAAGCCAAATTACGTGCTTTAATAGGCGATTTCTTAGCCTACGAGCCAGAGCTAGAGCATGCCAAAATGACTTGGGCTAACCAAGCGGGCAATAGCTATGTAGCAACCCGCATGAAAGCGGCTCCCGCTTTGGTGCAGCACTTCAAAGAAGGTACCGAACTACAAGGTGAATTAAATCAAGTCTATGAGATTTTGAATTTAGACATCGCAGTGTCGCGCCCAATGCTTCAACAGGTATTGGCGGGTAACGGTTTAATGGCATCTATGTTTGATATGATGTTTGACAGCGCCGTTGAAGCAGGGCAGGAAGTGGGTTTAGTCACCTACGATGGGACACAAGTGCGTTTACAGTTTGCCTTTGATGCCAACCAAAACACCTTGTTGCTTAATAACAAACCCATTACTGAAGAAGAGCTACTGCAGCTATTTTTGGCTTTACAAATGGGTGGCTTACTGTAGACCAGCCTGATGTAATAACTGATGGGTTTGGTAAAGATCTAGACCCATCACACTGCTATAGCTGCCCTCAAGGTGCTGAATAAACACGGCGGCTCTGCCTTGGATTCCATAAGCACCTGCTTTGCCTAAAGGCTCGTTCGATGCACAGTAGTGCTCAATTTCTGCTGTGCTTAGGGCTTTAAATTGAATGGTGCTAGTCGATAAAGCCTGATAAATTTGGCCCTTATAACCTAAACAGCAAGCGCTGTGCACTTGATGAGTGCGTCCTGATAGCCTCTGCAGTATGGCGGCGGCATCGTTAAGATCCGCGGGCTTGCCCAAAATATGCCCATCTAGCTCAACCGTGGTATCAGCACAGAGTACGGGCCAGTCTTGATTTAAGTCTGGCCGCGTAGTGCGCCATTGCAAAGCATGCTGTAATTTCTCTAGTGCAGTACGCTGTACATAATGCCGTGCGGTTTCGTTTGCCAAGATAGGCTCATCTTCATTTCCCTGCGCAGGCACATGCAAAACCGTATGAGCTATACCAATTTGCAGCAATAACTCATGGCGTCGTGGGCTGGCCGAGGCCAAATAAAGTGGGGTGTGCATTAGCAAGCTATCCGCATCAAGAAACCTGTAAAATTTGCATGCTGTCAGTGCCGCCTGGTTGGTTTTGAGTGCCTTGAGTCAGCACAATCCAATCACCGGTCTGAAGTCGATTTTGTTTAACCAAAAAATCAATAGCAGTCGATGCAACCTCGTCGGCAGCATATGCGCTGGCATCAAAATCTACACCATATACGCCCCTAAACAACGCGCTGCGTTGGAAGGTGGCAGCGTGTCGAGTAAAACAGTAAATAGGTACGCTAGATTTTATACGTGACATGATAAGGGGTGTACGACCACTTTCACTTAGACTAATAATGGCTTTAATGCCTGGAAAGTGGTTTGCAGCATACATGGCTGACAAAGCAATGGTGTCATCGCAGCGTTGGAAAACCTCACCTAAGCGGTGCTTAGAAATACCGCTGGTGGGCTCTGCTTCGGCACCTAAACAAATACGTGCCATGGCTTGAATGGCCTCTACGGGGTATTGGCCCGTAGCGCTTTCCCCTGACAGCATCACCGCATCGGTATAATCTAGCACCGCATTGGCTACGTCCGATACCTCTGCCCGTGTAGGCACGGGGCTGGTAGTCATGGACTCCATCATTTGAGTAGCTGTAATAACCAGTTTATTTAAGGTGCGAGCATGGGAAATGATGCGTTTTTGAATGCCTACCAAACGCGCGTCTCCTATTTCTACACCTAGGTCCCCTCTAGCCACCATGACGCCATCGCTGGCGGAAACAATGTCATCCAAAGCGTTGTCGTCTGCTACGGCCTCAGCCCGTTCTATTTTGGCTATAAGCCAAGCCGATGAGCCGGCAGCGTGTAAGAGACCGCGGGCTTGTTGGATGTCTTTACCGTAACGCGGAAAAGAGACTGCCACATAATCTAACTGTAGCTCTGCAACTAATAAAATATCCTTTTTGTCTTTATCGGTTAGGCTGGGGGCGGAAATGCCGCCGCCGCGACGGTTCACCCCTTTGTTATTTGATAGCTCACCCCCATTGATTACAGTGGTGTCTACGCGATCGTCATGGACGGACTGCACTTGCAAAACGATTTTTCCATCATCTAGCAAGAGCTCATCACCGGGTTGACAGGCATCAATTAATGGTGGGTATTCCACAGCAACGATTTGTTCTGTTCCGGCTTCGGTGGGGTGCATAGTGGACAAACTAAACGATTGACCAGCGTGCAATTGCACTGCCCCCTCTTTAAAGCGTGCGATACGAATTTTGGGGCCTTGCAAGTCTCCCATGATCGCTACGCTACGACCATGTTTGGCAGCCAGTTTGCGTACAAGCTGAGCTTTTATACGATGATCTTCTGCTGAGCCATGAGAAAAATTAAGACGGGCCACATCCATTCCAGCCAGAATGAGTTGTTCTATTGCGGCTGCGCTATCGCTAGCAGGCCCCAATGTAGCAACAATTTTTGTTCTTCGCTGTGTCATACCGGTTAGCTCCGATGGTAAGGGTGGTTATGATTAATAGACCAAGCACGATAGAGCTGCTCGGCAAGCAGTACGCGCACCATAGGGTGGGGCAGGGTAAGATCCGATAAGCGTATTTTTTGTGGGCACCGCTTTTTAAATTCAGCATCTAGGCCATCTGGCCCACCAATAATAATAGCAAGGTCTTGGCTTTGGTCGCGCCAACGCTGGAGTTGATCAGCCAATTGCATGGTGGTTAGGTTACGCCCTAACTCATCCAGAGCCACTACATGTGCATGGGCAGGTATAGCTGCCTCAATGCGCTTGGCCTCGGCCGCCATCATTTGAGCTACCGTTTTTCCAGTGGTGCGTGGCTCGGGTTTGATTTCTTTAAGCTCTAAGCTGTAATCCGCAGGCATGCGCTGGCTGTAATCAAGCCAGGCCGTTTGGACCCAGTCTGGCATGCGTTGCCCTACTGCAATAATGTGTATTTTCATAAAGCACAACGCCCATAAAGGGCGTTGAATTAATCATCTGATAAAGAAGGCATTTGATCTGTTTTTAGATCCAATTCCACGGGAAACTCACCCCAAATTTCTTCAAGGTGGTAGTAGTCGCGAATAGCAGGTTGCATGGCGTGCACTACAATGTCGCCTAAGTCCACCAGTACCCATTCACCCGTTTCAGCGCCCTCGTAAGCCAATACATGTAAGCCGGCTTTTTTGGCAGCGTCGACCACGCTGTCGGCCAGTGCTTTAGTTTGACGGCTTGAGTTACCGCTGGCAATGACCACACGATCAAAAAGACCAGTGAGTTTGCTGGTATTAAACGCTTTGATGTCTTGGGCGCGTACATCGTCCAGTGCGTTCACCACAAGTTGAAGTTGATCTTCGATATTCATAAAGTTTTTCATAGCTGATAGAGATGATGTTGTTCAATGTAGTGCACCACAGAGTGAGGCACCATTGAAGCTACGGACTGATGCTGTTGTAGCCGTTCACGTATCAGCGTAGCGGAAATAAACGTAGGGGCAAAGTCTATATGATGCAAGACTTTGTTCTGCGATTGCAAGTAGTCTTGAAGTTCAGTAGGGGCGTGTAACGCGGCACCAGGGCGCTTAGCGACGGCTAAGCGCACATGGTCCAATATACCTTGCCAATGATGCCAGCTGGTAAAGTTTTGCAGCTGATCGGAGCCAAGAATCCAAAAATAATCTTTATCAGAGGGCAGTTGGCTAACCGTATCATAGGTATAAGTGGGGCCACCACGCTCAACTTCTACGGGATTGACAACCAAATGATGATAAGGCTCACAAGCCAACTCCAACATAGCAATACGATGAGGTGCAGAGGCACCCAGCTGCTCTTTTTGCCAAGGTTGTGCCGCAGGCAGCAATTGCACCTGATGCAGGCTAAGGCTATGAAGTGCTGCATTGGCTAGCGCAATATGCGCCGAGTGAACCGGGTCAAAGCTGCCCCCCAATAAACCTATGCGTTCTTTAACCATTCTCTGGGTTTCAGGTAATCGTAAAGCTTAGCCTCGGGGCTATTCGGTTCGGGCTCCCAGCAGTAACGCCAATGCGCTACCGGTGGCATAGACAGTAAAATGGATTCAGTACGACCACCAGACTGCAAACCAAAAAGAGTGCCACGGTCAAAGACTAAGTTAAACTCAACGTAACGGCCACGGCGATACGCTTGAAACTCGCGTTCACGGGTACCATACTCAAGCTGGTAGCGCGCTTTGACTATGGGCATATAGGCTTTAGAAAAATGATTCCCAACGGACTGAATCAGTGCAAAGCTTTGCTCAAAGCCACCTTCATTTAGGTCGTCAAAGAAAATGCCCCCTATGCCGCGGGTTTCATCACGGTGTTTAAGATAAAAGTATTCATCACACCATTTTTTATAAGTGGGGTATTTATCTGTACCGAAAGGCGCAAGCGCATCAGCACACATTTGATGAAAGTGTACGGCGTCTTCTTCGAATGGATAATAAGGCGTCAGGTCTAAGCCACCACCAAACCAGAAAACAGGCGCTTGATCTTCATGAGTGGGGTGCGCGACAAACAAGCGCACATTCATGTGTGAGGTAGGCACATAGGGGTTGCGAGGGTGTATGACCAACGATACTCCCATGGCTTCCCAAGGGCGGCCAGCCAGTTCGGGGCGCTGTGCGCTAGCAGAAGGAGGCAGTTGCGAACCTTTAACATGGCTAAATAGCACCGCAGCACGCTCGAAAACAGTGCTATTTTCAAGATAACGTGAAATGCCGCCACCGCCTTCGGCACGTTCCCACTGATCAGTGGCAAAACGGGCACCATCTATGGCCTCGAGTTGGCCCACAATGTCTTTTTGTAGGCCAATTAAATAATCATAAACAGGTTGAATAGTGGAATTCATTACGACTCGGAGGTAGGTAAAGCACGCCAACCAATATCATTGCGGAACTGTTTGCCATCAAAGTGAACGTGGGTGACAGTGGCATAAGCGGCTTCTTGAGCGCGACGCACGGATTCACCAAGTGCTGTAACGCAAAGTACGCGGCCACCAGACGTTTTGAGTTCGCCTTCGTCTAGCTGTGTGCCTGCATGGAAAATCATGCATTTTTCTGTATTAGCTGGCAAGGTGTGAATCACATCGCCATAGCGAGGGTCTTCGGGGTAGTTGGCAGCCGCCATTACCACGCCAATGGCAGTACGACGATCCCAGTCGATGGTAGCCTCGTCTAGCTTGGTAGCAAAAGCGAATTCAAAAACCTCAGTTAAATCGTTTTTGATACGCATCATAATAGGCTGAGTTTCAGGGTCGCCAAGGCGGCAGTTGTACTCAAGCACTTTCAAGGGACGTGTAGCGTCTGGGCCGTCACCGATCATCAGGCCTGCATATAAAAACCCTGTGTAGGGCAAGCCTTCTTTGGCCATGCCTTGTAGCGTAGGGTTGATTACTTCGCGCATAATGCGGTTGTGTAAGGTAGGGCTGACAATAGGGGCGGGTGAATAGGCCCCCATACCGCCCGTATTCGGGCCTTGGTCGCCGTCTTTTAAGCGTTTGTGATCTTGGCTAGTAGCCATGGGCAAAACGTGTTTGCCATCGCACATCACAATGAAGCTGGCTTCTTCGCCGGTTAAGAATTCTTCGATGACCACGCGAGCACCCGCTTGACCAAACATGCCACCGCCAAGCATATCGTCAACGGCCTCAAGCGCTTCGTCTTCGGTCATGGCAACAATAACGCCCTTGCCGGCAGCAAGACCGTCAGCTTTAACAACAATGGGCGCGCCGTGTTCGCGAATGTAGCTTTTAGCCGCTTCAATATCAGTGAATGAGGCGTAAGCAGCTGAAGGAATTTGATGGCGTGCCATAAAGTCTTTGGCGTATTCCTTGGAGCTCTCTAGTTGTGCGGCGGCTTTGGTTGGGCCAAATATTTTTAAACCGGCAGCGCGAAACGCATCTACCACACCCGCGGCTAAAGGGGCTTCGGGGCCAACAACGGCAAAAGCAATTTGATTGTCTTGGGCAAACTGGACAAGCTCAGCTACCTCTGTGATAGGAACGTTTTGCATACGCTCACCGGTGGCTGTGCCGCCGTTGCCAGGGGCCACATAGACCATTTCAACGCGTTGAGATTGAGTGAGGCGCCATGCCAATGCATGTTCACGGCCGCCACCGCCGATAACTAGTAGCTTCATAATGGAGAGGGTTGGGTGTACCTTAAAAAGTGTTAATTATTCTGTTTCGTCCATAACGGCCGTGGTGTAGACCTCTTGGACATCATCAAGTGACTCAAGAGCATCTAAGAGTTTTTGCATTGTAACTGCCTCTTCGCCCTCGAGTTCGGTTTCGTTCTCGGCTTTCATGGTGACTTCGGCGACTTCAGGGGCCAGACCAGCGGCCTCAAAGGCAGCTTTTACCGCGCTGAAGTGGGTAGGCTCACAAATGACTTCGATTAGACCCTCTTCGTCGGTAACAATATCGTCGGCACCGGCTTCGAGAGCAGCATCCATAACGGCTTCTTCGTTGGTGCCAGGGGCGAAAATAAATTGACCGCAGTGTTTAAATTGAAAAACTACCGAGCCATCTACGCCAAGGTTGCCACCATGCTTGTTGAAGGCATGACGGACTTCGGGAGCTGTGCGGTTACGGTTATCTGTTAAGCAATCTACAATAACGGCAGCACCACCTACCCCATAGCCCTCGTAGCGGACCTCTTCGTAGTTGCCGTCATCGGCACCACCAGCCCCACGCTGCACGGCGCGGCTGACGTTGTCTTTAGGCATGTTAGCTGCGGTGGCTTTATCCATCGCCAAGCGTAAACGGGGGTTTGAGTCGGGGTCAGGGCCTGCCTCGCGTGCCGCTACGGTAATTTCGCGAATAATTTTTGTCCAAATTTTAGAGCGCTTTGCGTCTTGACGCCCTTTACGGTGTTGGATATTAGCCCATTTACTGTGACCAGCCATAACAAATACCAAAAGAAAAAGTGAATGGAAAAGTGAAGAGCCCTGCACGTGTATTCAGGTCTTTGTTCTATGTGTGAACTACACTATTGCAGTGCATCTAGGTTTTGTGCGAGGCTCTATTGTATAACGAGAGCAGTATCGCCCACGCAAAGCGTTCATTTTACAATGAAAAGTATGTGAAACAGCAGAGTTTTGATACGTGGTACTAGTGATACACACTCTAGTGTAGCAATAGACGTGATAATTAGGCAGAGCTTGTTTGTTTGAAGGAACAATTTAGGTGGTATGCCTCTTCACAAGCTAACTTAATAAAAGGTTAAAAAAACATGACCACAGTGTTTATAGCGGTAGAACACCCTAAATTAGGACAGGAATGGGTACGTATTTTTCAAGAATTGCAGCCCGACTGGCAGGTTTTAGAGTGGACGCCAGGGCTTGCAGCTAAAGCAGATATTGCCATTGTGTGGCGACCCGATGCGCAGCTGTTTGTCGAGCAGCCCCAATTGAAAGCGGTATTTAATATGGGGGCGGGGGTAGATGCTATTGATTTTGATGTGATTCCCGAGCATATACCGGTATATCGTGTAGAGGATGGGGGCATGGCCGTACAAATGGCTGAGTACGCGATTTATGGGGTATTAAATGCCACACAGCGGTTTGCTCCCTATGTTGAGCTACAGCAGAAAAATACGTGGAAAGTGCTTCGTCCTGTACATAGAGAGCAGTGGCCTATTGGGGTGATGGGGTATGGGCAAATAGGTCAGAAAGTCGTACAAAGCTTGCAGGTGCTTGGGTATCCAGTGAATGCATGGGTACGTACAGCACGGCAGGCTCCTGCAGGGGTAAAGCTCTATGCCGGAGCACAAGAGTTGGATGCGTTTTTAGCTGCATCGCGTATTTTAGTTAATGTATTGCCTTTAACCCCAGAAACCACTGGGTTATTAGATAAAACAAATTTATTAAAACTGCAGCCCAATAGCTACTTGATCAATATGGCCCGAGGTCCTCATGTGGTGGATCAGGATTTGCTTGAGGTGATTGATAGCGGACATATGACAGGGGCGTTATTAGATGTGTTTCACCAAGAGCCGTTGCCTGCAACGCACCCTTTTTGGCAGCATCCTCGCATTATGATTACCCCTCATATTTCTGGTGTTTCGTTACGGTATCCAACAGCACGTCATATTCATGAAAAAGCACAGGCTTTTTTAACAGGCCAACCCATTTCCGGTTTAGTGCAACGCCAGCGTTTGTATTAATTTTATTGTTTGATGCAATCAGGAGTCTAACTATGTCAACGTCGATTAAAGCCATTCGCATTGAGAAAAATGGTGGTCCAGAGGTGATGCAGCTCGTGCAAATTCCTTTGCCGCAGCCTCAGCCCCATGAAGTCGTAGTGCGTAATAAAGCCATAGGTTTAAACTTTATTGATATTTACTGTCGTGATGGGTTGTATCCATCTGCACTCCCGCATGGTCTAGGTTTTGAGGGCGCGGGCATTGTTGAGGCTGTGGGGTCTGAGGTGACGCATGTAAAAGAAGGCGATCGCGTGGCTTATGGTCAAGGGCCTTTGGGTGCGTATGCCGAAGCTCATTGTTTGCCTGCTGATCGCGTGGTGAAGCTGCCCGACGCCATTAGCTTCGAGGAAGGGGCTGCGATGATGCTTAAAGGGCTAACGGTACAGTACTTATTTCGTCAAACCTATCGCTTAGAACCAGGACAAACTATTTTATTCCATGCAGCAGCGGGTGGCGTCGGGCTGATTGCTTGCCAGTGGGCCAAAGCGCTGGGTGTGAATTTAATTGGCACTGCCTCTAGCGCTGAAAAAATAGAGCTCGCCACACAACACGGTGCGTGGGCCATGATTAACTACAAAACTGAGGATGTGGTGCAGCGTGTGCTTGAGCTTACCGACGGAGCAAAAGTACCCGTGGTGTACGATGGGGTAGGCGCTGCAACCTGGGAGCGCTCTTTGGACTGCTTACAGCCGCGTGGGTTAATGGTGAGCTATGGTAATGCTTCAGGCCCAGTCACAGGCGTTAATTTGGGTATTTTGGCGCAAAAAGGGTCTTTGTATGTGACCCGTCCTATCTTAGGTAATTTTGTGGCCACCCAAGAGGCCATGCAAACGGCAGCAGACGAGCTTTTTGATTTAGTGGAAAGTGGTCAAATTAAAATTCAAATTGGTCAGCGGGTGCCATTAGAAAAAGTGGGTGAAGCCCACCAGGCCCTAGCCGCCGGTCAAACCACTGGTGCCACGATTTTAACTTTATAACGTAATTAATGGCCTGAAGTCATACAAAAGCCGACCCTAATAAGGTCGGCTTTTTTTAAGCAGGAAGTGCCAGTTTTAGGATGCGTCGTGCTCTAAGTGATAACGCTGGACGCGTTCCACTTCATTTTTAGAGCCCAAAATAACGCCTACGCGTTGATGCAAGGCGCTAGGTTGGATGTCTAAAATACGTTGTGCACCATCAATAGCAGCGCCGCCGGCTTGCTCAACCAAAAAGCTCATGGGGTTGGCTTCGTACATTAGGCGTAGCTTGCCATGACGCACCGACTCTCGGTGATCGCGAGGGTACATAAAGATCCCCCCACGACTTAAAATACGATGCACATCGGCCACCATGGAGGCAATCCAACGCATGTTGTAGTTTTTACCTAAGGGACCCTCTTTGCCTTGCAAGCACTCGTCAATATAACGGCTGATAGGGGCTTCCCAATGACGTTGGTTCGACATATTAATAGCGAACTCAGCAGTATCTTGGGGAATGGTAATGGCAGGGTGTGTTAATACCCACGACCCCGTTTCTCGGTCTAGCGTAAAGCCCACTACGCCAGATCCTACAGTCAAGATCAGCATAGTCTGTGGACCATATACAGCATAGCCTGCGGCCACTTGTTTGGTGCCAGGCTGCATAAAATCTTTTTCTTCAATATCGCGGCTGTGTGCTTCTTCGGGAAGTTGCAGCACAGAGAAAATCGTTCCAATAGAAACATTCACATCGATATTTGAGGAGCCATCCAGTGGATCAAATAACAAGAGGTTTTTGCCTTTAGGAAAATGGCTAGGGATACGATGGATGGTATCCATTTCCTCAGAGGCCATAGCGGCTAAGTTGCCACCCCATTCATTAGCCTCAAGCAAAATTTCATTTGAAATCACATCCAATTTTTTTTGCACTTCACCTTGGACGTTTTCACTGTCTAGGCTGCCTAGCACGCCACCTAAAGCCCCTTTGCTAACAGCATGGCCGATGGCTTTGCACGCGCGTGCCACCGTTTCGATGAGTAGGCGTACATCAGCAGTGACTACGTTGTGTTCGCGCTGTTGTTCAACTAAATAATGGGTAAGGTTTTTCTTTAAATGCATGACGTTATTCAATAGTGAGAGCTTTGTGAACGATTTCTTTGACATTGGCAGAGAGCTGCGTTTGTTGCTGTAAGCGCTCAAAACGCTGTTTTAGTTCTGAGCGTAATGGTTCGGCGTAATGCGACCAATTGTCAAAGGCTCGGCATAAGCGTGCTGAAATTTCTGGGTTTAACGCATCCAGAGCCACTACATGGCTGTACCAAAAATCATAACCGGATGGACTGTGTACCTGCGTCATATTATTCGTGCAGAACTGAAAGATCAATGCACGAGCACGATTTGGGTTACGTAAGGTGAAGTCTGGATGCTGGGTCAGAGCAAGGGCTTGGGCTACATCAAAATAAGGAGCGTTCGCCTGAATACTAAACCAGCGATCCAGTACCAACGCATTTTGGTGCCACTTAGCGTAGAAATCGTCCAAGAATGATTGACGCAGTTCAGCTGGGCCATAATGCACAAGTGCTACTAAAGCACCCCACTGATCTGTCATATTCGTCGCACTATGGTATTGAGCTTGCGCCCATGTCAAAGCGTGTGGATGCTGAGCAATGATAAGCTCTTGAAGTGCTAGGTTCTTTAATGCACGGTTACCTGCCTCGATAGCATCAGGCGAATAAGCAGTGGGCGCAGTGGCGACTAAGCGTTCATATAAAGCGGCCCAGGTGCTACTGAGTTGTTGAGCGAGTTGTTGCTGCAGCAGACGGTGACGCTGTATCAAACGGTGGGGTGCCATCGGGCGCATTTGGGTAAGCAGCTGACGCACGCTAGGTAAATTCAAGGCACGGCTTAAATAAGCGCTGGATAAGCTAGTGTCGTTTAATAGCTGTGTCCAGACCTGGAGTAGTGCTTGTTGTAACTGGGTGTTTAGGGCTTCATCATCCGTTAAAAGACAACGTTGGACTAGGTGCTGGATAGCATGCCAACGACTGAACGCATTGTCATCGTGCAGAGCCAGAACAATTAGCTCGTTGATGGAGCGCTCATAATCAAGATGAACCGGGGCAGAAAAATCACGCAATAAGGACAATACAGGTGCTTCGCTAACCTGTTCAAACACAAACTGTTGCTCGTTTTGGTCAAGCTGCAAAGTGAATTCGTTGGCCTGTTTTTTTCCGTGCGTAACAGTAAGAGGCGTACCTGTGGCATCTAAAAACCCAAGGGTTAACGGAATTAACAAGGGGGGCTTAGTAGGCAAAGGCTGAGTTAGTAGCTCTATACCAACCGGTGGGTTGTGTTGCTGAATGCTTAATGTCGCTGTTTGTGATGCGGCCTTATAGTGCATATGAAGCTCTAAGCGCGGTGTGCCTGCTTGCTCATACCAGCCTGCAAAAGCAGCCAAAGACTGTCCTGGAAACTGCGTTTGGTATTGTTGATCCATGCAGGCCATAAAATCGTCGCAGGTGACGGCTTGACCATCAAATTGGGAAAAATAGGTTTTTAAGGCGGCTTGAAATCCACTCTCGCCAAGAAGAGTATGAAACATGCGGATTACCTCGGCCCCTTTTTCATAGATGGTCGCGGTATAAAAGTTGCTGATTTCCTCGTAGCTATTTGGGCGTATAGGGTGCGCCATCGGCCCAGCATCCTCTGGAAATTGCGCCAGACGTAATAGATTTACGTCGTCAATGCGTTTTACAGCTCGAGCGCTTTGGGCTGCTGCGCCTTCTAGTCCTGCCGCTAACATATCCGCGCTGAACTCTTGGTCTCTAAAGACAGTGAGGCCTTCTTTGAGCGATAATTGGAACCAGTCGCGACAAGTGACTCGATTTCCGGTCCAGTTGTGAAAATATTCGTGACCAATTACCGCTTCTATATCGCGATAACTTTGATCCGTTGTACTTTGAGGCTGTGCCAAAACGTAAGCGGCATTGAAAACGTTAAGCCCTTTGTTTTCCATGGCACCCATATTGAAATCGGCAGCAGACACTATCATATAACGATCTAAATCAAGCTCTAAGCCAAAGCGTTGTTCGTCCCAACGTAAGGCGTTAATTAAGCTTTGCATGGCCCACTCGGTTTTGTCGTAGTCGCCTTTATCGCTATAGATTTGCAATAAAACGTTGCGCCCCGAGGCGGTATTAATCGACTGCTCTCGGCAATCAAAATCGCCTGCCACGACTGCAAATAAATAGGAGGGTTTAGCAAATGGGTCTTCCCAAATGGCTTCGTGTTGGGTGCTATTAAGGTCTGCGCTGTGGACGAGGTTGCCATTAGAAAGCAGGTAGGGAAATTGCTGCTTATCGCCTACTAAATGCACAGTGTATCGGCTGAGGACGTCTGGGCGATCCGCAAACCAAGTGATTTTTCTAAACCCTTCAGCCTCGCACTGAGTGAATAAGTGTGATCCGGATTGATATAAGCCCATCAAACTGGTGTTTTGAGCCGGCTCACAATAATTTTCAATTTCGATACTGTGTGAGGGTTGAGTTAGGGGTATACGTAAAGTAGAGGAGTTAAGCTCGTAGTCCGCGTCGCTTAAAACGTGACCATCAACTCGAATGCAGATTAGGTGTAAGTCTTCACCATTTAATACTAATGCAACACCAGGTGTTTGCGTGTGAACAGTAAAACGGCTGTGGACATGGGTGCGTTGCAGATCTAAATCAAAATGTAAATGTAAATGTGGGATCTGGTAGGCATAGGGGGTGTAGTTTTTTCTTAATATGCTTAGGGTCATCGGCTAAATTACAAGAGATAAAAATAAAAACGTTTAATAGGTTTATTGTAGTCTTTTCACGTAATTAAAGGAGTTGATATGCGTGTAGCTAAGACAAAGTTTTACTATAAAAGTATCGGGTATTTTTTGCTGGCAGCCTTGGTGCTGCTGCTTACGGGTTGCGCTAGCTCATGGTCAGCAAAGGTGACTACTTTTCAGCAGTGGCCTGCTGAGCTCTATAATGCGCGCTATCAAATAGTAGCAAACACAGAGCAAAAAAATAGCTTGGAATTTCAATCGGTTGCTGATTCGGTGCGTGTAGCGATGGGCGCAGCAGGTTTAGTAGAAGGGGGCGAGGAAAGTCGATTAGCGGTTGAGTTAAATTATGGTAACCCTGTGCAACAAGAATGGGTAGAGCGTTATACAGACCCTTACGATCCTTTTTTCTATGGTGGACCATTTTCTACGGGGGTGTGGGCTGGTTTTGGATCAATGCGTTTTGGGGGTATGTATTATCCCACGCCACAATATGTATCTGTACCAATTAATGTGTACAACAACACGTTATCAGTTGTAATTAAAGATCGCGAGTTGGGAATGAAAGAAGTGTTTAAAGTAACAGCTATTAATAAAAGTAATGACGATAACTTAGTATCTGTTATCCCTTTGCTTGCTAAAGCAGCATTTACTAACTTTCCTGGAATGAATGGTAAGGTTCAGTATGTAGACTTTAAATAATAAAAAACGCGCAGTTCTTATCGATGAACTGCGCGTTGTAATAGTAATTGGGGTGACGTTACTATTTGATTAAGAAATCATCGCGATTTTTGCCTTGGGCTTCGGCGTCTACAATCCAGCGGGGTGGACGGCCGCGGCCAGTCCATGTATCGCCAGTCTCGGGGTTTTGAAAACGAGCAGGGGTAGAACTCGTTGCAGGAGCACGCTTTTGACGGCGCTCGAAGACCTGGGTGATTTCCTCGGGGGTAATGCCGTATTCCTGCATGGATTTAATTATTGAGTTGATAACAGGGCGGCGCTGACGAGCATGCAGGGTACGCATTTTCCGTTGTAATTTTTGTATTTGTTTTTCAAGCTGCTGCTTTTCGTTTAAGAAATTTTCTTGGGGCATTGTCTTTTCCTGTGTTTGTGTGTTTAGTTAAGTTATTTAACTATTTTGTATTAATGCAAGAGTTAGTTCTTGCAAATAGATTCTAACGCTTTTCATTAAAGAATAAAATATATTAAAAAAGATAGGTTAAGTAAAGTCCAACGTGGAGCCATGATTATGAGTTACCCTGATAATAAACGAATAAATGTAGCAGCCATTCAAATGGTTTCTGGGCCTGAATTAAGCGAAAATTTAAAAGTGGCTGCACATTGGATTGCACAAGCGGCTTTTTCTAAATCGAAAATTATTTCTCTACCGGAATATTTTTGTTTTTTAGGAAATACGGATGCGCAGAAGCAAGTATTAAGTGAACCGTTTGGGGATGGGCCTATTCAACACTTTTTATCAACCCAAGCAGCTTTACATGGCATTTATCTGGTGGGCGGTACGTTGGCATTGCGCTCAACAGAGACCAGCCGTTTTTTTAACAGTACATTGGTTTATGGTCCTAATGGCGAATGTATTGCTCGCTATGACAAAATTCATTTGTTTAGCTTTCAGCGCGGGGCGGAACAATATGACGAAGCCCAAACCATCCAAGCCGGGCCACTGGCTCCCACTGTAGTTGATATAGAGGGTTTTAAGGTGGGGTTGGGCATTTGTTATGACTTGCGCTTTCCCGAGCTTTTCAGAGCGATGGGGCCAATTGATCTTTTGGTTTTGCCTGCTGCTTTTACCTACACCACAGGTCAAGCTCATTGGGAACTCTTATTGCGTGCTCGTGCGGTTGAAAATCAATGCTATGTGCTCGCACCCGCTCAAGGGGGAACCCATCAAAATGGCCGTCGCACTTGGGGGCATACGCAACTTATAGACCCATGGGGTGTGGTAATTAACGATTTGGACACAGGGGAAGGTGTAGTCAGTGGCATAATAGAGAAGAAGCGATTAGACGAAGTGCGTTCAGATTTGCCTGCACTTGTGCATCGCCGCTTTGTTTGAGTTATTTAAGGATTGTAGATGATGACAAGTCCATCGGCTTTGGATGCATTGAGCACAGCCAAATCGGTTTTATTAACCCCTTGGGGCGTAACCGAGCACGATTTACAACATAGTTTGGCTGAGATTTTCACCCATCGAGTGGACTATGCCGATTTGTATTTTCAATATTCGCGTAGCGAGGCTTGGAGCCTAGAAGAAGGTATAGTTAAAACAGGCAGTTTCAATATTGAGCAAGGCGTAGGTGTACGCGCTATTAGCGGTGAAAAAACGGCGTTTTCGTATTCCGATACCCTAAGCCAAGACGCTTTGCTTAGCGCCGCTCATGCGGTACGTAGCATCGCTCGTCAAGGCCAACAAGCACAAGTCCCTTTGCTCAGCGCACGACCTAGCACTAAGCCTTTGCTGTACGTGCCTAACGACCCCTTAAACAGTTTAACGGCACCCGAAAAAGTCGCCTTACTGGAAAAAATCGAACGTATGGCACGAGCCAAAGACCCTCAAGTTATACAGGTCATGGCTAGTCTAGGGGCTACTTGCGATACGGTGCTAGTGGCGGGCAGCGATGGCCGTTTAGCGGCCGATGTGCGTCCTTTAGTGCGTTTATCAATCACCGTTATCGCAGAACGAGCCGGTCGCAGAGAAAGTGGTAGCTCAGGTGGTGGTGGGCGGTTTGATTTAGGCTATTTCGACGAGGGGGTGCTGCAAAGCTATGTAGATCAGGCCGTTAGTCAGGCTTTGATCAACCTAGACGCCAAACCGGCTCCGGCAGGAGAAATGCCTGTAGTGCTTGGCGCAGGCTGGCCCGGTATTCTATTACACGAAGCTGTAGGCCATGGTCTAGAGGGTGATTTTAATCGCAAAGGCTCAAGTGTATTTAGTGATCGAATTGGTGAACAAGTGGCCTCTAAAGGGGTAACGGTTATTGATGATGGTACATTGAATAATCGCCGTGGCTCATTGAATATTGATGACGAAGGTAACCCAACTCAACATAATGTACTGATCGAAGACGGTATTTTGACAGGTTACATGCAAGACATGCTGAATGCACGTCTTATGGGCATGCCCGTAACAGGTAATGGTCGACGCGAATCGTATGCGTATTTGCCCATGCCACGTATGACCAATACGTATATGTTAAATGGCAAACATCATCCTGATGAGTTAATTGCTTCCGTGAAAAAAGGCATTTATGCCGCGAATTTTGGTGGGGGGCAAGTCGATATAACGAGCGGAAAATTTGTGTTTTCCGCTTCCGAGGCTTGGCTAATTGAAAACGGTAAATTGGTACATCCCGTAAAGGGAGCCACCTTAATTGGTTCAGGCATTGAAGCCATGAACCAAGTGTCTATGATCGCTAACAACATGGCTTTGGACTCTGGTGTGGGCACGTGCGGTAAAGATGGTCAAAGTGTTCCCGTCGGGGTGGGCATGCCATCCATTCGGATTGATGGGCTCACTGTTGGTGGCACGGCATAGTCAGGGTAGTAACAGCATGACGAGGGCCGCATTAGCGGCCTTTTCTTTATTTGACAATACTCATTTCAATAGATATGATTTCAGTTGAAATGATTATTTGCTTGATGTGGAATATGAAAGCTAAATGAAAAAACAGGATCAATATGATTTGCGCATCTTGCGTGCTTTACGTCGTATAACACGCTCTATTGCGTTGCATTCTCGGCAGTTATCGGCGGGTAGCAATATCACAGCTCCCCAGTTGGTTTGTTTGCGTACTGTCATAGAAAAAGGTCCTTTAACTGCCACCATGATCAGTCGCGAAATGCATGTAAGCCCTAGCACTGTGGTGGGAATTCTTGATCGACTCGAAGACAAAAACCTAGTTCAACGTGAACGAAGTCGTGAAGATCGTCGTATTGTGTATGTAACTGTTACCGCAGCAGGCAAAGAATTGGCCCTAAGCACGCCATCACCGCTACAGCAAAAGCTGAGCGAAGCTTTACAGCAGCTTTCTGAGCAAGAACAAAAGCAAATTACTACGGCCTTGGAGCGCGTGGTGGCCTTGATTGACTCAGATGCAGAAATGGAAGCCGACCAGTCTGTATCTGCCTTATTGGAGATACCCGAGGGTGCTGTACCACCGGAATCGGGTTTAGTGGTTTGAGCATTACAAAAACAGAGACAACTACTACTACGGAAAGCAGCGACGAAGACCCGCTGCGATACCGCCAGCCAACTATTAACGATGGGGCCGCCATCTACGAATTAATTCAGGCGTGCCCTCCGTTAGACCTCAATTCAAATTATGTGTATTTACTTTTAAGTACACATTTCGCACAAACATGCATCGTTGCATATGATGCTGATCAACTCGTAGGCTTTATATCGGCCTACCGACATCCAAAGAAAGAACACACTTTATTCGTTTGGCAGGTGGCTGTGAGCGCGACCATGCGTGGTCGTGGGCTGGCACCGAGAATGCTAGATGTGCTTTTGGATCGCGACGGTTTAGAGGATATTCAGTTCATTGAAACCACTGTCGATCCGGAAAATAGCGCATCACGACGCCTGTTTGAAAAATTGGCTCAGCGGCATCAAGCACAGCTGACAGAGCTTGAGTTTTTGGTCGCAGAGCATTTTGTAGAACCGCAAGTGGAGCCGTTGCTGCGCATCGGACCCTTGACAACAAACTTGTTATAACAACGAGGAGAAAATCATGTCAGATTTAAAAATATTCGAACGCATGGAATCACAAGTGCGTGGCTACATCCGTTCCTTCCCTGTACTGTTTACTTACGCTAAAGGTTCACTATTGCGTGATGAATCAGGTAAAGAATACATCGACTTTTTTAGCGGGGCAGGAACCTTAAACTATGGCCACAACAATGACTTGTTTAAGCAAAAGCTCATTGAGTATGTGGAAAGCGATGGTGTGGTCCATGGTTTAGATATGGCCACCTCAGCAAAAAAAGCGTTTCTAGAAGCGGTAGATAAGCATTTATTCAAACCGCGTAATTGGAATTACACCTTGCAGTTCACTGGGCCTACCGGCACGAATGCGGTTGAGGCAGCACTAAAATTAGCACGTCAAGTGACTGGGCGGCAAAATGTAATTTCATTTACCCATGGCTTTCACGGTGTGAGCTGTGGCGCTTTAGCGGCTACTGCAAATAAAAAATTCAGAGACGCAGCAGGTGTGCAGTTGCACAACACCACTTTTATGCCTTATGACGGTTATATGGGGCCAGACGTTGATACGATCAGCTACTTAGAGCGTCTTTTGGATGACCCAAGCAGTGGCTTAGATAAGCCTGCTGCAGTTATTGTGGAAACAATCCAAGGTGAAGGCGGGGTAAACGTTGCCACTGCTCGTTGGCTCAAAGCGCTCCAGCAACTATGTAAAGCCCACGGTATGTTGATGATCGTTGATGATATTCAAGTGGGTTGTGGGCGCACTGGCACCTTCTTTAGCTTTGAAAAAGCCGGCATTCAGCCTGACATCATTACTTTGTCTAAGTCCCTCTCTGGTTATGGTTTGCCCATGTCCTTAGTGCTAATGAAACCCGAGTTGGATATCTGGAAGCCCAGTGCTCATAACGGAACCTTCCGTGGTAACAACTTGGCCTTTGTGACTGCAACCGCTGCCCTAGATGCTTATTGGGCCGACGCGAAGTTCAGTAAAGAAATTCAAAACAAAGAAAGCATAGTGCGCGATTGGTTAGAGAATATTGTTCATAGCTACCCTGGCTCTGGTCTTAGTGTGCGTGGTCGCGGCTTAATTCAAGGTTTGGTTAGTCCTGCTGGTTCCGATTTGGCAGCACAAATTGCCAGTCGTGCGTTTGAAAAAGGCTTGGTGATTGAAACCTCAGGCGCTCAAGACGAGGTGGTAAAGCTGCTGCCAGCCCTGACGATTGAAACAGAGCACTTGAAAAAAGGGTTGCATATCCTAGAGCAAAGTGTGGCTGAAGTCATGGCGCAAACACCGCAAACAGCAAAAATTCTTAAACTTGGAGCAAGCTAATGATCGTACGTAATGTAAAAGATGTGATTGGGACTGAGCACGAAGTTCGTACAAACAACTGGGTTAGTCGTCGCGTTCTGCTTAAAAAAGACGGCATGGGTTTTTCTTTTCACGAAACGGTAATTTTTCCTGGGACTGAGACCCATATTCATTACCAAAACCACCTCGAAGCGGTGTGGTGTGTGGAAGGCGACGGGGAAATTGAAACAGTAGCCGATGGAAAAAAATACGCGCTTGGCCCCGGTGTGGTCTATGCATTAGATGAGCATGACGAGCATTATTTACGCGGGGGTGAGAAACCTTTGCGTGTGATTTGTGTGTTCAACCCGCCTCTAAGTGGGTTGGAAGTTCATGATGAAGAGGGAGTCTATCCTGCAGACGTAAGTTAGGAGGTTTATCTATGACAGTTGCTACCGATTACTATCCGTCTCGCGTAGCAACGCCTATGGCATTAGTTCCTCGTGTTGAACCAGTGGTTTATGCACGAGGAGGTTATGCCAAAGCGTTGAGTGCCGAACAGTTACGTAGTTATGAAGAAAACGGTTTTTTAGTCATGCATGATGTGTTTGACCCGGACGAGGTACAAACCTATGCAGCAGAGCTGCACCGTCTCTTGCAAAAGCAAGAGCTAGTAGGGCAACCTGGTACTATTACCGAGCCAGGTAGCGATGCCATTCGCTCATTATTTAAGGTGCATGAGCACAGCGCCTTGGTACAGCAATTGGTACAAGACCCACGTTTGCTAAATGTGGCCTGCCAGATTTTAGGTTCTGATGTGTATATGCATCAATCCCGAGCTAATTTTAAGCCTGGCTTTACCGGTAAAGCATTTTATTGGCATTCGGATTTTGAAACATGGCATGTAGAGGATGGTATGCCAGCCATGCGAGCCCTAAGTTGCTCTGTCTTGTTAACGGATAACAACGCCAGCAATGGTTCTTTAATGCTCGTGCCGGGCTCACATCGATACTTTGTGCCATGTTTGGGTGAAACCCCGGATCAACACCACAAACAATCGTTGAAAAAACAAGAATACGGTGTGCCGAGTCAAGAGCACTTGACACAGTTGGTGGATGAGGGCGGTTTAGTGACTGTGCAGGCTAAAGCGGGCTCTGTCATCTTTTTTGACTGCAACACCATCCATGGCTCGGCAAATAATATTAGCCCTTGGGCTCGCTCTAATTTATTCATGGTCTACAACAGTGTGGAAAATGCATTACAAGCACCTAAATATGGTTTAGAGCCACGTCCTGACTTTTTAGGGCAGCGTAACGTTCACCATGTTTTGAGTCCTTCGTGATGAGTACTATTAGGCACAAAAAAGGCGTCGTATTGACGCCTTTTTTGTTAGGGTAGGGCTTTGTTAAGCGCTCTGACCATTATGTTGCATAAAATGACTTAAAAACTCTTTAGTACGCTCATGCTGGGGAGCTGAAAACAGTTGCTCAGCTGGCGCGTCCTCAACAATGACTCCTTGGTCGAAAAAACAAATACGATCGGAGATTTGACGAGCAAATTGCATTTCATGAGTTACAAGTAAAATAGTCAGGTCGTGTTTAGTACATAAGTGTTCAATCACTTGTAATACTTCCCCAACCAGTTCAGGGTCCAAAGCAGAAGTGGGCTCATCAAATAGCATAATATTCGGACGCATCGCCAAAGCGCGTGCTATGCCCACCCGTTGCTGTTGTCCGCCAGAGAGTTGACTGGGAAACTTGTTTGCATGGTCAGTAAGGCCCACTAAATCTAAATACTCCATAGCGCGCTGTTTGGCCTTTTTCTTGTCCAGCCCAAGCACATGAATAGGGGCTTCAGTGACATTGCGCAACACGCTCATGTGGGGAAACAGATTGAACTGTTGGAAAACCATACCCATTTTTTTGCGCATATGACGTAGGTGCGCCTCACTTGCAGGAACGAGCTGGTCGTTTTTGCTTTCATGCCATAGCGGCTCACCATCTACGTAAATGACACCGCCTTGAATGTCTTCTAGTGTCATAAGAATGCGTAGTACGGTGGACTTTCCTGACCCAGATGGACCAATGATGGTCACTTTCTCGCCTTTATTGACTGTGAAATTTAATTCGTTGAGCACCGTGTGATCACCGAATTTTTTGGTCACGTTTTGAAAATCGATAATGGGGTTAGCCTTAGTCATGGTGTAAATGTATCCCTTCTTTGGGTAAGCGTTCATCCAATAACCGTACAAGCCAAGCAGCAATTAAGGTCATGATGAGATAAATGAGTCCGACCATAGATAGTGGGATAAGGTATTGAAAACTACGATCACCAATAATTTTGGCAACGTTAAGCAGCTCCAGCACGGCAACTACCGATAAAATCGGTACGTCTTTCATAATAGAAACCAAGTAATTACCTAAAGCGGGCACAATACGTGGGATGGCTTGAGGCAATACGATGGTGCTGAAAGTTCTCCAGCTCGATAAATCTAAAGCGCGTGCAGCTTCTAATTGACCACGGGCTACCGACTCGATGCCTGCGCGATAGACTTCAGATGTATACGCGCTGTATTGCAAGCCCAACGCTAAAGCACCTGTTAAAAAAGCAGGTAAAACCAGTCCGTAATCAGGGAGTACATAATATAAAAAGAACAGCTGTACTAATAACGGTGTATCGCGAATAAATTCGCTGATAAATCGTGCAGGCCAAGAAATGAGTTTAAGTCTGACACTTTTTAAAGCCGCTAACACTAAACCCAATACAGCAGCTACAAAAAATCCCAGCACAGTGGCCTGTAAGGTCACTATAAGGCCCTTGCCTAAAATGGGTAAAATAGACCAAGCAAATGCCCAAGCGCTACTGGTATCCCAACTGATGCCAAATAACATTACTGACCTCCTGCGCGCCAACGACTGGTATAGCGCTCAAGCAAATGCATGAGGCCGCTAATTACTAATGCCATACCAAAATACATAACAAGCAACATGGTATAAATCGTGGTGCTGTCTTGGGTGAAGTTGCGAATTTGTTCGGCTCTGAACGCCATATCGGCTAAACCAATTAGTGAGACTAATGCGGTGTCTTTTAGATTTTGAATGGCTAAATTGCCAAAGGTAGGCATCATTTCTGGAATAGCCTGAGGCACAGCAATTCGCCACATGGTTTGTCTTGCATTGAAATCTAAGGCCTTGGCGGCTTCGTACTGCGCAGGAGGAACGGCTTGAATAGCGCCGCGTACGACTTCAGCACCATAAGCGCCTATATTTAACGCAAGCGCTAAAGTACCCGCCAACACAGGGGGCAGTCGTAGATCAAGACCAACGAGTTGGCCCACCATGGGCAAAGCGAAAAACAACCAAAACAGTTGAACTAATAGCGAAGTGCCTCTAAAGACTTCGATAAAGCTTATGCTAATCGCCTTGACCCACCAGTGGGGGGAGAGGCGACCTACACCAAATAAAAAGGCAAACACGACCCCCAGTACAGAGGAATAGAGAGTCAGTTGCACTGTGACCCAGGCACCGGAGAGCAATGGGCCACTGTATTGTATCCAGTTCATAAATTATGAACTCATACAAAGATCAGCAGTGCTCTTGGCGTTGGACTCGCTTTGGTCCACATCGCTAAAACCATAACGGCTCAGAATTTCCTGCCATTCTTTGGTTTTTTTGAAGGCTGCTAATTCCTTATTGATGGCATCGCGTAAGCTTTCTGAGTTGTTAGCGAAAGTGAAACCGCCCCAACTGCGAATGGCTGCACCGTCAATAACAGGGTCTTCAAACTTAGCGGCTAGCTCTACCTTATCACTTTGCTTGGCTAGCTCGGCGGCGGTTAAGCCAGTAGCGGCATAAGCATCAGCACGACCGGTAGCAACGGTTGAAATGGCATCGGCATTATTAGAAATAGTTACCAGTTGCGATTCATCTACCCCAAGTGCTTGCATCATTTCTAGTTGGTCGGCCCCTGCCATAATCGCTACTTTATTTTTGCCATCTTTAAAGTCTTCGTAGCTGTGCAGGTCTTTAGGATTGCCGCTGGCAACTAATAGACCTTCTCCATACGAACTATTAGGTTCTGAAAAGAGAATTTGCTCGCAACGCTGTGGCAAAATAGCCATTTCAGCAGCCACCATGTCAAAGCGGTCGGCTTGTAGCCCAGGGATAAGTGAACCGAAATTAGTGGTTTGCCATTCGATGTTATCGATACCTAGGGCTTTGACTAAGTGCATAGCGACCTCAGGCCCTGCTCCTTTGGCTTCACCGTTTAAATCGGTATAACCATAAGGGATTTCATTAGCTACCGCGATACGGATGGTACCTTTTTTTTGAATCTCCTCTAGGCTTGCTGCATGAGTAGAAAGACCTAGGGTTAATAGAGTCATTGCGGTACTACAAAGAAGAGTGGATCGTGAAAATAAGCGCATTGCTTTTCCTTTCTCTGATTACGTTCATCTGAACTGACGGATGAGGTCAGCAATTTATTTGCATAGTAATAATAGCCTAACAAATCATTTCAACTCAAATCATTTAGGGGCAGTCTATTTGAATAGTAAAGCGTTAGTTAAAATTAATCGCGCAGTTGCTGTAAAACGCACAGCGGATTAGTGATTGTGCTTTATCCAAATAGTGTGGTAGGATAAATTTATGTACAAAGCACTATCCTTTTTCTTCTTTTATTTTTATGCTTTTCCTATGCCGCTGGCGCAGGAAGGGATAGCTTGTACACAACGCACATAGCAAAAAATTCCCAACTAAAGCCGCCAGCGCAGAAGGCGGCTTTTTTTATGCCGCACACTCTGGCAGCACAACCTCAATGGAGTCAAGACGTGTCGCACAATACAGATGATTTACGTATTCGGGAAATTAAAGAGTTAAGCCCACCCGCTCATTTAATGCGCGAGTTTGCCTGCTCAGTCGATGTATCTAAAGTGGTGCACACTGCGCGTCAGGCCATCCACAATATTCTGCACGATCAGGATGATCGTTTAGTAGTGGTAATTGGGCCCTGCTCTATCCATGACACCGAGGCAGCTTTGGATTATGCCCGTCGTCTTGTTCCTTTGCGCGATAAATACAAAGACGAGCTAGAGATCGTAATGCGTGTTTACTTTGAAAAGCCACGCACTACTGTGGGCTGGAAAGGTTTAATCAACGATCCAAGTTTAGATGGCAGTTTCAACATCAACCAAGGGTTGCGTATTGCACGTCAGCTTTTGCTCGAGGTTAATGCATTGGGGCTACCGGCTGGTTGTGAATACCTAGATATGATTACACCGCAATACATTGCTGACTTGGTATCGTGGGGAGCCATTGGGGCACGTACTACTGAAAGCCAAGTTCATCGTGAGCTGGCTTCTGGCTTATCTTGTCCTGTGGGTTTTAAAAACGGCACGGGTGGTAGCACTCGCATTGCTATTGATGCTATTAAAGCGGCATCCCAGCCTCACCATTTCTTATCTGTCACCAAAGGTGGTCACTCTGCTATTGTGTCTACCAAGGGAAATGAAGACTGCCATATTATTTTACGTGGTGGTAAAACCCCTAATCACGATGCTGCCAGTGTAGAGCAAACCGGTCAGGAAATGACCGCATCAGGTTTATTACCACGTATCATGATTGACGCTAGCCATGCGAATAGCAATAAAGACTACCGTCGTCAGCCAGAGGTGATTAATGAAGTGTGCGAGCAAGTCGAGCAGGGCGATGACCGTATCTTTGGTGTAATGGTAGAGAGTCATTTGGTGGCTGGACGTCAAGACTTGGTTGAAGGGCAGCCACTTACGTATGGTCAGAGCATCACTGATGGTTGTATTGGTTGGGAAGACTCCGAGGCCGTACTCGAGCGTTTGGCACAAGCGGTTCGGGTGCGTAGACAAAAGAGCTAATCAACTCGTCTATACTCCACAAAAAAGCAGAGCTGAATACACGACGTTCAGCTCTGCTTTTTTTGTATTTCACCGACAACTTCGCTTAGATTTAGGGTCTGGCTAGATGAGAGGGGTACAATACGCTATGTTTTATAAATAGTCGAAACGACTTTTTTAGGTACAGATTTGCATTATGACAACATCGACAGGCTCTAAAGGGCGAGTAGTAATCGGTCTTTCTGGTGGGGTAGATTCCTCTGTTTCTGCTTGGTTATTAAAACAGCAGGGCTACGAGGTCATTGGCTTATTCATGAAAAATTGGGAAGACGATGACAATAGTGAATACTGCTCAAGCCGCCAAGACTGGCTAGACGCAGCAAGTGTTGCCGATTTGCTTGGTATTGAAATCGAAGCTGTCAATTTTGCTGCCGAGTACAAAGACCGTGTTTTTGCCGAGTTCTTACGCGAGTACACGGCTGGCCGCACACCAAATCCAGATGTGTTGTGCAATGCCGAAATTAAATTTAAAGCCTTTTTAGATCATGCGATGAGCCTAGGAGCCGAGCGCATTGCGACGGGGCACTATGCGCGCGTCCGAGCGGTAGATACGACTCAGGGTAAGCAATATCAACTGTTAAAGGGTGTAGATCAAAGTAAAGATCAAAGCTATTTTTTACACCGTCTCAATCAGGCGCAATTATCACGCACTTTGTTTCCTTTGGGTGAGATTGAAAAAACCGAAGTGCGCCGCATCGCCCAGCAATTGCAACTCCCCAATGCTCAGAAAAAAGATTCGACCGGTATTTGTTTTATCGGTGAGCGCCCTTTCCGTGAGTTTTTAAACCGTTATCTCCCTACCAAACCTGGCCCTATTAAAACGCCAGAGGGGCAAGTGGTGGGCGAACACATGGGCTTGGCTTTTTACACCTACGGCCAACGCAAAGGCTTAGGGGTAGGGGGTATCAAAGGCAAACAGCGCGATGACGGCACTGCCGATGCGTGGTATGCAGCACGTAAAGACTTACAAAGCAACACTTTATACGTGGTTCAGGGCCATGATCACCCGTGGTTATTAAATCACGAGTTACAAGCGGAAAACATCAGTTGGATAGCAGGCCATGCCCCCGATCTTACTCATTGCGCTGCTAAAACGCGTTATCGTCAAACGGATGCGGCTTGCCAAATTCTTCATGCCGATGCCGACACACTTCGTTTGCATTTTGAGCAAGCACAATGGGCCGTAACACCGGGCCAATCCGTGGTGCTCTATGACGGAGACGTGTGCTTAGGTGGTGGGATTATCCAGTAATGAGTCTGCTTTTTATTTTTTTATTGGCTTTACTAGGAACCTTTGTTGGTTTTGCGGCTGGCTTATTAGGTATTGGCGGCGGCATGATCCTGGTGCCGTTTCTTAATTTGCTCTTGCCTTTACTGGGGGTACCTGCAGAAATAGCTGTGCATGTAGCTATTGCTACTGCGATGGCAACTATTATTTTTACCTCATTATCTAGCGTTAAAGCGCATCAGGCGCATGGTGCTATTCGTTGGGATGTGGTGAAGCTTATGGTGCCTGGGCTATTGATTGGCGGTTTGCTCTCTGGGGGAGCTGTTTTTGCTTATATTAATGGCTTAGTGCTTGCCATCATATTTGCTCTTTTTGTGGTGTACAGTGCGCTCAAGATGTTTAAAAACAGCCCACCTCCAGTCGGGGTAGGTCTACCCGCCCCATGGAAGGTGACTGGTTTCGGTGGCGTGGTGGGTTTTATTTCTGGCTTATTGGGTGCAGGGGGCGGGTTTTTATCTGTGCCTTTTCTGGTGCGCGCTAATATTTCCATGCCCAAAGCGATTGCTACTTCTGCGGCATTAGGTTTTTTTATTGCTATAGCTAATGGCGTGGGCTATGTATGGGCCGGATCTCAATACACGGATATAGCTCAGGGTTTGATTGGTTTTGTGTATTGGCCCGCGTTGGTGGTGTTAACGGTATGTAGTATGGTGAGTGCACCGTTTGGTGCTCGCATGGCACATCGATTGCCAGTTAAAACGTTAAAGCGTTTGTTTGCGACCATGCTGCTGATCTTGGCTGTACAGATGTTATTTGAAACCCTACGTGTGCATCTGGGACTGTAGCTGCCAAAAAAAAACCTGACTTGAACTGCTCGTACTAGATTAGATGTTTAATCAACCTTTGTGTGGGCAGTTCACTTTTCAGGGAGTGTCTGGAAATATGTCCTAGCTAGCTGCTAGTTCATCAAGCTGAGTGGTTTGAAAAGACGGGCGGCTTTCCAGTTTGGTTAGGAGTAAAGCCAGTTTTTCGCACTCAGAGCGCCAGTCTAATTCGGGAAAACGCAAATCCAGATAAGCCAGTGCACAGCCTACAGCTAAGTCAGCGAGACTTAGATTGTTGCCCGTGCAGTAGGGCTGAGTGGACGATAGCTCGGCCTCCATGTGTTTCAGTGCAGCCAAGATTTTGTTCTTTTGTCGGTTAGTCCAGTCAGAGCATTGACGTGCAGTGGGGCGCTGCGTTAGTTCGACGTGAATACTTTCTGCAGCATCCATAAGACCATCGGCTACGGCCTCCCAAGCTTTGGTGGTGGCACGCTCACGCCCAGATTGGGGTATGAGACGACTAACCGGCGATAACGTATCAAGGTATTCAACAATGACACGAGAGTCGAACAAACTGCCGTAGTCATCCATAATTAAACAAGGGATCTTGCCTAATGGGTTGTATTGCTGAACGATGGTGTCGTCGGCCCACACGTCTTCGAGAAGTAATTCGTAGTCGAGTTTTTTTTCTGCCATAACGACGCGCACTTTGCGTACAAATGGACAAGTCAGTGAACCAAGAAGTTTCATAGAGAGAATGTGTGAGTTGCTAGCTAAAAAAGTATATCAAGTTCTAACATGGAAAAAGTAAAGCAACAGGATATTTAGCTCTGCACGAGGATAAACGGGCTTTTTTGTGGTTTTAATGTCATGTGCTGTGCATTTATGCAGTTATTTCTGGCTTTAAGCAGGGAACTATGCATAGTGTGGTGCTGCGCTTAGTTAGCAAAATATGATGCATAAAAAATACTGTTTACCCAGAGGCACGAGCACCTAGGCTAAGCGAAGAGGACGTAACTCAAAGGCCAATGGTAGAATAGCGTTTTAGCTATTTTTCCTCTTATACCTAAATTACCATGCAGATTGCTGATCAACTTACTCCTTTAAATGCTTTGTCTCCGCTTGATGGGCGCTATGCGAGCCGCTGCAATGACTTACGCGGTCTTTTATCCGAAGCGGGCTTTATGGCTCATCGTGTCGAGGTCGAAGTAGCGTGGCTTATTGCGCTATCCCAAGCCAACTTGCCCGAACTACCTGCGTTTAGCCAAGGGGCCATTGATCGCTTAAATGCACTAGTTACAGACTTCACCGAAGCCGATGCTCAACGCATTAAAGAAATCGAACGCGTTACAAACCACGATGTTAAAGCGGTCGAGTACTGGCTAAAAGAACAAGTCCAAGACGATGCCGAGCTTAAAACCGCGGCCGAGTTTATTCACTTTGCGTGTACTTCTGAAGACATCAACAACACCTCGCACGCGCTGATGCTAACGCGTGCTCGTCAGCAGGTAATCCTCCCGCAGTTGCAGCAGGTTTGTGACACCATCAAAGCCAAAGCACTTGAGTACGCTGATCAGCCTTTGTTGTCACGTACACATGGTCAGCCAGCTAGCCCCACCACTATGGGTAAAGAGTTTGCCAACGTAGCAGCGCGCCTAGAGCGTGCTATTGCTGCTATTCAAGCGGTAGAGCCATTAGCCAAGCTGAATGGGGCCACAGGCAATTACAACGCGCACCTTAGCGCCTATCCCGAAATAAACTGGCCTGCTTTTAGTAAAGCGGTATTGCAGCAGCTAGGTTTGGTTCAAAATGAACACACTATCCAGATTGAGCCGCATGACTGGATGGCTCAGTTATTCGACGCCATCGCTCGTGCTAATACCATTTTATTAGACTTCAATCGCGACATCTGGGGTTATATTGCTTTGGGATACTTCAAACAGCGTCTTAAAGAGGGGGAAATTGGTTCTTCCACCATGCCTCATAAGGTCAACCCCATTGACTTTGAAAACTCCGAAGGCAACTTAGGTTTGGCTAATGCGGTGTTCCGTCACTTATCGGAAAAATTACCCGTATCTCGTTGGCAGCGTGACCTAACAGACTCCACCGTATTACGTAACCTAGGTGTGGGCTTGGGGTATAGTGTGGTCGCTTACGATGCGTGTTTACGTGGTCTGAACAAACTTGAGATCAATGCTGAAGCCATTAATACTGACTTAGACAATTGCTGGGAAGTGTTAGCCGAACCAGTTCAAACGGTGATGCGCCGTTACGGTTTGCCTAACCCATACGAGCAATTAAAAGAGCTCACCCGTGGTAAAGGCATTAACGAAATTGGTTTACGCGAATTTATTACCAACCTAGACTTACCGCAAAATGTTAAAGCCGATTTATTAGCCATGACACCGCGCAGTTATATTGGTTTAGCGGCTCAGCTAGCTAAACAAATCTAAATTTACTATTTGTTGGTTCATAAAAAACGCCTCGTTAAACCGGGGCGTTTTTTGTTAGGGCTAGAAGTATTAGCTAGCTAAAGATCTATAGCCACACGCCCACACCCTTGTAGTACTTCATTATTAATTGTTAATTCAGCCTGATAGGGGTAAAGGGTATCGCTCATGGTGTCGTTGCAGTAGCCTGGACGAATACGTAATACCAAAATATCGTTTCCGTGCTTTGCCTGAGCCACCCACTCTGTGTCGTCGTCACGCTTGGGGGTAAATGTCGTGCTGAACCGCGTGCTTCCAGTATCGAGGATGACGTCCGCTTTTAAACTATATTGCAGCCGCACAGACCAGCCGGGTTCGTTACCTAGAGCTTGAAAAGGAAAAGTTAACGAGGAAGACGGATTAGGAGAAGTGCTGCAAGCACTAAGCAGTACTACACCTAAACTCGCAATAATGTGTATGGGCCTCATGTGTCATCCCTTTAAAGTAGATAAACAACGTTTACTCTTCAGTTGATTCATCTGTGTCGTTTTTTAATAAATGACCTAGTTTTAGGACTTTTGTGTGTAAGTAGTACTGGTTATATGGGTTGGGCTTGATTCGATGTTCAATGCGCTCCACCACATCGTAGCCCATGTTTTCGAGTGCTTTTACTTTACGTGGATTGTTGGTCATTAGACGAATAGAACGAATAGTAAAGAAGTCCAACATAGGGCGTACTAGCTCGTAATCGCGCTCGTCTGCTTGAAAACCCAGTTGATTATTGGCTTCGACGGTATCCGCCCCTTCGTCTTGTAGGTGATAAGCTCGAATTTTATTAATTAAGCCAATGCCGCGGCCTTCTTGGCGTAAATACAAAACGGCACCTCGGCCTTCGGCTGCAATACGTTGTAGGGCTTTTTTCAGTTGAGGCCCGCAGTCGCAGCGTAAGCTAAATAGAGCATCCCCCGTTAAACACTCTGAGTGCAAACGCAAAAGCACTGGCTCGGGCGTGGTTAAATCCCCCATCGCAATGACCAAATGTTCTTTTTGGGTTTGCTTTTCAATAAAAACATGAAGATTAAATTCGCCCCACTCAGTGGGCAGGCGGCTGGATGTAACGTAATTCAAAATAGAGACCTAAAGGCTAAAAAGAGCCTAACAAAATAATTACAGCAACTAATATAGCATTATGATGTAAAAAAAAGCACCTTGATAGTGTTTACCAAGGTGCTAAGCCAGTATGTCTAGAGCCTTAGCTTAATGGGTTAGATTTTCTCAATACGTGCTGGTAGCCCTTGGCGAACCACAGCACCCGAGACCCAGTCAATCCACACGTTATTGTGTTGACCGCGGGTGATATCGCGAAAACCTAAATCGTTAATGTTTACCCCTGCGGCTAGGGCCGGGTTGTGGGCAGTGGTTTGACCATCAATTTGATGGGCACGAGCCCCTAACTCTTTGTGACCATAGCCGTGCTCAATAGCTAATGCCCCTTGCATGACCCCATCACGAATCATAGCGACCCCTTGGGTGCTGTGCCCAGGGCTTACAATACGAATGGCATCGCCGTTACGTATCCCCAGTCGTTCTGCATCGGCTTTGTTAATGGATACGGGGTTGTGCGGATGCACTTGACGTAAACGGTCTACAGCAATAGACATGGAGCTCATTAAATTCGACTTGTACGAAGTCATTAAGAATGGCCACTCTTGTTCTGAGTAATGTTCACGCATAGCACTACCGTCTGCCATACGGGTTGGGTACCAGGTTGGACAACCACTGTTGTGTGCACCTGTGTAAGCATGCTTAGAAAGAAACAGCTTTTCATCCCATACAGGTAACATGAACTCATGCAGTAGTTTGAGTTGTCCTTTGTTTTCATCCCAAGCGTCTGCTACACGATCAAAACGGCCGCCTCGGCTCATGATGGTGGCTACTTTACGCCACTCTTCATCTGAGACGCGCTCTTTAATGCGCGCTTCATAACGATTAACACCGGTTAAAGCTAAATCATCGTCGCTAGCATCAGCTACTGGTCGTTTCATTGCGTACGCAATGTTTGCAAAGCCACGCAGGTAGAAATCGGGGGCGGAGTGCAAGCCCAAACGCGTTTCGCTATTGGGAACCCCAATTGCGTTATCTCCAAAGCCAGGCATATCCAATCGTTTTGCCACGGAAATTAAAAAGCTTTCTAATGAAATAGGCTCGCCATCAGCGGTACGGCTTACTTTGGGTTCAATGACAGGCCAACGCACAGTGGATGTTTTGGCAATCACGTCGGCCCAAGGGGCTGATACGCCCCAGCTTTCGTAGGTGACAGTATCAGGAACAATATAGTCCGCAATCGCACTGGTTTCATTAATAAATGGCTCAATCGACACAATCAGAGGCATTTTCTTTGGATTGCATAAATCCTCATACAGTGCATTACGCATGCCCGCAATGCCATAGAGGAAATTCCCCATGTGGTTAATCCAGGCTTTAGCTTTGTAAGGGTAGCCTGCCATGCCTGAGGCCACGATTTCAGAGCTAAGCGTGCCATTGACGATTGGATACCAAGGCGCTGGAGCCGGGTACGGGTTTTCACCTGCCGCCACACGGCGTTTGTACTCAGATGATTTTTCATACGCCATACGATTGCGTGCCAAGGAAAGCCCCTTGGGTTGTGTTTGACCTTTAAAGCGGAAGTCATAGCGAGGACCAGGGCCAAAGGGGCCAAAAGGACCGGCATCCAAAACTAAACCGCCTTTAACGTTTAAGTTACCCACTAAGGTATTCAACATAGCAATTGCATAAGCGGTGTAAAAACCGGCACCGCTCATGGTGCCACCATGGGCATCCACAACAGCGCGTTTACCATAGCTAGTGAATTCTTCGGCTAAGGCAACTATGTCTTGGACAGCAACGCCACACTGAGCACTGTATTCTTCTAAGCTCATGCGTTGTGCTTCTTCACGCAGTTTGCTTAGTGAGCTGCAGACATTGATGGGGGTTTCGCCCAAGCCGGGCACCACGATACGGCGATTGACAAAGAGTTCGGCGCTTTCTAGCGTTGTGTCATGCGGCGCTAGACTGCCATCAGCACGCTGCACCACAAAAACAGTTTGGGCCTCTTCTGCTTCAGCTGGCTCTTGGACAGGCCATCCCATATCGCTAGCACGTAAAAAAGTACCATGACGTGGGTGTGAGGGATCGTTAATCATCAAGTGAGTGGCATTACACCACGAGGCTTCACCCGCAGCTAACATGGCAGCCGGGCCTGGCTGAGCTAGCATTTTATGATCAAATCGCTCGTTCTCTAGCATCCAGCGAATCAGTCCCATAACTAGGGCCAAATCGGTAGCTGGTTTAACGGCGAGCCAGCGATTGCCCGAACCGGCTGCCAAGCTGGAGGAGGTAGGTAATACAGGTGAAACCACCACATATTTAAAAGGGTTTTCTGGTCTGGAGCGGGCTTCTGCAAGTTCACGACCTTGGCGTTGGAATGGGTTACCCGATTGAGCTGGAGCTGCACCAATAAATAAACCAAACTCGGCGTTCGACCAATCCGGTTTGCCATGTGGCATACCAGCTACGTTCCCTAAAGCTAAGCCTGCACCAACGCGAAAGCTTTGGCCGCAGTAAGAGCCGTGGTTTGCAAAATTCATGGTCCCAAAAGACTGTTGAGCAAAACGACGAATAAGCGGTGTACGACCTTCGTTACCTGCGTCGGTCATAATAAGCTGATTGGATAAGGGGCCGTACTCTGGGTTGTCAGGATCGATTAAGGTTTCACGATCAAAAATAGCACGTAAGCCATCAACATGGCCTTCACCGAAAAGGTCGCCGCCTTCGCAAACCTCTTCGATCAACTGCTCAAAACTAATGCTTTCCCATTTGCCTTCACCACGCTTGCCCACACGCTTGAGCGGACTTAGAACACGGTACGGGTTTGTGACCTGTTGCTGCATAGAGCTGCCACGCGCACAGGAGGTAGCACGGTCGTCAATACCGTACTCTAAGCCAAGTTTGGCATAGACCTCGCGCACTTCTAGGTTCATGTCAGCGGGGCGCGTGGTTGCTAACGGATGATAGGGGTTGCCGGCAATACGCATAATGCTATTGCTTTCTTGGTCAACACGTACACGCACGCCACATTGGGTCCAGCAACCTAAACACAAGGATGGGCTAACAACTTGACCAGGTTGGGTGGTGAGTTGTCCTGTTTCTTGATTAATGGTGAATTCCGGTGTGAGGGAATTGCCACGGGTTGCGCTTTTTGGGGGATGCCCTGCAGAGCCGTGTGTGAATCCTTTGACCGCATTGACCACGGTGTCGGTATAACCAGCAGCAAAGACGGCCATACCACCTGCTGCCAATGAACCATGTTTTAACAGTTTACGTCTGTCGTTGTTGGGTTTGTCCTGTTTACTCATAGCAATTTCCGAATTTGTTCATTAAGCATTGTGGGGACGTAGAGCGGTCCAAGAAGGGTAACGGTCTATAAACCAAGTGACCAGGGCTAAAAGAGCTGTACAAAGACCAAATACCCCCAGCATCCCTAATAAACCGTCACTACCAAGTGGCATGCTGTGTAAGTAAAGACCTGCACCGTATTTAGGCACACCTTGGACGCTCATGAGCACAATCCAACGGAATACCCAAGCGGCAGCCATCATCAATAGCGCGCACAGCATAGAGTGCACTGGTGTGCATAACCGAGAGGCAGGTACGCGAAGCAAAAGAAAGAGAAGCAAAGCCAAAACTACCGAAGCAATAAGGCTAGTACGCCAAGTAGGGTACGTAGTAAATAGCTCTAAAGCAGCGGCAAATGAAGGGTCTAAGCCAAGCCAGCCAGTAACTAACCAAGCCACTGCGCTAAGCGTAAGAAGTACTAATGCGCTTAACCCTAATTTGCGCATAAATGCAGCAGGTAAAGCTCCAACGCCACCAGGTAACCAACGTGCTACAAAGAGCATGGCTCCTAAGGCAGCAAGCCAGCCTGTTAAAGCAAAGTTAATGGGAAGAAAATACGTATGCCAAAGCGGACGTGAACGTAAAATCATGACCTCAGCGCCGGTATAAATCAGAATGCTTAAAGCAGAAACCAGCAAAGCCAAAGCACATACACGCAATAGACTGTTTTTACCCAACCACCACAGAGCACAAAAGAGCAAAGATAGGCTCACAAAAATGGGCAGAAGTACCGCGCCAATCGACATCCAAGACCACGGTGTAAAATGAGCATAAAAATGCCAGAAACGCGCAGGTTGATGCAAGTCTGCCAATAAGGCCACGGGGGCAGAAATCGCCGTCACTGCTAAGACAGTGATAGCGGCAGGTAAAAGACGACGCTCAGGGGCGTCGACGGGGCGAAGTGCCACCATGGCTGCAGTAATAGCTGTAGTACAAGCAATAGCAACTAAAAAGAAATATTGCACTGCCCAAGGTAGCCAGGCCGCATCATAAGAAGGGGTAAGAATTTCAATAATATTCATAACGGCATCCTTTAGTACTCAGCCACTAAGCGCACGCTAGTCTGGCCCTCTACGCCATCCACAAACTCATCAGGCATACCAATGTAATAGACACGGGGAGCCGTATTCATATCGGGTTTGAGAACCTTGATCTCGTCTTTGTGTTCAGCGATAAGTTGCGAAGCAATGCTGTTTGGGTCATTGAGATCCCCAATAATACGTGCACCGCCAACACAGGTTTCGACACAAGCGGGTAATAGACCAACTTCCAAACGGTGCTCACAAAAGGTGCATTTATCTGCCGTTTGGGTTTCGTGGTTAATAAAACGGGCATCGTATGGACAGGCTTGTACACAATACGCACAACCCACACAGCGATCACTGTCTACCAACACAATGCCATCCTCACGTTGGAAGGTTGCTTGTACGGGGCAAACTGGCACACAGGGAGGGTTATCGCAGTGGTTACATAAGCGGGGCAGGTTAAACATCGCAGGCAGGCCGTCATCGTAATCAGCGACCTCATATTGCAATACAGTGGTTCTAAATTGACCAATAGGTGGCTGGTTTTCCATAGAGCAGCCCACAGTACAGGCTTGACAGCCAATACATTTACGCAGATCTATAACCATGCCGTAACGTTTACCAGCTATGCCTGGTCGACGCGGAGGCTGGTCATTAATACCCGCTTGTACGGGTTGGATGGGAATGACGGTGGCAGCAGCACCTACCCCCAGCAAGTTTTTTAAAAAACCTCGCTTGCCAGGTTGTAATTGTTCAGTTTTTACCGTTTTACTCATTGGTCTACCTTTAAAGGTGGGCGGATGATGTGATAGTTATTAGCATTTTTGGCATAAGCTTATTAGCATGATAAATATAAGCTTATACGGGCAATCCCTTAGGTGGGTTGAGTTATATCAAGGGTCGGTTAGACAATGAGTAAATAATCCGTTATAGTTTGGTTCGTCATTGGGGAGTAGCCGCTCTAACACAACAATGTGTAGAGGTCTGCGTCAACATACTTGATCCCTCCTTGGGTCATGGCGCCGACAGTCCTATACCTGGCAAGACCTTTGACCGTATTGCTTCCAGCATGGCCGGGGAAGCAATACGGTCAATTGTCTAAAAAACCGGCCAGGAGAAATAATAAAGTGGATGCTTTTCTCGTCTCTACCGGTATTGTGGCATTAGCTGAAATAGGGGATAAAACCCAATTATTGGCATTTATTTTAGCTGCCCGTTTTAAACGCCCCCTACCCATCATCTTAGGTATTCTTGTCGCAACATTAGCAAATCACGCATTGGCTAGTGCTCTGGGCGCTTGGTTGCCTGGGTTATTCCAACCCACCACACTCGCTTGGATTCTTGGGGTTGGTTTTTTGCTTATGGCTGTTTGGATGCTTATCCCAGATACCTTTGATGAAAAAGACGCACAGTTAGCAAAATTTGGTGTATTTACCACTACGCTGATTGCTTTTTTCATAGCCGAGATGGGCGATAAAACACAGGTAGCTACCGTGGCTTTAGCGGCACAATATCAGTCGTTTACTTACGTGGTATTGGGTACTACGCTTGGGATGATGGTTGCAAACGTGCCGGCAGTGCTAATAGGTGACCGTATTGCTGGTGTTATTCCGGTTCGTTTGGTGCATAGCATTGCGGCATTTATTTTTGCTGCACTTGGGGTAGCAGCCTTAGGTCGTGCGCTAGGCCAGTGGTAAGGTTTTTGCACTAAGATAAACGATTTGCAGCTATTTGTGGCGTATATGCCGCTATCGTAATTTTTTTATTAAGTGGGCATAGGTACGGCTCTTTTATTGCTGTATTATGCTACGTTTTCGTGAAGCCAAGGTTAAACAATAGTATTAACAAAACTGGCTTCGGGCTTTTTTCACCCTTGTGATGTCTGCAAGGGTGAAATCCTTTAATCAAGGAGCGCTGTTCCTATGCAAGGCCTGCACCTTACCGCAGATTTATACCAATGCACCGGCAATACGTCTATTTTTATTGACGAAGTTGCATTGGCAGACTTATGTCGCCACCAAACTGAACTTTCTGGTTTGACCATCGTGGGCGAGAAATGGGTGACTTTTCCTGAATACCAAGGTGAACCTGGCGGTGTAACGGGGGCGATACTACTCGCTGAATCCCATTTGGCTATCCATACCTGGCCTGAACGGGGCGGTGTGACCGTAGATGTGTATGTGTGTAATTTTAGCGATGATAACTCCAGCAAAGCGCAACGGTTGCTAGATGGTATTATTGCTGCGTTTAACCCTACCCAAATTCAACGTAATCACTTGATCCGTGGCGACCAAGACGAGCCCAGCGAATCCGAACTGCTTTGGGAAAACATTAACCCAGATAGTTTGTATGGCTTTAGATTTAAGCGTCGCGTTTTGTCGAAAAAAACGCAATTCCAACAACTAGAGTTATTAGAGTCTAAGGATCTGGGGCTGACTTTACGTTTAGATGGCTGTTTAATGACAGCGGAAAACGAAGAGTTTTTCTATCATGAAAGCCTAGTACACCCTGCAGCAATTAGTCATCCTAACCCACGTAATGCTTTAATATTAGGGGGTGGTGACGGAGGTGCACTAGAGGAATTACTAAAGCACAACACCATTGAATCAGCGACTTTGGTTGATATTGATGGCGATGTGATCGAGGTATCTAAACGCTACTTACAGCGTATTAACAAAGGCTCACTCGACAACCCACGTGCTACGGTTCTAGTCGGTGATGGTGCACAGTTTATTCGTGAAACAACGGAAAAGTTTGATCTGATTTTGTTAGATTTAACCGACCCAGAAACACCCGCTGGTCCACTTTATACCCCTGCTTTTTTTGCAGAATGCAAAAAAGCCTTAGCAGAAGGGGGAGCCATGGTGATTCATCTAGGTGCACCATTTTATGAGCCCGAGCAAATTCGCCGTTTAAATACCGAGCTACAAGCCGTATTTACGCACGTTAATGCTTATGGGTTACATATTCCGTTATATGGGGCATACTGGGCCATGGCAGTGGTATCAGATAGCTTGGTACCTACAGCACTTGATGCGGAAGAGGTCGAGCAGCGTATAGCACAGCGTCAGTTAACCGAGTTGCAATATTATAATAACGCTGTGCATGGGGCCTTGTTTGCGCTACCTACGTATTATAAAAACCTTTTAACTACAGATTAATCGTATTGGGTTAACCATTTATAGCAACGCCCTAGATCCTACACAGGTCTAGGGCGTTTTTAATTCATAATTATTCAGTGGTTATTCTTTTTCCAATGGATCGACCAAAGTCGGTTTAGCGCGATGCAGCTGTGCCGCTAAAATTTCTGCATAAATAAGTAAATAGCGCTTTGCAATATTTTCCCAACTAAATTGCTCGGCCAGTGCACGCCCTTCATGGCCTAACTCATCTGCTAAGGAGGGATTGTGTAGTAATTTGTTGATGGCATCCGTTAGTTCAGTCTGTTGGCGCGGGTCATGTAAAAGTAACGCGTGTTTTTCATGCTTCACATAATGCGCCAAACCGCAGAAGTTGGCCTGACTTAAAATAACGGGCAGACCATAACTCATCGCCTCTAGGGGGGCCATACCAAAGCTATCATTCAATGTAGGGTGCACAGCTAAGTCAGCAGCATGAAAATAAGCCTCGATGGCTGGGCTTTGCTCGATAAGAACTACGCGATCTTGCAAAGCAAGCTGAGTTAACTCGTTACGTAATGAGTTAATTTTTTGTGCTGCTACTCCTACTACCAACAGCTTTACTTCGGCAGGAAGCGCTTGCATCGCGCCTAGCAAGGTATTTAGCCCTTTGCTGCGCGGGTTGCGAGCGACAAAAAGACACACGCGGTCAGTATCATTAAAGCCTAAGGTTTGGCGTGTGTGTTGGCGTAACTGGGGGTTTGGGCTTGGTAACTGCACGCCCGGTGTGATGACATCAAAAGGATACTGAGTTTGATAAGCTTGTTGAAGTTGTTTCTTTACTAATTCCGATACAACCACGGTGCGTTTAGGTGGTTTAAGATGCACACGCTTTTGCTCTAGGTATAAATACATAGCAATGCGGGGGCTTAGACGGTGCCATAACCGTTTAATAGGGTTGGCTTGAGTGATCCAATGATAACGCACGCTTTTTACATGCAGCACATCTACATCAGCTGTCCAGCCATTGACGTGAGAGTGCACAATATCAAACGAATGGTCAGTGAGTTCTTTTTCTATGTTTTTAGCAAAACAATAAGTGCGCCACCAAGATGGTCCAGTAGTGGGCGCGGCCACTAGGGTATGTGGAAGCTGTACAGAGCAAGAACTGTCATAAAGGTGAGTGTAAATATGCACGTCATGGTGTAGAGCTAACTCGCGCATGAGCTCTACGCCATAGGCTTCGGCACCGCCATACTGATGGCCGAACTTTAAAGTAATAAAAGCAATACGCAGGCGTGGAAAACTCATTATTGGGTTCTTTTTTTGTGTTCAAGTTGGGTTAAGCATTTTTGCAAAAAGCGGAAAATATGAGTTGAACGGGCCACTAATACTCGAGGCAAATCCATCATGTCGTCAGTAGCGAGCGCCAAGCCTCGTGCGGTTGTGGTGGCGTTGCTATAGCCGCTTTCACGCACCCAGTTCTCTATAGCTGAGTTTTTGTGACCATAGGGATAACAAAAAGCATTAACCGACGTGTCTAGCTGTTGCTCTAAATCTTTTTTGGATTGAGAAATTTGTCGCTGTGCTTCTTCGGGACTGATTTCAGGTAAATGCACATGATCCAATGTGTGCGAACCAATTTCATGACCTAAGGCAACCCATTGCTGTAGCTCCTGCAGTGTCATTAAGTCGGAGCTAGGTACCCCTTTAGCATGATCCCAGAAATTGGTACCCCCTAGGTGATTACTAACGATGTAATTGGTAGAGGTAAAACCAAGTTGGTTGAGTACAGGAATAGCATGCTGTAAGACATTGCTATAGCCATCATCAAATGTAATGCCAACCACCTTACCTGTTTTTTCACCAGTAATATAAGGCAAAAGGTCGCGCATGGCTAAACCGGTATAACCAAAGCGCTTTAACCATGTCATTTGTCGTTTGAAATCGTTGGGGTGTACTGTCAACCCCCTGTAGGGAGTGCCTTTAGGGTTTGGGGTCCCTACTTGGTGATACATTAATATAGGAATCATGCTTACCCATACCTGAGTGAATAATGGCCATATAGTACCATTGCTTAATCGTAAAGTTGGCCTTGTAAATGGATGATAGCAGTTAGTAAATCGCCAAAAACCAATTGCGATGATATTCCCAGCATCAAGTTTACGGGCAAGCCAAAGTCCTCAACCATGCTTTGGTTTTGGTCTAGCCACATTTGTTTTTCGTCATCAAAATAAATGGGGCCATAATACGTTTTTACTTGATTTTTAATTTCTGTTGGGCCTGCTAAATAACCAATAACAGGAATGCCACGCGCTATTGCATAGCCTACTTCGAATGCCGTACCAGAGTCGGGCTCAGCCCCTCGAAATGGATTCAAGTTAGCTAATACGGCATCGGCCTCTTGGATCATGCGTATATTGGCATGATAAATGCCTGCTGCAGTGGTTTCTATACCATCGGCTGGGTGCAAAGGTTCAAAACCATGTGATAAGCACAAATTTTTGTGTTGTTCGGCGCGTAAGGCTGCATCATGAAAAAACACATCTGGTCCAGCTAAGTAGACTTTTTTCATTGGGGTTCCTATTAGTGCTAAATGGCTTTAGTGTAGCTGCAATAAAAAACGCCTGCTATATGCAGGCGTTGTTATGGAAATAAAACGTGTTTAATGCATGGCATCGGCACGCGGTGCAACATGATGAATGTCTTTTAATCTAAAGCGAAAGCGAATACGTTGACCTTTTTGGCAAGAGGCATCTGCTGTATAGGTCGTGCAGCCGAAGAGCGGAGCACTATAAATTACCGTACTGGCAATTTGTGGGCCGTGTTTAGGCTGTAAATAAACCACATCGCCCAGACGGATATCGGTTTTATTTAGTATTGCGTGCTCTGGACGAGAAATAAGTTCATTTGGGTAAATTGTTTTCATTATAAGACTCCCTTTTGGTTGTTTTTATAAATGACCGATCACGTAGTAATAAGCGCAGTGTAGCGCTGAGAGATGTTTTTTTTATGACAACGTGTCGGTGAGTTGATTAGTAATAATTATGATTTGATGCTTTAAAGCAACACACCAAGCTTAGAAGCATCCGTGTAGTATGTGGTGCGCAGACTAAGTTGTCAATAGGGAAATAGCCGGTGTTTGTTAATAAGTCTATGTTTTAGTTAAGGCTTATATGATGCGCTGCTGTAGGCTCAGTAAAAAGAAAAAAGAAAAGTGTGGTGAGGCCTTCAAATAGCTGTCGCGTAGTAATTGACATTTCAAGGATAAGGTTTGGTTGTAGTCATTAGTTTTTAACACGGGGTCTTTACACTGCCTTTTTACCTCATTTACCTTAGTTAAAGGACCTTAGTGTGAAGATAAAGCATACCGTGTTGTGTTTTGGGATGGCTCTAGCCTTTGGAAATGCATGGGCTCAGCAGGAGTTCACAGCCACCTTAAAAGGCCATGCAATCTTAAAAGCAGAAGCAAGCATAGCTGCTCCAGCAGATGCCCCGTTGGATTTACAGACCTCAGGTAAATACACCACTGGCAAGAAAGTAACCGCACCGGGTACTGTGCCAGGTAAATCAGCAGACAGACCTACAGGCCATCACTTACCTATACAAGGCCAACCCTTACAAGGACACTCTGGTATTCAGGTGATGCCTGATGGCAGCATGTGGATAGTGACAGATAATGGATTTGGCAGCAAAGCCAACTCCTCTGATTCCATGTTGTATGCCAATCGTTATCGTATCGACTGGGAAAAAGGGGATTATCACCATTTAGAGACAGTTTTTTTAAGTGATCCGGACAACAAGGTACCGTTTCGCATAGTGCATGAGCTGACTGCTGAACGTTATTTAACAGGTTCTGACTTTGATTTAGAAAGCCTGCAGGTGATTGGTGACAGCTTGTGGTTTGGCGAAGAATTTGGGCCTTATTTAATCAAGGCAAATAAAGAGGGCCAGGTTCAGGCCGTATTTGAAACCGAGGTTGAGCAAAATGTAGTACGTTCGCCAGATCATTATGCAGTGCAATCTCCAGGCGCTCCAGGTGCTACCTATACTAACGTTAATGCGAAACGTTCTAAAGGTTTCGAGGGCATGGCGGCTTCCAAAGACGGTGCTTTTTTATATCCCATGCTAGAGGGGCCTCTGTGGGATCAGAATGCCAGCGACTGGGAGCAAGAAGGTCAGAGCACGGTATTACGTATTTTAGAGTTTGATGTAGCAAAAGAGCGTTGGACAGGGCGCTACTGGCTCTATCCGTTGGAAGCAGAGCACCACGCTATTGGCGACTTTAATATGATTGATGAAAATACGGCCTTGGTTATTGAGCGCGACAATGGCGAAGGAACACCTGATAAAGCCTGTCAACCAAACCAAGACACCACAACGTGTTTTTCACAGTTACCTGAGTTTAAACGTGTTTATAAAATTGCGTTTACACCTGAGATGGCGGGTGGGGTAGTGCAGAAAGTGGGCTATATTGATTTGTTGGCTATCCAAGACCCGCAGCAATTAGCACGTAAACCACTGACAGATGGTGTACTGCAATTTCCTTTTTTCACTATTGAGAATGTCGATGTGGTGGACGCGGAACATATTGTGGTAGGTAACGATAATAACTACCCTTTTTCCTCCAGTCGCGAACCTAATCAACAAGACGATAATGAATTAGTGTTACTCGAAGTGGCGGATTTCTTAAAAGTCAAACCCTAAATAGAGTGAAAGGAAGCTAGGTTGGTTGCGCTAGTAGGCAGCCACCTAGCTAGAGATTTAGTTGAAGCTATACATGGCTTTATTATCATTGAGCGCTAACAAACCGCGCAGCATACGGTAGAGTAGCCAAATACTATTAGCTATTAAAATAAAAATACCGATAATAAAACTGATAGACAAAACCCCTAACACAGCCCACAGCAGACCAAACCAGAACGTGCGCATTTGCCAACGAAAATGGGTTTCTAAATAGGTACCGACGACCTCATCACGTTTTAAGTAATTAATAATAATGGCGGCAAGCGCAGTAACACCCATAAAAACAGAAAGCAAATACAAAATGTAGATGATCATGGTTAACTGCTTTAGATTGTTATTAGTACGACCAGAGTCAACAATTGGATTCATTTGTATTTTTCCATACGATGAATAAAGAGTGAGTGTATCTATAATACCTATAAGTTTGTGCAACTAGCTAAGTAAAATAGACAAAGCCTAAGCGAAAAGCACAAAAACAACCCAAAAAAAAGCCAACTTTTACAGTTGGCGATTTTTTAAGTACTTGATTTTGCTGGAAATCTTGGTGGAGCCGGGGGGAATTGAACCCCCGTCCGCAAGCCGTCCACAGGCAGTTCTACATGTTTAGTCGAATAACTTTATTTTTTAGCCTTGAGCCATGCCATTCGACAGGCCATCTCTTAGCGATCCACGTAGTTTTAGGTCTGATCCGTGTGGCCCGAACCCGACCGATTCTTTGTAAATGACGTTGCTGCTAGGAACCTAGCCTGGCCCAAAGACAAACCAGTGCAACGACTCTAAGACCGGTTTTTAAGCGGCTAGAGCGAAACGCTCATCGTTGGCGTTTATAGTTTTCCAGTGGATTTACGAGCTGACTGGTGCTCGACATGCCCTACTCTGTTTCTTGACCCACGTCGAAGCCAGGTCGGCCCCAAGTCAATTAACTTTAGAAAGTCTTTTAATTATACGGTATTCAAGATGATTTGTCGAAGTGAATAGAGTACTATGCGGTGCATTAGCCAATTTTTTAATAAAGGATATGAACTATGACTAGTTCTACTCAACCACGAGGGCTGATGCGTTGGATTACTTCAACCAGCCTAGTTAGCCAAATTATTGTAGGTTTACTGGCAGGCGTGGTGATTGCAGCTATAGTGCCTGAGTTTGCGCGTTCGTTGGCCCTGTTGGGTGATATTTTTGTGAATGCGTTGAAGGCAGTAGCACCCGTATTAGTGTTTGTTTTGGTAATGGCCTCTATTGCAAACCATCGTCATGGTACCCAAAGCAAAATGGGACGTGTTATTACTTTATATTTAGTGGGCACATTTTTAGCGGCCGTGTTGGCTGTAATGGCTAGCTTTCTCTTTCCTGTGACTATTCAGTTGCAGCCTTCTGTAGAGGCGATGAATCCACCTGATAATGTGGTAGAGGTTTTATTTACTCTGGTGCTAAATATTGTTGATAACCCTGTGAATGCGCTAGTAAAGGCAAACTACATGGGGGTGTTAGCGTGGGGTATTGGCCTGGGGATTGCATTGCGCCGTGCGAATGACAGTACCAAAAATCTACTGGCTGATTTTAGTCATGCCGTTTCTGCGGTGGTGCGTATTGTGATTCGTTTTGCACCATTAGGCATCATGGGTATTGTAGCGGGTACCATTGCAAACACAGGTTTTGGTGTGTTGGCGGATTACGCACGTCTACTTAGTCTGCTTATTGGATGTATGGTGATTGTGGCATTGGTAATCAATCCATTCATTGTATGGACGCAAATTCGTCAAAATCCCTACCCCTTAGTTTTTGCTTGCTTACGCGAAAGCGGTGTAACGGCTTTCTTTACACGTAGCTCGGCGGCTAATATTCCCGTTAATATGGCTTTGGCTAAAAAACTAAATGTGAATGAGGACATTTATTCGGTTTCCATCCCTTTAGGTGCCACCATTAATATGGGCGGCGCTGCCGTTACCATCACGGTATTAACTTTAGCTGCTGTACATACTTTAGGCATCTCTATAGATTTTGGTAGCGCGCTGTTATTAAGTATAGTTGCAGCTATTGCAGCATGTGGTGCATCAGGGGTGGCAGGTGGTTCGTTATTACTTATTCCTCTAGCCGCCAGTTTGTTTGGCATGCCCAATGACGTTGCTATGCAAATTGTAGGGGTGGGTTTTGTGATTGGTGTGGTGCAAGACTCTGCGGAAACAGCATTGAACTCATCTACGGATGTCTTGTTTACTGCAGCAGCCTCTATTCATCACGATAAGCATTCGTAATGAATAATGATGTAAAAAAAGCTAAGTGTGAACTTAGCTTTTTTTATGCTTTGGCTATTTTTGTGCCCACTCAAGTACGCAGGGCAGTATTTCGCTAGCATGCTGGCTGACGTAATCAGCTTGCCAAGAGGCAATGGCTGGGTCAAAGTCACAATAACCATAAGCAGCCACAAGGGTAGCCATACCTGCGGCTTTGCCGGCCACAATATCCCGTTCGTCGTCACCCACATAAATGCAGTTTTCAGGGCTAATGCCTGTTAATTCACAAGCTAAAAGCAGCGGGGCGGGGTGCGGTTTAATGTGAGGCGTAGAGTCGCCCCCCACTAAGACTTTGCTAGTTTGGCTAAGACCAAAATGATCCATGATAGGTTGGGTTAAATGCACAACCTTATTTGTCACTACCCCCCATGCCAAGCCAAGCTCATTAAGCTGCTCAACTAATGTTTCAATGCCATCAAAAGGGCGGCTTAATACAGTTGAGTTCGCCGCATAGTGCGCTAGAAAAGTGTCTTTTTCTGTTTCGTAATCGGGGTGATCTGTTTCGAGTTGCAAAGAAGCCTGTAACAAGCCGCGTGCCCCTTTGGAAGCATAAGGGCGTAGATACGAGAGGGGCAGCGGTTCCAGATTTTTTAGCTTACGCAAATGGTTAGCGCTAGCGGCTAGGTCGGGTGCTGAGTCTACAAGCGTGCCATCAAAATCGAACAAAACCAATTTGTTAAGCATCTAAGCGTCCTTTTGTGTTGCGATCAAGTAATTAACAGAGCTGTCATTGCTAAGGGTGTAATGTTTGGTAATGGGGTTGTACTCAAGCCCTTTAATCTGAACGGGATTTAATTGAGCTTGGCGGGCACTACGGATTAATTCGCTAGGTTTGATGAAGCTTTCGTAGCGATGCGTGCCTTTGGGAACAAGATTAAGCGCGTATTCAGCCCCCACAATAGCAAATAAAAATGATTTTGGATTGCGGTTTAGGGTAGAGAAAAATACCCAGCCCCCTGGTTTTACTAGTCTGGCGCAGGCATGAATAATAGAGGCCGGATCAGGCACATGCTCTAGCATTTCCATGCAAGTGACTACATCAAAGGAAGCAGGCTGGTCGCTGGCGAGAGCTTCTGCGCTGATGTGTTGATAGTCGACGGCAATACCACTTTCTAAACTATGCAATCTAGCTATTTTTAATGAGCGCTGGGCTAGATCAATACCCGTGACTTGAGCCCCTTGGGCCGCCATTGATTCGGCTAAGATACCACCGCCACAGCCCACATCGAGCACTTTTTTGTTTTGTAGCGTGCCCACGGTGTCTTGAATCCAACCTAATCGTAGCGGGTTGATTTCATGTAAGGGCTTGAATTCGCTAGTGGGGTCCCACCACTTAGAGGCGAGAGCACTGAATTTTTCAATTTCAGCAGGATCAACGTTAACGGTAGACATATGCATTAGACCTAAAAAAATAAAGGCTCCTGTAACAGGAGCCTTTATTGTATCGCTTTACGCTGAATCAGTAAGCTTTGAATAAATCAAAGGATTACTGTTTGCGTGAACCCACGATTTCGATTTCTACGCGACGGTTTTGTGCGCGACCTTCACGGGTTGCGTTAGTAGCGATAGGATCTAACTCACCTTTACCTTCGGTGTAGATGCGGTCGGCAGCAATACCTTTAGATACGAGGTATTCTTTAACAGAGTTTGCACGACGCTCAGATAGCTTTTGGTTGTAAGCTTCTGGACCGGTGGAGTCGGTGTGACCCACAGCAATTAGTGTTTCTAGCTCTAGACTGGAAGCTTGGTCAGCAACCTGGTCTAAAACTTGACGGCCTTCAGGCTTCAGTGTGGCTTTGTCGAAGTCAAAGAAGGTGTCAGCGTTGAGAACAACTTTGGTGCTAGTAGGAGCGACTACAGGAGCTTCTGGAGCTTGAGCTACAGGAACGCCATCACAACCAGCGATGCCTGTGGCAGGTGTCCAGAAGTTATTACGCCAGCACAATTCGTTTGTGCCGTTTTTCCATACTTCGCCAAAGCTACTTTGCCAGTTGTTTACTTCGCCACTAGTTTGAGCTGACACAGCACCAGTGGCTGTGGCTGCCGCAAAGGCGAGTGCAAGTGCGATTTTGGAGGGTTTATTCATGTTTCTCCTCGTTTGAGCTGATGCTGTTAAGTGACCGCAGCGAACCCCTGCCGCTTAACTAAGATTATCGTTGATCAGAGCCTAGTCGGCAACGCTTAGATTTTCATCAAAACGCGACGCTGGGTTTCTGTGCGTGTTAGCCAGAATGTTAAGACATTTCTGTCCAATGCGCTAAGAGCAGAGGCGATTTATCGTGCAGATCGACCGAATAGAGGCCGATAAATGGCATTATTGTTGGTTTTAGGCAACAAGGCAAGCACTGCTTCTCATCAGACCACGTATTCAATTTTTTTGGTGTTTTTTGTCTACACCAATCCATTTTTAATGCGGATGCTGGGCATAGTACAATGATAGCTTGGGGTGATGGTAGAATTTCCTATTCGCCCTTCTACGGTTTGCATCTTGCTTAACTCATCTAAAAAGACAATTTAATATGGATTCCTTTGCTAAGGAGACCCTTCCAATTTCTCTGGAAGAGGAAATGCGTCGCAGTTATTTAGATTACGCCATGAGTGTAATCGTGGGGCGTGCCTTACCTGATGTGCGTGATGGCTTAAAGCCCGTACATCGCCGCGTTTTGTTCGCGATGCACGAGCTCAATAATGACTGGAATCGCGCCTACAAGAAATCTGCGCGTATTGTTGGTGACGTAATTGGTAAATACCACCCACACGGTGACTCTGCTGTTTATGACACTATTGTGCGTTTGGCCCAAGACTTCTCCATGCGTTATATGTTGGTCGATGGACAAGGTAACTTTGGGTCCATTGATGGTGACAGTGCTGCCGCCATGCGATATACCGAAGTGCGCTTGGCAAAAATCTCCCATGAAATGCTGGCAGATATTGACCAAGAAACAGTCGATTTTGTGCCTAACTATGATGGCAGCGAACTAGAGCCGGCTATTTTGCCTTCTCGTTTACCTAACTTATTAGTCAACGGTAGTTCGGGTATTGCGGTGGGTATGGCTACAAATATCCCTCCTCACAATCTCTCCGAGGTAGTAGACGGCTGTTTATATTGTTTGCGCAATCCCGATTGCACGGTTGATGATCTCTTCGAATTCATTCCGGCACCTGATTTCCCTACTGGTGGCATTATTTATGGCATGTCTGGTGTACGCGAAGGCTACCGCACCGGTCGCGGTCGCGTCATCATGCGTGCTAAGGCTCACTTCGAAGACATGGAGCGAGGCTCTCGTCAGGCCATTGTGATCGACGCACTGCCTTATCAGGTCAATAAAAAATCCCTACAAGAACGCATTGCTGACTTAGTCAACGAAAAGAAAATCGAAGGTATCTCCGATATTCGTGATGAGTCAGATAAAGACGGTATGCGCTTGGTTATTGAACTAAAGCGCGGAGAGGTTCCCGAGGTCATTCTCAATAACCTCTATAAAAACACTCAGCTCCAAGAAACGTTTGGTATGAATATCGTGGCTTTGGTAGATGGCCAACCACGTTTATTGAACCTAAAGCAGTTGGTGGAGTATTTCTTATTCCATCGTCGTGAAGTCGTAACACGACGCACTGTATTCCAGTTACGCAAAGCGCGTGAGCGGGGTCATGTGCTTGAGGGTTTAGCCGTAGCTTTAGCGAATATTGATGAATTCATCCGCATTATTCGTGCCGCGCCTACGCCTCCTGATGCACGTCGCGAACTATTGTCGCGTAGTTGGGATGCGCAAATTGTGCGCGACATGTTGGCTCGCGCTGATGATAGTGCGATTCCAGGGGGGCGCTTAGCTTATCGTCCAGACAACCTCGAGGCTCAGTTCGGTTTACAAGCGGACGGTATGTACCGCCTTAGCGAAACTCAGGCTCAAGAAATCCTAAATATGCGCTTACAGCGTTTAACGGGCCTAGAGCAAGACAAGATTGTGGGCGAGTACAAAGAGGTCATGGATCGCATTGCTGATCTATTAGATATCTTGGCGCGTCCCGAGCGTGTAACGCAGATTATTTCAGATGAGCTTATTGCTCTCAAAGACGAGTTCTCTTCAGAAAAAGACGTACGTCGCTCTGAAATCGAATTCAACGCCACCGAACTAGACACCGAAGACTTAATTACCCCCATGGATATGGTGGTTACTTTGTCACACGAGGGCTATATCAAGAGCCAACCGTTGTCAGAATACCGTGCGCAGCGCCGTGGCGGCCGAGGTAAACAAGCAACCACCATGAAAGAGGACGATTGGATCGATAACCTCTTTATTGCGAATACACACGATTATCTCTTGTGTTTCTCGGATCGAGGCCGTGTGTATTGGCTCAAGGTATGGGAAGTACCCCAAGGTTCTCGTAACTCCCGTGGTCGTCCTATTGTGAATATGTTCCCGCTAGAACAAGGCGAAAAAATCACAGTTGTGCTGGCCGTGAAAGAGTTTAGTGATGACCGGTTTGTTTTTATGGCTACCTCTCAAGGTACGGTCAAAAAAACCCAGTTGTCGCATTTTGCCAATCCGCGCAAAGCCGGCATTATTGCCGTAGGCTTAGACGAGGGCGATTACTTAATTGGGGCGCAGATCACGGCTGGCGATCATGATGTCATGCTGTTTTCTGATGCAGGTAAAGCTGTGCGTTTCTGCGAAACGGATGTGCGCCCAATGGGCCGTACTGCTCGTGGTGTGCGTGGTATGAACCTAGACGAAGGCCAAAATGTCATTTCATTACTGGTTGCCGAAGACGAGTCTCAGTCTGTACTGACTGCTACCGAAAACGGCTTTGGTAAGCGTACTTCTATTTCTGAATACACGCGTCATGGGCGCGGTACAAAGGGTATGATTGCTATCCAAACCTCAGATCGAAATGGTTGCTTAGTGGGTGCTGTGCTTGTACGCGAAAGCGACGAAATCATGTTGATTACCAATGCAGGTGTGTTGGTGCGCACTCGCGTTGACGAGATCCGCGAAATGGGCCGGGCTACCCAAGGTGTGACCTTAATTAACGTGGATGAAAGCAGCAAGCTCTCTGGTGTGTACCGTGTGGTAGAAAGTGATGTGGATGTAGATATCGATGTGGACGAGGAAGACCTCGAAAACGAGGATACCAAGCACCCGCCAGTCGATCCAGAGACCCATGACTCCCAAACAGAAGAGTAATTATTGTAATTAGGAAATAAAACTATGCGTCCTTGGAATTTTTCTGCTGGTCCATCCAAGTTTCCAGAGGCAGTGTTGCACAAAGCCGCTGCGGAAATGCTGGACTGGCATGGCTCGGGCATGTCTGTGATGGAAATGAGCCATCGTGGTAAGGAGTTCATGCAAATACGCGATGAGGCAGAGCAAGATTTACGCGACCTACTGCAGGTGCCAGATAATTTTACTGTGCTGTTCATGCAGGGTGGCGCTCAAGCACAAAATGCTTTGGTACCATTAAATTTGCTGGGCTTAAAGCCTGCCGCCAAAGCGGATTACGTGGTTTCAGGTAGTTGGTCAAAGAAATCTTTCCAAGAGGCGCAACATTTTGGTGATATTCAATTAGCTGCTACCTCCGAGGTCATTACACAGATTAACGGTACAGAGCAGGGGGCTTTTACTTGGTTTCCTGAGCCCAGCTCATGGCAGGTTCGTCCTGATAGTTCTTATGTGCATGTGTGCTCGAATGAAACCATTGGTGGCGTAGAGTTCAATGACTGGCCTCGTCTTGATGTGCCTCTAGTCGTTGATGTGTCATCCAATATCCTGTCACGGCCTATTGATTTCACTAAGGTTGATGTTGCTTACGCGGGTGCACAAAAAAATGCAGGGCCTGCGGGGCTTACCTTGGTTATCGTGCGTAAAGATCTATTAGGCTTTAGCAATCCGCATTGCCCTAATGCTTTTAACTACGAGCTCGTAGCAAAAAATGACTCAATGTTAAACACTCCCCCTACCTACTCTATTTATTTAGCTGGCTTAGTTTTTAAGTGGTTAAAAGAACAAGGCGGGGTAGGTGCTATTGAACAAGCCAATCAGGCCAAAGCAGAGCTGTTGTATAGCTATTTAGATCAGTCTAATTTTTACAGAAACACAGTGGCTGCAGCAGCTCGTTCGCGTATGAATGTGCCTTTTTTATTAAATCGAGCCGAGCTAGACGAGACCTTTTTAACCGAAGCCTCAGCAGCAGGCTTATTGCAGTTGCGCGGCCACAAAAGCGTGGGTGGTATGCGGGCCTCTATATACAATGCGATGCCTCTAGAAGGCGTGCAAGCACTGGTTGATTTCATGAAAGGGTTTGAAGCACGCTATGGCTAAAACGCTTTTAGAACGATTACGCCCATGGCGCGAACAAATAGATAGTCTTGACTTGCAGATTCTGCAGCTCTTAAACCAGCGTGCCCAAGCCGCTCTAGAAATCGGCAAGATTAAAGAGCATTACAACGCCACAGACAGCATTCTCAAGCCCGAGCGTGAAGCCCAAATCGTGGCGCACTTACAAGCTATGAACACAGGGCCTATTACTGGTAGCTCTGTTCAAGCGGTTTGGAGCGAAGTGATTTCTGCCTGTAGAGGTTTGGAACGTCAAATGCGCGTGGCCTATTTAGGTCCACAGGGTTCTTTTTCAGAGCAGGCAGCCCTAAGCCACTTTGGTCATTTTGTTGAAACCTTACCCTGTTCCAGCTTTGATGAGGTATTTCGACTAGTTGAGGTCGGTGAGGCTGATGTAGGTATGGTGCCTGTGGAAAACTCTACCGAAGGCGCGGTCAATCGCACTCTAGACTTATTACTGAATTCGTCTTTAAAAGTCTTAGGAGAGCGCTCCATAGCCGTGCATCACTGCTTGATGACTCAAAGTGGCACTATGGATGGGGTAACCCGTGTTATGGCTCACCCGCAGGCTTTGGCTCAATGCCAAAGCTGGTTATCGCGTCACTATCCCAATCTTCACCAGGACGCAGCCTCAAGCAATGCCGAAGCAGCACGTTTAGCGGCCCAAGACCCAACAATAGCTGCTATTGCTGGGCAGCATGCAGCCGAATTTTGGCAGCTTAAATTAATACAAACGGGTATTCAAGACGATGCTCAAAACCGAACTCGTTTCTTGGCGATCGGAAACATCGAGTCGTTGCCATCAGGGAATGACAAGACCAGTTTGATTTTAGCTGTACCGAATCGGGCTGGTGCCGTGCATGAAATGATAGCGCCCTTTGCGGAGCATCAGGTTTCTATGACACGCCTTGAGTCACGGCCTGCACGTACCGGTCAATGGGAATACTATTTTTATATTGATTTGCTCGGTCATAAGGATGACGCAGCGGTGCAAAGCGCCCTAGAGCAGCTCAAGCAACAAGTAGCCTTTTTCAAAGTTCTGGGTTCATACCCACATCAGGCCTAGTCGCTATGACAACAGCAACAGGTTTTGTTATTCCTGTACTTGCAGTGGTTGGGCCAGGCCTGATCGGTGGTTCCATTGCCGCTGCGCTAAAACAAGCAGGGTGCGTGGGCCGCGTGCTTGGCGTAAGTCGTCAGGCCAGCACCTCACAGCAGGCGTTGCAGCTTGGGCTTATTGATGAGATTGTTGATATAACTACGGCCACTCAACGTGCTGACATTATTGTGTTAGCAACTCCAGTAGGTGCTACACGATCTTTGCTCCAGCAAATAAAACCGCATTTACAGCCCCATACGCTCATTACCGATGCCGGCAGTACCAAAGCAGATGTATTGCAAGCAGCCACAGAGGTGCTAGGTGATCAAGTAGCGCAGTTTATCCCTGGGCACCCCATTGCAGGAGCGGAAAAAGCAGGGCCTGATGCTGCATTCGCTGAGCTATACCGTAATCGTATTGTTATTTTGACCCCTCATAAAGAAACCGCTGCAAGCGCGAAGGCGAAAATAATTGACTTATGGGAGCAGTGCGGCGCTCGTGTGATGCTCATGTCTGCTGAAGACCATGACAGGGTATTGGCATCCATTAGCCATGTACCGCATTTTCTGTCTTCTGTGTTTATGTGGCAAGTGGCTAGTGCTGCCGATGCGGATGTGCGTTTGCATGTAGCGGGCAGTGGTTTTAGAGATTTTACTCGTATTGCAGCGGGTTCAGCAGAAGTGTGGCGCGATATTTTTCTTAGTAACCGTGCGGCTGTTTTGGCGGAGCTAAAACAGGTGCGTAAAGCCTTTGAGCAGGCCGAGGCTGCGTTGTTAGAGTCGGACGGAACTGCTTTATATGAATTTTTAGAAAAAGCTGCCTTGGCCCGTCGTTTATGGGGCAGCAGGAGTGGATTGGAATGAGTCTTGAGCAAATTACCCTAGAGCCTGCAACCCACGCCAGTGGCACGGTGCGCCTACCTGGCTCTAAAAGTATTTCTAACCGCGCTTTGCTCTTAGCGGCGTTAACACCAGGCATCACTAGTCTGACAGGGGTACTAGCCTCAGATGATACACGTGTCATGATTGAGGCATTGAATCAATTAGGTGTGCCAGCAGTCAAAGTATCAGACAGTGTGTACCAAATTCATGGGGGCACTCCTTTTAAACACAACCAAGCCGAATTGTTCTTAGGCAACGCAGGAACTGCTTTTCGCTCATTAACCGCCGCATTGGCCTTTTTAGGTGGCGACTATACGTTGACAGGCATTCCGCGTATGCACGAGCGTCCCATAGGGGATTTGGTTGAAGCACTGCAAGGGGCTGGGGCGCAAATTGAGTATCTTGAGAATTCTGGGTATCCACCCCTAAAAATAGGCCAACCTACATTTGATCTGAGTCAGCCTATTCGGGTCAAAGGGTCCGTGTCCAGTCAATTTTTAACTGCATTACTAATGGCTGCTCCCATTGCTGTAGCCCAGACACAAACAGATCTAATCATCGAGGTCGAGGGCACACTTATATCTCAGCCGTATATCGCTATTACAGTCGATATGATGGAAAAGTTTGGGGTGTTGGTGCGCCACGATGAGCACTGGCAGCGTTTTGTTATTCCAAGCGATGCCAGATATGTGTCTCCTGGCGAGTTTCACGTTGAAGGGGACGCCTCTTCTGCCTCCTATTTTTTAGCATTGGGTACTATTGCTGGTGGTCCTATTGAGATCCAAGGGGTAGGAGCACTATCTGTTCAGGGCGATGTACAGTTTGCCAAAGTGATGGAGCTTATGGGAGCGCAGGTAACGTATCTGGCTAACTCTATGGAAGTGACTGGCGTCAATGTGGCCCAGGGTCAACGATTAAAGGCCTTTGATTTGGATTTTAACTTGATTCCCGACGCGGCCATGACAGCCGCTGCTTTAGCCGTTTATGCAGATGGGCCGTGTACGCTGCGCAATATTGCTAGTTGGCGCGTTAAAGAAACAGATCGCATTGAGGCCATGCAAAATGAACTACGTCAGGTGGGGGCTCGGGTGGAATCAGGGCCGGATTGGATTACGGTCTACCCCATTGCAGAAGGGGAGTGGCGCTCGGCTCAAATTGAAACCTATGACGACCACCGTATAGCCATGTGTTTGTCCTTAATGTGTTTTGGGGGCATGTCGCAAACTATTTTAGATCCCAATTGCGTTAGTAAAACCTTCCCCGATTACTTTTCAGTTTTTCAACAATTAATAAAAGGCTAGATGCTCATGGTGGCACCCAACCCTATTCCCCCTGTTATTACCATAGATGGGCCGACCGCATCAGGCAAAGGAACGGTCAGTCACCTTGTGGCCGAGCACTTAGGCTGGCATGTGCTCGATAGTGGGGCTTTGTACCGTTTAACTGCCTTGGCTTGTTTGCGTCAAGCTGTAGACGCAACACATCAAGACCACGTAGCCCAGCTCGCTCGCCAGCTCAATGTGCGTTTTAATCAGGGGCAATGTGTTTTAGATGGTGAGAATGTAACGGACGCCTTGCGTGAGGAACAGGTTGGTTTGCTGGCCTCCCAAGTCGCGACGTACGAGCCTGTACGTACCGCCTTATTAGCACGTCAACGCGACTTTCAACAGCCCCCAGGTCTGGTGGCAGATGGCCGTGATATGGGCACGGTCGTTTTTCCATCGGCTCCTTTAAAAATTTATCTTGTTGCAGATGCGCAATCCCGTGCCGAGCGTCGTTATAAACAGTTGATAGACAAGGGTATATCTGCTAATCTTTCAGAACTATTAGCTGATTTACAGGCACGAGATTTACGCGATACGACACGTTCTATTGCGCCCCTAAAGCCTGCCAAAGACGCAATTACACTGGATTCTTCTCATCTCACCATAGAAGAAACCGTCAATCAGGTGCTAGCCCACTGGGCAGCTACCCAAAATTAAAGGTGTTGTTTAGGCGTTTTTTGCCTTAAATAACGTGTGTTCACTCCACTGGGCGCTTGCGCCCCGTGTGTTCTTGACAAAGCCAGTAATGGCTGATGGATTTTATTTAATGTCCTCCATCTCTACTACCGATGTATTAGGCGGCGAAAGCTTTGCCGATTTATTTGCAGAAAGCCTTCAGTCCCAAGACCTAAAAGCCGGCGAAGTTATCTCTGCCGAAGTCTTGCGCATTGACCACAACTACGTATTGGTTAACGCAGGCTTGAAATCCGAGTCCTTGATTCCTCTCGAAGAGTTCTTGAATGATCAAGGCGAACTCGAAGTGGAACCCGGTGATTACGTTTCTGTTGCTATCGACGCATTTGAAAACGGTTACGGCGACACAATCCTATCTCGCGATCGCGCTAAACGCCTATCAGCATGGCTATCCCTAGAGCAAGCTCTAGAGTCTGGCGAGCTAGTTACCGGTACCATTACTGGCAAAGTAAAAGGCGGTATGACCGTTATGACTAACGGTATCCGTGCTTTCTTGCCTGGTTCTTTGGTTGACCTACGTCCTGTAAAAGACACCACTCCTTACGAGGGCAAAACCGTTGAGTTCAAAGTGATCAAACTCGATCGCAAACGCAACAACGTTGTATTGTCCCGTCGTGCCGTGCTCGAAGCCAGCATGGGCGAAGAGCGTCAAAAACTACTCGAAACCCTCACCGAAGGTATCGTTGTTAAAGGTATTGTTAAAAACATTACCGATTACGGTGCATTCGTGGACTTGGGCGGTATCGATGGTCTATTGCATATCACTGATATGGCATGGCGTCGTGTACGTCACCCTTCCGAAGTCCTTCAAGTGGGTGAAGAAATCGAAGCCAAAGTTCTTAAATTCGACCAAGACCGCAGCCGCGTTTCCTTGGGCGTGAAGCAACTAGGCGAAGATCCTTGGATCGGCCTATCCCGTCGTTACCCTCAGGGCACACGCTTGTTCGGTAAAGTAACTAACCTTACCGATTACGGTGCTTTCGTCGAGGTAGAAGACGGCATCGAAGGTCTAGTACACGTTTCCGAAATGGATTGGACCAACAAAAACGTAGACCCACGCAAAGTTGTTACTTTGGGTGAAGAAGTCGAAGTAATGGTTCTAGACATTGACGAAGATCGTCGTCGTATCTCTCTAGGTATGAAACAATGTCGTCCAAACCCATGGGAAGAGTTCGCATTGAACTTCAAACGTGGTGATAAAGTACGTGGTGCTATCAAATCCATCACTGACTTCGGCGTATTTGTTGGCCTAGACGGTGGTATTGACGGTCTAGTTCACTTGTCCGACCTATCTTGGACTGACAGCGGCGAAGAAGCCGTTCGCAACTACAAGAAAGGCGACGAAGTGGATGCAATCGTTCTTGGTATTGACACCGAGAAAGAGCGTATCTCTTTAGGTATCAAACAGCTCGAAGGCGATCCTTTCAACAACTACGTATCTGCAAACGATAAAGGTGCTGTAGTTAAAGGTACCGTCAAGTCTGTAGAGCCTAAAGGTGCTGTAGTGACTCTATCCGTAGACGTCGAAGGCTACCTACGTGCTTCTGAAATTTCTGCTGGTCGTGTTGAAGATGCAACTACTGCTATCAACGAAGGCGACGAAGTCGAAGCCATGATCATCAACGTAGACCGTAAAGCACGTTCTATTCAGTTGTCTATCAAAGCTATCGATAGCGCAGAAACAGCACAAAGCATGCAGCGTTTATCCGATGCAAGCGCTTCTGCTGGTACCACTAACTTGGGTGCTTTATTACGCGCTCAACTTGAACAGCAGCGTGAAGACGCTGAGTAAAGTGTGACGAAGTCTGAGCTTATTGCACTGTTGGCCAGCCGCAATACGCAGCTGGCCCCAAAGGACACAGAGCTGACGGTAAAGACTATTCTTGATGCCATGACTGCTGCGTTAGAAAGTGGTCAACGTATAGAAATTAGGGGGTTCGGCAGTTTTTCCCTTTCTACACGGGCGTCACGTATAGGGCGCAACCCTCGCTCTGGCGAAAAAGTCCATGTGCCCGCAAAACAAGTACCACACTTTAAGGCAGGCAAAGAGCTCCGCGAACGGGTTGATAATGCTTTTTTAGCACAGCAATCTAACTCGTAGCTTGATGTACATGTCTCAAAAACAGGCTCTTTATGAGCCTGTTTTTGCGTCTGGGCTAATCCCCCCTTTTGCCTTTACAATCAAGGCATCCTTTAATTAGTTGGAGCCATCTATGCGTTATCTAGTCTGGGTATTGCGATTATTGGTTTTTGTCGTGGTGCTATTGTTTGCTCTTAAAAATACAGAGCCAGTTCATGTTAGTTTTTTTGCTGACTATACGTTAACTAATGTCCCACTAATCGTAGTGATGTTGGTCGCATTTTTATTAGGTTTGGTACTGGGGCTATTGCTCATGATTTTAAATATTATGCGCAAGAAACGGGAAATAGCTAAACTCAAACGTGATGTAGCTCGTTTACAAGAGCAGATTCAAAATCCCGCAAAACCTACCGACCCTGCAGCAGTAGAAATTATTGCTCCGCTGGCTCCCCTATAACCGAGGTGCAAAGTGGACTTTGAACCATGGTGGCTCATTATTGTGCCTGTTTTATTTGGCTTGGGTTGGCTAGCGGCACGCTTTGATTTCAAACAAATGCTTTCTGAAAGCAAACAGTTGCCAGACTCGTATTTTAAAGGCTTAAACTTTTTGTTAAATGAAGAGCCTGATCAAGCGATTGATGCTTTTATTGAGGTAGCGAAATTAGACCCGGAAACTACCGAGCTGCATTTTGCCTTAGGCAGTTTATTTAGGCGTCGTGGCGAGATGGAGCGAGCCATCCGCGTGCATCAAAGCCTCTTGGCTCGCACCGATCTGCCTGAAGTAGACAGAGAAAACGCACAGTTTGAAATAGCCCAAGATTTTTTAAAAGCTGGCATGTTGGATCGTGCAGAGGCAGCGTTCGAGGCTGTATCACAAGGGCGGCATGCTGTTCCTGCTGTGCGCGCATTAATTCATATTTACGAGTCGGGGCACGATTGGCCGCAAGCGATAGCTACGGTGGAGCGTTTACGTCAGCTCGTTGATGAGCCAGTGCCCCAGTTAATTCATTACCAATGCGAGCAAGCAGAAGCAGCATTAAAAAAGCGTGAGCCAGAGTTAAAACAGGCCGAGCAGGCACTTAATGAAGCAGAGCGAGCCGCTAAAGAGCTAGGTGCCAAAGAGGGAAGCCGAGCCGCGGCAGCACGCATCTTTATGTTGCGTGCACAGGTAGCACACTTGCAGCAAAATTTGGCTTTGCAGCAGTTTTATCTACAAGAAGTGCTGAGAGTGGCTCCGTTATATGCTGGTTTGGTTGCTGATCAGCTCATGCAGTGTTATGCGGCCCAAGGTTTAGCTGAGCAGGCGTTGCGCGAATTACAAAAACACTATGAACAATATCCCTCGGTTGATGTATTTACTCAGGTTTTTAAAGCCTTACGTACGCAGCAGGGGGCTACTGCTGCATGGGAGTTTGCGCGTGAGGCTTTGCATCAATCCCCCTCTTTACTTGGCTTAGATCGTAGTCTGCAGCTCGAGTTGCAGCACCCAGATAACCCCGAGGCTGCTCATGTACTCGGTGGCGATTTAACGCTCTTACGTACGTTGGTACACAAACATACCCAACGTTTAGATCGTTATGCTTGCCAACATTGTGGGTTTGAGGCTAAACATTTTTACTGGCAATGCCCAGGATGCACGCATTGGGAAACCTATGCACCTAAACGACTCGAGGAGATGCAATGAGTCCGTTTCCAACTCAAGAGCGCATTGCAGCCGTAAAGATTCTTGTGGTCGGGGATGTAATGCTAGATCGGTATTGGTTTGGCGCTGTTAATCGTATTTCCCCCGAGGCCCCAGTTCCTATTGTCAAGGTAACACGCAAAGAGGATCGCTTAGGGGGGGCCGCTAACGTAGCACGTAACTGTGTGGCTTTAGGCGCACAAGCTAGCCTTATTGGCTTAATTGGTAATGACGAAGCCGGCTCTTCGGTACAGCAGCTGTGTCAGACAGAGCAGGTGGATTCGTATTTATGTGTAGATAGCAATCTACCTACTATTTTGAAGTTGCGTATTTTAGGCCGTCAACAGCAATTGCTTAGGGTGGACTTTGAACAAGCCCCTAGCGCAGTCGCTTTGGCTCAGCTTGAAACGCACTTCACGGCATTAGTGGCGCAGCACCATATCGTAGTGTTATCAGATTACGCAAAAGGTGCATTAAGTAGCGTAGAAAAACTTATTCAAATTGCTCGCGACCAAGGGGTGCCCGTGTTAGTAGACCCCAAAGGGGATCAATACACGCGTTATACAGGGGCAGCTAGCATCACGCCAAATCGGGTGGAAATGGAGCAAGCCGTAGGTAAATGGTCGTCTGAAGACGATTTGACGGCTAGAGCTCAAGAGTTACGCCAAAGCTTGAAACTAGAGGCTCTATTAATTACGCGCTCAGAGCAGGGTATGACCATGTATACCGCGCAAGGGCGTGCTCATGCTGCCGCTGAGGCGCAAGAGGTTTTTGATGTGTCTGGCGCAGGTGACACTGTCTTAGCGACGTTAGCAGTTACGCGGGCGGCAGGATTAAGTTGGATTGACGCCATGCACTGGGCTAATAAAGCAGGCAGTGTAGTGGTGGGTAAATTAGGGACTTCAACCGTTACAGCAGAGGAATTACGATGATAGTAGTAACTGGCGGTGCAGGATTTATAGGTAGTAATTTATTACTGGGCCTAAATAAACTAGGCATTAATGACATTTTAGTCGTGGATGATTTGCTTGAGGGTGATAAGTTTCACAATTTAGTCCATGCTGATATTGCGGACTACATGGATAAAGACGCATTTCGGCAGTTAGTTTTATCCGGTGGTTTGCCTCGTATTCAGGCGGTATTACATCAAGGTGCTTGTTCTGCAACCACTGAACGCAATGGCCGCTATATGATGGATAACAACTACCGTGTCACACTAGAGCTGTTTGAATACTGTCAAAAACATAATACGCCGTTTATTTATGCTTCATCGGCTGCTGTTTATGGAGCAGGCCCACGCTACGCAGAAGACTTGCACAATGAAGCCCCATTAAATGTGTATGGCTATTCTAAATTTCTTTTTGACCAAGTAGTACGCAAGCACATGAACCAATTAAGCGCACCCGTTGTGGGTTTGCGTTATTTTAATGTGTATGGCCCCCAAGAAAATCATAAAGGCCGCATGGCATCGGTCGCATTGCACAATATGCATCAATATAAAAATGAAGGATGTGTGCGTTTGTTTGGTGCCTGGGATGGGTATGAAAACGGTGGGCAGCAGCGCGATTTTGTTTATATAGATGATGTGGTTGATGTGAATTTACATTTTTTACAAAACACCGTATCAGGCATATTTAATTGCGGTACAGGACGTGCTCAGCCCTTTAATGACGTAGCACAAACTGTAGTAAACACCATGCGTGAACTAGACGGCCAACCAGCCCTAAGTCTAGAGGATTTGGTACAACAAAATATATTGCAATACATGGATTTTCCAGATGATTTAAAAGGGCGCTATCAAAGCCATACCCAAGCAGATCTGACCCAGTTACGTGCTGCTGGCTATAAAAAAGCATTTGTTGATGTACAAACAGGGGTGCGTGATTACGTATTAAAGCAAAAAGCACAGCTCTAAACGACTGTGAAAACTACGCAAGGGTTCGCTCTTGCGTAGGAGTACGAGCTAGGCAGGGGTAAAAATTTGGTGGATGCTTAATTGCCATCATTTCAAGGAGAACCCTATGTGCTTATTTCGTACCTTATCGCATCCCAAACAATGGGGTCGTGTTATTGTTTGTGTAGTGCTTTTGGCTTGGGCTTGGCAGGCACAAGCAGTCAATTTAAATCAGGCCTCGTTGCAACAATTGCAGCAAATTAAAGGGATTGGGCCTAAAACGGCTGAACGTATTATTCACGAGCGGGATCGAGCGGGCCCATTTAGCTCGTTACAGGATTTATCCGATCGGATAAAAGGCATCGGTCCCAAACGTCTCAGTGGTCTGCATGAGGCTGGCTTAACCATAGAGCCCATGCCCGCAGTGCCGCCTGCAGACAAAAACACAAAAAAACAAGCCAAGTAATACGGCAGTCAGTATCATAGAACTATATAGGTTGAGCTCAGTACGCTGAGCTCTGGGTATTCAAAAGAGGTGGTATGAAAAATTATCCAACAATAGAAGATACGATAGGAATGACTCCACTGGTGCGCTTGCAGCGTCTACCCGAGCTTTATCAAGTCGGGCGTGGGACTGTTGTCTTGGCTAAACTCGAAGGCAATAACCCCGCTGGCTCAGTCAAAGACCGTGCAGCCAGCTCCATGATCAAAATGGCCGAAGCCCGTGGCTTAATCAAACCCGGCGATACACTGATCGAGGCCACCAGTGGCAATACAGGTATTGCTTTAGCCATGATAGCTGCGGTACGTGGCTACAAAATGATTTTGATCATGCCAGATAACCTATCCCTAGAGCGTCGGGCCTCCATGACCGCCTATGGTGCCGAACTTATCCTAACACCAGCCGAGGCCGGTGGCATGGAATACGCGCGCGACTTAGCTTTACAAATGCAAGCCGAAGGCAAGGGCATAGTGTTGGATCAGTTTGCAAACCAAGACAATCCTCTAGCACATATCCAAGGCACAGGCCCTGAGCTCTGGCAGCAAACCAATGGTCAGATTACCCATTTTGTCAGCGCAATGGGCACAACTGGCACCATCATGGGTGTAGGCAGTTATTTGCGTTCTCAAAACCCAGCTGTACAAATTATTGGTGCTCAACCCGCCGATGGCGCACAAATTCCAGGTATTCGTAAATGGCCCCAGGAATACCTACCAAAAATCTATGACGCTAGCCAAATTTCTGCACTAGAGTCTATAGGCCAAGACGAGGCCGAACAAATGGCGCGTGCTTTAGCTGCCCAAGAAGGGATTTTTGCGGGTATTTCATCTGCTGGTGCTTTGGTGGCGGCATTGCGCGTGGCACAGCGCGTTGAAAATGCCACCATTGTGTTTATTGTGTGTGACCGTGGCGACCGTTATCTTTCTACTGGGGTATTCAACCCTTAGTCTGTATACCCCAAACCCAAAAACCCTCTGCTAACTACGTTATACAGAGGGTTTTTATTTGGTTGTATCCTATGCTATTGCGCTCGGCGTTGTGCAAGCAGGTCTGCAAAATCAGACACAGTGCTGGCATAAAAGTAGCTACGATTGTACGAGGTAATAGCGTAGAAGTTAGGGGTGGCCAAGCGGTACTCTGCTGTGCCTTGGCTTTCTTCGACTAAGTTAATTACACCCAGTGGCTGTGACATCCATAGAGCAGAGCTGGTGTTAGGGTCGCGCACGGCCTGGGCTTGTAGCAGTGTATTCCAGTTTGATTTAGGGGTTAGTCCCCCATCGACCCAGTCTTTGGCTTTTTGGTCATTGAGATGTACCGGAGCAAAAACGGGTATGTCGGGTTGCCAACCGTGTTCAATTAAAAAATTGGCTACAGAGGCCAAAATATCTGGCAAGGAAGCAAATAAATCAATCTCGCCATCGTTATCAGCATCTACGGCATAGCGCATCAAACTGCCAGGCATAAATTGGGGTAGGCCAATAGCGCCAGCAAACGAGCCTGTGATGGTATTGGCATCAATCTTGCCTTGGTAGTCCAACACAATAAGATCAGCAAGTTGGTCCCTAAAGAGCTGTCCGCGTTCTGGGCGACTATTGTCAGGGTAGCTGAAACCCAGTGTTAACAAAGCATCTAGCACTCGAAAGTCACCCGTATAGCGGCCATAAATAGTTTCTACACCAATAATCGATACCAAGATCTCGGGGGGAACGCCGTATTGTTGGGCTGTGCGTTGTATCACATCGGCATGTTGATCCCAAAACTCTAGTCCAGCTTTAATACGAATTGGTTCAATAAAGCGGTTTTTATAGGTGCTCCAACTGCGTTTGATTTGTCCTTTGTTGGGAGCCATCAGTTGGGCCACCTTGGCATTGTAATTAGCCGTTTTTAAGAGCGCTTCGATGCGAGCAAAAGGGATGTTCGTTAATTGGGCCAATTCTTGTGCCCACTCGTATAAATACGGGCTCAGACTACCGTCAGCTTGAAAATAATCCTGTCGGCCATGAATGGATGAGCCGGATTTAGGGTGAGCCTCCATATCTAGGGTTAAGGCTGATGGTGTAGAAGGCGTAGAAGGCACATGATGACTGGATTGAGGGCTGTTAGTTTGGGAGGTCGCGCAACCCATTATTAACAAACTGCAAAAACAAGCTTGCACTAAGCGCGTTTTTCTGAACATAATCAAACCTTATGGAGACAATATTTATAACTCATCCTTCTTTTTATCAGCATGAGATGGGAACAGAGCACCCCGAGTCGCCGTTACGCTTACAGGCCATACAAAAACACTTAGCGCAAACGGGGCTAGCAAACATGCTGCACGAAATGACTGCTCTTAAAGCCAAAGAGGAGGATTTGTCGCGTGTACACAGCCTACATCATATCGCTAAAATACGGCAATACGCACCTGAAACAGGCTACTACAGCATCGACGCGGATACGGTTCTAAATCCACATACTCTCGAGGCAGCTTATTACGCAGCCGGAGCCGGGGTTTTAGCTGTAGATCAGGTGATGTCAGGGCAGGCCCACCGTGCTTTTTGTGCAGTGCGTCCGCCTGGGCATCATGCCTGTTTCGATCAAGCCATGGGTTTTTGTTTTTTTAATAATGTTGCTGTTGCAGCGGCGTATGCGATTGAAACATATGGTTTAGATCAAGTTGTTATTGTGGATTTTGATGTGCACCATGGGAATGGAACCGAAGACATTTTTGCCCACCAAGACCAAGTACAGATGTTTGGCTTTTATCAGCATCCTTTTTACCCACATGCTCGCCATTTACCCGAAGCACCAAATATGTACAATGAGGCGGTGCCAGCGGGTACTGATTCCGCCGCTATTCGAGAGTTAGTAACACACAACTGGCTGCCCCGATTACGCCAGCTGAAGCCCAAACTATTATTTTTTTCTGCTGGCTTTGATGCGCATACCGAAGACACCATGGCACAAATGCATTTAACCGAGGCAGATTTTGCTTGGATTACCGATCAGGTCATGCAGGCAACGGCGCTCAGTACCCATGGTCGAGTTATCAGTATGCTTGAAGGAGGCTATGCGTTAGACGCTTTAGCGCGTAGTGTGGCTGCACATATAAAGGTGCTAGCGGGACTAGCCAATGACTAAGTCATTTTTTTGAGCAACACACAAAATGCTTTATGATTAGTCATTGCACAATCTATTTTTAGCTAAATTGGAGATTACCTGATGAAGGTGTTGGTGCCTGTGAAACGTGTAGTTGACCATAACGTCAAGGTACGCGTAAAGTCTGACCAAACTGGTGTAGACATAGCAAACGTAAAAATGTCAATGAATCCCTTTGATGAGATTGCAGTAGAAGAAGCAATTCGGCTTAAAGAAAAAGGGGTGGTAACCGAGGTCGTAGCGGTATCGTGTGGTGAAAAACCTTGCCAAGAAACCCTACGCACGGCAATGGCAATTGGTGCTGATCGTTCAATTCAGGTTGAGACTGATGTTGAGCTACAGCCCTTAGCCGTGGCTAAACTATTAAAAGGGGTCGTAGATTCCGAGCAGCCTCAACTTGTCATTTTAGGCAAACAAGCTATTGATGATGATGCGAACCAAACTGGTCAAATGTTGGCAGCTTTATTGGATTGGCCCCAAGCCACCTTTGCTAGTGCGGTAGAGCTCGAAGGGGATCAGGTAAAAGTAACGCGTGAAGTAGATGGTGGGCTAGAAACCATCAGTCTTAGCTTGCCTGCTGTTATTACCACCGACTTGCGCCTCAATGAGCCACGCTATGTGACCTTACCGAACATCATGAAAGCAAAGAAAAAAACCATTGATGTGTTGACCCCAGAAGGCCTAGGGGTAGATGTAGCTCCGCGTATCAAAACGCTTAAAGTCACCGAGCCAGCAGCCCGTGCTGCAGGAGAAATGGTAGCGGATGTGGCAACACTGGTTGCAAAACTTAAAAATGAAGCAAAGGTGATTTAAATGTCGATACTTGTCATTGCTGAACACGATAATGTAGAGCTCAAAGGCGCGACCTTAAATACCGTTGCTGCCGCCTCCCAATTAGGAAACGACATTCATGTGTTAGTGGCCGGAGAAAATGCCGGGGCTGTTGCTGAGGCAGCGTCCCAAATTCAGGGCGTTACCAAAGTGCTTTTAGCCGAAAGCTCTGCTCTAGCTAATGGTTTGGCCGAAAATGTAGCAGCGCAGGTTTTAAGCGTAGCCGATGCCTACACGCACCTTTTATTTCCTGCTACAGCAGCAGGTAAAAACGTAGCGCCGCGCGTGGCAGCTAAATTGGACGTGGCACAAATTTCAGATGTGTTGTCGGTTGAGTCTGCTGATACGTTTACGCGTCCTATTTACGCCGGCAACGCGATTGCAACCGTACAGTGTGCAGATCCTAAATTGGTGCTTACTGTTCGTACCACTGCGTTTGATGGGGCAGAGCCCACAGGGGGCGCTGCAGTAGTAGAAACCTTAGCTACGCAAAACGACAGTGGAAAGTCCAGCTTCGTAAGCCGTGAAATGGCAAAAAGTGATCGTCCAGACCTAGCCGATGCGACGGTAGTCGTATCAGGCGGACGTGGTCTAGGTAGCAAAGAAAACTTTGCCTTAATTGAAACCTTGGCTGATAAGCTAGGTGCAGCCGTAGGGGCTTCTCGTGCTGCCGTCGATGCTGGCTATGCGCCTAACGACTGGCAAGTGGGGCAAACAGGTAAAATTGTGGCACCACAGCTTTATATTGCGGTAGGCGTATCGGGTGCTATTCAGCATTTGGCTGGCATGAAAGACTCCAAGGTCATTGTTGCTATTAACAAAGACCCCGAGGCACCCATCTTTAGTGTGGCAGATTACGGTTTAGTGGCTGACCTATTCGAGGTTTTGCCCGAGTTAACCAACGCTCTCTAAATCAAGAAAAAGCCTGTAGTTTTGCTACAGGCTTTTTTTATGGCCGTCTTGCTTGAGGATAAACTATGACTTATCACGTACCGCGTGCTGATATTCAGTTTGTGTTTGAACATTTGGTTGATGTGCCTGCTTTGCTAAGCTTGCCAGGAAATGAAGAGCTTTCGGCTGAACTACTACAAGCCGTACTTGATGAAGGGGCGCGCTACATAGAGCAAGAGGTGGTTCCGTTAAACCAAGCCTCCGATAGACAACCACCTCAAAAAACAGCGCATGGTGTAACGACGACGCCAGGCTTTAAGGCTGCGTACCAGACCTTTCAACAATCGGGATGGCAAGGCTTACAGCACAGCAGTATCTACGGAGGCCAAGGTCTGCCTAAATTGGTTGGGGCTGCATTTGGCGAAAGCATGAGTGCAGCGTGTGCCTCGTTTGCGTTGTGCCCTGTGTTAACAGATTCGGTTATTGAAACGTTAATTGTGGCGGGAACGCCCAGTCAGCAAGAACTGTATTTACCCTCCATGATTACAGGAGCGTGGACGGGTACGATGAACTTGACTGAACCACAGGCAGGTTCGGATTTATCATTGGTGCAGTGCCAAGCCATACCTCAGTCCGATGGAAGCTATAGACTGCATGGTGAAAAAATATTTATCTCTTACGGCGAGCACGATCTAGCGGACAATATTATTCATTTGGTTTTGGCGCGTACCCCTGAGGCAGCCCCTGGTATTGCAGGTTTGTCGTTATTTTTGGTTCCTCATTATTTGGTGCAAGATCAAGGTGACTATGCCAAAGGCGCACGCAATGACGTAATTTGTGCTTCTTTAGAAGAAAAAATGGGCCTACATGGTAGTCCTACTGCTGTGATGCGTTATGGGGATGACGGCGGTGAGGTGGGGGCGGGCGCTATTGCGTACTTAGTGGGTGAGCTGAACCAAGGCTTGAACTATATGTTCATCACCATGAATGCGGCACGTTTTGCTATTGGTATTCAAGCTTTGGGGGTAGCGGATCGTGCTTTATACCAAGCCGAACAGTACGCAGCTGAGCGTCAACAAGGCCCTGATTTAAAGCGCCGTTTTCCTAGTCCCGTTTATATTCATCATCATCCCGATGTAGAGCGCATGCTTCAAACCATGCGTGCCTTAACGGAAAGCACCCGCGCATTAAGCTATTATGCGGCCTGGTTAAAAGACATGGCTTTGCATCATCCGCATGCCGATCAGGCTGCGAACTATCAACGGCAGCATGAGTTTTTAGTGCCTATAGTAAAAGGTTTTGCTACCGAAATGGTGAACGAGGTCGCTGCCTTGGGCATACAAGTGCATGGCGGTATGGGTTTTATCGAGGAAACGGGTGCAGCCCAATATGCGCGTGATTGTCGTGTCTTTGCTATTTACGAAGGCACCACAGCCATTCAGGCCAATGATTTAATAGGTCGTAAAGTGTTACGCGATCAGGGGCAGCAAGCGTTGTCGTGCTTAATTCCCATCCGTACCACTATTGCTGAACTTGAGCAGCAGCGCAATCAGCCTGAATTACTTTTTATTGCCCAGCGTTTAGAGCAGGCTTGTCAGGCTTATGAGCAAGCAGTATCGCACTTATTGCAGCAGCATCAAGCCCAACAACCCCGAGCTGTTTATTTTGGTAGTGTGCCGTTTCTTATGTTGGCAGGCATTGTTCTAGGGGGCTGGATGATCGCACGCTCGGCTCAGGCCAGTGTGGGTGCAGAGACAGAGTTTTTGCGTAAAAAAATCAGTACGGCTTTGTCTTACGCAGCCTATATTTTGCCACGAGCCCAAGGGCATGCGCAGTCCATTCAGGCAGGAGCTCTGTTGGATCAGTACAGTAGTTATTAATTTTAACTAGTCATAATTCAAGCCCTTGGCATAGTCCAAGGGCTTTTTTGTGGTAAATAGGACGCAATTGGACTTGAGAATAATGCTGTATGGATATACAGTACATTTATTGATCCTACTCGATAACGGAGCACCTATGACCAAACCTTCTTTTGCCCAATACCTTTTACAAAGTCGAGCTCACCCTGCATTAGCTCATAAAAGTGCGTTCGAACTCTATAAAAGCTATCAGCGCCTAGAGATGCGTTCGCGTTGGCCGGCTTCTTTATTTATTTGGCGACGTGCATCAACAAATTACTCCTAAACGCTTTCTTTATCATAATTTTTAATGTTAAAATGGCGGATTCATCCTCTGTCGGGCTGTATATAACAACCCTTTGCCCGTATACGATGTAATCTGGAGCTTATTGTGAATATTATTGATATCCTAGAACAGGAAGAAATGCAGCGTTTAACCGCTGACAATCCACGTCCTGAATTCAACCCTGGTGACACTGTAGTTGTTAGCGTTAACGTAGTTGAAGGTACACGCAAACGTGTACAGGCATACGAAGGCGTTGTGATTGCTAAACGCAATCGTGGTCTAAACTCCTCTTTTATCGTGCGTAAAATCTCTTCTGGCGAAGCCGTAGAGCGTACATTCCAATTGTACTCTCCTCAAATCGCTAACATCGAAGTGAAGCGTCGCGGTGCTGTTCGTCGTGCTAAGCTATACTACCTACGTAACCGTTCGGGTAAAGCTGCACGTATCAAAGAAAAATTGGTACGTAAAACCGTTGCATAATTGCTCCGGTTTGGTAAAAAGACACCCGAAGGGGTGTCTTTTTTTTATGGGTGAAAGGAGCTATGCAAACAACTGATTTGGCCGCCATCGAAGCATCGCGTCTGGGTTATATTCCAGATCAACAGCCTGTACAGTATTTGCCGCCTTTACCTCCTATTAGCCCTCGTTATCTACAGCCAAATTTTTTACGTCAGACCTTAGCCCAACCCATTGATTGGTCAGTGGAGCCTCTATTTGCACACGAGTTCGTGCATGATTTTGACGCCTACCCAACTGCTCGCCAAGCAGCGGTTTGTATTCCTTTAATAGAACGCGAGCAAGGTTTGTCTGTGCTTTTAACACGCCGTGCAGGGCACTTAGTGCATCATGCAGGACAAATTTGTTTCCCTGGTGGGCGTGTGGAAAAAACCGACCAAAGTGTGATTCACACGGCGTTACGGGAAACCCACGAAGAGGTCGGGATAGCACCGCATTTTATGCAAGCACTAAGTGAAGAGCCTATTTTTATTACAAACTCTCGCTTTGCTATGCGTCCAGTGGTTGCTTTGGTGCAACCCGATTTCCATCTTCATATTGACCCTGCCGAAGTGGCAGAGGTGTTCGAGGTACCGTTATCTGTATTAATGGACCCAGCACAGCACCAGCTTCATCGTTTACAAAAACCTCACCAACCAGTTCGTTATTATTTTTCCATGCGTTGGCAGCACTATTTTATTTGGGGAGCTACGGCCGTGGTAATACGCAACCTCTATCATCATGTGGCAGCCTTAGCTCAACATTTCGATGCTTCTAAGCCTTAGTATTTAGGCTGACTTTCAAGCTCGTGCAATAAGCGTTGATATAAAGCGTAGCGGTCAGGGTGAATGCGCCCCCCCTCGAAGGCTGCTACCACACCACAGCCTGGTTCATGACGGTGACTACAATTATAAAAACGGCAGTGTTGAATAGGCTCATGAAACTCAGTAAACCCACGGACTAAATCTTCAGGCGTGAGGTGAGCGATACCAAAGGCCTGAAAGCCAGGTGAGTCAATAATTTTTCCCGTGCTATTTGGAATATGATAGAGCTTGGTGCTGGTAGTAGTATGACGCCCTGTTCCTAGTGCTTCCGAGTGGGCTTGGGTATGAGCTTGGGCTGCAGGAACCAAAGCGTTCAAAATCGTTGATTTTCCCATACCGCTTTGACCTAAAAGTAGGGTGGTCTTGTCGTGCAGTAAACCGTCTAATGCAGCATGCACTTGGGCATGATCAAGCGCATGCACCTCAATAACAGGCACCCCTATGTCTAGTAAAGGCTGTAAACGTTGTCGAGCAAGAGCGGTAGAAGCTAAATCGGCTTTATTGAGCAAAATATAAGGCGTAATGCCTGCGGTTTCTGCTGCAACCAAGGCCCGACCCGTTAAATCCTCAGAAAACATAGGTTCGGCTGCCAGCACAATAAATAACTGATCAATATTGGCAGCAAACTGTTTAGAGCGCATTTCATCCGAACGATAAAGTAAATTGTTGCGCTCATGGAGCCGTTCTATAGCAGCGCGCTCGCCTTGGGTGCTGATATCGACCCAATCACCTACACAAATACCACCACGTTTTCCTCTGGGGAAACATTTTATGACTTCGCCCGATGCCAGCTCTACAAAATAATGACGGCCATGGCCCGCAATAACCTGACCGGTTTGGGTTGCCGTCGTGGTGGCTTGGGTGCCGAGGTGTTGGCGATGAGGTTTAGTTCGTTTCATAAAATTGCTTTAGATAATGCACGCGCTGGATAGCTGGCGGATGACTAGAGTAATACGCAGAGTACAAGGGGTCGGGGGTGAGTGTGGCTGCATTATCGTCATACAGTTTGAGCAAAGCTTGGACAAGGAACTGGGGTTTGGATTGTGCAGCAGCAAACGCATCAGCCTGGTATTCGTCTTTGCGTGATAAAAAGCTAAATAATGGCCCAGCCCAAAACGTAAATATAGGCACGGTTAAAAAGAATAAAATCAGTGCTAAGCCATCATTAGGACGGCTTAGTTGAGGCAATACACCTAGCTCAGTGTAAAACCACACATGCTGCGATAACCAACCTAAACAAAGCAATAAAATCAGCGACACACCAAAAGACAGCAGCATACGTTTGCGAATGTGATGGTGTTTAAAATGCCCAAGTTCGTGAGCGAGTACGGCTTCAATTTCATCTTCATTTAACTTGTTCAACAGGGTGTCAAAAAACACAATACGCTTGTTGTTTCCTATGCCTGTGAAATAGGCATTGCCATGTGCAGAGCGTTTGGAGCCATCCATTACGAACAAGCCATTTAGGGTAAAGCCACAACGTTGCGCCAGTTGCTCGATACGGGCTTTTAAATCAGCGCGCTCTAGAGACTGAAATTTATTGAATAATGGTGCAATAACACTGGGAAATAACCACATCACACACAGACTAAAGCCAACCCAAATAGCCCATACCCACCACGGCCAAGCCGCGCCAGCCGTAGCCATAAGCCACAATACAGCACTGATAAGAGGTACACCTAAAAATACGCTGAGCAACAGGGTTTTAATTAAATCACTAATAAATAAACGTGGGGTGATGCGGTTGAAGCCAAAGCGTTGTTCTAACACAAAGGTGCGCCAAATAGTAAAAGGCAATTGAACCAAGCCACCCAAAAAAAATACGCTACCGATTAAAGCCAATTGTCTAAGCCAATCATTGTCGAAAGTGCGCGCCCAAAATAGGTCTAGCCATTGCAGGCCGCCAAGCAATAGCAGTGCCACAAGCAGTGCTGTGTCAACTGTACTTTCTAAAAGCGAGAGCTGGGCGCGTGCAGAGGTATATTTTGCTGCACGTTGATGACTACGTAAGCTAATATGGTGACTGAACTCCGCTGGCACCTGATTCTGGTGCGCGCGTACATAGCGTATTTGACGCAACGCAAGGTAATTACGTACGCTGAAGTCAGCGACGAGAAAAATAACGAACAAAATGAGCAGTGTCATAAGGCAGTGCCTAAATTATTTTTAAGGATTTACTAGTAATGACAGTCAAGGATCAACGCCTAGTGTGGTTGGATATGGAAATGACAGGCTTAGACCCTGAAAAAGAGCGCATTATAGAGGTGGCAGTTGTAGTAACCGAAGCCGATTTGACTTTGGTTGCCGAAGGCCCTGTTCTTGTTATACACCAAAGTAATGAGTTACTGGACGCGATGGACAACTGGAACAAAGGCACGCATGGCAATAGCGGTTTAATCGACAAGGTGAAAGCATCTAATTTAGCCGAAGCCGAAGCAGAGGATATTTTACTGGAATTTCTCAAAAAGCACGTGCCCAGTGGCAAATCTCCTTTGTGTGGGAATACCATCAGTCAAGACCGCCGCTTTATGTATAAATACATGCCGCGTTTAGAGCAGTTTTTTCATTACCGCAATTTGGACGTTAGCACCTTAAAGGAAATCGCCTTGCGTTGGAAGCCAGCGGTAGTGAAAAGCTTTGTAAAACAAAATAAACACGAAGCGTTAGCCGACATTTATGAGTCCATTAACGAGCTAAAGCACTACCGTGAGCACTTTTTAAATCTAACGCCAAGCGCTGAAAACTAAAGCACTGGTTATCTAACAGTCCATGCTTCGGACGCCCGATTGCTAAGGGATAATCCTAGCATCAGGGCGTCTTTTTACGCGTTAATATGATACTAATTATCAACTACTATCAATAAAACTGTATAGTATTGAATTTCATAGATATAAACGGAGGCGTATATGTATGCCCAACTAGTAGATACCGGATTAAGTCGTGTACAAAGCGACGCTGATTTGTCCGCATTGGAAAAACAGTTTCAAGAGCGTATTGATGCGGGTATACGCATGGAGCCCCAAGACTGGATGCCCGAAGCGTACCGCCGTACCTTGGTGCGTCAAATCTCTCAGCATGCCCATTCAGAAGTGGTAGGCATGTTACCCGAGGGCAATTGGGTCACTCGTGCTCCTTCTTTGAAGCGTAAAGCCATTTTGCTTGCCAAAATTCAAGATGAGGCCGGCCATGGTTTGTATTTATATAGTGCCGCTGAAACACTAGGCGTAGAGCGTGAAGACCTCATTGCAGAATTGCATGCTGGGCGTGCTAAGTATTCCAGCATTTTTAACTACCCAACATTAAATTGGGCCGATATTGGCATGATTGGCTGGTTGGTAGATGGCTCAGCCATTATTAATCAGGTGCCATTATGCCGTTGCTCGTATGGTCCTTATGCGCGTGCCATGGTGCGTGTCTGTAAAGAGGAATCTTTCCACCAACGTCAGGGCTACGATTTGCTCTTGGAAATGTGTTTAAACGGTACACCCGAGCAAAAAGCCATGTGTCAAGACGCATTGAATCGTTGGTGGTGGCCAGCGCTGATGATGTTTGGCCCTTCCGATGGCGAGTCCATTCATAGTGCTCAGTCCATGAAATGGCGTATTAAGCTTTTCTCAAATGACGAGCTACGTCAAAAAATGGTGGATCAAACCGTACCACAGGCGGAGTACTTAGGCTTAACCGTACCGGACCCCGACTTGCGTTGGAACGAGGAACGAGGTCATTACGATTTTGGTGAAATCGATTGGGACGAGTTCTGGGCTGTTTTAGCTGGCAATGGGCCGTGCAATAAAGAACGTCTACAGACGCGCGTTGATGCTCATGAAAATGGAGCCTGGGTACGAGATGCTTTTATGGCCTACGCCGAAAAGCAAGAGCAGAAAAAAACCAAGCAGGTTGCGTAATTAGGAGAGTGAAATGAGTCAAAAAAATTGGCCATTGTGGGAAGTGTTTATTCGTAGCCAACATGGCTTGGCTCATAAACATGTGGGCAGTCTTCATGCATCTGATGAGCAAATGGCTATTAATAATGCCCGAGATGTCTATACCCGTCGTAATGAGGGCGTAAGTATCTGGGTGGTAAAAGCCATGGACATCGTGGCTAGCAGCCCCGATGATAAAGACCCTTTGTTTGATCCTGCCCAAAGTAAAGTCTACCGTCATCCTACGTTTTTCCCTATGCCTGATGGCATCAAAATGTAGGAGCAGGCATGAATCAGGAATTATTTAACTACGCATTGCGTTTAGGTGACAGCGCCATGGTGCTGTCCCAGCGTCTTTGTGAGTGGACAGGTCATGGGCCTGCGCTAGAGGAAGAGCTAGCTACGGCTAACACAGCCTTAGACCTAATCGGTCAAGCGCGCATGTGGTTAACTTTTGCCGGCGAAATCGAAGGCAAAGGTCGTGATGAAGACGCACTGGCTTATTTGCGAGATACGCACGATTACTTTAATTATTTAATTGCGGAGCGTCCGAACGGTCATTACGGCGACACCATGGCACGTCAGTTTTTATTTGATGTGTGGCATTACTTTTTATTGCGTCGTTTAACCCAGTCTACTAACGAGCGTGTCCAAGAAATTGCGGTGAAGTCTCTGAAAGAAGTCACCTATCACGTGCGACGCTCTATGGATTTAGTGGTGCGTTTGGGTGATGGCACCGAGCAAAGTCATACTCGTATGCAGGAGTCGATTAACGATGCATGGAAGCACGCCGGTGAGTTGTTCTTAGATGACGATGTAACACGTGCTTTGCACGAGCAAGGTATTGCGCCTTTACATGCTTCATTGTGGGATGAGTGGTTCGATCAGGTTACTGAAATACTAACAGAAGCCACCTTAACAGTGCCTGCCAAAGAAGACGCTTTTCATAAAGCGCACCGCGGCGGTACCCATGGTCATCATACCGAGGCGCTCGGCTTTTTATTAGCTGAAATGCAGGTATTACAGCGCACTTACCCGGGTGCGACTTGGTAAAGAGGTAGCTATGATCGATACACAAACTGTTATGCAATGGTTAGACAGCGTGCCTGATCCAGAAATACCGGTGATTTCTCTGGTCGACTTAGGTATTGTGCGTGATATTGCATGGGAAGATCAAACCTGTGTAATAACAATTACGCCCACCTATTCGGGCTGCCCCGCTATGTACGAGATGGAACAAAGCATTGTGCAAACGCTAGAAAAGCAAGGGGTTCAAGCCAAGGTAAAAACCAGTTTAAGTCCAGCTTGGACCACAGACTGGATCAGCACTAAAGGGCGTGAAGCATTAAAAAATTACGGCATAGCCCCCCCAAAAGAAAAAGCCATTGACGTATCAGGTTTGTTGCGTCGCTCAGAACCCGCTGTTGACTGCCCACTCTGCCATTCATTGAATACACGGGTTGTCAGTCAGTTTGGGTCTACCCCTTGCAAGGCCTTATATCGCTGCATGCAGTGCGGTGAACCGTTTGATTATTTCAAGGCGCATTAACCATGAGTCAGTTTTATCCATTAAAGGTATCGTCCATAGAGCGCACCACGCGCGATGCAGTAGTGGTGGCTTTTGAGGTACCTGCTGAATTAGAAGAAAAATTTATCTTTCGCCCTGGCCAGTACTTAAATGTACGAACCCAAGTTGATGGCGAAGAGCTACGTCGTTCGTATTCTATTTGTGCGGCACCTCATGACAATTTATTGCGTGTAGCTGTAAAACGTGTCGCCGATGGCGCATTTTCGAGCTGGGCAAACGCGCACCTTGAGGTAGGAAGCACCCTAGAAGTGATGCCTCCAGATGGCAATTTCACTGTGGATTTTGATGCTGCGCACCAGCGTGGTTATGCCGCATTTGCTGTGGGAAGTGGGATTACTCCTATTTTATCGTTGGTAAAGACGGCGCTCGACACCGAACCCAATAGTACCTTTACCTTGTTCTATGCGAATCGGGCTTCGTCGTCGATTATGTTCCGCGAGGAAATCGAGGATTTAAAAAACCGTTATATGAATCGATTTTCAGTGGTTTACATCATGAGCCGCGAGTTACAAGATATTGATTTGTTCAACGGTCGCTTGGATGCTGAAAAAGTGGATCAGCTGCTTTCCGTTTGGTTGCCGCCCGAAAAAATTGATTATGCATTTGTCTGTGGCCCGCATGACATGACCGAACAGGTGGTAGCCACTCTGAAAGCCAAGGGGCTAACTAAAGAGCAGATCAAATACGAATTGTTTGGTGCTCCTAAAGGACCGCGCACTACGGCATCCGGAGCTGCACCACGTCAAGCGCCAGGCGCGGAAGATTGTCAGCTTACTATTATTCAAGATGGTTTTACGCGTGATATTACGATTAAGAAAAACCATTTAAGTTTAGTAGATGCCGCCATGGAACAAGGCATTGAGCTTCCTTTTTCATGTAAAGGCGGCGTATGTTCTACCTGTCGTTGTAAAGTGGTCGAAGGCGAAGTGGACATGGATGCCAACTTTGCGCTGGAGGACTACGAGGTCAATATGGGCTTTGTACTAAGTTGCCAGAGCTTCCCAGTGACTGACAAAGTAGTGATCGACTTCGATCAAGAAACCTAATCTCAGAATGGGGCACCATGTTGCCCCATTCTGTCATTGTATTTATTGAAATATAAATAGTTAACGTCCAAAGGAGATATTGCATGGCTAGTGATTTTTTTACCGCCCATAAAGCCACCCTAGATCGCGCTTTAGAGGCGATAGCCACACGCGAATACTGGACCCCTTTTCCAGAAATGCCTAGTCCTCGTGTGTATGGCGAAACAGCCGCTGCCCAAGGTCAGGCTGCTTTCGAAGCCCTACAAAATACTGATTACCCCTTGCAGTTGGATGGGGCAACTAAAACAGTGGGTCAGGAGCGTTCTCCTTATGGGTTTGATTTACACATCCGTTACCCTTTTTTAGAAGTCGATTCGCTTATAGAGCAGTCCTCCTTAGCCTTAGATAGCTGGCGCGAAGCGGGCCCCCAAGCTTGGGTAGGTGTGTGCTTAGAAGCCCTAAGTCGTTTGAATAAACGTAGCTTTGAAATTGCTAATGCCGTACAGCATACTAGCGGCCAAGCGTTTATGATGGCATTCCAAGCTGGTGGCCCACATGCCCAAGACCGTGGTCTTGAAGCCGTGACGTATGCGTGGCAAGAAATGTCTCGTATTCCTGCTCTGGCAAATTGGGTCAAGCCACAAGGCAAACACGACCCCATTGATATGCAAAAACAGTTCACCGTTGTGCCGCGTGGTATTGGCTTAGTGATTGGGTGCTCAACTTTCCCTACTTGGAATAGCTATCCTGGTTTATTTGCCTCGTTGGCTACAGGGAATACCGTTATTGTGAAGCCGCACCCCGGTGCTATTTTACCGTTGGCGATCACGGTGTCTGTGTTGCGCGAGGTACTAAGCGAAGCTGGCTTTAACCCGAACGTGGTGTTGTTGGCTGCGCACGAGGCCGATGACCAAATAGCCCAACAGCTGTCGTTACATCCTGCCGTGAAAATCATCGATTACACCGGTAGCAGTGCTACAGGTAACTACCTAGAGCAGCATGCGCGTCAAGCTCTGGTCTACACCGAAAAAGCCGGTGTTAACCAAATTATTATTGACTCGGCACCTGATATCAAAGCAGTGGCTCGCAATTTAGCTTTTTCTTTTGCTCTGTATTCGGGGCAAATGTGCACCGCGCCACAAAATATTTATGTGCCACGTACAGGCATCCAGACAGACACAGGTCATCTTAGTTTTGATGAGGTATGTGCTGCCTTAGGCCATGCGGTTGAGCGTTTATGTTCAGACCCAGCCCGTGCTGTAGAAATCACAGGGGCGTTGCAAAATGAATTAACAGCACAGCGCGTGGCCGAAGCCAAAGCGCTAGGTTTAGACGTAATTGTAGATAGCCATGCTTTAGCTCATCCTGTGTACGAGCAGGCGCGTACAGCTACGCCTTTGTTGCTTAAAACCGATGCGTCTAACCCGCATATTTTTAAAGAGTGGTTTGGTCCTATTATTTTTGTGGTGGCGACAGACTCTACCGAGCACAGCATTAAGCTAGCAGGGGCAACCGTTACCGAGCACGGTGCTTTAACATTATCGGCATACACCACCAGTAAAGACACCGCTACAGCCATTCGTAAAATGGCCGAGCGTAGTGGCGTGTCTTTATCGTTAAATTTAACCGGTGCTGTGTTTATTAACCAAACCGCCGCTTATAGTGATTTTCATGGTACTGGCGCAAACCCTGCTGCCAATGCTGCCTTATCCGATGCCGCCTATGTGTCAAACCGCTTCCGCGTAGTTCAAACACGTTGGCATACTGAGCAAACTCTCTAAGGTATAAAACGATGAGTTACGAATGCATTAAATTCGAATTGACGGAGAGCACGGCGCACATCCGTTTAAATCGTCCAGACAAACTCAACAGCTTTACGGTACAAATGCACGAAGAGTTAGCCGACGCGTTGAATCGCGTCGAGACTCAAGGTGTGCGTGTGTTATTGCTCACAGGTGAGGGACGCGGTTTTTGTGCGGGTCAAGATTTATCTGAACGTCAAATGAACAGTGGCGATATTGATTTGGGCTACACAGTGGATACGTATTATGCCCCGTTAGTGCGTCGCTTGCGTGCTATGCCGTGGCCTGTAGTGGTTGGAGTAAACGGGGTGGCGGCAGGGGCGGGGGCCAATTTGGCACTTGCTGGTGATATTGTAATTGCAGCTGAATCCGCTAGCTTTATTCAGCCCTTTTGCCGTTTAGGCCTATTACCAGACACGGGCGGTACGTATTTTTTACCGCGTTTAGTAGGTGAGGCGCGCGCTAAAGGTTTAGCATTGTTAGGCGACAAACTGACTGCAACGCAGGCCGCACAGTGGGGGTTAATTTGGGAGTGTGTGGCAGACGATGCGTTTGAGACACGTTTACGCGAGTTATGCGAGCATTTTGCTAGTGCTCCAACTAAAGGCTTGGCAGCTAGCAAGCAAGCCATACAAGTCAGCTTGAATCACACCCTAGATCAACAGTTAGATCTTGAGCGTGACACCATGCGCGAATTGGGTCAAAGCGCCGACTATGCCGAAGGTGTGGACGCGTTCATGAATAAACGTCAACCTCAGTTCAAAGGAAACTAGCATGACGCTGCCGACAGACCCTCAAGCCTTGGCCGAACACGTAACGGCCTATATGTACAACAATGATCCCGCTTCTCAAGCTCTAGGCGCTCGTATTACGCAAGTCGCACCAGGCACAGCCCGCATGAGCATGACAGTACGTGCTGACATGCTTAACGGTCATAAAACTTGTCACGGTGGTTTTATTTTTGCGTTAGCGGACAGCACTTTTGCGTTTGCGTGTAATTCGCGCAACGTGCCTACTGTGGCTGCAGGCTGCTCTATCGATTACTTGGCTCCTGCATTTGAAGGGGATCAGTTAGAGGCCAATGCGACAGAATACAATTTAGCCGGGCGCACTGGCGTCTATGATGTCGAGATAACCAATCAACAAGGGCAACGTATTGCTATATTTCGAGGCCGTTCCTATCGCTTGCGTGGTGCAGTGGTAGAGGACCCTCAAGCTAATCAGTAAAGTCGGGCAGGAGACACTAAATGTCAGTATCAACACAGCACGTCGGTAAAGATCGTATCGAGCACGCTAGTCGTGATGAAATTCAAGCCTTGCAGCTTGAGCGCTTAAAGTGGAGTTTGCAGCACGCTTATGACAACGTGCCGCATTACCGTAAAAAGTTTGATGAAGCCGGCGTACACCCTAGTGACTTAAAGCAACTTTCTGATCTTGCTAAGTTTCCCTTTACGACTAAAAACGATTTACGTGAAAACTACCCGTTTGGTATGTTTGCGGTGCCACGAGAGCAGGTTTCACGCATTCACGCCTCAAGTGGAACCACGGGTAAACCTACCGTAGTGGGTTATACCGCTCAAGACATTTCCAATTGGGCTGACTTGGTTGCACGCTCTTTATGGGCAGCAGGAACTCGACCAGGCGATATCGTACATGTAGCATACGGCTATGGCTTATTTACTGGGGGGTTAGGGGCTCATTATGGGGCAGAGCGTTTAGGCTGTTCTGTGGTCCCTATGTCAGGAGGGCAAACAGAAAAACAAGTGCAGTTAATTCGCGATTTCCAGCCCAGTACCATTATGGTGACACCCTCGTATTTTTGTAATATTCTTGAGGAAATGGAGCGCCAAGGCATGGACCCTCATGATAGCTCCTTACGTATCGGGGTGTTTGGGGCAGAGCCTTGGACAGGACAAATGCGCGCAGACATTGAGGCCCGAGGTGGTTTAGATGCCGTGGATATTTATGGTTTGTCCGAGGTGATGGGGCCTGGTGTCGCGATGGAGTGTGCTGAAACTAAAGACGGTCCTGTTATCTGGGAAGATCACTTCTATCCCGAGATTATCCATCCTGAAACTGGTGAACCCGTTGCCGATGGCGAAGAAGGCGAGCTTGTATTTACCTCGCTCACCAAGGAAGCGATGCCAATTATTCGCTATCGCACACGCGACCTCAGTCGCTTATTGCCACCAACGGCACGCAACATGCGTCGTATGGGCAAGATCACTGGCCGTACTGATGATATGCTTATTATTCGTGGGGTGAACTTATTCCCCACTCAGGTTGAAGAGCTTGTTTTGGCTATTCCTGAGCTAGCGGCTCAGTATCAGCTTGTCGTGTCCCGTAATGGCAACATGGACGAGCTCGATGTTTTGGCAGAAATTCGTTCCGAATACGAGCATTTTGATCAAGATCGGCGCGATGCAATTTGTTCGCGTTTACGCCAAGCCATCAAAAACAACATTGGTGTTAGCGCGCGGATTCAGTTACGTGAACCTGGTCAAGTTGAGCGTACTGTCACAGGCAAGGCACGCCGAGTCGTGGACTTACGTCAAAAAGCCTAGCTTAACCCTGCTGTCATGCATGGTTCTTTGCCGATATGTGTTAATTCGCATATCGGTTTTTTTGTGGCTGCAGGGTATGATGGAGGTTTAAGGTTCAGGATGGAGCGACAATGGCAGCCATAGCAGGCATAGGTACGGATATTATTTATATCTCTCGCATTCAAGCGTCATATGCTCGTTTTGGGGTGCGGTTTCTAGAACGCATTCTTGGCAAACAAGAGCAACAAATTTTTCAACGCCGCTATGCGCGCGACCCCCAACGCGGTATACGCTTTCTAGCCACTCGGTTTGCTGCCAAAGAGGCCTTTTCTAAAGCCATCGGTCTGGGCATGCGCATGCCTATGGCTTGGTCTAGAATGCAAACGCTCAATGCACCTAGTGGTAAACCCACTGTGGTTTTAAGCCCCGAATTACAAGCTTGGTACCAGACCCGTTTTGGTGCAGCCCATATTACGCTTACCGATGAGTCAGATCTTGTCATGGCTTTTGCTGTGGTCGAGTCACTTTGCTCATCCTCAACAACGACTAACTAAGGATTGAAATGGTAGAACAGCAGCTTGCTCTTGGCCCTGTTATGGTGGATGTGGCGGGTTTAGAGCTAACCGAACAAGAAAAAAAACGTTTACAGCACCCTTTAGTTGGCGGCGTGATTTTATTTGCACGCAATTACCAGAATCGAGCTCAGTTAACACAGCTTTGTGCTGATATACACGCAGTGCGTCAGCCTCCACTATTAATTGCAGTCGATCACGAAGGCGGACGAGTCCAACGCTTTAAAGACGATGGGTTGACGCATCTGCCAGCCATGCGTGAATTAGGTCACGTTTGGGATAGCGATCCAGCTCTTGCCGTAAAGCTCGCAACGGCTATTGGCTATATTTTGGCCGCAGAGCTACGTGCATGTGGGGTAGATTTTAGTTTTACTCCCGTTTTGGATTTGGATTATGAATGCAGTCAGGTCATTGGTAGTCGTGCTTTTCATACTCAACCTCAGACAGTAGCGCGCCTAGCTGAAGCGCTTGCGCATGGTTTGCAACAGGCAGGGATGGGAGCATGTGGTAAACACTTTCCTGGGCATGGGGCTGTAGAGGCCGACTCCCACCACGAGGTGCCAATCGATAAACGCGACCTACAAACAATTTTAGATAATGATGCTGCCCCCTATGGTTGGCTAGGTGGTACGGTGATTCAGGCCGTTATGCCAGCTCATGTGATTTATCCACAAGTCGATGCACAGCCAGCCGGCTTTTCTTCTTTCTGGATCCAGCGTGTATTGCGCCAAGCGTTGGCTTATAACGGTATGGTGTTTTCTGATGATTTAACCATGGAAGGTGCAACGGTTGCGGGCGATATTCTAGCGCGTGCCGAAGCTGCATTGAATGCTGGATGTGATATGGTTTTAGTGTGTAATCGTCCTGATTTGGCCGATGAACTCTTGGCGCGTTTAACATGGACTATGCCAGCCCAATCTATGCAGCGCTTACTTGATTTACACCCCATTGACGATGCATTAACGTGGGAAGCCTTACAAGCCGATGAGCATTACCAACAAGCCCAACAACTTCGATCTCAGTACTTTTCTACGTCAGCTGCCTAATTTACCAGGGGTTTATCGTCATATCAGTGCCGATGACGAGGTGTTGTATGTGGGCAAGGCGCGTGATTTAAAAAAACGAGTTTCCTCGTATTTTCAAAAAAATCTCAGCAGCCCACGCATAGCACAAATGGTGAAGCAAGTTGCGCGTATTGATATTACCGTGACGCGCACCGAAGCAGAGGCGTTGATTTTAGAAAATAACCTCATCAAGCGTCTACAGCCGCGCTACAACATTTTATTTAGGGATGATAAGTCATACCCTTATTTAATGTTTAGTGCTCATGAGGTCCCTCGGATTGCGTACTTTCGTGGCAATACCAACCAACCTGGTAGTTTTTATGGCCCATACCCCAATGCTTGGGCAGTCCGTGAAAGCATGCAAATACTCCAGCGTGTTTTTAGACTGCGTAGCTGTGAAGACGGTGTGTATGCAAACCGCTCACGTCCTTGCTTGCTTTATCAGATTAAACGGTGCTCTGGCCCTTGTGTAGGCTTAATAAGCCCCCAAGACTATGCGGCAGATGTAGCCCGAGCCCAGCAGTTTTTAGATGGTGATGCCTCGGGGGTAATGGGGCAGATTGAACGCAAAATGCAGCATGCCTCGGATACTTTGGAGTTCGAGCAAGCCGCTTTGTATCGCGATCAAATGAAAGCACTTGCTGCCATTTTGCAGCAACAGTCCATGGAAAACCACAGTAATGAGGACGCAGATATTATTGCAGTGGTAGCAGCTGGAGGCCGCGTTTGTGTGAACTTAGCCATGGTGCGCGGTGGGCGTCATTTGGGTGATCGGGCTTTTTTTCCAACGCAAGTTAGTGATATGTCACTCACTGAGGTGCTCGAGGCGTTTATTAGCCAGCACTATATAGAGCGGCCTTTACCGGCAGTACTAATAACGAATCCAGCCGTGGTCGATACCGAACTCTTTGTTATGCTCGCCGAACAAACGGGCATGAAAGCGCGTCTTATTAATCGTCCACAGGGGATACGCAAAAACTGGTTAGAACAAGCGCAAACCAATGCCGAATTGGCTCTTGGTCGCTTTTTAAATGAGTCCATGAGTCGAGCTGCGCGCACTTTAGCCTTGGCCGAGCTCCTTGGTTTAGACACTGAGCCCGAAGCTTTAGAGCAGTTACACATAGAGTGTTTTGATATTAGCCATACGTCTGGTGAGGCCACGCAAGCTTCCTGTGTGGTGTATAAAAACCATGCTCTCCAGCCATCGTTGTATAGACGCTACAATATTGTGGGTATCACAGAGGGGGATGACTATGCTGCAATGCGTCAAGTATTGCGTCGCCGTTTCGAGCGAGTGGCCGAAGGTTTGGCTCCGTTACCCGATGTGGTGTTAATTGATGGGGGTAAAGGGCAGCTCAATATTGCCATAGAAGTCTTCGCCGATCTTGGGCTAGATACACGTGTTCTTGTTGGTGTAGCCAAGGGCGATGGTCGTAAAGTCGGGTTGGAAACCTTGTTTTTTGCGGATCACAGGGCACCAGTGCAGCTAGGGGTAGAGTCAGCAGCTCTGATGTTAGTGGCTGAAATCCGTGATGAGGCGCACCGTTTTGCTATTACCGGCATGCGCGCAAAACGAGCAAAAACACGTTCAGTGTCACGCCTTGAGGACATTGATGGCGTGGGTCCTAAACGCAGGCAACGTCTTTTAATGCGTTTTGGAGGTTTGTCTGGGGTGTCAAACGCCAGCATCGAAGAATTAGCTTCAGTCGAAGGAATTTCAGCAGCGCTAGCAGAGCGCATCTATTTTGCGTTACGCTAACTATATACCCGTTATTATTCAGAAGTCAGAGTTATGCCATTTAATTTACCTATCGCCCTAACTTGGCTCCGTATTGTCTTCATACCGCTAATTTTGCTGTTGTATTATGTGCCGCATTCGTGGTGGACGGATATGACCCGCGATAATATCGCAGCATGGGTGTTTATTGTTGCTGCCATTACCGATTGGTTTGATGGCTGGTTAGCTCGACGCTGGAACCAAACCTCGGCGTTTGGCGCTTTTTTAGATCCAGTCGCTGATAAGCTTATGGTGTCGGCTGCATTGCTGATCTTGCTCAGTATTGATCGGGTCGATGCGGTGATTGCGTTTATTATTATTGGGCGTGAGATTACGATTTCAGCCTTACGTGAGTGGATGGCGCAAATTGGTGCCAGCGCTAGCGTAGCTGTTAGCTGGCTAGGAAAATTCAAAACAGCGGCGCAGATGGTGGCGATTCCTTGCTTGCTGTACTACCAAGACCTACATGGCATATCGGCCCGATGGGTAGGGCAGATTTTAATTATTGTGGCTGCTATTTTGACCGTGTGGTCTATGTTGTATTATTTGCGCAAAGCTTGGCCTGAAATCGTGAAACGGAGCCTCTAACGATGACAAGTACTACATTGGCTTTACACCAAGAAAAAAAGCGTGATTGGGCTATTATTTCTCTTTTGGGCTTAATTCACTCCAGCTCGCATTTTTTTCAACTGATTCTTCCAACCTTATTTGTGTATTTACACCAAGACTATGGCTACGACTACGTGCAGCTAGGTTTTTTGGTGTCCTGCTTTTATTTGGTTTCAGGCTTAGGCCAAGCCTCTTCGGGCTTCATTGTGGATCGTATTGGCCCAGCTCCTGTGATGTATTTTGGGCTTGGGGCTTTTGTGGTCTCGGCCAGTCTTATGGCATTGGCACCTAGCTATGCTTTTTTGGTGTTAGCAGCTATTATCGGGGGCGCGGGAAACTCCATCTTTCATCCTGTTGACTACACCATTATTAATCACCGCATAACTGCACCACGATTGGGTCATGCTTATAGTGTGCATGGTTTTACGGGGTACTTAGGTTGGGCTGCAACTCCTCTCTTTATCACTGTTTTAGGCTCTGCTTATGGCTGGCGTTTTGCTGTTATGATGGCCGCCGTTTTAATTGCAGTGCTATTAGTGATCAGTATTTGGCAGCGCGAGTTATGGGGTGAAGCCCCTCAAAATGATGAAAATAAAAGTGTGGCTACTCAAAGCATCGGGCAGACATTGGTTTTTTTATTAAGACAGCCTGCGTTATGGTGTGCATTTTTATTTTTTGCGTTTAGCTCAGCCGCATTATCAGCCATTCAAAACTACTCCATTCCCTTATTATCCAAAGTGTATGGCCTCAGTCAGGTCGTTGCTGGGTCAACGCTATCGGCTTATATGGTAGCCGCTGCTATAGGAATGATAGCGGGTGGATTTTTAGTGGGTGCCAGTAAAAAAACAGAGCGTATTATTTTTATTATGTTGTGTTTGGCAGGGGCTTGTATGCTTTTGCTTGCACTCGATATTGTTAGCTCTTCAATAGCGATTGTATTAGTGACTTTAGGGGGCGTGTGCTCTGGGGTAGCCGCTCCGTCGCGTGATATGTTGATCCGTAGTGTTACGCCAAAAGGTGCCACTGGTTCTGTTTATGGTTTAGTGTATTCAGGTATGGACGTAGGGGCAGCTATTGCTCCGGTCGTCTTTGGGCATTTAATTGATGCCCAGTTTGAGCGGGCACCGTGGTATGGCGGGGCCATAGCGTTTGTGTTGTCGGCGGTCTTAGCGATGGCTGTTGCCAAAGGGGCGACCCAACAAAAGCGTTAATTGAATTTGTATTATTTGTAGTATAAAAAGCACTCTAGCTCGTCAGGCCAGAGTGCTTTTTTAATTATTGACGTTGAGTTCGTTGGTCAGGAGCTTCAGTGATGTAATTGCTGCGCCATGGGTTTATGTCAAGGCCACCCCGACGAGTATAACGGGCCATGACAAATAATTGATCGGGTTGGCAACGTTGCATTAAGTCATGATACATACGCTCTACACAGTGTTCGTGAAACTCAGTATGTTTTCTAAATGACACGATATAACGAAGCAAGGCAGCGTGATCAATAGCAGTCCCCGTGTAGCTGATTTGGACCGTTCCCCAATCGGGTTGTCCCGTAACAGGGCAGTTTGATTTAAGTAAATGGGACACCAAGGTTTCAGTAACCAAGCCGTTCTCGTTATTGCAGCGCAATAACTCAGGAGTTGGTTGATAGTGTGTAATGTCTACATCTAATTGATCTATGCATTGCCCATCAAGAGTTTGAGCACGAGGACCTTGATAATCTTCTAATAAATACAAATCCACGTGGACGTCAGATTGGGTTAGAGCAGATAGGTCCTGCACTAAAAGGGCTTCTACATCCGCCAACTCATTAAAGTGGGTTTCATTAAACGAATTTAAATACAATTTAAATGATTTGGATTCCACCAGAAATGGGCTGTGCCATGGAAAAGCAAAGCGTCCAATAGCCACTATGGGTTTGCCTTTTGCATTAAGCCACGATATTTCATACGCGTACCAAATATCTTGGCCTAGCCAGTTTTCGGGAATAGTGAGCTGGCTGCGATTGGGCGCTCTTTCTATGGCAAACAGCACGCTGGGGTCGTAGCGAGTTGGGTACTGAACCTCATGACCTAAAGGTGAATCAGAGACGGAGTGGGATGAGCTCATAATATATTCTAAAAAATGGGACAGATTGTATCTATTTCATTATGTGAAATCTATATCTTGCATTGTGAAATTGCTACGTTGCACTGCCGCATAAAAATTTCCACAATAAGGTTATTTGTTTCACATCACGAAACGAATGTTTTAACTCATTGATTTTAAACGATTTAATAAATAGTCTTATATAAGATATAAGTGTAGATTGCTCTGCATTATTTACGTAGAATTTAACTCATACCCAATGCAAATTTAACTGTCTAATTAAACACGGAGATAAACATGAGTAACCGAGAAACAGAGATTCGCAATCTACAAAAAGAATGGGCTGAAAATCCACGTTGGCAAGGCATCAAGCGCAACTATAGCGCCGAAGACGTTGTACGTTTGCGCGGTTCAATGGTTGAAGAGCATACCTTAGCACGACGCGGTGCTGAAAAACTATGGCGTTTAGTGAACGAAGAGCCGTTCATTAATAGCTTAGGTGCATTGTCTGGAAACCAAGCTATGCAACAAGTTAAAGCTGGCTTGAAAGCCATCTACTTGTCAGGCTGGCAAGTTGCTGGTGATGCCAACTTGGCAGGTGAAATGTATCCCGACCAGTCCTTGTATCCTATCAACTCGGTACCTCAAGTCGTTAACCGCATTAATAATGCTCTACGTCGTTGCGATCAGATCCAGTGGTCCGAAGGCTTAAACCCTGGTGATGAGGGTTACACAGACTATTTTGCACCTATCGTAGCCGATGCGGAAGCAGGTTTTGGTGGGGTGTTGAATGCCTTCGAGCTCATGAAAGCCATGATTACGGCTGGGGCATCCGGCGTGCACTTTGAAGACCAATTGGCCGCTGTTAAAAAATGTGGTCACCTAGGGGGCAAAGTTTTAGTACCAACACGCGAAGCCATCTCCAAGCTCACCGCTGCCCGCTTAGCTGCAGACGTGTTAAATGTACCTACATTATTGCTGGCACGCACAGATGCTGATGCAGCCGACTTAGTGACAAGCGACGTAGACGAGAACGATCGTCCATTTATTACAGGTGAACGTACCGTTGAAGGCTTCTTCCGTACACGCCCAGGTATTGAGCAAGCCATTTCACGTGGTCTCGCCTATGCACCATACGCTGATTTGATCTGGTGCGAAACCGCAACGCCAGATTTAGAGTATGCCCGTCAGTTTGCAGAAGCGATTCACCGTCAATTCCCCGGCAAGTTGCTTGCTTATAACTGCTCACCTTCTTTTAACTGGAAGAAAAACTTAGATGACGCCACTATTGCTAAGTTCCAACGTGAGCTGGGTGCTATGGGTTACAAATATCAGTTCATTACACTCGCTGGCTTCCACTCCTTGAACTACGGCATGTTCGACTTGGCATACGGTTATGCCCGTGAAAACATGACTGCTTTTGTAAACCTACAAGAGCGTGAGTTTGCAGCAGCTGAGCGTGGCTTTACTGCCGTTCGCCACCAGCGTGAAGTGGGTACAGGTTATTTTGATGCCGTTACACAAACTATCGAAGGCGGTCAGTCATCGACCACAGCGTTAGTTGGCTCCACTGAGGCAGCTCAATTCTATGCCGCAGAGGCCGAAGCACAAGCTTAAGTGGTGTTGAATTAGAGACAAAAAGGAAAGCGAGTTGTAGTCTTAGTCTAGAAGCCCTTACACTATAGAGGTAGGGGCTTCTTTTTATGGGTTGTCCCAGTTGCAATTTTATTTGGCTTAGGTCTAAATTATTTGACTTAGGTCTAAAGACTATATTATTTGTTGCTATAATATAGTGTTCTTATGCGCGCCTATTCTATTTTTACTATTCCTGCCGAATTATCCACAGCCGACCGATTATATCGCCGGCGTATGTTAGCTCGTCTTGGGTTAGCGTGGCTAATGATGATGCAGGTAATGACTTTGGCGTTTCCGGGCTATTTGCGATCCGATTCCATGCAGCCTGATACGCTAGAAACCTTAGACGCGGCTATTTACCTAATGAACTGGGCTGCCCTAGTTCTGACTGTGCCAGTTGTTTTATATTGCGCCATTCCTATTTGGCAGGGCGCAGTACACAGTCTAAAACAAGGGCGTATAGGCATGGATGTGCCCGTAGCCCTTGGCATTGTTGTTGCCTTTATCCCTAGCGTTATCACCACTTGGACAGGGGTGGGCGAAGTCTATTTCGACTCTGTCACCATGTTTGTGGCTTTTTTATTAACCGCTAGGTACCTAGAGTTGTGTGCCCGTCAGTCCATCCATCAGGGCCAAGCACACACTTATATTGAACATTTACGTACTGCTCTAACACGAGATTCTAATAAACTCGCATTCTGGTTCGTGTTAATTCAAGTAGTACTGGCTCTTGGCTTAGGAGTGGTTTGGTTTTATTATAAACCTGAGCACGCTGTAGCCGTGGTAGTCGCTTTATTTGTTATGAGTTGCCCCTGTGCTTTATCTATGGCAGTGCCTACTGCTGTGGCCTCAGCGCATGCGGGGGTCAGTATTAAACCGGCCGAAACTCAGTCTGAGCTTGATTCTGTCGCTCAGAAAACCACTTCTATTTCCAGACAAAATTTGTATGGCTCTATAGCCTGGCATCTCTTGATGACGCCTTTAGCTGCTATAGGTTTGGTTGCACCTTGGGTAGCAGCGATTTCTATGCTGCTGTCTTCGCTTCTGGTTGCGTATAATTCTTGGCGACTTTATCGCCAGCGTTTAGCTCAAGCAACACAACAAGCGCTTAATGCGGTGGTGTAAACATGCTTGACTCAATGTTCTTATTGATTCCTTTGTCTTTGCTATTTGTGTTGTTTATTGCAGTGGCATTATGGTGGGCCGTTTTTTCAGGTCAATTCGAGGACACCAATAAGGAAGGCGAGTCCATACTCAAGGATGACGATAGTACCGACACGAACGAAAAGTAACGTGCTGATACATTCGTTGAAAATAATCTAATAGTCAAGGGGGTTTTCGCTTACTACCAACTAGTGGGTTATATGCTTATATGAAAGTGTTATGATGCGGAGCACGTAACATAGCCGAATAGTGGGCAATACCATTCGGCAAAATAGTTTGTAATTAACATTTGTTCAAAATGAGGGGAAGCAAATGGGCACTTCCGATGTAGTCGGAAAACAGGCCGAAGCCTTCAACTATGGAGTAGTACGACAGTTTGCCGTTATGTCCGTAGTGTGGGCTGTAGTTGGTATGGGGGTCGGTGTACTGATCGCCTTACAACTCATCTGGCCTGAACTTAACTTCGAGACACCATGGTTTACATACGGACGTATTCGTCCTTTGCATACCAACTTGGTGATTTTTGCATTTGGCGGTAGCGCGTTATTCGCTACGTCCTACTATGTGGCACAACGTACCTGTCAAACACGTTTGTTTGCAGGGCCTTTGGCAACGTTCACATTTTGGGGCTGGCAGCTAGCTATGGTGGGGGCTTTGCTAACTTTGCCCCAAGGCTTTACTAGCAGCAAAGAATACGCCGAACTTGAATGGCCAATCGACTTGTTGATTCTTGCTGTGTGGGTCAGTTACCTAATCGTGTTCTTTGGCACATTGGTAAAACGTCGTGTTAACCACATCTACGTAGCCAACTGGTTCTTTGGGGCATTCATTATCGTGATTGCTGTCTTGCACATCTTTAACAACATGGAGTTACCTGTATCTCTATGGAAGTCTTACTCTGCTTATGCTGGGGTACAAGACGCGATGGTGCAATGGTGGTATGGGCATAACGCAGTGGGTTTCTTCTTAACCACTAGCTTCTTAGGGATGATGTATTACTTCGTACCTAAACAAGCACAGCGGCCTATCTACTCGTATCGTTTATCTATTGTTCACTTCTGGGCACTAGCATTTACCTACATGTGGGCCGGTTCGCACCACTTGCATTTCACTTCCTTGCCCGACTGGACACAGTCTCTAGGTATGGCTTTCTCATTGATTTTATTGGCTCCATCTTGGGGCGGTATGATCAACGGGATCATGACCTTATCGGGTGCTTGGAACCGTCTGCGCACTGATCCTATTTTGAAGTTCTTGGTAGTTGCCATTTCCTTCTATGGTATGTCTACGTTTGAAGGCTCCATGATGGCTATTCGTACCGTGAACTCTTTGTCCCATTACACAGATTGGACAGTAGGTCACGTTCACTCCGGTGCTCTAGGTTGGGTTGCTATGGTGACGTTTGGTTCACTGTACTACATGATTCCACGTTTGTATGGTCGTGTCGGTATGGCTAAACCCCAATGGGTAGAGTTGCACTTCTGGTTAGCAACATTAGGCGTGGTGCTTTACATCTCCGCCATGTGGATTTCCGGTGTGATGCAGGGTCTGATGTGGCGTGCGACTGGCGAAGACGGCATGTTAATTTACAGCTTTGTTGAAGGCGTAAAAGCAACCTATCCGTTCTATGCGATCCGAGCTCTAGGCGGCATTATGTTCTTGTCTGGTGCGATCATTATGTTGGTTAACACCCTCATGACAATTAAAGGTCAGCCCCGTGTTAATCCTGTAGTACCTCTAAAAAGCCCTGATGCACGCGATGCAGGCCTAGTAGGTGCTAGCGAAATTGCTGCAGGTTAAGGATAGATCAATGTCTAACGAGAAGAAAAAGTTTTTTTCCCATGCAACGGTGGAAACGAACGTTGGCTTATTGATGATTTGTACTCTCATCGTGATTGCGATGGCGGGTTTGGTGCAGATCGTGCCTCTGTTCTTCCAACATTCAACTACTACTCCAACCGAAGGCGTTACCCCGTATGAGCCATTACGTTTGATGGGGCGTGATATCTACATTCGCGAAGGCTGTGTAGGTTGTCACTCCCAACAAGTCCGCATGTTGGAATCCGAAGTACGTCGTTACGGTCCTTACTCCTTAGCGGGTGAGTCCGTTTACGATCATCCTTTCCTATGGGGTTCCAAGCGTACTGGTCCAGACTTGGCTCGTGTTGGTCAGCGCTATACCGACGAATGGCATCGTATTCACTTGCGTAACCCACGTGATGTGGTGCGTGAGTCCAATATGCCAGCGTATCCTTGGTTGCAACGCAATACAGTAGAAGGGGCAAACATTCAAAAACGTATGGAAGTCCTACGTAAACTGGGTGTTCCTTATACTGACGAAGAAATTGCTAAAGCTCCCGAGGCGCTAAAAGGCAAAACGGAAGAAGATGCATTGGTGGCTTATTTACAAGGTTTAGGAGTCCAAGGGCGCGCCGCTGCTGAAGCAGCTGTAGCCGAAGGGAGATACTAATGATTGGCGTCTTAAATGGAATTGCCACAGCATTAGCTTTAATAACCTTTTTAGGAATCATTGTTTGGGCATGGTCTAAAGGCCGTGCCAAAGCAAACGATGAAGCGTCTAGGCTGCCTTTCGACCTGCCCGATGAGGAAGAGGTCGTAAGGCAGAAAGTAGGGGATTCGAATGAATGAATTTTTCAGCGTAGGCTGGAGCATTTGGATTACAGCCATTGCCCTTGGTGGGGTGGTGTTCTGTTTATTTGTGCTCATTAGCCAGATAAAGGGCCAGCCCAAAAAGGGCGAGGTCATCAGTGACACAGGTCACAATTGGGATGGTATTACTGAATACGATACACCGTTACCGCGCTGGTGGGTGTCAATGTATTTGATTCTAAGCGCTATTGCTTTAGCGTATATGTTTCTCTATCCGGCTTTGGGGTCTTATGATGGTTTGTTGGGTACGAACCAGGCCAAAGAGGTACGTTTAGCCCAAGAGGAAATCGAAGCACGTGTTCAGCCGGTCTATCAGAAGTATGCAGAAATGCCCATTACTGATATTGCCAAAGACGACGATGCTCGTGCCATTGGTCAGCGTTTATTCTTAAACAACTGTGCGCAATGTCACGGCTCGGATGCCCAAGGTAGTCCGTCTTTCCCAAACTTGTCTGATGATTCATGGTTATGGGGTGGTGAGCCAGAGCAAATCTTACAGACCATCACTAATGGTCGTCGTGGGATTATGCCTGCACATAATGCGATGATGACTCCTGCTCAGGCTTCAGAAATCGCACAGTATGTGCGCTCTTTCAGCAACTTGGCTCATGATCAAACGCGCGTAGTTCCAGGTAAAAAACTTTACGATCAGTTCTGTGTCGCTTGTCACGGTGCCGAAGGTAAAGGTAATCAGATGTTAGGGGCTCCTAACCTAACAGACAGCGCTTGGCTCTACGGTAGCTCCGAAGACACGATTGTGTACGGTATTTTAAATGGTCGTGATAACCAAATGCCCGCACAAAAAGACCATCTATCCCCAGAACAAATCCGCCTCTTGGCTGGTTGGGTTTGGGGTCTATCGAATGTAGAACAGTAATACAGTTAAGGCTCCGTACCTAGGTTAGGTCAGGAGCCTTTTTACCAATTGATTGAAGGTTTGTATCATGAGTAGTGAAGCTCCTAAAGGACTCGATAAAATGGGTCAAGACGCTGATCAAGTACCTGCTTGGCAGCCGCCTCGAATTGATAAACAGGCAGTTGTGGGAGCTTCACCACAACTAGAAAAAATTCTTCAGGATGCCCATGGGAAAATTGTGGCGCGTTCCGTCACGGGGCATTTTGATCGTATACGGGTTGCATTAATCTGGATCACCCAGATTCTATTTTTTGGTTTGCCTTGGTTACAGTGGAATGGGCGTCAAGCTGTTCTCTTTGATCTGGGTGCCAGAAAATTCTATTTGTTCGGTATGGTGTTGTGGCCCCAAGATATTATTTATCTGGCCATCTTGTTGATTATTTCAGCCTATGCGCTGTTTTTATTTACGGCAATTGCAGGACGCTTGTTCTGTGGTTACGCCTGTCCGCAGTCGGTCTACACCAAAATTCTGATGTGGTTTGAGCTCAAGATCGAAGGGGATCGTGTTGCTCGTATCCGTTTGGCCGAAGCGCCCTGGAGCTGGCGCAAATTCCGCATAAAATTCACTAAACACACGGTTTGGGTTTTATTTTCTTTATGGACCGGATTTACCTTTATTGGGTATTTTGCGCCCATCAGAGAACTACCCGGTGAGTTTATTCATCTCACATTAGGAACATGGCAATGGGTGTGGTTTTGGTTGTATAGTGCAGCCACATTAAGCTTTGCTGGCTTTTTGCGCGAATCCATTTGCCGTTATGCCTGTCCTTACGCACGCTTTCAAAGTGTGATGGTAGATGATGATACTTTTGTGGTTAGCTATGATTATGTGCGTGGTGAGCCCCGTGGCGCGCGCTCTAAAAAAGTGGATCATAAAGCCCAAGGAAAGGGCGACTGCATTAACTGTAGCTTGTGTGTGCAGGTCTGTCCTACTGGTATTGATATCCGAGAGGGTCTTCAGTACATGTGTATTGGCTGTGGTGCCTGTGTAGACGTCTGTAATCAAGTCATGGACAAAATGGGCTATGAGCCCGATTTGATTCGTTACACCTCAGGTCGTGCTATTAGCGAGGGTTTAACCCAAGATCAGGCTCGCAAGCGTATGTTCCGCCCACGTGTGCTGATTTACATAACTTTACTGGTATTAGTTAGCTTGGCTTTAGTGGTTTCCATGGCATTACGTGATACCTTGAAGATGAACATTATTCGTGATCGTGGCTTATTAGGGCGTGAAGTCGCGGGTGGTTTAATTGAAAACGTGTATCGCTTGCAATTGGTGAACGCTGCCGAGGAACCTCTGACTATTCAGTTGTCAGCAGATGGTATTGCTCAAATCAAAATCAAGCGTGCAGATAATGGCAAAGATACTATTGTGTTGCCAGCATCCTCTACTGAACTTGTTCCTGTGGTTGTGCAAATTCCGTCTGATAGTGGTCTGAGCAGTGGCATGCATGCGATAGAAATTCGTGCCGATGCCGTATCTGGGCAGCGTCAAACTACGCATGCCAAAGACAGTTCTAATTTTTATATTCCCCAATAAGGAGTTGCTATGAGCTCAGCACCTTTACGTGAAGATACGCAACCTTGGTATAAAGAGCCTTGGCCTTGGATCCTCATGTCTGGTCCTGCTATTGTAGTGGTAGCATGTTTGATCACCATTTACTTAGCTTTTTCTCACTACGACAAACCTATGTCAGGAGCTACGAAAAAAGGGTTGCAGATTGTGCCCAGTAGCCAAGTAGATAAAGCAGAATCCAAGCAGCAGTAAAAATTAAAAAAGCTAAGTTATTTTTAACTTAGCTTTTTTATTGCGGCATTTAGAATATAAAGCGTTTAATACGCGTGGTTTGGGCAAACGGTACCAGCTAATTGATGTAAAGCGGGCAAATTAAGCAATTTAACCTCACGTTGTTGTATTTCCAATAAGCCTTCACGGGCAAAGCGCGAAAACAACCGACTGACAGTTTCAAGTGTTAGACCTAGAAAATTGCCAATTTCCTCGCGACTCATGCGGAGTAGAAACTCATAGGGTGAATACCCTAGTGCAGTGAGGCGATCAGACATATTTAATAGAAAGGCGGCTAAACGTTGTTCAGAGCGTAAAGCACCCAAGGTCATCATAATGCTATGGGAGCGATTAATTTCTTTGCTCATAAGACGACGTAACTGCGTTTGTAGCATGGGCAGTTGGGTAGCCAGGTTGTCAAAGTCATCTAAACGCATGACGCAGACTTCACTGTCTTCGAGAGCAATGGCATGGGATACATGCGTGTTATTAAGCAAACCATCCATTCCTGCAATTTCGCCTGGCAGTAAAAAACCGGTAATTTGTACTTGACCTGTTGCATCTTCAAGCTGAGTTTTAAGGCTACCAGAGCGTAAAGCATAAACAGCATCCACTGGATCGGAAAGATGAAATAAAGGGGCACCTTTTTTAAGACGAATGCGTTCCTGAATAAGATCATCTAGTCTATTTAGCTCTGGCTCGGGCATGCCCAAAGGTAAGCAAAGCTCACTTAACATGCACGTGGAGCAACGCATTGAGTTAGCCGTGACGGGAATACGTTTTTGCATAATTTATTCTGAATACAGAAAAGAAAAATATTTGCTTTGAGGCAAATCAATAATAATTGTAGCTTTTTCTAAGCCAGAGAACGAATTACATTTGTTTAGATTGGCTAATGCTTAGATTAATGAGTAAATAAATGGTATATGGTGGCGGTTTATTCTAATTGCGTTGTATTTTTGTTACATCGTTTATATATTGTAAACGAAGTATTTTGTCTGACTCTCTTGAAATAAATGAAAGTGGCAGTATCTATTACTTAATAATTGATATATGGCACGGCTTAAATAATGCGCTAAAGCTAATTCAATGTGTTTAAGACTGTGCTTTTTTTAAAGGCCAACTATTCCATGCGTATAGATAAATTAACAACACAATTTCAAATGGCTTTAGGCACTGCACAAACTTTGGCCATTCAAAGCAAACATGCCTATTTAGAACCTGCTCATGTGCTCTTGGCGCTACTCGAAGACCCAGACTCTGGTGCTAGTAGTTTATTAGCCCGAGCTGGTGGTGCTGTGCCTCGGCTAAAAAGTGAACTGAGTAACTACCTAGCAGCTCAACCCCAAGTCGAGGGCGGAGAAGCGAACTTACGCGCTAGCCGCGAACTGCAAACGGCTTTAGCTCAGGCAGATAAAGAAGCGACCCAACGTGGTGATACCTATGTGGCAAGCGAGCTTTTTTTGCTTGCGGTTTTAAAAGACAAAGGACGTGCTAGCCAAATTTTACGAGATGTAGGGGTGCAAGACAAAGCCCTTGAAGCGGCTATAGACGCGGTGCGTGGCGGGGCGAATGTAACAGATGCCGAGGGCGAATCAAACCGTGAAGCCTTATCTAAATACACCACTGATTTTACCGAGCGGGCGCGTTTAGGCAAACTGGATCCCGTGATCGGGCGTGATGATGAAATTCGTCGCTCCATTCAAATATTGCAACGTCGCACTAAAAATAACCCTGTTTTAATTGGTGAGCCAGGCGTAGGTAAAACCGCTATTGTTGAGGGTTTAGCTCAGCGTATTGTAAATAACGAAGTGCCAGAAAGCTTAAAAGGAAAACGCCTTTTAGTGCTGGATTTGGCGGCGTTATTGGCGGGAGCTAAATTCCGCGGCGAATTCGAAGAACGCTTAAAAGCGGTCTTAAAAGAACTGGCCCAAGACGAAGGTCAAACCATTCTTTTCATTGATGAAATTCATATGGTGGTGGGCGCTGGTAAAGCCGATGGGGCGATGGACGCAGGCAACATGCTCAAACCCGCCTTAGCACGTGGCGAGATTCATTGTATTGGTGCGACGACTCTTGATGAGTATCGGCAGTACATAGAAAAAGACGCAGCACTCGAACGGCGCTTCCAACGCGTTCAGGTTGACGAGCCCGATGTGGCATCAACTATTGCTATTTTACGTGGTCTCCAAGAGCGTTATGAGCTGCACCATGGTGTTGCCATTACCGACCCTGCTATTGTTGCTGCAGCCGAGTTGTCTCATCGCTATATTACCGATCGATTTTTACCCGATAAGGCGATTGACTTAATTGATGAGGCCGCCGCTCGTATTCGTATGGAGATTGATTCCAAGCCAGAGGTCATGGACAAGCTTGAACGCCGTATGATCCAGCTTAAAATTGAGCGTGAAGCGGTGCGTCGTGAAGAGGACGATGCCTCTAAGAAACGTTTGCAAGCGATTGAAGACGAGCTTGAGGCATTGCAGCGTCAATACGATGATTATGACCATATCTGGAAAGCTGAAAAAGCCGCTGTTCAAGGGACGCAATCCATTAAAGAGGAAATTGAAGCGTTACGGGCACAAATGGCAGAGTATCAGCGTAAAGGTCAATTCGAGCAATTAGCCGAGTTGCAATACGGAAAATTACCTCAGCTCGAAGAGCGCTTAGCTTCTGCTGAGCATGCAAAAGAAGCGGTTGATGAAGAGGCTGAGCGCCCTAAACTGTTACGAACCCAAGTAGGCGTAGAGGAAATCGCCGAGGTGGTGTCGCGTGCCACGGGTATTCCTGTATCGCGCATGATGCAAGGTGAGCGTGAGAAACTTCTACAGATGGAGTCTCATCTGCATCAGCGTGTTGTGGGCCAAGACGAGGCCGTCACCTTAGTGTCAGATGCGATCCGTCGTTCACGAGCAGGCCTAGCAGATCCAGACCGTCCTTATGGTTCGTTCTTGTTTTTAGGGCCTACTGGTGTGGGTAAAACAGAGCTTACCAAGGCATTAGCTGGTTTTCTCTTTGACTCAGAAGACCATCTGATTCGTGTTGATATGTCTGAGTTTATGGAAAAACACTCGGTCGCTCGTTTGATTGGTGCGCCTCCCGGCTATGTGGGTTACGAGCAAGGTGGTTATTTAACCGAAGCGGTGCGTCGTAAGCCCTATAGTGTGATCTTGCTTGATGAAGTAGAAAAAGCACACCCCGATGTATTTAACGTGCTGCTGCAAGTGCTTGACGACGGTCGATTAACCGATGGTCAAGGGCGCACAGTGGACTTCCGTAACACCGTGGTGATTATGACTTCTAACTTGGGGTCGCAACACATTCAAATGATGCAGGATGAGCCTTACGAAACGGTGAAAGAGGTGGTATGGGAAGAGGTAAAACAGCATTTCCGTCCCGAGTTCTTAAACCGTATTGATGAGGTGGTGGTATTCCACGGCTTAGATGCACAGCATATCCAAGCCATTGCAAAAATTCAGTTACAGCGCTTGGATCAACGGCTACAAGATCGAGGTCTGGACCTAGATGTGTCAGAGGCGGCGTTGGCAGAAATTGCCAAGGTCGGTTTTGATCCTGTGTTTGGTGCCCGCCCGCTAAAACGTGCTATTCAGCAAAGTATTGAAAACCCTGTAGCCAAAGCTATATTGCAAGGTGAGTTTGCCGATGGCGATACCGTTCATGTTAGCTTTGTGGATGATGCGTTTAGTTTTACCAAATAAGCTTTTTTAATTTACTGGCCCCACTTAGGTGGGGCTTTTTTGTTTTTGGCCTTTGCATGAGGGCTAACCCTCTAAGTGATATCCCTCGTGCCATCAAAAGTAATTTACAACTAAACTATTTACAAGTAATTTTCGTAAATAAGCGAAAATAAGAATAATGAGGAGATATCTATGAAACGTTTAGTAGCTGCTTTGGCATTAACGTCTGTAGGCTTAGGTACTACAGCTGCTGCAGACACGATTAAAGTCGGAATTGCCAATGACAACTCGGGGCCATTTTCAGCAGTAGGGGCTGAGATCCGCGATGGTTTAAACCTAGCCATTAAGCAATTGGACGGCAAACTAGGGGGACAGCCTGCTGAGTTCATTCAACAAGACATGGCGGGCAACCCAGACCAAGCCCGTCAATTGGTAAATCGCTATATTCAACGCGATAAGATTGATTTTTTTACTGGTCCTGTGGGTTCCAATGTGGCGTTAGCGGTAGGGCCTGCTTTATTTAAAGCAGAAATCCCTTACTTAACCACAAACCCGGGGCCTAGTCAGCTGGCTGGCAAACAGTGCAATCCCTATTTCTTTGGTGTGTCGTATCAAAATGATGCCTTCCACGAGGCCGCTGGCAAGGTAGCTGCTGACCGTAACTACGAAAAAGTGTTCATCCTTGCGCCTGATTATCCTGCAGGCAAGGACGCTCTTAATGGCTTTAAGCGCGGATACGGTAAAACCCCTAGCGAAGAAATCTACACCAAGTTAGGCCAAATTGATTATGCCGCTGAACTTGCCCAAATTCGAGCCAACAAGCCGGCAGCCGTGTTTTTCTTTTTACCGGGCGGCATGGGCATTAACTTTATCAAGCAGTTTGTTGCAGCAGGGTTGAATAAAGACACCGTGCTTTTAGGGCCGGGCTTCTCTGGCGATACCGATATTATTCAAGCGGTTGGTGATCCTATCGAAGGCATGTTTAATACCGCTCAATGGGCCCATGATTTAGATGTGCCTGCTAATAAAAAATTCGTCGAAGCCTTCCGTAAAGAATACGATGGTCGTTATCCTTCCGTGTATGCCGCCCAAGCCTATGATGTGATTATGGCCATGGATGCCGCAGTGGCTCAGGTAGATGGCAATGTCAAAGACCGCGCAAAAGTCCTCGAGGCGTTAAAGTCAGCGGATTACGAGTCGGTACGTGGTAAGTTTAGCTACGGCACAAACAACTTCCCTATCCAGCCATATTATGTACGCGTGGTCGAGCGTGATGCAGACGGCGTTTTAACTAACAAGCTGGTGGGAACAGTATTCGACTCTTACCAAGACGTATATGTTGATGAATGCAAACTATAAGTATTAAAAGGTTGATAACAGAATGTCGCTCATATTAGTTACTGAGCAGCTGTTAAATGGTTTGCAATTCGGGTTGATGTTGTTTTTAATTGCTGCAGGTCTGACCTTGGTCTTCGGCATTATGGATATCATGAACTTGGCCCATGGGTCCCTGTATATGGCAGGGGCCTATGTGGCTGCAGAAACCATGCAGCGTACAGGCTCATTTACTCTAGCTGTATTAATTGCCGTTGGGGTTACTGCTTTAGTAGGTATTGTTCTAGAGTTAGCATTGATGCGTCGCTTGGTGCTCAGAGATCACCTTGCTCAAGTCCTTGGCACCTACGCCATTATTTTAATCGCTAACGATATTGTCAAAATGATCTGGGGGCCCGCCCCGATTATGTTCAATATGCCCACAGCCTTATCCGGGCCCATAGAAGTACTTCCAGACTTCTTATATCCCGCTTTTAGGCTAATGATCATTGCCGTTGGTTTAGTGGTAGCGGTGGGCTTATATGCTTTTGTTACCCGTACACGTGCTGGGGTTTTAGTACGCGCAGGTGCATCCAATCGGCAGATGGCTACTTTAATGGGCGTGCGGGTGCCTGTTCTTTTTCTAGGTATTTTTACGCTAGGCGCTGCATTGGCTGCTTTAGCTGGTGCAATGCTCGGGCCAATTAATGCCGTCCAGATTGGTATGGGCGAAGATATTCTAATTCTCGTGTTGGTGTGCATTGTTATTGGGGGGATTGGCTCTATACGTGGTGCATTTGTGGGGGCGTTACTCGTGGGTATGGTGGATACCGCTGGGCGCGCTTTTTTGCCCATGTTGCTACGTACTGTTTTCCCTGCTGATGTTGCATCCAGTGTAGGGCCCACGTTGGCAGCAATGTCAATTTATTTACTAATGGCCGTGGTTTTGGTAGTAAAACCCGCCGGATTATTTCCAGCGCGAGGTTAATCATGACAAAAACACGTTTAGCTATTGTTGTAGTGCTAGGGTTGTTAATTGCCTTTCCTTTAGTCGCTCCTAGCTTTGGTTTTGAGTTTTACGTTTCCTTCGTGCGACGTATCTTAATTTTTGCTTTGGCTGCCAGTGCGCTTAACTTGGTATTGGGCTATGGCGGTTTGGTTGCTTTAGGGCACGCTGCTTTTTTCGGTGCAGGCGCTTATGTCGTAGGTATTATGGCCGATGCCGGTATTTATGCCGCTTGGTTAGTTTGGCCTACCGCCATGATTTTGGCTGCCTTACTTGCATGTATTACTGGCGCTATTTCATTGCGCACCAAAGGGGTGTACTTCATTATGATCACCCTAGCGTTTGCGCAAATGATCTACTACTTATTTATTTCCTTGCGTCAATACGGTGGTGAAGACGGCATGAATTTATACGATTACTCCTCGTTGCCGGGGCTTGATCTAAGTAATGACGTGCAGTTTTATTATGTAGTGTTAGCCGTAGTGGTGTTGGCTTTTATTGTATTTAAACAGCTTATGGGGTCCCGTTTTGGGCATGCCTTGCGTGGTGCTAAAGAAAATCCTAGCCGCATGCAAGCATTAGGTTATCCCGTGTATGGTATTCAGCTGGTGGCTTATACGCTAAGCGGCGCTCTAATGGGGCTGGCTGGGGCGTTATTAGCTAACCATAATCTATTCGTATCACCTAGTCTTATGCATTGGACTCAGTCCGCCGATCTCATCATTATGGTGCTTGTAGGGGGTATGGGGCTTATGTTTGGGGGGGTAGCAGGGGCTGCAGTGTTATTAGTGCTCGAAGAAGTCTTGCGCAATTGGACTGAATTCTGGCATTTGCCTTTAGGTGTTCTGCTCCTCATCGTTGTATTTGCTGCGCCACAGGGCTTAGCCAGTTGGTTTGATAAGAAAAAGGTAAGCAATGACAATACATAACGAATCCACCTCAGCACCCGTGGTATTTCAAGCCCAAAATTTACACAAACGTTTTGGTGCTTTACGGGCGACAAATGGGGTGTCTATAGAGCTCCACCAAGGCGAAATTCATGGGTTAATAGGTCCAAACGGCGCAGGCAAATCAACGCTGATTCATCTGTTAGCAGGCACCTTACGTCCTGATCAAGGCGAGCTGTTTTTGCAAACACAAAATATTACAGGCTTAAAAGCCCATCAGCGGGTGGCTCAGGGGCTAGCGCGTTCATTTCAGGTCACTAATATCTTTAACGACTACACCGTATTAGAAAACCTAATGTTAGCCGTTCAGGCCGCCACGGGTAGTAGCTATCGTTTTTGGAAAACACGTGATAGTGAACAGCAGCTATTCGAGCGGGCAAAACAGCTAGCACACGAATGTGCTATTGATTCTAATGTCTGGCATAGTCAAGCTAAACACTTGCCACATGGGGAACAGCGCAAGCTAGAGTTTGCTTTGTCGTTAGCTGCTGATCCTGTGGTTATGCTGTTAGACGAGCCCATGGCAGGCATGGGGCCAGACGAGAGCTTACGTTTGACCGAGCTTATCGAGTCCATGCGTGGCAAGGCCAGCATGTTACTTGTTGAGCACGATATGCAAGCTGTTTTTAGACTGGCGGATCGTATTTCTGTATTAGTGGCAGGGCAAATCATTGCCTCGGGCACGCCCGAGCAAATTCGTCACGATGAAGCCGTAAAAAATGCCTATTTAGGCGATGAGTCAACGGAGGCCGCATGATTCTGCAAATTGATCACTTAGAAAGCGGCTATGGGGCCAGTCAGGTGTTATTTGGGGTAGACCTACAAATACAAGCGGGGCAAGTTGTCACCGTGCTGGGGCGTAATGGCATGGGTAAAAGCACGTTGCTAAAGACTCTGCTAGGCATGTTGCCTGTGCGAGCCGGCTCGGTTCGGTTCGAGGGGCAAAATACCAAAGGCTGGAGCACGGATAAAATTGCACGAGCTGGTATTGCCATTGTGCCCGAAGGCCGCATGTGTTTTCCAAATTTAACCGTAAAAGAGCATTTGACTGCTTTTGTGGCCCAACGCAATCCTAAAGCCACTCAGGAGTGGACCCCAGAAAAGGTATTCGATTTCTTTCCTCGTTTGCGGGAACGCCAACACAATATGGGGAATCAGCTTTCGGGTGGCGAACAACAAATGCTGGCGATTGGTCGAGCGTTAGTGACGAATCCCAAATTATTAATTCTAGATGAGGCCTCCGAAGGCTTAGCTCCTAAGATTCGCGAGGAGATTTGGCAGTGTCTAGATGTACTACGCGCCCAAGGCCAAACTATTTTAATTATCGATAAATACGTAGAACGCCTTATGAAGTTGGCAGACCATCATATTATTTTAGAAAAAGGGCGTGTGGTTTGGCAGGGGAACTCTACAGGTTTAGCGGCTGACCCTAGCTTGTGGGAACGCTATTTGGGCGTGTAACGGCAGCCCTGATATGACGCGTACCCACGGTGTGAGTACGCGTTATGGATTACGGGTTATTTTGCTGTTTTTTTCAGGGTTGCGGTGTCGTTAACGCCGTAAAATTTCACGCCAAACTCAATACGTGGACGTCCTTTGGACATACGCCAATTATTCGTATCACGCAAAGAGTACACACAGCCACAGTATTCCTGTTGATAAAACTGCTCTTGCTTGCTGATCTCTAGCATACGTTGTGAGCCACCGTCTTTGCGCCAGTTGTAGGTCCAGTACAGCATATCTGGATAGCGTGCTGCTGCACGCTCACCACAACCATTAATTTGATCCATGTCTTTCCAGCGGGAAATAGCCAATGAGCTAGAGATGGTGTCAAAGCCGTTTTCGTAGGCGTATAAAGCCGTACGCTCGAATCGCATATCAAAACACTCGGTGCAACGGATGCCGCGCTCTGGTTCGTTTTCCATGCCTTTTACACGTACAAACCAGTTATCCGCATCGTAATCTGCATCAATAAATGGGATGTTGTGCTGTTCGGCAAAACGCATGTTTTCCTCTTTACGGATTTCGTATTCGCGCAGAGGATGAATATTCGGGTTGTAAAAGAAAATAGTGTAATCAATACCCGAGGCAGTCATGGCCTCCATGACCTCGCCTGAGCAAGGTGCACAACACGAGTGCAACAACACCTTTTTGCTGTTGTTCGGAGGAGTCAGTATAGGACGAGTAAATTCTGTAAGTTTCATTGTGGGTAATGAGAATTAATCCATGATGGTTTGCCATAACGCACAGACGGCGTCACGTTCTTGCTGGACTTGTGCTTGAGGTAAGCGGGCTACCGTTGCCCCTTGAAGACGTAAGTTATGTTGATAGCGCCTAAAGGTACGATATGCCTGAATGGCAGGCTTGGTCAGAGCGGTAGGGATCAAACCGTATTCGGCGGCCATGCCCAATAGAGCAATATTACCTAAGTTGTTTAATAGAGCGGGATAGTGATGAGCATAACATAGCACTAAATACTGTGTAATGAACTCGATATCAACCATGCCGCCTTGATCGTGTTTTATATCGAATAAACCGCTTGGATTTGGATGCGCTTGAGCAATCTTGGTACGCATTTCAATCACTTGAGATTTAAATTGTAATGGATCGCGCTCGCGTAGCAAAATGGCTTGGCGTACTTTTTCAAAACGAGCACCGATATTAGGATCACCTGCAACAAAGCGTGCACGTGTAATAGCTTGATGTTCCCAAGACCAGGCTTGCTGGCTTTGGTATTTTTCAAACCCATCAATAGAAACCGCAATTAAACCGGCATCACCGTCAGGCCGCAGTCGCATATCAACCTCGTACAGACGGCCGGATGAGGTTAAGGTGGTTAGCCATGACACCATACGCCGCCCTAAACGTACGTAAGTTTCCACGGCGTCTTGGTCGGGATCATCATATAAAAACACCAAGTCCAGATCAGAGGCGTAGCCCAATTCCTTGCCACCTAATTTGCCATAGGCCACCACGGCAAAACGGGGTTGATCTGTATAAGTGGTGGTGTTTCGGGCCTGAGCCAAAGGCCAAGTACGGTAAATGGTTTCGGCCAAAAGCATATCAGCTAACGCTGATAGCTGGTCGGCCAATGCTTCTACGGTTAAAAGCCCGGCTAAATCTTGTGCTAGAAGCTGAAAGCTGACTTGGTGTTGCAGGTCGCGCATAAGATTCATCTGCCGCTCTACGTCTGCTTGACCATTAGGAAGCACACAAGCATCTAGCTCTAAGCGCAGTTGTTCGGCAAGACTTATAAAGTCTGGGCTCTCTAATAATTGATTCCACTCAATTAAACTATCAAGTACTAATGGGTATTGGCTGAGATAGTGGGCAGCCCATGGACTGGCCCCAGCCATGGCGCTTAACCGTTGAATGGTTTCAGGGTATTCCAATAACAGTGCTAGGTACGAGCTGCGGTTAGAAATATGTTCTAAGATATGATGCACTCGTTTATTGGTTTCTACTGGGTCATCGGTATGAGTGGCTGCCATGCGTACCAAAGGCAACAGTTGTTGCAAGCGTTTTAAACTAAATGTGGGTAGGCGCTGAATGCGATGGCTTTGTAGCAAGCGTTGGCTTTCTATTTCCAATACATGGGGGTCGGTATCGGCACAAGGCGTAGGTAAATCTAGCTTGGTGCTGCGTTTAGCCGAGTGCAGCACTGTTTTTTTATCTACGCCTGCTATACGGAAAGCATCTTGAAAGCTGTGGTGCACAAAGGATCGATGCTGTTTTAGTTCCGAGATAAAACGTGCCGTATCCATGCCTAAACTCTCAGCGAGCAATGCTGTTTGTTCTGTATCCGTAGGCAATAAATGGGTTTGTTGGTCTTCGCGATATTGTAAAAAGTGTTCAGTGCGGCGTAAAAACTCATACGCACTTAACAGCGGTTGGGCCAGACTTGCATCCATAAGATCTGCTTGAACTTGGGCATGAACCGCATCGTGTAAATTTTGTTGTTGTACTGACGGCCAGCGCCCACCCCGAATGAGTTGATTCAATTGAACCACAAACTCAATTTCACGAATGCCCCCGTCGCCAAGTTTAATATTATGCGTACTTTCTAAACTGTCCTTTGCCACAACTTTGCGTTCCCAGTCCTGACGAATACGCTCACGTAACTCGCGCAAAGCAGCTAGCGCATCAAAGTCAAAATATTTTCTATACACAAAAGGAACGCGGATCTGCTCTAAGCGTTGGGCTGCCGCTGCTGGTTGGCTCTCAGTAAAAGCACGTACGGGCAGGAGTCGTGCTTTAATCCACGCATAGCGCTCCCATTCGCGCCCTTGATGCATAAAATAATGCTCAAGGGCATTAAGGCTCCAGGCTAAAGCACCGGCATCGCCATCTGGACGTAGACGTAAATCCGTCCTAAATACATGGCCTGCGGCAGTGGTTTGTGACAGCAAAGGTAGCATACGCTGTGTAAGACGCCCAAAATATTCATGATGACTACGCGGTCTTGGCCCATCGGTTTCCCCGTCTTCCGCATACAAAGTAATTAAATCAATATCAGAAGACACGTTTAACTCAGACCCACCCCATTTGCCCATGGCTACAATGAGCATTTCTAGTGGTGCTCCTGTATTTGAGTCACGTGGGATGCCATGGGCTTGGCTGAGTTCGTGGCTTACACATTGATAAGCTTTGCTCACACTCAAGTCGGCTAAAAAACTCATGGCGGTGCCAACTTCGGCTAAACTAGCTTTTGCCTGCATGTCTCTTTGCATAAGAGTAAAAAAGACATAGCGTCGCATTATGCGTAACTGCTGTTTAAGCTGATCGGGATTGGTAGGGCTACCCGACGAGGCCTGAAGCAGATCAAACCAGTTCATAATGCGGTCAGGACTAACCGGGTGCACACTGTGCTCCTCAAGCCAATCTGCTAGCTCAGGGGTGGCATTTAGTTGGCGTCGCAGAGCACCAGACCAGTTTAATGTGCGTGTTAAATTCATAACTAAATCAAAGAGAGAAATGGGGCCTTTGTTACGCTGGACAGGGCGGGGACTACTTGCTGTTTATGTGGTTTTCTTAATTGTAGTGCTAGGCTTACGATATTGGCTAATGCCTAATATCGATCAGTGGCGTGCACCCATTAGTCAGGCGCTCAGTACCCTAACTCAAAGCGAAATAACCATTGGTTCGATCCAAGCGCAGTGGCAGGGCATATATCCTGAATTGCAACTAGAGCATGTCACAGTAGGTGATCCTGATTCACTGCAGGCTATAGCCATACCGCGTCTTATTGCGCGTTTTAAACCAAGTAGCCTTTGGCATGCGCAACCACACTTTTCTTATTTACGTATTGATGGGCTCGAGTTGAGCTTGCAACGGGACGCGCGCAATCAATGGCATCTAGCAGGGCAGTCCTGGGCCACATCGACTAACTCTACTTCGTCATCGGGGTTTTGGCATTGGTTAACGCAGCAGGATCATATTGAGTTGCAGCACGCTGTACTACGTTGGCACGATCTAGGGCGAGCTACAGAGCCTATTCAACTTAGCCAAGTACAAGGAGTTCTGCATCAGTACGAGGGAGTGTTGCAGTATGAGCTCACCGCCACACCGCCTGAGCACTTGGGGCAACAAGTTCAACTACAAGGGGCTTTGCAGCGTGAAGAGCTACTAAATCAACAGCTCAGTGGCAATGTGTATATTCGCATGGCAGATTTAAGTGCCCATGCCTGGCAACAATGGGTAGACCTGCCTACCGGCTTGACTCAGGCCCAATTAGATAGCCAGATTTGGCTTCAAATTGATCAAAGTCAAATTGAAGAGGTGGCCTTAGACCTCCGTGTGCATAAACCTAAATGGAATACCAAAGAGCTTGGTACTTTGTCTGCCGAACAGGTGCGTATATTTGCTCAAGGCCCGTGGCGTAGTTTTAATCATTTTATTCAAGAGCGACCTTTGTATGAACGATTACAAGAGGACGCTTTCTCGCTAGAAGTCTATGCCAGCGGTGCACAATGGCACGACAGCTCTTTCTTTACGCAACCTTGGTATTTTGATCGCTTAGAGTTGGTGGCTTCACATTCAGCTCAGCCTAAAAGCCCATCTATTGAGCTAAGCCATTTTTTTGTACAGAATGCGGACTTTGAGTTAGCTATGAAGGGCTCAGTGGCACTGCATGACTCAGACTGGTCTCAAAGCGAGCTGGATCTAACGGCGCGAGCGCAACGCATTCAACTCAATCGTCTTTATGCTTATTTTCCCACGCCTGCTATTGCCGAAACCGTAGTGGGTTGGCTACGCGATGGCTTAGCGTCAGGGCAGGCGTCTGAGGCCGTGTTACGTTGGCAGGGACGTTTAGATCAGTACCCATATACGGACCCTGCTCAAGGGCTATTTTATGTGGGCGCTGCAATTGAAGATGCCGTGGTGGATTATTATCCGGCTCAAGGCTCCGAGAAGGGGTGGCCCAAGGTAGAAAATATCCAGGGTAGTTTAAGTATTCTTGGTAATCGCCTTGACTTAAAACAAGCGCAAGGTGCTTTGAAGCCCAATGGCAAAGATGTGGTATTGGCTCCTGCGATCACGTTAGCCATCGATGATTTCTCAGCACAGGAGCCTCTATTAACTATAGAGACTACTACGCATGGGCCAGCGCAAGCTTATCTAGGTTTGATGACACACAGCGACTTAGGCGTATTGCTTGATCATACTTTTGATCAAGCAAAGGCCACTGGCGAATGGGCAGTGCCTTTAGCACTAAGAGTGAACTTAGCCCACGGCGAGCAAACCCAAGTGCAAGGGCATATTGATTTCAAGCAAAATACTTTGCAGCTTTGGCCGCAGCTGCCGCCACTTTCACAGGTGCAGGGTAAATTGCTTTTTTCAGAAAAAGATGCACAGGCCCAGTTAAAAGCACAATGGCTGGGCGGCCCGGTTCAGATCAGTCAGACTATAGGCAAGGCTAATCAGGCTTTAGAGCTTGAGGGGCAGCTTAAACTAGAGGAGCTCACTGCATTTTATAAGATCAAGCCTTTGGCACTGTATGCACAGGGTACAGCACCTTACCACGCGCAGATAGGTTTTGATGCGGACAATCAATTTGCCATACACGTCCAAACCCCATTGAAAGGTATTGCACTACATTTGCCTGCACCTTTAAAGAAACGGGCGGAGCAAGAATGGCCGCTACAACTAAGTTGGAGTGCTCAGCAGTCAAACCGTGCCTTGCACGCTCAGTTAGGCTCAGACTTACATTTGCACTTGCAACAGAGCGCCAGTGATTCTATTCAGTTTGATAGAGGCTATTTCACTTGGAAACGGGCTCAGCCCAATTCAATGCGCCCTGGTTTTTGGGTGGACATAGAGGAAACGGAGTTAGATTTAAATGCGTGGCAAGAGGTGGTGTCTTCATTTACCCAAGCGCTAAGCAACAAAACAACGCCTAGCTCTCTAGAGCTTAATACGGTTCGGATCAAAACAAACCAAGCTGCCATATTTGATGGGGTATTAAATCAATTAACGTATACCTCGCAGCAGCTTCAACCGCGTCAGTGGCGCACGGACATCAGCTCGGAACAAGTAGCGGGTACGGTGCAGTGGCAAGAAGACTCTGAGGGGCACATTCAAGGGCCAGTACAAGCTGATTTTCAGAGGATTCATTGGCAGCCCACTTCTGACGCTACTTTAACCGCAACCAACAAAGAACGCTTAGACCCAGAAATGGTTTGGCCAGACCTGAATTTGAAGGTTAGTGAACTCAGTTATGGGGCATGGCATTTAGGGCAGGTTGAGGTGCAAGGTCGAAGCAGCGCTAACGACCCATTTTTGTGGCAAATTCCTCATCTAAAACTGAGTACGCCTTATGGCGAATTGCATGGACAAGGGAGTTGGCATCTAGCCGGTACAGAGCGCGGTTTGCAGTTACAGACAGAGTTAAACAGTTCTACCATGGGTGAGTTGTTGGATTACGTAGGATTTAAAAATTTAATGGTCGAGGGCCAAGGGCAGCTCAACACACAACTCAATTGGCAACAGTTTCCATGGCAAACGTCGTTACAAACACTGCAGGCTACGATGGATTTATCTTTGCAGCGTGGTCGTTTGCACCAACTGCATTCGCAAACAGGTAAATGGCTTGAGTTTCTTTCACTGCAATCCATTTCACGCTTAACGACTTTGGGTACGGATTTGCGGGGAGTGTTACAAAATGGTTTGCCATTTGATGCCATAACTGGCCAAATTCGTTTAGACAATGCAATTGCCCAGACCCATGATTTTCAAGTTGTTGGACCTGTTGGGGCAGTGGCTTTAGAAGGTAGCGCGGATTTGGATGCAAAGCAGTTAGATCTGTATGCATTAGTAGTGCCACGTATGGAAATGAGTGGTGCGGCTTTAGCCGCTGGTTTTGCGCTTAACCCGGTGGTGGGGGCCAGTGCTTTTCTAACGCAGTGGTTATTAAAGGATCCCTTAGCCAAAGCCATGACCATGCGCTATCACCTGACTGGCCCCTGGGATCAGGTTGAGACCAACGAGGCTCCCTTAACAGAGCACTAGGTCCATAAAAAAAACACTCCAGTGCATAGCAATAGGAGTGTTTTTTAGTTAAGCCATGAGTATTTATTTTTTCATCATGTCAAAGAACTCGGCGTTGTTCTTGGTGGCTTTAACTTTATCTAAAATAAAGTCCATGGCCTCGACCTCGTCCATATCATGAATAAATTTACGTAAAACCCAAACTTTTTGCAATAAGTCGGGTTTGATTAAAAGCTCTTCACGACGTGTGCTGGTTTTATTGAGGTTAATGGCGGGATAAATACGTTTTTCCGCCAAACGACGCTCGAGATGGATTTCAGAGTTACCTGTGCCTTTGAACTCTTCGTAGATGACTTCGTCCATACGGCTACCTGTCTCTATGAGAGCGGTACCAATAATGGTTAAAGAGCCGCCTTCTTCAAGATTTCGGGCTGCACCAAAAAAGCGTTTAGGACGTTGTAAAGCGTTAGCATCTACACCACCGGTAAGAACCTTGCCAGAGGCTGGGACCACCGTGTTATATGCTCGAGCCAGACGGGTAATGGAGTCTAAGAGAATAACCACATCTTTTTTAAGCTCTACCAGACGCTTGGCTTTTTCAATGACCATTTCCGCAACTTGAACGTGACGCGTAGCCGGTTCATCAAAAGTAGAAGCAACCACTTCGCCGCGTACAGTACGCTGCATTTCTGTGACTTCTTCGGGACGCTCGTCAACCAGAAGCACAATTAGGGTGGAGTCCGGGTAATTGGTGGTGATTGCATGAGCCATGTGCTGCATCATCACTGTTTTACCTGATTTAGGACTTGCTACGATAAGAGCGCGTTGACCTTTACCAATGGGCGCAAAGATATCCAGAATGCGACCGGTAATATTTTCTTCACTTTTAATGTCGCGCTCTAGGCGCATGGGTTGGTTGGGGTGAAGGGGGGTGAGGTTTTCAAACATGATGCGATGTTTGATGACCTCGGGTTGCATACCGTTCACTTTGTCTACTTTGACTAGAGCAAAGTAGCGTTCCCCATCTTTAGGAGTGCGAACCTCGCCCTCGATGGAATCCCCTGTATGCAAATTAAAACGACGAATTTGAGAGGGTGAAATATAGATGTCGTCAGTACTAGCTAGATAGGAAGTCTCGGGGGAGCGTAGAAAACCAAACCCATCGGGTAAGACTTCAAGTACGCCATCTCCGAAGATTTGTTCGCCTTGTTTAGCGCGCTTTTTCATAATTGCAAACATGAGTTCCTGTTTGCGCATACGGTTAGCATTATCTATTTCTAGGCTGGCAGCCATTTCTAGCAGCTGCGACACGTGCAGCGCTTTGAGTTCGTTGAGGTGCATGAGAAGAAAAGAAGGGAATCAGCCAATGGCGGCGAGCCAAGGACATGGCTCGCGCAGAGATTGTTGTTTATAAGGAGTTATCGAGAAATTCTTGGAGCTGTGTTTTAGTAATGGCACCTACTTTGGTTTCGGTAGGTTGACCATTTTTGAACAGCATTAACGTAGGAATACCACGGATGCCAAATTTAGAGGCGGTTTCGGGATTGTCATCTACGTTTAGTTTAGCAATAGTAACACGACCAGCGTATTGTTCAGCAACTTCGTCCAAAATAGGGGCGATAGCTTTACATGGACCACACCATGCTGCCCAGTAATCGACAAGTACAGGTTGGTCGGAGTTAAGAACGTCTTCGGAAAAAGACGCATCGGATACATTTTTAATGAATTGGCTCATGGCTAAAATGTCTGAGTATAAAGGTGATCGAATAAATACACTATACGAGATCGCATGCAACAAGCACAATGTATGCGCAAGACATTTTTGTCTGTGTTGTGCTTTTTCTACAAGCTGTGCGGTAAGTACCAAACCCTATTTCAACAGAATCAAATCATTCAGTTGCTATATTGTATTTGGGGTTTGCACCCATAGTTCGTAAAATAGATTTTTTTTCCGATTGATAGAGATTAGAGAGTGTCTAAGTCCAATTACGATGAATCATCAATTCGGGTGTTGAAAGGCTTAGAGCCAGTGCGTCAACGTCCGGGCATGTATACCCGTACAGATAACCCTTTACACATTATACAAGAGGTTATCGATAATGCGGCAGATGAAGCTTTAGCCGGATATGCAAAACATATTACGTTGACGTTGCACAAAGATCAAAGTATCTCCGTCGAGGATGATGGGCGGGGTATCCCTGTGGGTCTGCACCCCCAAGAAAACGCGCCGGTGGTAGAGTTAGTTTTTACTCGACTGCATGCCGGAGGAAAGTTTGATAAAAAGGACGGGGGCGCGTATGCGTTCTCTGGCGGGCTGCATGGTGTAGGCGTTTCAGTGACGAATGCTTTATCCACTCGGCTAGAGGTGCAAGTGTGGCGTCAGGGCGAAATTCATCAAATTGATTTTGCTGATGGCAATGTGCTCAATGCCTTATATATCGCCGGTTCAGCGCCAAAGCGTAAAACAGGAACCCGAGTACGCGCTTGGCCCGATCCAAGGTATTTTGACTCAGCACAAATTCCTTTGGCTGAGCTGAAACATGTGCTGCGCAGCAAGGCGGTATTGCTTAGTGGTACCACGGTTAGCTTAGTCAATGAGAAAACCAATGAGCAGTTACAGTGGTGCTATGAAAGCGGTCTAGCGGGTTATCTTCAAGAAGCTCTTACAGACCAAGAGCTTTATCTGCCTTTATTCCAAGGGGCGCAGTTTGCTAGCGAAGACGACGAAAATTATGCTTTAGGTGAGGGCGTAGAATGGGTCGTGGCGTGGACACTTGAAGGCAATGTTATGCGCGAATCGTTTGTAAACCTGATTGCTACGCCAGCAGGTGGTACGCACGAGGCCGGACTACGCGATGGGCTTTACCAAGCCGTAAAAAACTTTGCTGAGCTACACAGCTTGCTACCAAAAGGGTTACGCTTATTGCCCGAAGATGTGTTTGCGCGTGTTAGCTTTGTATTGTCCGCAAAAATCTTAGACCCACAGTTCCAAGGTCAAATTAAAGAGCGCTTAAACAGTCGCGATGCCGTGCGGATGATCAGCACATTTGTACGTAATGCGCTCGAGTTACGCTTAAACTCAGAGGTAGAAGACGGCAAGAAGCTGGCGGAGCTAGTAATTCGTCATGCACAAGCCCGTGTGCGTTCCACACAGCGCATTGAAAAGCGTAAAAGTTCGGGCGTAGCGGTTCTACCTGGCAAGCTGACGGATTGTGAGTCGCAAGACACAAGCCGCAACGAGCTGTTCTTAGTAGAGGGGGACTCGGCGGGGGGCTCAGCTAAAATGGGTAGAGATAAATCGTTTCAAGCCATTTTACCGCTCCGCGGCAAGGTTTTAAACTCGTGGGAAGTCGACCGTGACCGTTTATTTGCTAACCAAGAAATCCATGATATTTCCGTTGCTATAGGGGTAGATCCACACACAGCAACAGAAACCCCTGATTTAAGCCAACTGCGTTACGGCAAAATCTGTATTTTGTCGGATGCCGACGTAGATGGCTCGCATATTCAGGTCTTGCTTTTGACTTTGTTTTTCCGTCATTTTCCTGCATTGATTCAAGCCGGACATATTTATATTGCGCGCCCCCCTTTATTCCGTCTTGATGTGCCGGCCATAGCAAAACGGCCAGCACGCAAAATTTATTGCTTAGATCAAGCCGAATTAGACAGTGCTATCGATAAATTACGCAAAGAAAAAGTACGAGAGGACTCGTGGTCTATCAGCCGATTTAAAGGGCTAGGGGAAATGAGCGCAGAACAGCTCTGGGACACCACGATGAATCCAGATACGCGTCGCCTATTACCGGTGGCCTATGGTGCCCAAGGGCTCACGGGAACCACCGAGATGTTTGACATGTTAATGGGTCGAGGCGAGGCTGCACAGCGCCGCACGTGGTTAGAGGCCAAGGGTAATTTGGCTGATGTGGATATTTAAATACGCTGATACGCGGCGACTCTTTCTAGAAATTAAAGACTAAACAGGATAAGTATGATGCAATCCGATTTGTTTGCGTCTGGTGCAAATGAACCATCTGCTCAAGCAGAGTCATTGCAAAATGATGAAATAACTCTAGCGCAATATGCCGAACAAGCGTATTTGGACTATGCGGTTTCAGTAGTAAAAGGGCGTGCATTGCCCGATGTGTCTGATGGTCAAAAACCAGTACAGCGTCGTATTTTGTATGCGATGAGTGCAATGGGTTTACGTTCAGGTGCTAAACCCGTTAAATCGGCGCGTGTGGTGGGGGATGTATTAGGTAAATACCACCCCCATGGAGATCAAGCAGCCTATGATGCCATGGTGCGCATGGCGCAAGATTTTGTGTTGCGTTACCCCCTCATCGAAGGCCAAGGCAACTTCGGTTCACGCGATGGGGATAACGCAGCCGCTATGCGTTATACCGAAGCACGCTTAACGCCTTTTGCTAATTTATTGCTAGAGGAGTTGGGTGAGGGCACGGTTGATTTTGAGCCCAACTACGATGGTTCTCAAAAAGAGCCTGTGCTGCTGCCGGCCCGTTTACCTATTGTGCTTTTAAATGGAGCCTCGGGTATTGCTGTGGGCATGGCAACGGAAATCCCACCGCATAACCTTGCAGAGGTAGCACGTGCTTGTATTACTTTGCTCGAGCAGCCTGATTTGGATGACAAGGACCTTTACGATTTAGTACCTGGTCCTGATTTCCCCGGCGGGGGGCAAATCATTACCTCCCCTACTGATATTGCGCAGGTTTACAAACAGGGCCGTGGTTCTATTAAAGTTCGGGCTCGTTGGGATATCGAAGAGTTAGCGCGTGGGCAATGGCAGTTGGTGGTTAATGAGCTTCCTCCCGGCGCTTCTAGTCAAAAAATCCTAGAGGAAATTGAAGAAAAAACTAACCCCCGTATTCGTGCAGGGCGCAAAGCCTTAACTGCAGAGCAGCAGCAAACTCGTGCCTTATTGCTGGGCTTATTAGATACAGTTCGGGATGAGTCCGGTAAGGATGCGCCCGTGCGCTTGGTATTTGAGCCCAAGTCCAGTCGTATCGACAGAGACGAGTTTATTAATACGTTATTGGCCCAAACAAGCATGGAGGGCAATGTCAGCATTAACCTGGTTAGTATTGGTATTGATGGCAGACCAGGGCAGCGTACTCTTAGACAAATGCTAGAGGAATGGTTGCAGTTTAGAGCGCATACCGTGCGTAAGCGCACTCAGTTCCGTCTAGACAAGGTTACCGACCGGATCCATATCTTAGAAGGGCGCATGATTGTCTACTTGGACGTAGACGCCGTAATCCACACCATCCGTGATGCTGACGAACCTAAAGAAGCGCTAATCGAACGTTTCTCGCTAAGTGAGCGTCAGGCAGAGGATATTTTGGAGATGCGCCTAAGGCAGTTGGCGCGTTTAGAAGGTTTTAAAATTGAACAAGAGCTAGCCAAACAGCGCAAAGAGCAGGCCGCATTGCAAAAACTGTTAAATAGCAAAACCGCATTTAAGCGCTTGTTGATCAAAGAGATCAATCTCGATGCAGAAAGCTTTGGGGATTCACGTCGTACCCTCATTCAGGAAGCGGAACGAGCAGTATTAGAAACCCGTGTGGTGGATGAGCCCATTACCGTTATCATGTCACAACAGGGGTGGTTGAGGCGACGTCAAGGTCATGGTCATGATGTACAGCAGTTCAGCTTTAAAAGCGGCGATGCTTACTATGATGCACGCGAAGCCCGTAGCACTGACGAGTTAATTGCTTTAGGTACTGATGGTCGAGCTTATACCGTTCAGGTCGGCGATTTGCCTTCAGCTCGTGGTGACGGCCAACCCATTACAGCCTTGGCAGAGGTTAACAGTGCAGCGCCAATTTGTCATATGATGGTGGGTCAGGCGCAGCAAAAAATTCTGCTAGGTACAGAAGGTGGGTATGGGTTTTTGACCCAGCTTAGCGACATGAGCACGCGTCAAAAGGCGGGCAAGCAATTTGCCTCTGTTACAGCCGCCGATACGCTTTTGCGTCCTGTGTATGTGCAACCCGACCACACCTTGTTGGCACTCTTAACCGCCAAAGCGCGTTTTTTAGTGATTGCACTGGATGAGCTAAGAACACTAAGTGGTGGACGAGGCACAAAATTAATAGATTTAGATAAAGATGACCGAGTGGTTGCTTGGGCCACAGGGCCTGAAGATGGCTTTGTGATTTCAGGGATTTACCGTCGCCGAGTAACAGACTGGGCGATCCAGGGCGCTACGTTAGAGTCGTATTTGGGTAAACGTGCGCGTAAAGGTAAAAACCTTGAGCGCAAAATGACAGAAATGGTGTTAACCCCTTTTTCTGCAGTTACGGAATAATAAAATGAGTTTTAAAGTGATTGTTGAGCCAGCAGGCTATTCATTCGAGGTTCAGCCCGGACAAAGCGTGCTGGATGCAGCCCTAGAAGCCGATGTGATGCTGCCTTATAGTTGCAGAGGGGGCGGTTGCTCCACCTGTAAGGGTAAAGTGCTTGAAGGCGAGTTCGAGGCAGGAGAGGCTCCCCAGCATATTCTAGAGCAAGCAGAGCTCGACCAAGGCTTCACGCTTATGTGTCAGGCTCACCCTAAAACGGATATGCGTATTGAGTCGCCCCAAGCCCGTTTAACAACGGATATCCAAATCCGCAAGATGCCCGCTCGCGTCTTAGAGATGGATAAGCTTACAGACGATGTGATGCGTCTTGTGGTTCAGTTACCTCCGGGTCAGCCCTTAATGTATTATGCGGGGCAATACATTGAGTTTATTTTGCGTGATAACCGTCGTCGCAGCTACTCAATGGCTAACCCGCCACAGGAAAATAACCAAATTGAGTTGCATATACGACATATGCCGGGCGGTGCTTTTACTGATTATGTATTTGGTGCGACCGAGCCAGCAATGAAAGAGCGTGCTATGTTGCGCACCGAAGCGCCCTATGGTTCATTTTTCTTGCGTGAAGAAAGCACTAAGCCTCTTGTTTTCTTAGCCAGCGGTACAGGTTTTGCTCCTATCAAAGCCATCGTAGAGCACATGCAAAATAAAGGTATTCAACGTGAGGTGCGTTTTTACTGGGGTGGGCGTCGTCCCAAGGACATCTATATGATGGACTTGGCACAACAATGGGCGCAAACCATTCCTAATTTCACCTTTATTCCTGTGGTATCCGAGGCGCTTGATGAAGATCAATGGGGCGGACGCACTGGTTTTGTACACCATGCTGTAATGCAAGACTTGCCCGATCTGTCTGGATGGGAAGTCTATGCGTGTGGTGCCCCTATAATGGTCGAAAATGCACAAAAGGATTTTGTAGAACAGTGTGGCTTAGATGCTGCTGTGTTTTATGCCGATGCATTTACTTCCGAAGCCGATTTAGTTGAGTAATACTACGTCTTAGGCACGTAGCGCATACGTGCCTTAAAGCGAGAGCCTATGAAAATAGCAGTGTTGGGTAGTGGGATTATCGGTATAGCTACTGCGTGGTGGTTAGCGGACGAGGGACACGAGGTGATAGTCATCGACCGTCAGGCAGCGGCTGGACTCGAAACAACTCGGGCATGTGGCGGCATCGTTTCCGCCTCTTATGCCGAACCGTGGGCCAATCCGCACGCCCCATGGCATTTGTTGCGCTCATTATTTAAAGATGACGCTTCGCTTTTCTTTAAACCATCTTTAGATAGTAAACAGTGGCTATGGAGCCTAGCTTTTTTTCGTGAATGCCAAGCCAGTCGATTTGAAAACAACATGCGCGCTATGGTGCGTTTGTCTGAGTACAGTCGTTCGTTATTGGCTCAGTTGCGCCAAGAGTTAAAGCTTCAGTACGAATACCATCAGAACGGTATTTTGAATTTCTATCGTGATGAGCAAAGCTTTAGTATGTCGCAGTCTATTGCCGATCGGTTGCGCGATGTAGGGGTAGAGCGACGTTTGCTCAGCGTATCCGAGCTTTTGACTCTAGAGCCCGCGCTGGCCTCTATCAAAGATCAGTTAGTAGGGGGTGATTACTCCAGTGATGATGAGGCGGGTGATGCACACGGCTTTACAACACAGCTTGCACTTAGGGCTCAGGAAAAAGGGGTGCAGTTTTTGTATCAGCATCAGATAGAAAAACTGCATTGTGCAAATGGCATCGTTCGAGAGGTTGAGCTCATAAATAGTCAGGGTCTGTACCAACGTCTCCATGCGGATGCTTTTGTGGTGGCCTTAGGGGCATATAGTCCCCTATTAGTAAGACCTTTAGGTATTTCATGCCCTGTTTACCCTGCTAAGGGCTACTCCGCTACCTTTAACTGGCTTGATAATCAAGCGGCTCCCCAAGCAAGCCTAATGGATAGTAAAAACCACTTGGTTTTTTCCAGTCAAGGGACCAGGTTGCGAGTTTCAGGTTTAGCCGAACTGACGGGTTATGGGCGTGCACTTAGTCCCCAACGATGTGCAAAAATAGTTAATCTCACAAAAGAGTTGTTCCCAAATCAACTTGATTTTGATAATGTGCAGTTTTGGTCTGGTTTACGTCCTGCAACCCCGTCAAACGTGCCGTTGATTGGACGCACACACATCAAAAACCTTTATTTGAATACGGGCCATGGCACCTTGGGGTGGACTATGGGCGTGGGGGCAGGGCGGGCACTTGCAGACATTATTGCTAATCGCCATCCTGAGCCCGAGTTTCCTTTTCTACATTGAAGGACTTATGACTAGCTATACTATTTTTACGCCTAAACGTTTATGTGGCGTTTTGTTTTCAGCCCTTGCCGGTTTGGTTTCCACCTCTGCTTGGTCAGCCACTGATATTCAAGTTTGGTACAGCTTAAATGCGCACAATAAAAAAGCGTTTGAGCAACTGGTGAAAGACTTTAACAAGCAAAACAAAGAGATCACGGTAAAGACTCGTGCATTTGACACTCAAGACGACTTAGACGCTACGCTTAGCTTGACTGCTGAAAAAGAGCGCCCTAATGTCGTGCAGCTCCCAGAGGTTTCCGGTCTAAGTGATGTGGCTACGCGTGCCTATATACAACCGTTGTATCAGGCTTTAAACAAGACTGCTGCTAAAAATACAAAGTGGTTTTTACCTAGCGAAAATAACTTCATGCATGACACCAAGGGTCGGTTGGTTGCTTTGCCATTTATGGCCGAGATCCCCGTCATGTATTACAACATTGATGCTTTTAAGAAAGCGGGTTTAAGTCCTACTCAGCCATCTCGCTCTTGGCAAGACTTACAAGGTCAGTTGGTTACATTAGCTAACAACGGCTCTAGACGTTGTCCATTAACCTCGGATCAACCCGTTTCCATTAACTTAGAAAACTTAGCAGCGGTAAACAAACAGATTTATGGCCCAGGTGTAGGTAAGGGCAAGCTAGGTTTTAATTTTGACACCATGTATATCCGCCACCTATCGACTATGATCAGTTGGGTGCGCAGTGAAATTCTGGTTCACCCCTCTCAGTTTGTGCAGTCACCTAGCCGCTTTGCTGAGGGTGAGTGTGCGGTGTTCATGTCGAATTCGGGCAATATAGGCCAGTTTGCGGATCAACGCCGTTTAGATTTTTCTGTAGCGGGTATTCCTTATTACCCACAGGTCACCGCTACGCCAGGCAGCCCTTTTGTGACAGGGGCCGGGTTGTGGTTAACCAAAGGTCATGGGGCGGCGGCAGAGCAAGCCAGTGCCGAGTTCTTAGCTTGGTTAGCACAGCCTGAACCTGCAACAAGCTGGTTCCAACAAACAGGTTTTTTACCTTTAACGCAGGAAGCCTTTGCTAATACGGGTGATAATTATTATAAAAACCTAGGCGACTGGCGTAGCTTGGTAGCGGTCTATAGTCAAAAACCAGAAAATACCACCCGTGGGTTCAAGATTAAAAACTACCACCAAATTCGCGCTATATTTAATACCACCCTAGAGTCCGCTCTCGAGGGTAAACAGCCAGCTATGACTGCTTTACAGTCTGCTGCGGCTGAAGCCAACAAGTTAATCAACGCCAAGTAGGTTAATCTCAGCACACGTATAAATACAATCTAGGCAGCTTGCCTAAAGCGCTCCAATATAGCACTCAAGACTTTTTGAGTGCTATTTTTTTATGGAGCTAGGCATGGTGTACAAAGCAATAACCGTAGCTGTGCTTTTAGTCGGATTAAGCGGCTGTGAACATACTCATACCTGGGCACAGCGCTTTTCTTTTCTGCAACCCCCATTATCCAGTGCAGAGCAGTTCGATTTTAATTGGCAATTGTCTGGGGCCCGAGAGGTGGCTCCACTTCAACTCTTTAGTACTCCACAGCAAATTTGGTTACAGTTTGCTCCCGAGCAAAACCTACCCGCCATTTTTGCCCTCGAGGCCGGACGCCACCGCGTAGTACAGTATCAGCGCTCAGAGCCTTATGTCATTATTAAAGGAAACTGGCAGCAGCTTATATTTAAAGGGGCGCACCTAGAGGCCCAAGCGCGTTATGTGGCTCCCGCAGTCAGCTCGCAGCTCATACAGGCTGACCCTGCCGTGGCTAGCATTGCAGTACCTGAGCTCACACAAGAGCTAGAGGTCGCTCATGCCACCGAGCCGATAACCGCTCGCCAGCTTTACCCAGATCCAGACTTAAACCCACATCCAAACCCAAATCCAAATCCAGATCCAGATTTACATCCTTTACCCGAGCCATCTACCGTAGCGTTTAGCTTGGCGTCTATGCCATTTCGTGCTGAACCTAGCGACCGCACACTTCGACAGACATTAAAACGCTGGGCTCAACGCGAAGGCTGGGAGTTCCAAGATCACCATTGGGAACTGGAAATCGACTTACCGGTGGTCTCTGCTGCCACCTTCAATGCCCCGTTTAATCAGGCGGTCGAGCAGTTGATGCGCAGCACAGCTTTAGGTAGCCGTCCCTTACAAGCCTGTTTTTACAGTAACAAGGTCATGCGAGTAATTGCTCTAGCGCAGTCATGTGATCCTAGCGACCCCATTACCATGGCTTCACAGGGGTAAGGCTATGCGGCTATTCATGTTGATATTTTTTGGGGTGCTCCATCTAAGTGGTTGCCAGCTCTTCGAGCCGTGGCGGTTTGCGCAGCAGCAATTTAATCAAAATCAAACACAAATGGATCAGTTGCAGCAGTCTGTACGACACAGTATTCAGACTAAATCACCGACTCAACACATAGAACAACCCTGGGTCGTGGGCAAGGTTCAACCTCTAGCACGCGAGTTAGTTTTGCCTCCAGCTTTTCAGGAAAATGTCTCAACCACATTAATTTTTCAAACACAGGCGCTAGAGCTAGATCAAATAGCCGAACGCATTGCATTGGCAACACAAATACCGGTACGGGTACAACCCGAGGCTAAACTTAGTCCCGAGAGTTTTTTGCCTGTTGGGCAGGCTAAGCTAGGCCAAGCCCACTCCAAACGGCTGCGTTTAATGGGGCAGCCCGAGCCCCTAGCTCAAAGCTTAGACCGCATCAGCGCTTTTTTTGATGTGAGCTGGCGTTTCAATGGCGAGTTCATCGAATTCTATAAAGTAGAAACGCGTGCTTTTAAGGTGCGCGCTTTGTCTCTGGCTGCTACGAGTCACGCACGAGTTGGTAATCAAATCGAAGAGACCACGGGTTTTAGTAGTCAATCAGGAACCGAGTTTTACCAAGCCGATAGTGATGAATGGCAAAACCTTAAAGAGCGTTTGGAGCTATTCATGACGGGGGCGGGACGTATTGTGGCTGTGAATGGGGGAAGCCAAACAGTAATAGTTAGCGATACGCCGTTTGCTTTAGACCAAATAGCCCTATTTTTGGAAACGGAAAATCAAGCGCTAACACGACGTGTGCGCTTGATCTTCGAGGAAATTACTCTGGGGCTAAAGGCAGAGAGTGATTTCAACGTAGATTGGAATCTGATTTTTCAAAGTGCACAGGTTGTGGCCTCAGCCAGTCTGACAGGTATTGCAGGCCCTGCTATGCAGCAGTTAGGGGCAACTCTACAGCAAGGCCCATTCAGTCAAAGTGAAGCCTTTGTCAAAGCCTTAGCGGAAGTGGCTCAAGTAGTCAGGCGTCATAGCATTCCTGTGTTAAGCCTAAATCGACGTCCAGTTACCCACGCGCTTCGCACGACTTTTAGCTACATCGATAAGGTGGAAAACACGCCCTATAACCTAGGCAATGGTGCGATGACGCATTCAATCAGCCTCAGTCAAAAAGAAGAAACGGTGGGCTCCATTTTGACCTTAGTGCCTGACATCCAAGAGGATGGGCAGGTGCTGCTGTCGGTGGCGTATGACAATACCGTGGCCCAACCGTTAAAAACCATTGCGGTAGGCTCGGCGGATCAAGGCATGCAAGTACAACAGTTAACGGTAGAAGGCTCCGCCACAGTACAACAGGTTTTACTTCGCCCCGGGCAACCCTTAATCGTTGCAGGCTTTGATCATAACGAGCAACAGCAGCTTGAGCGCAGTGTGGCTCCTGGCTTGTCTATGGTGTTCGGAGGCGGTAAGCGTGTTCAAGATCGAAGATTTAGGACCCTATTGATGGTAACTGCCCAAGTCGAGGAGGGAATGTAATGTCTCACGAACACATACATGTCTGCAGTCACTACCAGTTGGTTTTTGGTCTGCGTTGGTTTCCGATACTGGGGGCTTCTAGCACCCAACAAGCCCGTGTACTTAGTAAACAGTATCGCGCCCGAGCTTCTGTATTGATAGGGCGGCATTTCATGTGCTTAGGTCTAAGCCAAAAAGAATTAAAACAGAAAACAACGCGTCTTTCTGCTGCGGTTTGCTTTGCTTATTTGTTCCCGCGTGGGGTGCATGCCGCTATTTATCAACTGGCTGATCAGTTGTATTGGCTTGTAGTGGTTCACGAGGGAACGCCAATACGACAAGGCGATCTTTTATTCCAATCCTTAGATCAGGCGCAACAGCGCGCTCAAGAGTTCAAAAAACATTACAGCACGCTGGTGTTGCAGGCCGAGGCGCGTTCTATTCAGGCGCTGCTGCCGCTAATTAATCCCCGCATACGTGTTAAGGCTCAGTTAAAACCATTACGTCACCGTTCGTGGGCATGGGTTGGTCTACTTATTGTTGGACTCGGAAGCTTTTACTGGAGCTACACGCCTCGTGTTTCGGTGGCTGCCATTGAACCACCGGTGGTTATACCTGATCCCTATATCACTTACTGGGAGCAGCAGCGTCGGCCTGCTAGTAATCAAAAAGCGCTACAGGCTTTATTGCAGCATTGGCAACAGTTGCCGCTTAGTGTGGCGCAGTGGGACTTAACGACTTCTTCGTGTCAGGTACAGAGGGAAGCGTGGCATTGTGCTCATGAATTTAAACCCGCTACCGAAACCGCCACGGTGGTTGATTTTCAACAAAATCGCCCCGAACCCTGGGCAGTAACACAAGCCAACTTACAGCGCATTCAGGTCCAAGTCGCTATAGCTTTTAACTCAACAGAAACAAGGCTCTGGCATAGCTCACATACGCATCAGCACCAGTTTCTAGCACAGTTACAGCGCTTAAAGCCCGCATTTCAAAACATGACTCTCAAAGATCCGGTGTTATATGGCAAGCAGGCTTTAGAAAAAAATCGTACTCAGACTCTTACAGACAGTCAGCTTGCTCAGCCCCAACCTATTTTTGAACAAGCACTAAGCCTACAGGGGCCATTACGTTCGACCGCATTGTTATTGGATTTTGATGATCGTTTTTATTGGGAAAAAGCGTCCTTAACCGTCAACAGGAAAATCAAGCCTAGCTTAAAACATAGTGTTCTTGAGACCCAATTAAATGGGGTGACCTATGTGCGTAATTAAAAAGAAAAATTGGGCGGCAGTTATTAATATCTTTAGTTTGTTACTGTTTTTGCCAAGCTTAGTAATAGGTAGTCCTTCTTTTGAGACCGATCGGCAGCAAGTCCATGAGCTTATGCGTTTAGAAACAGAGCAGTTATTGCAGCGCAGCTCTGTGGCGAACTCAAAGACCTCAGAGTCCCCGCAAACGAATCTACTGCGATTGAAAGCCATTTATGGGGTAGGTAAACGTGTGCTTGCAGAGGTGCATTGGAATGGACAGGATTATCTTTATTTAAAAGGACAGACGTGGCCTTTAGGCAATGGCTCCTCTGCCCCATTGCGATTAATCGAGATGACAGGGCGTTGTATTACGTTAGCTCAAAAAGATCAAACGCATCAGTTGTGTGTAGCAAGCCCAGGAGGTGAGTAATGGGGCTTAGATCTACGTTATTGTGGTGGCGAAAAACAGCATTGCAGCCCATAAGCCAAGAGTTACCTCCGCGTGTAGCTGCACCGGTGCTAAGTCATCTAGAGCAAATACAGCAGTTGCAACCTAAAGTCGAAAAGTTGTTAATACAAGAGTTTGAGCTAGGGGATCTAGTCAGTCGGTTGTGTCCTGTATTGTTAGCCGATCAGACTGTTACGGTGTTTGCCATCGAGGAGCATCAAGTAGGGGATGCTCTAGAGGCTTTACACGCGTTGATCCAAAAAAAAGGCTACCAGCTTGCCGCAATTCCTTGTTATGTGATTGGGGTAACGCTGCTTTTAGAACTAATACGTAGTGCTCCTTTTGCAAACCATACTGCCCATAGCTCAGGCTCAAGCTCTCTGTGGGCTCAAGCCGACTTATTCAATGCATTTTTAGAAATAGTACGTTGGGGCGTAACACATCGTGCTACCGATATTCATATCAATATTTTAACTGCTAGCCCTTACTCAGAGGTCCGTTTTTCTATTGCAGGGCATTACACCTATCCACCTAAATTTCAGGGTATAAGCACGCGGTTTTTGCTGGATATGATGGCGGTAGTTTGGATGAGTATACGAGGTGGCAACGGAGCCGTTTTTGATCCTCATAAAGAGCAACAAGGCAGCCTACAGTGTGAAATAGAAGGCAGGAACGTAATGTTGCGCTGGGGGTCGTTGGCAGCTGAATTGGGTCCCAGTATTTGCCTACGTATTTTACAGCGCCAAGTCGGTGCAGTATTACCTGACCTAGCCTCATTAGGGTATTTGCCTGCACAGCAACGCCAGCTTGAAAATAGCTTATTAGGCGATGGGGGTGCTGTAGTGTTTTCTGGGGCGGTGGGGTCAGGAAAATCCACCACTCTAGCCGCGCTCATCGCGCAACTGCCCACTTGGCGTAAATTGGTTAGCCTCGAGGACCCGGTTGAGTATTTAATTCCGAATGCGGTTCAAGTTGCTTTAAGTCGTGATTTGTTCGAGGAGTCGCATCAGGTTTTTGGGGCCAAGCTGCGTGCTCTAAAACGTGCGGCCATGACCGATGTGCTTTTAGGGGAAATACGTGATGTGGAAACAGGGCGTGCTTTTACTGACCTAAGCTCATCCGGTGTGCGTCTTTATACTACGGTGCATGCTGCAAGTGCTGCATTGGTTCCTGCGCGCTTGCATTCCGATTTTATTCGCGTGTCCATGGATCTATTAACGGCTCCTGGGGTACTAAAGCTACTGGTACATCAGTGTTTGTTACCTCGATTGTGTCCGTATTGCGCAATACCGCTCGAATCATTAACAGATTTTCCTCCTCAGGCTCTGCCGCGTCATAGTTCGTCTTTTTCACAGTGGTTACGCCAACTAAAGCGCTTGATGAGAAAAAATGATTTAAGTCAGATACGAGTGCGACGCTTAACCGGTTGTGAACAGTGTATTAACAACGAGCTGCCAGAGCTAAAAGGGTGGCAGGGGCGTGTAGTAAGTGCAGAGATTCTAGAGCCTGCGCTCTATCCTGATTACCTAGTGGCCTTAGCGTCACGTCAACCTGTTTTACCTGTGTTGTTACGTGCGGGCTGGCGACCTTTACGTAGTAATGCTCTAGAGCAGATGCGCTTAGGGCTGATTGACCCATTTGATTTAGAGCGCCATTTTGACCTGTTCGATGCGCCTGCATGGCAGGCCCTAGTTTCGGAGGGGCAGCCATGCTGATGCTAGTTTGGTTGCGGTGGCAACGTTATTTAGACTTACTTCGTTTTAAGCGGCAGCGGGTTGATTACTTTCACTATTTAGCTCAGCTTTTACACGCTACTCACGGGCAGCTAACACTACGCGCTATTTTTGCTTTAGAAAGTCAGCGCTATGGCCTCGGTACATACAGGGGGCGTCTTGCTACGTATTGGGGGCAATGCTATGAGCATAACGGGGGCGATTTAGTACAGGCGTGGGGGGCGATGTTGTCTTCTGTGGACCAGCTCATTATTCAACTAGCACAGTTACGAGGAGATAACGCCTTAGCTGTCGCGTTTGAGCTATTAGCTCAACAACACCAAGAACTCAAAATCTTACGCTCTCAACTTAGCCAGATTCTTTGGCCGGTTGTGATAGCTGTTTTTTTGCTTGGCTTAATTTTTAGCCTTATTCCTTTATTTACTGTGCCAGAGCTTAGGTCGACTTTTGCTGTATTACCGACAGAGTTCTATGGTGCCAAAACTCAGGCTTTGTTTAAGGCAGCAGAGTTTATGCAGTCGTATGGGCTAGTAATAGCCTTATTCGGTGGCCTGAGTCTGTTTGCAATCGCTTTATCGCTAACTTGGTTAACTGGTCCTGTGCGTGACACATTGGATTTTATTGAACCATGGGCCAGTTATAAGAAATTTCAAACAACGTATTTTTTTGGCTTGTTGGCGTTATTACTTAATCAGCATGTGGCTCAACTACGGCTTGGGCAAGCGGTACAACAAATAGCTCAGGGTTCAGATAGATGGCTAGCTTGGCAAGCCCAAAAAATACAGAACCGAATGCTACAGGGTGAGGTCGGGGCACGGGGTTTTGCGACGGGTTTATTGCCTCGTACGTGGCAATGGTTTTTTGAGGACATAGAACAAAGTCAAAGTATTTTGCCTGCCATCAGCCTTATACATCAGCGTTTACTTGATCAGTTTAAAAAAGACTTGCTCTTCAAAGCACACCTATGGCGTTGGCTTCTTTTGCTCACCTGTGTAGGCCTGATGTTAGCCATTGGAGGGTGGCATTACGTAGTAATCGATGAAATGCGACGTGCATTATTAATGTTTTATTCCCATTAGTTCGGAGACATACCATGAAAACCATTCAATTATCTCAGCCTATTTTTGTCAGCTCTCAGTGTAAAAATCAACGCCAAGCTGGTTTATCGTTAATTGAAATATCAGTGGTTTCAGCCATTATTTTATTAATTGCTATTGTCAGCATTCCCGCTATTAATGGTTTTATTGTTGAGAGTCGTGTGCCCAAAGTAGGAGAAGGCATCGCCCGCTTTGTGATGAACCACAGTGTAAATACACCTTTGTATGAAACTCAGCCTTATGATGGCGTCGATAATGAGCTATTTGCACAGCAGTTAGAAAGTGCGGGGGTGTTTAACATCATAGGTAGCGGTGCAGGTGTGCAAATACTGCATGGTTTAGGTAAAGACGGCACAGTTGAGATTACTGGTGGCCAAGAGCTAAAGATCACCTTAAATAAAGTCAGCCATGCTGCATGCCCTGGTTTATCGTCCGTGTTACAGCGTATAGCGAATACCATTAGTGTTGGGGCTGAGGTCGTTAAATCTGAAAGCAAAATTTACAATGCAACCCATGCTCAAAAGCAGTGTGAGCGTGGCGACTCAAACACCTTTGAGTTTGTGATTGGCTAGGTGCACTATGCCTAAACAACAGGGGTCCTTACTCATCGAACTGAGCGTGGTGTTGGTGGTTCTTTTGCTTTTGGGTACGGGGTTAAGTGCATGGTTAAAGCAAACCACCGAGCAGCAAAAAATAGAGAACCTAGCCTATTGGATGCTTACTGTGCAGCAGGGGGTGCAGCGATATTTAGACGTGCATGCCGCGCAGCTACTGGATGCTTCTAGTCCAGAGCCCGTTACAGGCAGCAGCAATGTCTGGCGTCCCACTATAGACGAGCTCATTCAAGCGCAGTTCTTAGCCCCCGATACCCAAGGTGACGACAGGTTAAGTATTCATATTAAGCCGGTTGGCTGTGGGGTGGATGCCTGCCATCTCGAAGCCCTAGTTATTTATGATTCACCGTTGGTTTTGAAAAAAGGAGGGGTCAACCTAGAGGCAACTGCGCAATGGTTAGCAAAAACTCAAGCTAAAGGGTATGTGGTGTATGATCACAGCCCCCAATGGCTCACAGGGGCGGCTCGACGCATACCTAACCCGCCTTTGCCCTTGGCTGCTGCTTTGCCGATTGGTACGGTTGCGCTTTTAGCCACCACTGATACGGCAGAGTCCATGTATTTACGTCTTAACGACCGTCGTAATCCTAATTTTCAGGCCGAGGTAGATATAGCTGGCGCATTACGCGTAGAGCAAGACATACATACCCAAGGTTATTTATTCTTGGCTCCGTTGGCACAGCCTCAAGCATCGTGCTCAAGTGAAGGGGCTCTTAGTCGTGAGCAAAGCACTTTGTTTATCTGTGAGGAGGGCAAATGGGTGCAGGTCTCCAAGGCTACGCTGACTGATCCATTGGTAATTAAAAGGTTCTTTGAGGTGGTGCTGAATATGAGCGCTTTTCCTTTGCCTTTATATCAAGGTGGGTACTATGGGCTTTCTGTAGGAGTACGTGGTACCCCAGTCTGTTGGCTGTCAAACCCGCTAACAGAAATATGTGATTGCCCATCGGGTTATAGGACGGCAATCTTAATCACCACAAAGCAGATGCCTAGCTATTATTCGGGCAGCCAGCTAACAGATAGTCGTGCCTTGTCAATTTATGGTTGTGCTCAAAGCTAAGTCGTTGGAATGCGACGTAGCGTAATTGTGCTGTTAGGTGTTTAACTAATCTATTACTATAATGGGTTGTTACCTATTTTTGTCGTGCTGCTTTCAATGAAAACATCCGAGATTCGTCAAAAGTTTTTATCTTTTTTCCAAGAGCGTGGCCACGAAATCGTGCCATCCTCTTCCTTAATTCCAGCTAATGACCCAACCTTGCTGTTTACTAACGCAGGTATGGTGCAATTTAAAGATGTGTTTACGGGCAAAGAAACGCGTCCGTATACCAGTGCGACCTCTTCACAACGTTGTGTGCGCGCTGGTGGTAAACACAATGACCTCGAAAATGTAGGTTATACCGCACGTCATCACACCTTCTTTGAAATGTTAGGCAATTTCAGCTTTGGCGATTATTTCAAAGAAGAGGCTATTCAATATGCGTGGGAGCTCTTAACCCAAGTGTATGGTTTGCCTGCAGAAAAACTTTGGGTCACCGTCTATCACGAGGATGACGAGGCCTATGCGATTTGGAACAAGCAAATTGGCGTGCCAGCAGAGCGCATTATCCGCATAGGTGACAAAGGGGGTCGTTACGTATCCGACAACTTCTGGCAAATGGCCGATACCGGCCCATGTGGGCCTTGTTCTGAAATTTTCTATGACCACGGCCCCGAGGTCTGGGGTGGGCCTCCCGGGTCCCCAGACGAAGACGGCGATCGCTACATCGAGGTCTGGAACTTGGTATTTATGCAGTTTGACCGCGATGCCGAAGGCAATTTAAATCCGTTACCCAAGCCCTGTGTAGACACGGGTATGGGTCTAGAGCGTATTTCTGCCGTATTGCAGCATGTGCATTCCAATTACGACATTGACTTATTTCAACATCTAATTCAAGCCGCTGCGCGTGAAACTAGCACTCAGGACCTCAGCAACAACTCCTTAAAAGTCATTGCTGACCACATCCGCGCATGTGCTTTTATGATCGTAGATGGAGTCATTCCTAGCAACGAGGGGCGCGGCTATGTGTTGCGTCGTATTGTGCGTCGTGCCTTACGTCATGGTCATAAGTTAGGTCAAAATCAAGCGTTTTTTTATCGCTTGGTAGCAGATCTAGCCAAACATATGGGCGAGGCGTACCCAGAGCTAATCCAACACCAAAATCGTATCGAGCAAATCCTCAAACAAGAAGAGGACCGCTTTAGTGAAACACTAGAGCACGGTATGAAAATTCTTGAGTCTGCGTTAGCTGATTTACCCAAAGACGGCGTGCTTGACGGTCAAACCTTATTTACCTTGTACGACACCTATGGTTTTCCTGTTGATTTAACAGCAGATATTTGCCGTGAGCGCGAGGTAGAGGTCGACTTGGCGGGTTTTGAGCAAGCCATGCAACGTCAACGCGAGATGGCTCGTGCTTCAGGTAAATTTAAAACAGTTGCTGCAGATCTCAAATATGAGGGTGTGGAAACACAATTCGAGGGCTACGAGCAATTAACAACTACTGGAACAGTAACAGCGTTGTATGTAGATGGTAGTGCAGTAGATCAAATCAACGAAGGTCAGGAAGCCATCGTTGTCTTAGACGTTACGCCTTTCTATGCCGAGTCAGGTGGGCAAGTAGGGGACACCGGTACGCTTCAAGGTACCAGCGCAGCCTTTACTGTTGAAGACACCCAAAAGATTCTTGCTCAGGTTTTTGGTCATCATGGGGTGCTCACTCAAGGCAGTTTGAAAGTGGGTGATCAAGTCCAGGCTCAGGTTGATGCCGCACATCGTCAACATACCATTCGCAATCACTCCGCTACGCACCTTATGCACAAAGCATTAAAAATAGTGCTGGGCGATCACGTGCAGCAGCGTGGCTCCTTAGTGGATGCAGACAAAACCCGTTTTGACTTTGCTCACGATTCTGCTGTTAATGCCGAGCAAATTGCACAGGTCGAGGCGATCGTTAATCAAGAAGTTCTTGCTAACCAGCCCGTAGCAGCACAGCTTATGAGCTTTGATGATGCCGTCAGTGGCGGGGCAATGGCGCTTTTTGGTGAAAAATACGGCGATGAGGTCCGTGTTTTAGACATTGGTTTTTCACGTGAGCTGTGTGGTGGTACGCACGTAGCACGTACTGGTGATATTGGTTTGTTTAAGATCGTCTCCGAAGGGGGCGTGGCGGCAGGTGTACGTCGTATCGAGGCCATCACAGGCGAAAATGCTTTGGCTTGGGTTCAAAAACGCGAAGCCACTCTACAAGGCGCTGCTGCTAGCTTACGTACCCAGCCAGAAAAACTAGGCGAGCGCTTAACTCAGCTGCAATCTCAATTACGCGAACTAGAGCGCGAGCGAGATCAACTCAAAGATAAACTCGCGGCCTCAGCAGGCCAAGACCTGGCGGGGCAAGCCATCGAGCTAACAGGTGGGGTGAAGCTTTTAGTGGCCGATTTGCCTGCAGCAGATCCCAAGTCATTACGTACCACAGTCGATCAGCTTAAAGACAAGCTAAAATCAGCCGTTGTGCTGTTAGCCACCGCCAAAGACGATAAAATCAGCTTGGTTGCTGGCGTCACTGCCGATATTAACACCAAGGTAAAAGCGGGCGAGTTAATCAGTATGGTGGCGGCGCAGGTCGGAGGTAAAGGCGGTGGTCGTCCTGATATGGCTATGGGCGGGGGAAGCGATTCCGCTGCTTTGCCAGCAGCGCTTGGCTCAGTACAAACTTGGGTCGAGTCCCAGCTTTAATTAATTATTAGGTTTTATATGTCAGAAGCCATTTCATTCGAGCTTGAGGTCGATACCAGTGGGCTGCTGTGCCCACTGCCTATCTTGCGCGCCAAAAAAGCACTGGCTCAGGTCCAAAGTGGTCAGGTGGTGAAAGTGATCACCACCGACCCACGTGCCAAGGAAGATTTCCAAGCATTTACTGACCAAACAGGCAATAGTTTGCTTGGTCAGTTTGATGAGGGTGACGGCGTTATTCATTATATTCGTCGTCGCTAATACAGGTAGGTTCTAAGTTGTTGTGTATTTGTCGCGTAAACCGTGTAAAATAGGCAAGCAATTTCCGCTAAGGCTTTCTTAGTGGTAGAATCTTTGGTTTTACACTTTTTTAACAGGAAGGGATTATCAATGGTGGTAATTCGCCTAGCCCGTGGTGGCTCCAAGAAACGTCCGTTTTACACTGTAGTAGCCGCCAACTCTAGCGATCGTCGCGATGGTCGCTTCATTGAGCGTTTAGGTTTCTACAACCCAGTTGGTGGCGAAGGTCAAGAAAACCTACGTCTACAACTAGATCGTGTTCAGTACTGGGTAGACAACGGTGCTCAGCTATCTCCAGCTGTAGCTCGTCTAGTAAAAGAATACTCCAAAGCTCAAGCTGCTTAATTGCTTAGGTAGTGCTTCGTTATGCCTTTAAAACAGATGTCATCGGCTTTGCCTGCTGATTTAGTCGAAGTAGGTCGTGTGGTGTCTGCTTACGGGGTTCGTGGCTGGGTCAAGGTTCAACCTTATTCAGCTGATGCCGAAGCATTGCTTAGTGTTAAAAAGTGGTGGCTCCGAGCGCCCGTACCTCCCAACAAGGCGGGCGACTTGGCAACTGCTCCGGCGCAGTTATTTACGGTGGTTAAATCCCGTCCTCATAGTGCAACGGTGGTTGCACAGTTTCAGGGCTTTGATGATCGTGATCTAGCCGAAAAGCTCAAAGCGCATACTGTATGGATATCGCGTACTGAGTTTCCCTCAGTGGATGAAGACGAACATTACTGGGTCGATTTGATTGGCTGCCTATTGTATGGCGACCACAATGGCCAGTCCGTGTTGGTAGGACAAGTTGCTAATGTCTTTGACAACGGAGCTCACGCCGTTCTCGAGGTACATATCGGCTTCCTAAACGATCAGGCCCAGTTCATATCGCAACTTGATGCAAAACAACGTCCTGTTGTAGAGCTAGTGCCTTTTGTAGAGGCCTATATTAAAGAGGTCGACCCGAGCAAGAAAACGATTGATAGCTCGTGGCCTTTTACGCCTAATTAACGATGCGTTTCGACGTCGTTAGTCTTTTTCCCGAAATGTTTAGCCCATTAACAGACAATGGGGTCAATGCGCGTGCGCGCAACAAAGGCATTTGGGATTTACAGTTTTGGAATCCACGCAGTTATACCCAAGACGTACATCGTACCGTAGATGACCGCCCCTATGGTGGTGGCCCTGGCATGGTTATGCTGGCGCAACCGCTTGATGCGGCTGTAGATGATGCTATTGCTGCGCGGCAGGCACAGCAGTTGGCTGCACCGGTGATTTTAATGAGTCCCACTGGGCCACGTTTCGATCAGCAGGCGGCACAGCAGTGGGCGCAGACTGATGGCGCTATTCTTATATGTGGGCGCTACGAAGGCATTGATCAACGCTTTATTGATACACGGGTTACCCACGAGATCTCACTGGGTGATTTTGTGTTGTCTGGTGGCGAAATTGCGGCATTAGCTGTGATGGATAGCATTATTCGTCTTTTGCCGGGTGTGCTGAATGATCAGCAGTCTGCTGTTTGCGATTCATTTCATGTGGGTCTAGATGGGCTATTGGACAGTCCACATTACACGCGCCCAGAGATCTACAATGGCATGCCTATCCCTGATGTGCTTAAATCAGGTAATCACAAAAACATAGAACGTTGGCGCAGAGAGCAATCATTGCGGCTTACCCTTTTACGTAGACCGGATCTAATTGAACGGGCGCGCGCCCAAGGCCTTTTAGATAAAAAAGATGAGTTGTTTTTAGCCGGATTAATAGCGAATTAGTTTCTATAAATAGTTGGCGTCCTCTTCGCTCTAAACGACGAGGCTTTCCGCGCGATTTGATAAAATAAAAAAAACGCCCCAAAAGGGGCGCTTTTTTTGCGTTGCTAGGTGAAGTTAAGCACGTAAACGCATTAGTTGTTGCTCAATTTTTTCTAATGTTTGCGTGAAGCTTGCTAAGCGATCACGTTCTTGTTGAACTACGGCTGCAGGGGCGCGCTCTACAAAGCTAGCGTTATTCAGCTTGCCATTGGCTTTGGCAATCTCAGCGGATAAACGTTCAATTTCTTTGCTAAGACGAGCGGTTTCAGCCTCTACGTCTACCTCTACATGCAGCATCAGTTGGGTAGTGCCTACTACTTGAACAGGAGCGCCTAAGTCAGGAAGCTGAGGGTGGATTTCCACATCAGCTAGCTTAGCTAGGGCTTTTAAGTAGGGGGTATGCCGTGTCAGCATGTTTTGATCGCCCTGAGCTAATAAAGGGGCGCGCTCGGAGGGCGATAAACCCATTTCGCTACGCAAAGCACGAATAGCATCGACTTGAGCTTTGAGTTCGTTAACGCTTTTTTCAGCTTGCTCGTTTAGTTCAGCCTCGATGAACTCGGGGTAGGCTTGAACACTAATGCTTTGTTCCTGATGTGCAGTACGCTTTCCTGCTATTAGGGAGACTTTTTGCCAGAGCTCTTCGGTGATGTAAGGAATAATGGGGTGTGCTAAACGTAACACGGTTTCAAGCACATCAATTAATGTGCGTTGGGTTCCTAAACGTTGTGCAGGTGTGCCTTGTTGTATTTGGACTTTAGCCATTTCCAAATACCAGTCGCAGTACTCATCCCAGACAAAATGGTAAATAGCATTAGCAATATTATCAAAACGGTATTCGGCAAAATTGCGTTCTACTAACTGAATTAAGCGTTGGAGTTGGCTGCGTATCCAGTGGTCTACGGTGGAGTATTCTGCGGTAGCATCTGGCTGTGCGAACGGCATGGCGGCTTCGGTATTCATCAATACAAAGCGTGTGGCATTCCAAAGCTTGTTGTTGAAATTGCGATAGCCTTCGCATCGTTTTAAATCGAAGTTGATGTTTCGACCCAAAGTAGCATAGGCTGCCATGGTGAAGCGTAAGGCGTCTGTACCATAAGCAGGTACGCCGTCTGGATAGTCTTTACGGGTGCGTTTGGCAATGCTATCGGCTTGTTTAGGGTTCATTAAACCAAAAGTACGTTTCTGTACTAAGGTTTCTAAATCAATGCCATCAATTAAGTCGACGGGATCAATGGTGTTACCGCGTGACTTACTCATTTTTTTGCCTTCCATGTCACACACTAAGCCGTGAACATAGACGGTGTTAAAAGGAACTTGGCCGGTCATGTGCATGCTCATCATGACCATGCGTGCCACCCAAAAGAAAATAATATCAAAACCCGTAACCAGAATGCTAGAAGGTAAGTACTTGGCTAAATCAGGGGTTTTTTCAGGCCAACCTAGATCGGTAAAGGGCACCAGAGCTGAGGAGAACCAGGTGTCTAATACGTCTTCATCACGGCGTAAAGAGCCTGTAATGCCTTGGGCGTTGGCTTTTTCTTGGGCCTCGGCTTCGTTGCGGGCCACAATGATGGTACCGTCTTCGGCATACCAGGCTGGAATTTGATGGCCCCACCATAGTTGACGGGAAATGCACCAGTCTTGGATGTTGTTTAGCCACTGATTGTAGGTGGTGCTCCAGTTTTCAGGTACGAATTTAACTTGACCGTTGGCAACCACCTCTAGCGCTACTTCAGTAATGCTTTTGCCTGGGTTCATAGAGCCTTCAGGGGCGGGTTTGCTCATGGCCACGAACCACTGATCGGTTAGCATGGGCTCGATTACTGTGTTGGTGCGATCACCGCGCGGTACCATTAAGGTGTGCGGTTTCACAGCCTGAAGAGCACCCATGGCCTCTAGGTCGTCCACAATCACTTTACGGGCGTCAAAACGGTCCATGCCCTGATATTTTTCAGGTGCGTTTTCATTGATTTTAGCGTCTAGGCTAAGAATGCTGATTTTTTCTAAGCCATGCCGTTCGCCCACGGCGTAATCATTAAAATCATGCGCTGGGGTGACTTTTACAACGCCAGTGCCGAATTCTTTGTCTACGTAATCATCTGCAATAATGGGGATTTCGCGACCCACTAAAGGCAGAATGACTGTTTGACCAATTAAGTGCTGATAGCGCTCGTCTTGGGGGTGTACCATTAAGGCCACATCGCCAAGCATGGTTTCGGGGCGTGTGGTGGCAACCACTAAATGGGTTATATCCCCTGTGGGCTGGGTCAGAGCATAACGAATTTCCCATAAATGACCTTGCTCTTCGGTGCTTTCTACCTCTAGGTCTGATACAGCAGTACCTAGCACCGGATCCCAGTTCACCAAACGTTTGCCACGATAAATCAGACCTTGTTCGTACAAACGCACAAAGGTTTCAGCTACGCCGCGAGTCAGGTTTTCATCCATGGTGAAGTATTCGCGATCCCAGTCACATGAGGACCCTAAACGACGAATTTGCTGAGTAATGGCGCTGCCTGACTGCTCTTTCCATTCCCATACTTTTTCTACAAAACCTTCGCGTCCTAAATCGTGGCGTGAAATGTTTTGTTGATCAAGCTGGCGCTCTACAATGATTTGTGTGGCAATACCGGCATGGTCTGTACCAGGGATAAATGCCGTATCAAAGCCTTTCATGCGGTGATAGCGCGTTAAACCATCCATAATAGTTTGGTTAAATGCATGCCCCATATGTAATGTACCGGTGACATTAGGGGGCGGGCATTGAATCACAAAAGCAGGGCTTGAGCCGTCAGCGGTAGGCACATGCTGCCCGCTGCGAAATAAACCGGCTTGCTCCCATTGAGCATAACGCTGACTTTCAATGTCTTTGGGTTCAAAGCTTTTGGCGAGCTGATCAAGTAGAGATGTATTGGAAGAGTTGGTCATTGTGTTGCGAGTTAAGGCAGGATCTAGGGGGCTGGCCCCAAAAAGCCGCTATTAAAAAAATATAAGTCTAAAAGCTGTATTTTAAGATGCAGCATGATGCTGTGGGCATGTTAAAATACTTCGCTATCTTAAAAACATCAAAAGTGATTGTTTTTTTTGATAAAAACAACATTTTCTTTGTCATTGTCGTATTTGTCTATGCAGGCACGACATCTATTTTTGTTTATACTGGGATTTTACATGGCTATTGAACGTACCCTATCTATTATTAAGCCTGATGCTGTTGCTAAAAACGCAATCGGTCAAATCATTGCTCGTTTTGAGGCCGCTGGCCTAAAGATCGTAGCAGGTCGTTTAGTCCAATTATCACGCGCCGAAGCCGAAGGTTTTTACGCTGTACACAAAGAGCGTCCTTTTTTCAATGATCTCGTCGAGTTCATGATCTCTGGTCCTGTGTTTGTTCAGGTCCTCGAAGGCGAAAACGCGATCGCTAAAAACCGTGATCTTATGGGCGCTACTAACCCCAAAGAAGCCGCTGCCGGCACCATCCGTGCTGATTTCGCAGAAAGCATTGATGCCAATGCTGTTCATGGCTCCGATGCTCCTGAAACAGCTGCTGTTGAAATTGCGTATTTCTTTGCTGAAACAGAAGTTCACAGCCGCTAATTGTTAATTGCTCCACCGCACGTCAAATCATTATGTCAGAAACTCGTATGAATATCATGGGTCACACGCCCGAACAGTTAGCCGAATTGGTTGCCCAATGGGGTAATAAACCGTTTCGGGCTAAGCAGCTGCAGCGTTGGATTCACCAACGCGGCATTCGCGACTTTGAGCAGATGACGGATTTGGCGCGCGTGTTTCGCGAGCAGTTGGCAGAGCACTGCTCAATTTGCACTCCTGAGGTCCAAGTTGAGCAACGCTCTGCGGATGGCACCCGAAAATGGCTATTTGATGTGGGTCAAAACAACTCCGTCGAGGCGGTATATATCCCCGAAGACGACCGTGGCACATTATGTATTTCTAGCCAAGCTGGTTGTACTGTTGCGTGCCCGTTTTGCTCTACAGGCTACCAAGGCTTTAACCGCAATCTCAGTGCGGCCGAAATTATTGGTCAATTGTGGTTTGCACGCGACCAGTTACGCCAAAATCCAGAGCAGGCTCGCGTTGGCTCAAATCCTCAGCCCGTCATGGACGATCGTTATATTTCGAATATTGTCTTTATGGGCATGGGCGAACCGCTATTAAATTACGATCAGGTATTAATAGCTTTACAGCTAATGCTTGATGATAATGCGTATGGTTTATCGCGACGTCGTGTGACGGTGTCTACCTCAGGGGTAGTGCCTATGATGGATCGCTTGGCTAAAGACTGCCCAGTGGCTTTGGCTGTGTCTTTGCATGCGCCTAACGATGCCTTGCGCGATAAGCTTGTTCCTTTGAATCGCAAACATCCTTTGCGTGAGCTCATTGCATCCTGTAATAACTACTTGCAGTACGCACCGCGTGATTTCATTACTTTTGAGTACATTATGCTCGATGGCATCAACGATCAGCCCGAGCATGCTCAACAATTATTAGACATAGCCAAACAAGTCCGTTGTAAATTTAACTTAATTCCTTTTAATCCGTTCCCCCAGTCTGGCCTTAAACGTTCGTCAGCTGCCGCAGTACGAGACTTCGCTCAACGTTTACAAGAGGGTGGGGTAGTCACTACAGTACGCAAAACCCGAGGCGATGATATTGATGCCGCCTGTGGGCAGTTGGCGGGTGATATTCGTGACCGTACTCGAATCCGCGAGCGTTTACCCAATCAAGGAACGATTCTAATTAAACCGGAGCGAGTATGAGTTCTTCCACCTCTAGTGCAGACCTAGAGACTCCCTCACAAACCTTGGGGCAGGCCTTATATGAGTTGCGTCAAACGCAGCAGCTAAGCCTTACCGAGGTATCGACTCGAACCAAATATTCCATTCCTCAGCTTGAGGCTTTAGAGCAGGACAATTGGGACGCGCTACCCAGCGGGGTTCCTTTGCGCTGGATGGTAAAAAGCTATGCGCGAGTGTTAAATACGGATGCCGAGGCACTGTTGGCATTGTTAGGGCCTCAACAAGGTCAAGCCCCTAAAGCGCTAAATACCGATTCGCGTCAAGGGGCTGACTGGGGCAGCAGCGATAGGTCACTGTATTCTGACTCTGCACCGCGTTCATGGGGTTGGTGGTTAGTTATTCTTGTGCTTATTGTGGTCGCGGTGTTTTATGCCTTAAATCAGGGCTGGATTCCTGAAAATTGGCTGATCTTTGACTGGCTTAAAGAGTTCACTCATGATTGATTTATTTGAATTTACGCAGTCTGGTCGTAGCGCTTTGCCTGTAGGTGCTGCTGCCCCTAAATCCACACGTCAGGTCACGATTGGGTGGAAACAGCAACAAGTTAAAGTAGGTGGTGGTGCGCCGGTCGTAGTGCAATCCATGACCAACACAGCCACCGAAGAGGCCATTGCTACAGCAGTTCAAGTTAAAGAGTTAGCCTTGGCTGGCTCTGAGCTCGTACGTATTACAGTGAATACGCCTGCTGCAGCCAAAGAGGTACCCGCCATACGCGAACAGCTTGACCGCATGAATATTCATGTGCCTTTAGTGGGGGATTTTCACTATAACGGTCACAAGCTCTTAACTGACTACCCCGAGTGTGCGCAGGCGTTGTCCAAGTACCGTATTAACCCAGGCAATATGGGGGGCGGAAAACGACGCGATGACAACTTTGCACAAATGATCGAAGTCGCTTGTAAATACGATAAGCCGGTGCGTATTGGTGTGAACTGGGGCAGTTTAGACCACGAGCTTATGGCTAAAATGATGGATCAGAATGCGCAAATGGCCCAGCCTTGGGAGGCTCAGGCTGTGATGCGCGAGGCGCTTGTTGTTTCAGCTATTTCAAATGCGCAACGCGCTGAACAGTTAGGCTTGGCTGGGAATAAAATCATTCTGTCCTGTAAAGTCAGTCATGTGCAAGACCTAATTACTGTGTACCAAGATCTATCCGCGCGTTGTGATTACCCTTTGCACTTGGGGCTGACTGAAGCAGGCATGGGTAGCAAAGGCATTGTCGCCTCCACCGCTGCATTATCCGTGTTATTGCAACAAGGTATTGGTGATACTATTCGTATTTCTCTAACGCCCGAACCAGGTGGTGACAGACGTCAAGAGGTAGTGGTAGCCCAAGAAATATTACAAACCATGGGGTTACGTGCATTTACCCCTATGGTGGTGGCGTGCCCTGGCTGTGGTCGTACCAGCAGCACAGTGTTTCAAGAACTCGCCAATGATATTCAAGCTTACTTGCGCGACCAAATGCCGGTATGGAAGAATCAATACCCTGGTGTAGAAACCATGAACGTCGCTGTAATGGGCTGTGTAGTAAATGGCCCGGGTGAAAGCCGTCATGCAGATATAGGCATTAGTCTGCCTGGCACTGGCGAAACGCCTGCTGCGCCGGTCTATGTAGATGGGCAGCGAATCGTCACGTTAAAAGGTGATACGATTGCACAAGAGTTTCAGCAAATAGTATTGGATTACGTACAAAAAAGGTACGCTCCTTAATTATAAAATAGGCCGCAGCGCCTACGGAAAGGATATATGTCGAAGTCTGTACAAAAACTTCGTGGCCTAACCGGCATGAAGGATATACTCCCCGGTGAAAGTGCCCAATGGGAGCAACTAGAACAAACTGTGCGCACGTGGTTAGCTAGCTATGGCTATCGCAATATGCGTACACCAGTGTTGGAGTTTACGCAGCTGTTTGCCCGCGGTATTGGTGAGGTCACTGATATTGTAGAAAAAGAAATGTATTCGTTTACGGACTCTTTAAATGGTGACAAGCTCACTATGCGTCCCGAATTCACAGCTGGCTTAGTCCGTGCCTCAATCGAGCACAATATGCTCTACGATAGACCGCATCGCATTTATTCTATCGGTCCTGTATTTCGACACGAGCGTCCTCAACGTGGTCGCTATCGTCAATTCCATCAAATTGACGTGGAAGCATTAGGTTTTGCTGGGCCAGATGTGGATGCCGAGCTAATTATTATGCTGGCGCGTCTCTGGCGTCTTTTAGGTCTGAATGACGTGCGCCTAGAGATCAACTCCTTAGGGCAGTCCAACGAGCGTGCAGCTCACCGCGAGGCCTTAATTGCTTACCTAGAGCAACACAAAGACATATTGGACGAAGAAGCGCAACGCCGTATGTATACCAACCCATTGCGTGTGTTGGATACAAAAAATCCTGCTATGCAAGATATGGCTAATAACGCACCCAAACTATTTGATTACTTAGGCCCAGAATCTCTGGCTCATTACGAAGCCGTGTGTGCTCGTTTGGATGATGCGGGTATTGCTTATACGCTTAATCCACGTATGGTGCGCGGATTGGATTATTACAATTTAACGGTATTCGAGTGGGTTACAGACCGTTTAGGGGCACAGGGCACGGTTTGTGGTGGTGGTCGTTACGATGGCTTAATCGAAGTTTTGGGCGGCAAAGCTGCTCCAGCTGTGGGTTTTGCTATTGGTATGGAACGCTTGCTTGATCTAGTTTCTCAAGACCAAGAACAACAAACTACCCCAGAGTGTGATGTGTATGTTATTCACCAAGGGGATCTTGCTCAGCGTCAAGCCATGCGCTTGGCTGAGCAATTACGTGATCAAGGTCTGAATACCATCGTGCATGCCGGTTCTTCTGGGTTTAAGTCACAGTTTAAACGTGCTGACGGTAGCGGTGCCTTAGTGGCCGTAATCCTTGGCGAGTCAGAACTAGAACAACAGCACGCAAGTGTAAAGTGGCTACGCGCTAATGATGCGGAGCAGCCCCAGGAAAGCATTGCATTTGATCAACTCGCCACCTATTTACACGCAAAGGTCTAATTCGTTATGGCATATGATCTAGAAGAACAGGAAAAAATTGACGCGCTAAAAGATTGGTGGGATAAAAATGGCACGCGCGTCGTCATTATTGCTTTTGTTATTGCGGCCTCCATTTTGGGTTGGCGAGGTTATCAGTGGTATGAGCAACACCAAGCCACTAAAGCCATGGGGTATTTTGAGGCCTTAGAAACCGCTGCATTACAAAATGACGATCAATCCAAAGCTCGTCTATTGGCTGCTAGCGATGCGCTACGCAAAGACCACGACAAATCGGCTTACACCAGCCGCGGTCTATTAATTGCTGCTGAGTTTTTACAAAAAAATGGTGACTTAGATGGGGCTAAAGCGCAGCTGGAGTGGGTTGCTAACCAATCAACAGAACCTGCAATTGTAGGCGTGGCTCGGCTACGTCTTGCTGGGGTCTTAGTAGAGCAAAGTAGCTATGACGAGGCCTTGCAGCAGTTACAACAGCCTATAGCTGCCTACGAGGGCTTGTATGCGGATCGTCGTGGTGATGTGTACTTTGCTCAAGGTCAGCTTGAGCAGGCGCGCAAAGAATGGGAGCGCGCGGTCAATGCCTTGGCTGATGTGGCCTATGTGCAAATCGTGCAGTTAAAAATAGATGCGTTAAGCAAGGAAAAGTAATGGCTAGATTTCTGAATCGTCGTTTGTTTCGTATTGCTGCAGTCGCGGTAAGTGTTAGCTTGCTGGGTGCTTGCTCTATGTTTTCGGCTAAAGACCCTCGTTTTGAGCCCGCGCCTTTGGTCGATTTTGAGGCGGGTGCAGCGGCTCAAATCCGTTGGTCCACCTCCATTGGTAAAGGGTCTGGCTTTGGTTTCATTCCCGCAGTGGTCGGAGATCGAGTCTATACAGCTACTCCATCTGGGCAGCTTTCGCAGATTGACCTACAAAGCGGCCAGGTGCTCTGGAGCAAAAACGCAGCCAAACACTTATCCGCAGGCGTAGGAGCAGATGGCTCCACTGTGGCCGTGGCCTCTCAAGACGGTTCAGTTCTTGCTTTTGACTCTGCCGGCAATTCGCTTTGGCAGGTTAAAGCCAGTAGTGAAGTCAACGTGCCTCCCGCGGTTGGTTACGGTGTAGTGGTTGTACGCAGCTCTGATTACCGCATTCAAGCTTTTGATGTGCGTTCAGGCGAGCTGCTCTGGAGTCTACAGCGTCCAGGGCCCGCTTTGGCCTTAAAAACCAACATTAAGATGGAGATTGTGGACGGGCTTGTTATTGCTGGCATGCCCAATGGTCGCGTAATGCTTATTGATGCAGCCTCTGGTGCTGTGCAATGGGAAGGCGTTGTTTCTCAGTCGCGGGGTGCGACCGACCTAGAGCGCATTAACGATGTAGTAGGCGGTCCAGTCGTCATAGGGCCTTTATTATGCGCCTCCTCTTACCAAGGGCGGGTTGTTTGTTTTGATCTATCCGAGGGCGGCGTGCCAGTATGGCAAACTGATTTTTCCACAACGACTGGCATAACCTCAGATGGTCGTTTCGTGTTTGGGTCTAATCAACGCGATGTGTTGACCGCTTTTGCACTCGAAGAGGGTACTGTGGTTTGGTCTCAGGATGCGTTGCGTAATCGCAAGCTATCGGGGCCTGCTGTAATTCATAATCAAGTGGCCGTGGGCGATTACCAGGGCTATGTTCATTTTTTATCTCGAAGCGATGGTCGTCTGCTAGGTCGGGTTGGCGTTGGTTCGGGGGCTATTGTTTCGCCTTTAGTTAGCACACCTTTCGGGGTGCTAGTACAAAGCGGCAATGGTAATTTAGTATTGGTTGATGTCAATTGAAAAGCCTTGCTTTTAAACCTGTAGTCACTATAGTTGGGCGTGCCAACGTAGGTAAATCTACCTTATTCAATCGCCTGACTCGATCGCGCCAAGCGCTAGTGGCTGATTTTCCGGGTCTGACTCGAGACCGCCATTATGGCGAAGGTCGTGTTGGTTCACGTCCCTATTTGATTGTGGATACAGGCGGGTTTGAGCCCGTTGTAAAAGACGGTATTGTGCGTGAAATGGCACGCCAAACCGAACAAGCCATTGCCGAGTCGGATGTAATTATCTTTTTGGTTGATGCTCGTGAAGGCCTTAACCGCCTTGATTTTGATATTGCTAACCAACTGCGTCGCAGTGGTCAGCCCGTTATATTAGCTATCAATAAAGCCGAGGGCATGCGTTATGGTACGGCGGGTCTCGAGTTTCATGAGCTGGGCTTAGGCGAGGCTCATACTATTTCAGCGTCTCATGGTGACGGCGTTGTCGATTTAATCGAGGCCGCCTTGGCCTGCATTCCCGAGCCCGAAGCCGAAGCAGAGCCCGAGTTTGATCCAGACGCACCCGAAGAAACGGGGGTCAAACACCGCATTAAACTCGCCATTGTAGGGCGGCCGAATGTGGGTAAATCCACATTTATTAACGCCCTAATGGGGGAAGAGCGGGTTATTGCTTTTGATATGCCTGGTACGACTCGTGATGCGATTGAGATCGAGTTCGACTACAAAGGCACGCCATACACATTAATTGACACTGCAGGTTTACGTAAACGTGGCAAGGTCTTTGAAACCATAGAAAAATTTTCTGTGATTAAGACCTTACAAGCCATCGAAGCGTCAAATGTGGTGCTGCTTATGCTTGATGCCTCAACGGAAATTTCGGACCAAGACGCCAGCATTGCAGGCTTTATTCTGGAGTCTGGTCGGGCATTGGTGGTGGCTATCAATAAATGGGATGATCTCGATAGCTACAAACGTGAATGGGCCAAACGTGAGTATGCCCGTAAATTGCGCTTCTTAGATTTTGCTAAAGTCAGCACGATTTCGGCTCTTAAAGGACAAGGCATTAGTCATGTGATGCGCGCGGTCAAAGCTGCTCACGCTGCGGCTTACCGTCGTATGCCTACGCCACGTTTAACTCGCATTATTCATGATGCCGTCGAGCAGCAGCAGCCGCCTCGAAAAGGTATTTTCCGTCCCAAGTTGCGTTATGCACACCAAGGTGGGCAAAACCCACCCATTGTGGTGGTTCATGGCAGTGGCCTAGAGGCGGTGTCAGATAGCTACAAACGATACCTTGAGGGTAGAATTCGTGAGGCCTTCGATCTCGAAGGCACCCCAATGCGTGTCGAGCTGAAATCATCACGCAATCCCTATGTGGAGGATAAGTAATTGAGTCGTTTTTGGAGTGATCACATTCACGCCTTGGAGCCTTATGTGCCAGGCGAGCAGCCTCAGCAAAAGATGTTGAAGCTGAACACAAACGAGCATGCTTATGGGCCTTCGCCCAAAGTGTTCGAGGCCATTGCGGCAAAAAACCAAGCCGACTTACGACTCTACCCTTCAGCAGAAAGTGCAGAGCTACAGCGCGCTATTGCTGAGTTGCATCAGGTGCAGCCCGAACAGGTGTTTCTAGGCAATGGCTCAGATGAAGTCCTAGCACATGTTTTTAATACCTTGTTCTTGCGTGACGGCCGTCCTTTGTTAATGCCGGATATCACCTATAGTTTTTACAAGACTTACTGTGCGTATTTCAAGGTGCCCTACGAGCTTCAGCCCTTGGCCGAGGATTTTACGATTCAGGTCGAAGACTACACGCGTCCACGCTCCGTTAAGCCAGCCGCTATTATTTTTGCTAACCCTAATGCGCCGACGGGCATTGCGTTGTCTTTAGAGCAAATTGCTGAAATAGCACAAGCTAACCCAGACAGTGCGGTAGTGGTTGACGAAGCGTATGTGGATTTTGGTGCAGACAGTGCAATTGCACTGTTAGGGCAGTTTGACAATATTGTGGTGATTCACACGTTGTCCAAATCCTATGCCCTAGCTGGCTTGCGCGTAGGCTACGCGGTAGCTAGCGCTGCTATTGTGGTGGGATTACAACGCGTTAAAGACAGCTTTAATTCGTACCCGCTAGATACCTTAGCTCAAGCCGGTGCTTTAGCTGCTGTCCAAGATAGAGCCTATTTTAATGAAAAACGTTTGGCTATTATCGCGAGCAGGGATAAACTTACAAAAGACTTACAGGCCTTAGGCTTTACTGTTCTGCCATCAAAGACCAATTTTGTTTTTGCTTCGCACCCCAAGTTCGATGCTGCTCATCTTCATCATACATTGCGTGAGCGCCAGATCTTAGTAAGGCATTTTAAACAAGAACGAATTGAACAGTTTTTGCGTATAACCATCGGAACCCCCGAGCAATGCGCTACACTACTTACAGCAGTACGTGAAATACTAAGTGCCTAGTTAATTGAAAAGGCCAAGCTTGGCTGGTGGGGTGGTATAGTAAAAACACTCTACACTAATTGATTAAAACTAATTCAGATAACAACATAAATTGGAGCCTAGCCAATGAGTAATAAAGGGCAAATACTACAAGACCCATTTTTAAACGCCCTACGCAAGGAACATATTCCTGTTTCTATTTACCTTGTAAATGGCATTAAACTTCAGGGCCAAATCGAATCCTTTGACCAGTATGTTGTGCTATTACGCAACACGGTCACACAAATGGTGTACAAACACGCCATTTCTACAGTGGTTCCGGCGCGTCCTGTTAACCTCAAGGCGGACGAAGACACTGAATAAATTGTTGAGCACTTCCTTTTGCATACCCGCTCAGACGCATTTTGCGTCGAGCGGGCATTTGTTTTTTTGTAGGAGTAGCCCATGAAAGCGCTGATTATTAGTGTCAACATGGGCGAGCTGGATTACGAAGCACATGCCGAAGAGTTTCATATGCTAGCCCAAGGGGCTGGTGCTGAAATTGTAAGCACAGTGGTTGTAAAGCGCGAACGGCCTGATGCTGCTTTGTTTATTGGAAAAGGTAAACTCCAAGAAGCCGTATTATTAGCCGATCAATACGAAGCCGAAGTCATTTTATTTGACCAAGCGCTTAGTCCTGCCCAGCAACGCAACCTCGAGCGCGAGTTTAAGCGACGTGTGGTAGACCGTGTGTTGCTAATTTTGGATATTTTTGCGTTACGCGCGCAAAGCCACGAGGGCAAGCTTCAAGTCGAGCTAGCTCAGTTGCAGCATTTATCAACCCGACTAACACGAATGTGGACTCACCTCGAGCGTCAGCAAGGTGGGATCGGTATTCGAGGCCCGGGCGAATCACAGCTTGAGTTAGACCGCCGAATGATCGGTATTAAAGTGCGTAAATTACGTGAGCGTTTAGAGAAATTAAATCGTCAGCGTCAAACGCAGCGTCGTGCCCGCATGCGCGGCAAGACACTTAACGTATCATTAGTGGGTTATACCAACGCCGGCAAATCGACATTATTTAATGCAATGACTCAGGCTGGGGCATTTGCGGCCGACCAGTTGTTTGCTACGCTAGATACCACTACGCGACGAGTATGGATCGAAGGAGCAGGGCAGGTTGTGATATCGGATACCGTTGGCTTTATACGCGATTTACCACCTACTCTCATTGCTGCCTTTAGGGCCACACTTGAAGAAACCATTCATGCAGATATACTTTTGCATGTGGTGGATGCATCCAGTCCACAAAAAGACGAACAAGTTCACGAGGTGAATAAGGTCTTAGCCGATATCGGTGCCGACCAAGTGCCGACCATTTTGGTCTATAACAAAATTGACTCCGCAGGGCTCACACCACGCTTAGAGCGTGATGAACATGGGCGTATTGTGCGAGTTTTTGTCAGCGCTCTAGAAAGAGCTGGTTTAGACGACTTGCGCACAGCAATTGTTGAGTCAGGTCAAACACTGGAAAGTAATACATTCCATGACGAAAATTTATAACTTAAATGATCCCGGTTGGGGGCGTGACAACAAAGGGAGTGGTAATCAAAATCAACCACCGCGCCGTCCTGATAACCAAGACTCTCCTCCCGATTTGGACGAGGTGTGGCGCGACTTTAATAAGCGCTTAGGGTCTATGTTTGGTAAAAAAGGAGGAGGCGGTCAACCCCCCCCACCTACAGGTGGAAATAGGCCGCCAATTAAAATGCCTAAAGGTTCTCCTAAATTATTTGCGGGCCTCATGATTCTAGTCATTGGCTTTTGGTTAGCCACTGGCTTTGTGATTGTCCAAGAGGGTCAGGTCGCTGTAGTAACCCGTTTTGGTAAATATATCAAAACCTTAAATCCGGGCTTGCAGTGGCGTTTGCCTAGTCCTATTGAGCATCACCAAGAGGTAAACATTGCTCAGTTACGCACGTTTGAGGTGGGTTTCCGAGGCAGTTCACGCAATAAGGTGCTGCCCGAGTCTCTGATGCTAACTGCGGATGAAAGTATTGTGGATGTGCAGTTTGTGGTGCAGTATCGCCTAGAGCCAAACGGTGCACCTGATTACCTCTTTAATACCGTGAACCCAGACGAGTCGGTACGCCAAGCCTCAGAGACCGCTATGCGGGAAATTGTTGGCCGTAAACCTATGGACTTTGTGTTGTATTCCGGTCGTACTGAAGTGGCCTCCGAGGTTCAGGAGCTCGCTCAGCGCATTTTAGACCGTTACAAAACAGGGATTCAAATCAGTACCGTAGCGATTCAAAACGTGCAGCCGCCCGAACAGGTTCAAGCCGCTTTTGACGATGCCGTCAAGGCCGGTCAGGATCGTGAGCGTCAGATTAACGAAGGGAATGCCTACGCTAATAAAGTGTTGCCCGAGGCCCGCGGTCAAGTGGCACGTATGTTGCAACAAGCCGAGGGGTACAAAGCTAAAGTCTTGGGTGATGCCCGAGGTGATAGCGCGCGTTTCGATAGCATAGTAACTGAGTACGCTAAAGCACCGGGTATCATGCGCGATCGTCTCTACATCAGTACGTTTGAAGATATTCTGTCCAGAACGAACAAGGTGATGGTAGATAGCAAGAACAACAACATGTTGTACTTGCCTTTAGATCAAGTGACAAAAAACGTAGCTCGCGATGCTGCACGTAGCTCTAACCCAGAGCATGCTGCAGCGGCAGGCGCTGCGTCGGACTCAAGCAGCAACTCTAGTTCACCCAGTCCGGCCAGTACACCGCGTCCAACCAACACGCGCACTACGCCGTTACCTAGCTCTAGCGACTTAGGTAATTTGTCTAACCCTTATTCACCTTATTCCCGCTAGGAGGTCATGATGCAACGTCTGTTTCCTGCTCTGATCGCATTGGCTATAGCTCTAGCGGTGCTGTCTTCTTCACTATTTGTTGTTAAAGAGCGTGATATGGCGCTGGTGTTTGCGCTGGGGGAGGTCAAAGAAAGTGTGACCAGCCCTGGGTTGTATTTCAAATTACCGCCGCCATTCCAAAACGTGATTTTTCTAGATAAGCGTTTGCAAACCATCGAGTCCAAAGAACCCGAACGTATTCAAACCGCAGAAAAGAAAAACCTTTTGATTGATTCTTACGTGAAGTGGCGTATTGATGATCCACGTCTGTTCTACGTTACGTTTGGTGCGTCGGACCGTGGTGCTATTGAGCGTCTTCAGGCTCAAATTCGTGATGCGCTCAACGCGGCGGTTAACGTTCGCACTGTAAAAGAGGTAGTCTCTGATCAGCGTGATGCGATTATGCGCGAGGTATTGGAGTCAGTGCAAAAACGTGCCGAAGCCTTAGGGGTGCGTGTGGTTGACGTGCGCTTACGTCGTATTGATTTTGCGCCTGAAATTTCCGAGTCGGTATTCCGTCGTATGGAAGCCGAGCGTAAACAAGAAGCCAACCGCTTACGCGCTACGGGTGCCGCAGAAAGTGAACGTATTCGTGCTGAAGCCGATCGTCAACGCGAGGAGCTTATTGCTGATGCTTATGCTGAAGCCGAGGCCATTCGCGGTACGGGAGAGGCTGAGGCAGCAGATATTTATGCCACAGCGTACTCCAAAGACCCAGAGTTCTATCGCTTCTATCGTAGCCTAGAGGCCTACCGCAACGCGTTTGGCACTAGCAACGATACCTTGGTGATTAGTCCTGAGTCTGAGTTCTTCCGTTTCTGGAAGAGCGACGAGGCACAGCCAGCGAATTAATACGAGGCCAAGCGCTTTAGGCTTGGCTATTTCGAATTGCTTCGTATATACTAGTGTGTAAGTTTTTACACCATATCGCAAACGACTTGGAAGGCTTACGCCAACCAAGTCGTTTTTTTTTTGTACTGCCTTAACATAGAAAAAGCGAAGGCTATTCTTATGTCAAATTGGTTACTGCCAGAAAGTTTGGCGGATGTGCTACCAGCCGAAGCACGTCGTATCGAAGAGTTACGTCGTTACTTGTTGGACTTATACCGTACTTATGGGTTTGAGCAGGTGGCACCGCCCATCGCTGAATACCTCGAATCGTTGCAGGCTGTGTCCGGGACTAAACTGAATTTACGCACTACCAAGGTCGTTGATCAGCTTTCTGGCCGCACGATGGGAATACGCGCTGATATTACCCCGCAGGTTGCTCGCATTGATGCCCACTTATTAAACCGTCAAACCGTAACGCGTTTGTGCTACTGCGGTTCTGTGTTGCATGCGCGCCCACAGGGTTTATTAGCCGATCGCGAGCTATTGCAGATTGGTGCCGAAATCTTTGGGTATGCTGGGGTCGAAGCAGACATTGAAATTATTCATTTGGCCTTAGCCAGTGTTGCTCGTGCCGGTGTTAAAAATGCCCGTCTGGATTTAAACGTGCCAGCGATTGGGTCAGCTATTATTCATACTGACCCAGCTCTTATCGCACATGCGGAAAGCATTTTTGATCTGCTCAGTGCCAAAGACATTCCTGGTTTGATTGAGCTGCATCGCCAGCTTGGCTCTAAGCAAACAGAAAGCCTACAAGCGCTGCTTCATTTGTGCGCACTTTATGGCGAGGCGCATGCTGTGATCAGCAAAGCCCGCGCCACCTTGCCTAACGAGGCCAGCATTAGTGTTGCGTTAGATCAGCTTCAAACATTGGTCGAGGCGCTAGACGGGCATCACTTAACCGTTGATTTGGCAGATATGGGAGGTAGCTCTAGCTACCACACAGGCGTGGTTTTTTGTATTTATGCCGATGGCTGGCATGATGCATTGGTCCGTGGTGGACGTTACGACGGCATTGGAAAAATGTACGGTCGTGAGCGTCCTGCTACGGGTTTTAGTATGGATTTACGCAAGCTATCAGCTGGCTTGCCTGCACCACAAGCGGTATTCGCTATTCGTGCCCCATGGGGCGTAGATGGCGCTTTGCAGGCCAAGCTAGATAGCTTACGAGAGTCGGGTGAAGTTGTAATTCAAATGTTGCCTGACCAGTCTCCAGTGGTAGACGAGTTCATCATTGACAGAGAGCTTGTTTCTATCGATGGACAATGGCAGGTACGGCCTTTATAGGCGTAGTTGCAGCGTATTTTCAAGTTTTTAGCTATTAACTGGCCAGAGACATCCGGCCCTTTTTAATTGATACGTAACATGAACAGAAACATTGTGGTGATTGGCACCCAGTGGGGTGACGAAGGTAAAGGCAAGATCGTAGACTGGCTCGCCGAGTCAGCTCAGGGTGTAGTACGCTTTCAAGGCGGTCATAATGCCGGTCATACCTTATGGATTAACGGTCACAAAACCGTTTTGCGTTTAATTCCCTCTGGGATCATGCATGATCATGTCACCTGCTATATTGGCAATGGCGTGGTGTTGTCCCCCGAGGCTCTTTTAACCGAAATTAACGAGTTAGAGTCTGCTGGCGTTAACGTGCGCGAGCGCTTGCAGATTTCTGTTGCTTGTCCTTTAATTTTGCCTTATCACATTGCCGTAGATCAGGCGCGTGAAGCCCAAAAAAGTCCCGATAAAAAAATCGGTACGACAGGGCGTGGTATTGGTCCTGCCTATGAAGACAAAGTGGCACGACGTGCATTACGTGTCCAAGACCTCTACGACTTGCCTTTATTCGAAGAAAAGCTAATCGAAGTCTTGGATTACCATAACTTTGTGTTGAAAAACTATCTTCATGCAGATACGGTTGATGCTGGGTTGGTTTTAGAGCAAGCAGTGCGTTACGCCGAAGCCTTAGAGCCAATGGTAGCCGATGTGACCAATCACTTATACCAAGCCTCCAAAGCAGGGCATAAGCTGTTGTTCGAGGGTGCGCAGGGCGCTTTGCTTGATATAGACCATGGTACTTACCCATATGTGACAAGCAGCAATTGCTTGGCCGGTGCTGCCTCAGCAGGTTCAGGTGTAGGTCCGCAGCAGTTAAACTACGTGTTAGGTATTGCGAAGTGCTACACCACGCGCGTGGGTTCAGGTCCATTCCCCACCGAGCTTCATGATGAGATTGGTACTCGTTTGGCCGAAGTGGGTAAAGAGTTTGGCTCCGTAACAGGGCGTGCACGTCGTTGTGGTTGGTTTGATGGCGCTGCCATGAAGCGTACCGTAATGCTAAATGGCATCACTGGGTTATGTGTTACCAAGCTCGATGTGTTGGACGGCTTGGAAACCATTAAAATTGGCGTGGGTTATCGCTACAAAGGTGAATTCCTTGATGTGCTTCCCTATGGCGCGGATGCAGTAGCCGAGGCCGAGCCAGTGCTCGAGGAAATGCCAGGCTGGACCGAGTCTACCGTTGGAATTACGGAATACGATAAACTACCTGTTAACGCACGACGTTATCTAGAGCGTATAGCCGAGGTGTGCGAGGTGCCCATTGATATGGTGTCTACTGGGCCTGATCGCAATGAGACAATTGTCTTGCGTGACCCCTTCACAAAATAAAGCCTAACAGGTTTTATGTGTAACAAAGCGGCCTATGGGCCGCTTTTGTTTTGGTGCTGTCTTTCCATATGGGGAAGATTGGTTTAACATTATGCACCATACTTCAGTTCATCAAATAGTTAGGATCGGCTATGAGTCTGCCCCCCAACACTGATAGCGACCTGTGGGTCAGCTGGGATCAGTACAACGAATTAATCGAGAAACTCGCTTTGCAGGTACACGAGTCAGGCTGGAAGTTTGACAAAATTGTCTGTCTGGCCCGTGGCGGCATGCGCGTAGGGGATGTGATTTCGCGTATTTACGATGTGCCATTAGGCATTTTAGCAACCAGCAGCTACCGTGAGGCCGCTGGTACCGAGCAAGGCAGCTTGGATATTGCCCAGTTTATCACCATTACCCGCGGCACATTAGATGGTAATGTGTTGCTGATTGACGACATGGTTGATACAGGGATGACTTTCAAGCGCGTGCGTGATCATTTGCGTACTCAATTTCCTGCTATCACCGAATTGCGCACTGGTGTACTGTGGTGGAAAGGGCACTCTACAGTGACTCCTGACTACTACGTAGAGCAGCTGCCAACTAACCCTTGGATTCATCAACCCTTCGAGGACTATGACACCATTCGTCCTTCGCAGCTAGAGGCGTGGATACGCAAGGGCAAGAGCACCAAGCAGGGTGATTGATTTTGACTACTAGGACTTAATCGTGCTAGTATCAGAGTCTAACCCTATTTTTCGTATCGTGCATGCATTGTGTCTGCACGAATTGTTTAATTTTTTACACAAGGCTTCAAAAGTACATGCCAATTGTTCGCCTGAAAGAAAACGAACCTTTCGAGGTCGCAATGCGCCGTTTTAAGCGCACCATTGAAAAAACTGGTTTATTGACCGAATTACGTTCACGCGAATTCTACGAAAAACCGACTGCTGAGCGCAAGCGTAAACGTGCTGCTGCTGTTAAACGTCACTACAAACGTATCCGCAGCCAACAGTTGCCTCCGCGTTTGTATTGATTCCTGATAGTTTTATTCAGGAACTGCTAGCGCGTGTCGATGTTGTAGATGTCGTTGGGCGCTACGTACAGTTACGCAAGGGTGGGGCCAATCTTATTGGCCTATGTCCCTTTCATAACGAAAAATCTCCATCTTTTACAGTCAGTCCCTCCAAACAGTTTTACCATTGTTTTGGGTGCGGGGCTCATGGTAGCGCTATCAGTTTTTTGATGGCACACACCGGGGCTAACTTCCCCGAGGCCGTTCGCTCATTAGCTAGCGAGGTCGGTTTAACTGTGCCCGAATCTGATCGCTCTCCACGTCAACGTATTGCGGATCAACAACGCAAAGAGCAACGTTCGCAACACCAACAAATTCTTGATGCGGCGCAGGAACATTATCTGCGACAGTTAAAACTGCATAAACCTGCTCAAGAATACCTAAAAAACCGAGGCTTAACGGGTCAGACCGCTTTGCGTTTTGGTTTAGGTTGGTCAAATGCCGATCGTCGTGATTTAGCGCGGGTGTATCCCAATTACGAAGAACCATTATTAGTTGAATCAGGGTTGGTGATAGAAGCCGAGGATGGGCGAAGATATGACCGCTTCAGAGCGCGTATTATGTTCCCCATCCGCAATCGCAAAGGTGATGTGATTGCATTCGGTGGACGCTTAATTGCCCCTGGTGAACCTAAATACCTGAATTCCCCCGAAACCCCGTTGTTTTCTAAAAGCCATGAGCTATATGGTTTATGGGAGAACAGACAGGGTATTCGTCAAGAAGGCTTTGTGACAGTGGTTGAAGGCTATATGGATGTAGTCGCCCTCTCGCAACAAGGTCTGAATAATGCTGTAGCCACCTTAGGCACAGCCACTACTGAACACCATATTCGTCATCTGATGCGAGCTAGTGATCGCATCGTTTTTTGTTTTGATGGCGATAAAGCGGGTCGACGTGCGGCGTGGCGGGCACTGACTACTTGTTTGCCTCAGTTACGCGATGACGTGTCGATGCGGTTTTTGTTTTTACCAGCAGAGCACGATCCAGACTCGTATGTAAAAGAGTTTGGGGCGGATGCTTTTCGTGAGCAGGCCAAACAGTCTGCCGCTTTATCCACATTCATGTTGGATGAGCTAAGCGCGCGTCATAATTTGAATGAGGCGGAAGGGCGAGCCGCGTGTGTGCACGAGGCATTACCTTTGCTTAGTGCCCTATCCGACTGTACATTAAGCACTCAGATTGAGCATGAGTTTGCTCAGTTGGTGCGTTTAACCGCAGATGAGTTGCAACTACGTTTGTTGCAGAACCAGTCTAATGCAGCCGTGCGTCGTGATGAGGCGGCGTTTTCTGCCCCCGCGGCGCATGAAAACACGGTTCCATCAGATTCTAATATAACTGCAGCGCGCGGGCGCGGGCGGCGTGTTGTATCTCAGCAGCCCCGGTCTGGACATGGCGTTGGATCAAAGTCGCGCACTGTTACGCCTATAGCAAAACGTTTATTGACTTTATTGGCTTCGCAACCTGGATTAGCCCAGAGTGTTAGCCACGAAGCTCTTGAAATTATTGTACAAAGCCCCACCTTAGTCTTAGTGCACGAGCTTATTGTTTTGGTACATGAAACGCAGGCGCAGCATATTGCAGCCTTGCTACAAGCAGTTGATCCAGACTCTGAGTTAGCCCATGTATTGCATGGTGTAACGGCCGAGCTCATCACAGACGATGAAAACCTGAAGCTCCAAGCCGAGTGGGATGGGGCGCTGCGGCGGGTCGAGATTGATGTAATTAAGCATGAGCAGTCGGCATTGGTTGCGGCAGGGCTGCCTGATGCAGCCTCTAGGCAACGCTATCAAGACCTAAGCCGACGTTTAGCGCAGTTGCATACTGCACCATCTGTTTAACTACAGTAAAATAGTAGGTTTAGCACAAGCTTATAGCCTTGTGCTACGATTTTTAAGGAATAATTACGCGCTTTAAAAGGCCGAGTTGGCTTGATATCTCAGACGGATAAAACCACTGATTGCAGTAAATGACCTTGTGAACAGAGACAAGGATTGAAATGATAAGTCGCAACATGGGTTTATACGTTTGTTTTACTTTTAAAGAGGGCGGTGTTATTCAGTTAACTTCACACCGTTACGGTGTTTTGCGTCAATGGGATTCAATATGACTCAATCGACTGGCAAGAAAGCGACAACTCGTTCTGTAACGATGGCAGCAGCTTCCGATTCGGACAGCACCTCTGTCAACGTCGACGCAGCACTTAACGAATCGCAAGACACTGCCGTAGCCAAAAAAGCGGCAAAAAAAGCAGTTAAAAAAGCGGTCAAGAAAGTAGCTGTCAAAAAAGTAGCAGCAAAAAAAGCAGCTCCAGCTGAGGCGGTAGATGATGCAGCTGATGACGAGGTCAGCACTGTAGCGAAAAAAGCGGTGAAAAAGGCCGTAAAGAAAGCCGCTAAAAAGGCGGCTAAAAAAGCAGTGGCAAAATCGGCTGATGCACCAGCTGCTCGCCGTGGCCGTCCTGCTAAAACCACTACCTTTGATGATGACGATCACATCGAAGAGGGTGATGAGGTCATTCCAGACTTAAAACCGGTCAAAAAAGGTTCTAAGCGCGGTGCACGCGACGTATTTGGTGCACGTGGTCAGCTCACCCCCGAAGAACAAGAAGCCCGTCGTAATCGTCTCAAAGCCTTAATTAAGCTCGGTAAAGAGCGTGGTTATCTCACCTATGGTGAAATTAACGACCATTTACCAGATGACTTGGTGGATGCCGAGGCCATTGATGGCATTATTGGCACGTTCAGCGATATGGGCATTTCGGTTTACGATCAGGCTCCTGACGCTGAAACCTTGCTCATGAGCGATAACGCACCGCTTGCATCTAGCGATGATGACGTCGATGACGAGGCCGAAGCCGCATTAACCACCGTTGATTCTGATTTTGGTCGTACTACAGACCCAGTCCGCATGTATATGCGTGAAATGGGCTCCGTCGAGCTATTAACTCGCGAGGGTGAAATTGAAATTGCCAAACGCATCGAGGACGGTCTCAAGCACATGGTTATGGCAATTGCAGCGTGTCCAACCACAGTGAACGAGGTCTTGGCCTACATCAACGAGGTACGCAACGAGTCGCTCAGTATTGATGAGGTCGTTGATGGCCTAATTGACGACGATGGCGAGGAATACGCGGGCTCAGGTGTTACTGACGAAGACGATGAGGGTCCGGCTGGTGGTATGAGCAGCAAACAGCTTGAATACTTACGCACCAAATCACTCAAAAAATTTGATGTAATTCAAGAGTGGTTTGAGAAAATGCGTGTGGCATTCGAGTCCGAAGGTTATCGCAGTCCAGGGTATATCCAAGCCAAAGAAAATATTCTTAACGAGTTCATGGGTATTCGCTTTACTGCCAAAATGGTGGAAAAGCTAGCCGATACCATGCGTGAGCGTGTGGCCGAAGTTCGTGCTTTAGAGCGTGAAATTCTACAAATCTGTGTAACACGTGCTGAAATGCCTCGTTCACACTTTATCAAGAGTTTCCCTGGCAACGAAACAGATCTCGATTGGGTAACTAACGAGCTAGCCTCAAACCCGCCGTATGCAGAAATTCTCGAGCGTTATGTACCAGCTATTCACGAAATTCAAGAAAAACTTCTTGAGATTCAAGCCAGTGTGGTCTTGCCTTTGACTGACCTCAAAGACGCTAACAAGCGCATGCTGAACGGTGAGGCCAAAGCGCGTAAAGCCAAGCGCGATATGACCGAAGCTAACTTACGTTTGGTGATTTCTATTGCGAAAAAATACACCAATCGTGGTTTGCAGTTTTTGGATCTTATCCAAGAGGGCAATATTGGCTTGATGAAAGCGGTGGATAAATTTGAATACCGTCGTGGTTACAAGTTCTCTACTTATGCTACTTGGTGGATTCGTCAGGCTATTACTCGTTCTATTGCTGACCAGGCACGTACCATCCGTATACCGGTTCACATGATTGAAACCATCAACAAAATGAACCGCATTAATCGCCAAATTTTGCAGGAAACAGGGGTAGAGCCCGATCCAGCTACCTTGGCACAAAAGATGGACTTGCCCGAGGATCGTGTACGCAAGATTCTGAAAATCGCTAAAGAGCCTATTTCTATGGAAACACCCATCGGTGACGATGATGATTCCCACTTAGGTGACTTTATCGAAGACACCAATACGGTGTCGCCTTCTGACTCTGCTTTGCATGGCTCAATGCGTGATGTAGTAAAAGACGTGCTGGACTCTTTAACTCCGCGCGAGGCCAAAGTGTTACGCATGCGTTTTGGTATTGAAATGAGCACTGACCAAACCCTTGAGGAGGTCGGTAAACAGTTTGATGTAACGCGTGAACGTATTCGTCAGATTGAAGCCAAAGCCTTACGTAAATTACGTCACCCCAGCCGAGCTGACAAACTGAAGTCCTTCCTCGAAGGAAAATAATTCCTTTTGTCTTAGGCAAGAAAACGGCACCCCATTGATGGGTGCCGTTTTTTTATCTGTTGGGTCTACGAGTAGAGAAGGCAGATAAAACAGTTAATGCTGCATAAATCTGTGGCTTGGCTATTACAGTAGAATTTTAGCGAATAGGAATAGTGGGGCAGATTAAGCTGATGTGCGTGGTCGGGCATAATGAATCAACAAACCCAACACCAATCCCCAAAATGCACTACCTACATTAAAAAAACTCAAACCTGAAGCGGTAACCAAAAAGGTGAACAGCGTACTTTCTCGCTGGCTTTCTTTTTCAAAAGCACTAGCAAAGCTTTGGCTCAGTGTACTAATTAATGCGATGCCCGCTAAAGCGGTAATAAACGGTGCAGGCAATACATAAAAAATACCAATAATCGTAGCACCTAACAATCCACACAGTATGTATAAGCCGCCAGCAAACACTGCCGCCTTGTAACGCTGCTGGGGATTGGGGTCAGCCTCTGGGCTTAGGCATAAGGCGGCGGAGATGGCGGCTAGGTTATAGGCAAAACCACCAAAAGGGGCTAGCACTACTCCGAGTAGCCCCGTTGCCGTAATAATGGGAGAAAGACGCGGCTGATAACCAAAGCTTTGAATCATTGCCACACCGGGTAAATTTTGAGAGCTAAGCGTAACTAAAAACAAAGGCAGCCCCACCCCTAACAGAGCTGAACTGTTCCAAACAGGGCTTTGCCAAGCGGGCACGGCCCAGTGCCAGCTGATGGCTTCGCTATGCCATGCGCCTTGAATACTTAAAAAAAGAATGCCGGCAGTCAAGGTGGCAATAATTGCCAGACGCGGCCAAACCCAACGAACTATTAAATAGGCCAAGAGCATTACACCCACAAGCAGCTGGGCACTTTTATCCACATTAAAAAGCGCAATACCAAAATGCACCAAAATACCAGCTAACATAGCGGCCGCTAGATGGGGGGGAATCCATCGGCTAAAACGATGAAATAAGCCGCTCACTCCCACTAAAACCATGAGTGCAGAAGCAAAAATAAAAATGCCTATGGCTTCGGCGTAAGAATACTGATGCAACGAGGTGGCAAGTAGGGCAGCGCCAGGTGTGGACCAAGCCAACAAAATAGGCACACGCGTTAATAAAGAAAGCAAGATAGTGCCTGCGCCCACCCCTACACCCAATACCAGCATGGCGGAATTAAGTTGGGTTGCAGAGGCACCAGCGCTTTGAGCTGCCTGTAACACGATGGCAATGGAGCTGGTATAACCGACTAAAACAGCCAGAAAACCGGCGCTAAATGATGGGAAGGATAAAGAAGGTTTCATAACAGTCGCGAAGGGGTCTGTCTTACAAGAAATTACCGCATAGTAAGTCGATAAAGAGAAATTGAATAGCTTAAATTAAAAAGCCATGCATGAGAGCAAAAAGCGACTAAATATAAGCGTCAAAGGTGTAATACGCATGCGGTTTAGCTTAGGTGAGCCGCCATCGCGATTTGTTCACCAGTTCAGAGCGTGCTTGTTGAAAGTGAAGCAAAGGTAATAAAAGTTTAATTTATATGTAGTCCGCGGCCGTGATGCCACGATGACTAGGCACAAACCCGTATATTTAGAAAGATTTTGGCATATTTGGGTATTCCATTTGGCTAAATAGTAATAAGCATATAAAATTTAATTGTATGGGGCGCACTCTAGCGTTTGTTAATACTCTTTAGTGAGTTTGGATATGACTCGAAACAAATTTTCTCGACTTCCGCTTGCCAGTTTAATGGCAGCGGTGGGCCTATCAGCGGCCATGTCTTCTGCATGGGCAGAAGAGCTAGATGCTGAAGCCATTGAGCGTGGTAAAGCTGGCTCTGCGACCTGTGTAGCTTGTCATCAAGCCGATGGCAGTGGCATGAATATACCTGGTGGGGAATCATGGCCACGTTTAGCTGGATTAGACCGCGATTACATCGTAGCCCAATTAAAAGCATTCAAAGACGGCTCACGTAATAATGCATCGATGTTAGCTTTTGCCAACATGTTAAATGACGAGCAAATGGTTGATGTGGCAACCTACTACGCAAGCTTGCCCGTTAAAGCAGCCACGCCTCCAGCCGTGGACGAAGCCGTGCTAAGCCACGGTGAAAAGCTTGCCACTCACGGCGATTGGAGCCGTTATATTGTTGCCTGTACGACCTGTCATGGTGTGGGCAACCAAGGTAATGGATCGGTGTTTCCCGCATTAGCAGGTCAACACCCAAGTTATATTGCTCAGCAAATTAAAGCGTGGCAAGACGGTACACGCAAGAACGATCCCCAAGAGTTAATGGCGACCATTGCCAAGCGCATGGACGATAACGATATTGCTGCTGTATCGGCATGGTTAGCGGCTCAGCCAGCTAAGGGTCAAGAATAAGGGGATACACAATGAAAATGATTTTTAAAAAACTTCTACCTGCTGCTGTGGCAGGGGTATTTGCTATTGGTCTTGGTACGGCCAGCGCAGCACCACTCACTAAACTAGGCAAAGATCTTACCGATGAGGAGCGCGAGCGCGTCAGTCAAATGGTACAAGGCGCGCCTATGCCTAAAGACGAGGAGCTCGTACATATTCCTCCTACCATGGAAGATCTAGAGGCTTCTGATTTACATCCCAAGATGAAAGAAGCGATTCGCCGTGGGCATGACTTGTTTGTTAATACCCAGCAGTTGCGTGGCAAAAATGTATTTAACAATATGAATTGCGCCAGCTGTCACATGGCCGAAGGCACGATGCCTTATGGTGGCCCTGTGTGGCCTGCCGCCATTGATTTGCCTGCTTACCGTGGTAAAAATGGTCATGTGAATAACCTAGAAGAACGTATTGTGGGCTGTTTTACTTATTCCATGAATGGTAAACCGCTTGAGTACGGTAGCGATGATATGTTGGCATTATCGCTTTATCACCAGTGGTTAGCTACCGGTGTGCCAATGTTTGCTAAAGACAAAATCTATGGTCGTGGTTTCCCTCGTCCAGGTGAGCCAGAAAATGCACCGGATGTAGTACGCGGTAAAGTCGCTTACGAGGCCAACTGTGCTATTTGCCATGGCGAAGACGGCGCAGGTAAAAAAGACGGCGACAAGGTGATTTTCCCAGCATTGTGGGGTGATGACTCCTATAACTGGGGTGCGGGTATTGCTCGTGTCTTTACGTTAGCTGGTTTCACCAAGCACAATATGCCTTTAGGTAAGCCTAACTCCTTGTCCGACCAAGACGCCTGGGATATTGCGCAGTACGTAGATAGCCGCGAGCGTCCTCAAGATCCTCGTTACACAGGTGACATTAAAGAAACACGTGAAATGTACTTGGATACATTCCACAAGCACACTTTGTATGGTACCGAACTGGATGGCAAGATTTTGGGTGACCACGATAATGCCGGTCACAAAGACTTCTTAAAGCCTGACATCCTACGCTCACGCGATTTTACCGGTGGTAAAAAAGCAGAATAATGACTAGTTAGTTATTGTTCAGAAAAGCCGTACACCAAAATGTGTGCGGCTTTTTTATTTATACAAGCTCACAGCCTTTAACGCCTCGTAACTTGAAGGGCTCCTGCTCTTGGCTCATGATAGTAACTACCCTAATCATTAAAGGAGAAACTGAAATGACAGGAAAAGTTAAAGGATTCTTAGCCGCGGCTGCAATAAGTATGGGCTTAACAGCTGGACCACTGGCTTTTGCCCAAACCACCGGGGCAGTTCCTCCAGCTCCTGAGATCATTCAGCCAACCGAACAACAGATCGATCAATATGCAGCGGCTGCTCAGCAAGTTGCTATGATTGCGGCCGAATACCAGCCTAAGTTAGAGTCTGCCAATAACGACGATCAGCGTATGCAGCTTATGCAAGAAGCGGATCAAAAGATGGTGTCTAAAGTCACAGAGGGTGGCTTAACTGTAGAGGACTACAACGGCATCAGTTTGGCTATTCAACAAGACGAGCAATTACGCCAACAAGTCGAACGTCGAATTTCTACTATGCAATAATTGCGTTTAAGGTTGGGCGATCTCTACAGCACTGCTTCGGCAGTGCTGTTTTTGTTTAGGCTTGGCAAAAAGTGGTTGTCATAAAGATGCCATATTTTTGTCATGATGAGGCAACACCACTTAGTCATCATACCCAGTGTGTGAGCATTTTTGCTCTAGGACATTTAATCAAATAGGAATGCACATGAGCCAGCAGGATTGGGATGATATTGCAAGTAACCCTTGTCAAACACGGTCTTTTAATGAGGTGGTGGATCAGTTATCTGGTCGGCGTCGCTTTTTAAAAACAGGCCTTGGTGCCAGTGCGCTTGGATTTTTAGGTTTGGGTGCAACGCCTTTATCAGCTCAAACTACGCCCGTTGCGAAGCAATCATCTTTAGCTCAGGCCATTTCATTTGCTTTTGAGCCTTTAGGCCCATCCACCTCAGATGCTATTACATTACCTAAAGGCTATAACCACCAAGTAATTAATCGCTGGGGTGATCCTTTATTTACCCATTCACCTAAATTCAAAGGGGATGCGAGTGAGGGGGGTGAGGCGCAAGCATTACAGGTAGGTTATAACCATGACGGCATGCATTTTTTTCCTATTGATGCGCCCAAAGGCACAGTGCAGAGCAGTGTAGAAGGTTTGTTAGTAACCAATCATGAATACATCACTCCGCACTATTTCTTTCCCAAAGGGGTGGAACCAGGCAACGCAAAATGGAATGAAAACTGGGTGCGTAAATCCCAACATGCCCAAGGCGCTTCCGTGGTTCATATTCGTCTAAACGACGGCAAGTGGGAATCTGTAATCGATTCACCCTTTAATCGCAGTATCCATGCCAACACCCCTATGAAAGTCGTAGGGCCTGCGGCTGGGCATGCCTTAATGCAAACCACGGCGGATCCAACCGGTACGTGGGCCAAAGGCACATTTGGTAACTGTGGCAATGGATGGACCCCATGGAATACCTATTTGACCTGTGAAGAAAATTTTACCGATTACTTTGGCGTAGGAGCCCAAGAGTCTGATCAGGTTTCGTATCCAGATGCTGCCACGCAAGCCCATCTGCAGCGTTATAAAGGCAGTGCCAAGGTCTCTAGCGATGACTATAAATGGGATACGCACGACACTCGCTTTGATTGGACTCAAGAGCCAAATGAAGCCAACCGTTTTGGCTGGATTGTAGAAATTGACCCGTTTGATCCGCACTCTGCACCAAAGAAATTGACGGCATTAGGGCGCTTTAAACACGAAAATGCCGCATGGACATTGGCTCCCGATCAGAGGGTGGTGGTGTACATGGGAGATGATCAACGTAGCGAATACCTATACAAGTTCGTATCCAAAAATGCTTTTAATGCAGAGACGCCGGCGTTGAATCGCTTGCTTTTGGATGAAGGTGTGTTGTATGTGGCGAAATTTGCTGCGCAGCAAGCGCAGACAGAGGGGTTTGCAGGACAGGGACAATGGGTAGCACTGCAGCTAGACACTCCCACTGTGGACGGTAAAGTCCTAGGGGATTTATTTTCTGACATGGGCGAGTTATTGATTAAAACGCGTCAAGCTGCCGATGCGGTAGGGGCAACACCAATGGATAGGCCGGAGTGGGTGGCCGTGCATCCTCAAACGCAGGAGGTGTATGTAACGCTTACTAATAACAGCCATCGAGGTTCAGACAAGGAGCGCTGGCCTGATGGGTTAAAACACCCTGCAGCAGATGCTGCTAACCCACGCAATGAAAATAAATACGGCCAAATTGTACGTTGGCGTGAGCAGGGCAGCGACCCAACCGCGTTACAGTTTGAGTGGGATGTGTTTGTGCTCGCAGGGAATCCTAATGTGTACCCCGTGGGTGACTTGCGTCGCGGCTCAGACAACATCACTCCAGAAAATACGTTTAATAGCCCCGATGGGTTAGCTTTTGACGCCAATGGCCGTTTATGGATTCAAACCGATGGTAATTACAGCAACAGTGATGATTACGAGGGCCAAGGCAACAACTGTATGTTGATTGCCGACCCTGTATCTAAGGCTATTCATCGCTTTATGGTGGGGCCTAAAGGCTGTGAGGTGACAGGGATTACGTGGACACCAGATCAACGATACGTGTTCATAAATATTCAGCACCCAGGCGAAGGTCAAACCGTTGCGGAGTCACAAGCCAAACCAACGGCGATATCGACTTGGCCCGATGGTAAACAAGCACCACGCCCTCGTCCTGCTACGGTGGTAATCTGGCGTGAAGATGGCGGTATAGTCGGCGCTTAACCTAGGCGTAATGATAAAAAATTGGCCCATTGCAATGTATGCAGTGGGCCAATTGTTTAGGTGGGTTTTGTTGCAATGACTTGAACTACAGCTGACTGGCCCTGATGGCCTTGCCCTTCATGAATGAAGCGTTCTGTTTCTATTAAGCGCGTGAAAGCTAACGGTTGTAGCTCTGCTTCTAAGGTGTGGGCTTGGTAGAGAAGATCTGTATTACTGGGCCCACCTGTTTTGTAGTTAAGCTGCTTAGGCGTATAGGCTTCTAGTAAAAACACACCATTTGCAGTCAGAGCTTGGGGAATCTGGGTATGCACCCGATGTCGAACCGCCGGAGGCAAATGACAAAAAATACTGATAATGCCATCCCAAGCGCAAGGCTCAAATACATAATCCGCTAAATCTGCCCAAAGCGTAGTAACAGTGACCTTTTTGCTTTGAGCTAAGCGTGTGACTTTATCCAGACCGGACTGAGCACTATCCAAGGCCGTCACCTGAAAACCAAGCTGAGCCAAATACACAGCATTGCGACCCTCGCCTTCCCCTAAAGAGAGTATACGTCCTCCTGGAGGTAAGTATTTAGCCGCCTCACGTAAAAAATCATTGGGCTCCTGACCATAGAAATAGTCGGGTTGATCAAATTTTTTATGCCAAAAATTATCTGTGATTCGATTCATGGTTTAATTAACATAAAGAGATGGATGGCGACCAGCTAGGAAGAGCACATTCTGACACGCGTATATGAATGCTATTTTCCCAAAGGCTAATATCTATTTAAGACAAAATACCTCATCTTGTTTTAATTAAAAAGTTTTTAAAGCGAACTGAATCATTACATATAAAGGTAAATCCATGGCTAATACCAAAATCAATGATGTGGTTGATCATTCTAAAAACTTATATCCCCGTTGGGGCTGGTTTATAGCCCTAGGCATTGTGCTTATTATATTGGGGATGGGGGCGTTGACCTATGCGGTAACGGCTACCTTAACCAGTGTGATTGTGATTGGGGTGTTGATGCTTATAGGGGGTGCAGCCCAATTCATTCATGCTTGGACTTTACGTTCTTTAAGCGGCTTTTTTTGGTGGACGCTAGTGGGTTTGCTGTACGTTATTGCAGGGGGAATGGTGATTCAAAACCCTATTGCTGGGGCAGAAATACTAACATTGCTCTTGGGCGCTACCTTAATCGGCGTTGGGGTGCTTCGTTTAGGTATTTGGTTAATGAATCGTGGTCAAGAGGGGTGGCTATGGTTAGCTTTTAGCGGGGTGGTTAGTCTGGTGACGGGCTTATTGATCGCTTTGCAATGGCCTAGCATTGGGCTGTGGTTGCTTGGCATGATTTTAGGTATTGATTTGCTATTTCAAGGGTGGAGCATGTTGTGGTTAGGTATAGCTTTACGCCGTATGCGTCGCCTTATGCAATAAAACAATAAACAGGTCACAATAAAAAAACCGCTGCAGCGGTTTTTTTATTGGGTAGACTGGCTTAGTTTTTGGCCCTAGAGAGGCGACGTAGAGAGGATGTAACGCGAGAGGCTCCGGAAAATAAAGCCGTAACCAGTGGCGTATAAGCCGAGTTTTGTAAGTGCCGATTGAAGTCGGGATTTTTCTGCAGATTTGCCTCTATGGGCAACATATTTTTAAACATAGAAACTCCTTTATATTCTATTTTTAATGGCAAAGGAATATTCATTATATCATTTTATATATCAAAAAGCAAGGTCGGTTTCTGTTAATAAATGTATTAAAACAATAGCTTAGTTAAATGTTACATCCAAGGCTGGCACATTAATGCAGTTAGGTTATGATGGAAATACAGGGGACTACTACTGCCAAGTGTGTGGTGTGCTAATTATCTATGGAGAAATTATGCAGATTCAAATCAATACTGACAGTTATATCCAAAACAGCACGGAATTGCGCGAACGCGCAACCGCCATTATCGAGCAAGAGCTCAAACACCAGCGACAGCATCTAACGCGCGTAGAGCTATATTTATCAGATGTAAATAGCGGAAAAAGCGGTGCTGCAGATAAACGCTGTCTTATCGAGGCCCGACCCGCTGGACTCAACCCCCTCAGTGCTGAACACAAAGCACCTGACATACAGCTAGCCATTACCGAGGCCGCTCGCCAATTAAATCGAGCATTAAATACAGCTATAGCTAAAGCGAATTCCAAATAATTCTTTTGCTGTTTTGTTTTTAGGAGGTTGTATGTCTAAGTTAAATACGCACGAGTTAACTGATTTGTTCCAAAAACAAGAAGGCCCATGTTTATCGTTATATCAGGCTACGCACCGTAGTCATCCCGAAAACGCCCAAGACGTCATTCGCTTTAAAAACCTAGTAAAAGAGTTAGAAAGCTCACTTAAAGCGTCGTACCCAAAAACTGAAACGCAGGCTTTGTTAAAACCTTATTATGATTTAGCCGAGAATACCGATTTTTGGCAGCATACTCTTGACGGTCTAGTGGTTTTATCGAACGAGCAATCATTTAAGGTGTTTCACTTACAGCGGGCTACTCCTGATTTTGCGGTGGTCTCAGATTCTTGGCATCTCAAGCCCTTGCTGCGCCAGCTGCAAACTCAGGATCGTTATCAGGTTCTGTGCTTGTCGCGGGCTACGGTGGCATTGTACGAGGGCAACCGCGATGGGTTAGACAGTCTCATTTTCGAGCACGCTTTCCCCGACACCATTGAAAAAGCCTTAGACCCCGACCAGATTCTAGAATTCAACCGGCCCAATGCTTATACCTTAGGCCCCGCCACAGACCCAGCGCCAGCGATGGGGCAGGTGCATACCACCCGTAAAGACGAAACCGACGCAGAGGTTGAGCGCTTTTTCCGGGTAGTAGATAAAGCCATTATGGATCATGTTAGCCAACACAGCGGTTTGCCGTTATTGCTTGTGTGCTTGCCAGAGTACCAAGGGGTTTTCAGAAAAGTATCGCGTAATACGCATTTAGTCGAGCAGGGCGTCAGCATCGACCCTGGTGCGCTAACGGTACAGCAATTAAGCCAGCGAGCTTGGGAAGTTATGCAGCCTGTGGCAGCCAAACGTGTACAAGACATGGTATCGCGCTTTAAAAAAGACCATGGCACCGGTTTGGCTTCCGATAACTTAGACCTAATCTTAGCTGCGACCCTAGAAGATCGTGTTGATGTGCTTTTGGTGGATGCAGACCAGCGTATTGCGGGGCGCGTCTGTAGAGAAAGTAAAACCATTCAATACCAGCCTAACTTTGATGCTTCAGATGTCGAGGATGTCTTAGATGATATAGGTGAAATGGTAGTACGACGTGGTGGTAAAGTAATGGTGGTGCCTAGCCAGTACATGCCCAGTGAAACTGGTATTGCAGCCATTTATCGCTATTGATTACTAAACGCGTTTCTTTAGCTCAGCGCAAAGTGCAGTAGTACGCTTTGCGCTTTTTTACGTCTGTAGTTTGGTGCAATAGCATCAAGTTAGTTACATTACAATGCTACTACGTGGACAGTCTTTAAAGGAGTCATTATGGCAGCGGTGCGTCGTTTTAAAAATCATACCCCTCAGTTTGGGCAGCGTGTTTGGATAGATCCAAGTGCCATCATTATTGGCGATGTGGTTATGGGGGATGATTGCTCCATTTGGCCTGCTACTGTGATTCGAGGGGATATGCATCGTATCCGTATTGGGGCACGTTGCAGCATTCAAGACGGTAGCGTGCTACATATTACTCATGCGGGGCCGTTTAGTCCTGATGGTTTTGCTTTAACCATAGGAAATGAGGTAACAGTGGGCCATAAAGTGATTTTGCATGGCTGTACGCTAGGCAATCGCATACTAATCGGTATGGGCAGTATTGTGATGGATGGTGCGGTAATTGAGGACGAGGTTATTTTGGGGGCTGGTAGCGTGGTGCCACCTGGCAAACACTTGGAGTCTGGCTATTTGTACGTAGGCAGCCCCGCTAAAGCGGTACGAGCTTTACGTCCCGAGGAAAAAGCCTTTTTTTCCTATACGGCAGGCAACTATGTAGCGCTAAAAGACGAATACTTGGCTGAGTCAACACCGACTCAGAGTACGTTCTAATACGGCAGTAAAAAATAAGGTTCGTTGCAGATCAGAGCGGTAGCGTAGTTTTGGGCTGAGCCAATGGGAAAGGGTTTTGAGCCTAAGTAAAAGGGTTAAAACTCGATGCAAGGTTTGATGTAATGCGGGTTGAGGTCGCTGTTGCAAATAATGTGACAGCAGCTGCTCCCCTAGCTCTATATCAAAAGCTAAGTATTTGGTTAACGAGTTAAAACACAATAAAAGATCATAGGCTTGAGCTAAATGCAGTGGTAATACATCGCCTGTTTTTTCTTCAAAATCAATGCGTACTAAATGCTGGTCTTTTAGGATGAGGTTACGTATTTGTGCACCCCCATGCCATTGGCCCGCTTCGTGTAAATCAACGAGGCTTTGCATGATAGGAATGAGTAATGTATTGCGATGTTGAGTATGGCTAAGTAGTGCTTCTACCGAGCTGCCTGCATGCTCCATCACTATGTAGTCATCGTGCTGCAAAATTACACGGGGCACGGCAATACCTTGTGCTTGTAAATGTGCTAGGCGCTGGGCTTCGTAGACAGTGTCTCCGGCACGCAATGCACTGGGGCTCACCCAGACCCCAAAGAGCATGCCACATACCGCTGCGCTTAGGCTTTCACGCCACCATCGACCGGATTCGCGTCGGTTAAATTTAACGACGTACAAGTGACCGCCTGCCCGAATAGTCATTGGGGCAGAGGGAGGATGAGCACGTAGTAACTGAATCTGTTTTTCGAGCTCAAGGCGATGTGAGTGAGGAAAACAAAAACGCATGAGTGGCAAAACAAAATGTAACCCAACCGTTATCGCCCAAAGCGCGTGTAAAGTCAATGTATGAACAAATTGGGCTGGTTATTTGTTATAGGGTGTATAAACAAAGTGTAAAAACCAATTCAGGGATTTGCTGCACAAATAAAACACATTAAAGAGCTTTTGCATTGTTGTCATTAAACCCAAGCACAATGCATTAACAGAGAGCATAGCGAAGGGTAAACTTTAATAGCTGGGATGTATAAGTAGCTCTATTTTTATTTCTTTAACTAAGGCAAATATGAATTCCCTAATTTCGGCAGTGATGGCATTAGATAAAACAGCATGGAGACGTGCTTTTTTATTGGCGCTGTCCTCGTGGCTTTCGTTTGTGATAGCTACTGTGCTTGGGGTAGAGCATGCGTATTGGGCAGCAATGCCTGTATGGGTGTTGGCCCAAGCCACACGAGGCTTAGTGTTTGAGCGCGCTCTTTACCGTATTATGGGCACGGGGGTTGGGGCCTTAATGGGTGTGCTCATAATTAGTTTAAGTCCAACCGTTTGGCAGCCTATGTGGATGGCTTTGGCCGTTTTCTGCAGTATTGGCGTATTGCATAGTCTATACGGCGAGCGCAGTTATATGGCTCTGATGTCAGGTATTACAGTTGCCGTAGTGGTAATGCCTGCTTTATTGTACTCAGAGGACGGTATTCAGCTGGCATGGGCGCGCATTCAATGCACATTGATAGGGGTGGTAGTTACTACCCTTATCACAGGGTTTGGTACACCAAAAAGCGCACGGGACGAGTTTTATTTAAAGGTTCGTAACTTAGCGGTAGATGCGGTCGAGTCCACGCTGGTATTGCTTACTAGCCAAGACTTAAAACAATGGCAACAAAAGCTTAATCAAATCCACTTAGATATAGCTGCCTTAGAAGCACAAACGGTTAGCATGGCAGCTGGCTCTGTAGATGGGCATAAGCGTAATGCTTATGTAGAGGCCTTGCTGCTTGCCACCCTGGAAACCATTACAGCGGCGCAACATTTACACTATCAAATCCAACGTGGCATGGTGATTAGTCCCACGACCATTCAGCAGCTAGAGGAAGTGGTGCGTTGTTTACGGGCCGGTCAGCCGTTTGAGCCTATTCGACGTCAAGCCCCCGACCTTTATCCTGATAAAGTCAGTTTAGCTCGATTGCGGCGCGCCTTAGGTCAGGTCTCACGCGCCGAGACCGCATTATTTGCTGAAAGTTATCCTTTGTGGCGTAAAGGGGTATCAGTGCGCCGGTTTGAACCCGCTCGGGATTGGGTGTTAGCGCGTCGCACGGCCTTGGTGGCTGGTATAGCGGCCCTAACCTCATCCCTAGTGGTGTATTACACACAAAACGTTGCATTTGAGCTAGCGGCTACCGGCGTTTGTATTTTTTCTATGATTTTAGGTTCTATGCCGCGTCCCCAAGCGTATATTCGGTTTGTCATGACAGGGGCGTGTATTGGCGCTGTGGTTGCAGCATTTTATCGGATTGGGTTGCAACCGCACTTTGCTACACCGTTAGCCATATGTCTGAGCTTAATTCCTTTTGTGGTGTTGGCGGGCATAGGGCGTGTAACGCCTTTAATTGCTAATTATGCGCTTGATGCCATTATGTGTTTTTTAATTGTTAGTCAGATAGGTGGTACGCCGGCTAGCGTTGACGTCGTGCTTCAAGGTGCTAGCGCTTTGATAGCGGGTGTTGTATTAGCGTGCGGTAGCTACAAACTTTTAGCGCAGCATTCCGATAAAACGGCACGTTTTGTAATTGGTGCAATGATTGAGGAAGTGCAAAGTGTTTTGTCCCCCCAGGGCGTGCAGCCGGTGGGGCAGTGGCGGGCTCGTATGGCGCGGTATATCTTGCGCTTATCTCAAGGGATGGGCGTAGAGACTCCTGTAGGTAGTTTAGGTTTATTTAATCTAGGCTACAGCATGATTGCTTGGCAACGGTTGTCAGCAGCAGCAAAGAATTCAAATTTAGATCATTCGGTTGTATTATCTGCTTTGGCAGACTTTGCTCAACACCCTGATCACAGTCAACAAGTCTTATTACGTGTAGCGGCTCAGGTTAATGATGCTACCTTGGCAGATGCCCTATACGATATGGCAGATGCACTTGTAGAAGCCAAGCCTGTTTTGCTATTTTGGCAAGAAACCCCGGGCTCATAATTTATTTTTTTGGGTTAATTATGCTTTTTCTAATTCGTATTAGTCGCTTTGTGCAAAAAACCTTTGCGTTTTGGGTGTTGCTTTTGGCGGCCTTGGCTTTTATGAGCCCCAGTGTATATACGCCAATCGCTAAATACATTCCTTGGCTGCTAGGTATTGTCATGTTCGGTATGGGTGTGACCATGACCGTTAACGATTTTAAAGGGGTGCTTAAACATCCTAAAGCCGTATTTATTGGTACCATTGCTCAGTTTGCCATCATGCCTTTGTTGGCTTATGGCTTGGCTAAATTATTTAATTTACCTCCCGAGATTGCGGTAGGGGTTATTTTGGTAGGGTGTTGTCCTGGTGGCACAGCATCGAACGTCATGACTTTTTTAGCACGTGGTAACACGGCTTTGTCTGTTAGCTGTACTGCAGTGTCTACCGTTTTAGCCCCCGTGCTAACACCTGCTATTTTTTATTTACTCGCCAGCCAGTGGTTAGAAATTAATGCATCAGCAATGCTAATCTCGGTATTAAAAATGGTGCTGTTTCCCATTGTGTTGGGTTTGATCACCCGTATGATTTTGGGCTCCAAAGCCGAAAACTATAGTGAGGTGATGCCATTAGTATCTGTGGTATCTATTGTGTTGATTGTGGCTGCTGTAGTGGCCGTCAGCAAAACCAATATCATCGAATCTGGCTTATTAATTTTTGCGGTGGTCATTCTTCATAATGGTTTGGGCTTTTTGTTAGGGTATGCCGCTGCGCGTGTGTTTGATCTTAGCTATGCAGACCGTAAAGCGGTTTCCATCGAAGTGGGCATGCAAAACTCAGGTCTAGGGGTAGCGTTAGCCGGTTTGCATTTTGCCGCTAGCCCAGTTACAGCAGTGCCTAGCGCCATATTTAGCTTCTGGCATAATATTTCAGGCCCCCTATTAGCTACGTATTGGGCCGGGAAAAAAGACGAGTCCTAGGTAAATTTTTACCTACGTCCATAAAGACGGTTAAACTAGGCGCTATGAAACGCTTAGTAACCGTCTTTTTATTTTTCTGTTTAGTTGGTCCTAGTCTGGCGACAGATCTTGTCACTCGCAAAAATGAAGTAGGCCATCGTAATTTTAATCGTGCCAAAACCTTACTGCCCCAGGTGTTTAATGGCTTAAATCAAACATTCTACTGTGGCTGCTCTTATACAGACAAAACTGTCGATTTAAACTCATGTGGCTATCAAATCCGTAAAGATCCACGACGGGCGGGGCGCGTCGAGTGGGAGCACGTAGTGCCTGCATGGGCAATTGGTCATCAGCGGCAATGTTGGCAAAACGGGGGGCGTGCGAACTGCTCTAAAAACGACGCCGTCTATGCCAAGGCCGAAGGCGATATGCACAACCTAGTGCCTGCTATCGGCGAGGTCAACAACGATCGCGGCAACTTTAGATTTAGCGTATGGACTCAAACCAAACCACGCATGTATGGTCAATGCGGCATGTTGGTCGATTTTAAAGCGCGCCGTGTGCAGCCCCCTGAAAATGTGCGTGGCAAAATTGCTCGCATCACCTTTTACATGGTTAATGAATACCGACTTAATTTAAGCGCTCAAGAACGTCGTTTGTATTGCGTTTGGGCTAAAGCTTATCCGGTGGATCGTTGGGAGCAAATTCGTAATCAACGTGTTGCAACCATACAAGGAAATACAAATCCTTTTGTGTCACAACCCGACTTAATTGACCGTGTTTGTCGTTAAAAAATAAAAATTTAATGCTTTAAAAAAGTCAACCAAAAAAAGTGGATATCTTTTTCGCAAGAGGTGGATAATTATGTGGCACTGCGCGTAGAAGCCGCATTAATAAAGGCTTTTACTGGTTGGCATCACGGCAAGAAAATGGGGGCTCGTTCTGCTTATGCTGTTTTGTTATATCTTGCAAGCTATTGATTTTTAAAGGTTTTATTGGTTTTTCTAGTAGGGTGTATGTTTTTTTTAGTAAAACCAATTTTTTTTAATTTATGAGTTTGTCAAGATGTGGGTTAGAAAAAACATACACTGAGCATGACAAAGTTATCCCCAAAAGCTGTGGATAACCTTGTTAATAAGTTGTGGAGATATGGCGCAAAACCGCATTAATGGCGCAATCGAGGTTCTTTGTATAGAAATTAACACCTCTGTCATAATTGCGGAGGAATATGCACTTTACGTATTGTGAAAAACAATAGCACAGCGGAAAAACTACTTAGGCTAAAGCAGAAGCTAAGCAGAGCAGTGGTCATGCTGAACTGATCTGCTAAGTACCCCATGCCCAAAATAGGAATAATGGCACCGAAATAAGCAATGATTAAATAGCTGGATGTGGTTGCAGCGCGGTGCTCGGGCAAAGCGACACGGTTAACAATGCTCATGCCGCCAATTAAACACAGGCCATGACCTAAAGCTAACAACAACAAACAAGAAATGAATAGCCAAGGCGAAGCATGCTGAGTATTTAGCGCCAACAAAATATTGCTAATAAAAAAGCTGCTAAGACCAATGACCAGATTGCGCTTTAAGGGCCATTGGCGCACTAGTAACTGAAAACCGGAGGACAGAAAAAGAATAACCCCAATGGAAAGGCCACTGACAGCTGGCCCATGCCAAGGCACCATACTGTCCATAAAGCTAGGCGCTAACGAGGCAAATAAGCTAAACATAGCAAACGCCGTGAACGCGTTCAGTGAGCCAAGTAAAAAAGGCAGTCGCTGTGCACCGGCTGGTATGTATAAACTAGGACGCCAGAAGGCTTTACGAGGAGCATCTGTTGCTATAGTGGGGGCTTGGTTAGGTAGAATAAACAAGGCGTATACAGCCATTAAACCCATTAAAACAGAGGGAATATAGCTACTGCGTAAAGGGTAGGGTGCCCATTGGGCAATTAGCCCGCCAATAACAGGGCCTAAACCAAATCCAAACGCAATTAATAAACTAGAAGTAGCGGCAGCACGCTGCAAGTCTTTAGAGCGATTTAACTTTGTTAGACCAATAGACGCAGAGGTCACAATTAGGCTAGAGGCCAAGCCAATTGCAATACGGCTAACCATAAAAGACCAGTAGTTCCACGCCAGAGTGGAAAGCACAATGCCGGTGGTAACAAGGATTAGGCCACCACGCAGCACAATAATAAAACCACGTTGATCGCTGATACGGCCTAAAAATAAAAGGCTACTAAGCGCAGATGCCATATACACTACGTATAAAATAGTGATAGCACCAGTGCTTAGCTGCCAAGCCTGTTGGTACAGCGGATACAAAGGGCTGGCTAAAGCAGTGCCCATTACCCCTACAATCATGGCAAAACAAACCCAAAGGTACGAATTAGATTGTATATGTGAAACCAGTCTGGAGTGTAAAGAGGGGGTGTGCATGGAAAACGGGCCGCTTAGAACTAAAAAAGCATTTTATCATGGTAAACACTAATACTAGTCTTTTAGCGTGCCATCAATACCACATTTGGGGTTTTAGGCTCAGCAAGTAAGATGAAATAAAAACCTAAGCGTTTGGATTAACTATGTGGATACAGAAAATTAGCCCCATTTTATTGTTGCTTTGTTCAAATGTATTTATGACCATAGCGTGGTATGGGCATTTGAAATTTCCCCAAAGTGCGCTTGGCAAAGTGATTTTAATTAGCTGGGGCGTCGCTTTATTTGAATATTGCTTAGCGGTACCAGCCAATCGTATTGGGCATGCGGTCTACAGCGCAGCCGAATTAAAAACCATCCAAGAAATTATCACTCTGGTCGTGTTTGCTTTTTTCTCTGTCTGGTACTTAAAAGAAAGCTTTACATTGAACTATGTAGTGGGGTTCTTTTTTATTTTTTTAGGGGCGTTTTTTATTTTTAAAGGGCCTTTTTCTTAAAAATAAAAGGCGAGTAAGCCACCCTCTACTCGCCTTAATGAATGGTTGGCTTAATAACGCCACGCCACAAAACGGCTTTTCTTTTGTCCTTGGGCCATTTCTACGGTGCGTACTTGCTTAACACGCACGGCTTTTAGCTGTTTATATATAGCATCTAAGTTATTTTCCCTAGACACCAAAGTGGTAAACCAGCCGACTTGATTGGCAAAAGCTGTACTTTCTTGAATCATACGTCCAATAAAAGCGGCTTCACCACCCGGGCACCACAGCTCGTTACCTTGCCCCCCAAAGTTACGTTGTTCATTTTTTTTGCCTAGATTTTTCCACTTGCGTTGGTTTTGTAACTGGGCTTGCTCGGCTGAATGAAAAAATGGAGGGTTGCAAAGCGTAGCAGCAAAATAGTCTTTGGGCTGAATTACGGATTCAAATAGATGTTCTGGGTTGGGTTGTAGACGTAGCTGAATCTTTTTTTGTAACCGGTTCGCTTCGATAAGACATTGCGCTGCATTGAGTGCTGTACGATCAATATCCGCACCAACAAACGACCAGTGGTATTCAGCCTGACCAATAAGAGGATAAATTAAATTGGCACCGACTCCAATATCTAACAAGCGCACCGAGGAGCCTGTAGGGATGGCGTCGTCCTCACCTTGGCTTAATAAGTCTGCAATGCCGTGAATATAATCTGCCCGTCCAGGAATAGGGGGGCATAAATAACCATCAGGAATATCCCAAAAAGCCACCCCGTAGTCGGTATGTAAAAGGGCACGATTCAGTAACTTAACTGCAACGGGGTCGGCAAAATCAATGGTGTAGCGTCCGGCTGGATTAAGCCGAGTATAGCGTTTAAGCTCTGGGCAGGCGGCATAAAGCTGATCAAAATCATAGCGCCCGGTGTGGCGGTTACGTGGGTGAAATAACGACATAAATAGGGTGAGGGTTAACGACTTTCAATAAACTCGCCGTCTACATAAAACCATTGCCCATTTTCATGAATAAAATGGCTTATTTCGTGTAGACGCGTAGCACGACCAGCTAAACGATGGCGAGCCACAAACTCAACTTGTTGGTTTTGCTCGTCAAGAATGCGATGAGAACGGATTTCTAGGCCTAACCATTTCAAATTAGGCGGATTGGCTTCAAGAGAGGGTGGTCTAGTGCTTGGGTGCCAAGTTGCTAATAAATAGTCCAGTTTATCTAAAACAAACGCGCTGTAACGTGAACGCATTAGTAACTCGGCATTGGGGGCTTGCAGGTACAACGTACCTGAGTGCCAACGTGCGCAGCAGTGGTTGTACGACAAAGTGCTTTGACAAGGGCACAGGAGGCTCATGGTTTATTTCTCTATGGAAGAACTAACAGCAGGAAAAATCATCATGCCTTTAGGCTGCTCTTGGATCATTTTGAGTAAGGCCAATTGGGGCAGAGGTGGGGCAAAAAGAAACCCTTGTACCATATCACAACCCATTTCCAGTAAAAGTTGCAATTGCTCGGGCTTATCTACCCCTTCAGCAATGGTAGTAAAGCGCAAATGACGAGCCATATCAATAATGGTTCCTGTGATGCGTTGGTCTTGAATATTGCGGTGCAACTCAGAAATAAAGGCTCGATCAATTTTAATAATATGTGCAGGTAGCGATTTTAGATAAGCCAAAGAAGAATAGCCAGTACCAAAATCATCAATGGCGACCCTAAAGCCCGCTGCATTAAGACGGTTCAACTGTATAAGAGCCGTTTCCATGTTCTGCATCAAGTCAGATTCAGTGATTTCTAGTTCTATGGCGCTAGCAGGCAAACTAGATTGCTGCAGGGTTTTTATTAACCAGTGCGCAAAATCGGCTTGAGCTAATTGCATACTGGATACGTTTACCGCTATGGTGAAGTCATGAGCCACGTGACCTTGTTCACGCCACTGGCTTAGAGCACTAATGGCTTCTTGAATGACCCATTTTCCTATAGAAATAATATCGCCACTGCTTTCAGCTGCTGGGATGAACTCGGAGGGCATAACGCGCCCTAACGAGGGATGCTCCCAACGCAGAAGGGCTTCTACGCCAATAATTTTTTTGCTTTGTAGGTGAATTTGGGGCTGATAGAGCAGATAAAGCTCATTGCGTTCTATGGCTTGGTGCAAAGCATCGCGTAGCTGTACTTTACGCAAGAGGTTGTTTTCGATGGTTTTACTGTAAATTTGCCAGCCGCCTGTTTGGTGCGGTACGGCTAAAGCGGCCTGACGGATCAGTCGTTTGGGGGTGCTATGTACAACCGCACCGTTAATCCCTATTTTGGCTCGCACATGCAGTTTAAGTTGTTTTAAGTACAACGGTGTATGGATGACCTCGAGCAGGTGTTGAGCCAGTTGCGCCGTATTTAATCTTTCTTCGTCGCCCATAATCAACACCACCCACTGGTTCGAGGACCAGACCCCCAATAATTGAATAAAAGGCTCCCCTGCAAGTTGAATATTGTTGGCTAATAAGCGGCACGCCTCGTCAGCAATTTCATAGCCATGCAAACTGGCTAGTTCTTCCAGCCCCTCTAGAGCAATAAAAAAAGTAAAGGTGGACAAGGAGCGTTGCAAAAGCTGGTCTAGTGTTTCCAGAATAACAACTCGGTTGGGCAAAGCGGTAACGGGGTCTTGGCGCGAAAGTTGAATAAGTTCGTGTGTACGGGCTTGGGCCACGGTTTCAAGCTCGATATTTTTTTGTGTGCTTTCTTTTATGAGGCGCTGCAAGTGTAAGGTGTTATGAATGCGCTGAATGACTTCGATGTGATTAAACGGCTTGCTTAAAAAGTCTTGAGCCCCTAGGCTCAAGGCCTGAATACATGTGGCTTCATCGGATAGTTCGCTGAGAATAATCACCGGAGGCAATAGCTCATTATGTTCTTTTTTGAGGCGGTACAGTAGGTCTAGCCCACTAACGGTAGGCATACGTAAGTCCAGCAAAATAAGATCAGGGCGTTGCTTGCGAACCCGTTGTTCGACTAGGAGCGGATTCGTTATGCCCTCAACGTTCAGATAACCCACGTCTTCGAGTAGATGCAGCACAACTTCCACGTTGATAGCGTTGTCATCTATTACCAAGATGTCGGCCTCGCAAAATACCCCTGAATACATCATGGCTTAGTCTCCCTCTGCAAGATAGGGTGAATAGGGGCACAGAGATTCAGCCTAGGATAAGGCTTAACCACGACCAAAACAGAGGAGTCAGAATACAGAGGCAGACTTGTTGTTGGCGTAGACAATAGCGTTAGGCTCGACTCGGGTGACATAAGCGCCTCGTTTTTGCGCGAATCGACCTGGTTAGCTTAGGGGAGTCGCGAATTCGTACAATGTAAAAAGAAATTAATTTTTTCTTTTTGTTTCCTATTTAACATTATTACGAGTATTTCTCTAGATTTAAAGCCTGAATTCTACTTATACAAAGCCATTGGCAGCAGTAAAGGGGATTTAATAGATAAAACTGTATCTATTAGTATAGGGGCAGTTGAAGAAAAGTAGAGATAAAAGGTAATGAACAGATAAAATTTGTACTTTATGTGTGGTTATTTTTCTTGTTTTAGACGCCAAAGCAAATGAGGCAAATTCAAGCCTAACACCGTCCGAATACTTTCAGTGGCGCACTCAGGACATTGTCGATAATGAGCTCTAGTGGCATTGCTGTCACGATTACTAGGAATGTATTTTTTCCAATTGCAGTGGTTGCAAATTAAAGCGCAAGCTGGTTGCCGGTTATGCATAGTTCACTCGAGCCTAATAAAATAAATCCAACAAGGTGTTAGAGCCGGATTTAGAGATTTATATTAGTAAATAATAAAATTGTTGATTTGTTTTTTGCTGGATTAGCTACTATTTAATTATTAATGTTGTTGATTATTTTACCCCTAAAGCAATCAGGGGCAATGATGAGTAGGCAGAGTTAAACAAAATTGACATAGGTTGATAAATAACGGCTGCGCTGCCCAGCTCAACCACAGTTCAGAGCCTAAATTTTGTCGTATTCAGTTTCATTTTTTTAGACCAAAAAGCTAGCAGTTTGTGGTGTGTGCACAAAATGAAATAGCAGCAAATAGGTGAATTAATTATGTTTGAGTCTTCATTGTGGTGGTCGCGCTTTCGCTTTAATATGGCTGCAAAGCGCTGGGCCTGGTTACATTGGCTGTTAGTGGTTGCTGGTATCAGTTTTATTGCAGTCCTAGGCTTTTATAGTTATCAAAGTAGCCAGCCGTATTTTCAGACGGCATACAATGCGGCACCTACGCCCTCATTGCACCACTTACCCGATGGCAGCAGCTTACAACTTAATAAAGACGGGCTAGTGCAGGTGCGCTTTTTTGACCGCAGACGCACAGCAGAACTGGTTGATGGAGTAGCACATCTAGACATTGATACCGATCAGCAGCAACAGTTTCAGCTTAGGATGGGGCCTGTTCGTGTGCAAACCTATGGGGCACAGCTGGTAGCAACACACAACCCAAAGCACGTAGAGATTCAAGTCTTAACGGGTACCGTGCAGCTACTGGTGGGGCGCTGGTGGCCTGAACAACACAGTCTTCAAGCAGGCCAACATTTTATGTGGTCCGAATCACACTAAAAATAATTAATTATCTAAAGTCAGTTGGGCTTTTTCGCGGCACTGATCCCAGTTCGCACCTTGGGAATAATGCTTTAACCACTCGAGCCCTGATTGTTGAATACAAATGGCTTGGTCGCTATCAATTTCCATATCCATTTTTTCAGCTATACGAACAATAGCATTTAAGTCATTAAGAGTAGCAGTGGCCTGTTGTGCATCAGGGGCTTGATCAATAATGTGATCCAAAATTCCGAATAATGAACGCATGCCTTTGTCTCCTTGCATGAGAATGATTAATGATTTCATTCTATAGGAAATTCAGACCAAGCCACGCGTTAATTACCGTGAACTGCACTTAATTATGGTCAATCAATGGTGTGGTTGCTTTTGTGTATGACGTACGTATTTGACACGGTACGGGGTGTGGCACCTAAAACGACTAGAGCTGCTATTTACAAGACGTACGCTGTATGCCATAAACTAAATAAATGCCAAGCAAATTTTGTAGGACTATCCCTATGCGGCGTGTTTCATATTTTTCACTCATGTGCATCAAAATAATGAGTGCTTTTTTAGCGTGGTGCTTTATGTCTATCTCATCCTCTGTACTAGCTCAAACATCGACAGACGCTCTTTACCCCGAACTACAGCAACTTCCTCACGTAGGAGCCGAAACAGTTGTGTTAGACCCTAACAAGCCAACGTTGGTCAAACTCTGGGCCAGCTGGTGTCCGCTTTGTTTATCCGAACTGGAAATGACCGAAAGCTGGGTGAAACAGGCCGATTTGAATGCCAATTTGGTAACGGTGGTGTCGCCTGGGCAGCTAGGTGAAAAAAACCGAGCTGATTTTGAAGAATGGTTTAAAGGCTTACCGTATCAGCAGCTCCCTGTGCTGATGGACACCCAAGGCAAGCTGGTACAGCAGCTAGGGGTGCGCGGTTACCCCAGCTGGGCTGTGTTCAGTGCCGACGGCAGATTGCAGCGCGTAGTGAAAGGCGCTATTACTCATGCCCAGGCCCAACAGCTGGCGCTTAATCCTCAAGCCGATTTGAAAGCTGCTCGCGCTACCGCAACGCAAGCCAACATTCAGCCTGCTAACACAGCCCAAAGTAAAAGCATTTATTTGGCAGGCGGTTGTTTTTGGGGGGTAGAAGCCTACTTTGAACGCATTGATGGGGTGCTAGATGCGGTGTCGGGCTATGCCAACGGTACCACCGCCAATCCACGCTACGAGGATGTGATTTATCGCAATACAGGCCATGCTGAGACCGTTAAAGTGGTTTATGACCCAAGTGTGATTAGCTTGCACGACATCTTGTGGTATTTTTTCCGCATTATTGACCCGACTAGCCTAAACAAGCAGGGCAATGACCGCGGTACCCAATACCGTACCGGTATTTACAGCACCGACCCAGCGGATCAGGCCGTAGCACAAGCGGCTTTGGCTCAACTGCAAACCGAGTACAGCCAGCCTGTAGTAGTTGAAAATATGCCTCTTACGCATTTTTATGAGGCCGAAGACTATCACCAAGACTATCTAAGCAAAAATCCCAATGGGTATTGCCACGTAGATTTAAACTTAGCCGACGAGCCGCTAGACGCGCCCGCACCTGTTACGCCAGTGTTTGATCCAAAACATTTTACTAAACCTTCGGCGACTCAGTTGCGTCAGCAACTTAGTTCCTTGGAATACCAAGTCACACAGCAAAGCGGTACCGAGCGTGCTTTTAGTCACGAGTACGACGCCTTGTTCGAGCCGGGCCTGTATGTGGACCGTGTCAGTGGTGAGCCGTTATTTAGCTCCACAGACAAATACGATTCGGGTTGTGGTTGGCCTAGCTTTGTTAAGCCTATTCGTCCAGACGCTGTTACCGAACACGAGGACCTTAGCTACAACATGCGTCGTGTAGAGGTGCGTAGTGCGCTGGCTGATTCGCACTTAGGTCATGTGTTTCCAGATGGACCCAAAGATCGAGGTGGTCTGCGTTATTGTATTAATGGTGCCAGCTTGCGCTTTATTCCCGCTGCCCAAATGGCAGAGCAGGGTTATGCGCCGTGGTTGGATCTAATCCAATAAAAACCAACATTAAGGAGCATTATGTCTACTGCTATCGCTTTAGAGCAGCAAGTGGTTTTAATTACAGGCGGAGCCAGAGGTCTAGGAGCCGAGCTATCGCGCGCTTTTCTTGAGCAGGGTGCGCGCGTTATTGTGAACTACTTTCAAAGTGTCGAAGCGGCCCAAGCCTTGGCTGCTTCCTATCCCACACAGGCGTTTGCTTACCAAGCCGATGTGACCGATGTGGATCAGGTGCATGCTATGTTGACCGCGGCGCAGGCGCATTTTCACGCGCCGTGCACCACTATTGTGAACAATGCCTTACCTGCATTTCAATTCAATGGTGACGCGCGTCCCCATGCCCATACCTTGACGTGGCAGGATATGCACCAACAACTGCATGGCATTGTGGGTGGGGCTTTGCATACCGTTCAAGCCGCATTGCCAGCCATGAAAGCGGCTGGTTTTGGGCGAGTGATTAATATTGGCACCAACCTTTTTCAAAACCCAGTAGTGCCTTATCACGATTACACCGCAGCCAAAGCCGCATTATTAGCGCTCACCCGGACGTTGGCGCATGAGCTAGGGGAATATGGCATCAATGTAAATATGATTTCAGGTGGTTTGTTGCGCACTACCGACGCCTCTGCTGCTACCCCTGAAGCCGTTTTTGACTTGATTGCGGCCAGTACCCCCTTGCGTCGAGTGACCACTCCGCACGAGTTTGCGCAGGCGGCACTGCTGTTTGCAAGCCCTTGGTCTAGTGCTGTAACAGGCCAAAACTTAATCGTAGATGGGGGCCTAGTAAAAGGCTAACCCCATTTTTTCCATACGATGCCCTCTGCCCAGCACCTATTAGTGACTAGCAGAGGATTTTTTATGAGGCGTATACCCAAAGTTGATCGCTAGGAAGTTCAACAAAATAACGCCCGCTGCTGAGTGGTTTAGCACCAAACGCCCGTAATTGAGATGGCGCATCACCATCCGCATAGCGAAACACGTATTCCCACTTGTCGCCTAAATACATACTGGTACTAAGAGTTAGTTCTAGACTATTGGGTACAGCATTTGTGTGCACAATGGCCTGTTCTACTCTGCAGATGGCTTGTACGGCACTTTTTGGGGAGAGGGTTTGTTGAGTCGTGCCCCAAAGTCGATGGCCGTGAAAATTCAGCTCCACCTGATGGCCTTCAGTGCTGACTACCTCGGCTTGCAAGCGGTTGTTGCTACCCATAAACTCTGCTGTGTAAAGCGTTTCCGGCCGACTATAAATGGCTTCGGGTGTGCCTTGTTGCTCGATAGCGCCTTGGTTTAGCAGCAAAATACGATCTGAGATTGCCATGGCCTCGTGTTGATCGTGCGTAACCAATAGAGCGGAAATGTTGAGTTCTAGAATCAGTTCACGTAAAAACGAGCGAGCTTCTTCACGTAGTTTGGCGTCTAGGTTAGATAGTGGCTCGTCTAACAGCATAACAGGAGGGTTGTAGACTAAAGCCCGGGCGATAGCAACCCGTTGCTGCTGCCCCCCTGACAGTTGATTGGGGTAGCGGTTTTGTAAGCCATCTAGGCCCAACTGCGCTAACACCGCATCGACTTTGTTTTTGATGTCGCTTTTGCTTTCCTTGCGTAGTTGTAAGGGGTAGGCCACATTATCAAAAACGGTCTTATGGGGCCATAAAGCATACGATTGAAACACCAAGCCCAAATTACGCTGTTCGGCGGCAACCTCTAGTTTTTGCTCACTGTCATACACGGTGTTATTCGAGATTTGAATGCTACCTGTATGGGGTTGCTCTAGACCGGCAACGGCGCGTAGCAAGGTGGTTTTACCACTGCCTGATGCGCCTAGGAGTGACACCACTTCGCCTTTAGCTATGCTGAGCGATACCCCTTTTAAAACGAGGTTGTCCCCGTAGGCAAGATGGATGTTATTAACTATTAATTCACTCATCGTAATTTCACTCCAAAGCGTAATGCTATGGCTAAGCCTATAACAACTAAAACAATATTAATAAAGGAAAGAGCAGCCACAATATCAATCGCACCGGTGGCCCATAATGACACCAGCATTGATCCAATGGTTTCTGTTCCTGGAGTTAACAAATACACCCCAGTGGAGTATTCGCGCTCAAAGATTAAGAACATCAAAAGCCACGAGCTAATTAGACCAAAGCGTGCTAAAGGAATGGTGATATGACGGGTGACCTGAGACGGTTTGGCACCCGCACTACGGGCGGCTTCTTCGAGCTCGGGGCCGACCTGGAGCAAGGTGGAGGAAATCAAGCGTAAACCATACGCCATCCACACCACGCTATAGGCTAACCACACACTAAAAATAGTGCTGCGTAATGTACGGATTGGATCAATAAAAACCGCTTTAAGCGTATCTTTAAAGGGCAGAAATGACAGCCAGCCTTTGGTTAAAGCACCCTCTAACCACATCGGTACAAATAAAAATACCCATAGGAAAGCCAAGCCAGCTAATAAACCGGGGACGGCGCGCGGAACGAGCACGCTGTAATCCAAAAACCGCGTCACGTTGTCTGGTTTGCGGTGCATAGCCAAACCAATAAAGGTGTAAGCAGCTACGGCCAATGCGCCCCCAAATACGCCAATTAACACAGAGTTTAAAATGGCACGCATTAAGTTGGTCTGTGAAAAAACCTGAGTAAATGCGTTGACAGACAACACATCAAACAGCGACACACCAAAACCCCAGTTGGAAACAAAGGCGCGCAACACAATACCAGATAGGGGCAAAATAATAGCGAGGAAAAGCCAGATACCCACCACTAAGGCTGCGACCCAACGCCAACGACCCAGAGGCAAAACACGGGCTTGGGTGGCTTTGCCTTTAAGCGTGACAAAGCGGTTCGCATTGTGCATAAGACGACGCTGTAGCATGACGAGCGGAATGGTCATAGCAATTAATACCATGGCGACTGCTGCCATGAGGTGGTAGGAAGGGATGCCCAGCTTATTTGTTAGTTTGTATAAATAAGTGGCTAACACCAAGTTGCCTTCGGGGTCGCCAAGTACTAGCACCAAGCCAAACACTTCCAATCCAAGAAAAAAGAGCAAAACAGCAGCGTATAAGATGGCAGGGCGCACCATAGGCAGACTGACTGTGCGCATCACTTGCCATGGGTTAGCGCCAGCTACACGGGCGGCTTCTTCTACATCGGAGCCCATACTGCGTAATGCAGCAGAAATATACAAATACGCATGAGGTACGTGGGTTAGCCCCGCAATAATCACAATACTGGTGAAAGAGTATACGTTCCATGGTACAGAGCCGATGAGCTCTTGGGTCCAAACCGAGAAAAAACCCACTGGGCCAGCGGCCACTATATAACCAAAGCCTAACACCATAGGCGAAACAAAAATGGGTACTAAAATCAGCGGTTCGAGCCAGCGCCGCCCGGGTAAATCGGTGCGGGTAATTAAAAACGCTAATACCCCCCCTAAGGGAATAGAAATAATGGCCAACCCAAATGCCATATAAAAGCCACTACGCAGGGCTTTATAAAAATCGGGGTCGTCAAAAATAAACCGAAACGCATCCAAACCAAACGATTTGTTGGGTGCGAAAAAAGGTTGATCTAAAAAACTTTGATAAATAATGAGGCTAAGTGGCAAAAAAATAGCCAAAGCCGTCAGCAAAACCACCACAAAGCGTGGCATACGTTGCCAAGTGTGTTGCAGGGTGCGCATGAAAAGCTCCTAAAGAAAACCAACCCAACACGGGGCTGGGATGGTTTCCGTTAATACGTAAAGCGTTAAGGGCTTATTTGTTTGCGGCAGCGCGCCAGTTTTTGATGAACTCGAGGCGCTCTTTGGGCTCGAGGAATTTGAGTAAGCTATCGCTAACGGGGATAGGGGTGATGGCTTTGCCGAGTTTTTTCTCCATGCCATCCAAATCGTTGTCACCTTCGACATCAGCACGTATAGACGCCAAGTCAGACTGGTTGGCTAATACGTTTTGACCGGTGTTGGAAAGCATAAAGTCAAGAAACACGCGGGCGGCTTGGGGGTTGTGCGCACGCTCGCTAATAAATGCAATGCGTGACAGCACTAGCGTGTAGTCCTCGGGGTAGGCCACACCAATAGAAGTGTCGGTGCGAGCACGGGTTTCGGCATACGAGCCGAGAATGTTATAGCCGATTAAGTTTTCACCGGAAGACACGCGCTCCATCATGGTGCCAGTGGAAGACTGCAACACCAAGTTGGCTGAGCCGACGCCTTTAATAAAATCTAAGTAATTTTTATTATGAATGCTGTCTTGTGCTGCCAGCATGTAGCCGACGGCAGATTTTTCAATGTCGTAGGTAGTGACTTTGTTACGGAAACGATCCGTATCCTCAGAGACAAGCTTAGCTAGGCCCTCATGAGAAGTCGGTACCTCTTCCGCTTTGATTAAGCGTGTATTGTAAATAAAAGCAGTGGGCTCAAAGGTGGTGCCATAAGCGCGACTATTCCATGAGGCCCAGTCTGGCAAGGACGGCGTTTCAGGCGAGGTGTATTCGGCCGAGTATTGGGTAGCCAACTGCATGGCCGAGTCCATGGCCGAGCTCCATACAATATCTGCACTGTTCGCACCCGAGGCTTGCTCACTGATAAAGCGGTTGTACAGTTCGGTGCTGTTCATATCGTGGTATTCCACCTTGATGCTTGGGTACTGCTGCTCAAAAGCTTTGAGCAGTGGGTCCGCCGCTTTGGTATCGGTAGTGGAATACACAATCACTTTGCCTTGCTTTTCCGCGGCAGCGGTGAGCTCTTTGTAACTTTCTGGGTAAGAGTCGGGAGTGACTGCTAAAGCGGTGGAAGCAGCAAATACACTGGCTACAGCCAAGCTTAATGAGCTAAAAGTTAGCACGTTTTTCATTTATGTCTCCAATAGTTATTATGGTAATTGTTACTACTCTTTCCTATTATCTATTGGCTTGCTGTCATCAACCTGTCATAACGGACTCAAGGCGGTGTATCCGTAATCAGGCGAATCCAGTTTTGTATAAATCGTTTTTTGCGGGTGCGGTCTAAGCCTGCTAATAGGCTAGGGGCAATGCGAATCGGCTGAATGGGTGCAATCAGCGACTCGTACAAATGTTTTTCGGGCCAGCTGTTATCACGGTTTTTAATCAGCGAGCCCAGTTGGGCTTGTTGCGCTATATGCTGCTGACCGGCATCAGAGAGCAGGTAGTCAATGAACAAGCCTGCATACTGGGGCTGAGTGCTGTTTTTATGAATAAACGCCGTGCGTGAAAAAACCAGCACATAATCATCGGGGATCACCACCTCAATGGCTGCGCCGGCTTGTTGTCTGGCTAAAGCATACGAACCAAGCACGTTATAACCTGCATACAGCTCACCGGACTCAATTCCATCCAAAATACCGGCTGTGCTGGTGTAGAGCTTGGCCCCCACTCGTCCTAATGCATTGGTCATGCCCCAAAAATTAGAAGACAAACGCTCATCAAACACGGCTAGTAAATAGCCCAGCCCACTGTGCTCAATGTCGTAAGTGCCAATACGATCCCGCCAAAATAAAGGATGGTCTTCGATATGCTGTAAAAATTCAGTGCGTGTTTTGGCTTTGTAGTGATCAGGCAGTTGTGTGTGATACACCAACACAATGGGCTCTAGCGTAAAGCCAAAAATCTTATTACGCCATTTGGCCCATTCGGGTAAGGCGGTGGTGTGCTCTGAATGATACGCTTGGGCATAGCCATCGTTAACAAGTCGTACTTGTAAATCTGTTGCAGAGCTGATGATTAAATCGATGTCGACCAATTGCTGAGTGCTGACTTGATGATAAAGTTCTTGGGTGTCAATTTCAGTGTAATGAATGGCAAGGTGTGGGTGTAGCTCAATAAAAGCCTGTGCCAGTGAACTAAAAATATCGGTATCCGTGGGGCCAGCAATACGTAACGACGTAGTGGCACTGTCAAGAGCGTAACGATGAGTTTTTGCAGCACTGTCATGAGCAGGTAGCAACAACCCAAATACCAATGCAAACCCAAGCAAGGCCGTGCGTAATTTGACCGACACAGGGGTAGAGGCAACTGCTGCAGGCAGCTGCACGCGCACAGTTAGCCCACTGCCACTGCGGCGATCGCGCAAATGCAACGTGCCTTGGTGGTGTGCGATCACTTGGGCAGCGATGCTCATGCCTAGGCCAGACCCAATGGTATTTGCACTGCTCTCACCACGAAAAAAACGGGTAGTAACACGTAATTTTTCCTCAGGGGTTAGACCAGGGCCGCGATCTTGAATGTCAATAATGACCTGCTTTTCATAATTGACGTATACCCAAATTTCTACGGCTGCAGCGCTATAAAGCAGGGCGTTTTCAATCAGATTGCGCAGCATTTCACGTAACGCAATTTGATCTCCAGCAAGTTGTAAGCGCTGAGCAGGGGGTGTAATGTGAATACGTAAGCGCGACTTTTGTTCTTCAAGCAAGCGTTGACATGAATCACGAATTAAATCGGGTACCCGAATGCGTTGATGCTCGGTGGTGTCTTGACGATGGGTAATGGTGGCATGCATTAAAAGCTGGTGCACCAGTTGGCTTAGGTCTTGGCTATGGCGATGAATAGCGTGCAGGCTCAGGTCGCGTTGAATGGGATCGCTTTCCTCCAGAGCATCTTCAGTTTGCGCTTGTAACAAAGCCAATGGAGTGCGGATTTGATGGGCGGCCTCGGCCACAAAGTGTTGTTGGGTGGTTAGTGCTTTGCTTAGACGTTGAATAAAATTGTTTAACGTGCTGATCAAACCATGGATTTCAATGGGGGCGGGGGTGGTGATGGGCTCAAGGTTAGTGGGAGAACGGGCCTCAATAGCGCGTTCTATTTGTGCTAAAGGGCTTAACACATAACGAATACTAAATAAAATTAATAAAAAGGTGAAACCCACTAATAAAAACAAAGGGTGTAGACCTTGCAAAAACAGTTGCGCGCTTAGGGCGTCACGAGTGGAAAGGGTTTCTGCCACGTAAATGGTGGTCCACCCCGAGCTAGCCGCCGAGCCCGTGGTGAATCGTCCCACTCGCACCACCCGTACTTGGGTATCTTTATAGGGCATGGTGGTAAAGGTGGGCGTGGTGCTTTGTACCAAAGGCAGAGCAAAGGCTAAATCTTCATAACCTGCAATCACTTGATTTTGATGCCGTACTGCAAAAAATAACCGCTCGGTTTGTGGCAACAACGCCATGGCAGCAAAAGGTAGCTCGACCTGTAGCTCGCCAGCGTCTTGTTGAATGGCATTGGCAATGGTCAATGCGGACGCACTAAGCAATTGGTCATAAGTACGCTGAGCCGCCTGAGTGGATTGTTGATATGTCACCCAGCTGAAGGCCATAGCGCACAGCAACAATAAGAACAGCGCTGCGCCTAAAATATTTTTTTTAATCGATAGGTGGGTACGTGGTGTCATAGTGATGCACTAAAGCTGGCGCTATACCCAACCCCACGAATGGTATGAATTTCCAGCTGTAATGGTTGCAGTTTGCGGCGCAGTCGTGAGATGTGAAGCTCGACAGCGTTAGAAGAGGCTTCTTCATCAAAGTTAAAAAGCTGCATCACTAAACGCTCTTTGGATACGGAGTGATCCAGACGGCTGAGTAATAGTTCTAGCAAACAAAATTCGCGAATGCCAAAATCCACACTGTGCTCGTCCCAGCTAAGACGACGACTTTTGCTGTCTACTTGCAAAGCGCCCACCATATAGGTGTTAGAGGCTTGGCCTAATGGACGCCGATGTAGTGCCCGAATGCGGGCCTCTAGTTCCCGCAAGTCAAAGGGTTTGACCAAGTAATCGTCGGCCCCCAAGTCGAGCATACTCACTTTGTCTTCGATCTCAGTACGTGCCGTCATAACGAGCACTGGCGTAGTAATATGTTGTTGGCGTAGTGACTCGAGAATGGCAAAGCCGTCGTGCTCGGGCAGCATAATATCAAGCAATAGCACATCCCATGAACCATGCTCAATGTATTGCAATGCCGCGCTGCCAGTAGTGACCCATTCCACCACATGCCCAGCGCGCAGCAAGCGGCGCTGGATAACAGCTCCTAGCTCTGGGTGGTCTTCAATTAATAATATACGCATGCTTACCTTTAGTAGTGGATTATGATTTTATGGGGCTAACGCAACGAGGGCACTAGGGGTAATCCTCGTTAGCGCTCTGAAAAAACGCCCACTTTTAAGGAGTCACAGTGAATTTACGGTTTTTAGAAACCTTTGTTTGGGTAGCCCGCTTGGGCAGTTTTAGGGCTACCGCCAGCAAGTTGCATTTAACACAAGCCGCTGTTTCAGGGCGTATGAGCGCATTAGAAACAGACTTGCAGACCAAGCTCTTTGTGCGTCAAGGGCGTCAAATGCGGTTAAGTGGTGCCGGCAAAACCTTGTTGCATCATGCTGAAGTGCTATTAAAAGCCGAGCAAGCGTTGCGTTTGGATTTATCTGCCCCCGCCGAGCTACGGGGCCGTGTGCGCGTGGGTGTGATGGAAACCATTGTGTACACATGGTTTGGCGAGTTTTTAGCACAGTTACAAGCGCACCACCCCAACGTTGAGCTGGAAATTACCGTAGAGTCTAGTCGGCGACTTCATGGTTTGCTTAAAAGTGGTTTGATTGATGTGGCGTTACAAACGCACCCTGTCATTGATAAAAACATCCGCAACGCCCCTTTGGGCAAATACCAAATGCGTTGGTTAGTGGCGCACGATGCGGTTAGCTTACCCACAACACTTGCTCAAGTTATTCAAGACTGGAGCCTAGTGACCTTTCCACGGTATTCACAGCCTCATTTGCAATTATTAGAGTTGTTAGAGCAGCATGGCTTAAATGAGCCTTCCCGCATTCACTTTGCCTCATCCATAGAAGCCGCTTTACAGTTGCTACGCACGGGACAGTGCATAGGGCTTATGCCGGCCACGTTATTGCTCTCCGAGGCGCGTCGCTCTCAATTTAAAGCAGTACGTCAGTTACCTGTGCTTGAGGCCATGCACCTCGTTGTTAGCTGGCGTCCCGAGCCTGTCTATGCCACGATTTCTACTGTGATTGACCTGAGTTTGAAAGTGATGGACCAGTACGCCCAGAATCATTCTGATATTGTTACAGCCAGTGATGGACTCGTGTTTGTAGGCTAATTGGGGTTTATCCTCAGCATGGCGTTGACCCGCTCCGTACAGGCACTGTTAATGCTTGCCTTGTCAATTGATAGATTTTTGTTATCAATTAAACCAGTAATTAGTTGCTTGATGTCTGTGTGTTAGCTGCGCACACTAGAGTACGGTTTTAGGTTTTTATAGGGTTCATCATGCAGCGCTCTACAGATAGCACACACACAACAACACCACAGTGGCAGTTTTGGGTTGACCGAGGCGGTACCTTTACCGACATTGTCGCCAAAAGCCCAGACGGGGGCTTAGTCACACACAAACTGTTATCTGATAACCCCGAGCAGTATGCCGATGCGGCCTTAGCCGGAATTCGCCATTTGTTAGGCATTGCCGCAGATCAACCCATTCCCACCGAACGTATCGCTGCTGTCAAAATGGGTACCACGGTCGCCACCAATGCGCTGTTAGAGCGTAAAGGGGATGACACCGTGTTGCTGATTACCGCAGGTTTTAAAGATGCGCTGCAAATTGGTTACCAAGCCCGTCCTCAATTATTTAATCGTCATATAGTTAAACCCGAATTGCTATATGGTCGAGTCGAGGAGGTACACGAGCGCGTTTTAGCCGATGGTACGGTGGAAAAAGCCCTAGACCCCGATCAAGTCAAACACCAGTTACAAAGTGCTTATAACGCTGGCTATAGAGCCTTAGCTATTGTGCTGATGCATTCGTACCGCTATCACGAACACGAGTTACAAGTAGCGCAGTGGGCTAAAGAAATAGGCTTTGAACAGATTTCCGTATCCCACCAAGTCAGTGCCTTAATGAAGCTTATTGGTCGTGGCGATACCACCGTTGTGGATGCTTACTTATCACCAGTACTACGCCGCTATGTTAATCGCGTCGCCAGCGAGCTAGACCAAGTGCGTCTCATGTTTATGCAATCCAATGGGGGCTTAACCGCTGCCGAGCATTTTCAGGGAAAAGACGCTATTTTATCAGGCCCTGCCGGGGGCATCGTTGGTATGGCACGTATTGCTGCCGCAGTGGGGTCAGATCAGCTCATTGGTTTTGATATGGGGGGCACCTCAACCGATGTATCGCATTATGGCGGTCATTTTGAGCGTGTCTTTGAAACGGTAGTGGCTGGTGTACGTTTGCGTGCGCCTATGATGAATATTCATACGGTGGCCGCCGGGGGCGGATCTATAGTGCATTTTGATGGTCATCGCATGCGTGTAGGTCCCCATTCGGCTGGCGCTTATCCAGGCCCAGTGGCGTATCGCAACGGTGGCCCATTAACGGTTACCGATTGCAATGTCATGCTAGGCAAGCTGCAACCGCAATTTTTCCCTGCTATTTTTGGCCCACAGGCCGATCAGCCCTTAGATGTAGAGTTAGTACAGCGCAAGTTTAAGGCCATGGCTGCGGAAATCGCCGCGCAAACAGGGGTTGAATCCAGCCCAGAGCAAATTGCCGAAGGTTTCATCCAAATTGCGGTAGCCAATATGGCAAACGCCGTGAAGAAAATCTCCATTGAACGTGGCTACGATGTGAGCCAATACACCCTTGTTTCCTTTGGCGGCGCAGGGGGCCAGCATGCGTGTTTGGTCGCCGACGCTTTAGGTATGAGTCGTGTGTTAATTCACCCTTTTGCAGGGGTATTATCGGCATACGGCATGGGGTTGGCAGATATTACCGCTATGCGTGAAATCAGCATGGAAGTGGAACTGAAAGCAGAAAACCTCCGTGCGTGTGAAGAACGCTTGGCCGAACTCACAGAGCAGGCGGCTGCCGAAGTTGTCGCGCAAGGCGTAGACCCCACTCAGTTACAGGTATTGCCCCGTTTACTGGTGCGTTACGACGGTACTGATTCTGCTTTGGTGGTGGATTTTGCTTCTATCGAGGCCATGCAAGCCCAGTTTAATGAAGGCTACTTACAGCGTTATAGTTTTTTAATGCGCGATAAAAAACTGATTGTAGAAGCTGCATCAGTGGAAGTGATAGGGCAAAGTGGCGAGGAGCTCGCACGCTCTGCTGCGGATTTAGAGCCTGTGGTGGTGGATACGCCAATTGCTACAGTAGACATGTTTAGCCATGATGCGGCCCAAAAAACTCCTGTCTACAATCGTGATACATTAATCGCCGGTAGCCGCGTGCTTGGGCCTGCGATTGTATTTGATCAAAACGGTACCACCATTATTGAGCCCGAGTGGCAGCTAGATGTACTAAGCGCAGGGGAAATGCTTTTAAGTCGCGTCAAGCCCAAAGCCAAACAGGTGGCTATTGGTACAGACGTAGATCCCGTCATGCTAGAGATTTTTAATAATCTGTTCATGTCTATTGCCGAGCAAATGGGGGCAACACTAGCCAATACGGCGTTCTCGGTCAACATTAAAGAACGCTTAGACTTTTCCTGCGCGCTCTTTGATGCCCAAGGTAACTTAATTGCTAATGCGCCCCATATGCCAGTGCATTTAGGCTCGATGGGTGAAAGTATTAAGGCCGTTATTCAAAAAAATGCAGGCCAAATGCGCCCAGGCGATACCTACGTGCTCAATGACCCCTATAACGGTGGCACGCATTTACCCGATATTACGGTAGTGACCCCTATTTTTAACGATGCCCAAACAGAGATACTATTCTTTGTGGCATCGCGGGGGCACCATGCTGATGTGGGTGGGTTAACACCCGGTTCCATGCCTCCCGATAGCAAGACGGTAATGGACGAAGGGGTACTTATTGATAACTTTAAATTGGTGGAAAAGGGCGAAATGCGTGCCGAAGCCCTTAGCGAATTATTGCAAAGTGGTCCGTACCCCGCACGTAATATCAGCCAAAATCTGGCCGACTTACGCGCTCAGATTGCAGCAAATGAAAAAGGCGCTCAGGAATTACACCGCATGGTGCAAACTTTTGGCCTAGATGTGGTGCAAGCATATATGCAACACGTACAAAACAATGCCGAGGAATCGGTACGTCGTGTAATTGATGTGCTTCAAGACGGTCATTTCCGTTACGAGCTAGACAACGGGGCACACATCGAAGTAGCGGTTCGGGTCAACAAAGCACAGCGCGGCGCTACCGTTGACTTTACCGGCACCTCGGCCCAGCTTGATAGCAACTTTAATGCACCTAAAGCCGTGTGCTTAGCCGCTGTACTGTATGTGTTCCGTACCTTGGTTAATGATGAAATTCCCATGAACCAAGGCTGCTTAAAACCCATCGAGGTCATCATTCCCGAGGGCTGCATGTTAAACCCATCGTATCCCGCCGCTACCGTGGCCGGTAACGTAGAAACCTCTCAGTGTATTACTGATGCTTTGTACGGTGCTTTAGGGGTTATGGCGGCGTCTCAGGGCACCATGAATAACTTTACCTTTGGCGATGAGCAGTACCAGTATTATGAAACCATTGCCGGGGGCTCAGGCGCAGGCATGGTGCTGCATACCGATGGTACACGGGAAATTTTTGATGGTACCGATGTGGTGCAAACCCACATGACCAATTCCCGATTAACCGACCCAGAAATTCTCGAGTGGCGCTACCCAGTTGTGCTTGAGGAGTTTTCCATTCGCCCAGACAGTGGGGGCTTAGGCCAAGGGGTGGGTGGCAATGGCGGCACACGCCGTATTCGATTTTTAACACCGATGGTTGCTTCAATTTTAGCAAATCGTCGTCGTATTGCTCCTTTTGGGGCTGCAGGAGGCCAACCCGCAGAGGTTGGTTCTAATTACGTGGAGCGCACCGATGGCTCTATTGATTCACTGGGTGCAACCGCTTCAGTGCAAATGAAAGCAGGGGATGTCTTTGTTATACATACCCCGGGTGGAGGGGGATTTGGTCAAAGCAACTAATCTCTACTTGGTGCCCAAAGCTCTATTTTTGTTTGTCATGTGCTAATTAAAAAATAACAGACTTAATCATAGATTAAGTCCCTCACGGAGGAATTATGAAACTACATCAATTCATGACTGCAGCCGCTGTGGTTGCCTGTTCCATGACAGCAGCTCATGCGGAAAGCTGGCGTATGGCCACAGCCTACCCAGAAACTAACTTTCATACGGTTAATATCCAAGAGTTTGTTAACGAGATCAAAGAGGCCACCAATGGCAAAATTGATATCACTGTACACGCCAACGGTTCATTAATTCGCCCTAGCGAGCTTAAAAATGCAGTGCGTTCGCGTCAGGTGGAGACAGGTGAGTTTATTATTTCCGCCCTAGCCAATGAGCACCCCATTTTTGCGGTGGATTCGGTACCCTTTGTAGCCGTATCGTATGATGACTCTGAAAAGCTCTATCAAATCACCAAACCTTATCTTGAAGACCTATTAGGGCGTCAAAACATGCAGTTGTTGTACTCCGTTGCTTGGCCGCCCCAAGGGATGTACACCGACCGCGAAATTAACACCATCGAGGACTTAAAAGGTTTACGCATGCGTGCGTACAGCCCCCAAACAGAACGCTTGGCACAGTTATCGGGTGCGGTACCCACACAAATTGAAGCCGCAGATTTAGCGCAAGCGTTCTCCACTGGTCGAGTCAACGCTATGATCACCTCTGCATCCACTGGTGTTAACTCCAGCGCGTGGGACTTCCTTAGCCACTACTATGATGTGGCGGCATTTTTACCTAAAAACGTAGTGGTAGTGAATAAACGCAGTTTTGATGCCCTAGACGATGACACCAAACAAATTGTGCTTGATGCTGCCGCTAAAGCAGAAAAGCGCGGTTGGGACATGTCGCGTGAAGAGCGTGTGAAGCAAACTAAACTACTCGAAGACAATGGCATTAAAGTCAGCTCAGGTAGCGATGAGCTGCGTGCCGCTTTACTCGAAGTGGGTCAGAAAATGGCTGCAGAATGGAGTAAAGAAGCCGGTAAAGAAGGCGAAACCATTCTTAACGCTTTCCAGCAATAATTAGTAAAAAATAAGGGCGCAGTCGGTTCGGCTGCGCCGCGTTGTGTAAGGAATTTCAATGCGCAAAAGTCTCGATCGGTTATATGAGCTAAGTGGGGCTGTGGCGGCATTATCTTTGTTCATGATTATGCTTATAGTTTTTGGGCAAGTGATGTTGAATACCATCGACTTTATAGCACTTCATCTTATAGGTAAGAGCTATGGGTTTTTAATCCCATCTTACGCCCAGTTTTCTGGGTATGCACTGGGCTTTACTACGTTTTTATCGTTGGGTCTGGGTTTTAGAAAAGCCGCTCATATACGCGTCACCTTAATTGAAACCGCGCTCAAGCCTGCTGCTCGTCGTTATACCCTAACTGTGGTGGCCTTTGTTGGGGCCTTGTTGGGGGCGTTGATTAGTTATAGTTTGGTAGATTTAGCATGGCAGTCGTGGATGTGGGGTGACACAGCGACAGGCCTAGTGCGTTTACCTTTATGGATACCTCAAAGCGTTTTAGCGTTGGGTGCAATCATTTTTTTCATTTCAGCGCTAGATACTTTGGTAGACATGCTGCGCTATAAACAGTCTGCAGCATTACGTGCTATAGATCCTGTCGAGGAGGTCATGTAATGTCTGACGTAGGCCTGTCACTAATTATGGTTTTTACCCTTATAGGCAGCTTGGCCTTAGGGATGTGGGTGTCGGTATCTTTGTTTGTGACAGGGATAGTCGGCATTTTGTTGTTTTCAAATGCCCCGTTAATTAATGTATTAGCCACGAACATCTGGAGCTCTTCCGCTGAGTGGTCGTTGGCAGCTTTACCGTTATTTATCTGGATGGGAGAAATTTTATTTCGCTCCCGTATGTCCAAAGATTTGTTTACTGGATTAGCGCCGTGGATGCGTTCTTTGCCCGGGGGGCTAGGCCATGTGGGCATTTTGGCTTCGGGTATTTTTGCTGCCGTCAGCGGTTCTTCCGCCGCAACTTGTGCCACCGTCGCCAAAGTGACGGTACCCGAACTTAAAGCCCGTGGTTACGATGAAAAACTTATTTTAGGTACCATTTCCGGCTCTGGTACGCTGGGTTTACTTATTCCCCCATCCATTATTTTAATTGTGTATGGCGTGGCTGCCGAAATTTCCATTGCTCGCTTGTTTGTGGCTGGGGTGTTGCCGGGCTTAATGATGATTGGCTTGTTTATGGCGTATGTGGCTATTTGGTCGGCACGGCATCCCGACAAAGTGCCTGCTAAAGACCCGCCCATGAGCTTCAAAGAAAAAATCAAAGCAACCCGTACCTTGCTGCCTGTTAGCTTATTGATTCTTGGTGTAATGGGTTCTATTTACACCGGTATTGCTAGCCCTACAGATTCAGCTGCGGTAGGGGTAGTGCTGGCGTTGTTATTAAGCTGGGCGTTTGGTGATCTGAGCTGGAAAAACTTCAAAGAAAGCCTAATGGCGGCCTTGTTGTCCTCATCTATGATCGCCTTTATTTTGGCTGGGTCCGCATTTTTAACTATAGCCATGGGTTATTCTAATATCCCTATGAACCTAGCGCGTTGGATCAGTGATATGGGCATGAGTCCGTATGCGCTATTAGCTGTGTTAACAGTGTTTTTTATTGTTTTAGGCAGCTTTTTAGATGGTATTTCCATCGTGGTTTTAACAACAGCTATTTTGTTACCGGCGGTTCAAGCGGTGGGTATAGACCCTATTTGGTTTGGTTTGTATTTGGTGTTGGTAGTCGAGATGGCTCAAATCACCCCACCGGTGGGGCTGAACCTATTTGTATTACAGGGCATGACGGGACGCGATATTGTTTATTTATCTAAAGCGTCGTTTCCGTTTTTCTTAATGTTGGTACTAGGGGTGGTGCTGGTCATTATTTTCCCGCAAATAATCTTGACCCTACCAAAACTTATGTACAACTAGCTTTACCAAAACGTGCGGCAAGTCTCGTCATTTAGGGCGAGAGGGATATCAATAAATCCTGCCGTTTAGGCCCGATTCAACTACGGTAGAATCGGGCTTTTTTATGCGTGCTCCATAACCCATGGACGATAAGCCCAAAAGTTGTGGTGCTGTCGCGCTAGGTACAAACACTTTGTGGTAAACAGGTTCAGGTTACAGTGTAAAAAATAAATAATGACGCAGGTAAAAGGGGAGTGCAGCGTGCAAAGTACATATAACTTATCAGCAAAAGTGACTTTGTTCACAGGGGCGGTAGGTGGTTTAAGTGAGCCATTTGCTCAGGCTTTATTAGCAAGCGGTGCTGGTACTGGATGTGGTCATTTGCCATCTGGTTTTTAATCAACTAAAGCTCTTTGTTGTTTTCTTTCTTACGCACACAGTGCAGTATCAATAGGTGTTTTTTTATGGGTTCATCTCAGGTTAAAACAGCGCTTTCTCCGTTTCAGGTGGCTTTGTTTTTGGTCATGGTCGGTATTAGTGCGGCATTGCATGTGTGGAAACTCGCACCCGCTTTGCCTGCTTTGCAAAGTGAATTGCAGCTTAGTCTAGTTGAGTCTGGCTTCTTACTTTCTAGTGTGCAAATAGGGGGTATGAGCTTAGGGTTAATTATTGGGCTCTTTGCCGAGCGTATGGGCTTAAAGCGCTGTATTGTGATTGGGATGAGTATCTTGGTGCTAGGGTCTATGGCTAGCACCTTGACCGATCATAAGAGTGTGGTGCTGCTATGCCGTGCCTTAGAGGGGTGCGGGTTTTTAATGGTGGTGCTACCTGTACCTGCGCTCATAAAACGCCTCGTGGCACCCCAGCAGTTAAGTCAGGTCATGGGGCTGTGGGGGTGCTACATGCCCATGGGTGCAGTCATTATCTTATGGGCAGGGTCCTGGTTTTTAACATTGGGCTCATGGCGTTTTTTATGGTTGATCTTAGGCGGATTAAGCCTGCTTATGACGGTACTAGCAGGGTTGATTATTCCGGCGGATCCGCGTGCAGCTAGCACGTCGCGTACCAGTGACCATGCATTATTGCACATGGTTAGTCTTACGTTACGCACTAAAAAAGTGTGGATAGTGGCCTTGGTTTTTTGTGTATATGCCGCCCAATGGGCTGGAGTGATTGGGTTTTTGCCTACGTTTTATATTGCAGGGGATATTTCTGGAACACTCGCTGGCTTTTTAACAGGGATGGTAGCCGGGGCTAATATCTTAGGAAATTTAGGGGCAGGGCGATTACTACAGAAAAAAATTGCTCCCCAACAGTTATTGCTCTTTGGTTTTGTCACCATGATGATGTGTGCCATTTTAGCGTTTGGGGCAAAGATTGGGCTGCTGTGGCAGTTTTTGGCAATTTTAACCTTCTCCGCTATAGGGGGGCTGATTCCTGCTACGTGTTTTTATTTAGCTGTAAACGTGGCACCTAGTCCACAGACCACCTCGTCTACCGTGGGTTGGGTCCAGCAGCTTTCATCATTAGGTCAGTTTTTTGGCCCACCCGCTGTGGCCTTGGCCGTTAACGGTTTGGGTGGTTGGCAATGGGCATGGGCCGCAACCGTTTCCTTTGCAGTAGTAGGGCTAATTTTGGTATGGTTGCTGAGTAGAAAGTAGAAGCGCCCTGTAGTTACACATACCAAATCGCTTATTGGTTTGATACGCAAAAACTAAAAAGGCTAGGTTTACCTAGCCTTTTTACGTGGCACTACGCCTGAGCCGTTGGGTATGGGGAGGTATCTACATGGTTTAGCATTAAATAGGTTAGCTGCTGCATAAGACGGGCTTGGCGTGTAATGGTGTGCGCCAACTTTTTAGTCCATAGTAAAACTGGCCTGTTATAGTGTTAACACCATGTACTACATAGTTAATGCCAGATTTTTCAAGGTGAATCCATGAGACAAACCACGGTGTGGGCAGGCTTAGGTCTACTGTTTTTTCTTTTAAGCGGTTGTACTTCTAGTCCTAAATCAACCACCCAAACACAAAGCTATCAATGCAAACTCAACCCACAAAGCTGTATGTACGAAGGGGCTTATGAGCACGATGAAGAAGCCTATGCGGAACAACGCGCTAAAGAGCTCAATAAAGCTTCTGCTCGCAAGCTAAAACGTCGCGGCAGTTGGTGGTGAGAAGGCAATGGGTTGTTGTTTTATGGTATGGTAAATACCTTGTTTTTCATGGGTTTAGAGTAGGCTGAGATCAGGTTGATACAGCGTGCTTACCATGTTTAGGAGCTGCTTTTGTTTAGTGATTTGATGGACGAAATGGGTGATCTAGATGGGTATTCCATCGAGCCTAAATTTTTTCTAGATGTGCCTTTTGTGCCAACCGACGATGGCTTAATCGCAGCCATGTTAAAGTTGGCCGACATAAAAAAAACAGACACCTTGTATGACTTGGGTGCCGGAGACGGTCGTATTGTTATTGCTGCAGCCCAAAAATTTGGCATACGTGCCATAGGGATCGAGCTTGATCCATTGCGTGTGTCTGAGGCCATGGAGGACGCCGCTCATGCGCGCGTCGAGCATTTGGTTGATTTCCTCGAGGAAGATCTCTTTAAAGCCGATTTTAGTGCGGCTACTGTTATTACCATGTATTTGATGGACTCCGTAAACGTCATGTTACGGCCTCGGCTTCTTAACGAGCTACGCCCCGGCACACGCATTGTGTCTCACGCCTTTGACATGGGTGACTGGCGGGCGGACGTCGAAGAAAGCCTAGGCGGTATCACGCTTTACAAATGGGTTATCCCAGCAAAGGTCGAAGGTACATGGCAGTGGGAAGGGGTAGATGGCTGCGTTTATCACCTAGAGCTTCAGCAAAAATATCAAGACGTCACTGGCGAAGTATGGGTCGATGACGAGCCAGCGCAACTTGTCGAATGCACACTTAATGGCGCGCGTTTAGATCTGCGTGTGCAAACCCATGACAGTGATCAGCCTCAGTACATGGTACTAAGCTTCGAGGCGGATGCAAAAAATCCAGAGCTCGAATGGTTTTAAGAGCAAAAAATCAAAGTAAAACCACCCAAACTATTACCGCAAACCACCCTGTGTTGCCTACACAATGAACATCACGCATCTAGAACACTTAATCATTGGTCTGGTGATTCAGGGTCTGTTCGTGTTGGGGTTTAACGCCTTAAAACGACCCGATGGTGTGTGGTATGGTGCTTTTTTTGTCACGGCATTGTTTTTAGGTCGAGAGCATGCCCAACGCGAATACAAAATAGGGGATCCCAGCCAACTAATGGGTTACGAGGCCTTAGACTTGTGGCGATGGTCACTGGATGCGCAGCTCGATTTTTTTGTTCCTACTGTGGCGGTATTTTTAGTGGCTGGACTCGTCGCGTGGTTTAAACGTTAGGCTGATAATTACAGGATGGCGTTCTATAAGTTTGTCGTGTTTATCAACTAAATTGTAACAGCGCTCGCTTTATTGCCTCGTTCCTGTCAATGTAGGTGAAGGGATATGTTTCCCGTTTTTATATTTAGGATCTACATTGAAAAAGACATTCGGTATTGTGAAGTGGTTTAATAATGAAAAAGGCTTTGGGTTCATCATGCCTGAAGACGGCGGCAAAGACCTCTTCGCTCACCACTCAGAAATCCAAGGGGCTGGTTACAAGTCACTTGACGAAAATCAACGCGTTTCTTTTGTAGTAGGCAGTGGTCAGAAAGGACCTTGCGCCACACAAATTGAAGTCGCTTAATTAAGCCTAGCGTCTTTTAAAGACGCCGTTAAACAAAAAACCGAACTTGTGATGAGTTCGGTTTTTTTTGTTTTAAGTTCTGATCTTAGCCCTAAACCCTACACATAAAAGCTTGGTATTTAACTGCGCTCTGCTGATATTTTCCCCTGTATCAGCCAAGACAAAAAATAGTATTTAGAATGCATCCAGTGTTACGACTGCTAATAATTAAATTTTAATGCAGATATATCCACTGTCATCTTGCCAGGTATAGTAATCAGCAAAGTGAATGAGATAGAAAAACGATTATTTCATCCTGATCCTATAACGTAACCAAAATAGGGATAGCATCATGTCACTACTCGCAGATGTATGGCAAACCATAATTCATGAGTTCTCTGATATTGCCGATATGAAAGAGGCCACCGTCATTGGGGTTAGGCTAAGCGTGGCCGCACTATTAGGGGCAGCGATTGGCTACGAACGCGAGCGCCGCGGCAAAGACGCTGGGCTACGCACCCACATGCTCGTTGCCCTAGGGGCTGCCATTTTCATTTTAGTCCCTGTTACCGGCGACATGACCACAGCTGACGCCAGCCGCGTCATGCAAGGCATTATCTCGGGCATTGGTTTTCTTGGGGCAGGAGCCATCCTAAAACAAGAAAAAGAGCACATCGTGGCTGGGCTGACCACAGCGGCCAGTATATGGGTGGCGGCGGCAGTAGGGATTGCCGCTGGCTATGGACGCGAAGCCACTGCCGTCGCTAGTACAGTAGTGGCTTTGTTTGTGCTGGCAGTACTAGGACGTCTAGAGACATCACAGGCGACAAGCAGCGAAAAAAAATCCTAATGGGTATAAGGTGGCCGGGGCCTAGTAATAAGGGCAGGCCCCACATAATGTGAGTTCGGGTAGTTTAGGTTAGGATGTCCTAAGATCGTAATAAGTTGTGCAATGTTTTGCATAGGGTCCTTAACGTTACGCACATGGACGCCGCTTAGCGGCGTCCCAGCATCCATTTATGGCTGTGAATAATGCGACCTGTTAGAACTCTGGTAAGTAAACTTTTATGTCAACGCTATAACCAGCAAGCGATATTCTATCAAAGCCATCCATCTTCGTAATGGAGACATCTTTTGCACAAGTCTGACCATCTTTCGTAAGAAAGATAGCGTATTTTCCACCTTCAGAAATAGGCACATTGAACACTTCATTAGAAGTGATTTTTTGAACTGGAATTACCTTGCCGCCTTGAATAGCTTTAATAGACTCCGAATATTGGCCAATACTGATGAATCCAATTGAACTTCCATCTTGTACTGCACGAAACCTAACTTCACCACCATTGGGTACGGATTGATTTGTTACGACAAAATTGCAAATTGGCGTACTATCGATGTGCACAATATTTCCTTCATTTGCTCTTGTCGTTGTTGAAAACATTGCCGCTACAATTAGACTAGTTACGATTTTTTTCATTTTCCACCTTTTATTCATTTCTTTTTCTTGTTTTTTAAATTGATTTAAACCTAAATTAATCTAAACAATCTTTGTTATAAATTATAAGCTAACTCATACTGTTCATGAGTGCTAATCGATTCAGAAATTTTTTCCGGACTACTGGATTAGGCCAGAGGACAGCGAAATTATTGAGTTTTTTCTTCGATTAAGAGTTGATGACCCTCTGATGTCGATACTGACAACCTTGAGTTGGCTCGAATAATGAGTGACGACAAAGTTCTAAATTTGATGTAGGAATTTGCGTAAGATATTTATCCTAACTATTAGGCGTTTTTTTAGAGGTCGTGGCTATCAGCGCTTTATTTTTTTGGACCGTTGATCACTTCTGCTTTGCATCGAATTTATATTCGCTTAACCCATCGGATAAAGAGGTAGTAGTTTAGAAACGAACTGATGCTTAATTAACTTACTTGGTAGCGTGGAAAGTCTCGCCGTTCAAGGCTTGGAGGATGTCAAGTACAGCATCTTTGATCTATAACCAAAAACACTCTGTGATCATGCAGCGCCCAGTATCAGTTAGTGAGGTTGGGGATCAGGCAAATAAGTACAACTCAAGCGCGAGGCAGGATGCAGTGAATTTTAAGTTCCCACCCCACACACTTCTCAGAAACTCAACAAGCCCTCGATATTAATAGCGAGAGGCTTTCCACTCAAACATGGTCATTGTTTAATCAAACATAGGCCATCTCTCTTTCCCGTGGAGTATTAGCGCGTTGCAGCAGCTTGCGGCACACTACTATGGCATTTTTTTCTATCACATAAAACAGCAAAGTGGCTACTATTAAAGAGGCCACTACAGCCCATATAAATGCAGCGCCGCCCTCTAGCCCAAAGTCCCAGCCGTACTTACGAATCACTTTAATCATAATGATGTGTGTGAGGTACAGCGAAAAAGAAATGTCGCCTAAGAAATGTAAAACGGGTAGGGTAGGAATGCCTTGAATGCGCTCATAGAGCAAGCCAGCAAATAATAATGCTAAGGCGGCTAAGCCCCATTTTAATGGGCCATGACCATAGAAGTTGGGTAAATACAGGGCTACAGCAGCTAAAGCTGCCAGCAATAAGACCCACGGTAGTAGTTTACGTTTGGTTTGCTCTGACCATTCTGGCAACGATTGAAACACCATATATAAAATGATTCCATAACCAAACTCTAACAACATGGGTGATGACACCAGTGCCACTACGGGTTGCAATACCGTATTCGAGGTGTAATCAAATTGTGTATAGGCGGAGAGTTCTAATTCTTGATTCAGAGCAAGCTGCGACACCACAAATACTCCCATAATCAAAGCCAATACCAAAACTTTTCTATAGCGCTGTGACAGCATTAAGCCAATAAAAAATAATCCGTAAAAGAAAATTTCATAGGTCAATGTCCAAACAGGGCTAAGCATGTTATAGCCAAAAAAGGGGCCTGATTGGGAGTAGTCGGCGTGCAGAGGTAATAACGAACGCAGTACTGAGGTGTTGTTATCGCCAAAAAGCAAATAAAACACCACAAGGCTAACAATTAAGAGGGGGTAAATCCGAAAAATACGCTTTAAAGCATAAGAAACTAACGGCTTAGGCTCGGGGCGTTGTGTGGCATAACAAATAATAAAGCCACTAATAATAAAGAATAAATCGACACCAAATGCCCCGTTGGCAAACAGCATATCGCCTAAACGTGAATGCGCATAATAATCATTTAAGTAATAACGAAAATGAAAAAATACCACTAATAACGCAGCTAACCCACGCAGATAATGCACACTCTTGATCATGCAGCCTCCTACCTGTAGCACTGAAAAGCGTATTAAGACGACTTTTACCGTAGCACAAGCACGTAAGCCAAAAAGCACGATAGGTTACTAGTCATTGCCTCAGTCCCCTTTTGTATTCTATTTTTTAGCGATTCATTACAAGCCGAATAAAACTCTAACAAACGCATTCGATGAAAAGGAGACTAGCCAAACCCGAATAAACTATGTCATAATCACGTCTTTGATGTAGTTCATCAAAGGGCCTATAGCTCAGTTGGTTAGAGCAGCGGACTCATAATCCGTTGGTCGCTGGTTCAAGTCCAGCTGGGCCCACCAGAAATTTTTAAGTAGTATCAAGCGCCTACGCCAATCTCTCAAGAGGTTGGCGTTTTTGTTTTTAGAGCAACCTGTCAGCCAAGTGTCAACGCAGAAATAGGATTCAATGTGAGCAGCAATGGGTACATGCACGCACGGAAATGCAATCAGCTGGCTACTTTCTACAAAGGCGCATCCGAGGCGAGAATGGAAGAATCCGATGGACTCACGAAGTCACAGCCACCCCGACGATGCCATCTCCCCCCGGCCTTAGGAAAAAGGCGTCTTTGACGCAAAAAGTGAATAAAACGCAAGAAATGCAAGATACAGTCGAATAGCACCAATTAGATAGCTATTGCGACAGCTTAGAAAGAGTTGGGAGTATCCACGTTATTTTTAAAGTTTGTCGAGTAAGAGGCTACGCATTATGCGTTCAAAACATAGGAGTGGTAAAAAGAGTTATTGATGTTAAAGGTAAACAAATATGGTTCAGAACGATTGATCAAGCTTTAGATGGGCTTATTAATCTTCCATATTTAAGCGAAATGTTCATAATTGACCGAAGTAACTGGTAACGCTGAAACTATCTTGCCAGTGCTTTTTTGAAAGGGCTTCGTCCATCTACTTGACCGGCACCGCTTTGCCGACGGGGTCTTGGCTTTGTCCAAAGCCTTTGCTCTGGCTTCGAGTTCAGATGAAGCACGCACGATCCGCGAAGAGGTGGGATTCTTTCAGGCCATCCGGGCCGCTTTATCGAAGACCGCAAGCGGTAGCGGTGGAACGCGTCAGGACCGCGAGTTGGCTATTCAGCAAATAGTAAGTCGAGCTGTAGTGTCGACGGAAATTGTCGGCATCCTGGCTGCGGCTGGCATCCAAACCCCTGACATCTCCATCCTCTCTGACGAGTTTCTACTCGAAGTCCAGCAGATGGAGAAGAAGAACCTCGGCTTGGAAGCACTACGCAAGCTGCTGAACGATGACATCCGCTCACGCACCCGTACTAACGTCGTGGAAAGTCGTGCCTTTACTGAAAGACTAGAGGACGCTATTGCGCGGTACCACGCCAATGCCATCACCACAGCCGAGGTGCTGCAAGAGCTAATACAACTGGCCAAGGATCTGCGAGCAGCCCGAGAACGCGGTGAAGCCAACGGGATGACCCAGGAGGAAATCGCTTTCTACGATGCGCTTGCCGAAAATGAGTCCGCCATGGAAGTTATGGGTGATGAGCAGTTGCGTGTGATAGCCCAAGAATTGCTCATGAGTCTTCGGGATAATGTTACCGTGGACTGGGCGCACCGCCAGTCAGCTCGTGCCAGGTTACGGGTTCTGGTGAAGCGCATTCTGCGCAAGTATGGCTATCCGCCGGATTTGCAGGATGCAGCAGTGCAGACGGTGCTCCAGCAGGCCGAGGCTCTGACTGGACTTTGGCAGTCTACCTGATGCATCGCATAGAACATCAACTGTCAAGTAACGCTTGACAGTTGATGTCGGCTTTGGCGTGTGCGGCGATTGACTACAATACAACGTCAGATACGCACTTCAGATCACCGCCTCAAGCCCTTTGCGCTCAATCAGGTTCAACAGCTTGAGTGACGGCCCGCTCGGCTTTTTGTCCCCGCCTTCCCACTTCTGCACGGTCGACACACTGGTGTTGAGCACAGCAGCAAAAACCGCTTGGCTGACGTTCGACCGTTCACGCAGCGCCTTGATCTGCTGAGGATGTATTTCGTGCACATCAAGATTACATAGCGCTTCGAACTCGCCCATGCGCCGCTTGCTGATCAGACCGGTGCTATGAAGTCCACGCGCCGTCTCGTGCATCTCGTCCAAAATTCGGCTGTTACGTTTTGTCGTCGCCATTACATATCTCCAAAATTTCACCGGCAGCCAGCGCAATAGCTAGTTGCCGATCATCAAAACCAAGCAGCTCCTTTGCCACCTCCTGGAGTAACCTCAGCTCGTCCTTGTCGATGTTGGATCGCTCGTTTTTGCTGAAGCCATAGAGGAAGAACCAGCGCCCCGCCATTTTTGTAGCGACGATGGTTCTCGCTCCGCCACGCTTGCCCTGGCCAGACAATGCAACTCGTTTCTTCACAACATCGCCACCCAAATCAGCATCAATGAGCCCCTGACTCATCTCTTCGACTGCGGCGCATAGGGCTGCGTCGGTTAGTTCCGATTTTTTCATCGAGCGGGTGAAAGTGCGTGTTTTAAAGACTCGTCTCATCGCTTAACTATACCACTAAGTGCAATACATTTCTAGTGGATTCAGATCCTTGTCGACAGTGAGAGCCCAGACAAACTCGCTCAAAAGTGAGCTGCTGCTGACATCCACGGGGCCTGCTCCCCAAGCCTGTCTCCAAGGAGTCCTTGGAGACTCAAGCAGCCACCAGCTAAGCGCGCCTAACTGTACTGGATAGCTGCTCCGATTGGTACAGTAGTGGTACATAGATCAGTTTTGGTCATCTGCGCCCACCAGAAATTTTTAAGTAGTATCAAGCGCCTACGCCAATCTCTCAAGAGGTTGGCGTTTTTGTTTTTAGGGCAACCTGTCAGCCAAGTGTCAACGCAGAAATAGGATTCAATGTGAGCAGCAATGGGTACATGCACGCAAGGGAATGCAATCAGCTGGCTACTTTCTACAAAGGCGCATCCAAGGCGAAAATGGAAGAATCCGGTGGGTCACGAGATCACAGACACCCCGACGACGCCATCTCCCCCAAAAACCATATGATGGTTAGGTACGGCATGGGAAACAAGGGGGTATACCAATAAGAGTAAAACTAATAAGACTTAACTAATCAGATTAAGAGCAGACACACCGCCCAGGCTTCCGGCCTTAGGAAAAAGGCGTCTTTGACGCAAAAAGTGAATAAAACGCAAGAAATGCAAGATACAGTCGAATAGCACCAATTAGATAACTATTGCGACAGCTTAGAAAGAGTTGGGAGTATCCACGTTATTTTTAAAGATTGTCGAGTAAGAGGCTACGCATTATGCGTTCAAAACACAGGAGTGGTAAAAAGAGTTATTGATGTTAAAGGCAAACAAATATGGTTCAGAACGGTTGATCAAGCTTTAGATGAGCTTATTAATCTTCCATATTTAAGCGAAATGTTCATAATTGACCGAAGTAACTGGTAACGCTGAAACTATCTTGCCAGTGCTTTTTTGAAAGGGCTTCGTCCATCTACTTGACCGACTCCGTGCTGCGCCATTTTCAAAGATCCGTGGTGTACATGCCATGCCGTGGGAAGCCAATACCGTGGCAGTGAAGCTCTCCGAGGCATGGAACGCATCGGTCGAAGATCCGTCAATTACATTAAAAATAAATGGTTTGCGCTTAATCGCATTACTAAAAGCAAACGAATGTGGTGGCGAAGCAAAATAGCCTGCGTGAAAGATCACTTATTGTGTAGCGGCGGCCACTGCTGCGCCGTATGCACAACATTCAATATTCGCACCTGCCTTTCTACAATTTCATACACGATCATATAGCTGCTATGAACGACCAGCTCAAAGGTGCCCGCGATTCTCCCAGACCGTCCCATTCTCGGGAAGTCCTGGAGTACAGCTGTTTTTTCTGCCATCAGTTCATCTAGTGCTAGGGCAGCAAGCGGGTTGTCTTCTTCGATGTAATCGAAAATACCTTCACGGTCTCTGACAGCTTCAGGCGTCCATAGCAGCTCCATCATTCAGAGGCAGCTATACGAGCGCGGGTCGCTGCGCGGCGGGCGGCAAAGCGAGCCTCGACATCAGCAGCGGGAATCAGGTTGCCAGCCTCGGCAGAGGCTCGGGACTGCTCGACCTTTTTCGTTAGCCAAGCATCGTATTGCTGTGTTTCCTCCTGCTGGGCTACATAACTGCGCATGAAGTCGCGAAGAAGCTGAGCTCCGGTACGATCATGGGCTTTGGCGGCATTAGCAAACTCAGCCTTCAAGCCTTCGTCAACACGGAAAGTAAAAGTAGTATCACTCATGGCATCACCTCTATGTGTTACGTGTATAGTATAGTGTAGCACTCCCGATTAGACTCGTCTGTATCAGACTTTCTTCATTACTAGACGGGGGCTATGCCGAAATTTGTTATCACCAGCAGTACAGTAGTGGTACATAGATCAGTTTTGGTCATCTGCGCATAAATACGCTAACCTACTGATGCATAAGTACTTTGTACTTATTTGGATTGCGCTACTACACGCTTGATTTTGCTAGGTACAGTGGCAGTGCCCGAGTCCTGCCCAGTGGTATTCTATAGTCCCAAGCATTCATCCCCCTTCCGGCACCTGAAAGATCATTATTCGTAAATCAGGATGGTCCACAATGGCAAAAACATTCCGCACCAAACGTGACGTTCAAAACTAAACACGTTGCACTGGATATGAAATGGTGCGTGGCATCTATATTTAACAGCTAAGCTCCAAACAACTAACAATAGAAGCAGTGTTACAGCGCTACCACGCTGAAGTGCATCTACCAGGCACCTTATATTGGCAGAATCAGCCATATTGCGCCTTGGCTTTGTCAGCCACTGGTGTTTCTTGAGGCTCAACAGTACATGATCAAGTTTGTCACTCCGAACAAGGGATAAAGGTTCAAATCCTTTTCTGGGAAATGTAGATTGCTAGTTACTTTCCACGTAACCTGTAAGTACCGAATCTGGAAAAATAGGTATCGTTAGTAATCAATAAAATGCCGTCATAACGAAAAAGTGGGTGGACGTAGACTAGCGCAGGATAGGTGTGAGTGGTGAAACAGATCTAGAGAAAGCCCGACACCATCACAGCAAAGCAGCAAAAAAGCTCGCGAACCTCATCTACCAACACAAAAATATAACGGCGAAGATACAAGAAGCCTGCTTGGGCCGATGGATGCTGTATGTGAAGTCTATCGCGCAATTAATTTTGTTATTTATCAAACACTTATGATTAAATCCAAACGAGTTCTTAGGAGCCGGAGTTTAACGAAAGTGGCAAGGAGCTGCTACAATGGTAGGCAAAGAAACCTCTACCAAATCTCTACCTACACGGCACGCAGCGCCTATTTACTCCCATCTTTGACATTCATGACCAACGAAGAGCAAGATTGCGACATGCTAGCTATTATGAAACTAAGGTGGTGTCAATGAGCATCATACAACTCCGTCGCCCACATTCTTGGACAGCGTTAGAGTTTTTTGCTGGCATCGGGTTAGCAAGAGCAGGCATGGAGTCTGTCGGTATCCACACGTTATGGGCAAACGACTACGACGTCCATAAAAAGACCATGTACGATGGACAGTGGGGCGAAGACCTTTTGGTGCTTGCCGATATCCATACTCTCATTGCGGACGACTTACCCACCGCTGATGTCGCTTGGTCTTCGTCTCCTTGCACGGATCTAAGTCTGGCAGGAAAAAGAGCGGGTTTACGCGGTGGGCGAGAATCCTCTGCTTTTTTTGGATTCACCCGTCTAATAAGCGAGATGGGAGCCCGAAAACCGAAAGTCCTTGTTCTAGAAAACGTAATTGGCCTCGCTTCATCTCATGACCGCGAGGATCTACGAACTGCAGCAAAGGAGTTCAATGCGCTTGGCTACAAGGTTGACGCCATTACCCTTGACGCACGCCGCTTCATACCTCAGTCTAGGCCACGGCTCTTTTTAATCGGAGCACAGGACCCTATAGATGGTGGTGAGCAAGACTCTTGTTTGCGCCCCGATTGGCTGGCGTGGCTTCATAAAGACCATGAAGTCGATACATTTACTATGCCGCTTCCAAAGGCTCCTGACTTGCTAAGTGCTGGCTTAACTCGAGAAATCGAGCTCTTGTCCGATGATGATCCCAGATGGTGGGATGAGGAAAGAATAGTCAAATTTGTTGAGTCTATGGCACCAGTTCAACGAGAGCGATTAGACCGATTTGTTAAACAGACTAAAATTACTGCTCGTACCGCTTATAGGCGGACACGTAATGGCAAACCCGTTTGGGAAATGCGAGCTGAGGATATTTCAGGCTGTCTGCGTACAGCCCGAGGGGGTTCGTCCAAACAGGCCGTAGCAGTCATGGGTAATGGAAGCTTAAAAGCCCGATGGATGACTGGTTTAGAGTACGCACGCTTAATGGGTGCTGGCTGGTTTCATCTAGACAACTTGAGAGATTCCAAAATACAGTATGGGTTTGGTGATGCAGTAGCGGTACCCGTTGTTAAATGGGTTGCACAAAATATGATTCTCCCTCACTTGGAACATTGCCACAATTTAAGTAAGAAGAAGGCCAATGCCTGACGAGAACGAAAGTATTAATAAGTTTTTGAATGCAGCCAAAGAGTGGTATGAAAGCCAGCGTTCCCCAAGTGGCGTGGTTAACACAAACGTTATGAACGCTGGCTTAGTTGTTTCCCACATGGCTGCTGACGGTCTACCTATCGGAGATGAACGTCTCTATAGCAGTAAAAAAAGTCAAGTTAAAGGGCTCAGTGGAGCATCTATCGCCAAAATATTAGCAACACATGGTGAATTCCGCACATTCACCAGAGAGGGAGGGCGAACGTCGCGAGGAACCGTTCATTTAGCAGCCTCATTTCGTGACGTTTTAAATAGGGTTCGACTCGCTGATGACGAGCATCTAGATAGCAATAAATTATCACACTCGCTGGAAGCTTTTTTTACAAACTGTGTTCGCACAGATTATTTTGATAAGCAACGTATATCTGTTGCTATAGACCCCAGTAAACCTGTACCTGCTATTATCAGCGATATATTATCCGCAGTAGCAGAGCGCTCAGACAAACCAACTGGCATTGTTTTACAACACTTGGTCGGCGCGAAGCTGCAGCTTCGTTTTCCCCAAGTAGACATTGGTGTAGATCAAACAAATGCCGCAGACTGGCAAACTGACAGAGAGGGAGACTATCAAATTGGCACAACAGCCTTCCATGTTACAGTAGCCCCGATGGAGAGACTGGTCACTCGATGTATTGAGAATAAAAATGCTGGTTATCGACCGGTCATTCTCACGTTAGAAAATAAAGTTATGGCGGCTCGTCAAATGGCTGACAACGCAGGTATGGTTGACCACATATCAGTTCAGTCAGCTGAAATATTTATCGGCAACAATATCGAAGAAATAGCCATTTATGATGGGGAGAAAATACGCGAAGGCGTCGCTCGTTTGGTCAGGGCCTATAACCACAGAATTGACAGCATTGAAGTAGATAAGTCGCTCATGATTGAAGAGCCAAAGTGGATAGTAGAAATCATGAGTAAGAGCGATGTTTTTGTCAGTGGCTTAGATACAGATAAATGATAAAAAAGAGAGCAACCGTCGTTCAAAAATGTAATGTGTCTTCCTGTGTTATATAGCTTCTGTGACAGGGAGATCAAAAAACTGACTACGTAGGGAGGGGCGAGAAGGATGTCAAAAGAACAATGTGTTGCTCTTACAAAGCTAACATTACGCTAAGATGTAACAAACACAGGTATACTTGAGTAAAGAGCCTTACCAAGGTTTGGCATGCGAAGCGGTGCGTCGCTTTATTCACTAACCCCCAAGGAGCCACTCTATGTCTGGTTCAGTTGAATCCGTTGTCAGTGCATCCATTGCCCTCCAAGGTCACACCTTAGCGCAAGAGAAAGACAATTTGCTGTTAAAAAAAGTATTGGCAAACCAAGAACAAACCATCATGAGCTTGCTGGACGCAGCTGCTGTAACCCCAAAAACTGGCCCCCAAGCCCTAGCACAGTCTGGTACTGTGGGCACAAAAATTCATGTGACAGCTTAAAGCTTTGTTGTCGTGAATAAAAAAGCACTAACTTTAAGTTAGTGCTTTTTTTATGGATGGTCACTTTAAAGAAATAATGTGGGCTTCCTTGGTAGTAAAAAGGTGATAGGGGTGAAATCTTAGGGTTATCACCCGAAATCCAATAGTTATCACATACAAGTTTAAGATTCTTATTTTTTATCCATAATCCTGTTACTGTAAGAACAGGAAAAAAGAGCTATTTGATAACTAACAGTAAAAGAGTAATACGAGTGGAGACAAGATTGACTGAGGTAAATACCCAGTTGTATATCAATGGGGTATATCGGCCAGCCGAAGATAACCTGCAATATGGCATTTATAATCCTGCTCGGCCTAGCGAACTAGTTGGGTATGCCGCAGCAGCGACAAAAAAGGATGTGGATAAAGCCGTACAAGCCGCGCATGCTGCTTTTCCTGCTTGGTCAGAGCTAGGTTATGCGCGCAGAGCTGAGTTATTACGAAAAATTGGGTATGCCTTAACAGCTGAGATTGATGATGTGAACTATCGCTCTCAACTTTTTTGTCGAGAACACGGCAAAATTTTAAGAGAAACACACCTTGAGATTTCACGTTTAGGTGAGCGCTTTTTTCAGTGTGCTGATTATGCAGACCGATTAGCAGCGGATGAGTTAATAGAAGGGCCTCCATTTGATACTTTAGTTAGTCGTCAGCCCCGTGGTGTAGCTGCACTAATTGTGCCCTGGAATTGGCCCTTAGCTATTTTAGGTTGTAAGTTACCTCAAGCTTTGATCACAGGAAACACTGTTGTGGTTAAGCCTGCTAACTATTCAGCGCTCACTCCCACACTTACATTAAGAAAAATTGCTGAGTTATTACCTCCAGGGGTGTTGAATATTTTAACTGGTAGTTCAAGTGAAATAGGTGACCCGCTAGTGGGGCACCCATTAGTTCGTAAAGTGAATTTCACTGGGTCAGTGGAGGTAGGGCGCCACGTAATGAAAGTGGCTGCAGAAAATATTACACCAGTCACATTAGAACTAGGTGGTAATGACCCAGGAATTATTTTAGAAGATGCTTTATTGGATGAGGCCGCATTTAAGCGTCTTTATCTGGGTGCGTTTATGTCTACGGGCCAAATATGTATGGCCTTAAAACGTTTATATGTGCATCGCTCACGTTATGACGAAGTCGTTGCTGGTTTGATAGCAGAGTGTAATCGACAGATTATAGGTGACGGACTTTTGCCAGAGACGACGATGGGGCCAATGAATAATAAAAAACAATTGAATGTGGTGCAAGGCATGATTGCGCAAGCCTATCAAGCAGGTGCCGAAGTAGTTGAGCTAGGGCAAGTCGTAGATCAAGAGCTTTATGCGCAAGGTTATTTTCAGCGACCAACCCTAGTATTAAACCCTGCGCATCATTTAGATGTGGTTCAGGAAGAGCAGTTTGGTCCTGTCCTACCTATTATTCCCTTTGACACGGAAGAAGAGGTTATTTCGTGGGCCAATGACAGTGTTTTTGGTCTTTGTTCATCTGTGTGGAGTCAAGACACTAAGCGTGCAGTCACACTAAGTCGCCAGATAGAGGCAGGTTATACCTATTTAAATGCCCACGGACCGAGCGCACAAGATGGCAGAGGCCCATTTGGTGGGTTTAAACAGTCAGGAATAGGAAGAAATATGGGTTATGAAGGCACCATTGCTTTCCAAGGGTATCACTGTATTTCTGCCCCTAATGACTCTATTGGCACCCTTATGCCTTTTTGGAATAAATAGTTGTTTGATATCTAAATTAAAAATTCAGATTTTCAATCCTTAAAAGATAATTGGAGGAGTATATGTTTCTAAAAAATATTAGTGCCGCTGTGCTAGCTATGTACTGTATGGGGGCAGGCTTAGTTCAGGCAGAAACTAAGTTGGTTTTAAATAATTTTGTGCCACCCAATCATTTTTTCTCAAAAGTTATGCATGAGTGGGCTGCAGATGTGAAAGAAGCCACGGAAGGGCGAGTGGTTTTTGAAATACCGGCTGGGCCTGTTGCTGCACCAGCCCAGCTATTAAATGCGACACGGTCTGGGATAGTTGACGCTGCCGTAATGGCTAACATTTTTGTACAAAAACAAGTGCCTGAGTTTAGTTATTCCTCATTACCTTTTTTGATCAACGATGCAGAGGCAGGCTCAGTAGCAAACTGGAAAAGTTACGAAAAATTTTTAGCAGATAAAAAGCCACTGAAACGGTATGGAGTAGAAATCCTTAGCCAATTTAACTTTTCGGGTGGGCAGTTCTACACCTTAGAGGACAATCCTATAACCAGTTTGGATCAATTAAAACGAAAACGGATATGGGCACTAAATGGTTATACCGCGGACACCATAATTAATTTGGGCATGAGTCCCATTGTGAGTCCCGCAGTGCAAATCAGTGAGTATGTGACTAAAGGCGTTGTGGACGTGTATTACGGTATTTCTTTAGAAAGTACCATCGACTTTAAGTCTGCACCTTATACCAAAGGCATCATGATGCTTCCTATGGGTGCAACCTCGACGAGCTTTAGTTTTTTCATTAACCAGCGCGCTTGGGATAAGTTGGATCCTAAAGATCGAGATGTGATCAGTGAGCTTTCTGGTGAAGCATTGGCTCGTCGTGTAGGTAAACGAGCACAAGAAGAGAGCGTAATTGCGTATAAGCAATTAATGGCTGATGGAGTGACTGAATATCCTATTACATCAGAGCTATATAACGACTTACAAGAAGCAGCAAAGCCTTTGTTTGAAACCTTTGTTAAAGAAGCTAAGAAAAAAGGGGTCAATGGTCAAGAGTTGATTGATTATTTTATGCAGACTTATGAGGCAGAGATCGCTAAGCAGTAGCGTATGGATCATTTTTCAAAAAGGTCTAGCGTTAAGAAGGAACAAATATGCTGACTATCTTATATCGTATTTCGCAGTGGTTTAGCACCATAGTGTTAATTATTATGGTGTTGTTAACTGTGGCAGATATTGTTTTACGTAGTGTTTTTAATAGCCCTATTTTTGGAGCGAATGAAATCACAAACCTGATGTTGTGTTTATCTATAGGCTCAGGGTTAGTGTATAGCGCAAGGAATAATGGTCATATAAAGGTAGATTTGTTAGCGGGGCCATTGAAAAAAACGCTAGGGCGTTTTTATACCTCTTTTGAAAAATTAGTGGAAATCATAGGCTTTTTCTTATTTACCTGTTTATTAGCGTATTACGGTTATGACGCACTCTTGTTTGAGGAGCATACGGCTGTGCTTTTTTTACCTGTGGCTCCTGTGTATTTAGTAGCTAGCGCATTTGGTTTTTTTTCTATTTTATTTTTGATTTTTTACAAGAGTTCTCCTGCAGAAGCAGAGGGTGAACAATTATGACAGCGGCAATCATTGGGTTTATTGTTTTGATCACCATCAGCTTAATGGGGGTACCTTTAGCAGTAGCTTCATTAATTACAGGAGTGATTGGGTTTTCCTATTTGCGCGGCTTTGAGTCGGCCATTGTAATGGCAGGACAGCAAATAGCGGAGCTTACGGTAAATACTAACTTAGTTGTTATCCCTATTTTTATTTTAATGGGGGAATTAGCGCGTCGGAGTGGCATTACCGATGAATTGTACGCGTTGGCAGAGGCCTCGACTAAGCGCTTTAGAGGTGGGCTTGCTATGTCTACTGTATTTGCAAGCGGAGCTTTCTCTACGGTATGCGGTAGCTCAATAGCGACAGCAGCAACGATGACTAAAGTGGCTATGCCATCAATGCGTCGTTATGGCTACAAAGACTCTCTATCTGCTGGCACGGTAGCAGCAGGGGGAACATTAGGTATTTTAATCCCCCCTAGCGTACCTATGGTTATCTACTGCATTTTCGCTCAAGAGGATATTGGCAGAATGTGGATGGCAGGGGTAGGGCCTGGTTTAGTGATGATCGCTTTATTTGTTTTGACCATTGTATTAATGGTCAAAATAAAGCCAGAGCTTGATGGTGGTGGCGTCATTGCAGAGGCAAACACCTCAGCACCCAAGGTGTCGTTAGGCATGGCTAAAGGGTTTTTGGTTTTATTCGGGGTAGTTTTGGGTGGTATTTACATTGGCTTTTTTACTCCAACCGAAGCAGCTAGTGTGGGCGCATTTGGAGCATATGTTTTTGCGTTATTACGCGGAAAAATGCGAACAGCCAAGGAATATCGTGAAATGTTTTCTACGGCAGCAGGTATTTCTGCTTCTATTTTTGCGATTGCATCCTGTGCATTAGTTTTTAGTCAGTTTATTAATTTAAGCGGTTTGCCTTATCAGCTACTTGATTTAATAGGGCAGTGGGAGTTAACCGGGGCCCAGCTAGTAATAGCAATTTGCTTACTGTGCTTAGTTTTAGGAACAGTTTTTGATGCTTTAGGAATCTTGCTTTTAATTATTCCTATCTTTATTCCATCACTACAAGCTTTAGGTATAGATCTAATTTGGTTTGGCGTACTAGTGATTATTTTGATTGAGTTAGGGTTAATTACTCCACCACTTGGGGTCAATGTGTTCACAGTAAAAGCAGCACAGCCAGATATTCAGTTAAAAGATATTTTCGCAGGTTCATTACCTTTTGTAGTGGCTATGTTAGTAACAGCTGTCATCGTTTTTTATTTACCTACGGTGGCGCTATTTATTCCAGATTTGATGAAGTAATAGGGGTGTGTTGTGGAATCAAAGCAGAAAAATATTTTGTTTATTATGTTAGATCAGCAACGTTGGGATAGCCTATCGTGTTATGGCCATCCAGTGGTTGAAACCCCTAATATTGATAAGATAGCAGCCAAAGGGGTGCGCTACACCAATGCTTACGTACAAGGAACAAGTTGTGGTAACTCTCGAGCTTCCTATTACACAGGACGTCATGTGCGATCTCATGGGGCTACATGGAATGACTGGCCTTTTCGTATTGATGAGTGGACTTTAGCTGATTACCTTAAACCCAGTGGGCTTGAGCTTGTGCTGTTAGGTAAAACGCATATGAAACCAGATTTGGAAAGTATGAAGCGCCTGAATATTGACCCTCAGTCTGAACTAGGGCGCTATCTAACGAATGCAGGGTTTATTGCTGGAGAGCATGATGATGGTTTACATCCCGAAGGTCCATTAGGCAAATACTCACCAGTGGAGCCTCGGTATAACCAGTATTTGCGTGAAAAAGGTTTTGAAGGAGCCAATCCTTGGTTGCAATGGGCTAATTCTGGTTTGGATAGTAAAGGGGTAGTACGAAACGGCTTTTATATGGAGAATGCGGCATTAGCATCCCGCTTGCCCGTGGAGTATACAGAAACAGCCTACATGACAGACCGTGCGCTAGAGACAATCAGTGCATTAAAAGGAAAGTCATGGTGTATCCATTTATCTTATATAAAACCTCACTGGCCTTATATCGCTCCTGCTCCATACCATAAAATGTATAGGGATGCTCCTATACCTCCTGCTATAAAACAGGAGTCGGAGCGTAAAAATCCGCATCCCATTTATGCTGAGTTTATGAAGTTGGGAGTGGCAAAAACCCTTTCGGATGATGCTAAACGAGCATTTGTATTGCCAGCATATTATGGATTGATTAAGCAAATCGATGATGAGTTGGGACGATTGTTTGCTTATTTAAAAGAGCAGCAATTAGAACAAAACACTTTAGTTGTGATTACGGCTGATCATGGGGATTACTTTGGCGATCATTGGTTAGGAGAAAAAGATCTTTTTCATGAGGCGGCTGTGAAAGTCCCTCTGATTATCTATGATCCTAGTAGCGCCGCTGAAGGTAGCCGGGGTCTAGTTTGTGATGACCTAGTAGCAGCAATAGACTTAATTCCTACTTTTTTAGATTTTCTCGAGATGGAGCCATACCACCACCGTCTTGAAGGACACTCTTTACTGCCAGGTATACGCCAGAAAAAAACGGTACCTTTTAGAGATGTTGTGATCTCAGAGGCGGATTATGGTCGTTTGCCAGTGGCTAAAAATCTTGGACGCACATCTTATAACGCGCGTATGACAATGTCTTTTGATGGGCAGTACAAATTTATTCATTGTCCAGGCTTTGCTCCGATGTTATTTGATTTGAAAAATGACCCGAATGAGTTTTATGACTTAGGACAAGAGTCTGGTTATGAGGCAATACGTCAACGACAAATGGAGCAAATGCTAGACTGGTCTGCTTTGTTAAAAAACCGCAGCACTGTCTCTGAAAAAATGTACGCCGATCATCTAGGGAAGTCCTTGCAGCAAGGAATTATTCCAGGGTTTTGGTCTAGGGAAGAGGTACCTGCAAACCGTTTACCGCCCGAGTACTTACAGGTTTTTTAATGTAGAGCGAGTTAATAATGCGAGTTTTAGTGACGGGAGGAGCGACGGGTATAGGCGCTCAACTAGTTCATAAGTTAAAACAAACAGGACACCATGTCACTGTTTTAGATATTCGACAACCTGATTTTGAGGTGGATGTTTATATTCCCTTAAATTTAGCCGATAAAATGAGTATCCATGCAGCTGTAGCAGCGTTAAAAGACGGTTATGATGCATTGTGCAACGTCGCGGGTATTGCTCCAGTGCTAGGCAATGGGCTTAAAGTGCTCGAAATTAATTTTCTAGGGACACGATTATTAACTGAGTTAGCACTGCCCAAATTAATTCCTAATGCAGCTATTGTGAATGTTGCCTCAAAGGCAGGAGAGCAATGGGCTCAACATTTAGATCAGGTTACTGAGCTTTTACGTTTAGATTCTTGGTCAAAACTAGCAGACTTCCAACTTAAACATGAGCTGGGTGATACACGTGCTTATAACTTATCAAAAGAGGCTGTGATTGTGTGGACCAAACAACTTTCCACCCAGTTTTTAGCTCAAGGCATGCGGGTTAATTCTGTAAGTCCAGCGGCCGTTAGTACTGGCTTACTCAATGATTTTAAACATGCTTTTGGTAGCGTTGTGGATAAAAACTTGAACCGTGTCGGTCGAGCTGGTTTGCCAGAAGAGGTGGCTGATGTGGTGATGTATCTTTTATCCCCTCAAAGTCATTGGCTTAAAGGTATAGATATTTGTGTGGATGGTGGGATGGGAGCTGCTCAGTTAGTTGAGCGCTTAGCTAGTTAACTGTTTTGTCCTAACTCAGTAAAGCGCAATAAATGATTGGCTAGTTTTTGTGCTACTGGGGTAAGAGGTTTGTCTCGTCGTTGGACTAAATAAATACGGTTGATGCTAGGGGCCTCTGCCGTATTTATAACAGTGAAATGTTCTGAGGGAAACTGCGGTTGACCAAGCATGACCTCGGGTAATAAACATAAGCAATCAGTGTTTTGTACTATGGATACTGAAGATAATAGAGAAAAACAATCAATACCCACCTTAGGCACTTTTAGTTGGTGTTTTGCAAACAGCTGACTAATTAAGGGGGCATGTTCTGCTCCAGAGCTTACGTGCACCCACTCAGCCTCTGAAAGTTGGTGTAAATGCGTTGATTTTTCCAAAGGATGACCTTTACGACAAATGATACGCATTTGAATGTCTACCAAAGGAGTACTGATGAACTCTTTATTTGGTAGTGGTGTATAGATGGGAACTAAAGCGAGATCAATTTCAGCAGAGCGTAGTTGCTTAACTGCCATGGTTTGAAGTGCTTCAAAAATACGAATTGTGGTGTTGGGGAACTCTCTTCTAAAGTTACGAATAGCTCTAGGAGCGATTTGAATAGCGGCAGCAGGAGAAACGGAAATTTGTACATGACTATCAAGCTCGCCACGCATTTGTTTAATTTCAGAAACAGCTGATTCAACCTCATTAAGAATAGTAATACTGCGCTCTTGAAACGCTCGGCCGAAGTCTGTGAGCTCAATACCTTTGGTACCACGCGTAAAAAGCGAAACACCTAAATCATCCTCTAGCCCTTTTAACGCCTTAGAAATCGCTGGTTGAGTTAAGTTCAAACGGCGTGCTGCAGCCCGAATGCTACCCGCCTCAACAGTAGCTAGGAATGTGCGTATTGCTTGAAATTTTAGGTTTATTGGATTCATAACGGAGTTATCAAATAGAGGGCTAAGCGTGGTGAAGCTGATTAGGTACTCAAACCCAACACCCACTCCTTAAACGCCACCAATGCAGGTAGGGTGGCGTGTTGGGGTGGGTAGACCAAGTAATAGCTGCGTTGGCTTTGTCGGGGTGTGCCTATAGCCAGCAGCTCGCCTCGAGCAATGTCATCTTTAACTAAAATATGCGGTACTAGGCCAACGCCTAAACCGGCATGGACGGCTTGCGTCAGGTGCGAGGTCAGCTCAAAACTGGGGCCTGGGCCCATGGTGTTCGGATCAAGCCCGTTGTACAAAAACCAGTCGTGCCAGGCTTCGGGGTTGCTGGCTACGGTCAATAGACTTTGTTGTGCTACCCATTCAACTGACAGTTCATGGGGTTGGGCTTTGTCAGGGCTAACAATAGCAATTAGCTGCTCGTTTTGAATGGGGTGAGCAATCAAATTAGGCCAATTGCCCGAGCCTACTGTAATGGCCGCATCAATTTCCTGATCACTAAAATCCACTGGTCCAATACGTGAATGAATATGCAGGGTGATGTGTGCGTTGTGTGCATAAAAATCATGCAAGCTAGGCAGTAGCCATTTTGAACCAAAAGTGGGTAGGGTGGCTAAATGCAAGGTGTGATCTCGTGTCTCCGAGGTAATTGCTTGCAGACTAGCTCGTCGAATACTTGCCAACGCTTCTTTGATTTCCCCGTAGTATTTGCGTCCGGCAGGTGTTAGCTCGACTTGGCGGCCCACCCGTTGAAAAAGCTTAATACCTAGATGACGCTCGAGGTGTTGGATTTGTTTGCTGATGGCGCTTTGCGTTAGAAATAGTTCTTGGGCCGCCAAGGTATAGCTTTCATGCTTTGCGGCGGCCTCGAAGGCCACCAGCAAAGGCATAGAAGGGGTTAGTTGGCGTAGATTCATAACCGTTTACTAAAGTGCGCGTAAAGCCTCGTTGTTTAGGGCGGGGCAAATGTCAAAGAATCGTGCCTGTTAATATCAACGCGGCCACCGAGAAATAAATGACCAGCCCCAGTACGTCGACCAGTGTTGCCACCAAGGGGGCAGAGGCACTGGCTGGGTCAAAGTTAAATCGTTGCAACAGAAAGGGCAGCATCGAACCCAGACTAGAACCAAAACAGACAATACCAATTAACGAGGCCCAAATGGTAAAGCCCAGCAGCATATAGTGTTCGCCGTAGTCATAAATGCCCAGATGCTGCCATACAAAAATACGCAAAAAACCAATAGCGCCTAAACCAGTACCCAAGATAATGCCGGTGGGGAATTCACGTAATATGACTCGCCACCAATCTTTTAATTTCACCTCGCCCAATGCTAAACCGCGAATTAAAAGCGATGTGGCCTGAGAGCCCGAGTTACCACCCGAGCTCATAATCAATGGAATAAACATAGCCAGTACCACGGCTTTTTCTAGTTCCATTTCATAAAATTGCATGGCACTAGCGGTAAGCATCTCACCCAAAAACAAGATAGCTAACCAGCCCCCGCGCTTGCGCACCATGGTGCCAAAGCTGGCATCTAAATACGGTTTACCAATGTGCTCACCACCCCCAAAGCGGCCAATATCCTCGGCGGCTTCTTCCATGAGGGCATCAATCACATCATCCACTGTGACAATGCCGACCACATGTTGGGCGTCATCAACCACCGGCAACGCTAAAAAGTCGTGGCGTCGAATAAGACGCGCCACTTCTTCGCGATCGGTATAGGGGTCAACCATAATGGGCGTTTGCCCCGTCCACAGTTCGGTTAAAGGTTGTTCAGCATTTGCTATGACCAACTGACGCAAGGGCAATACAAACTGCAGTTGGTTATAGGCATCGACCACATAAATGGCATAAACCGTCTCACGAGTGCTCTCGACTTCGCGGATATGCTGCAAAGTTTGTGCTACGGTCCAGCTCATAGGGGCCTGAATAAACTCGGTGGTCATGATGCTGCCCGCTGTGCCTTGTGGGTAGCTCATCAAACGCAAAATCGAGGCTTTACTAGATGGACTAAGTAAAGCTAAACCTTGTTGCTGCACATGCGGATTAAAGCCGGTCATTAAGTCGGCCATACGGTCTTCAGCAAGACTATCCAGCACATCAGCACGACCATTGCTAATCAATAACAAAGTAATGTCGTGACTGTGTTTAAGCTCGGGGCTTTCTAGCAGGTTGATCAGCGTTTCTGTATCCAGTTGTGCAACCAGTTTCAGCGCTTCTGCGCTTTTCAATTGGTTTAAATAACTGACAGCATCAGCGACGTGATCAAAAGATTGTAATTTTTTTATAGATGCGAACATGGTTTGATATCGTCCTTGTTAATCCAAACGCGTCCTTCGAATAGACGGTTAGCGGTGCGATAAAAAGCGCCTGAGTGAGCGTGCCAGTATCCGTGATCTTGGTGGACAGCGGCATCTACCGTGAGCACCCCAGAGGGCATGCCCAATCGTAAGGCCGCATCGGGGCGTACCTCGGGTCGTAATAAATCGGCCACAACGGTGCCGGTAATGCGTGCTGCCACAGCAGTACACAGCGATACAGTAAGGGGCAAAGCACGGTGCGGCTGCCCACTGGAAATCACCCGCGCTACCAAATCAATAGCCGAGGCAGGAATAAGCTCGCCAGACAGGGTGGGGTTATCTTGGGGCGCGCTAACAAAAGCCACAAAAGGCACTAGGGTAACGGTTTTGGCTGTTTCTAAATCGGGAGTAATGCCCATGGCAACCGAAGCGTGGATACGGATGAGCTCTAACTTGGCTAATACTTCTGGTTGTTGCTCTAGCTCGTCAGGTAGCTCAAGCCCCGTCAAACCGATATCGGCAGCTCGCACAAACACTGCCGCATTGGCGGCGTCCACCATTGAAACTTCTAGATCGCCAAGCTCAGGAATAGAAAGGGTGTTTTTGACCTGACCTGTGGGCAGAAGCTGACCCGTGGTGGCACCACCCGGTTCAATGAACTCAAGCTTAATCGGTGAACCCGTACCGCCCACCCCAGGAATACTGAGCTCTCCGGCGTATTGAGTCTGCCCATTGGGGGTAGCAAAAGTGCTATGAATGATTTTTTTAGTGTTGGTGTTGTAAATGCGTACGGTAGTGGTGTCGCCTTGGGCGGCAACCAGCCCTTGGTCAATCGCGAATGGCCCCACGGCCGAGCTCATGTTGCCGCAGTTACCTTGGTAGCTGACCTTGTGCTCTTTAATGGCGACCTGACCAAAGGTGTAGTCCACATCGGCATCGGGGTGCGAAGACGGCCCCACAATACACACTTTGGAGAGCGACGATATGCCACCGCCCATACCATTTAACTGCCTTCCATAGGGGTCGGGGGTGCCCATCGCTGCACAAAAGAGCGGGTCCCATTCCTCGCGTTGACTGGGCAAGCTTTTAGGTTGGATCATTAACGCTTTGCTTGTACCCCCACGCATGAACACAGCATCGATAGAAATTTGGGACATGGGTCTCTCCTTTGGTAAAGTGTCTTCATTATATGAATTGTATTCAAGTCAGAGGGTAAAACACAGTGAATTACCTAGAACTGTCAATTTTCATTCTTTAGAGAGCGTACTCCATGCAGCCACAGTCAACGTATCCTCAGTTGCACATTAACGGTAAAGCGTACTCCTACGCCCCCATTCATTCCATTGAACAGCTTCATACCTTGCCTTTTTCATTACGCATTTTATTAGAAAGCGTTGTGCGGCATGGATTACGCACGGGTGACATCGCTCAGGCAGAGTTCGATGCCATTATGCAGCGCCAAGTGGATGCGGGCATTAGCTTTTACCCAGCGCGTGTGTTTGGTCATGATATTTTGGGCTTGGTGATGCTCTTGGATATGGTAGCCATGCGCGAGGCCGTACACGAGGCCGGAGGCGATGCCTCGCAGGTACGTCCTACCGTAGCAACCGATGTGGTCATCGACCACTCATTACAAGTCGACAGTTGGGCTAACCCTTTGGCGGCAGAAATCAACCTGCGGCGTGAATTCGAGCGCAACGGCGAACGTTTTGAGTTTTTACGTTGGTGTGGGGCGAACTTTGACGGGGTCAGCGTGATCCCACCTGGCAAAGGCATTATGCACCAGTTGCATCTAGAGCATTTGGGGCAAGTGGTGTGGCACGATGATAAAAATGCCGACACGGCGTGGCTGTATCCCGATAGTTGTGTGGGCACCGACAGTCATACACCCATGGTAAATGGCATTGGCATTTTAGCGTGGGGCGTAGGCGGTATCGAGGCCGAAGCCGTCATGGTGGGCCTGCCAGTTAGCATGCCTTTGCCCGAGGTGGTGGGGGTGCAACTAAAAGGTAAATTGCGCGATGGCGTACTGCCCACCGACTTGGTGCTAGTGATCACAGAAAAACTACGTGAATTAGGGGTAGTAGGCAAATTTATTGAGTTTTACGGCGAGGGCTTAGATCAGTTGTCTATTGGCGATCGCGGCATGATCGCTAACATGGCACCCGAGTACGGTGCCACCGTGGTGTTCTTTCCTACCGACCAACATACTTTGAATTACATGCACACCACCGGTCACAGCGCCGAGCAAATTGCGTTGGTCGAGCAGTACAACAAAGCACAACACCTTTGGCGCGATGCCAATACGCCCGACCCTGTGTTTGACAGCACGCTCAGCATCGATCTGGACACCATTGTTCCCAGCCTGTCTGGCCCCAGCAACCCCGAAGACCGCTTTGACTTAGATCACTCCGTTATGGAGTTCGAGCATCACCACCAACGTATTGCCGGCCGTCCCGTCGATTTAGAACAAATTTATCCCGTTCAGGGCGAAGAGTTTGATCTACGTGATGGCGATGTGGTGATTGCCGCTATTACCTCTTGCACGAACACGGCCAACCCCACCAACATGATGGCTGCTGGTCTAGTAGCCAAAAAAGCCGTAGAAAAAGGGTTGTTTAGCAAACCGTGGGTGAAAACTTCCCTCGTGCCAGGTAGCCAAGTCACAGCAGATATCTTGCAAAAAGCGGGCCTACAAGACGCCTTGGATCAACTGGGCTTTAACGTAGCCGGTTTTGGTTGTACTACCTGTAACGGCGGCTCGGGACCTTTACCGCCCGCCATTGCTAAAACCATTGCCGAACACGACGTGGTTACCACAGCTGTGTTGTCTGGGAACCGCAACTTTGATGGGCGTATTCACCCCAGCGTGCGTGCTAACTACTTAGCTTCCCCCGCTTTAGTGGTGGTTTACGCGATTGCCGGCTCCATGAATATTGATGTGGTACGTGACGCCTTAGGCAAAGACAAGCAAGGCAACCCCGTGTACTTGCGTGATATTTGGCCTAACGCCGCTGAAATTGCCGCCTTGGTCGGCACGGCTTACGACAGAGAGCTATTTATTCATCGCTACAGCGAGTTATACGATGGCGGGCCGCAATGGGATGCACTGGCCTCTGCGCCGGGGGCAACTTTTACTTGGAACCCTGACAGCAATTACATTAAAAAACCACCCTATTTTGAAGGGCTTAGCCGTGAGCCATTAGCTACTAACGACCTCACACAGCTGCGCCCCCTAGTGATTTTGGGTGACTCCATCACCACTGACCATATTTCCCCTTCAGGAGCCATCAGCCTAGGAACGCCGGCAGCGGATTACCTCTTGGCGCATGGAGTAGAACAAAAGGATTTCAACAACTACACCACACGCCGAGCCAACCATGAAATCGTGATGCGCGCGACTTTTGCCAATATTCGTCTACGCAACAAAATGACCCCAGGCATCGAGGGAGGCATCACCCGTTTAATGCCTGAAGGCAAACAAATGCGCGTTTTTGATGCAGCCGAAGTCTACCTAGAGCGCAAACAAGACTTAATCATCCTCGCCGGTAAAAACTACGGCTGTGGTTCTTCCCGTGACTCCGCTGCCAAAGGAGTCGCCTTGTTGGGCGTGAAAGCCGTTGTCGCTGAAAGCTTTGAGCGCATTCACCGCACTAACCTGGTGGGCATGGGAGTATTGCCGTTGCAGTTTAAAGAGGGCACTGAAATTGATGACTTAGATCTAGATGGCTCCGAAGTTTTTGATGTGATCGGATTGGAGGGTGATTTAGGCGTGCATTCCGAGGTGGAGCTACGAGTGCATCGATTGGACGGCTCAGTGTTTTCTGTGCCGCTAGTGGCGCGTTTAGACACAGTAGAGGATGTGGAGTACTGGAAGCACGGCGGTATTCTGCCGCGTGTTTGGCGTAGTTATTTGTGATGCTTTTCTGGGTGTATCGTGTACCTCACGCTGTCCGTCTCAGATAGCGCTCTCACATTTGTCTTTCTTTGGCAGGGTAGTATCCCTCACGCTGCCCGCCTCAGACAACACTCTCACTAGGCAGTGCTCGCTCACTGCGTTCGCTCCGCGCTGAACCGTTCGAGTGTTACTCTGAGACGGACTGAAGGGGGAGCAACTTGAATCAGAGCGTAACACCCGATAGCAAAGCCTTCATCCTTAGCCTGTGCGTCATGAACAACGATGAGCGATTCAGCGCGGAGCGAGCGCAGCGAGCGAGCACTGCCAAGCGAATCGGTGATCATGAAAGCACAGAACAAAACAGAATAGCCATCTGCTAAACGCAAAACAAAACTATCCAAGGAAAGCACAAAACAAATCAGGCCTGTAAACGATCAACAGCAAGTACCCAGCCACCCTCAGTCTGATACATTGCTAACCAGTACGTATCGTCCAGAGCCATAAGGAACGTGCTTCTAGATTTGGCAAGGTAGTATCCCTCACGCTGCCCGTCTCAGACAACACTCTCACTAGGCAGTGCTCGCTCACTACGTTCGCTCCGCGCTGAACCGTTCGAGCGTTACTCTGAGACGGACTGAAGGCCGAGGTTTGCCGCGCACCGAGTCAGCATTAGACACGAAGAATGTGTGATATAAAAAGATACTTATAGTCCGTGTACTTATAGTTATCTTTAACGATCTAATACTCTGATGACAATAAACAAAGTATCCCCTGAAAATATTCAAGTGCGCTTCGGTGCGCGATTGCGCTATCTCCGCCTCAAAAGCGGGCTTTCACAAGAAGAGTTGGCCGATGCGAGTGGATTAGATCGCACTTACGTTGGGGGGATAGAGCGTGGTGAGCGCAACCCAAGTCTCAAAAATATAGCGCGTCTTGCAGAGGCTTTGAAAGTAACACCGTCGGCATTTTTTGTTTGCGATGGTGAAGTCTAGCATGGTCGATTTTCTTAATAAAACGTCAATACTTAACGAGCTACACAAGAACTTGTTGAAACCTGTAGAGGCAATTGACGAACAAGAGCTAACTCCCCAGAGAAAGGCTAAGCTGGTAAATGCGCTGATTACTGCGGAGCGTAAGAGGCTTTTTTCCGAGATCTCGAGTATTAGTGTAGAGGAGAGGGGAAAGGCTGCTCTTATCCTACAGTATTGTGTAACGGTTGTGAGTCTTGAGTATAGACATTTAGTTTGGCCCTACGAGTATATGGCGTTTTCTCGTCGAGTCGGTGAGCTTTGGGAGGCGTTTTGCTGTAGTGCGTGGACTTATCCTGTTAAGTCCAATGTGGAAAGAATAAGCGCACCAGCATTTTCTGAAGTTCGAAAGGTTCTTCTTGATCGAATAGTAGACAACATTGGCGCGCATGCCAAAAGCGACGAGATCATGAGTGATGTTTCCACTCTTCTTGAGATCATTGGCGATATTAATATGAAGGAGGATGAGGTCTTCACAAAAGATGGCATTCCGCATGTAATTGATTTTAAAAGCGGCTTTGGATCTAATGAAAAAGGAAATATGCTCAGACTGTTAACAGTAGGTAGGGCGTATAAGATTTGGGACCACAATACCCAGTTGATGCTGCTTGTAAGACAAGATAAAAATAACAATTACCTCGATGTTCTTCATCGTTCCAATTTATGGGCGGTCTACACTGGTATTGAGGCTTATAAGAAAATACATGAAATTACTGGATCAGATATAGAATTTGTGCGTAACAATATAATTGATTGGAAGTCGGATCTTTCCAAGAAATTTTACACATATCTTAAAGCTCAGCCCACGGATCTGACTTCTTATCTTGCATGGTAATCAGGTTGTTTACAAAGTCATCGCATAACTCTTGTGCTAGTTGATTGGCTTGGATTGCACTATCAATTAATTTTCTCGCTCGCACCCTGTCAGCATCATGAAAAATGGGTACAGGCAGTCTTTTTAAGTAGTTTGCGGAATTGTTGGCGCTTCCGTTGACTATGTGATTGCGAAGTTTTGTTGCAATTGAGGAATTTAAATACAGTAATAATGCATCTCGATCAGTCTCGTTTTTTGGAAATACACCTACGACGCCTTGGTCAAATACTGCGCCATCAAGGAGTGAAGCTGTCAGGCGTTTCGATGTGACCATAGGAATAGCTAGTCCCGCTCGGAAATAAAAAGAAGCATTTTGAAGCCGGGCTTTCTTATTGGTTCGGTAGAAATCAACAGCCGCCTTGTCCCATTTAATGCACCAAGCTGTTTGCTCGAGAAATGGACGATGCCCGCCACGTACCAACGGTACATACTTGTTTTCTTCGTTTAAGCCTTGAGTGCGCTCCTTAGGCAAAAGCGTGCGCGTGATAACGTCCGGCTCCCAATCCACGGGATGGCCGTTTAATCGTCGATTGACTCTCGAAGGGTCGTAGCCTATAAACCGTTTGTTATCTCCGGTGTATATTCCTGTCTTGCAGTCTGCTAACTCACCTAGCTGTGTCCAACCTTGGCGTTCAAGACCAGTAATACTCATATTGGCCCGCCATCCCAAATTCAAATTTTCTCGTAGCTCATGTCCGGTCAATGTACTGATAGATGCTGCTGGCTGGTCAAGTAGGCTTTTCTCTTCATTGAAAGCTTCAATCCACGTTACGCGAGTATCTGTGGTGACAGCACGTCGAGAACCAGAAATTATACAGAGATTGCCATAACCGAAATTCACGGTCTCGAAGCGTCGAGATGGGAATCTAATTATTGTGTCAGGTGAGGCTTTTTCATAGATGAATTTTCGAAGTGGCGCATGATTTTTACTTACCAGAAAAGTATCAGGCAGAAGAAATACATATCTTCCTTCTTGACGAAGCAGACTGATCGAAAACGCAAAAAATAAGCCGTAAGACTCCCTAACGTAAAAATCAGGGTAAATTTTTTTGAGTTGTCTTCTATAAAGTAAATCCAAATACAAGCCAAAAGGAGGATTTGAAATAACCGCATCAAATTGGCGCTCGGTAATAGAGTGGGTTGAAGCGAGTAACCCTTGCGCAAAAATATCGATAAAATCGGCGCAATGTGCCACAGTTAAAGACCCAGGGGACCGTGACTGAGCAATTGGGAGCACCTCAGCATCAATATCTACGATATCGATCCGTGCCGGACTACCTAGCAGACCTTCAAGCAATGAGCCACTTCCTACACTAGGCTCCAGCACTTCTAATCCACTTACATCGCCAAGCAAATGGCACATGGCGGAATTCACATCCACAGCGTCGGTAAAATATTGTCTGAGAGTAAAATTTGGTGTTGGTATCTGAGACATTGATAATCTTAAGTTTGATGTTTATAAGTATCATAACGAGGAGCCGTCCATTGTGCAAGTGCTTCGCCTCAGATAACACTTTCACATTTGTCTTCCTTCCGTGTCGGGCCGTTCGGGCGTTAGCTTGAGATAGGCTGGCATTGCATAGAAATGAGCCATTTGTGGCTTGTACCTCACGCCGCTCGTCTCAGATAACACTCTCACTAGGCAGTGCTCGCTCACTACGTTCGCTCCGCGCTGAAACGTTCGAGAGTTATTCTGAGACAGGCTGCAAGAGTGTTGACTTGTTCATGCTCTTATTCCACAGACAGAAATGTAGACATTCTCATTACCCTGCACTTTATGCACCAAGGCAAGACACCCGATAGCAAAGCCTTCATCCTTAGCCTGTGCGTCATGAACAACGATGAGCGATTCAGCGCGGAGCGAGCGTAGCGAGCGAGCACTGCCAAGCGAATCGGTGATCATGAAAGCACAGAACAAAACAGAATAGCCATCTGCTAAACGCAAAACAAAACTATCCAAGGAAAGCACAAAACAAATCAGGCCTGTAAACGATCAACAGCAAGTACCCAGCCACCCTCAGTCTGATACATTGCTAACCAGTACGTATCGTCCAGAGCCATAAGGAACGTGCTTCTAGATTTGGCAGAGTAGTAACCCTCACGCCGCTCGTCTCAGACCACACTCTCACTAGGCAGTGCTCGCTCACTGCGCTCGCTCCGCGCTGAACCGTTCGAGCGTTATTCTGAGACGGACTAAAGAGAGAACAACTTGAATCAGGGCGTAACACCGATGGTAAAGTGCTATATTCTTAGCCTGTGCGTTATGAACAACGATAAGAGATTCAGCGCGTAGCGAGCGAGCACTGCCAAGCGAATCGGTGATCATAAAGCACAGAGCAAGACAGGACTCTAAACGATTAATAGCAAAACAGTAACAACGAGACCCAACGCGTGAAGTACATCTACTCCTCCAAAGCCTTAGGTAGGCTGCCTTTTTTGTCTGTATTCCTCTCTGGCCTAGAGCGCTTAGGGCCTAAAGTGGTTGTTGGGTGGGGGCAGCGTCCTACGACGGTAAAAGCGCGGGCATATGCGCGCAAGCATGGCTTGCCGTATGTGGCGGTTGAGGATGGTTTTTTGCGTTCTGTGGATTTAGGCGTGAATGGGGCTGCGCCCTTGTCCATGGTGGTGGATGAGGTGGGCATTTATTACGATGCGCGTCATCCCTCAAAGCTAGAGCAGCTCATTACACAAGTACAGGCCGATGATGTAAAGCTAAAACAGCAAGCACAAAGCGCGCAAGCGTATTTGGTGCAGCATCAGCTCTCTAAATACAACCATGCGCCTGCTATAACATTGCCGCCGTTGGGGGGCGAATTAACGCACCGCGTGTTGGTGGTGGATCAAACGCGGGGGGACATGTCGGTGTTGAATGGCGGGGGCGAGAGCGGGGTAGTCGCTATGCTAGACGCAGCCCTACACGAAAACCCCACTGCACAAATCATTGTAAAAACGCATCCCGATGTGTTGACGGGTAAAAAGCAGGGCTACTTAACAGATCACCCATTATTAACGCACCCGCGGGTTTTAATTTGGGCTAAAGACTGCGCCCCATTGCCGTTGTTAGCCCAAGTGGACCAGGTGTATGTGTATACCTCTCAAATGGGCTTTGAGGCCGTGATGCTGGATAAACCTGTGCAATGTTTTGGCTTGCCTTGGTATGCGGGGTGGGGGGTTACTAGCGATCGTCACCCAGATCGTGACCAGCTGCAAGCGCGTCGCCATACACCTAAAGCCGTGTGGCAGTTATTTGCCGCGGCGTATTTGCAATATGTGCGTTATTTGCATCCTGATTTGGGCCGTGCTGGCACCATTATGGACGTGATGCCATGGTTAGTGCGTAACAGAGATGCAGCGCAACAGCTGAGCGGAACGCTCTATTGCATTGGCATGAGTTTTTGGAAACAGGCTACGGTCCGGCCTTTTTTACGTGCGCACACCAATCGGTTGGTATTTGTGCCCTCATTGGCTAAATTGAATAGGATGACATTGGCCGCTGATGCCAAGCTGGTGACTTGGGGCAGTCGCGATCTAACACAGGCGCAGCAGTTGGCCCAACAAAAAAACATCCCGCATTGGCGTATGGAAGACGGGTTTGTGCGTTCGGTGGGCTTAGGGTCAGATTTATTTAGGCCGCTGTCATTGGTTGTGGATCGCTCCGGCATGTATTACGACCCGCATTCCCAAAGCGAACTAGAGCAGATGTTGCAGCAGGGTCAGTGGACTGCGGCCCAAGAGCAACATGCCTTGGATTACATCAGCGCCTTTACCCAAAAAGGGCTTAGTAAATACAACTTAGGTGGGCAAAGCATCCAAGTCAATAATCAGTCCAAACGTATTGTATTGATACCGGGGCAGGTCGAGGACGATGCCTCGGTGCGGTACGGCTCGCCGGTGATCACTACCAATGCGCAACTGATAAAAGCAGTGCGACAGCAGTGCCCCGATGCTTATTTGATTTATAAACCGCATCCTGATGTGGTGGTGGGCAATCGCAAAGGTCAGGTGCCGGATCAGGTTTTAAAGCAATATGTGGATCAGGTGGTGGTCGAGGCCGATATTGTGGCGTGCTTGCGTAGTGCCGATGAGGTGCACACCATGACCTCTTTAACGGGTTTCGAGGCGTTGTTATACGGCAAGGTTGTGCATTGCTATGGTGGGCCTTTTTATGCGGGGTGGGGGCTGACACAGGACCATTACGCCTTGCCGCATCGTCAGCGCAACCTAAGCCTAACTCAGCTGGTTTACACCACTATTTTTCAGTACCCTCGTTACAGCATGCCATTTAAAATTGGCACTAGCGGTTTTGCTGCTCCCGAGTCAGTTTTGACTTGGCTTAGTCAACAGACAGAGCAGCAAAAAAATAGCGCCGCAGCGCCAGGGTGGTTTAACAATAAAAAGCGCAAAGCAACTGCATTATGGCAGCTGCTTCGTAGTTAAAAAATACAACGTGTTATAGACCGGTGTTGGACTGCACCACCATATCTAGGACATAGGCATGGTTAGCGCTGCCTGCGGGCACATTTTGCAAAGTATAGCGTTTTGTGCGTACCACGGTGCCTACCCCATCAGTGTGGTTGTAGCCCTCGATAGCATCAGGTTGGAACAGCAACCAATCGCCTTTTCCGGTAGCAATCCCGCTTTGGTCATAAAAAACAGGGCGTACCTTTAAGCACATATTGCCACTTTGTGGGCACATTTCGGGGGTGGGGGCGACTTCTAGGAAAACCGTTTCAGCTTGGGTGCCGTATTTGGTTTCATTGGTTTGTTTACCCGCAAAGCTCCAAATTTGCCCATCATCAAAATGCAAGCTCAGCATGGGTGCTGGGGCGTCCTGAGCGCTTTGGTCTGTGGTGGCTAACGACCAAGTACTTGCTGTAGGCAAGACGCGAGCCACTTCTTGCTCGTATTGCATCAACTCGGGGTCATTACACATTTTCATGGTGCCGACCACTTGGGAAAAAGCAATGCTGTTTTCCTCTAGGTTGTAGGAAGCATTTAGGTTATTACATAGGTTTCTTAACGCCACCACGTCATTTAAGAAGGTAAGCGTTAATGGATGGTCGAGGGTCTTGCCCACATTTTGACTGCTGCCATCAGGCTGCACCACATTGACCAAATCCCAGTGATAGGCTTGAATGGTTTCGGCGGGACTCAAAGTGACTTTTTTTCCAGAATCAGTCATTACAGTAGTAGAGGGGGCGCTGCAGGCAGCGAGCCCGACAGTAGCGAATGCTGCGGTTAAAAAAGCAAATTTGCGTTTCATAGCCAATCCTTAGAAGTTTGTAACCACTTCATTTTCCAAGGCACACAAACTAAAAGCAACCAGAGTTAACCTTTTTTAATACTGAGATTCCATCTAAATGTAACATGGCCAGCCAGCGTTTTTATAAAAAACCAGAGATTAACGGGACCCACCCAACTCGTGAAAGACGTACTTCGTAACGCTTGCTTGCATTTTAAGCGGATAAGCCTCCCTCAAGGCGTATAGTGAATTTAGATAGACGTCATTACGTTATTCGCAGCACACATTAGGAGGGTATGATGAGTACAAGTCCTATATCAGGTGAGCAGTCTAATACCAAATTCTTAGCGGTGTTTGATACAAAGGAAGAGTTAGAGCAATGCAGAACGGCTTTAGAGCAAACCGGGTACGACCCCAATCAACTAACGGTGATCGCGCCCCACGATCGGCGCTATAGCCGCAAAATTGAACCCGAGTCCAAAGGCATTTTCCAGACTGCGATTCGCGCCCATACCTTGTTTGGTCTACTTGGCTTTCTGGTGGGTTTAGGTTTGTGGGCGGGACTCTATTGGTCCGGCATCCCCGTAATTGCTTCATCTCCTGTGGTTAGCGTCATCCCTTTTTTATTTGTATTTACTAGTGGTGGTTTGTTGTTAGGCGGTTTTTTAACCTTGCGCCCAGACCATTTGCTGGTGATTCAAGGCGTAAAAACCGCGAAACGAGAAGGGCGCTGGTCGTTGGTTGTGCACTCGCGCAACGCGACGCAAACCGTACAAGTCGAGGAGTGGTTTAAGACCGCTAATATTGATGTGGTGCGCAGTCTTTAACACCGTCTAGTCACCAGAACGGGGCAGGTATTGACGCAAAATTGCAATAAATACGAGGGGGACTAAATTAAACCCCAGTTGGTATAGATCCAGCGTGGGAAACCATTTAAATACCCCTGCGTACCCCCAACGAAACAGAATGTCTGCCCCGTAGTTATCTGGCTCTAGACGAATCAACGGCACAATGCCTAGACCAATAATACTGTGGTAGGAAATTAAGGCAGAGCTAAATACAGGCACACTGGTCCACGATAGCCAATAAAGCCATTCAGCCCCTTTGGCGTTGTTTTTCCAGAACATCACCGACCCGCCAATGGCGACTAGGTTTTGAAAAACCAACAAACCAAACAACGTCAACGCTAACCAACTGGTGGTAAACAAGCCCAACTGAGGCAGTAAATAATACAAGCCTACCCAGCCACCTACAAAATAAATTAAGCAAACCAGTTGACGCAAGCGTACAGACAAAGAAGAGGTTGAAGAGCCCATAGCACAAACCAAAGAGTTAATCACCCACAAAGCATACCTGTAACAGCTGCGAAAAGGTAGCCGTTAAAAGCTCTATATATCACCCGATGAACCTGTGTGACTACACCTTGTGCTCTAGCTGGAGCGGGCTAAACGACGCGCCCAACTGTGCATGACGATGCCACCTAGAGCAAACAGTGCACCCACATAAGCCGTTGAGTCCCAACCTAGCCCAGCACTAATGGCAACACCCCCTAACCACGCCCCTAAGGCATTGGCCGCATTAAAGGCCGAGTGGTTTAACGCAGCGGCCAAGGTTTGGGCTTCACCAGCTACATCCATCAAACGCGCTTGCAGGGCTGGGCCTAACGCCACCAGCGTACCAATCAGTAAAATATTGATAGGGCCTAAAATGGGATGGTGTGAGGTCCAGTAAAAGGCGCTGAGTACCAACACCCCCCACCATAAAATACCGCGGATGGTTTTGCTTAAATGCCAGTCGGCTAATCTTGCCCCGACCAAGTTACCAGCAATCATACCCACACCGAATAAGGCCAACACCCAAGGAATGGTTTGCTCGTCTAGGCCAGCTAATTGCATCATAGTGGGTTTTACATAGCTAAACACTGCGAACAGCCCCCCAAACCCAATCGCCCCAATACCTAAAGTGATCCAGACCTGCTTGTTTTTTAACGCAGTTAGCTCTAGCAAAGGACTGGCGTGGTCATTGGCCGGAATATAGGGTACGCAGCGCGCCACCATTAAAAAGCTCAGCACACCCACTACGCCTACAAAAACAAAAGCAGCCCGCCAGCTTAACCACTGCCCTAAAGCAGCTGCTAATGGCACACCAACTAGGGTGGCGACCGTTAAGCCCAGCATCACTAACCCTATAGCCTGAGTGCGCTTGCCTTGACCCACAAGGTTTGCTGCCACCAAGGCCGCCACACCAAAATACGTCCCATGCGGAAGACCCGTTACAAAACGTGCCACCAACATGCTGTGGTAAGTGGGTGCTATTGCACTGACAAAATTAGCCAGCGCAAAAAACACCATCAACCACACCAAAAAACGACGCTGTGGAATACGCGCGCCCAGTACAGCTAATACTGGCGCGCCAATCACTACGCCCAACGCGTAGGCACTGATTAAATGACCGGCTTGGGGAATACTGATAGCTAAATCTGAGGCCGCATCCGGCAACAGACCCATAATCACAAACTCGCCCGTACCAATACCAAAACCACCAAGGGCGAGGGCGAGGATGGCCCAAAACAACGAAAAGGGCTTAGAAGACATAGACATGCACTGCAATTAAGAAAAGGATAGAGGGGATTTGATACAAATAACAAAACATGAACTTAGCCGTGGAGCTTTGGCTTCGGTTAGAATAGAATGTTGGCTTCTTTGCAGCTCTAAGTGTTTAGTCATTACGTAAATAAAGAAATTTTAAAATGAAAATCAAAACCAAATCATTGTCACTTTTTATAATAATCGTGCCAATGATCATCGCAATTCTTTATTATGCTTTTTTTGCATCAAATCGATATGTGAGTTCGGCTCAAGTGGTAGTACGCCAAGCTGAAAGTAGCTCCCAAGCCAGTATTCCCGGGCTAGCACTGTTAATGAGCAGTATAGATCCTGTATCCCGCGAGGAAACCTTGTACCTACGTGAATACATTACCTCGCCCGACATGCTGCAGTACCTAGAGCAAGAAAACCAATGGTCTGAACACTTTTCTGGGCGCTTAAATGACCCCATTTACTGGCTGAGTGCAGACGCCCCACTCGAGGACAGGGTGAAATTCTACCAGCGTTTAGTCAAAGCCACCTACGATGAAACCACCGGTTTGCTTTTAGTGGATGTTCAAGCCTTAACGCCCGAATTTGCGGAAAGTACATTGAAACTGATTTTGGAAAAAAGTGAACGTTTTGTAAATGAAATATCACAAAAAATTGCAAAAGATCAATTAAACTTTGCGGAAAATGAATTAGTCGATGCTACGAATCGGTACGAAGAAAGTAAAGTAGCCATGTTATCATTTCAACGCCGCAGCAATCTACTGAATGCAGAGGCCACGGCCATCTCGCGCGCTACCATCATTGCCAATCTCGAGTCCGAGATTGTGAAAGAAAATGCCCGCCTAAAAACGCTAACAGCCACTCTAGACGGCAGCTCGCCACAGGTGCGTGCGCAACGCAGTCGTATCCGCGCCCTAGAGCAGCAGTTGCAGGCAGAAAACCAACGCTTAATTTCAGCCGGGGCGGGCGATAAATTAAACGTGGTGGCAGCCGAATACCGTCGCCATGAAATTGATGTGGCTATTGCCGAGGAATTTTATAAAACCAGCATAGCCGTAGTAGAAAATGCCAAACTCGAGGCCAGTAAAAAAATACGCAGCTTAGTTAGCGTGGTGCAGCCCAATATGCCGGAAGACCCCGTCTACCCACGCCGCATTTATAACCTAATTACTATCTTTATTGCCTTGTGTTTGCTGTATGGCATTACACGATTTGTTTTGGCCTCTATCGAAGATCACCGAGAGTAAACCATGAAATCCCTAACCATTAAGTTGATTGGATCGATAGCCTTGGCAACGGCGTTAAGCGGATGTGCCAGTAGTATTTTTTCAGGGGCTGGCCCAACCAAAAGTACAATAACAAGCGATGCCGCCGCAGAAGACGCCAATTACAGCTTAGTTAGCTTATCGGCGCAGACCATTGCACCCTACATGCGTCCTGCGTTGCCCACACCACGGCCCGAGGTATCAGCCACAGCGCTACCCGAGCTAACCTTAGTAACCGGCGACGTACTAAAAGTCATGATGGCTGACAGCGCCGAAGAGGGCGCACTGTTTGCTCCGTTGGCAGTAGGTGGGACGGTATTTGACGCAGTACGTGTCAATGCAAAAGGCATGATTTCATTGCCTTATGCCGGGCGTATCAAGGTCAGCGGTCTAAGCCTAACGCAAACCGAAGACCTCATCCTGAAAAAAATCGCGCGCTATACCACCTCTCCTCAGGTCCATGTAAGCTTAGTGGGAGACTTAGCGGGCTCAGTCTTGGTGGCTGGCGACGTGAACAAACCAGGCCGATTTTCCACCTTGCAGGGGCCATTAACCCTGCTAGACGCCATCAATGAAGCCGGCGGTCCCAAACTCGAGCCGTATTTAATGGATGTGGTGGTGCGCACCGGTAAAACAGCGCAACGCTTTAGCTACCAAGAATTACTCAATGGTCTTAACCAACCTGTGCCACCCAATGCGGAAATTGTGGTCGAACGCGCACGTAAACGCTTTGTGGCCATGGGCGCCGTCAACACCCCCGGTCTGCACGACTTCCCTTCTCAAAGCCCCAGCTTGCTTGAGGTATTGGGCAGTGTAGGGGGCTTGAACGAGGCCAAGGCTGACGCACGTGGTGTGTTTATCTTCCGCCTACCAGAAAGTATTGCCTACGACAGCGAAAGCAATCGCGTCGTGTCCGAGGTAAGACCATTGGTGTTTCATCTCGACATGCGCGACCCCACCGCTATGTTCCTAGCGCGCCAGTTCCTCGTTCACCCCGAAGACGCCGTGTACGTCACCAATGCCCATGCGTATGAGTTCCAAAAACTGATCTCGCCCATTATTCAGGTGTTGGTCTTAGGTAGAACGGTTGGGAATCTGTAATGAACGCTGTAAGCCGTACTAAACGCAGCTCATGGCAAATTACTAAAGCCGTTATCTTTGCACTAATGCTAAGAGAGTTCCAGACGCGCTTTGGTAGCCGACGTATGGGCGCGTTTTGGGTTTTGTTCGAGCCGATGATACACATCGCTTTTATGATGTTTATGTTCACGGTAATTCGGCTACGAACAGTGCCGGGTATGGATTTCCCTGTGTGGTTATTAACAGGGATTGTGCCATTTATTTTAATGCGCAATATTGCTTTGCGCTTTATGGATACGGTTTCAGCTAACCGAGCGCTTTTCGCATATCCTAATATAAAAATCTTTGATACCTTTATAGCACGGTTATTAGTCGAGCTCATGATTTACTCGGCGGTATATGCTATTGCTATTTTTATATTGGGCTTTTGGTTTGGCTATGACGTAAGTGTGGCGTACCCTTTGCGGTGGATTGCTAGTTTAGCGATAGGCATTTTGTTTGCGTTTTCATTAGGCATTTTTTTTAGCATAATTATTCAGGTTATGCCGAATTCAGGTACGTTCATTCGATTACTCTTTATGCCCTTGTATTTTATATCAGGTGTGGTTATCCCAATATGGAGTTTGCCGCAGCAGTTTTTACCATGGCTGCTGTGGAATCCCTTTCTACACATTATTGATAATATCCGTACCAGTGTGTTTTTAATGCACCCGGAAACACCGGGCATTAGTTATAGCTATCCCATTTCAGTAACAATAATTATGTTATTTTTGGCTTTAGGTCTTTATAGGGTACGTAAAGATTATTTATTAAGCCGTTAAGGTCTTGGTTTAATGGGAAAATTATTATTTAAAGCAAATCAGCATTTGGTTAACGGGAACCACGACAAGGCCATCGAGCTTTATCAAATGCTTTTGTTGGCAAACCCAGAGTTTAAACCGTATGCGTTTAATTTAGATTTAGCCTTGCGACGTGTGGCTGCGGAGAAAAGGCAAGCCGTGCTAAACGAGTTATTTAGTAGCCAGCATGCTATTTCGTTAAATGCTGCCATGGAGTTAATGCAGTTTACCGCTTTATTTGACGAGCCGTTTTATAAAAGTCAGGTCGATCTGGGGCTGCCCGCAGATGTGCCTGCTGCATTGCATTATCTAGCTTTGGGTTGGGCGTTAGGCTACGAGCCCAGTGCCCAATTTGCATCTAAGCCGGCTACCAACCAAACCCATAAAAAAGCACTTAGACCACGCAGCCCGCTCATTGACCATCTATTACCCATTCAGCATAAAAAAAGAAAAAAACTTAATAGAAAAGACATAGATTTAAGTGCACAGCTCTGGGGCGGGCACTCAGCTACCGCCCTAATAGAATTGCATTCTATAGCAACGAATACCGAGCTTGATGCCAACACACGCTGGTGGGCCATGTGGGATTTAGCCCGCTGGTATTATTTTACGGGTGACTACCAAAAGGCATTGGCATTAGGCAATGCTATGGAGCAGCTCGGGGCTGTGAATAGCCTTCGTAAAGAAAGATGGTACTTGCAGTATTTTTGTTTGGTGTTAACCCAGCAAAAAGCAGCAGCGTATAAATTGCTTAGGCGCTACCTAGACCTTTTTCCCCAAGATGCCGATGCTATGTTGGCCTTGGCTAACTCAGCATCTGACGATGCCGCTCGTTTACAGCTCATTAATCAAGCTTTTAGCCTACACGGTCTAACTGGACTGCAGTTAAAAAAAGCAGACCCGTCGTTGGGTTTAGCTACGATTCAAGGGCAGCCAACACCGGCTGTAAATGGCGCTCAAAAAGTATCCATCATACTGCCCATATACAATGCACAGCACCAAATCGAAACGGCTATCGAGTCATTGCTTGCGCAGAGCTATGTGAATGTGGAGATTATTGCGGTTGATGATTGCTCTACGGATAAGACCTATGCCGTTTTAAAACAACTAGAACAAAAAGATCACAGGGTCAAAGCACTGCAGGTTCCAGTTAATGGGGGGGCCTATGCTGCACGGAATTATGGTTTACACAGGGCTACCGGCGATTTTATTACCACTCACGACAGTGATGATTGGTCGCACCCCCAAAAAATTGCTCTTCAGGTTGCGTATTTAACGCAACACCCAAGGGTAATGGGGTGTGTCACTCACTGGGCTCGAGTCACTGCTGATCTCGGTTTTACTCAAAACTGGCGTCCTGGAAACCGCATAACGCATTGGAGCCACTCTTCATTTATGTTTAGAAAAGAAGTGAAAGAGACGCTAGGCGAGTGGGATCACGTACGTATCGGTGGCGATACAGAGTATATCTGGCGAATGCAGGCACACTACGGCAAAGACTCTTTTGCTAAAATTCATCCCGAAATACCACTCGCTTTTGCCCTTGATGAGGAGTCTTCATTGACACGTACCAAAGCAACGCATGTGCGTACTGTCTACTTTGGCTTGCGGCATATTTATAGACAAATTGCCGAATGGTGGCATAGTCAGTCTGCTGTGTTGTCTTTGCCAGCAGCCGACACACAACGCGCGTTTACTGCTCCCATACCTATGTGGCGCAAGCAGACAGATCCAGAACATTACGATCTATGCGTTGCAGGTGATTATTCCAATTTAGCAGATGTGTTAGCAGCGGCCAAACTCATTCAAACGCATCCACATAAAAAAGTCGCTTTATTTCACTGGCCCGCGTTCGGTCATGCCGAGCGTAAACTGTGTGCGTTGTATTTTGAGTTGGTAGGTAGGCCTAACGTTGAGCCTATAGTCAGCGGTCAGCCCGTCGAGGCAGTAGATTACTACTTAACCAATAATTCATTAGTTCACTATCCTCTAGATGCTTATCCTTTATGGAATAAATCAGAGTCGTGGCAACTACTCGAAAACAGGCCTAACTCAGTATGAAAATGACGCAACGTGTGCCCCTTACTTGGTCGGATTTTAGTGCATTGCGATGGAGCGGCATTGAAAAGCCCGCCTCTAGGATAGGAAAGCTGAAACTACAGCAGTACGCGGAAAAACATGGTTTTACCTGCCCAAAAGTACTTGGGCGTTTTGATTCGGCAAGCAAGATCAAGTTAGATAGCGTCAATGCAGACGCTTTTGTGCTGAAGGCAGAGGGGTTGTGGTCTAGCGAAGGCGTATATGTGCTTCATAAAATTATGGGGCTTCATTTGTTTTATGACGTAAAAAGCCAGCGTGTAGTATCTGAAGATCAGATTATTCAAGCAGCCTTAGAGCTAGAAGCTAAACGTAATAAAAAGATAAATTTTTTTATTGAGCAACGGGTGGTTGACGAAGAGGCTAAAAACATCATTCCGTTGGATTATAAGCTATTTACTTTTTATGATCGGGTCGAGTTTATTTTACAAGTGGATCGAAACTATACGCCGGCCCGGTTTTGCTTTTTCGATGGGCAGTTCAACGTGATTAAGGATGATCGTGTTCAGGCGTCTAGCCATGCGCAACAGCCTGCAGCGATACCCCGTGTGCCCGAGTGTGCGGATCAAATGCTGCGTTTAGCCTTAGAGCTAACAAAAAAATTAAAAGCGACATTCATTTCCGTGGATTGTTACGCCACTCCAGATGGGGCTGTCTTAGGCGAGCTAACGCATACACCAGGTGGCCCGTGGTTTCAACGTATGTATTATTTTTCAGATAGCTTTGAGTTAGAGCTAGGCCGTTATTGGCGATTGGCCTATCAAAAACTACAGCAAGACATCCCACTTTTAACTGTGCCACATGAGGTTAAATTAAAAGGGAAGGTGTGTAGAGTTATTTATTAACTCACCCTAAAAGAGATTATAGTGTGAATAAAATGAAAATAGCAGTAGTGGGAATTGGGTATGTAGGGTTAGCTAATGCTGTATTGTTAGCGCAATATCATCGCGTTGTTGCAGTAGATATTGATACGGTGAAAGTGGGTTTGCTAAATAACAAGCTCTCTCCTTTAGCAGATAAGGACATTACTGATTATCTGAAAAACAAGGAGTTAGATCTACATGCCACCACGGATTTTGCTCAGGCTTATGTAGACGCAGATTTGGTCATTATTGCCACACCAACAAATTACGATCCCAAAGACAATTTTTTTGATACCTCATCTGTAGAAAAGGTAGTGCAGAATGTATTAGATGTGAATAAGCAGGCACTTATAGTAATTAAATCTACTGTGCCAGTTGGTTTTACCGAAAAGCTGAAAACGACTTATTCAACAGAAAATATTATTTTTTCACCTGAATTTTTACGAGAGGGACATGCGCTGCATGATTGTTTATACCCTTCACGTGTGATTGTCGGAGAAAAATCTGCCAGAGCTGAAAAAGTAGCTGAGTTATTTACCAATGCGGCTTTGAATAAATCCACCGATGTACTACTAACTAATAATACCGAGGCAGAGGCCATCAAGCTATTTGCTAATACGTATTTAGCGATGCGGGTCGCTTTTTTCAATGAGCTTGATAGTTATGCGTTGGCGCATCAATTAAACACGAGAGAAATTATTCAAGGTGTATGTTTAGATACGCGTATTGGTTCTCATTATAATAACCCCTCGTTTGGTTACGGTGGCTACTGTTTGCCAAAGGACACAAAGCAGTTATTGGCCAATTATTCGCATACCCCTCAAGATTTAATGTCGGCCATTGTGAACTCAAACCGTACTCGTAAAGACTTCGTTGCTGACGATATTTTAAATAAGGCACCAAAGGTAGTGGGTTTTTACCGTTTAGTGATGAAGGCTGGCTCGGATAACTTTAGGTCGTCTAGTATCCAAGGGATTATGAAGCGCATTAAAGCCAAAGGCATAGAGGTTTTAGTGTATGAGCCTACACTAAACGAGCCCCATTTTTTTAATTCCCAAGTGATTAACGATTTATCTGTTTTTAAAGAAAAGGTCGACGTGATTGTCGCAAATAGGTTTAGCGACGAGCTCAGTGATGTAAAAGAAAAAGTTTATACTAGAGACTTATTCGGTAGCGATTCTTAAAATGGAATCAAACGATGATTGAAATTCAAAACCTAACCAAATCTTACCTGCACCACAAGACAGGCCGGTCATTTGTATTTAAAAACCTGTCTTTTACCATTCCTGCTGGGCGTAACTTGGCAATCATAGGGAAAAACGGTGCCGGTAAATCAACGCTAATGAATATTTTATCGGGTGTAGATGCGCCAGACAGCGGCAAAATCATTTCCGATAAACGTATTTCTTGGCCTGTAGGGCTACGAGGTGGGTTTCAGGGCTCATTAACAGGCAGACAAAATGCGCAGTTTGTGGCTCGGGTACAGGGGTTTTCAGGCGAGGCATTACGTGAAAAAGTCGATTTTGTCGAGCAGTTTGCTGAAATAGGCAAGTATTTTGATTCGCCTTCTAGTACGTATTCCTCAGGGATGCGCAGTCGCGTCTCATTTGGTATTAGCTTGGCGTTTGATTTTGATTATTATCTGGTCGACGAGGCCATGGCAGTAGGGGATGCCCATTTTAAACGTAAAGCCCGCGCCGCTTTTGATGAAAAAATAGGTAAAGCCAATATTATTATGGTCACGCATAGTATGAGCCAAGTGCGGGATATGTGTAATATGGTGCTGGTGCTTGAAAAAGGGCACGTGCATTTTTTTGAAGATATTGAAGCTGGTATTGATTATTACGATAACCTGTAAAAATTGGGTTAATGAAAAACAAGGAAAGTTGCATGTCATTGGTACTTGGGGCGGGAGCCTACTGTAATTGGATAGAAGCGCTGCCGGTACTAGCTGTGGTGGGCTTTAACGAGGGCCAAGCTCGGGCCATAGAGTTAAATTTGACTCAAGATACATTGCGTCAGGCGTTAGCTCAGCCTTACAGTGTGGTTTTACAAAGCACAGAGCAACTACAATTACTTGCCCAAGAGCTCACGCAGTATCCGCAACAGAAAGTGATCTTGCTCTACAGTGATTTACCTCAGCTTTTAACTGGGCTGATCAAGACAAACCACGATATAGCCGAGGCATTAGAGCAGTGGAAAACCAATCTGCTTGCATTGCAAGACTTCTATCGTAAATATCGTAAACAAACGCTTTTGTTTGATTTAAGTCAGGTACTAAGCCACTCTCATCATTTTGTAGAGGTATGCAAGCAACATGGGGTGTCTACGCTAGATACTGCTGCAGTGGATGTTGTGGTGCATGATGCTGCTAAACCGTGGGCGTCTACGCTAGCCCAACAAATACTTTTACAAGACCCCGACTTAGCTCAGGTTGTTCAATATACAAAAGCGATGACTTGGCCTTTAACAAGCGAGGACTCAGCGGTTTCTGATGCAGACGTATTAGGGATATTGGCTGTATTGCGACAATTACAGTCCACTTCGGCTGTCGAAAAAGAGCTGGTCTACACGCAGACTAAACTTGCTGCTCAGCATGAAGAAAAACAAAACCTGCTTCAAGAAAACCAGTTGGTTTTACAGCAGCTTTCTGTGGCCCAAGAGCAATTAGAGAAAAAATCTTTGGCTATGCAAAGTGCCGAGCAAGAGCTGTTGCAGTTAAAAAACATGTATCAGCAGTATGTAGAGCTAGAGCGTGATTCTCAAGCACATAAAAATACATTAGATCAAGAAAGCCAGTTGGTGTTAGAGCAGCTTTTTGTCGCCCAAGAGGAACTAGAAAAAAAATCCTTAGCGCTGCAAAACACGGAACAAGAGCTTTCCCAGCTAAGGCAAACTCATCAAAAATTCGTAGACCTAGAGCGCAACTCGCAGACACAGCTTAAGAAAATCACAGCTTTAGAAACGAAACTGGCCGAAGAGTTAGCGTCAAATCAGGCTAATCAAGAGCAGCTTCAGGCAGAAAAAGCAACGTTGAATGCACAATTGATCGAGCTAAAAGCTCAGCTACATACTGCACAAAGTGACGTTGATCAATCAGAGAAGAAAGTTGTAGAGCTACAGCTAGAAAAAAATGCACTCGCTCAAGAAAACCAACTCGTATTAGAGCAGCTACTTACGGTGCAAGCAGAGTTAGAAACACTGATTTTGGCTAAAGAGACATCGCTCGCTCTACAAAAAGAGCTGGGCGCTGAAAACACCTTGTTGTTGCAGCAGCTTCATTCGCATCAAGAGGAGCTAGAGCGTATTTATCTAAAAGACAAAGACGCGACTACGGACCCTGACCGTCAAGTGCCTGTAGTACTAGATAATAACAAAGAGTCCAGTACCGACCTGGTAGTGGTTTCTGAGGTGCGGGTACACGAGCCTGAACATACGGTTCCACCCAAATCATTTTTTGAGCGCCGTGCTGCTAGAAAAGCGCGACGTGATGCCCTGCGTAAAGACAAAGAGCGAGCCCAACACATTGTGCAAAGTCCTTGGTTTGATGCACAGTGGTATTTGCAGCAGTACCCCGATGTAGCGCAGGATCCTGTGCAGTCTGCTAACCCTGCATTGCACTACATGCGTTTAGGTGGTTTTGAGGGACGAAACCCTTCCCCTTATTTCGATTCCAGCTTTTACCTGGAGTCAAACCCTGATGTGGCCATCACCGGTATTAACCCGTTATGGCACTTCTTGCGCAATGGTCAAGCAGAAGGGCGTCAGCCACATCCTTAGTAATTAGGGAAAGGATAAATAAAGCGATGCTCAGCCGTATTGCCTCAGTATTTAAAAAAAAGAAAGGCCTACAAAAACCACAGCTTCCTGTGGCACCGCCTTATTTTGATAGTGACTACTATTTAGCGACCTATGCCGATGTAGCGCAGGCGGGTATGCCTGCCTGGGAGCATTTTTATCACCACGGTTATCAAGAGGGCCGTTGGCCTTGTCAACTGAAAGCGGTGCAAGCCGAAGCGCTGTTGTGGACACAGGCCACGCAATCGCAGGCTGAGCAGCAACTGTGGCAGTTAACTCAAAGTAGCAATGAGGCAGAAAAAACCAGTGCAGCGTGGTTTTTAGCTCGTTGGCATGCTGCACTGGGGCAGTGGCAGCAGGTACATCAAGCCTTGTCGTGCTATGTAGGTTCTGCCCGACCCATGCCGGGCCTGATGGCTCCGCATTTATTGTGGGTAGAGGTATTGGCTAAGCAAAAAAATACACCTCATGCATTGGCATATCTGGAGCAGCTAAAGGCTCGTTATGGTGACCGGGTAGAACTGATCTTAACGCGTATGAATCATTTAGCCCAACCTAAAGATCATGCACTGCACTGGAAAGAGCTAAATCAACATTATGATGCCGCTGGCTTAATGGGGGTATGTAGTCATCCTCTTGGAGATCAGAGTTTGTTTGATGGGTTACAAAGTACGGGGTTATTACGCACGACCAATAACGACTTCCTGAGCGTTGAGCCCCCGCCTTTAGTTAGCGTGATCGTCCCTGCTTATAATGCTGAAAAAACGATTCTGACGACCTTAAAAGGGCTGCAGGCACAGACGTGGTCTTACTTAGAGATTCTCGTCGTAGATGATGCCTCTAGTGACAACACGGCTGCCTTGGTGGCAGAGCTTGCACTACAAGACCCGCGTATTCGCTTAATTGCTCAAACGCTAAATAAAGGGGCGTATCACGCCCGTAATGTGGGCTTGGCTGAAAGTCAGGGCCAGTTTATTACTGTGCACGATAGCGATGACTGGTCTCATCCTCAGAAAATTGAGCAGCAGTTGCGTCCTTTATTACAGCAGCCCGCGTTACAAGTGACGTTGTCACATTGGGTACGTGCCAGCGACGATTTACAACTAGGTAACTGGTCTTCGCCAGAGGATTGGAACGGTTTGGTGCATCGTAATGTGTCGTCGTTACTAATGCGCCGAGCTGTATTTAACGAATTAGGCTTTTGGGATGACGTGGTCTGTAGTGCGGATACCGAGTATTACTATCGGGTGCTTAAAGCCTATGGCGCCGCTGCGGTTTACGAAGTGCACCCGGGGTTGCCGCTTGCCTTTGGGCGTGTGCGTGAAGACTCCTTAACGCAGCGCTCAGCTACGCATATTTTTACTATTTTTTCAGGCTTGAGGCACGATTACAGCAAAGCCTATCACCGTTGGCATGAAAGCTGCCTAAAAAAGCAATATCTCTACATGCCGCAACACATGGATACCCGTGTTTTTGAGGTTGACGCTAGAATGTTACGCAGGCCCAATCATTCGTAATGGTCAGGCTAGCCTACGCGTTGATTTTGGCCTATTTTTCAGGAATATGTGTTGAATATTAAAAAATGGTGGCGCAACACCGCCGCTTCGTCACCCGTATGGAAATACCATCTGGATTATCCCAGTACCGAGCACGGTCAACCCAAAGAAAAAACAGGCTGGGTAGTACAAGGTTGGGTGTTAATAAAGCCGCAGGTGTATCGTGACTTAAAGCAACCGCCGTATTTAAGTGTAAAGCTAAACGAACAACTAGAGCGTTGTATACCTTTAGATCGGAATCGGCCGGATGTGGTGTCGACCTTTAGGCATGCTCAGGCCCAAGAACAGTGTGGCTTTCGCCTTGCTTTGCCTTTGTCGGGCACAACATTGCAATTGCGGCTGCATATTAATGATCAAAGCTATGCGTTGATTGACTTGAGCTTACCCGTGGCAACACCGGAAAATGACGCGGAGCCAGAGCCTCTGAAAGTGTTGCAGGGCCATCAGGATTGGCTGTTTTTAGATAACGATACGAATTTCAGTGTAGATCAGCATCGTGGGCTGTTGCGGCTAAGTAAAAAGTGCTTGGCGGATTGGCAGCGCTACATTCAAGACTGGCAAACACACATGGCGGTCTGGGATAACCGTGCCTTGTTTTTAATTGCGCCTACCAAAGAAAGTGTGCTTAGCCACTATTACCCGTACCAAGCTGCAGCCTCGGGTTTATTTGATGAGGTGTTTGCGCAGATGCCGTCAGACATGTATTTGTACCCTACCCAAGAGCTCCAAGCGTTGGGAGATGCGTCGTATTACAAAACAGACACCCATTGGACGCATCAGGGAGCGCAGCGTGTCGTGGAATCGGTAGCGCAACGTTTGGGCTTAGATGGTTGCGAGGTGCAAGCCGTATTTGCCCAAGACACTTATCAAACACGTGAACATGTGGGTGATTTGGGCAATAAACTCACACCGCCGTTTTCTCAGCCTGCCTCTTTTTTGACGGGCATGCATTACAAAAAATGGGTGGTGTTTGATAACGCGCTGCCTAATTTTGGCCGTGTAGTCTTGATGCAAAATCACAATGCATTACACGATGCGCTTTGTCTGGTTTTTGGTTCCTCGTCCAGTTATTCGTTATTAAGTTATTTGTGTCGAATCTTCCAACGTGTGCTGGTGGCCCACACGGCAGGGCATATTGATTTAGCGCTGTTAAATGCCACGCAGCCCACTTATGTAATAGCCCAAACGAATGCACGTTTTATGGTGCGGCCTCCGACCTTTGAGCATAGTGTTAGCGCTACAGTCAAACAGAAAAGCCGCGCCTTAACTGCCGAGCAAAAAGAAGCATTAACCGTCATAGAAAAACCAGAGGGGAGCGAACTGATTGCTCAGCTGGGTCTAGACCTCTATTTGCCTGTGCTATGAGTTTTTCATCGTTTTCAGCGCAGTGGTTTTTAATACAAGCGCAGTTGCCTGTTAGACACAGTGGTATTCACGCCGAGTTGATTTACCAAGATCACCGCCAGCTACAACGCTTGCCCCTGTCCGTTACTCATAAAGGCAGGTTGTTTGAGGTAGTGCGTTTAGGCGCAGGGCAACAGCTACTTCGAGTTGACATTCATGTGGACGGGCAAGATACGGATGAACCGGTTCAGATCCAAACGATCTCGGTAGCCCAGGCCTATTACTGGATGTGGCACCGAGTGGCCTTTATGTGGCATATTATGCCTGCCAGTTTGCGACGCCGCATGGGCTTTATATCTGCACTAAAACGCTCGTTTTACCACGGGTATCGATTACTAAGCTCGTTTCGTTATCATTACCCCGCTCCTGACTATGCGCAGTGGTTAGCACGGTATTGGCAATTACAGCCTTCACATAAAAAAGCAATTCAACGATTTAAAGCAAGGCTGCCAAGGCACACTAGCTATAGCGTGGTAATTGATGGCAGAAGTGCTTCGGCAATTGAAATAGAGCAAAGCCTAGCATCTGTACGTGCCCAAGAGGGCTTTGCTTGTGAGCCTCTAATTTGGCGACAGCAGGTGCCTGAAATCACCACACATTATGTGCTGCATATGAAAGCGGGTTGTGTTCTGCGACCGTGGGCGGTGGCTTGGTTTGTGTGGCAACAACAGCAGCAGCCCGACCTTGACTGTATTTACAGTGATCACGATCACCACACGACTCAAGGTGAAATGAAAACGCCTCATTTTAAGCCAGACTGGTCGCTGGAGTTGCAATATAGTACTGCTTATGTGGGCGAGGTGGTGTGGGTAAAAAAAACGGCATATGAGGAAAATCGTCGCTATTACGCCCACGATTTTTCCGTTTATGGATTGTTGTTAGAGATAGGAGCACAAGCTTCAGCCCAGATTGGGCATATCCCAGCTTTGCTTTGGTCTGCACCGTCAAATAGAGCGTTAATGGATGCTAACGAACAGATGCAGGTACTTTCTACGCATTTACAGCGTTCTGGCATCCAAGCAGAAGTGCAGCTACATAAGCCCGGGATAGTACGTGTGCGCTATGCGGCACCCCAGCCAACGCCATTGGTCAGCATTATTATCCCAACTCGTGACATGTTGCATTTTTTGCAGCCTTGTGTGGAAAGTATTGTGCGTATAACGCAATGGCAAAATTACGAAATTATTATTGTGGATAACCAAAGTGAGGATCCGCAAACGTTGGCGTATTTTCAGCAGCTGGTTGCTCAGCATCCCCATGTTCGCGTTATAAGCTATGACTATCCCTTTAACTATTCAGCAGTCAATAACTTTGCGGTAAAGCAAGCCAAAGGCAGTGTGATCTGTTTGTTAAACAATGACACCGAGGTCATTTCACCAGACTGGCTAGAGGAAATGGTTTCGCGGTTAGCCCAAGAAAAAGTCGGTGTGGTTGGTGCGCGACTCTATTATGCGGATGGGCGCGTACAGCATGCCGGCGATGTGGTTGGGGTAGGGGGGTGTGCTACGCATTTGCATGGGGTATTGGAACAAGATGACCTAGGCTATATGGGCCGAGCCATGGCTGCACAGGACCTTTCTGCCGTTACCGCCGCGTGCTTGGTCACACCTAAAACGCTTTACGAGCAACTAGGTGGGCTAAACGAGGAACACTTAACAGTGGCTTTTAATGACGTGGACTATTGTTTGCGTGTTAGAGAGGCAGGTTATAACGTGGTGTATACACCTTATGCTGAGCTGTATCACTACGAATCGGTTTCACGGGGCAAGGACGATGACCCTGTTAAAAAGGCCAGAGCCCACGCTGAAGCCAACTACATGCGTAAACGCTGGCCAGTGATTCATACAGGCGACCCGTATTACAACCCAAATTTGAATGGGGCCCAGCCTGACTTTAGTTTATCTAAAGTACCACGAATTGATTGGCCTTGGAGCTAAGTATGCCTACGTATTTAATACATTCTGGCCCAAATCCGACCTTGGACTTTTATTTTGCTGCGCGATCTCACGACCACGACATCTTTTGGGTCGCAGACCCAAGCCAGCTAGAGTTTGATGCCACCGATACACTGGTTTTTGTTCGTTATATTAATTCAAAATGGCGGCGGTATTTACAACGCTTAGCCGTAACGAAGCGGCCTGCCATCGTGTTTTTTATGGATGATGATGTGCTGGATACATCTACACATAAAGGCTTGCCGTTTCGTTATCAATGGAAACTATATAAATACGCCGCCAGACACACCAAGTGGCTAAAAACCGTAGAGGCGCAACTATGGGTGTCCACTCCATGGTTAATGCAAAAATATCACGATTGGAATCCCACCTATTTGCCCCCCCAAAGTCCCTATACAAATACCACAGAACACTACACTATTTTCTACCATGGTTCTGCCTCGCATGAGGCCGAAATTCAATGGCTAGTACCTGTGATAGAGCACGTATTGAAACTAAAACCTAATTTAAATTTCGAAATAATTGGTGCAAAAAAAATACGAAAACTCTTTAAAAATACAGACCGAGTTCACGTATTGCACCCTATGTCATGGTATAGTTATCGCTCTTTAATTAGCTCTTCCAATCGGTGTATTGGGTTGGCCCCATTACTCGATACGCCCTTTAACCAAGCGCGTTCGGTCACCAAGGTCTTTGATATCACTCATGCTGGTGCAGTAGGGATTTATACAAACCATTTTGTATATAGTTCTATTATTAAACACCAATTAAATGGTTATTTATTACCCATGGATAAAGAAATATGGGTGAAAAGCATAATAGAATTAATTGAAAATGAAAAAATGCGTCAGGAAATGTTAAAAAAGGCGCAGGAAACCGTAATAAATAGTCAGTATATTTTAAATAGCGCAATTAAGAATGATGTCGTCTAAACTCTCAGGTATTTCTACTCTTATACATATAGGTGCCGGTCAGGCGACGGAATTAGAAAATTGGGTTAACCAAGGTTTTGAGTCAATCGTATTAATAGAACCACATCCCGTTCTTGCAAACCAGTTACGGCTACGTAGCCGAAAGTTTCCTCAAGTAAAAGTAGTAGAAAGTGCCATAACGGAAAGGGCAGAGCTTTCCGAGTTGTACGATTACACTATTTCCGGTTTGGCCAGTCTGCGTCAGCCTACCGGTTTGAAACAGATCTTTCCAGGCTTGCAGTTGGCTCAGCGCTATACAGTCGTCACATGCCGCTTAGCGCAGATAGTCAACCATTATGGGCCTAGCCCAGAGCAAAAAGCGCATTTGATTATTGCGGCCGCTGGCGAAGAGGCCGATTTGGTTGATGCCTTGTTGCAAAGTGATCAACTCGAACGTTTCCTAAGTATTAGCCTTAAAGCCAGTATAGAGCCCCTCTACGAAGGGGCAGAGCCAGCATCCCAACTAGTAAAAAGACTCGAGGACGCGGGCTACGAGCTAAAGAGCACTAAAGCCATCGACTCCGATTGGTGCGAATGGCTGCTGCAACGCGACCCACTAAAAGACGAGCTACAGCGTTTGCAGCAGCAGTTCGAACAAATAGAAACAGAGCTAGCCGAACAGCATAGTCACGCGGAATACACCGTCAATGCTCTGCAAGAGGAACTCACTCAAACCCAATTAGCTCAAAAAAGTGCAGAAACACGCCAGGCGCAGCTAGAAAAAGAAAAAACCGAGTTAGCCAAGCAAAATGCAGCTTTGCAGGCTACCGTTCAGGCTCATGCTCAGGATCTACAGAAAGCCAAAGAGCAGCTAGTGCAGCAAGTAACTCTGCAAGAAGAACTCACTCAAACCCAATTAGCTCAAAAAAGTGCAGAAACACGCCGGGCGCAGCTAGAAAAAGAAAAAACCGAGTTAGCCAAGCAAAACTCAGCTTTGCAGGCTACCGTTCAGGCTCATGCTCAGGATCTACAGAAAGCCAAAGAGCAGCTAGTGCAGCAAGGAACTCTGCAAGAAGAGCTCACTCAAGCCCAATTGGCTCAAAAAAGTGCAGAAACATTGCAGGCGCAGCTAGAAAAAGAAAAAACCGAGTTAGCCAAGCAAAACTCAGCTTTGCAGGCTACAGTTCAGGCTCATGCTCAGGATCTACAGAAGGCCAAAGAGCAGCTAGTGCAGCAAGGAACTCTGCAAGAAGAGCTCACTCAAGCCCAATTGGCTCAAAAAAGTGCAGAAACATTGCAGGCGCAGCTAGAAAAAGATAAAGCCGAGTTAGCCAAGCAAAACGCAGCTTTGCAGGCTACTGTTGATGCTCATGTTCAAGCGATAAAAAAAGCCAACGACGAACTAGCCCAACAAAAAGAGCAAGCAGTGCAACAATTTGCTGCGTTGCAAAGCGATTTAACTCGCGCACAGGCAGACGCTGAAAAGAAAAACAAAGAAGTAGAAAAAGTACAAGCTGAACTACAAAGCACTCAAGAACAACTACAAAAAACAAAAGAATGGTTCGCAAGCAGTAAAAAGCAAGTGATGAAGTTAGAGCAAGAGCTAAAAAAAGAACAAGAAAAAACGCAGCAGCTAAGCCAAGAAAATGCACTGCTAGTTAAAACTCAGACTACAGCCGAGGTGGGCTTTGCTCAGCTTGAAGATCGCATGAATCAGTTATTTGCTCAGCAAACCGCACAAATTCAACAAGCCACCAATGCACTGGGCAAACATGTGACCCGTTCGTTTGTGCAGCAACGCCAACACTACCAATCAGTACTGGGTTTACAGCATTACCTAGAAAGCGGCGAGCAGCCTTTGGCATTCGGGGGGTGGGCGATTGGTGCGGATGTGGCGAGTCATTTGGTGCAGGCCCTAGAGCAACATAGCTATGACTTAATTATTGAGTTCGGCAGTGGCACGTCAACGGCATTAATGGCAAAAGTCATCAGCCAGCAAATGCAGCGCCATAACAATGGGTATGCAGAAGAGCTGCAATTAAACTACCAAGACGTGGATACACCTGTAGCTAAAACAGGGCGTCAGGCGATGCACCAAGCACGAGGCTTAGAAAATTACGAGCTACCGCGTCGTATTCTCAGTTTTGAACAAGATAAAAACCATTTCCAGCAAACGAAACAGCTTTTGGCTTCGCAGGGGTTAAGCGGGGTAGTCGAACTGGTCTTAGCGCCGTTGGTGCCATCCCGCTTTACCCACGACGCAGCGCATACGGCATTGTTTTATGACTGCGAAAACCAATTAGCACGTGTAGCCCAATTATACGAGGGCCGCGCCGCGCGTATTTTGGTTTTGGTCGATGGCCCATTTAGCCCTAAATCAGATCCTATAGTGCGCGCACCTGCCTTGGCGCAGGTGCTGCAGTATTTTTCCTCAAAGCATCTGGATATTATGTTGGATGATAGCTTGCGCGATGGCGAGCAACAAGTGGTGCAACATTGGCGTGAACTTAGTGCAGAGCGGGGTCTGCAATGGCAGGAAAAAGAGCTAGAGGCAGATAAAGGTGCTCTTTGGATCACAGTAACACCCTAGCAATAGGGATAAGGTAAAACACAATGACTAGGAATAACGATTCTATTGTGCAACAAGCCATGGCGCACTTTAAAGCCGGCGACTACGCGCAAGCAAAAGCCTGCTATCAACAGGCTGCAGACCGCTATGGGGCGCACTTGTTTGCTAAAAACGTCCAGTTGTGTGAATTGCGCTTAGGCAAAACGCAGGTGGCCTCTGTAGTCCATTCACCTGAAGCCGTTCAGTTAGCACAGACTCAGGCGCTACTAGAGCACTACTACACACGTTGCCAAGAGCTTGAGTATCAATTAATAGATAAAAGGTAAGTCGTAATGAAAGTTTTAACGGTGTTTGGCACCCGCCCCGAGGCCATTAAAATGGCTCCCCTCGCTTTACAATTAGCTGATGACACACGCTTTGAGGCAAAGGTTTGTGTTACTGCTCAGCACCGCGAAATGCTAGATCAGGTTTTACAGCTGTTTAATCTACAGCCTGATTATGACCTAAATATCATGAAACCCGGTCAGGACCTTAGTGATATCACCACAGGTATTTTGCAAGGTTTAAAAACAGTTTTGGCCGAGTTCAAGCCAGATATGGTTTTGGTGCATGGTGATACGGCGACTACCTTTGCGACGGCATTGGCGGCCTATTATCAGCAAATTCCAGTGGGTCATATTGAGGCTGGGTTACGCACAGGCAATATGTATTCGCCGTGGCCCGAAGAGGGCAACCGCTGTTTAACAGGTGCTATCACCACGTTGCACTTTGCGCCCACCTCTGCATCGCGCCAAAACCTTTTGGCGGAAGGCGTAAAAGACAACACCATTGTGGTCACGGGCAACACCGTCATTGATGCCTTGCTGCAGGTAAAAGAAAAAATAGAAAATGACACGGACTTGGTGGCGGAGTTAGCACAGCGCTTCGACTTTTTAGATAGCACTAAAAAGCTGATTTTGGTCACGGGCCACCGCCGTGAAAGCTTTGGGGGCGGTTTCGAGCGCATTTGTCAGGCCCTGGTTCAGACAGCCGAGCAGCACCCTGAAGTGCAAATTGTGTACCCGGTGCACCTGAACCCCAATGTCCAAGAGCCAGTCAATCGGCTTTTACGACAAAGTCCTAGTATTCATTTAATTGAGCCACAGGACTACTTGCCCTTTGTGTATTTGATGAACAAGGCTCACATTATTTTAACAGACTCGGGTGGTATCCAAGAGGAAGCCCCCTCGTTAGGCAAACCTGTCTTGGTGATGCGCGACACCACCGAGCGCCCAGAGGCAGTGGAAGCGGGGACTGTTAAATTAGTAGGAACCCATATAGACCAAATAACACAAGAATTAACGCGATTGTTAACGGACAGCACCGCTTACGAGCGCATGAGTCAAGCCCATAACCCGTATGGGGATGGCTTGGCATGTCAGCGTATTCGTGATTTTTTAATCGATAATTCTATTTTGTAAGAGTAAAAGTTATGAGTTTTGAAACCATTTCCGTTATTGGGTTAGGCTATATTGGCTTGCCTACCGCCGCCGTGTTTGCGTCACGCATGAAAAAAATTATTGGGGTTGACGTCAGCCAACACGCTGTAGACACTATTAATCAGGGCAAAATCCACATCGTTGAGCCTCACCTAGAGGAATTGGTGCAGGCAGCTGTTACGGATGGCTATTTAAAAGCAGTTACGCAGCCAGAGCCTGCCGATGCGTTTTTAATGGCAGTGCCTAGCCCCTTTATTTATAACGAAACCGATCAAAGCCATACTGCCGATTTAAAGTATATTGAAGCCGCCAGTAAAGCCTTAGCAGCGGTACTGCAACCGGGCAATTTGGTTGTGCTCGAGTCCACGGTACCAGTTGGTGCGACAGAAAAAATGGCGCAATGGCTAGCCGAAGCCCGTCCAGATTTAACCTTTCCCCAAACGCATGGTGAAGACTCTGATATTCGTATTGCGCATTGCCCAGAGCGCGTGTTGCCCGGCCAAGTCGTACGCGAGCTAGTAGAAAATGATCGCGTGATTGGCGGTATGACAGCCAAATGTGCACAGCTAGCCTGCGAACTCTACAAAGTCGTGGTAGAGGGTGAGTGCATTAGCACCACCGCGCGCACAGCAGAGCTAGCCAAACTAACAGAAAATAGCTTCAGAGATGTCAATATCGCGTTTGCGAATGAGTTATCTTTGATATGCCACGAGCTAGACATTAACGTGTGGGAATTAATTTCCTTAGCAAACCGTCACCCACGTGTTGACATTCTTCAGCCGGGCGCTGGCGTCGGGGGGCATTGTATTGCAGTAGACCCATGGTTTATTGTGGATGCCTGCCCCGAGCATGCCAAACTAATCCGTACTGCACGTCAAGTGAATGACAGCAAACCGCAGTGGTTATTAGGTCGGGTAAAAGAAGAACTAGAAAAAGCCCACACCCAACACCCTGAAAAAGCCCGCAAAGATATTAAAGTGGCGTGTTTAGGCATTGCGTTTAAACCAGATATTGATGATTTACGTGAAAGCCCAGCCTTACATATCGTAGAGCAAATTGCTCAGTTAGGGTGTGAGGTTCATGTGGTCGAACCAAATATTGAGCAGTTGCCAACTAGCTTAAGTGCAGCGTCTATTCACTTAAGTACCACAGAGACAGCCGTGGCAAATGCCGATGTGGTTTGCGTGCTAGTCAAACACAGTGTATTTATGACGCAGCTAAACTTGCAAGCGTTAAAAACCTCTGCGGTAATTGATGCGGTAGGGCTATTAGAAGCATTACCCTCAGGGGCAAAGAGCGATAGCTTAGAGCTAGTGGCCTAAGTGAATTTTGTGGTGTTTTAAGTAGGCGTTGTATGGATTCTCTTCTTTTACACGCGCAAGACCTTGCAAAGCAGTCTTGCGCGCCTTTTTTATCTATTCCTAAACGTATTGCCTATGTGGTTAGCCATGGGCAAAGCTATGCCAGCAATGGCTATGCAGTACGCACTCAAGGCATTGCGCAGGCGTTAAATGAACACGGTTTCGAGACCTTGTGTTTTGTACGCCCAGGTAGGCCGTGGAGCGTAGACAAGACACGTTCCATTCAGATAGCGGCAGAGGTAAAAGTAAAAGGAGTGCGTTATATCCATACGCGCCAAACTGCGGACAGCCGTGACGAGATAGCTGAACTAGAGAACGACGTTCAACGCTATATAGAGCTGTTCAAGGTGTACAGACCCGAAGTGGTGATTGCCGCTTCAAATTACAAAGTGGGTTTACCCGCGTGGGTAGCAGCACAACGTTTAGGCTTGCCTTTTTATAATGAGGTGCGCGGATTTTGGGAGTTATCTAAAGATGCGCGAGAGCCTGGTTACGCGAACACAGCGGCATTTAAAAAAGAACAAGAGCGAGATACCTTTGTAGCGCAGCAGGCAGTACACGTCTTTACTTTAAACCAACCCATGAAAGATGAGTTGGTGCGCAGAGGCGTAGAGACAAACAAAATACAGCTAGTGCCCAACGGTGTGAGTGAACTACCCGAAATAAAACCAGCAGACCCTGAGTTGCAACGAAAACTTGGCATTAATGCTGGGGATAAAGTGATTGGCTATGTGGGTAGCCTCAGCGCCTATGAAGGTCTGGATCTACTGCTTGATGCCTGCACCGAACTGGTGCAAAACGGCGAAAAACTCAAGCTGCTACTGGTGGGGGATAGCCAGCCCCTGACATTGAAAAACGCGAGCGGTGCTTCAGCGGACAGCATAGCCAATATCGGCTTGAAGGAACCTCCACCTTGGTTGATTCAGGTCGGGCGGGTACCGCATGCCCAGGTTGCGGACTATTATGCACTGTTGGATACGGTAGTCATCCCTCGCAAAAAGCTGCTGGTTTGTGAGTTAGTGCCCCCCATGAAGGCCGCTGAGGCCTTGGCTTATAGGAAGCGGTTAGTGACCTCGGATGTGGCGCCACTGGCCGAGTATGCAGACAAGTACGACAGCGTGGTGAGCTTTGAAACCGGTAGCGTCAAAAGCCTGGCTACGACACTTCAGAGCTTATCGACGCTATCGATAGCTAAGCCGAGTACCGATCTGCTGTTCTCCGCGCATAGCGAGCTGATAGTGAAGACACTGAAAAAGGAGGCGAATCAAAAGAGTGCGGTGAACGAACCCCAAGCTGATATTATTAAAAAAATTAATGAGAGTGAGATAAGAAAAGAGAAAATCAATGGGATGACCACATATACGTTCCCTGTGGCAGGGCAGCGTTTGGTTGTTGAGTTCGAGGTGGTGTCTGAGTTGTCTTATGCCCACAATCAGGTTATCGCGGGTATAGAGTTTAAAGACTCTGAGGGCGGTCTGGTAGAGTCAGAAAGCCACCGTTTATTCAACTATAGTCGTTCAGCTCAATACGGAAGGTATAAGTATCTCTCTGCAAATTCGGGCGGTTCAAAGTATACGCTGACGCTTGAGGTGCCTGAGGCGGCCTCGCAATGTGTAGTGCGACTGGGGTTCCGGCGTGGAGCAAAGGTTTCAATGGCTGGTGAGTCTTTATTTAGCTTCTACACAGGGAGCCTAGAAAATGAGATTAAGAAGGTGCTCATAACTCCGACAGAGTGCGACTCTCCTGAGGAAGTTGGTCAGTTTTTAAAGAGATTAGGATTCAACGTTTCATATGTGACTGCAGTGATTAAGGTTATAGAAACGCTGCCCATGACTAAAAAGTTGGTTGCTGATGCTTTTTGGTATCTTTGGTACCTCACGAATGACCCAGTCTTGTTTGAAATGGCTCGGCAGCACTTGGTGTTTCAAGGTCGAATGTATGAAACCAAGCAGCTTTTGAATGAATGGGACGTAAGTACCAATCTGAAGAATGGGAAAAACTCAGCTCGGAGAGTTGAGGATGAGCTAAGCCTGTTAGAGAATGGCATGCCTATGCCGCAGAAGCGATCAGCTCCGATCTATGCACCTACTGGCAATGTCCTTTATTTACTCCATAACCGACTGCCCTATAATTCAGGTGGCTATGCAACACGTACACATGGTCTTTTAACAGGGATTGTGAAGAACAGCAATTTCAAAATGCACGGGGTATCCCGGCCTGGATATCCATCCGACCATGCGAAGCACATCAGCAAACCTTTGCCAAAGAACATTCCAAAAGTCGATGTGGTTGATGGAATTGAGTATTTCGCTCTAGACCAAAATATTCGTCGCTCCAGCTTAACCATGACAGAGTATGTTGAGGCTTATGCAAAAGAAGTTGAAGCCTTAGCGATAGAAAAGAACGCAAGTATCATACACGCTGCAGCGAACTTTCCAAATGGGCTAGCCGCAAGTCTGGCTGCGCGCCGGCTCGGAATTAAGTCTGTTTATGAAGTGCGCGGACTTTGGGAAATTACAAGGCTGTCACGTCAAGAGGGCTGGGATGAAACAGACCAGTTCCGCTTTATGGCTAAAATGGAAGCTGAAGCTTGCAATGCCGCCGATGCCGTCATTACCATTACAGAAGCACTGAAAGACTTGATGATATCCCGCGGCGTAGATGCCTCTAAAATTACGGTCGCCCCGAACTGCGTGCATACAGACTTATTCTCTCCACTCGAAAAAGACCAAAAGCTGGCGAATGAGCTAGGTATAAGTGATAAAGATACTGTTATCGGTTATATCGGTTCAATCGTCAATTACGAAGGCCTAGATGATCTAATGGAGGCACTGGCCCTACTTATTCAAGATGGTATTACCAACTTTAAATTTTTGCTAGTTGGTGACGGAGCCGTGCTTGATGAGCTTAAGCAACAAGTGATCAATTTAGATTTACAAAGTCATGTAATTATTACTGGCCGTATTCCTCATGAGATGGTCCAACGTTACTATTCATTAGTTGATATAACACCTTTTCCAAGGAAGCCTTATTTGGTGTGTGAGACAGTGTCCCCTTTGAAACCTTTTGAGGCTATGGCGTCACAAAAAGCAGTAATAGTTTCAAGCTGCGCAGCACTCACAGAGATTATTCAAAATGAGGTTACAGGTTTAGTTTTTACTAAAGGAAGCATTATTTCTTTAAAAGAGAGCATATTAGAATTAATAAAAAATAAAGATAAAAGAAATGAAATTGCTAAATATGGAAGGTTGTGGGTGAAAAGTAATAGAGATTGGAAGCATTCTTCTAAGCTGGTTTATAATATTTATAAAAATCTTTTCAATTAAAATAGTTTTTTGAGGTGAGTTTTGAATAAGAAAATATATATAATAGTGAGATATAGTGTGGTCTCTAAAAGTATCCAGGGCGGATGGAGAGCGGGCAGTAAAGTAAATTATATTGATTATAAAAATTTAATATTAAATGAAGCTAGACTTAATGCACGCTTTAATTTGTTTGTAAATATAACTATAAAAAGTATTTTAAGTCAAAAAAACTTTGATTATAAAAATTTAAAGTTGGTTGTGTTAACTTCGAAAGATTTACCCGTCAGCCATAAGGAAAAGCTAAAAGAGTTAGAAAATAAATATGATTGGCTTTTTGTAAGCTACTTAGGAGATGATTGTAATATTAAAGATTATAGTAGTTTTGTTAAAGAAGACTTAATGTCTTTAGAAAAAGATTCTTTGTATGTAACTCTTAGACTAGACGATGACGATGCATTATCTGATGATTTTTTATATCGCGTGATGTCATATATGGAAGAAAGTAATAAAGGGTTTGCCTTATCATTTAATGAGGGGTTTTCTGCTAAATATGATACTAATGAAAATGATTTTATTGAGTTTTATCCTCTACGTGTAATGAACTTAGCAATAGGGTTAGGGTTCATTAATTACTATAATTACGAAGAAAAAAAATTTTTCAAAAATCATGTTTCAATTTATGACTTGGGTAATCATTCCTTTATAGATAGAAAAGTTCCAGTTATTGTTGATGGAAGACGACCAGCTTATATAAGAACTATCTATGAGGGACAGGATACACTTCAACAGTCACTATTGAAGCAGGTTAAGGATAAGAAAGCTTTAGATAAAAAAGATGTTCAGCCATATTTCTCCTTTCTTAATAAAAAATAATTATGAATTTTTTTCCATCTATTTCAAATTTTTTTGAAAAAAAAAGTGAATCAGGAAAAGCTGGAGTTTTTCATGAAAATATACTTTTTCCTATCGATTATAAGTTTACAAAATTTTCAGATAAACTAGTGGTTTTTTATCCAGGAGCATTTGATAAAAAAAAATTGATGCCATCTTTCCAAAGATCTTCTTATTTTAAATTTCTTCCATATAATTGCTTATCTTTATTTGATCCGACTCTTTTTTTGAGTGATGACGAAAATTTTAGTATAGGCTGGTTTCAAGGTAACACTGAAAATTTTTATGCCAATACTTGCTCTGATCTGATAAGAAATTTAACTAATCTCATGGGCATTAATTCCGAAAATGTTTTACTTTTCGCAACATCTGCTGGGGGTATCCCAGCAATTAAAACAGCAGATAAAATTCAAGGCTGTAATGTTTTCTTGGGAAATATTCAAACTAATGTTTTTGGTTATTTTGAAAAGCATGTACAAAAAATGATGGGGATTTGCTATGAAGGTGAAAGCTTACAGAGCATTAAAAATAAGTACTATGAAAGGCTAAGTATTGAAAACAGTTTAATTAACTCAAAAGTTTTTTATGCTCAGAATATAAGTGATAAATTTCATTATGATCGGTTCTTCAGTCCATATATAAAAAATTGTAAAATAATAAGAGGTGGAGAACTGCAGGCGGTTGTTTATGATGATGCTAAGTCTGGACATAGCCCTTTGCATAGAGATTATGAAATTGAAATAATTGAGAGTATATTTAATGGCAAAGGGTTTTTTAGTGTATATGAGGGATTTTTAAAAAATACTTATTCATTTTAACAATGTTTTTTCGAAGGGTCTTAATTATAAATGGTTTTATTAAGACACTATAAAATAATTTATTTCAATTTAAAGAGTTAGAGAACTATGCGTATTGGTAATCTCCCACTAAACTGTAGTGCTTTAAAGTGGAGTTTTTTGAAAAAGAAACTCAATGAAAAATCCCGTTACACCGACAGCCAAATCAGGACTATTTTGAAGCAACCTTAAGCCAGTACGCCGATTCTAAAGCTGTGCCTTGAGCACGGCGTGAGCCGTGCCACGTTTTATAAATGCGAGCAAAATACGGCGGCATGGACGCGTTCATAATGGCTAGTTTCAAAGAGCTGGAGCTGGAAAATCAACTTCTCAAGAAAACGAAGTTATAGCAGACTGGTTAATTCGATTAACCACAGCCCAGCGCAACTGGGGCATCGGCTTATGCTTCGCCTATCTACGTAGTATTAAAGGATTTACCTGGAATTACAAATAGATGTATCGAATGTATCGGCAACTTGAACTCAATCTGCGCATCAAACCGAAAAAGCGTTTAGTACGTGAGCGTCCTGAGTCTTTAGGCGCGGTGACTGACATTAACCAAGTCTGGTCGATGAATTTTATGCATGATCAGCTGGCGGATGGTCAAATTATCCGGTTATTGAACGTCGTGGATGACTTTAATTGTGAGGGCTTAGCTATCGAGGTGGACTTCTCTTTATCTGCCGAACGAGTGGCACGAGTTCTGCATCAAATCATTGAATGGTGCGGAAAACCCAACAACTTACGTTGTGAAACGAAGTTCGGAGTCGCCACAGCGGCCCAGAATATATCGGTAGAACGCTACTTGAATGAGCAACGCAATGCCAGATCACTTTAATCCACACCCAACCAAGAAAGCCGCAACAGAACGCCTACGTCCAACGCTATAATCGAACGGTTCGTTATGATTGGCTAGCCCAGAACCTCTTCGAAAACCTAGAAGAAGTGCAGCAAGGAGCCACTGCTTGGCTCTGGAGCTATAACAGCGAACGACCCAATCTGGCGTTGGGTGGCCTCACTTCCAAACAATGATTACATCAGTATCTACTCATTCATCCTACTTTGAAACACTGCTAAAAATGCGGTTACCAAACCACCCAATTAAAAGCGATCAGTTTGAAGGTTGAGTCCTAATCGCCTCTTATCATGGAGTCAATACTATCTATGGAAAAAAATAACAATGAAAATGTAGTAGAGAATATAGTTGTGAAGTTAAAAAATATTGAAAAGAACATCGCACAAACAAGCAAGGATAACCTTAACAAACTTACTCGTGATTTAATTACTGTACAAAATCGTCTATATGCACAACTAGAAAGTTTGTCTTGGCTGCAGCGTCGTTTGATTATTAAGGGGCAATTACCACCTTTAAGAGGGTGGGCAAGTTCTCCCGATGTGTTGTTACGTTTGCATGTGCATATTATGGCTATACGGCCACAACTTATTGTTGAATTTGGGAGCGGGGCCTCAACTCTAGTGATTGCCGATGCGCTGAGTCAGATCGGTTCGGGTAAATTGATTTCTATCGAACATAGTAAGCACTATGGAGCACAAACAAATTTAACATTGCAAGCAGAAGGTTTAGAAGCTTGGGTAGATTTACGGATCGGAGACTTAGAGAAATGGGATGGTGAGCACTTGAATCCTACAGATGCTGAAAAACCGTCAAACTGGTATCCAATTTCGTTATTAGAAGATCTAGAGCACATTGATTTATTGTGGGTAGATGGGCCGCCAGGAGCAACTTGCCTATACAGCCGTTATCCAGCTTTGCCAGCACTAGCTAATCAATTATCTGCTGATGCTGAGGTCTGGATGGACGATACAGTTCGCCAGGAAGAAAAAGATATTTGTGAGCATTGGGCTAAAGAATATGGGTTTAATTTGGAGTATTTTCCATTAGAGAAAGGTTTAGGGCGTTTGACACGCTCAGGATCTTCCCTTGTTGCTTTGCCTTCAATTCAAGAGCAGAAAGTTGCGGATTATGAAAAAGGAATTAATCCTGAGCGAGCTTTAGGATTTGACTTTTCTTTATCTGATGATGAGGGTACAGGCTGAGGTTTATGTTTATAAATAACCTTAGCGTATAGGAAAAAGCATAACGATTTCTAGTGCTATAAATTAAAACGACCCATAACCGCGCAAATTAACTTTTACGCAGTTATGGGCTTTTTTAATTAGAAGAGGTAGATAAAAGCAGGAGAAGCATTTCCCCCTTTAGCGGTCCATTTTGATCTTCTCTATCACCTCATCCCTACTTATCACCGTGGCATATTTTTCTTTCATATCAAATAAGTTAGCTTCATGAGGGGCCAGAGCGCGGTCTCCTACGCAATCCGAGATCACAAAGGGACGAAAGCCTAGCTGCATGGCATCCACAACGCTAGCGCGGATACAACCGCTTGTGACGGCGCCGGCTACGAGTAGGGTTTTGACGCCTCGTTGGGTTAGCCAAGCCGCCAGCGAGGTACCAAAAAACGCAGAGGGTACGGTTTTTCTTACCACTAACTCCCCCGGTTTGGGTGCTAGTTCTGGGACAATATGGCTGTTGGGGTTGTCTTCTCTTAGTCCCAGCATAGTGGGGACTTTTAGGCTGAAGACATTAGTATCAGCGCCATCGTCTGCAAACACAATGCGTGTATGGGCAATGGGCCAGTTGTGTTGTCGTGCAAATGCTAACAAAGGCACGGTGTTCGTAATGGCTTGGGCTATGTTGCCGCCTCCAAAGGTGTTGGGGTCCGCAAAACCATTCACAAAATCAATAATGACCAAGCCGTACGGGGGTAGGGGGTCCAGTTTTCCACCAAAGCCTTGTAAAGAGTAAATACTTGTCTCACTCATATCGAGGGATTCCGTTGTAAAAATAAAATGAATCAGAAAAGAGCCGTTGGTTCGTGTTTTTTTAATCCAGGATTTTTCCTTCGCGCACCACTTCGTTTCCATCTAAGGAAACGGTGCAATGGCGTAAAGGAATATCAATGTGACAAGCTGTGGTGCGGCTGCCGCCAGCTTCGTTATTTGGGCCTAGTGAAAACAGGAAGTTGCCTTCGTAGGCTCGGGCATCCATGCCAATGGTTTGCTCGCGATCGTATAGGCTTAGGGTAGACCAGTGACAACGTGGTTGTAAGCCCCATCCAATATGAGAAATGGCATAGCCTTCGGGGTCGTTAAAGGTGCTCATGTATTCAGCCAGTAGTTGGGCATCAATGCCGCCTTCTATTTTGGTGGCATAGCCATTTTCGACGGTGAGGATGATTTTTTCCTTAGCGTAGGATTTCTGAGGCAGCAGAATATCCCCTTCGTCGATGACAATCGTACCTGTGCTGCCCCCTTCGTTAGGGAAGGTAAAGAGAAAGCCACTGGGCCAATGATCCCAACGGCCGGGTTCATCGACAAATCCATACTCGCTGACTACGGGGAATTCGCCTAATGGGAAGCGCATGTTTGTGCCCGCTTTAGAGGTGACTGTCATTGTTTTGGCGCCAGTTAAGCGGGCTGCATGCCGTTTGACCCGTTCTCGATCCGCCTTAGTAGGTACGGTACGTACAAGAATTTCAGGGGGTTCAATCGCCAGTAGAATTTTGGTGCCGCTTTTTAAAATCTCTACTTGTTCATTAGAGAATAAGAGTGTCATTAGGTCTAACACTAAGTCACTCTCTTTGAGCATGGCAATGGCTGCTGGGTTGTTGGCTAAGGGTGTAGCACCCAAGTAGGCCAGCGGGTCGCGGCTAAGCGATTTCTCTGCATTAACGTGCGGTAGTTCCAATTTATTCACTATGGCACCAAGCGAGTGGGCTGCCATAAGTGCCATTTCCACGGTTTGGGGGTGGCTGGTCGAGTTAGTCAAGACGGTGACGGTTTGGCCTTTCTTTAATTCGGAAAGGTGCAGGACTTGCAGCCATGCGTCTAACAGTTGGTGGTTGCTTACTGCCATATGTGGCTCCTTAACAGCGAATTAAAACATTTAGGAAGTGAAATCGACTTGTAGAAACTCGCCCAATGCGGCATAAAAGCCGGCTTCGTTGTCCCATGGAATCATGTGCCCAGCGTTAGCTACGCAAACAGCCGTAATAGATGGGGCAAGCGAGGTGATTTCCTGTACGTCTTCATCGCGAATCACATCGCCGTGTTCCGCACGCATTAATAATGTGGGAATGTGTAGAAACGGTAAGTCAGAGTGGAAATCGTCGCTATGAAAGTCGTTAAAACTCTCTATCACCGCGCGTTCATCGCAGGTGTGTAACCATTCGGCACGTAATGCCAGCTGTTCATCGGTCCAGCTTGGGCAGTAGGCACGCATATCCTCTGCGCTGCAGCCTTTGCGGGCGGCTTTCATGGAGTCTACGTACCAAGAGAGATTGGCAGGGTAAGGGCGTCGGTCGGGGCCAGACACTGGCGGGTCCACGAGGATAAGGCGGTCTAGGCCGGAAAGCTGTTGGCGAGCTGCTCGCGCCGCTATGCGTGCGCCCATAGAGTGCCCTAATAGAATGAAATTTTTTAGTCCTAGCTGCGCGGTGAAGTCAATCACATCTTTTGCTTGGGCGTCTACCCCATAATCCAATTGCTCTGATTGTTCAGAAAGGCCGCGCCCGCGGACATCTACGATATAGGTGTTGAAATGGCGTCCCAGTTGCGTTCCTACAAAACCCCAAGTGATGGCAGGGCTAGTGATGCCAGGAATAATGATGAGGTTTTGGGTTGTGGTGGCCTTAGCCTGATCCATGCCGAAATAGAGGTAGTGCTGGCGAATGCCGTTCGCATGAACATTCGCGCCGTAGTGCGTCATTGTCAAAGTGTTGTCTCCTAAAGGGAAGGTGAAGGGAACGTTCAAGCTGTGGGTAATTTATTATTTGAACGGTCTTTTAATAATAGCATCGTTCAGTATGAACGCAAGCGCACGAGGCGGGATTCTGCTGCAAAGTGAGGGAATATGAGGGTTTTCCCTTTTTTTTCTATTTGGCTTTGCACTATTTAATTGTTTGTTCATATAATAAATTTCAGATGGCTTGCCGAGTCGTCTAGCTGCTGCATACGTTTTAAATATAAAAAGTTGATACTTATAAAACTTCTTCAGGAGACTTTTCATGCGTTTTTTTTCTAAGATTGCTGCTACGACAGCGATGTTCTGTTCTAGTCTTTTTATGGCTGGGGCGCCGGCGGTGGTTGCGGCTGCACCGGCTGTATCTTTCCCTGACCGCGAGGTCATGCTGGTGGTGACGTGGGCGCCCGGGGGCAGAACTGACGCAGCCACTCGTATCTGGGCACCGTATTTAGCCAAGGAGTTCGATGTGCCTGTGGTGGTAGAAAACAAACCAGGCGCTGGCGGCATTATTGGTGCGCGTAGTTTATTACGGGATAAAAAAGGCTATAGCGTTGGCGTGTTGTCGACTAGTCATTTGATTTCTCAGTGGGCGCGTATCCCCGCGTTTGAGCTCGAGAAGTACCAACCGGTGGCCTTACTGTATTCATCCCCTGTGGTGTTGACCGTAAATGCTTCTTCTGACATTCAGACGCTGGATGATTTTATTAAGGCGTCTAAAGACAAGCCGCTGACGTTCGGTCATGCCGGGCATGGTTCAGGCGATCACATTTCTACCGCCGCGTTTGCAGAGATGACCGGAGCCAAAGTACGCCACGTACCTTACGAGGGGGATGCGAGCGCAGTGACTGCTTTATTAAATGAAGAAATCGATGCGGTCATGATGCCTTTAATTGCCGTCAGTCAACAAATCGAGGCTGGCAAATTACGCCCTATTGCGGTGTCACAAATGAAAGCAGATGATTTGCACAAAGCCATTCCGACTTTTGCCGAGCAAGGGGTGGATTTTGAGGACGGTGACTTAGCCGGTGCTATTTTTATTTCTGCTGATGCACCTAAAGAGGCAGTCCAAGCTTGGGAAACCGCTTTGGCAAAAGCTTTTCAGGATGAAAGCTTGAAAGAGCAATTAAGTAAGTTTTTTATTGTGCCTGATTTTAAAGACTCTCAAGAACTAGAAGCTATTTTGGCTGATTGGAATCCTCGTTATGAGGCACTCATAGATCGACTCGGTCTAAAGGCTACAAAATAATTCATCTTTATTTTTCCGAGCCTTAGTGGGGTTACATACTAAGGACTCGGCTGGTGCAATATTAATTGATCTAGGTGATTTATGCAGTTTATTAAGAATAGATGGGCTGATGTGCTTCTTATTCTAGTGTTAGTCGCATGCATAGCATTTATATTTTTAGATAGTGCCACTTATCCTGAGGTGTCTTGGTCTTCTGGTGGGCCTCCTGGTTTCTATCCTAAGCTTTTAGCTAGTTTACTAGCTATCTTAGCCATAGGACTCTTTTTTGAAAAACGACCCCAAAAGTTAAATTTGCAAAAAGAGGTCGTGATCAGAGCCCTTATTTTTTTGATTCTGCTAGGGGCAGCGATTAACTTTTTAGATGTATTAGGGTTTCGTTTGACAGCATCAGGATTAAGCTTGGGAGCAGCCTTGACCCTCTATAACTGGAAAGAAGTACAACCCCGAAGCCTAATTGTATTAATTTTGGTTTCTATTTCTTTACCTTTGCTCTTAGCTACAGCGTTCGAAGATTTTGCGGGGCGTCGCTTACCCCACTCTTTATTTAATTGAGTATAAAAATGGATATCTTCGCTAATTTTTTTCAAGTATTCGATGCAGGCGTTAGTCATGTGTTTACGCCAGCCTCTTTATTGTATATAGCTTTAGGGACGTTAGTTGGTTTAGCTTTTGGTGCCTTGCCTGGACTTTCCTCAACCATGGCACTAGCTATTTTTACTCCTCTTACATTTGGGCTATTGCCTAGTGAAGCTATTGTTTTTCTTATAGCGGTATTTATTTCTTCTGTTTATGCGGGGGATTTAACCTCTATCTTGGTCAATATACCAGGTACGCCATCTTCTATTGCAACAGGTTTTGATGGGTATCCAATGACTAAAAAAGGTGAAGCTGGTCGAGCCATAGGAGTAAGCACTGTGGCTTCAGTTTTAGGGGGTGCTATAGGTCTAGTATTTCTTATTGGTTTCTCTCCTTTTTTAGTAGGTCTTGCTAGTTATTTTGGTACGTGGGAGTTTGCTCTTTTAGGCATGTTTGCTCTCACAATGATAGCGCTCATTAATGAGTCCACTATGCTAAGAGGCTTGATCGGCGGTGTCATCGGTTTGCTTATTGCTTGTGTTGGTGCGGATGTAATGACGGCTTACCCGCGTTTAGCATTTAACTCCGATGATTTGGCTGGCGGCATCGATATGATTGTTTTTATGGTGGGGCTTTTTGGTTTCTCCGAGATTTTTAGTCAACTAGAAGAATCCGAAAGACCAGCTATTAAACAAAAGATAGGAAAGATTTTTTCTTCAGTTGGATCAGTACTGCGATGTGGCAAAGCACTGACTCAAAGTAGCCTTTTAGGAGTAGGCATCGGTGTGCTACCAGGGGCAGGGGCATCAGTCGCCACCATCGCCGCTTATGGTTTATCCAAACGTACCTCTAAGCATCCAGAGGAGTACGGAAAAGGATCGGTAGAAGGTTTGACTGCAGCGACTTCCGCAGCCAATGCCAGTGTAGGAGGGGCATTAGTTCCTATGATGACCTTGGGTATTCCTGGTGACCCGATGACTGCTGTTTTAATTGGGGCTTTGATGATCCATGGTCTTGCCCCAGGTCCTTCTTTGTTTACCAAAGCTCCAGAGATTGTGTCCGGTATTTATTTAGGCTACATGGTTGCTTTGGTTTTTATGTTGATTTTTGGTTTGCTGTTAGCACGACCTTTTGCCCGACTTATCGCCTTGCCTAGATACCTAGTGCTGCCAGCGATTATGGTTTTATGTATTTTAGGCGCTTACTCCATCCAAAACAGTATTTTTGATGTAGGCATTGCCGTTGTTGCTGGGTTTATCGGTTATTTGCTGAAAAAGGTCGGTATTTATCCTGCGCCCATTATCCTTGGGGTCGTGCTTGGTCCCATGATTGAAACGAATTTTCGACGTGCCATTATGCTAGGCGACGGCGACTATAGTTTGTTTTTTACTCGTCCTTTAAGTTTGGCTTTGATTATGGCGATTGTTTTAGCCATTATTGCACCGCCTTTAATAAAAGGTTTAAGAGCGGGATTAAAGGGAAATAGGGCAAAAATAGCCAGTGTGTCGTGATTCAAAAGCAAAAATCTAGGAGGCAGTATGACTATAAAGCGGGTGGAAATGGGTCCACGTATGTCTAAAGCTGTAATTCATAATGGGGTGGTATATATCTCAGGACAGGTTCCCCAACAGACTTTAGCAGAGGGTTTTGAGGCACAAGTTAAAGAGGTGCTACATTTAATCGATACCATTTTGTCTAGTGTTGGCTGTTCACGGGCATCGCTATTATCCGTTTCGATTTCTTTAGCTGATGTGGGTGATTTTGATGTACTAAATGCGGTATGGGAAGAGTGGGTAGATCAAGAAAACAAACCAGCACGCATTACGGTGGGTGCTACGCTTTCTTCTCCGGAATTTAGGGTGGAGATCGGAGCAATCGCAGCAGCTAAGGATTAATTTACGTATGAGTAAAGTAGGTTTTATCTCGTTGGGCGGGACGATTAGTATGGAGCAAAGCGCCAAGGGCAGAATCCCGAAATTAGGCGCTTCGAGCCTCCTTCAAACCCTACCGCAATTAAGCGATATCGAAGTCATAACGTATGAAACGCCGATGATGCCTGGTGCGTCGCTTGATTTAAAGTTAATCAATAACATTGCTCAGCTAATAAATAGCGCCTTAGAAGAGGTGGATGCCATAGTGCTAGCTCAAGGCACCGATACGATAGAGGAGACTGCTTTTCTTTTAAGTTTATTAACCCGTTCAGATAAACCCATCGTGGTTACAGGGGCGATGAGAGGAGCGGATGCGGTTAGTAGTGATGGTCCTGCTAATTTAATGAATGCTTTTCTTATTGCCAGTACCAAGGGTGTATGTGATTTAGGCGTGGTGGTCGCTTTGAATGAGGAAATTCATTCGCCTTATTTCGTGACAAAAACTCATACCAGTTCGTTAGGGGCTTTTGAGTCTTACGATGTAGGGCCAATAGGATTTATAAGTGAAGGGGTAGTCAATATAACTTCCTTGCCGCGTTTACCTCGTTTTCCTAACTCGAGTTCTATCGAGAGAGCCTTCCCTGCAGTGGGTCTAATTAAAGCCAGCTTAGGAGAAGATGCAAGAGTTCTAGAGGCCGCCGCAGAGTTAGGCTACGAAGGTTTAGTCATAGAGGCTACCGGAGCAGGACACCTTTCTGAAAAATGGGTCAAGCCATTAGCAGATTTAGCTCAAAAAATGCCAGTGGTCTTAGCCACTCGCGTGCCTAAAGGCAAGGTGCATACTCGAACTTATGGGTTCTCAGGGTCAGAAATGGATCTTCTAAGCCGTGATTTATTACCTTCAGGTTATTTATGCGCTTTGAAGGCTCGCTTATTGTTAATCGTGTTACTAGCTCAAAACAAGAAAAGAGAGGAGATTAAGCGCATGTTTTATCAGGTCTATTAAATACCTTTATTTGAAAGAGGCGCATAAAAACGCTGATTTTTTTATGATTTAAATTATTTGTACGTAAAATTAATTGTTGTAGATAAAAGGAAATTCAAGATGAGTAAAAACATGAAGATTGCAATTATTGGCGGTGGGATTGGGGGCGTAGCCGTTGCCGCAGCTCTGCAACAGAAAGGAATGAAAACTCATATTTTCGAGCGGGCAGCTGAGTTTGGCGAGATTGGGGCCGGCATTCAAGTTACCCCAAACGCTGTAAAGGTATTAAATGAACTTGGACTAGCAGACGATTTAAAGCAGATCGGTTTTCTGCCTGAGGCTTTGGTAGGAAGAAACTGGGAGAACGCGAGAGAATTGTTTCGGATTCCCTTAAAGGAAGTGTGTCCTGACCTGTATGGAGCTGATTTTTATCATGTTCATCGGGCTGACTTACATCGTATTTTAACTAAAAAGATAGGTGACTCAGAGGTAAGTTTTTCTAAGGTATGTGTAGGCGCACGCCAAGAAGGGGATAAAGTTATTGCTGAATTTGCAGACGGCTCTGAGTTTGAAGCGGATTTACTGATAGGGGCTGATGGAGTACGATCTGTAATAAGAACGCATTTATTTGGAGAAGATAAACCTAGCTTTACAGGGCATATGTGCTACCGTGCTCTTGTTCCTTTCGAGGAAATGCCTTCTTATGTCGCGCCGGAATCATCGTTCTGGTTAGGCCCCAAGGGTCACGTTGTAACCTATTACGTAAGTGGTGGGAAAGAGGTGAATATTGTAGCGGTTAAAGAGACGAAAGAGTGGGTGGAGGAATCGTGGAACGCACGTAGCACACGAGAGGAAATGTTATCGGATTTTGAAGGATGGCATGATAATCTGATACATTTATTTAAAGATGCTCAAGAAGTTTATCGCTGGGGGTTGTTTGACCGAGATCCAAGTGAAACCTGGACTAAGGGACGGATTACCTTATTAGGAGACGCTGCACACCCTATGTTACCTTTTTTGTCTCAGGGGGCAGCCATGGCTATCGAGGATGCCTATGTTTTAGCTAGCGCTTTATCTCAATCCCCAGACAATCTTACAAAAGCTTTAGAGCACTATGAAGCTGAGAGAATACCCCGAACAAGCCGAGTACAGCTTGAAGCCAGAGAACGCGGGCGTACCTACCATGTATCTTCCAGAGAAGAGTTAGAAGAGCGTGACCGCGCTTATCAAGAGCAGCAAAAACGTGATCCGCACGCTGGTGGTATTAAAGCAAATTGGGTGTATGAGTATAATGCGACTGATTTTAAAATAGCATAAGCTTTCTAGAGATGGGTCGGTTTTTTGACCCATCTCTTTCTCTCATCTGGTCTTCTTCTTTAGCTTAATTAATTTCATTATGTTTTATTGCTGATAATAACTAATTTAAACTATGTTTTCTGTTGAACAAAAAAATAAGCCAAGACGCCCAGGTCGACCAGAGGGAGTTACGCATACACGTGAAGGAATATTAACCGCAGCTGAACATGTGTTTGCTGAGAAAGGTTTTTCCGCACCTCTTAGAGAGGTGGCTCAAAAAGCAAAAACAACGACCTCGCTTATCAATTATTATTTTGAATCCAAGTTAGGCTTAATCGAAGCATTACTCCTTTCACGAGGAGAAGCTATTACTAAAGATCGTATGGAGCGGTTAAAAAGTCTTTTATCTCAAGACACACCGCCTACAGCTGAAGAGTTAGTTAAAGCTTTTCTAATCCCTATTACAGAGATGCGCCGAACTCCGGCTACAAGACGCTATTTAAAATTACAGTCTTGGCTTCACATGGAGCCGTCAGAGTATGCTTTTATTTTACGCCGCAAGCTCTATCAAGAAGCAACGGAAGCTTATACAGCCGCTTTGATTACAGCACTACCTGATACCCCTCCAGAAGTGATCTACTGGCGATATATCTTAACGGTAGGGGCCTACTTATATGCTGCATCCGACACTAATCGTTTAGAGGAAATTAGTGGTGGGCTTTGTAATCCTGATGATACAGATGAGCTAGCTAGACAAGTGACTGCTTTCGTTTCTGGGGGCTTTATGGGGGCAGCCCCTAAAAAAGAGACGGGAGATTGATTAACCTTTTTTCTGCCTACAGAAAAAGATGTTCCTACGACGCTCAGGCGTAGCATTGTCTTGTCCTGAACAGGTGGTCGCTGAGACTCCTGTTACAGTAACTCGACTACGAGCCAAGTTTTTCAGTGATTTGTAGCGTATACGCTTTTTGTGTTGAGTTATATTGTCATTTGGAAATGTAAGGTGCACTGACATTTTATAGTAGCCATATTCTGGCACGAGTCTGCACAAGAAGCTAAACATCAAATTCTTTGCCTCGTTTTTTAAGGTGACGTATCTTTAATCCATAAGCGCCCAGTTAAAATGTGTGAACTGGGCGCTTATTTTTTATTTTGACTCCTTGGTAGGCTAACAGTATGCGGCGATAGAGGGTTGATGCGTTTTCTTTTGGAAATGTTTTCATTTGCTGAAGCTAAGGTTTAGTGTTGCTCTTTACTTGCCCTTAGAAGTACCTTGAGTAAAAAGGTGTCTAATTAACTGTGCGCATAACTTTTCAGTCAATGTTTTGCTCTCTATGGAAATTAGGCACGGTCAGAGGAAATACAGCACAGGTCTACGTACATAAAAAAAGCCCTAAACAACTAGGGCTAATGAATAAGGGCATAATAATTTTTATGGTTGTGTAGCCATTTGCCGATAGTGGGATTTAAGACCAGACCAAAACCCCCAAATAGCAATTAGCAAGGTAATAATTAAAATTGTTAGGCTAATAGGGCGATCAATAAAGGTAGAGAGCTGGCCATCTGATAGCAACATAGAACGACGGAAATGTTGTTCAATTAATGGCCCTAGCACAAAACCGAGTAGTAAAGGGGCCATAGGATACTGAAAGCATCGCAATATATAGCCAAATAGCCCAAAACCAGCAACGAGTAAAATATCAATAACGCTGTAATTAACACTATAAGTGCCAATAGCAATAAACATTAATATAGCTGGGAATAGTAGGTGATAGGGAATAGTTAGGACGCGTACCCAGACACCTATCAGAGGAATGTTTAGTATGACCAGTAGGATATTTCCAATCCAGAAACTCATTACTAAACCCCAAAATAGATCAGGTTGCTCCGTCATAAGCTGAGGACCCGGCGCTATGCCATGAATCATCAGAGCTCCTAGCATAAGCGCCATAGTGGGGCTGCCTGGCAAGCCTAAAGAAAGAGTGGGTATAAATGAGGTTTGGTCAGCGGCACTGTTAGCTGTTTCAGGGGCCATAATGCCCTCAATGGCTCCTTTACCAAAGTGGCTGGGTGTTTTAGAGCAGCGTTTTTCTATGGCATAGGAAACAAAGGCGGCTAAAGAGGGACCTGTTCCAGGTAAGGTGCCAAAAAAAGAACCAATGCCTGCGCCACGAGCCATGGGTCCCCAAGAACGTTTGATATCATCTTTGTTTGGTTTCATGGCGGCGAAACTCAGCGTTTTTTGGTCCAAGTCTTTGGTGTTAACTTTACCAATGCTTGCTATTACCTCGGAAATTCCAAAAATACCCATAGCTAAAGCAATCAAACTAACGCCATCGCCTAGGTCAAGTAGACCAAAGATAAAGCGAGGGGTGCCTGTATAAATATCTGTACCTACCATGCCAATGGTAACCCCAACTACCACCATTAAGAGCCCTTTTGTAAAGGAGCCATTCGATACGCTACTGGCGGCAACTAAACCTAAGAGCATTAAAGAAAAGTATTCTTGAGCAGAAAAAGACAGGGCATAGGCTGCAATAATAGGGGAAAAAAGCATGAGTAAAACAATGCCAATAGACCCACCAACCAAGGAGGCGATTGTGGTCATAAACAGAGCAACACCACCTCGACCTTGTTTTGTCATAGGGTAGCCATCTAGGCAGGTAATTGCATTGGTGGGAGAGCCTGGTACATTTAGAAGAATAGAGGCGGTACTACCACCGTAAGTCGTGCCATACCAAATTCCCGCTAGCATAATAAGTGCGGCTGTTGGTTCCATATGGAAAGTAATAGGAAACAACATGGATATGGCAGCAAGTACCCCAACCCCTGGAATAACTCCTAGAAAAGTACCTACAAGCACCCCTAGAAAACAATATAAGAGGTTATTAAAGCTGAGGGCGACGCTTAAGCCTAATAGGGCGTTTGAGAATAAATCCATTATAGAACACCATGAATGAGGCTAAAGTTCATGCTAAGCATGACTTTGAAGATGAGATAGGCAATACAAAATAAGACAGCTGCTAATAGGAATTTTTTGGGCCAAGAGAACCTTTTTTCAGCTAATGAGGCAATTAGGACTAAAGAAAAAATAGCAGGGAGAGCTCCTAGGCGTTCAATGAGTAATGCAAAAGCAATAATAGAGAGGGTGACAAAAAAAGTAGTTCGTGTATTGAACTCTCGTTTTGGGGCTTGAATCCCAATACTTGAAATCGTAACAATGAGTCCTAGTAGAGCCATTGTGATGCCTAGAATGGCAGGGAAAAAGCCTGAACCCATGTTGGTGAGCTCACCCATATCGTAATTGCTGCGTGCATAGAAAAAAATGCCAAGACCAAGAAGTGAAAAAGCACTTCCAACGATCATATCTGCGCGGTCATTTTTCTTCATTTTAGGAGTCTCCACTATCTGATTTTTATCTTGATTGAGGTCTTATTTGGTGATGTTGGCATCACGTAATACTTGGCCCCAACGTGGGTATTCTTCATTAAGCATGGCTTGGAACTCCTCTGGGCTGCTACCTAAAATCGTGCTGCCTTCGCGTTCAAAAGCATCAATTAACTCAGGGTCATTTAGAGCTGTGCGGATAGCGGCGTTGAGACTAGTGACTGTTGCAGGATCTATATGAGCGGGGCCAATTACCGCTTTCCATTCGTTGACGTCATAGCCGTCATAGCCTAGCTCACTGATGGAAGGTACATCTGGTAGAGCGGAGGTGCGTTCAGCTGAGGTGACGGCTAAAGGGCGTACTGAGCCAGCACGGATTTGTGATAAAGCGCTAGGTAAACTAGTGGCTACAAAACTTAAATGTCCCCCCATGGCTTCAGTAATAGCTTGAGTCGCTCCAGGATAAGGAATGTGGCGAATTTTGGTGTTACTCATTTGACCCAAGTACTCCATAGCCAAATGGCTGACTGTGCCAATACCGGGAGTGCCGAGGGTTAAAGTCTTTCCTGATTTGGCATCGTTAAGAAGATCGTTCAGATTTGTATAAGGAGATTGGTTGGCAACCACCACTACAACAGGTTGAGTAGCAATAACTGATATCAGACTGAAGTCTTCTAGAGAGTTGTAGCTAATGTCTTTGTTTAAGTTGGGGTTTATGGTCATGTTGGAGGTTTGTCCCATGGCCAGGGTATACCCGTCTGGGGTTTGGCGTGTTAAATAGCCTAAGCCGATGCTACCCGCCGCGCCAGGTCTATTCTCCACCACAAAATTCCAATCACTGGTTTTGCTGATTTTATCGGTGAGCAATCGAGTGGTAATATCAGTACCGCCTCCAGGGGGATAAGGGACAACAAAATTAATGCTTTTTTCTGGGAATGAGTTAGCGTGAACTAAGGATAGAGCAGTCGATGCAAACAGACTGGCTCCAGCCAATAGACTAACGATTAATTTGGTTTTCATGGTGTTTATCCTTGTCTCTATTTATTGTTTAAAAGGCTACAACGGGCAGTTTTTTTGGCGTAGAAGGTTAAGAAGTCGATCTAAATCAACAGCGCCTGAGGCATTTTGAGTACGAACTCGTTTTTCGTGCTGAGCTAAGTCTTGGCAGCTGTTGAGTAGAGTAGAGGCTTGGTCTGCTGGCACACAGATGACGCCATCCGCATCAGCTACGATAAGGTCACCAGGGTGTACCACCATGCCCGCACAAGAAATTGGTGTATTGAGCTCGCCGGGGCCTTCTTTTTTTGGGCCTTTGTGCGTATGTCCCTTGGCATATATAGGCATATCTCCTTGAGCCCACTCTTCGATATCACGAATCGCTCCATCAATGACAAAGCCGCCTATCTTTTTAGCTATAGCCGTGGTGCGCATGAGTCCGCCGATCACTGCAGTGGATAGATCCCCACTGGCATCAACCACAATAATATCGCCGGGCTCCGCGCAGAGAATGGCGGCATGGAGCATGAGATTATCTCCAGGACGAGTTTTGACGGTAATGGCATTGCCGTACATACCGCCATGTTTTAGAGCATTATGATAGTCCCGTAAGAGATTGCTGCCATGGTAACGACCAAGGGTATCGCTAATATGAGCAGTTGGAACGTTTTGATAAGCATGCAAGACCTCTGAGGGCACGAGACTCACCCGTGGTTTCATAATAAAACCAGTAGGCCAAGTTGCTTGTTGAGCTTGAGTGATATAGTTATTCATAAACGTTGTCTTTGTTGGAATCTAGGGTTAACTAAATGGGCGGGATTAATCGTTTGGTGCTGTAGATAGGCCAACACATTTTGGGCAGCAAGCAGTGCTGTACGCTCTAAAGATTGGTCTGTGCTGCCCCCTACGTGAGGGCTTAATATGACTCGATCTAGATGAAGCAAAGGGTTGTTGGAGGCAGGGGGTTCTATGGCTAGGGTATCGAGGCCCGCTGCATAGAGATGCCCACTTCTGATTGCATCGGCTAGGGCGAGTTCATCAATAAGCTGACCCCTAGCGGTGTTGATTAAAATGCTGCCAGATCGCATGTACGCTAGAGTTTCTCGGTTGATGAGTGCATTACCTTCTTTTTGTGCGGGGCAATGTAACGAAACAATATCTGAGTTGCTCAAAAGCTTTTCTAGAGAGGGGACTAGAGGATATGGTGCCTTGGTCAATAGAGGATCATAGGCAATAATATTCATGTTTATAGCTTGAGCTAACTGAGCTACGCATTGTGCAATACGACCTAAACCGACTAGGCCTAGAGTTTTACCGTAGAGCTCTTTGCCGGGGCTTGAGCGAGGCCATAGACCTTGTCTAACGGCTAGATGATGTTGGGGTATTTGGCGAGCACAAGCCAATATCAAACCTAAGCACAGTTCAGCTACACCTTGGGCATTTGTACCGGGAGTGACCAATACAGGAATGCCTTGCTGAGTAGCAGCCTCTATGTCTACATTGTCATAACCTATACCATGTCGGGCAATGACTTTAAGGTTGGGGCTACTTTGAATAAGATGTTGTGATAGAGGGTAGGTGCGAGAAATAATGGCATCAATTGACTGATGAAGCAGCAGGTGCTCTAGTTCGCTTGATTTATCATCAGATTGCAAAAAAAGCAATTTACAGTTGGCTTGCTGCAAATAGTGAATAGCGGCAGAGCTGATTGTAGGGGCAGTAATGAGGACTGTATAAGACATCTTTTTACCTTTTACTCGTCCTCAAGATCGCGTGTATCTGTTCCGGTGTAGGACCAGAGCCAGCCTTTGGGAATAGGACCTTTGTTACGTGTGCTAGATTGGCTTTGCTCCCATGCATGAGCAAGTATTCCTACCGAACGTGACAAGACAAATAGCCCTCTACATAATGCAGGAGGGAAGCCTAGTGCCCCATAAATAGCTGCTGTAGCCCCATCAATATTGATAGGAATGCGGCGAGATTTTTTAGTGTATAGATAATGTTCTACCCCTAAGGCAATAGCACGGTAATTGCCGACTGTCGCCTGAGCTTGTTCTGCATCCTGTAAGAGCTTCATAAGAGGCTGACTGCGTGGGTCAATGGGATGAAAACGGTGCCCATAACCAGGAACGTATTTATTGCCTTGAGCAAAAAAAGCCTCTAACTCTAATTGGATGGCATCTTCTAAAGGCTGCTTTTGGTCTAGGCGTTTCTGAATGCATTGAAACAACTCTAAGCACTGTTCACCAGCCCCTCCATGTACGTCACCTAGAACATTTGTGGCTGAGGACATGGCGTTATTAATACCTACTCCGCAGCTGATTGCCATACGAGCAATGGCAATACTAGGGGCTTGAGGACCATGATCTACACCAGCCATTAAGGCGGCACTTAATAGGGACTCTTGAGTAGCTGTAGGAGTATCTCCACGAAGCATGAGCCAAATCATAGAGGTAAAACTGAGTTGCCCAATGAGGTCTTGGATGGGATAGCCATGGAATTGGATGACTCCAGGGCTCATTTTAATAATATTGGTTGCCCACCATTGGGCAGCTTGCTCTTTAGGATCTATGTGTGCGTGGTGCATGCGGCTTCCTTAGATAATAGCTAGTTGAGTCAATTCTTTAATGGCTTCTGGGCTGTAACCTAGTTCGGTAAGAAGACGTGTAGTGTGCTCGCCAAGTAGAGGTGGGTAGCAACTGGGTGCGGGGTCGCCGGAGTTCAGACGGAATCCTGCTCGGACCACTTTTATTTCATTACCTTGGTCATCTTTAAGAGTTTTGATAAATTGTCGTTCTTGAATTTGTGGTTGAGCCAAGGCGGTGGGAATATCTTGAACTACACCTGCAGGGATGTCGTGCTGATTTAAAATCTTTGCCCAGTGTTCAGCGCTATGCGTGCTAAGAGCTTCCTCTAGTTCAGTATTTAAGAGGGTGCGGTGTTGTTTGCGTGACTCGCGTGTTTTAAAGCGTGGGTCTTCAAGCCAGCATTCGCGGTTAAGGAGTTTAGCGAGACGTTCAAATTGAGTCTGTTGATTGGCTGCGATGTTGAGCAAGCTTGTCTGGGTTCGAAATGCTCCAGAGGGCACAGCAGTCATGTTTTGATTGCCTAAACGTGAAGGTTCTACACCAGCAATTAGCCAGTTAGAGACCACCCAGCCCATCGTGCCTAAAGTGGATTCCAGCATTGATACATCAATGTAATCGCCTTGACCACTTTGATTGCGTTTGACTAGAGCAGAACTAATAGCAAAAGCTGCGTTTAGGCCACCAATAGTGTCACAAATAGGATAACCAACTCGCAAAGGGCCAGAATCCTGATCGCCTGTTACGGCCATGACACCTGATAAGCCTTGCACAATTTGGTCATAGGCTTGTAGTTTAGCCATAGGGCCGTCTTGACCAAAACCCGAGATTGAGCAGTAAACGAGCTTAGGATTCAGAGTTTTTAACGTGTCATGAGAAAAACCCAATCTATCCATTACACCTGCTCTAAAGTTTTCTACTAGAACATCAGCGCTAGCTACTAACTGTAAAAAAATTTCTTTGCCTTTAGGATGTTTCAGATCTAGGGTGATTGATTTTTTTCCCGCATTTTGTGCGAGAAAAGAGGTACCCATTTGTTCTTCATTCCGTTTTACGTCGGCCCCTAGTTGCCGGGCTAAGTCACCGACTTGAGGGCGTTCGATTTTAATAACTTCTGCTCCTAACTGAGCAAGTAAATAACATGCATAAGGACCAGCCAACACATTGGTTAGGTCTAGAACGCGTATCCCTGATAGCACATCAGACACAGTAGCAACTCCATTAGTTTATTCTACCTAGTAGAATAGATATTCCGTTCAGTGAAACTAGAAAGTAGTTTACAATGCACTATATCGTCAACCCTATTTGATAGAGATAAACCCTTAGTTCTCTGTTTGTAGTTTTATTTATGAAGGTATAAGTTGACCATGACGCAAAAAAATAATCGTGTAGAGTCAGTCGAAAGAGCGCTGTCTATTTTGGAAGCCTTTAAAGGTGGAGCAGTAGAGTTAAGCCTGACTGAGTTGGCGGGAAAAACGGGTCTATATAAAAGTACTATCTTGCGTTTAATTAGCTCGTTAGAGCATTTTGGCTATATACGTAAAACAGGAGCGGGGCAATACCGTTTAGGACCCACTTTGCGTCAGCTAGGTCTGCTGTATGAGCGGGCTTTTGATTTAGAGGGTTTAGTGCGTCCAGTTTTGGCAGACTTGGTTGCAAAAACAGGGGAAACTGCAGCGTATTATGTTCGTCAAGGTAATCAAAGGCAGTGCTTATACAGACAGAACTCACCTCGTGCTGCACGCCATCATGTTGAGGAGGGTATTTTGCTTCCCCTGGGAGTAGGAGCGACGGGTAGAATTTTATTAGCCTATGAGACTGAAACTATGGATGAGTCGATTCAGGAGCAAGGTTTCTATATATCACTGGGTGAGCGGGATGTGGATGTAGCTGCAGTTGCTGTTCCTGTGCTTAGTCATGCTGGCCGCATTTATGGTTCTTTGATGGTCTCAGGTTTACGGTCTCGATATGAGGAAGCAGAGCAACAACTTGCTCTTGAGGAGTTACGAGTTCAAGCAAAAAAAATGGGAGAGCAATTTGATACGCTAGGGTTATGAGCGCGATAGTTTTTACATTGTATGAATGTCATACAGAAAAATAGCTCCATCTTCGTTGGGTAGGAGCTATTTTTATGTAAGCAAATCGTTTGTGTAGGGCAGATTTGAGTATAGGCTTACTCACAAGGAGAGGTGAGAAGCCTAATTGGCTTAAGAGCTCACAACAAAGGCTGAACTCATTTTCTATTTTTCCATAGATTAAATGTGCGGCTTCTTCATTTTGGGCTAACCAGCCATAACGAACTGTTCGCTTAGAGTGTTCGACGTAGGCATTTTTTGCAGGTTGTTGGGTTGGGTATGAATCAAGTTGATTTGTCGTGAAACCGCCCACTCAAGCAATGTTTTACCAATATATTTTGCCCTTTATGGCTACGTCAAACTTCATTTCGCACCGACATCGTCCAGCTTTCCACGCCATCGATTGATTTGACTTAGCACTCATATAACTTGCCGACTTAATGCGCAGATTGATTTCGAGTCGCCGATAAAGGCAATAGACTCATTTGTGATTTCAGATAAATCCTTTGATATTACGTAAGTAGGTGAAGCATAAACCGAAGCCCCACTTGCGCTAGTCTGTCGTTAATCGAATTAATCAATCCGCTATCACGTCATTTTCTTGAGTCGCTGGTTTTCCCGCTCCAATTCTTTAAGCCGAGTCATCATGGAGGTGTCCATGTCGCCGTATTTTACGCACTATTTATAAAATATTGCATGGCTCATAGCGTGCTTACGGCACAGCTCTGGAATCGGTGTACCAGCTTCAGCTTGCTTCAAAATGGTCATGATTTGGTTATCGGTATAACGGGACTTTTTCATTGAATTTCTTTTTCGAGAAATTCTACTTTAAAGCACTGCGGTTTGTTGGAGGGATTAGCGGGTGATTACCTTATGAACTGTGCGCTTGACAGTAAGTCTACGAGATTTCTATAGTTCCGTTTTTTTTATGCACTTTATTAACTAAAACTATGCCTATAACAACAAAAATGAATCCAACTAAGTGGTGTACATGTATTTTTTCTTTTAAAAAAATCAAAGCAAATATAGTGCTAAAAATAGGAGTTAAGTACATGAATAGACTTGCTTTAGCAGGGCCGATCGAGGTAACGACCTTTCCCCAAAAGAAATAGGCAAGAATAGATGGAAAAATGGCAAGATAAATAATAGCAGTTAATGTTGGATAGCTAAAATTAGCCCAGCCTGTATAAGAAGCCTCTATAAACAATAGTGGTATATGCAGCAAGCATCCAATAAAGACTATAGAAAATAAAAAAACAAAAAAAGGAAGCTCTATTACCCACTTTTTGACGAGTATAGTATATAAAGACCAGCAGGCTACACCTAACAATATAAAAATATCCCCTTGGTTGAAGTTTAGTTTTAAAAAAACAGAAAGGTCTCCAGAGCTAAATAAAACCAATAAGCCAAAAAATGAAGCAGTAATTCCTATATATTGTTTAAATTGAAATGACTCTTTAATTATAAATATAGATAGTAGTAAAGTAACAATAGGCATGGTTGAGTTGATTAAAGCACCATTTATTGCTGTTGTTTTTTGTAATGCTATGTAAATAAAGATGTTGAATCCAACAATACCTAATAAAGAAAATATAAAAATTTTTTTGATGTTTTTAATTATAGTTTTGTAATGGTCTTTTAGTGTTTTGTATGTAATTCCACTTAAGATAAATAGTGCTATCAGCCAACGGAAAAATGAAAGTTGTACCGGAGGAATAGTCGTTACAGCCCATTTTCCCAAAACAAAATTACCTGCCCAAAATAAAGGGGGTAGTATGGCTAATAAATAAATGGAAAAATTCCATTTTGGGGTAGTCATAGGGGTTTTCATCTATGCTTAATTCCATTAATAATTAAAAAGACTGCTTATAAGGGCAGTCTTTTTTGTTCATGGCTTATATTTTGGTGGTTTCGTAAGTGGTGGAGTGAAATAGTTCATCGACCTCCATCCGACGCGCCGATAGGCCTTGTTTATAGTGATGTTTTAAAAAGGTATCTAAGGTCGCTCGATTAGCATCTACGCCGTAACTCCAGAAGTCCAAGCCCATTAGATCGCGGGCAGCTTTGAGCTGTTCTTCTACAAAAGGCAGAGTCACTTTAGTAGCTGAGGTGTCTGAAAGTTTCTCTAGTGCTATTGCTTTGGATTGCTCAAAGGCTTTAAGTAATGCGGCGGGTAGCCAAGGATGCTGTTTAACAAGGCTTTTTCGTACACCAACTAAATGCATAATAGGAAAGACGTTCGTGCGTTTATAGTAGTCTTTGGCTGCTGCTGTTGGGTCTTCAAATAACCAGTTCACATTCGGATTATGAAGTGCTGGGCCGCTGGGTGGGCGAGGGCCCATAAAACCATCTAGTTCGCCGGTATGAATCATTTCAGAAATGGTTCGTCCTTCAGGAGCATTAACTAAATGAACATCAGGGGGTAGGTCTAGTTTAATTTTTTCAGGGCGACCAGGCTCATCGATTCCTCCACGCACCCAAGTGACATCTGACGGTTTCACTCCATAGTCATCTTCTAGCAAAGCGCGAGCCCAGACATTGGCTGTGAGTTGATATTCTGGTAAGCCTATTTTTTTTCCTTTTAAGTCCTCGGGATTTTTTATTCGATCTGATCGAACATAAATAGACGTATGCCTAAAGGCTCTAGATAAAAAGACAGGAATAGCGATATAGTCATTTTCTCCTTTAGAGGCACTTACTAAATAACTAGAAAAAGATAGCTCTGCTATATCAAACTCTTGATATCTAAAGGCTCGGAAGAACATTTCCTCTGGGAACAAGGTCATGCAGATAGGATCTACGCCATCAATCTGCACACGGCCATCAATTAAGGGGCGAGTGCGATCATAATTACCTAAAGCAATGGATAGTGGTAGTTTTTTCATTAAAATTCCTTGGCATTAAACAACAGAGTCAGGCTTTTTTTCTGGGGCATTCCAAACGTAATGGGCGGGGTAATCTTGCCATCTTGTTGTTTTGGGAATAATGGCTTGAAAAGAGCAGACATCCGGGGCGATCATGGCGTCTTTTGTTCCAATAACGGTGCCATTTTCTTGAAAGCGCTGCACGGCAGCAATCATTTGTTTACGGAATTCCACAATAGCAAGATCACTGGCTCCTAGACGCTCTTGGGTGCGATCTGCTATGGCTCCCATGGTGACCCACATCGCAATATCTTGATTAGGGAAACCGGTAATACCGGTGAAATTACCGTCTTTCATAGCTTGACGGTCTTGCCAGAAACGATTATCCCAGTTACGTAAAGGGCGATAATATTGATCTAAGTCTTTGCCAACTTCTTGGCCTAGGAATGCACGCCATTCTGCTGTGCTAGGTGTGGAGTCAGGATGGCCCCAGGCAATAAAGTAAAACACCGTGTTTTGGTCATCTGAAGGCACATTGATATTGGCTACGTTGTAAAGGTTATTGGGTGGGATAAGCGCTGTAGCGGGTGCGACAAAGACGGTTGAGCGTACGTAGTCATTTTTTGTTGGTTGAGTAATGGGCCGACGTATAGCTGCATAGCGGAACCCGTAGGGGGTGTTTTCAATTTGCAGCTTAGGGGCTTTATCTGTAGATGGTCTTAGCCATAACTCACCTGTGGCTTCCGCACTATTGACTCGAGCAGGAACCATATCAGAAGAATGCAAGCTTGAACTATGGGCTGAGTCGATGGCGCCTTCGAGTACTTGCGCCCAGTTACATGGCAATATGGCTTTAGCAATGGTAACTTTTGTCTCTTTAGTGGGTGCCCAAACAGGAGGAGTAAATTCAGGCATTGTTTCTTTGGGCCCCATATATGCCCATACAAAACCACCCCATTCGTGGGTGGGGTAAGCCGTATGCTTCACTTTATTAACAAAGCCGCTACTTACAGGTTCGGAAACCATTTCTGTCACGTTTCCTTCAACATCAATTTTCCAGCCATGATAGAGGCAACGTAAGCCGCAATCTTCATTGCGACCCATAACTAATGATGCACGGCGGTGTGGGCAATATTCATCCATCACCCCAAGACGACCTTTGGTGTCACGAAAAACAACTAAATCTTCACCAAAAATACGGGCTTTAACCGGAGCGCCATCTGCCTCTGCTACCTCTTCTGATAAGCAGATAATGGTCCAGTGACGGCGCATGAGTTGTCCCATGGGAGCATTTCCCTCGACTCGGCATAACAAATCGTTTTCTTCAGGTGTAATCATATGTAGCCTCTTTGTCTCAAATGAAATTGGTGGTTTTTTATGATGAAACACTATTAAATAAGTTAGCTAACTAATTAAATTATGTTAGGATTCTATTAGATATCTAAGGATATGGCAATATCATTCAAAATAAATAGGATCCCCATCGAGAGTTTATAGGAGAAAAGGATGAGTAAAGGAGCAAAGACGTTGCACTTATACGTTGAAGGTAAACGAGAAATCGCAACGAATATTTATGAGTTTGACTTGCGTGCTGTAAATGGAGAGGCGTTGCCTCTGTTTACGGCTGGTTCACATATCTCAGTCAAAACACCTAGCGGTCGAACGAATAAATATTCACTTTGTAACCCCCTTGAGAATGCAAGTCGATATGTGATTGCAGTAAGACGAGATGAAGAGGGGCGAGGCGGCTCTATTAGTATGGTAGACAATTTACAAATAGGAATGACCTTAGAAGCTACAAGCCCAGTTAATTTGTTTGAGATGACAAACACTCGTCCCGAGTATGTGCTGATCGCAGGTGGTATTGGGATTACTCCTATTTATGCCATGATGCAGTCTTTAAAAGATCAAGGGGTTACTAGTTTTACTGTCTATTACTTAAGCCGTAATGCTGAAAGTGCTGCTTATTTATCCGAGATAACTCGTACAGATTGGGGTGGGCGTGTCGTAATTCATCACTCTAACGGCGAAGAGAGCAATAGGTATGATTTATGGCCTGTACTAGAAAGCTCAGGGAATAAACAGGTGTATTGTTGCGGTCCTTTATTACTTATGGAAGAGGTAAAGGCCATGACAGGGCATTGGCCACAAGGCACCGTTATGTTTGAGAGCTTTGGGGTTGATGCTGCTTTAGCACGAACTAATGTTCCTTTTCAAGTCCAGTTGGTTAAAAGTGGAAAAACGTTAGAAGTAGATACTCAAACAACTATTTTAGAGGCTTTAACTGCGCAGGGGGTTAATGTACCTAGCTCTTGTGAAAGTGGGACTTGTGGGTCATGTAAAACAGCTCTAATTTCAGGCGATGTAGAGCACAGGGATATGGTGCTTGATGAGTATGAGCAGGAGCAAAACATTATTATCTGTGTATCTAGAGGGTGTGGAGCAGAGCCTGTTGTTTTAGGGCTGTAATAAAGGAAAAATGATGGAAGAGAAAAAAATAAAGCTAGGAGTGATAGGTTTGGGGCGCGCTTTTATGCTCATGTTGCCTACTTTTTTACAAGACTCTAGAGTGGAGCTGGTTGCCGCAATGGATCCTAGGGACTCTGCGAGAAAACGATTCAGTCAGGATTTTCATGCCGCTAGCTACGATAATATTGAGGATTTTTGTGCTGATCCAAGGGTAGAGGTTGTTTATATTGCATCCCCCCATCAATTTCATGCAGAGCATGCGCGCTATGTGGCACAGATAGGGAAACATATTTTGTTAGAAAAGCCCTTAGCCATCTCGATGACTGAATGCCATGACATTGTAGAAACCATAGAGCAAACGGGGGTAGTGTTGGTAGTAGGACATTCGCACAGTTTTAATGGTCCTGTTTTACACGCTAAACACTTAATAGATCAAAACGTATGGGGTTCCGTGCAAATGATCCATGCATTTAATTACACTGATTTTTTATATCGTCCTCGTCGTCCCGAAGAGCTAGACACGAGTCAGGGTGGGGGCGTTATATTCAGCCAAGCAGCACATCAAATTGATATGATTCGACTATTAGGAGGCGGGTTAGTCAAAACGGTACAAGCAAAAACAGGGAACTGGGATCCTGCTCGTCCTACAGAAGGAGCTTATAGCGCTTTATTAACGTTTGAAAATGGTGCTTACGCTAGTGCTACTTATAGTGGGTACGGTCATTATGATAGTGATGAGTTATTAGGTGGCATAGGAGAAATGGGGTTTTTGAAAAGCTCTGATGATTATGGTAAAGCGAGACGTCGTTTGAAAGAAATAGGCTCTATAGAGCAGGAAAGTGCATTAAAGGAAGAGGGGAATTATGGGAGCAAAAATTACCAGCCTCCTTTATTAGTGACTACGCCTTACCATCAGCATTTTGGTCATGTCGTCGTTTCAATGACAAAAGCGGATCTACGTATACAACCCAATGGGGTCATGGTTTATTCGGACGAAGCACGTTACTTAGAAAACACCGTAAAAAAACCTGTTCCTAGAGCTGAAGTTATTGATGAATTATTTAATGCCATTTTTTTAGCTACGCCTGTTGTACACAGTGCACAGTGGGCCAGAGCGACAACTGAGGTATGTTTGGCTATTTTAAACTCAGCGCGCACTGGAGATAGTGTGCAACTTCAATATCAGGTGGTGGCTTAGTGTTTAAATTTCTTCTAATAAGCTGTGATCAGCTAGATTGGTTTGGATGACGTTTAAGAGCCTAAGCAATGTTTGCATTTCTGAGTCCGATAGCCCTGAAGAGGCTTCACTCAGTACCTCTTTAGCGAGTGGAACTAGTTTTCCCTCTAGCTCACGTCCTAGGTCTGTCAAATATATATTAATTTTACGGCCATCCAGAGCATTCCGTTCGCGCTTTATAAAGCCACAGCGTTCCATGGAGCGAAGAGCGGTTAGTGTTGTTGGCTCCATCGTACCTACTAGCTGAGAGAGTTCGCTTTGTGTTAAGCCTTCTTTATGCCATAGAACACGCAAAAAATACCACATCCCTAAGCTGACGCCATGGGGTTCAATCAGGCTTTGTAAGCGTCGTTGGATAAGACGGTGTGAGGTTCGTATCTGATAGCCTAAGCTTTTTTGTAGAGGCAAAATTTCTTTTGTCATAGGAGTGCTCGAAATGGATTGATGTGCCTATCAATGAGAGAGTAATAGGTTATTTTCTGATTGACAGGCTGTAATTTTATACTTAAATTAAAAATAAATAGTTAGCTATCTAATTTGTTTTGAGGCGATTATAGGTAACAAACATAATAAACAAATTGTTAGTATTATTTTTACACCAAAAAGTAAACACAATAAATCCCACGGAGGATGACAAGTCATGATACCTGAATTTTTTAATCGTATGGCCATTGCCTTATGCATGTGCTTTAGCGTAACAGTCGGCGCAGTTCAAGCGCAGTCAGTTAGTTACACGTTGGCAGGTGCTAGCCCTAGTGGGCTCTGGACCTTATTGGGGACGGGTTTAGATAATGCTGTTAAAAAAAGCATACCTGGTTCTACTATTACATACCAAACAACGGGAGGGGGCTTTGCAAATGCTGCTATGGTGCAACAAGGCAGAGCGCATTTAGGTTTAATTCATGATGCAGAGTTAAAAATTGCCTCAGCAGGTGAAACTCCATTTCGGGAACCTATGTCTAAGCTTCGAGTGATAGGTTACATGTATGACTGGGCACCTATGCAGTTTATTGCGGCAAAAAAGTTTGCGGATGAATACGGCATTGAGTCTTTAGCCGATTTAGCTAAACAAAAAGCGCCTGTACGAGTCACGGTTAATCGAGCAGGGAATATCACTGGAAGTATTGCTAGTGCAATATTAAACGAGGTGGGTGCCAATGAAGAGTCAGTAGCTTCTTGGGGAGGCGCGATTATAGCTGCGGGCTCTTCAGAGCAAAGCTCTCTTTTCCAAAATGGCCGCATTAATATGTTCACTAATGGGGTGTTTGTGGGGCATAGCTCAATCAGAGAACTAGAAAATGCCGTGGATATTAAGGTATTAGATGTTCCGCTTGAGGTCCGTGAAAAAATAAGCAAGCAATTTGGTATTGGGTTTTTTACTATACCTGCCGGCAGTTACAAAAACCAAGATAAAAACATTGAAACACTAACCTTGGGGGCCGTTTTGATTGTTAATGAGGACATGCCAGAGGAAGAGGCCTATGCTTTAACCAATGCCATTATAGAAAATATAGATAGTCTACGTGCAGTACACCCATCAATGAAATCCCTTGAAACTGAGCTTTTGGTTAAAGAAACGAGTATGCCCTTTCATAAAGGTGCGCTGAAAGCTTACAAAGAAAGAGGGTTGATTCAATGATCAAGAAAATATTTAGCTCTGGACGCCGTCGATCTTTTGTGGGTGCTCCAGGCATGATACTTAGTGCAATGGCAGCCCTGTTTGCCTGTTGGGTAACGTATATCAATGTCGTTGCGTTACCTGACGCCTTGCTAATAGGCATTCTATTTGTTTGCGGTATGTACAGTTTCTTGTTTTTGAGCATAGGCTCACATGAACAAGCGCCTGTGATACCGACTTTTATGGATTGGGTGTTGTCTGGGGCTAGTGCTGCTTGTGGTATTTACTTTATTTTGATACGAGAAGACTTAGTAACTCGTATTACCTTATTAGACCCTTTATCAAATTACGAATTACTATTTGGTAGCCTGTTATTGCTTTTAACCTTAGAGGCTACACGTCGTACTACCGGGGCAGGCTTAACCTCTATAGTATTGCTGTTCTTAGCCTATAACTTATGGGGCCACCACTTACCGGCTCCGTTCGGCCATGGGTATATAGACTTCAATTCATTTATTGATGTTTTGATGTATACCACGGATGGGGTTTTTGGTGTTCCTATCCAAGTAACGGCAAGTTATGTCTTTTTATTCGTTATGTTTGGAGCCTTTTTAACCCGTGCAGGTGGGGCTGATTTTATGTTCCAGCTAGCTGCTGCCCTAACAGGTAAAAGCCCAGGTGGTCCAGCTAAAATTGCAGTGTTATCAGCGGGCATGTACGGTACCATTTCTGGTAGTCCAACTGCAGATGTGGCAACAACTGGCGCAGTGAATATTCCTATCATGAAAAAGTTAGGTTATTCGTCTCGTTTTGCTGGGGCGGTAGAGGTTGCTGCCTCTACCGGTGGTGCCGCATTACCGCCTGTCATGGGGTCGGCAGCCTTTATATTAGCTGAGTACACCGCCATTGATTACCGGACGGTAGCATTAGCCGCTCTTATTCCTGCTTTGTTGTATTACTTGGGCGTGTATATGCAGGTTCATTTTCGAGCTTTGCGGCAAGGTATGAGAGGGATTGATGACATTCAGCCTGTATTAGAAACACTGAAAACAGGTTGGGTATTTGTCGTGCCTATTGCTGTTATTTGTATTTCCTTATTAATGGGTTATACACCAACATACGTAGCTGTATTTGGATCGATCTCATTATTAGTGATGTCGGTATTTAACCAAAAAACTCGCATGAGTATTTGGAGTCTTATCGAGGGCTTAGGCGAAACAACTTTACGCATGTTGCCTGTGGCTGGAGCTTGTGCAGCGGCTGGCTTGGTCATTGGCGGTTTAACAATGACAGGCCTAGCGATGAAAGGGTCTAGCTTAATTCTTATGGTGGCAGGATCAGGGTTGCTAGTCATTCTGCTAGTAGGTGCGCTTATTACTATTGTATTGGGTTTGGGTATGCCTACGCCTAGTGCTTATATTTTAGCTGCTATGGTTGTCAGTCCAGCTTTTGTAGCAGCAGGCTTGCCTACATTATCTTCTAATATGTTCCTGTTGTATTTTGCATTATTGTCAGCTTTAACGCCTCCTGTGGCGGTCGCTGCTTTTGCGGCGGCTGCTATCGCAGAAGAAGATGCAATGAAAATTTCAACTTCTGCCGTTCGGCTAGGAGCTATGGGCTTTATACTTCCATTTTTATTTATATGGAATGAGGCTCTTTTATTTAATGGAACAGCCTTAGAGATTTTATGTGCTTTTATAGCAGGTATAGTTACTACTTTAGTTATATCTTTTGCTTTAGAAGGTGGGTTAGCTTGGTACACTCGGTTGCTCTTATTTGGATGGGCGATCAGCTTAATGAACCCTAACTTATTGTGGGCAATACCTGCTGTAACCGTGACCCTTGTTTTATGGCTTCTTGGAAAAAAAATGGGTTACTTGAATAATTTAGCTATTAGCCTGCACAAGCCAACTGCTAGTAAATAAAACATACTGAATATAAGAGTAAATGTTCTTGAGTTAATTGGGCTTTGTTTGGAACAAGCCCAATTTTTTTATTTTTGACTATATTATGGCTATTTTGAAGCACTGCGGTTTGGTGGGGGTACCAGTGGATCCATAACTTTATAAATTACTTCTTATAAAGTTATGGATTATTTAAAGAGAGCTGAGTTTATATATCCCTTTTTAGACTCTCTATCACCTCATCTCTGCTCATCACCGTGGCATACTTTTCTTTCATATCAAATAAGTTAGCTTTATAAAGTATCAGAACCCAATCTTCTTATCCTGTTTTTATGAAGATTTATAACCTAACAATTGCGACAGTTCTTGTGCTGCGCTTTCTATACTAGCGACTAGCTCTTGATAATTAATTTCCCCTTTATTTCTATAGCTAATAGGAATAGTTACGCCTAGGGCGGCGACAAGCTTATTTTGTTTGTCTCGTACAGCTACAGCAGCGCTTGCTACCTCTGGCTCAAAGTAGCCTTCATCCAATCCATAGCCATTTTTAGCATCTTGTTGGATTAGCTTATATAAAGCTTCCACCGAGTTCGGTGTGCGTTCAGAAAATTTTTGTAATTGGTTTTCTGGATATAAGTCTTGTAAGTCAGCTAGCTGCATATCACTTAGTAAAACTCGACCTAATAATGTGGCATGGGCAGGTAAACGTGTGCCTACATGTACGGTGCTTACAAAAGGGGTGGGCGCTGCTACTTTGCCAATAATTACCACTTGATCTTCATCTCGTATTGCTAGATTGCAAGATAATCCAGTCTCGTTTCTGACTTTTTCTAATAGCGGTTGGCCTAGCTCTGTTAGCTCTAAAGAGGCTAGGTATTCAAACCCTAGTCTAAGAATAGCCATTCCTAATTGGTAGTTATGTCCCCCTTCGACTCGTTTAACGAAACCTAGATTTTCTAAGGTGTTAAGTAAGCGAAATATAGTAGTACGCGGAAGACCTAAGCGCTTGGCTAGTTCTGGTGCGGCGAGTACTTGGTCATGTCTATTGAACTCTGACAATAAGCGTAGACCTCGCTCCAGTCCAGGGACAGAGTAACGATTTTGGGTTGATCTTGAGAGGGACTCGGTCATGGTTTTCTCTGAGGTTCAAAATAAGTTTTTTCTTGGTGTAAGTATAGGGTGAAGCCAGTGTTTAGATACTTTGCTTTGCAAAGGGTTTTTCCCCATTTATTTTAAGTTTTAAACATACCTATACTCAATTTGTTCCCTTTGTAAATCACTGGTTCATATATGAAACAAAATTATAGAGATAACTAGGGAAGGGGCATATTAGTAAAAACCAGCGTGGGGGTGGCGCTCATTAGAGTAGCCGCCTATACGTTGGGCTTGGGGGGGGTGGGCATACAGCATGTTTTTAAATTAAGCGAGAGAAAAATGAGTGAATCCAAAGTGAAAAATACCCCTGTTCCTGAGCAGGAAAACCCTTTGTTTGAAAGTTGGAAGCGGCCTAAAAACAAGAGCCTATTAGAGTGGATGGAAACGAGGGTGTCTCGTAAGAGCACTCGGCAATACGATTGGAATGCTCTAGGCTGGCAAGCAGATGTAAATCCAGTCTATAGAAGAGCCCAAACTCGTTACATTGGTACAGGGGCTGCGGGCGTCACACAAGACGATAACGTGATCCCTGCAGAGCATTTCACTTTTTCCACTATGATTCTGCCTGCTGGCTGCGAGGGACCTTTGCATGTGCATCATGATGTAGAGGAAGCATTCTTTATTTTGCGTGGTGATTCTATACGACTCTTTTTAGAGTACAGCGGTGAGTCCTGTGAACTGGTATTAAAAGAGCGCGATGTTATTTCCGTGCCACCAGGCGTTTATAGAGGGCTCCGTAATGAAGGCCAAGAGGAGGCGCTAATGTGCGTCATGTTGGGGGCAAATCGTCCCGACTTGCCTGAATACCCGGAAGACCACCCCTTAACTATTGCAAAAAGAGCGCGGGTTCAGATGGCAGAAACAGTGGAAAAGAAAATTTAAATAGTAGGAGACTTATCATGGACCGCAGAAAATTTCTGATTAATAGCTTAGGTACTGCTGGTGTATTAGGCTTGCCTTTTGCTTCACATGTCGCTTTTTCACAGACTGCTGGTGTTTATACTTATTTGACGCCAATGACCTTATCACTGGCGTTTACTCCAGTTTTATATCCGAGTGCAGCCGGTGTTTTTCAAAAACTAGGCTTGGATGTAAAAGTTGAAGTGGGGCGTGGGGCTGGGCAGGTTATTCAGTTAACGGCAGCAAAGCAAGTGAATGGTGGCCGTACCGGAGGCGCTAATTACATGGCGGCTCGGGCGCAAGAAAATTCCGATGTTATTGCCTTTGCCACAATTGCCCAAGTCTCGCCTTTTGTGGTGATTTCGTCAGAAGAAAAAGCGGTTCCTGATGTGAGTGAGCTAGACGGGAAGATCGTAGGTTTGGCTTCTTTTGGCGGCTCTATGGAAGCGACGTTGAACCTGATGCTGGCAAAGGCGGGGATAGATCCCAAGCGTGTGAAAAGAGAGCGAGTGGCTGATGGCCCCGCATCATTTGCCATGATAGAGGCTGGTCGCATCGATGCGTTTTTTGGTAATGTCAGCACCGTTTCTCGATTACGTGCTGCCGGTTATCCGCTGCATGTGATGAGTGTGGATGACGGTGTGCCGGGTCAGGTTTATGTGGCTCGTGAGTCTGATTTGGAAGCAAACCGCGCGCAGCATTTGGCTTTTTTAAAAGGGGTACGCGAGGCGCTTTTGCAAATGATGGATATGAGTGATCAAGATTTGCTAGAAGTGATTCGTCTTATTGGAAGTAAATATGATGTGCCCGGTATAGACCAAACCAATATTGCTTTAAGTGATTTAAAAGGCAATCGAGAGTTATGGATAGCTCAAGGTAAAGACAATATCTTGCGTAATGTTCCGGAACAATGGGAACAAGGTCAGCAGTTGCTTGTTGAGGCTGGTCTGATGAAAGAAACGTCTCGTCGTCTGTATGACAACAGCCTTTGGGAGGCAAGCCTTGTCTGATCAAAACAAGACCCATCAAGAGGAACGCCAAAAAGTTGTCGTTTTTGATAATGTAAGCAAGCATTTTGAAACACGCACTGGGCCTGTTATTGCCTTAGAGCACATTAATCAGTTTATTGCTGATGGTGAGTTTGTGGCTGTTATTGGCCCTTCAGGCTGTGGGAAGTCCACGTTGTTGCGTTTATTGTGCGGCTTAGAGCAGCCTACCCAAGGCGAGGTCCGTTTATCTAAAGAGGTCAATAACGATTCAGGTATAGGTGTTGCGTTTCAAGAGCATCGTTTATTGCCTTGGTTAACCATCCAAAAAAATATTCTTTTGCCCAAGCTAATGCAAGGCAGCGTCACGGCAGAGGATGAGCAAAGAGCAACGTTTTTATGTGAGATGGTCGGCTTGAAAGGGTTTGAGGAAAAAAGACCCTCTGAGTTGTCCGGAGGAATGAGACAACGCGCCTCATTTGCTCGTGCTTTGTTTTCAAAACCCAGCTTGTTATTGCTGGATGAGCCTTTTGGGGCCTTAGATGCGTTAACGCGGGAAAAAATCATTGCTGATGCAGAGGCCATTTGGATGAACCAAAAGTTTGGTGCCTTTTTAATTACACACTCTATTAGTGAAGCGGTGCATTTAGCAGATCGAGTGCTAGTGATGTCAGCTCGACCTGGGCGAGTAGTAGCTGAAATCCCAATTACATTAGATCGACCCCGTACCAAGTTTTTAAGTGATCCAGAGTTTATGCGGTTTTGTGATGAATTACGCCATCACCTGGAGATATAAAGTGAGCCGACATTTCATTCCAATCATTTCAGTAGTTGTTTTTTTCTTAATTTGGAAAGGCTATGTGTTTTTCTTTGAGGTGTCGCCTTTGGTGCTGCCACCCCCAGAAGATGTGCTATCTGCATTAGTCAGACTAATGCAGCGTGATGATACTTACTACCATATTTACACTACCTTGGTAGAGTGTTTGGGCGGCTTTTGTATAGCTGTAATTTTGGGAACCGTACTTGGGCAGTTGCTAGGTCGTATTGACCTTTTAGATAGAATATTTAAGCCTTTTGTGATTGCACTGCAGCTAACACCTAAAGTCGCTTTGATTCCTTTGTTTATTCTGTGGTTTGGGTTTGGTATTGAGTCAAAAATCATTATCTCTGCCTTATTAGCCTTTTTTCCTGTTTTTTCAAATAGTTATTTAGGGGCTAAATCGGTAGATACAGGATTAATCGAGGTATTTCATGTAGGCCGTGCTACCTCTTGGCAGAGGTTCCGATTGTTAGTCGTTCCCGCCTCTTTACCTTATATTTTGACGGGTATGGAAATGGCGATTGTGCTGGCTATTATTGGTGCCGTTGTGTCTGAGTTTGTTGCTGGGTCCCGAGGACTGGGCTATTTGGCTACGATCAAATTGCAAGATTTAGAGGTTGATACCTTATTTGCTGTGGTGATTCTGCTGGCTATGATTGGTTTTGTTCTTTATTTTGCAGTGGGGTCTTTGCGTAAAGTGGTTATACCTTGGCATGAGTCAGCACAAACAGCAAAGCATTAAACTATCTGTCTCGCCTTTTCAGGTGAGGTCCTTTTAGACCATAAGCGCCCAGTTCACATGAGTTGACTGGGCGTTTATATTTCTACATTACGGAAGTATCCATAATATCGTACTTCTTAGGCTACTTATAAAACGTTGCGTTACTCATTCCATGTGGAGGGGAGATTACAAGTCTCTTGCTATAATCGTATTAAATAAATTTCACATTTTTAGTTATGTCTACAGCACACGTTAATCCACAAATGCTAACTTGGGCGCGTGAACGCTTAGGTTTTTCTGTGCCTGAGTTTGCTAAAAAAATAGCTCAGAAGGAAGACAAACTAGCAGCGTGGGAAGATCAAACAGCGAAACCTACGTTTAAACAGGCCATAGATTTCGCTAAAAAGGCTCATATACCTTTTAGCTATTTGTTTTTGCAAGAACCTCCAGTTGAAGAGCCTTTGCTTGCAGATTTACGTACGGTTGGAAGCCACCACTTGGGGAAATACAGTGTAGAGTTGAACGACACCATTAAGCTGATGCAGGGGCGGCAATTTTGGTATAGAGAGTTTTTACTGGCAGAGGGGGCAAGCAAGCTTGATTTTATAAGTAGCTTTCAGAACAATTTAAATGTTGGTGAACTCGTAGAAGCGATACGCAATCAACTAGATTTAAGCAAGCTTAAAAGAAGAGGTAGTTGGGAAGATTATTACCGTAGCCTAATTAATAAAATTGAGGAAGTCGGGGTGCTAGTCATGCGCCAAAGCTTCTTAGGTCATCACACTAGGCCTTTACGTGTTGAAGAGTTTCGTGGTTTTGCTTTGGTTGATGAGTACGCACCACTTATTTTTATTAATCATGCTGACGCTCCTGGACCAAGATTATTTACCTTAATGCATGAATTTGCCCATTTGTGGATAGGTGTTTCGGGTGTGTCTGACTTAAACACGAATGCTGAAAAAGAGTCTGAGAGAGTTTGTAATGCTGTAGCGGCCGAGTTGTTAGTGCCTGAAACTGAATTTAAAAAGAGTTGGCTTACTGATTTAGAGGATTGGCAAAAACAATTGCCAAGTCTGGCCGCACATTTTTATGTAAGTCAGTGGGTTATTGCTCGGCGCGCACTTACTTTTGGCTATATAGAACTAAGCAGCTACCAGCAGTTTATTAATGCAGAAAAAAATGCTTTTCAATCGCGTGAAAAACAAGCTGGAGGCCCTAGCTACTACTTAACTAAAAAGTCGCAAATGAGTCAAAGTTTTGCCAAGGCATTGGTTAATGATGCTTTAAATGGAAATACCCCATTGCGTGAGGCGGCCAGTCTAATGCAAGTTAAACCTGCTAATTTAATGAAGCTTGCTAAGGAGTTTTAGGCAATGTATTTATTAGACGCCAACACGTATATACATGCTAAAAATCTTTACTATAGTTTTGATTTTTGCCCAGCCTATTGGGACTGGTTAGATAAAGAGTGTGCTGTAGGCAAACTTGCAAGCATAGATATGGTAGCTAATGAGTTAATAGCGGGTGACGATGAGCTAGTTACTTGGGTAAAAGATAGGCCTGGACACTTTTTACGTTGTGATGATGCTGAGACTCAGAGTTTAGTGGGAGCTATAGCGCAAGATTTAATGCAAGGACATTACAATCAACAAAACAGGGATGACTTTTTAGCCGGCGCTGATCCATGGATAATAGCAAAAGCAAAAGTAATAGGTGCTACGGTGGTTTCACATGAGTCTAGAATTACTCAACAGGGTAAAAAAGTAAAAGTGCCTAATGTTTGCCAACAGTATGGTGTTGAATGCATTAGCACCTTTGAGCTACTTAGAAAACTAAAGGCAAGGTTTACTTTGTAGTTTTTCCTGTATTTTTCACCATTAAAAACTCTTTCCTCCGACATCCGTAAAATCCCCCCACCTTGACGCCTTTCTAGACGCCACTATTGTAGGCTCTCCTTTTTTGCAGATTGTTAAACGTAGTGATGGTACTCTGGCTTGGTCAAGCCTGAGACAAGATGAAGACAGATTGCGAGGGTACTCACCTGAAGATGCGGTGATTGAACGCATAGGGTATGAGTACAGGCTAAAAGAGATCATCCAGAAACTAGAGACAATGGCACCCAGTGCAACAGCAAAAACATTTAACCTTACGTTTAAAGGTATACCTCAACCTTAAACAAGAACGGTTTTTAGAGATGAGTCAATTAACGATCAATTCGTCGTCTAAAAAGAAAGTTTACAGCCTACAAGCTTCTACGCTATTATTGAATGACTCTTTAGTGTATGACGAATTACGTCAGTCGGGTGTTTAGCCAGACTCAAATTTATTGAACGGTTTTGGGGTTGCGCTAGGCGCATAACCTTAACTCGTTCCTCATTAAGGT
>NZ_JBGJKZ010000004.1:0-247412 GCF_041359055.1 Paenalcaligenes hominis
GTGGTGATATTGGCAGAAGATGCCGCTGCACCCGCAGCTAGCCCGCCCACGATACCCAAGGTTTCGCCTAGGTCTTTATGGATGACTTGCCCATCGTTACCCACAAACTGCATACCCTTAGCAACCAACGCATCACCAGCCGTATCCACATACTCTTTATTCACAATATGTGTATCAGCCGTAATCGGACCGTCGTAATGTACATCGCCCTGGTTGGTCACATTGAAGTGATCGCCTAGCTGGGTTTCACCGGTAACCGTTAGGTTAGTAGTATTGACGCTGCCCTGATTGATCACGGTTTGGTTATTGACGTCGTTACCAATGGTGATGCTGTTGTCCACACTCACCTGATTAAACTCAACATCATCGGCTGTTTTATAGGTGATCGTATTTCCTGTGCGTTCAACAACTATATTTTTCCCAGAACTGAAATTAGCAGTTCCACCCGGTTTAATAGCTTCTGCACCCGCCGCCCCCTGAGCAGTTAACGACCAGCCCTGAGCAGCATAGTTAATTGCTTCATTAACAGTGGTATAAGTATTACCTTGTACATTCAAATTTGCCGTTACTCTATGAGTGTTGGGATCGTAGCTAGAGCCACCCCCTAATGCATCTGCAACACTCTGACCTGCGGTATCAAGGTCATCACCTAAATCATTAATTGCGACGTGCGCGCCATAAAGCTGGCTACCATTGATCGCATCGGTGCTTGTAGCAGAAACGCGCCCAGCAGCTACATGTGTAATGGTTCGCTCATTACCCGCCGACCCCACGCTAACTGTGGCAATAGGCTTTTGACCTGCATACACATAGTCTTTTTTATCAATTGTTGCACCCATTGTGCTCACGGCAGCACTGGTTTGCGCACCATCTCCTAATGCAACCGCACGCTCATGAGCTGCTTTAGCGTTAGCACCTAGCGCCATGGCATTGTCCGCTGTCGCCTCGGCTTGAAATCCGGAGGCAATGGCATTTTCATGAGTCGCTTGAGCTTGAGTTCCTGTGGCTATTGCATTTTTAAATGATGCATTAGCCAATTTCCCTACAGCTATCGTATTGATGTTGTTAATTTGCTGGCTGGGGTCAGGATTAAGCATGCCTGATACTGCATTGGTACCTATAGCAATACCATCTGTTGCCGTAGCGCGAGCTTCAGTCCCTTGCGCTTGACTATTTTGAGCTGAGGCAGCACTTAAAGTACCTTGTGCAAAGCTGTCTACACCGCTCGCCTGAGCTTGACTACCTATTGCAGACGAACGTTCGCCTTTCGCATACGCCTCAAACCCCAAGGCAGACGCTTGAAGTGCAGAAGCCGTCGCATCATGTCCTATTGCTGTTCCGCTCTCTGCTGAGACTTTAGCTTTTGTACCCAAAGCAATACCATTATCCGAATCACCGCCAGGCAACTTAGGGTCAACTTTTGCTTGCTGTCCAATAACAATAGAATTCGCACCATGACTGTGTGCATCATCACCAATAGCTATATTGCTACTTCCATAGGTATGACTATTCACCCCAATCACTACAGAACGCTGCTGATCTGCAGTTACAGAGGCTCCTAACACCACGCTCTGTGCTGCTAAGTCAGCGGCCAAAGCTGCATGACCTATTGCTACGCTAGACTCTGCATTGCTTGAGGTGACTGTGTCTGGCCCAATAGCTATTGAATTTAGACCATTAGCTTCATTATTGTTTCTATTGGTGGCTTCCTGTGAGTTCACACTTATGTAGTGAACTTGATTTTCACTTAACTGCTGATTTAAATAGGCCACATTTACTGCATCTTTATCATCAGGATTCGCAGCCATAGCCAAATTACTAATAACTGTACCTTCTGCACCCTGCAAACTTACCTTTGAACTGGCAGCAGTCGAATCTGCGGTATACATCACTGCACCAGCAGGCAGCTGTGGAGTTAATCCCCCGGAACTTAACTCACCTATTACCTGAGCTACTGACTGATACGTATCATCACCTATCTTAAAACCAGTAATTTTTCCGTTTGCGTCCATGATTCCATCGCCTAATAAATCGGCGAGATTACTCTGAGCAGCTCTGAGTTGGCTAACGTTGACGCCATCTGTATCTAAGGATCCTGCCGCAACGTGCGTTAGTCGTCGTTCTTGTCCCGCCTGCCCCAACGAAACTACACTGATGTTATTTAATCCAGTATTAAAGTCAGTTAAAAAGCCACGTCCAGAAGAGGTCGTAGCCACCGATCTCGCCCCTAAAGCAACGCTGCCCCCAATAGCTTGGGCTTGAGCCCCTAAGGCTACGCCATAAGCACCTGAAACCTTTGTCTGCTGACCAATTGCAACCGTATTGCTTGAGGTCGCTTTAGCTTGCTCACCCAACACCACAGAAAAACTTCCTGCTTCTGTCTTCGAGCCAATACTTACTGCGTGCTCAATCGTGGTTCCTATTGCATGTTTATTAGCTTGATGACCAATAGAAATATTTTCATTTCCTGTTAGCCCCTGTCCTGCTTGATTACCAATAGCAACAAAGTAATTACTAGTGGTGTTATTACCTGCCTCAAAACCAATAGCGGTGTTTTGATTGCCTTCAATGTTTTGTCCTGCTCGCGTTCCAATCATAACTTGGTTGGTTCGATCTAAACCGGGAGTGATCGGACCCAAATTAGAGCCCTTCCCAGCTGCTAAACCTATGGCTACGTTACCATCTGCCTCAGCGCTGGCTCCTGCACCTAAAGCAACCGTATTAACAGCAGATGCGGTAGCCCCTGTACCCAAGGCAAGACTACTATTGCTTTGAGCACTAGCCTCATGACCTATCGCCAATGCAGCCGGGCCCTGAGCTTGTGCAGCACTACCAATGGCTAGCGCATTCTCTGAGCTGCCAGTCACTTTAGCTTGCTGACCTATAGCAATAGAATTTTCTGCAAACTGCCCATCTACGGTTGCACCTGAACCGAAGGCTGAACTATTCTTACTTTGCGCTTTAGCCGCCTCTCCGACTGCAATCGAGGCCTCCCCTTGAGCCTCTGCCTCAGCCCCTAACGCTACGCTTGCACCACCTTCTGCCTTGGCTTGCGGTCCGATTGCTATAGATTCTGCTCCTAACGCTTGGGCATCAGCAGCCTGTGAATTCGCTCGGAAATACTTTAAGCCAGGATTATCTCCATCAATACCTGCCTCAGACAGCGCCGTTTCTATAGATTGAATATTAGTGGCTTGTTGAGTTAATAGGGTTTCATGACCAGATAACTGAGTTGAGTGATCCGATAACTGAGAGTGATGCTGGTCAACTTGATCTGCCAGCTGGTTTAAATCCGTGTCAGTTTGCGCAAGACGATCTACCGTTTGCGCTAAGCTTTGACTCGTTTGTGTCAAGTTTTGATCTAGCTGAGCTACGTTTTCATTCGTTTGGTAAAGTTGCCCACCTGTTACTACATATTTACTTGTACTTGTTAAGGGCATTTCCGCGTTTACCAAAATTTGGTTAGCGTTCAAATCACCACTTATAGATAGTTGTGCTAAGCCTTGAATTTGGCCTTGGCCGCCAAAATCAATGATGCCACCGACTTGAGTAAACTCAATCTTATTCTCAGCCTCATTTAGCACAATGTCTGCAAAAGCGACCCCGCTTGTTAGCAGAGAAAGACTTAATGCTGCCGCGCCAGCTATTTTCTTTTGACTTGAGCTTTTTTTGCCACGAGCTTTACTGTGCTCCGCGACAGCAACAAAAGTTCCTGTTCGCTCATTGTAAATACTGCGATAAGTTCTATTCACATCCGCTCCTCAATAATCAATTCAAACTAATGAAAAGCGTATCTTTACGTTACTGAGAAAAGTATCAAAAACACAAAAAACGTTTGATATAAAAAAAAACAAACGACTTCTTGATACTTTTTAACTTTCTAGTCGATGAACTCGTCACCTATTTACATCAATCTTTTTTAGAGCGGTGCATTGAGCGATATTGACTTGGAGTTAAGCCTTCTTGCGCTTTAAATGCCGTAGAGAAATTAGGTGCAGATGAATAGCCTACATTTTTTGCTATTTTATTTATTGTGTATTTTGTTTTTAAAAGCATGTTTTTAGATTTCTCTATTCTGTACCAGCGCATAAACTCAGAAAACGTCTTACCAAAACCATCTAAAAAAGCTAAATTTATAGACGATTCATTTTCTTTAATAGCCATAATTAAATCGTCTATACTTTTTACTTTAGCTAAGTTTTTTTGTAAAAATGATAATGTTTTATTAATGATATTTTTATGGTTTAAATTTAGCAGTCCAGATGTATCTATAGGCAGCTCTATCTGCGACACTGCTTGCTCTATTTGAGTCTGCTCACCAATAAGCTCCATCGCCACCAGCCCAAGTTCGGATATAACATTAGCCACAGTGATGCATGCACTTACGCCAATATTAAAATATAACTTTTTATTTACTGAGCAGTTTTCTACAATAGCTATAACATCTTCAACTAAGGGAATAATTAATTTATTAATTTTTTTAATAAAAGCTAACTCGTCATCCAGAGAAGAAGCATCTATTATTAATAAAGAAATATCATATTTAGAAGCAACTAATTCTAAATCACTTAGATCATGAAAATATAAATACTTATAAGTTATCCCTTTTAAAGAAACCATACAATTAGATACCAAAACAGCATTTTTGCTTAGGATAGCAATTTTTTGACTCTGCATGATTTCCCTCTTTTAATATAATGTCTAAAAAAAAGGATTCTCTCATGCACAAGACAAAAGCCATTATAAAAATCACATTAATTAACTACTTGTTAACACTTCTTAAAAAATAAAAAAAGCCTGATAAATATATCAGGCTTTTTTTTACAAAGTTTAACGATTATTCGTCAAAATTCACATCTTTACCTAGTGCTGTACGGACTGTGTTTTTCATGCCGGTATGTCTTACGTCATCCCCAAGCACCATGTAGATAACTCGCTCGGCCATATTTTTTGCATGGTCTCCCATGCGCTCTAGGGCACGAGCAATAAAAATCAGGTCAATAGAACGAGAAATAGTACGGGGGTCTTCGATCATATAGGTAATAACATGACGCAATGAACCTTTCCATTCTTTGTCCACGTCTTTGTCTTTACGCACTACGTCAGCGGCTACGACCATATCTTGTCGAGCAAATGCATCTAGGGCCTGATTAATCATGCTAACCACTGAGTTGCTCATGTGGCGTAGCTCAACCACAGGCTCGTAACCGGAGTCTGCCTCGTGCAAACGGCGTACCATCTTTGCGATGCGCTCGGCCTCATCCCCACACCGTTCTAGGTCGGTCAGCATTTTAGAAATGGATAATAACGTGCGTAAATCAATAGCTGTAGGTTGATTGCGAGCAATAATATAAGTAATACGCTCGTCAATTTCGACCTCTAAGCTATTGACCTCTTTTTCACGTTCTCGCACCTGATCAACAAGTTGAAGGTCTCCACTAAATAAAGCTTCCATGGCTTGCTCAACCATAGATTCAACCACACCCCCCATTTGTAAAAAGAGGGAACGAGTGGCCTCGAGCTCGGTATGAAACTGCTTATTTGTATGTTCAATCATAAGAACCAACGTAAACGCAAAAGATCACCATAAATGGACGCTAATACTACTATACTACGGCATTATGACAACGTAGTGACACCCGTTTGCCCCGCCACTAATGCAACTGAAGCACCAGTGATAGCAAACAAACCACAGCACACAACGCCAGGGATATTATTAATCTGGGCCTCCAGCTGTGCAGGTGAGGCAATCTGCAGACCATGCACATCCAAAATACTGTTACCGTTATCAGTAACAAAACCTTCGCGCCATACAACGCGACCACCAAGAGCCTCAAGACGTGTGGTGACAACACGACGAGCCATAGGAATCACCTCGATGGGTAAAGGAAATGCACCTAGCTGATCCACCACCTTGCTTTCATCGACAATACACAAGAACCCTTTGGCTACGGATGCCACAATTTTCTCGCGCGTTAGGGCACCACCACCGCCTTTGGTCATATGAAGCTGATGATTAATTTCATCGGCCCCATCAATATACCAATCCATAGACGAAACTTGATTCAGGTCGAGCACCTTGATGCCGTGCTGCTGTAAACGTAAAGTAGAGCGTTCTGAGCTTGACACGGCCGCCTTGAATAAATGCTTGTGTTGAGCGAGAGTATCAATAAAAATATCAACCGTAGAGCCGGTTCCTATGCCTAATATTGTTTCAGTAGTCAGTGTTGGCAGCACGTAGTCCACCGCTGCCGTGGCGGCATGTTGTTTTAACTGGTCTTGAGAGTACATAATCATTTAAGCAAAACGCTGTGCGTAAGCGTCGGCCTTAAAGCCTACAGTGACACTGTGCGCATCCACTGTGACAGGGCGACGAACTAAAGTGGGGTATTCAGCAATTAATTGTAGCCAATCCTCATCACTTTCTGGAGATTTACTTGTTTCTGGCAGGTTACGCCAAGTGGGCGAGGCTCGATTAACTAGCTTGGGCCAGCCACCGAGCTCTTGCGCCCAGGCTTTTAAGTCTGCCGCCTTAATGGGGTGATCTCGATAATCAATAAACGTGTGCTGCACCTGATGCTCAGTCAGCCACTTGAGAGCATTTTTACATGTACTGCAATTTTTTAAACCAAAAATCGTAACCATAATAAAAAACAGCCGCTTTACACGGCTGTATAAAAAAGTTAATAGTCCTTTTTTTGTAAGCGGCTAGCCAAAATAACAAACAAACCAATCACAAAAATAAACAAAGTCGCTAGTGCATTAATCTCTGGTTTTAACCCAAGCCGCACCCTAGAAAACACTTCTACAGGCAAAGTGGTATAGCCCGGCCCAGATAAAAACGACGCAATCACTACATCGTCTAATGACAAGGTAAATGCTAATAACCAGGCTGCCATCAGCGCAGGCATAATTAACGGCAGAGTAATGCTAAAAAATACCTTGATGGGGGTTGCTCCTAAGTCCAAGGCGGCCTCTTCAAGCGATTTATCAAAATCGCGAATTCGAGCTTGGATAACAACGGCCACATAGGCAACGCACAATACCACATGCCCCACCCAAATAGTGAAAATACCATTGCCATCAGGCCAGCCAAACAACTTGGACATTTCCACAAACATTAGCAATAACGAGATGCCTAAAACCACCTCGGGAATGACTAAGGGTGCGCTTAACATGCCCACATAAAGCGTAAAGCCTTTGAACTTGCCCATACGCGACAACACGTATGCTGCCCATGTGCCCAATGCGACTGCCGCCGTTGCCGTGAGCGCAGCAATTAAAAAAGAGAGCTTGGCCGCATTTAACAAAGCTTGGTCATTGAACAATGACTGATACCAACGCAAAGAAAAGCCCGACCAAGACGTCATTATGGCTGAGTCGTTAAAAGAAAACACCACCAAGAACACAATGGGTAGGTACAGAAAACCAAAACCTACCGTTAGGCTAAGTACACGCCAATACGGATTCGTTTTCATTGTTTTTACCCCTTCTTTTTATCTGCATGCAGGTGCTTCACCTGACTGTATTGGAAAAAGATCAAGGGCACAATTAACAGCACCACCATTACGCAGGTAACCGCAGCTGCCATAGGCCAGTCGGCATTATTGAAGAACTCATTCCACATAACACGCCCCATCATAAGTGTGTTGGCACCACCAAGCATTTCAGGTACCACATACTCTCCTACTGCTGGAATAAAAACCAACATAGCTCCTGATATCACACCAGGCATGGATAAGGGCAAGGTGATTTGCCTAAATGCCGTGAATGGTCTGGCCCCTAAGTCGTAAGCGGCTTCGAGCAAACGCGTATCTAACTTCACCAAGCTGGCATACAACGGCAAGATGAAAAAAGGTAAGTACGCATAAACCAAGCCAATATAAACAGCCAAGTCTGTGCGATAGATTTCTAAAGGGGCATCTACTACACCCAGCCATAATAAAATAGAGTTTAATATGCCATCGTTACGCAAAATACCTACCCAAGCATAAACCCGTAACAACAACGAGGTCCAAAAAGGCAAAATCACAGCCAATAACAGCAAGTTACGTGTTGCAGGGTTTGACCGAGCAATGTAATACGCCATGGGGTAGCCAATGAGCACACAACATAGGGTTGTGATGAGCGCCATTTTGACAGAGCTGATATACGTAGCTAAATACAAGTTATCGCTAACCAATAAAATATAGCCACGCAGATGCATCACCAAGTTTAAGGTCTCATCGCTATAATCAATTAAAGGCGTATAGGGTGGTACACCAAATTGCAAATCCGCAAAACTGATTTTAAAAACCAGTAAAAACGGAATAAACAAAAACACCAATAACCAAGCAAACGGGGCAGCAATAATTAGACTGCGCCCCGATGGTTTTAAATGAGTTAGCTTGAACTTTTTCATGAGGCTAGCACCGTTGCACTGTCAGCAGACCAAGACACATACACTTCATCTTCGACCTCGGGCGCATCAGCTTGAGTTAGCATCATACTGGGCACATTGGCTTCCATCAGCATGCCACTGTCTAATCGTATTTGATAACGCACATAGCTACCCATCCAAGCCACATGTGTGACTTCTCCTCTGGCCCAGTTTTTTTCTTGGCTAGGCTGCACGCGGCTAACCTGGATTTCTTCAGGTCGTATTGACACATGCACCTCCATACCAAGTGGTTCACTCACGCCGTGGTCTACTAATAAATTAACTGGTAATTCTTCGCTATGAATTTCAACTCGGTCCGACTCATCTACTACAATTTCACCTGTAAATAGGTTAGTAGAACCGATAAAGCTGGCAACGAAGCGGGAGTTAGGGAAGGCATACACATCGTAAGGGGTACCAAGCTGAACAATCTGGCCGCCCGTCATGACCGCAATTCGATCCGCCATCGTCATGGCTTCCTCTTGGTCGTGAGTGACCATAATGCATGTCACCCCGACTTGCTCAAGAATCTTCACTAATTCCACTTGCGTTTTTTGGCGAATTTGCTTGTCTAGTGCTGACATAGGCTCGTCTAGCAGCAAAAGCTTGGGACGCTTCACTAAACTACGAGCTAAAGCGACCCGCTGCTGTTGTCCACCTGAAAGCTGATTGGGCTTGCGACGCGCAAAGCCTGCCATTTGAACTAGGTCGAGCGCTTCAAACACGCGCTCGTGAATCTCGTTCGCTGCCACCCCTTCTTGCTTGAGACCAAAAGCCACATTGGCCTCTACCGTCATATGCGGAAACAAGGCATAGGACTGGAACATCATATTAATGGGTCGTTTATAAGGAGGCAGATCTGTTATGTCTTCGTTGTCTAAGTAAATTCGACCAGATGTGGCTTCCTCAAAACCCGCCAGCATACGTAATAACGTCGACTTACCTGACCCCGAACTACCTAACAACGCGAAGAACTCATGACGACGCACGGAAAGGTCAACCGATTTTACCGCGACCGTATCCCCGAAAATCTTAACCACATTTTCTACGCGAACGAATTCATCTTCTACCCCCGCCCAAGAGGAGGCACCCGAACGATTTTCAACCATTGACTTACCCTTAAATCGTAGAGTAGCTAAGAATTAACGACCTGATTTGAGTTCTGACCACATGCGTGTTTGTAAACGCTGAATAGCAAGCGGCTGGGGTTTAATCACATATAATGTTTTCGCCACATCTGCGGGCGGATAAATCATAGGATTATTTGCCACCTCTGGCATAACAAACTCTCGTGCAGACATGTTTGCATTAGGGAAGAACATGGTGTTGGTGATTGCCGCATGCACTTCAGGTGTTTCAATGTAATTAATAAACGTATGTGCAGCATCGACGTGGGCAGCTCCTTTGGGGATAGCCATCGTATCAAACCACGCGGGGGCCCCACCGGCAGGAATGTAATAGTCAATCGTATAGTCTTTTTTGGCTTGTTTGGCTCGGTAAGCGGAAATCATTACATCGCCAGAAAAACCGTACACCATACATAAATCACCAGCCGCTAGCTCATCGATATAGCCCGATGAACTGAATTGACGAATATACGGACGAATACTTTTTAATAGCTCTAACGCCTCTTTGTAGTCATCGGGGTTAGAGCTGTTGGGGTCTTTACCTAAGTAATGCAATACCGCAGGAAAAACTTGAGCCGCTTCATCTAGCATGGAAATACCACATGCTTTCATTTTCTCTGCGTTTTCAGGCTTGAACAAAAGATCCCAATTACCTAGCTCAACGTCCTCACCTAAGATTTCCTTAGCGCGAGTTACGTTAAAACCTAAACCATTGGTGCCATAGCCCCAAGGGATAAGATAGTCGTTGCCCGGATCAACCTCGGCCAAAATAGCCATGATGTCAGGATCAAGGTGTTCCCAGTTTGGGATTTTGGATTTATCCAGCTTTTGAAAGAGCCCACCCTCAATTTGACGAGCGGCGTAATGCGTTGAGGGCACAACAACGTCATAGCCCGATTTACCCGTTAAGAGTTTGGCTTGCAAGGTGTCATTGCTATCAAAGGTGTCATAGCGCGCTTTGATGCCCGTGGCTTTTTCAAAGCCAGAAATAGTATCAGGTGCTGTGTATTCCGCCCAGTTATAAACGTTAACAACGTTTTCCTGCGCCTGAGTTGCAGAAAAAGCAGCAGTAAGAGCCGCCCCCACAAAAATTTGTTTGGCTAAGCCGAAGTTCATAATAGTGAACCCCTTTAAATAAAACATGGAAAACCAAAAGGCGAGTTGGCGTTTCATTAAACGCACAAAATAGGACTAGGCTTCAGAGAGTTGTTGATAAGCCTGATAAAACTGCTCATACCATTGCAGCCCTGTATCGCCCCGCACTTTAATCAAGGAGCGACGTAGACGCAACAAGTTATTTAGACGCTGTTTGCTATCCACAACAGTAAGCCGGCGCGCCCGGTCAAAATCAATCAGATGAATGCGGTCGTTGTCATCGTTAAGAATATTAAAAACGTTTAAATCCGCATGCCATACACCGGCATCATGCATTTGTTTAACTGCAAAGGCAACGCTTTTTGGCGCAGTTTTTTCAAGCTGATGCGCTATAGGTAAAGCCCGAGGGAGACGAGCCACCAGTATGGCGGCTTTATAGCGCCCTAAGTGCTTTTTCCACTGTGCAGCAATAGGCATGGGAACTGCCACCCCTGCGTTGTACAAATGCAACAAAACATCGTATTCCGCCCAGGAGCGTGTACGTTCAGTGCCCAACCAAAAATAACTAGAGCGGATGATTTTTGCGATAAGGCCGCCCCGCTTGTAGTGCCTAAGCACGGCTGGCGTTCCCTCTACCAGCACAAACCAGGCCGCATTGCGCCCCCCTTGTGTGACAGGCTGCGCACTTAGATGAGGGTTACAGGGATCGAATAAGCAGGCTGATGGCTGTGACACTACGGCCGTATTAAAACGGATGCCCTGCGTAATTAAGGTTTGGGTTGTGATTGATTTTGTCATTATTTGGAGCGTAAGTAATCCACTGCTTCTTCGATACGCTCTACGGCCCACACCTCAAGGCCCTCAATAGGCTGCTTGGGTGCATTAGCCTTGGGTATAAGAGCGATGGAAAACCCTAGCTTTGCCGCTTCACGCAAACGCTCTTGACCTCGGGGCGCAGGACGAATTTCCCCAGCCAAACCTACCTCCCCAAACACCACTAAACCTTTAGGTAAAGGTTTATTGTTTAGTGACGACATAATAGCCAACAATACAGCCAAGTCGGAAGCAGGCTCGGTAATACGTACCCCCCCGACGGCATTCACAAACACGTCTTGATCATAGGTAACAATACCCGCGTGACGGTTCATTACCGCCAATAACATGGATAAGCGCGCGCCCTCTAAGCCAACAGATAAGCGGCGCGGATTGGGCACATGCGCCGTATCGACCAGCGCTTGAATTTCTACTAGCAAAGGACGTGTACCCTCTTGGGTCGCCATCACACACGATCCAGCCACCTGCTGCTGATGTCTGGACAAAAACAAAGCGGAAGGGTTGGTTACCCCTCGCAGCCCTTTGTCGGTCATAGCAAACACACCTAGCTCATTCACAGCACCAAAACGGTTTTTAAAGGCACGAATCAACCGATACGACGATTGAGGATCACCCTCAAAATACAAGACCGTATCCACAATATGCTCTAAGACGCGAGGCCCGGCTAAGGACCCGTCTTTAGTAACATGCCCAATTAACACTATAGCAATACCATGTTGTTTGGCGAGGCGCGTGAGTTGAGCTGCGCACTCTCGGACCTGTGATACAGAGCCTGGGGCTGCCGTTAATTGCGCCGAGTAAAGCGTTTGAATAGAGTCAATGACTGCGATCTTGGGCTTACGCTCGAGCAACGTTTGTGTGATGTGCTCTAGCTGAATCTCGGCCAGTAAATCTACGCCCTGAGTAGGCAAGTCTAAGCGTCGTGCCCGCAAAGCTACCTGCTCAGCGGATTCCTCGCCGGTCACATATAAAACGGGCACCACCTGTGCTAATGCAGACATGGCTTGCAACAGTAAGGTTGATTTCCCTACGCCTGGATCCCCCCCAATTAAGATAACGCCGCCATCTACCAAACCGCCCCCTAAAGCGCGATCTAGCTCTGACAAACCGGTTGGTTGACGGGGTAGCTCGCGCGCTTGAACATCAGCCAGGCTTTGTACTGGGCTGGCCCCGCCTAAAGACTGATAGCGATTGCTAACGCTGCCGCTGGCCGCAGGCTCTACCACGACTTCTTGCATCGTATTCCACTGCTGACATTGAGAACAGCGCCCTTCCCAACGTGGGCTATCAGCACCACATTCGGAGCATACATATGCCGTTTTGGCTTTTTTACTGGTTTTTCGAGTTGCCATGCTGTTATCGCCCAGTTAGGCTGCTACCACCATCAATAATAAGCTCTTGTCCGGTAATATACCCAGCCACATCACTCAGTAAAAAAGCCACTGCCGCTGCAATTTCCTCGGTTTGAGCAAAACGCCCCATAGGGATACTTTTTAAAAGACGCATTTCGTCTTCGCTGCGCTCGGGACAGTTTTGTCTAAAAAGCGCGGTCTCGGTAGCACCTGGTGAAATCGCGTTCACAGTGATTCCGTAAGGTGCCAGTTCGAGCGCCCAGGTATTAGTACAGCCAAGTAACGCACTTTTTGCAGCCGCATAGCTGGTGCGATCATACGCCCCATGAGCCGCTCGACTGGAAATATTAATAATGCGCCCTTCTTGTCTGGCCTTCATGGAAGGAATAAATGTTTGAGCCACCTGCACGGCTGCTCGTACATTTAAATCAAATACCTGATACAACACATTCAGATCGACCTCGCCTAGTGGCTGCGGCATCACAGAACCTACGTTGTTCACCACCGCATCAACGGGGTATTTTTCACGTAGCATGCGCAAGACCTCTTCACTTTCACCAGCGTTAGCTAAATCACAGGCATATAAGTACCCTGGAAAGTCGATGTCTTGGGTATTGCGCGCTAAACCAACCACATGGGCCCCTAGATCTGCTAGGTGTTGGCTAATGGCCCAACCGATACCTTTGGTGGCTCCGGTTACTAATACACATTTATTTTTCATTTGCATTCCTACTTTTCAAGCACTACACGTGGCACGCGTGGCGCAACCGCACATAATAACTCATAGCCAATGGTGCCAGCAGCCAAAGCCACCTCATCCACTGAAGGCCCATCTTGGCCCCATAACACTACCTCAGAACCCACTCGAGCTTGTGGAATTGAGGTCAAGTCCACCATTAACATATCCATAGAGACACGCCCAACCAATTGTGTGGGCTGCCCCTGGACCCATACAGGCGTTCCAGATGGGGCATGACGTGGATAGCCATCGGCATAACCACACGCCACAACCCCAAGACGCATGGGCTGCGAGCTAATAAAGCTGTGCCCATAGCCTACCCCTTGATGGGCTGCTAGCTCTCGGACGCTAATAATTTCCGCACGCAAGGTTTGAGCAGGAAGTAGACCTAGACTTTGCGCTGACACAGCAGTAAAAGGCGAAGCCCCATATAAGCAAATACCTGGACGCACCCATTGCTCAAACTGGGCTGGTAAATGCTGCTGCAAGCTGGCTGTTAATGTACCTGCTGAGTTACACACACTGATTCGCCCCGGTAGCTGCGACGTATACTGGATAAAGCATTGTAACTGTTGATAGGTAATGCTCGGATCATCATCGGCCCGGGCAAAATGGGTCATCTTGCCTAGGTGGCGAACCCTGCCTTGTTCCTGCAAAAACAACAAACGTTGATAAGCGGAATTGAATTGCTCGGGAGCAAAGCCCAAACGATTCATCCCTGTATTGAGCTTTACCATTACGTCTAGTGGATGCTGCAACTGTGCGGCTTGACGTTCTAAAAGTTCGAGCTGTTCAAAACTATGAATAACAGTAGTGATCCGGTGCTTATCAACACTAGCCAAATCATCAGCACAAAAAAAGCCCTCGAGCAACATGAGCGGTTTGGTCCAACCTAGCTCACGACAGCGCACCACCTCGTTAATATCCAACATAGCCAAGCCATCTGCGGCCGCAAAGCCTTGTACAGCTTGATCAATACCATGGCCATAGGCATTGGCTTTTATCACCGCCCAAATGGATGGCGTAGCGCGCTGTAACGGCTGGACCTGATGCGCTAGTGCAGTACGGATTTGTGTTAAGTTATGACGCAAAGCAGGAATAGAAACCTGAACACGTATGGGTCGGGGCATGAAAAAACCTAAAAGTAAAAACGGCTAAAGACTACCTATATAATGCCTCATTTAAGCGTAGATTAATCCGTTTACGCAATGGTGCTTTATACTTGCAGCTATGTCAGTCGATCATTATGAAAATTTCCCTGTCGCCTCATGGCTATTGCCTAGACGGCTGCGTCGCCCTATTCAACATATTTATTGGTTTTCACGTAGTGCTGATGATATTGCGGATGAAGGCAACCATAGCCCTAGCTGGCGCTTAGAGCAACTTCAAGGCTACCGCGAAGCGTTACAACACATTGCCGCAGGCCAACTCCAACTAGAGCCTACCGATGCGCGTTTTGCTATTTTTGCTCCGTTGGCTCCTGTTATTGTTGAACAGCAGCTACCCATTTCTTTATTCAGCGACTTGCTTACTGCATTTGAGCAGGATGTAACCGTGAAACGTCATGCTGATTACGAGGCGCTTTATTATTATTGCACTCATTCGGCCAACCCTGTAGGTCGCATTCTCTTACATTTATATAACGAGCAACGTTCAGATAGTCTAGTGATGTCTGATGCGATTTGTACTGGTTTACAACTGACTAATTTCTGGCAAGACATTGCCATTGACTGGGAAAAGGATCGAGTCTATATACCTACAGAGACATTAACCCAGTTTGAACTCAGCGAAACGTATATAGCGGATCGATGCGCTCACAAACCCACCTCCGTGACAGACAATAAAAACTGGCTGCGTATGATGCAACAACAAGTCGAGCACGCACGACAATTACTAATAAGTGGCATGCCACTTGCTGCCCGCTTGCCAGGACGAATTGGTCTTGAATTACGACTCATTATTTTAGGTGGCTTACGTATTCTTGAGCGTTTGGACGAGGTTGATTACGATGTGTTCAACCATCGCCCCCAATTAGCTAAAGCAGACTGGATGCGCTTAGGCCTACGTCTTTTGACCACTCAATTTAACCATAAACTACGATGACACCTGATGAATACTGCCAAGACAAGGCAGCCCAAAGCGGCTCTAGCTTTTATTATGCTTTTTTATTCTTAGCTCCCGAGCGTCGCAAAGCCATCACCGCCTTATATGCTTTCTGTCGCGAGGTGGATGACGTGGTCGATGAAACCCTAGAGTCCTCAGTAGCGCGTATGAAGCTAGTATGGTGGCGCGACCAAGTACATGCGCTCTATCACAACCCCAAAGACGCGACTCACCCCGTGATGAAAGCACTAGCGCCTCATATTCATGTCTACGATTTAAAAATCACCGAGCTGCTTGCGGTCATTGATGGCATGGAAATGGATTTGGATGAAGTGCGTTACCAAAGCTGGGAAGACTTAAAACGCTATTGTTGGCATGTAGCCAGTGTAGTGGGCATTTTATCCGCCAAAATCTTTGGTCAAACTACCGAAGCCACAAGCGACTATGCCACAAAACTGGGGTTAGCATTTCAATTAACGAATATCATTCGCGACGTGGGTGACGATGCACGTCGTGGTCGCATTTATTTACCTCTAGAGGACTTAGCTCGCTTTAATGTACGCCCTAATGAGATTTTGGACTCACAACATAGCGACCGATTTGAAGCCCTAATGCAATTTCAAACGCAACGAGCCTATGGTCTCTATAAAGAAGCCGCTGAAGCCCTTCCCGAAGCCGATCGTCGTAGCCAGCGTCCCGGTTTACTTATGGCAGCCATTTATTTTGCCTTGCTTGAGGAAATTGCAGCAGATCGTTGGGAAGTCCTAGACAAACGCACCTCATTAACTCCTATCCGTAAGTTTTGGTTAGCATGGAAAACGTGGGTCACTGGAGGCAAATCGCTTTTACGCCGTCTTAAACAATGCGCATAGGTATTATTGGCGCAGGCTGGGCAGGTGCCGCAGCTGCATGGCAATTGCACAAAGACGGCCATGAAGCAGTAGTGTTTGAGGCCGCTCACGAGATCGGAGGCCGAGCGCGCAATCATGACTCAAAACGACTAGGTCAAGTAGTGGATAATGGGCAGCATCTTTTATTGGGTGCTTATGCCTCAACCCTAGCCCTCATGCAAGAGCTAGGGCTTAATCCAGATGATCATTTTTATCGTTTTGATTTAGATATTTATAGCGCTGATCAACTCTTTCGCTTTAAGACTGCACCACTGCCCGCCCCTTTTCATTTGCTTGGTCCTTTATTTAAGGCCAAAGGTTTAGCATTTAAAGATCGCTTGGCCTTAGTAAAGTTATATCGTTACTTAGGTACTCACCGTTGGCGTGTACCCCAAGGCCAAACGGTCAATACGCTTTTACAACAAACGCAGCAACCTGAAGTGCTTGTACAAAAACTCTGGCACCCCCTTTGTATTGCTGCCCTCAACACCCCCATTGAAAAAGCGTGCGCCCAACTTTTTGCCAATGTCTTGCGGGACAGTTTAGGGGGGCCCCGAGCAGCCACCCAAATGCTGATTCCCTTGCGCGCTATGGGAAATCTTTGGGCTAAACGCGCACTACAACATGCCCAAGTACACACGGGCAGCATTGTCAGATCCATAGAAATAACAGCAAACAGTTATGCAATAAATGGCCAACACCTAGATGGCGTTATTGTGGCAACAAACTCGCCCTCTTGTTATCAACTCCTACAAAAGCTCGATTCGGGCAAACAATACATCGAGTTTGTAGAGTCCATATCGGCATTTTGCTTTAACCCTATCGCTACTTTGTATTTGCTTCCCCAATATGCTTGGGAAAATCCACATCCTATGCTTATGCTTGAAGAGGATTTACACGGGCTAGAAGCTGGACAATGGGTGTTCAATCATGCTGCTCTAACTGGCAGCGACTTAGGCAATGTAATTGCCGTGACGATTAGTTATGCCAACCGCTTACAGGGCCACAGCAAAGAAGCAATTACTGCAGCTATTGTGCAGCAAATTCAGCAGCAATCCGTTTTTCCCTTGCCGCCCATAGTGGCTAGCGAACTGATTACAGAAAAGCGAGCAACCTTTGTGGCTCACCCCCAGCTGAATCGTCCCACCATTCATACACCATGGCCTGGTCTGATGCTAGCAGGTGACTGGGTGCAAAACCCCTATCCCGCTGTGCTTGAGGGGGCAGTGCAAAGTGGTCTAGCTGCGGCTCGAGCCTTTACTTAACGAACCACTAGAGCACAAAAAAACCCACACTGATTTGGTGTGGGTTTTTAATATGCCGCTATTACTACGAACTAAGCATGCTGCTCCATATAGGCACGAACTTGAGCCGCATCCGCCTCCATAATTACCACTCGCTGTGGCAAGTCGTTGAGGTGAGTTAAATGCTCGGGCACCGGAGCAGGCTGACCGATGGCTTGCTCTATGGTTTCAGAAAACTTAGCGGGCAATGCCGTTTCCAAGACCAACATAGGAATACCGTCCTCAAGGTATTCAGCCGCTACCTTAACGCCATCCGCCGTATGAGGATCGATTAATACGCCGGTGCTTTGGTATGTTTGCGCAATGGTATGGAGTCTATCGCTATGTGCGCTTTGACCCGCAACAAAACCATATTGCTGTTCAAACAAAGGCAACATATGACTTAAATCGAAGTAGCCTTGTTGAGCTAACTGATCCCATAATGCATTAAGTTTGGTCGCATCGCGCCCCACCAGATCAAACACAAAGCGCTCAAAATTAGACGCACGTGAAATATCCATGGAAGGACTGGAGGTAGCATAGGTTTTTTCTGCAGAGCGAGGTCTATATATACCCGTGCGGAAGAACTCTTCCAGCACGTTGTTTTCATTAGTCGCTAATACCAAACGAGCAATAGGCAAACCCATTTGTCGGGCTATGTGCCCCGCCAAAATATTGCCGAAGTTCCCCGATGGCACAGTATATGACACCTTTTGCGTAGCATCAGTTGTAGCACGCAACCAACCCCAAAAATAATAGACGACTTGGGCTGCAATACGAGCCCAATTGATGGAATTCACTGCGCCTAAGTGCATAGACTGTTTAAATGCCAGATCACCCCCTAGCTGTTTAACGATGTCTTGGCAATCGTCAAATACGCCTTTAACCGCTAGGTTGTGAATGTTTTCGTCTTGCAGCGAGTACATTTGCGCACGCTGAAATGCGCTCATGCGGCCATAAGGAGACAGCATAAAAACGTTTACGCGTTTTTTACCGCGCAACGCATACTCAGCCGCCGAGCCCGTGTCGCCTGATGTTGCGCCTAAAATATTAAGACGTCCGTTGCGCTTTTCTAAAACGTACTCAAAGACCTGCCCTAAAAACTGCATAGCCATGTCTTTGAACGCTAGCGTAGGCCCTTGAGATAGCCCTAGCAGCGCCATGTCACCCTGTAGCGGCTTGACGGGCACCATCTCGGTGCCCACATACAAACTAGGGTCATACGCGGCCTGGGTTAACGCACGTAAGTCTGCTGCAGGAATATCGTCAATAAACAATGACAAAATCTCAAAAGCAAGCTCGGCATAGGAGAGCTGACGCCATTGCTCTAATGTCTGAGACGATATTTGAGGATAGTGCTCGGCAATAGCCAAGCCCCCATCTGGGGCCAAGCCTTCGAGCAAAATATCACTAAAAGGTTGTGGCGTCATGCCGCCACGCGTGGATATGTATTTCATCACAAAGTCTCTACACGCAAACGTGTAACAGGGGAGCGTACGAAGTCGAGGGTTTGAATCTTTAAGATGGCATTCAGAATATCGCCCTCGCGAGCTTCGTGCGTCAAGAAGATAATATCCGTCTCGTCATTGACGGCGGGCTCTTGGAACATAGAACCAATGGAAATAGACGTATCAGCTAAAATTCGAGCGATATCTGCCAGTACCCCAGGACGGTCATCTACACGTAAACGCAAATAGTACGATGACTGTACATCGTCCATAGCCATAATAGGTGTATCTGCCATCGCGTTTTGTTGGAAGGCCAAATACGGCACACGATGATCATGATCCGCATCGACTAAGCGAGCCACATCTACCAAATCAGCCACCACGGCAGAAGCAGTAGGCAGTTCGCCAGCGCCCGCACCGTAGTACACAGTAGAACCTACTGCGTCACCATGCACCATCACCGCATTCATGGCCCCTTGGACATTAGCCAACATACTTTCTGAAGGCACCAACGTTGGGTGTACACGCAACTCAATGCCTTGGTCACGTGCACGTGTAATACCCAGTAGTTTCACCGTATAGCCTAGGCGCTCGGCATGAGCAATGTCTTCGGCTGCAAGCGTAGTAATACCTTCAATGTGCGCTTTATCAAACTGCACTGGCACACCAAAAGCAAGTGAGGACAACAAGCTCAGCTTATGCGCCGCATCCACCCCTTCGATATCGAAGGTTGGGTCTGCCTCGGCATAACCTAAGCGCTGGGCGTCGGCCAATGCGTCAGCAAATGACAAGCCACGGCTACGCATTTCTGACAAGATAAAGTTGGTGGTGCCATTAATGATGCCTGCCACCCACTGAATGCGATTAGCGGTTAAGCCTTCGCGCATGGCTTTAATAATGGGTATACCACCCGCCACAGCTGCCTCGAACGCTACCATCACATTTTGTTTTTGTGCCGCTGCAAACACTTCGTTGCCATGCGTCGCCAATAATGCTTTATTCGCCGTGACCACATGTTTACCTTGCTCAATCGCTTTCATGACCCAGTCTTTGGCTAGGGTGTCACCACCGACTAGCTCTACCACTACATCAATGTCAGGATTCAACACCACCTCCATTCCATCGGTGGTAATGTGGATGTGGTCTCCGACTAGCTCTTTTGCTTTTGCTACATCACGTACCGCTACCGCAGCAACTTCAATACGACGACCTGCACGACGAGCAATCTCGTCTGCGTTTTGGTTGAGGACTTTCCATGTACCGCCCCCGACCACGCCTAAACCAAGTAGGCCAACCTTGATTGGTTTCATTTAAGCAACCCATCCTTTCGGAACATATCTTTAATGCCGCGTACCGCTTGACGGATACGCTGCTCGTTTTCAATTAGCGCAAAGCGCACGTAGTCATCACCGTATTCACCAAAGCCTACACCTGGCGACACGGCTACTTTGGCCTCGGCCAATAACCGTTTAGAGAACTCTAGCGAACCCTCTTTAATGTAGTGCTCTGGGATTTTGGCCCAAATATACATAGAAGCCTTGGGAATATCGACATTCCAGCCGATTTCTTGGAGGCCTTTAGCCAATACATCGCGGCGATTTTTATAGCTGGCGGTAATTTCAGCCACACAGTCTTGAGGGCCCTCGAGTGCCGCAATGGCTGCCACCTGAATGGGCGTGAAGGTACCATAATCGTGGTAGCTTTTAATGCGTGCCAGCGCATGCACTAGCTCTTCATTTCCCACCATAAACCCGATGCGCCATCCCGCCATGTTATAGCTTTTACTCATAGTAAAAAATTCGACTGCTACATCGCGAGCACCTTCAACTTGTAAAATAGAAGGGGCAACGTAACCATCGAAGGTGATGTCCGCATAGGCTAAGTCATGCACAACTAAAATATTGTGCTCACGAGCCAACGCAACAATACGCTCAAAAAAATCTAGCTCTACACATTGCGCTGTTGGATTACTAGGAAAACCCAAAATCATCATTTTGGGTTTAGGAATCGCTTCTTTAACGGCTCGTTCAATTTCTTCAAAAAAATCAACACCCGGTATCATTGGTACCGAGCGAATATTTGCACCGGCAATTACCGCACCATATATATGAATAGGATAGCTTGGGTTAGGTACCAGTACAGTATCTCCACGATCTAAGGTGGCCAACATTAAATGGGCAAGACCTTCTTTGGAGCCAATCGTTACAATCGCTTCCGTTTCTGGGTCGAGTTTGACCTGATAACGACGATCATACCAATCAACAATCGCTTTACGTAGACGAGGAATACCGCGCGATACGGAATACCCGTGGGTATCTGGACGACTTGAGGCCTCGACTAATTTGTCTACAATGTGTTGTGGAGTGGCACCATCAGGATTACCCATCGACATATCTATAATGTCTTCGCCGCGACGACGCGCCGCCATTTTAAGTTCGCCAGTAATATTAAATACATAGGGTGGCAAACGATCTATGCGAGGAAAGCTACTCATGGGATTCCTTAGATGTGCAAAAATGAACAAAAAGTCCGAATCAATTAGTTTAATCGAACATAGGCAAAGTGGAAAATCCACATTCTAAAAAGGCTAGGCTTTGCGTTATGATCAAGGTATGTTTTGTGGAGATGGATTGTGCATATTCAAAAAGAAGTTAACCCAGCACTTAACACCGTAACAGCCTATGGTGATGATTATATTGAAATCAATAAAACACGCCATACGCAGTCAATTTATTTCACCCCCCAAGGGCAAATTCATGATCTTGGTATTCAAAGCCCATCTGATTTTACTACAGAGCTTCTACAAAAGATCACGGGATTAGAGCCTGTGAAAGCCGATGCCATGGCTTTTTTAGATAATTCCGGCCCCGCCTTTCATAATCCCGAGCAAATTGAGGTGCTTTTAATCGGCACAGGCTTACATCAACAGTTTTTACCCCCTCAACTGACCCATATCTTATTAATGGCCCGCATTGGGGTAGAGGTCATGGACAGCCAAGCAGCCGCTCGCACGTATAATATTCTTATGTCCGAAGGCCGACGTGTTGTCGCTGCCTTAGTTATTTAATTACACAAAGGAATACTATGACCCCCATCACTGTAGGCCAAACCATCCCCCCTTTCAGCGCCGAGAGCACCGAAGGCCCTATTCATTCTGCCGAATTAATTGGTCAAGCCTATGTGTTGTACTTTTACCCACGTGACAATACCCCCGGCTGCACCACCCAAGCGCAAAACTTCAGAGATTCTGTTCAAGAATTCAATGATGCGGGGGTTAAGATTATTGGTGTATCTCGCGACACCATGAGCTCCCACGAGCGCTTTGCCACCAAACAAGAGCTCCCTTTTGCTCTCATCAGCGATCCCGATGAAACGTTATGCGAACTATTTGGTGTCATGAAAATGAAAAATATGTACGGTAAACAAGTACGAGGCATTGAGCGTAGTACATTTTTAGTCAATGCCAATGGTGAGCTCGTTCAACAATGGCGCGGTTTACGTGTCCCTGGCCATGTGGATCAGGTTCTAGAGGCCGCGCGCGCCCTATAATTTCTTTGTGCTGCCGTTATTAGGCAGCACAACTCTGGAGCACTTTATGCCATTACCTTCGCTACCCTCTAAGCTAGGGGAGATTTTAAGCGCAGATGAAATCAAACATGCACCTAAAGCGACTCCGCCCAAACAGGTGCTGAAGCCGACTCAGCCCAAAGCAAAACCGGTAACAGCTAGCCCGACTCCTCCATCTTCTGCCTCTTTAGATACCCCAGTCTCTGAACCTGTAGACATCACAACACCCAAAACCACTCCGCCTCGACTCAGCAGCAAAAAAAACAAAAACCAAGCCAAGCCCGTCAAAGAAAAAACCAACCCCTCAGTCAAAAAACTGTTTGTGCTCGACACTAACGTGCTTTTGCATGACGCCAACTGCTTATTCAAATTCGAAGAGCATGATGTGTTCATTCCCATGATAGTTCTGGAAGAACTCGATCATCAAAAAAAAGGCCTATCAGAAGTCGCCCGCAACGCCCGCCAAGTCAGCCGCCACCTAGAAGCTTTAGTTGACGAACAGGATATTCACCAAGGCATTGCATTAAACCATCTTGGTCATATCGAAGCCCGAGGACAGCTTTTTTTCCAAATTTCAGCACTAGAGTCCAAACTACCAATAGAAATACCTAAAGGGGTTGCTGACAACGCCATTTTGCACGTGGTGCATGCGTTGCAAAATCAACATCCCGACAAGCAAATTGCGTTGGTATCTAAAGATATTAATATGCGCCTTAAAGCGCGCACGCTAGGCATCCCCACCGAAGACTACCGTCACGACCATGTCATTGACGATTCAGACTTGTTATTTTCTGGGGCGCGCGAGCTACCTGATGATTTTTGGCAAAGCCATGGACACAATATGGAATCCTGGCAACAAAACGGCATTACGTTTTACAAAATCCAAGGTTCGCTTTGTTCCGAACTGTACGTGAATGAATTTGTCTACACCAACCAAGACCCTGGCCTAGTCGCTCAAGTCAAACAGGTTCATAACAACAAAGCCGTATTGGCTACGATTCGCGATTACAGCCATAACAAAAACAATGTCTGGGGTATCACAGCACGCAACCAAGAGCAAAACTTTGCTCTCAACCTGCTCATGAACCCAGACTGCGATTTTGTTTCTTTATTAGGTCAAGCGGGCACTGGAAAAACGTTATTAGCCCTAGCTAGTGCCCTAACTCAAACACTTGAAACACAGTTTTACAACGAAATTATTATTACGCGCGCTACCGTTCCCGTCGGTGATGAAATCGGCTTCTTACCTGGTACCGAAGAAGAAAAAATGGCCCCTTGGATGGGTGCTCTTGAGGACAACCTCGAGGTGTTGCACCTAGGAAACAATCGCCTTTCCGCATTAAAGCAAGACGCCAACCGCAATGCCACCATGGATATTATTCGATCTCATATCAAAGTTAAATCCATGAGCTTCATGCGCGGCCGTACCTTCCAAAATAAGTTTCTTATTATTGATGAGGCACAAAACCTGACCTCTAAACAAATGAAAACCCTAGTGACACGCGCAGGCCCCGGTACAAAAATAGTATGTATGGGTAATATTGCTCAAATTGATACCCCTTATTTAACCGAAGGCAGCTCGGGCTTAACCTATGTGGTGGATCGCTTCAAAGGCTGGCCTCATTCCGGACATATCACCTTGCACCGTGGCGAACGCTCCCGTTTAGCCGACTATGCTAACGAGGCCCTGTAATGCAAACAGCCGACCTCCCCATTGGCATCACCATGGGTGATGCCGCCGGCATAGGCCCAGAGATTATTTTAAAACTATTCAATCAGGGCCTGCCCCATCCTGCGGTAGTGTATGGCGACATTGGAACACTTCAGCGTTGCGCAGCAGATCTTCAGCTAAGTCTACCTATGGTAAGCATTAGCTCACCGCAACAATGCCCTGCCACCGGCATAGGTGTTATTAACCGTTGGCAAGCATTGCCGGAGTTACCCTATGGGCAAATCAGCGGGCTTGCGGGCCGCGGCGCATATGAATACCTTTGCCACGCCATTGACGATGCAAGCCAGCATAATTTGCGTGCTATTGTCACCGCCCCCTTGCACAAAGACGCCATGAAAGCGGGCGGTATTGATGCGCCAGGCCATACGGAAATTCTGGCTGAAAAAACAGGCACCACACACTTCGCTATGATGCTTAGCAACCCCGAGCTTCGTGTTTTGCTTGTCACCATTCATATCCCCATCACTCAAGTTAGCGCTACGCTAAACATAGAGCGCGAACTGACTACCATCCGTCTAGCTCACCAAGCCTGTCTACATGCTGGCATCACTGCGCCACGCGTTGCCGTAGCCGGGCTCAACCCGCATGCTGGGGAAAACGGCCGTTTTGGCGTTGAAGAAAAGCAGATTATCGAGCCTGCCATTGTTGCCGCTAAAGCCGAAGGCATCCAAGCCTCGGGGCCATGGCCCGGCGATACCATTTTCATGCGTGCTCGTCGCGGAGAATTTGACATTGTAGTGGCGCAATACCACGATCAAGGATTAATTCCTGTCAAATACCTAGGCGTCGAAGAGGGCGTCAACACCACCATTGGTTTACCCTTTATTCGCACCAGCGTAGATCACGGCACCGCGTTTGATATTGCGGGTCAAGGTATAGCCGACCCACGGTCTTTACTCGCCGCCTTTGAAGCGGCCTTAGCCATGACCACGGCTTTACCCTCCTAACCAAAAAAACCCCGATGTTAACATCGGGGTTTTTTGTGCTTTATTTAAACTTCAGTTAATGAAGCCTAAAGCTTTGCGTTTAAATGAAACACGCTCACCAACCGCACTAGATGCTCTGCCTGATCATTTAAATTAGTTGTGGCTACGGTTGACTGCTCTACCAAAGAGGCATTGTGTTGGGTTACGCTATCTAACTGATTAATAGCTTGGTTGACCTGCTCAACCCCCATACTTTGCTCTAAGGTTGCTGTACTGATTTCATCAATTAAGGTCGTAACCTGTGCAACCTGATTCACCATTTTCTCTATGGCAGCACCCGCCTCGCTGGCGTTCTCCCAGCCCAGCTGTACCGTAGCTGTACTTTGCTCGATAAGAGCTTTAATTTCTTGGGCCGCCGTAGCACTGCGTTGTGCCAAAGTACGCACCTCACTGGCTACCACCGCAAAACCTCTGCCCTCTGCACCTGCTCGGGCCGCTTCAACCGCAGCATTAAGGGCTAAGATATTTGTTTGAAACGCAATGCCATCAATCACACCGAGTATATTAGTAATTTGCTCGGACGCTTTCTTAATTTCCTCCATTGAGGCAATAGTGGCATGAACAGCTTCCTGTCCGTTGGTCGCTGAGGTACGCACCACTCTAGTGAGCTGCGTTGCCTCGTTAGACGAAGCGGCATTAGAATGCAAAGTACTGGCTATTTGATTAATAGCAGAAGCCGTTTCTGTCACGTTTGCCGCTTGCTCGTCTGTACGCTGACATAAATCTAAATTCCCTTTAGCGATTTGATCCAGACCCACTGCCATTTGCTGTGTATTTGAACGCACATTACTAACAATACCTCGTAACGCAGTCTGCATTTGCGCAATACTATACATGACGCTTTGCGGATAAATACGCTCCGATTCCATGTCATCAGTTAAGTCACCCTCTGCAATCGCATTGGCTACTTGACGTAAACGCACTGGTTCAGCACCTAATTGCTGCATAAGATGACGCGCTAAGAGCAGCCCTAGAGCCAAACCTAAAATCACCCCTACCGCGGTGAAGCCAATTAGCCAACCTAGAGAGCGATTAAACACTGAGGCAATTTCCGTGTTATAGGTGCTAGCAGCGGATTCCTTGTCCCCTACTAACCGCTCCATTAATTCCTCAGCCCTATCCCCTGTGGTGACGACCTCTGCACCAATATAGGTCGTTAAATCTGACTCTTGATAAAAAGGTTCGTCCTGGATCTGGTTTAATACGTAGGTCACACGCTCTTTATAAGCCGCCACCTCGTTTTGTAACCGCTCGACCATTTTTAGGTCTTCTGCACTGGTAAATCGCGTCGCTCCTAGCTTTAGCGTACCTTCTAATTGCTGAAATAATTGCTGAATGGTTTGCTCTCGTTGCTGCCTGTCTTTTTGAGAAGACGCCAAAAACAAACTACGTAATTCTCGACCAATAGCAACCAGCTGCACGTGCGCTTCTGCCGTATCACGTATGCCCAATGTCTCGTAGCTGTACATACGCTCTGACATACGATTTACGTTGTTTAATGACAACCATCCTACCGTACCAATTAAGGCTCCAATAATTGAAATCAATAAAAACCCGACGATCAGTTTAGTTCTAACACTAAACCTTTGAAAAAAAGACACAGTATTTCCCTATATATTCTATTAACTATCATTCACCTTAACGCATCTCACGGTTCAATTTTTACAAGCAACATCAATCATTTAGAAACATTGCGCTAGGCTCTTCAATTAAAAACACCCTATTTCAATCATATAAAAAAAACCCTCTTTCTAAACGAAAAGAAAGAGGGGTAAAAACACAATTTCAATTAGTATTAAACCGGACTGTAATTTAAAAAACGCGTACTTGAGCCTTGGAAGGCAACGCGTACCGTTCCAATTGGGCCGTTACGCTGCTTACCAATAATAAGCTCTGCCGTCCCCTTATCTGGCGAGTCTGGGTTATAGACCTCGTCTCGATAAATAAACAAGATCAAATCCGCATCTTGTTCAATAGCCCCTGACTCGCGTAAGTCAGACATAACTGGACGCTTGTTGGGACGTTGCTCTAGGCTACGGTTTAACTGCGATAGCGCAATTAACGGACAATTTAATTCACGCGCTAAGCCCTTTAAGGCACGGCTGATCTCGGAAATTTCTGTTGCCCGGTTTTCAGAACCCGAGCTGCCTGACATTAATTGCAGGTAATCAATAATAATTAAACCTAGCTGCCCACATTGACGCGCTAAACGTCGTGCCCGCGCCCGAACCTCCATTGCCGTAAGCCCAGGGCTTTCATCAATATATATTTGCGCTTCTTGCACTTTTTTGACCGCATGGGTTAAGCGCGGCCAATCTTCATCGGTTAACTTTCCAGTTCGCATGCGATGTTGGTCCAGCAGCCCCACCGAACCCACCATACGCATGGCTAACTGCACCGCCCCCATCTCCATAGAGAACACAGCAACTGGCAGCCCTTGTTCTATAGCAATGTGCTCGCCAATGTTCATCGACAAAGACGTCTTACCCATAGAAGGACGCCCCGCTACGATAATTAAATCGCCAGGCTGCAAGCCGGATGTCATACGGTCTAAATCCACAAACCCCGTGGGCACACCCGTAATCTCTGAATCGCCTTCGCGGTGATAGAGCTCGTCAATACGCTCTACCACTTGGGCTAAAAGCGGCTGGATATCCTGAAAACCTTTATTGCCTTTAGCGCCCTCTTGGGCTATTTGGAACACACGCGCTTCAGCATCGTCCAAAATTTGTCGTGCTTCTTTGCCTTTAGGGTCAAATGCTGCCGAAGAAATTTCATCGGCTACAGTTACCAGCTTGCGCAACATAGAGCGCTCGCGCACAATTTCGGCATAACGGCGGATATTTGCCGCTGAAGGCGTATTGTGTGCCAGCGCATTTAAATAAGCCAACCCCCCGGACTCTTCGGCCTTGCCTGCTGTTTCCAAGGACTCAAAAACTGTCACCACGTCTGCGGGTCGCGCCAAACCGATCAAGCGGGTAATATGCTGCCAAATAAGACGATGGTCAAAGCGATAGAAATCATCATCTGTAATAATATCGGCAATACTATCCCACGCCCCATTGTCTAACAACAAACCACCCAACACGGACTGCTCTGCCTCGACAGAATGAGGCGGCACGCGTAAATAGCCTAGCTCATGCTCTTCTGCGGTTGAACTCTGTTCTAACATAAGCCCTCAAAATAAAACAAAAAAAGCCGGCTTGCACCGGCTTTTTATTTGGTACAGATCAAACTGTACCATGCATCAAGACTGTACGTCTTAAGCGATATCACCCAATACAGCTACTGTAATATCTACAGAGACGTCTGGATGCAACACGATGGTTGCTGGGTATTCACCCACCGCTTTGTAAGCGCCATCTGCTTGACGAACTTGTGATTTAGCAATGCCTTCGAAACCCAAAGCAGCTAAAGCATTAGCCACGTCCATGGTTGTGACGGAACCAAACAAACGACCGTCAACACCCGCTTTTTGAGTAACTTCAACACGTAAATCATTAAGCTTGGAAGCCAATGTTTGCGCAGCAGCTAAACGATCTGCTTGAGCTTTTTCTAGTTCAGCACGACGTGCCTCGAACTCAGCAATAGCATCAGGTGTGGCGCGACGAGCCATTTTTTGCGGGATGAGGAAGTTACGTGCGTAACCATTGCGTACACGCACCACATCGCCCAAATCACCTAGGTTTACGACCTTTTCGAGCAAAATAACTTGCATGATTATTCCCCAGATTATTGGTGGTTGTCAGTGTAAGGCAACAAAGCCAAGAAACGAGCACGCTTGATAGCTGTGTCGAGTTGGCGCTGGTAGTTTGCCTTGGTACCTGTCAAACGAGCAGGAATGATCTTGCCGTTTTCTTGGATGAAATCACGCAAAGTGTCTAAGTCTTTGTAGTCGATTTCTTTCACACCGGCCACGGTGAAGCGGCAGAACTTACGGCGTTTGAATAGGGGGTTTTGTTGACCAAAACGACGACGGCGTTCTTTGCCTTTACGAGCGAAAGCCATAATTAACCTCTTTTAAATTCAGTAAAACGGTATACGCAATACAGCGTGGAACCGTTTGCTAGTTATACGAGCACATTAGGCGTCGCGTTAGGGGTTTGAAATGATTGAATGTGCAAAATCAAACGCGACGATGATTTACGTAAGGGAGCAATAAAGCCTTGGATCTCTAAAAGCTGACCTATTTCTAGGGAGCTAACCAACACTGCCGTATCGCCCATTGCAATCGCATCAGTCTCGAAACTAAGCTGACGAGGTACGGATGCCTGTTCTACCGTGGAGTCATGCTGCAATACGAGTTCACATACTGCGACCCCTGCTGGGCTATAACGTAAGGGGCTGATCGAGACCACCCACCCTTGAAAACGTAAATAATTCACCTAACTGCAATTAGTCTTCGGACTCTTCGTCCTCGTCCTCTTCTTCGTCGGCAGCTGCATAGTCAGCGCGTGTGTCTGCAGTGGCTGCAGTTTTACGGCTTTCTTCGCGCTCGACGGACTTCATCATTACTGATGCGCCTTCAGGAGCTTCTTTGGTCTTAGCAATTAAATAACGTAAGATCGCGTCGTTGTAACGGAAAGAATGCTCTAGCTCGTCTAAAGTGGACTGACCAATTTCGATGTTTAAGCAAACGTAATGCGCTTTAACGAGTTTCTGAATAGGGTAAGCCAACTGACGACGACCCCAGTCTTCTAGGCGATGGATTTGACCGCCGTCGTTTTTAATAATGGCTTCGTAGCGCTCGATCATGGCGGGCACTTGCTCGCTTTGATCGGGGTGTACAATAAACACCACTTCGTAGTGACGCATGTATGACTCCTTGTGGATATCGCTCTAATGAGCCTGACAGCCCGATTTCACCCATTTAATAGCAAAATTAGTAAAATTCGAGCAAAGAATAAGCCTATAACTATAACGCAAAATGGGTTTTAAGCGCAAGCACTGCACTTAAAACCCACACTTTATTTACCGTGAAAGTATTGCCCCAACCACCGCCCAACCAAAGCAATGCACTATGGTTTCGCTGGAGGGAACTAGCCTTCAACCACAGCATAAGCCGAATGGTTATGAATGGACTCAAAGTTTTCCGCCTCGATACGGTAACCCTGCACGCCACTGAGTTGCTTTATAGCCACAGCTACGTCACGCACCAAATCTTCAACAAATTTTGGATTCTCATAGGCTTGTTCGGTAACGTATTTTTCATCTGTACGTTTTAGCAGCCCCCACAGCTCGCATGAGGCCTGCGCTTCAATGGTTTGAATCAGCTGATTAATATCTAACTGATCTGGATGCGCCACGACAGATACCGTTACATGAGAGCGTTGATTGTGCGCTCCGTATTTTGAAATGGCTTTAGAGCATGGGCATAAACTGGTAACGGGCACCAATACCGTTAACTCAAACTGCACATCAACGTCATTATCTACTGTTGCCACCGCATTTGCAGCCCAGCTGACCTGATAGTCCAACAAGCTCGCCACCCCAGACACAGGTGCCACCTTGTTAATAAAATAAGGAAAGCTGGCAGTCACATCGCCCTCTGTTGCATTTAACAGCTCTAGCATCTGAGCTGTCATCTGACAAAAACCCTGCATAGTCATAGGCTGGGTACGATGCTGCTCGAGCAAGGCCAAAAAACGTGACATATGCGTGCCTTTTTCCTCGGCCGGCAGAGCTACTGTTAGCTCCCACTCGGCCACCGTAGGCAACGCCTCTGCACCTGTATCAATTAGCATTGGATAGGTCACATCGCGCACCCCTACTTTTTGAATAGGAATATGGCGTGTATCCACACTGCTTTGAACATCAGGCATGGCTTCTACTGGTGTAGTCATCGTAGACATAATGGTTCCGGTTTACGCTATTACGTGTATATATAAATAAAAATCAATAGGTTTATTATTCAATGATTGAGGCTTAAACCCTAGGATGTCCTGAGTTCAATGTGGGCTTTAGCTAGTCGTTTTAGCCAAGAGCTCGGCAAAACGGCTCTCGATACTTTGCTGTATGCCCATGCTATCTAAGCCAATTTCTTGGTGCAGCTGCTTTTGATCGCCGTGATCAATAAATCGATCGGGGTACCCCAACATCAACGTCGGTATAGGCTGAACTGATGCACTGAGAAACTCCAGAACGGCGCTACCCGCCCCACCCATAACGCACCCGTCTTCTAGAGTAACAAACGCCTGATGACTAGAGCCCAGTTGACTCAACAAGGTCTCGTCCAACGGTTTTACAAAACGCATATCGACCAACGTTAGGTCGTGAGCCTCTGCAACTTGCCACGCATTTTGCAGCAATGTACCAAACGCCAAGATAGCAATTTTCTGCCCTTGGCGGCGTATAACGCCCTTGCCGACCGGCACCACATCCAATGTGTCAGTTGCCTCTGCACCACAGCCAGCGCCACGCGGATAACGCACCGAGGCTGGACCCGCGTACTGATAACATGTATTGAGCAATAAGCGTGTTTCATGCTCGTCTGATGGTGTGCTGATCACCATTTTGGGCAAGCAGCGCAAAAATGCAATGTCATAATTACCGGCATGCGTTGCCCCATCGGCCCCCACTATGCCCGCACGATCCAAGGCAAAGGTAACATCTAGGTCTTGGAGCGCCACATCATGCACTACCTGATCATAACCACGCTGCAAAAACGTGGAATAAATCGCGACCACGGGCTTCAGACCCTCACAGGCTAGCCCTGCAGCAAAAGTAACTGCATGCTGCTCGGCAATTCCCACATCAAAATACCGATTGGGGAACTGTTTCTCAAACTGCACCATCCCACTACCTTCACGCATGGCAGGGGTAATGCCGATTAGTTTTTCATCGGCAGCCGCTTGATCACAGAGCCACTGACCAAACACTTGAGTAAAGGTAGTTGGCCCTGGTTTTGCGGGCTTTTGAATACCCACCGCCGGATCAAATTTGCCCGGCCCGTGATAAAGCACAGGATCGGCTTCCGCTAATTTGTACCCTTGTCCTTTGCGCGTAACCACATGCAAAAACTGCAGCCCGCCTAGATTACGCAAATTTTCCAACGTGGGTAAAAGAGAGTCTAAATCATGCCCATCAATAGGACCCACGTAATTAAAGCCTAGTTCTTCGAATAAAGTTGCCGCTGTAAGCACACCTTTGGCATGCCCCTCGAAACGACGCGCTAGTTCCAACATAGGCGGTACATGCTGTAATACCGCTTTGCCTACGTTTTTCGCTTTCGCGTAAAACTGCCCTGACATTAAGCGTGCAAAGTAACGATTTAATGCCCCTACTGGAGGTGAAATCGACATATCATTGTCATTGAGTATCACCAACATATTAATGTCTGGCGTTACGCCAGCATTATTAAGGGCCTCAAAGGCCATCCCAGCGGTCATAGCACCATCGCCAATCACAGCAATATGCTGACGGGGAATGCCTTGGTTACGTGAAGCGACCGCCATACCTAAAATGGCAGAAATAGACGTCGACGAATGCGCTGTGCCGAAATCGTCATAATCTGACTCAGAGCGTTTTGGAAAACCAGAAATCCCACCGTATTGGCGTAAACTCGCCATCTGGTCACGTCTTCCTGTCAAAATCTTGTGTGGATAGGACTGATGCCCTACGTCCCACACGATACGATCATGTGGCGTATTAAACACATAATGCAAAGCAACCGTAAGCTCGACGGTGCCTAGGTTTGAAGAAAGATGTCCACCAGTACGCGCTACCGATTGCAGTATATATTCACGCAACTGGTTAGTGATCTGATCTAGGTCTACACGTTTAAGAGCGCGTAGGTCCTGAGGAGATTGAATATGCTGCAAAGATACATTAGCCATACAAGTCGTGTTGGGCAAAAAATAGGCGCTATAGCGCCTATAAAGTAAATCAAATAGGGTCTATTGTAGACCTAATCGGGACGATTGCGGAGCTAGTTAGTGATTTCGGTCAACAATAAAACCAGCTAAAGCATTTAGGCTTTGTGCGCCAGCCCCTAAAGGCAAGATAGCTTTTTGCGCCTGTTGTTTTAACTCGAGCAAAAGCTGCTGCGACGCCTCTAAGCCCATTATGGATACATAAGTTGGCTTGTTATCGGCAGCGTCTTTTCCTGCCGTTTTACCTAAAGTGGCTGTGTCCGCTGTAACGTCAAGCACATCATCAGCCACTTGAAAAGCCAAACCAATCGTTTGGGCATAATCCGTAAGATGTTGACGTGCTGAGGAGCTAGCCCCAGCTACAATTCCACCTAACAGCACCGATACCTCGAGCATTGCGCCTGTTTTCATGCGATGCATTTGACGCAACTCGTCTAAGCTTAAAGCTTTATCTACACTTGCACAATCGATAGCTTGACCACCCACCATACCTTGACTGCCAGCCGCCTTAGCCAACGCCGCTATAGCCTGTACTACCAACGCAGGCGCAATAGGCATAGCCGCCAAAAACTCAAAAGCCAATGGTTGCAGAGCATCTCCGACTAGCATTGCCGTGGCTTCGTCGTAGGCAACATGCACTGTGGGGCGACCTCGACGAAGCTCATCATCATCCATGCACGGTAAATCGTCATGCACCAAGGAATAAGCATGAATTAACTCGACAGCGGCGGCAGCATGATCTAGAGCTTTGGCTTGCGCCGAGCTGATTTCAGCCCCTTGAAGAGCAGCCTCGCCAGCGGCATACACCAACGCGGCGCGTACGCGCTTGCCACCACCCAGCACAGCATAGCGCATGGCTTCGTGCAACGTCGCAGGTACCGATGTAGCGCTAGGCATCTGCTGCTCTAGAAAAGCTTCAACTCGCTCTAACTGTTGTTCTAACCACTGCTGACTTTGTTGTTTCTGAGACATACGTTAATCCTGACCGGTAGGAATCTCTGTTAAAGGACGCATTAATTGACCTTGCAACACTTGAACTTGCTGCTCTACTTTATCTAAACGTTGTTGGCAAACCTGAGCAAGTTGCACCCCTTTTTCGTAAGCAACTAAAGATTGCTCTAGGGCCAAGTCACCACTTTCCATTTGAGCGACCAGTTGCTCCAAGGCTGCCAATGCCCCCTCGAAATCATCAGGCAACGCGTCGCTTACATCATGTTCAGACATGCTTTTATTCCGTTAATTTATGTATAACCGATCTATTTTACCCGCAATTAGACCGCAAACTCAAAACACCATCATGGCACGCGGGGTCGATGGGGGTCGGCCACCCACTCACTCCAGGAACCAGGGTAGAGTTTAGCCCCATGCAAACCTGCTAGCTCCATAGCAAACAGATTATGACACGCCGTAATACCTGATCCGCAATAACAAACTACAGACTCAGGAGGTGTTGAACCTAGCAACTCATTAAACTCTGCCCGTAACTGCTCAGCCGGCTTAAAAAGACCATTAGGCTGCAGGTTCATGGCACTGGGCCTGTTCAACGCGCCCGGTATATGACCAGCAACAGGATCAATAGGCTCTTTTTCACCGCGGTAACGCTCCGCAGCGCGCGCATCAATTAAAGTCCAGCGCGCCTGATCCAACTGTTGCATTATTTGCTCTGCCGTTACGGTAGGCTGTTTGGTTGTTGGGCTAACTTCATGGTGTTTTTCTAATACCGCTGGCAAGATCAAATGCGAGTCTGTCAAACCACCCGCCTCTAGCCAAGCCTGCCAGCCCCCATCCAAAATCATGACCCGCTCACAGCCGGCCCATCGCAACATCCACCATGTACGCGCTGCCATGTGGCCTTGGCTAGCGTCATAGACAACAATACGCGTTTGAGGGGTAATCTTATACTGCAACAACAAGTGCGCAAACTCATCTAGGTTCGGCAATGGATGTCTGCCATTGGTACCGTTCGCTTCACCTACTAGCTCAGCCTCATTATCTAGAAAATACGCGCCAGGAATATGGGCTTGCATGTATTGTTGACGCCCTAAGCGATGATTCATTAAATCATGGCGCACATCAAATACAACCACATCGGGCTCATGCAATAACTGTTGCAACTGTACGGCGCTAATAAGTAGCTCAGACATAGTAATTCCTTGTTTTAACGAGTCGGACTTTGACCCTGCATAATGCGATCTTCCGTATAGGTGCGCCAAGCAGAAATCAACCCCGAAGTAATAATTAATAGCATGCCACCCCACGCCACGGTATCGGGCACATCAGACCAAATTACAATGCCTAAACCCGCGGCAAAGATAATGGTGGAGTATTGCAAAACAGCTGTTAGCAAGGTGGAACCTAGGCCAAACGCTCGCGTCATAGCCAACTGACCAAATAATCCACTAATGCCCACCCCTGCTAAAGCGGCATAAGCTTGCCAATGAATCTGCGGCCAACCCAAATACCCTAAGGCCACCAAGCCCGTAAAACAAACAAAGCATGAAAATACAAATACGGTGCGCCACTCGGGCTCGCCTAAACGTCCTAATTGACGAATTTGCAACATGGCTACTGCCGCACACGAACCCGCTAATAATCCAAGTAAGGCATAAGGCAAGTCATTGGCATTAATACTAGGACGCAATACGGCCAATACCCCTAAAAACCCAAGTAGTACGGCCAGAATACGAATAGGGTCTCGTTGGGTACCACCGAAAAACAACATCCACACGCCAATAAATAGAGGAGCAGTATAGTTCAGGCTAATTGCTGTGGACAAAGGCAACATAGAAAGTGCGGTAAAACCCAACCACATTGAGCTAACACCAAAACCATTTCGTAACAGATGCGCTTTCCAGCTAAGGGGGCGTAAGCTCCTTTTATGGTAGAGAGCCCAAAAGAAAATTAATAATACGGATGGTAAGCCGCGAAAAAGTATAATTTGCGGCATGTTAGCATCATAGTCGGCAGCAAATTTCACAAAAGCCCCCATCAGAGCAAACATGGCACAGGCCACCAACATCCACAACGACTGCATGTAAAATCACCCTAGGTCTGGCGCAAATCATTACTATACTCTGCGTCCATTTAAACGATACAATTGGATCATTCTAACAACCAACAGTCGGACACTCTGACTTTTTTGCTTGACACTTTCATCTAGCAATAGGATGTATACGCATGAAGCGAATTTTTTTATTTTTAGCCACCAACTTAGCAGTAATGCTGGTTCTTAGCATTATTCTTAACCTATTAGGTGCCAATCGTTTTCTTGCAGGCTCTGGTATCAATGTGCCGCAGCTGCTGATATTTTCTTTGGTTGTAGGTTTTACGGGCTCCATTATTTCTTTGCTTATGAGCAAATGGATGGCCAAGCGCAGTACAGGTGCTTATGTCATTGACCCACACAACCCGCGCAATCAACAAGAAGCCTGGTTAGTCAGTACTGTGCACCAACTGGCCGATAACGCAGGTATTGGGCACCCCGAGGTCGCCATTTATGAAGGTGAGCCCAATGCTTTTGCCACGGGTGCTTTTAAAAACGATGCGTTAGTCGCTGTTTCCACCGGCCTTTTACAAAGCATGACCCAAGAAGAAGTTGCTGCGGTTTTAGGCCATGAAGTCGCCCACGTAGCCAACGGCGACATGATCACCCTGACGCTGATCCAAGGCGTAGTCAATACCTTCGTCATATTTTTTGCACGTGTAGTGGGCTACTTCGTAGACCGAGTCTTACTAAAAAATGACCGCGATGGCATTGGCCCCGGTTACTACGTAACGGTTATTGTTTGTGAAATCGTCTTTGGCGTTTTGGCTTCAATTATTGTGGCTTGGTTCTCTAGACAGCGTGAGTTCAGAGCCGATGCTGGTGCTGCACAGCTCATGGGCTCGCCTCGCCCAATGATTAATGCACTAGCTCGACTTGGTAATGTAGAAGTCTCCGACCTGCCCAAATCGTTCGAGGCCTCAGGTATTGCCGGCGGACGCTCTTTAGGTGCCTTGTTTGCATCACATCCACCCATTGAGGATCGCATTCGCGCTCTGCAACACTAATTTTTTAATTAAATTGACCCCAAAAAAGCCGGAGGTTTCTCCAGCCTTTTGGGGTCAATTTACGTTTTAGGGTTTTTGATCAAGCTGTCTATCGTCGGGGCGTAAGCGTACTAGTGCCCCGTTTTTCGCATCTGTTAGCACCATCACCGAACCATCTTCCGCTACAGCCACATCACGTATACGCGCCCAACCTTGTAAATAGCGCGCCTCGCCAACCACACGACCGTTCTCTATGGTTAACCGAACCAAGGCCTGTCCAGCTAAAGCCCCTACTAACAAACTATGACGCCAGCCCGTAAAAAGATCGTGCTCGTAAAAGCTCATCCCTGAAGGAGCAATAACAGGATCCCAATAATACACAGGCTGCTCCATTCCCTCTTGAGCTGTTAAGCCTTTGCCCACGTCAAACCCCGTGTACTCAGTACCATAGCTGATAATAGGCCAGCCGTAATTTAAGCCTCGCTGTGGTTGGTTAAGCTCATCACCACCACGCGGCCCATGCTCTATAGTCCAAAGCTGCCCTGCTTGATCTAAGGCTGCTGCCTGAATGTTGCGATGCCCATAGGACCAGATCTCGGGTAAAGCCTGCGGCGCTATAGGGGCTTTCGTCGATGCACCACCTTGGGGGTCTATATGCAATACCTTGCCCAAATGCGTAGTAAGATCTTGGGCCAACCCACGTGCAGAACGGACAGAGCGCTCGCCGGTAGTCACAAATAATTTACCCTGTGCATCGAACACCAACCGCGAGCCAAAGTGTAATGTGGAATCCCAAGCAGGCTGTTGTTGGAAAATAACACGTACCTCTTGCACTGTACGCTCATCTGCCGACAAGTAGCCAGTGGCTACGGCTGTCGCATTTTTACCTGAGCCACGTGGCTCGGCATAGCTCCACCACAGCTGCCGCGTTTTTGTGAAATCGGGCTTAACCACCACATCAAGTAACCCACCTTGACCACGAGCATCTACCTCAGGCAAGCCCTGAATAGGCTCTGATACTTGCCCTGACGCTGTAATTAAACGTAGTCGGCCAGGGCGCTCGGTTACCAACCATCTGCCGTCGGGTAATTGAGTCATGCCCCAAGGGTGCTCTAAGCCCTCAGCTACCACCTGGGTTAGCAACTGCGTTTGATCTTGAATTAGAGGAGCCCGCGTTTGCTGCGCAAATGCCGGCTGTTGCTCGGCCCCATGCGGCGCGCGTGCATTGAAGTCTTGCGCCCAGAGCACGGTACTGCATGATGCTATGACACCACTGGCTAACCAAACCCACTTATGCATAACACTGTCTCCTCGTGTAAAAGTTACACCTAGATCAAGGAGTTGGCATTTAATGGGCTTGCCCCCAATTAGCGCCCACCCCTACCTCGGCTATTAATGGCACATCTAGCTGCGCAACGTCGCACATCAATTTAGGCAAAGCCTCAACCAATGCGGATACCTCGTCTTCAGGCACATCAAAGACTAATTCATCATGCACCTGCATTACCATTAAGGTGCGCATGTTCTGCTCGGAGAGCCAACGCTGCACATTGACCATAGCCATTTTAATTAAATCTGCTGCCGTACCCTGCATAGGGGCATTGATGGCAGCCCGCTGAGCGCCAGCAGCCCGAGGCCCTTTGGCGTTAATATCGGGAAAATACAACCGACGACCAAAAACGGTTTCTACATAGCCTTGCTGCTTTGCTTGCTCTTTAATGGCTTCCATGTATTGAGCCACACCTGGATAACGTGCAAAGTACCGGTCAATGTAGGACTTTGCCGCCGCATTACTAATGCCTAAGTTTTTAGCCAAACCATATTGCCCCATACCGTAGATCAGCCCAAAGTTAATGGCTTTAGCCGCATTGCGCTGCTCGGCGCTGACGGCTGCTGGTTCGATATGAAAAATTTCTGCTGCCGTCGCTCGGTGTACATCGCCCCCTTCCTCGAACACACGCTGGAGGTTTTTATCTCCTGAGACGTGAGCCATGATGCGCAATTCAATTTGCGAATAGTCTGCGGACACCACCTTGCCTAATGAGGACACAAAAGCATCACGCACCTGACGCCCTTCGGGTGTACGAATAGGAATATTTTGCAAATTTGGATCAGAAGAAGCCAATCGACCTGTAATTACGGCCGCCTGCGCATAACGCGTATGCACCCGCCCTGTTGTGGCATCGACCATCTTAGGCAGTTTGTCGGTGTAGGTGGATTTAAGCTTGGCAATACCCCGGTATTCCAACATTAATTTAGGCAACGGGTAGTCTAGTGCTAATTCTTGTAAAACATCCTCGCTCGTAGAAGGAGCACCACTGGCGGTTTTACGCTTGACGGGTAGAGCCAGCTTATCAAATAAGATTTCCCCCACTTGTTTAGGGGAGTTCATATTAAAAGGCTGCCCAGCCAGCTCATAAGCCTGTTGCTCTAAGTCGACCAAACGCTGGCCTAAGTCTTGGCTTTGCTGTTGCAACAACGCACTATCAATAGCCACACCGTTTCGTTCTACTTGCATTAACACAGCGGACGTTTGGATTTCTAAATCGTAAATACGCAGCAGACCTGATTGGGCTTGAATCTGAGGGTAGAGTACGTGATGCAAACGTAAGGTCATATCAGCGTCCTCAGCCGCATAATGAGCCGCCGTGGGGATATCGAGCTCCGCAAAACCAATTTGCTTTGCCCCTTTGCCGCAAATGCTTTCATAAGAGGTGCCTTGAATACCCAACCAGCGCTGCATCAGTTCTTCCATGCTCACGCGCTGATGAGCCTCTAACACATACGCTTGCAACATCGTGTCATGAGCAATACCCTGCAGCCGAATACCCTCGTTAGCCAGCACATGGCTATCGTATTTTGCATTTTGCAATACTTTGGTTGCTTGCGTGGACTCAAACCAAGAGCGCAGCGTCTCTAGGGTAGCGGCTTTGTCCAACTGCTTGCTTTGCTCCATGCCTGTATGCGCTAAAGGAATATAACAAGCTTGCCCCATCTTTACAGATAACGATAAGCCAACTAAGCGTGCCTGCATTGGGTCTAAAGAGGTGGTCTCAGTATCCAAAGCGACTAGCTCAGCATTTTCTATGCGCTCAAGCCATTGCTGCAATTGCTCGGGGCGAGTTACGGTTTCGTACTCTGGGTGCTCAATGCTAGGCAAAGTAGGTACCGCTAACTGAGGAGCCTCTGCTTTTTCATCCGAAACGGGTGATTTGCTACGGTCTTGGCGCGGTAACTGCTCTTCATTTCCTGTCAGCTCACGTAACCAAGTTCTGAATCCGTATTCATTGTAATAATGTTCTAGCTTGGCCTTATCGGGTGCTTTAGGTAGCAGGTGATCGATTTCGCAGGCTTCAGGTGGCAGATCGCAATTAACGCGAATGGTAACTAACTGGCGTGTTAATTCGAACTGCGGAATAAACTCGCGCAGGTTATTCCCCACAACCCCTTTGATCTCATGCGCATGTGCAATTAAATTATCTAAAGTCTCATACTGCTGAATCCATTTTTGCGCAGTTTTAGGCCCTACTTTAGGTACACCAGGAATATTGTCTGAGGTGTCCCCCATCAACATTAAGTAATCAATGACTTGATCGGGTCGTACTCCGTATTTCTCTACAACACCCGCCTCATTCAGTCGTTCCTCTTTCATGGTGTCAATCAGCTCAACTTGCGCATTGACCAGTTGTGCTAAGTCTTTATCGCCCGTGGAAATAATAGTGTGTAAGCCATGCTCTGTGGCTTGATGTGCTAGAGTGCCTATTATGTCGTCCGCCTCAACCCCAGGCACACAAAGCAAGGGCCAACCCATTGCCTGAATGATTTCGTGCAATGGCTTGACCTGTTGTGCTAGGTCCTCAGGCATGGATTCACGCTGGGCTTTGTAGTCCGCAAACAGATCATCTCTGAACGTGCTCCCTTTTGCATCAAACACACAAGCCATATAATCAGCATCAATATCTTGTAAAAGTTTACGCAACATATTGATGACACCGTACATGGCTCCAGTAGGTTCACCGCGTGCATTCGTTAAATTACTACGAAACATAGCATAATAAGCACGATACAAATAACTGGATCCATCAACTAGCAACAAGGTTTTTTTCATGTCTAATAATAAAATCGTTCGTTTACCGGCAGCTATACAAATACCTGTGATCAGCAATGAGCTACAAACTGCTGCTGATACTCTACAGGAAATTGGCTGGGGTGTAAGTGTATTTGGTAGTGCTCGCACTAAAACAGACCATCAACACTATGCGTTGGCGGAGCAATTAGGCCAAAAGCTCGCCAAGGCAGGCTTTCCTGTTATTGCTGGTGGTGGGCCAGGTATTATGGAAGCCGCAAACAAAGGAGCCTACGAGGCTGGTGGCAAAAGTGTGGGCTTGAATATTCGACTACCTCGTGAAACCACGAATAACCCATATCAAACACATAGTTTACAGTTTGAGTATTTCTATTCGCGCAAAGCTACTTTTTTTATGCATAGCGCAGCCTATGTGGCCCTACCTGGTGGTTTTGGCACCCTAGACGAGCTGTTCGAAGCCCTAACCCTAGTCCAAACCCACAAAAACCCACCTGCACCTATTGTACTCGTAGGTACTCGCTTTTGGAGCGGTCTGGTCGACTGGATCAAAGACCAACTAATTAGTCATGCGTACATCGCGCCAAATGACGTAAACTTAATCACCCTAACAGACGATCTTGACGAAGTCATGCAGATTATTCAAAGCTGCTGCTCAGGCTTTGCCTCTAAACCCGAGGAAGCACCGGCACTTCCACAAGAAATGCCTTATGACAAGGATTAAAGATGAAAAAGAATTTAATACGTTTAGCCCTTACTGCATTGTTTACCGTATCCGCTGCTGCCCAAGCCGCTGATTTCAAAGAAATTCGCATTGCTACTGAAGCCGGCTACCCTCCTTTCGAGTTCATTGCTCCAAATGGGGAAATTCAAGGTTTTAATATCGATATTGGTAATGAAATCTGTAAGCGCCTAGAGGCCAAGTGCGTTTGGGTTGACCAGTCCTTTGACAGCCTTATCCCTGGTCTTCAGGCACGCAAGTTTGATCTTGCCAACTCAACCATGACAGCCACCGATGCACGCCGTAAAGTCATTGATTTCACTACTCCTTTATACATTGTGGCATCACGTCTCGTAGCCTCTAAAGATAAAAACCTCGAGCCTACCGCCGAGTCATTAAAAGGTTTACGTGTAGGTGTACAACAAGGCACCACCATGGAGACCTATGCCCGCAAAGAATGGGCCCCAAAAGGCGTAGAAGTCATCACTTATCCTAGCTACACCAACGCATTTACTGATTTAGCGGCAGGACGTATTGACGCCTCATTCCAAGAGGCCCCCAATGCTGTAGATGGCTTTCTCAGCAAACCCGAAGGCGCTAACTATCACCTTACCGGTGCTGTTATCAATAATAGTCCTATTCTTAACGAACCCATTGCCATAGGCTTACGCAAAGGCAACAAAGAGCTTAAAGCTGCCGTAGACGAGGCCATCAAGGCCATGCTTGCAGACGGTACCATCCAGCAATTTAGCGAAAAATACTTTCAGCCTCAGACAATTGAGCTACCATCTGGCCATTAAGCCCCGTATAATTAACGGATTTGCCCACAAAACCCGCATTTAAGACGGGTTTTGTGATTGATTTAGTCTTTATCCTTCACTCTCATGTTATTAATGGGTTACGGTCCGCAACTAGTAGCGGGCACTTGGGAAACCATTAAATTAGCCATCCTGTCCTTGATTGTGGCAGTACTATTAGGGCTAATTGCGGCCAGCGCCAAACTCTCTAAAAACCGAGTAGCGCGGTTTGTGGCTGCACTTTACACTACGCTTATACGCGGCATTCCTGATTTAGTGCTATTGCTGCTTATTTTCTTTAGTATGCAGCTCTATCTCAATGCATTTACCGATGCGCTTCATTTGCCTTATATCGACATAGAGCCTTTTTCTGCGGGCGTGCTCACCTTAGGGTTTATTTATGGCGCTTATTTTACAGAAACTTTTCGTGGCGCTTTTATGGCTATTCCTGCAGGTCAAGCCGAGGCTGCTGTTGCCTATGGCTTCTCACGCTGGCAGGTTTTTAGCCGTATTCAGTTTCCACAAATGATGCGCCATGCAATTCCTGGTCTAGGCAATAATTGGCAAGTCTTACTTAAAGCCACTGCCTTAGTTTCTTTAATTGGCCTGAACGACCTCGTCAAAGTGGCACAAAATGCGGGTAACGTAACCTTTAAAGTCTTTCTCTTCATTAGTGTTACGGCTTTAATTTATTTGGCCTTAACCACCGTATCCAATGCCGTCCTGTACCTATTAGAAAAACGTTATTCTGTAGGCGTAAAACGAGCTGAGCTATGAACACCGTTTTAGAAGAATTTTGGCAAGCCTACCTCTATAGCAATAACGGCCAGCTCTCTGGACTTGCTATTACCCTTTGGCTGTTAGCCCTATCCCTAGCCATTGGCTTTGTATTATCTATTTTTATGGCTATAGGACGCAATTCAAAACGCGCTTATATCGCCAAGCCCATTTGGTTTTTTACCTATGTGTTTAGGGGCACGCCGCTGTATGTACAAATACTATTTATTTATACAGGTATGTACAGCCTTGAAATCATAAAGCAAACCCCTGCATTGAATGCTTTTTTTCAAAGTGGCTTTAACTGCATGGTTTTAGCCTTAGTTTTAAACAATGTTGCCTATACAACTGAAATTTTTGCCGGGGCCATCCGACAAACGCCCGCGGGTGACATCGAGGCGGCACGGGCTTATGGCATGAAAAAAAGTATTATTTATCGCCGTATTATTTTGCCATCGGCCTTACGTCGCGCTTTACCAGGCTACAGCAATGAAATCATTTTAATGCTGCATGCCACCTCTTTAGCCTTTACCGCTACAGTGCCAGACATTTTAAAAATAGCACGTGATGCGAACTCTGCCACCTACGAAACCTTTGCTTCGTATGGTATTGCTGCACTGATCTATCTCAGCGTTTCTTTTTTATTTGTGGGTATTTTCCGTCTGTTAGAAAAACGCCTACTGGCACCGTTACAGCCCACTACAGCCCACTAATCACTATGACTACACCCAAGCTCTCAGTACAAAACATTCATAAAAGCTATGGCGCGCATCAGGTGCTAAAAGGTGTTTCCCTAGCTGCAGCAGCTGGCGACGTGATTTCCATTATTGGCTCTAGCGGTTCAGGCAAAAGCACTTTTTTACGCTGCATTAACTTTCTTGAACTACCCGATCAAGGCAAAGTGCAGCTAGATAATGACCATGTTGAAGCCATCCATCACAAAGGTCAGGTCAAAATTTCCAACCTCAACACCTTACGCAAAATGCGTACCCGCTTGGCGATGGTGTTTCAGCACTTTAACCTGTGGGGACATATGAACGTGCTTGCTAATGTGATGGAAGCACCCACTCAGGTACTTAAACTAAGTCGTGCTGAAGCCCAAGAACGCGCAGAACACTATTTAAATAAGGTCGGCCTAGCTCCCACTACATTTAAGCAGTACCCCGCTCATATGTCGGGCGGTCAACAACAACGGGTAGCAATTGCTCGCGCTCTAGCTATGGAGCCCGAGGTCATGTTGTTTGATGAACCCACCTCAGCGCTAGACCCCGAATTAGTCGGGGACGTACTACGAGTCATGCAACAGTTAGCCGAAGAAGGCCGCACCATGTTGGTGGTTACACACGAGATGGGGTTTGCACGCAATGTCAGCAATGAGCTTATTTTCCTACACCAAGGGGTGATCGAAGAACAAGGCACACCTAAAGAGTTGCTAGATAATCCAACCAGCCCTCGCTTACAGCAGTTTTTATCGGGTAATTTAAAATAATCTTTTTATTGTTGATAGCAATACCGATAAAAAAACCCCGCTTTTAAAAGCGGGGTTTTTTACGCATAACGCTAATGATTAGTAATCATCGCGAGCGTGCTTACGACGCTCGTGCTCTTTAAGGTAGCGTTTACGTAAACGAATCGATTTAGGTGTTACCTCAACCAACTCATCGTCATCAATAAAGTCAACCGCGTACTCTAAGGTTAAACGAATTGGTGGCACCAAATCAATGTGCTCGTCCTTGCCAGAAGCGCGCACATTAGTGAGTTTTTTCTCACGAATAGGGTTTACAACCAAATCGTTGTCACGGCTATGAATACCAATAATCATCCCCTCGTAAACGGGATCATTAGGGCTTACAAACATACGGCCACGTTCTTGGAGTTTCCACAACGCATACGCAACGGCTTCACCATCGTCTTGACTGATTAACACCCCATTACGACGCTCACCCACAGCACCCTCACGTAAAGGACGGTATTCATCATAAATGTGGCTCATCAGGCCTGTACCACGAGTCAGAGTCATGAACTCGCCTTGGAAACCGATCAAACCACGCGCTGGAATACGGTACTCAAGACGAGTACGGCCATTGCCATCGGGCTGCATATCCAGTAGCTCACCACGACGACGACCTAACTCTTCCATGATGCCGCCCTGATGATTATCCTCGATATCAACCGTCAATAATTCGTAAGGCTCTAACTTAACCCCATTTTCTTCACGAATTAACACTCGAGGACGTGACACCGCTAGCTCATAGCCTTCACGACGCATATTCTCAATAAGAATAGTTAGGTGCAACTCGCCACGACCACATACCTCGAAGGTGGTGTCATCGCCGGTATCATTAACACGTAACGCTACGTTTGACTTCAACTCTAGATCTAAGCGATCACGAATTTGACGGCTTGTAACGAACTTGCCTTCACGACCTGCTAGAGGTGAGGAGTTCACCATAAAATTCATGGTTAAGGTTGGCTCATCAATACGTAACAAAGGCAAAGCCTCAACATGATGAGGGTCTGTTAAGGTGCAGCCAATACCAATTTCTTCGATACCGTTAATAAGAACAATATCGCCTGCTTGTGCTTCTGCCACTTGTTGACGATCTAAACCTTTAAAGGTCTGTACCTGATTGACTCGACCTTTTATGCTCTCACCCTCGGGGCCAAACTTAACTACTACCTCTTGACCAGCACGAACACGACCGCGATTGACTCGACCTACACCGATCTTACCTACATATGAGTTGTAATCCAAAGAGCAGATTTGCAATTGCAACGGGCCATCAGGATCGTCTTCACGTTGAGGTACGTGGTCCAAAATGGCTTGGAACAAGGGACGCATATCGCCTTCACGAATATCGGGATTATCCCCAGCAAATCCGGATAAACCAGAAGCATAAATAATAGGGAAATCCAATTGCTCGTCTGTAGCGCCTAGCTTATCAAATAAGTCAAAAGTCTCATTCACTGCAAAGTCAGGACGTGCACCACCACGGTCGATTTTGTTGACGACCACAATAGGCTTTAAGCCTAACTCTAAGGCTTTACGTGTTACAAAACGTGTCTGTGGCATTGGCCCTTCGACCGCATCCACTAACAGTAACACGCCATCCACCATAGAAAGAACGCGCTCTACCTCACCACCAAAGTCAGCGTGACCGGGAGTGTCAATAATGTTGATATGCGTGCCTTCAAATTCAGCCGCACAGTTTTTAGCCAAAATTGTGATACCACGTTCTTTTTCAATATCACCCGAGTCCATCACACGATCGGACACGTGCTCATTACTACGGAAAGTACCGGATTGTTTAAGTAATTGGTCAACCAAGGTTGTTTTACCATGGTCAACGTGGGCAATAATTGCCACATTGCGCAAGGCGCGAGTCATAGTGCATCCTTCTTGAGATTGTCTAGCTGTAATCCATCCGGTAAATCGGCTAAAGCAATCAGCGTAGTTTCCGGCTCGGACTGGTTTTGTAAGGCCTCGAGTTCAATCGAAGTCTCTATGGAAAAAGGCCCAACTTGCGTGCGCCGCAATGCGGTTAAATGCGCATAACAACCTAAAGCACGACCAATATCTTGGGCTAATGTACGAATATACGTGCCTTTGCTGCAATGCACAAAAACGCGTAATTCGGTGGGCATAAATGAAATCAGTTCTAACTGATGAATCACCACATCACGTGGTGGGCGCTCAAGCTCTATCCCTTGACGAGCGTACTCGTATAACGGTTTGCCATCGCGCTTCAGCGCAGAGAACATAGGTGGTATTTGTTGGATAGGGCCACGAAACTGAGGCAAAACGGCATCCACTTGCTCTGGTGTTACACCTGAAAAATTGTCTGCCGTTGCCACCACTGTGCCAGTTAGATCACCTGAATCAGTTTCAGTTCCTAATTGGATGGTGGCTTCGTAGGCTTTATCTGCATCGAGTAACAACCCCGAAATTTTAGTAGCCTTCCCAAAACAACATACCAATAAGCCTGTTGCAAACGGGTCTAAAGTGCCGGTATGACCGGCTTTGCGCGCGTCCATTGCTCGACGAGCGCGTTGCAAAGCGTGATTACTGGATAGACCTTCGGGCTTATCTAACAGCAACACGCCGTCCAACAAGCGTCCACGTCGTCGGCTTGCCATGATTATAATTCCTACAGTTAATTGACGGCAGCCGATCAGGAGCGATCGTCGGGGTCGTCGTCAGGCTTGAGATCCGCAGCGTTAAATGGGCGGTTTGCTTCCTCGATGAGCTTGCTCATCTCCATACCGCGCACTACGTGATCATCATAGAAGAAACGCAAAGTCGGTACAGTGTGTATATGCAGCATTTTATAAAGCTGTGAATGCAACCAACCTGCTTTGGTGTTAAGAATCTCTGTTGCTGTTTCAGGCTCTGCGCCCAAAACGGTAAAGTGAACTTTGGCGTGAGCATAGTCAGCCGACAGGTCTACCCCTGTTAAGGTGATAAGACCTGCTTTAGACATATCAATTTCACGCTGGATAAGCTCGGCCAGATCCTTTTGGATCTGGTCGGCTAAGCGGACGTTACGCCCGCTTGCTGGTTTGGATTTATGTCTTGCCATAAAAATTATAAAGTACGGGCAATTTCTTTAATTTCAAAGATTTCGAGCTGGTCGCCCACTTCGAGATCGTTGTTACCACGTAAAGTAATACCGCAATCAAAGCCCTGACGTACTTCACGCACATCGTCTTTAAAGCGACGTAAGGAGTCGAGATGGCCTGTCCAAATGACCACGTTGTCACGCAACAAGCGGACTTGTGAATCACGTTTAACCATACCTTCGGTAACCATACAACCAGCCACCTTGCCGATGCGAGAAATATGGTAGACCTCGCGGATTTCAACCATACCGATAACTTCCTCGCGCTCCTCGGGAGTTAACATGCCAGACAGAGCGGCTTTAACCTCATCAACCGCATCGTAAATTACGTTGTAGTAACGAATGTCAATACCATTGAGCTCGGCTTGTTTACGAGCAGTGGCTTCGGCGCGAACATTAAAGCCCAAAATAACGGCATTAGAAGCAATAGCCAAGTTGACATCACTTTCAGAGATACCACCCACTGCTGCATGCACAACTTGAACCTTGACCTCGTCGGTAGCTAGCTTCAATAAAGAGCTGACCAGGGCTTCTTGGGAACCTTGGACATCAGTTTTAATGATGAGAGACAGCACTTTGGCTTCTTCACCAGCATTTTCAAACAAGGACTCAAGACGAGCGGCTTGTTGACGGGCTAGTTTTACATCACGGAATTTACCTTGACGGAACAATGCAATTTCGCGAGCTTTACGTTCGTCAGCCATAGCAATGAGTTCGTCACCAGCGGCAGGAACCTCGGTAAGACCTTGGATTTCAACCGGAATAGATGGGCCCGCTTCAGCTAAGTTTTTCCCTGTTTCGTTTGTCATGGCACGAACGCGACCAAAACTGGCCCCTACAAGCACGGTATCACCACGATGCAACGTACCACTTTGAACCAATATAGTGGCTACAGGTCCGCGACCACGATCTAGACGAGCCTCGATAACCGTACCACGTGCGGGTGTATTAACTGGTGCAGTTAGCTCTAGCATCTCTGCCTGCAGCAATACGTTTTCAAGTAGCTCGTCAATACCTTCACCTGTGCGCGCTGAAACCGGCACAAAAGGTACATCACCACCGTATTCCTCGGGAATCACCTCTTCGGCTACGAGCTCTTGTTTAACACGCTCGGGGTTTCCTTCGGGCTTGTCAATTTTTGTGATGGCAACCACAAGCGGCACACCAGCAGCGCGTGCATGATGAATCGCTTCACGAGTTTGAGGCATCACACCATCATCAGAGGCCACCACCAAAATCACTACGTCGGTAGACTTAGTACCGCGCGCACGCATAGCAGTAAACGCCTCGTGACCGGGAGTATCTAAGAAAGTAATCGTACCACGGCCAGTTTTAACGTTGTAAGCACCGATATGTTGAGTAATACCACCGGCTTCACCAGCCGCAATCTTGGCGCGACGAATGTGGTCAAGCAAAGAGGTTTTACCATGGTCAACGTGACCCATCACTGTCACAACTGGAGCACGACCCTCTTCTTCGACTTCACCAATAAATACGTCCTCGAGGAAGGACTCGGGATCGTCCAGCTTAGCCAACACGGCTTTATGCCCCATTTCCTCGACCAAAATCATTGCGGTTTCTTGGTCAAGCACCTGGTTAATTGTGACCATCTGACCTAGTTTCATCAGATGTTTAATAACCTCTGTGGCCTTGATGGACATTTTATGCGCCAGATCAGCCACGGTAATGGTTTCAGGCACCGCAATTTCACGAGAGATGAACTCGGGCTGTTGAGGCTGCTGTTGACGCTGCTCGTCTTCGCGACCACGACGACCGCGACGACCACCACGGGAAGATGCACGCCAAGACTCTTTTCCAGCTGCCGCAGCAGCTACATCGGCTTTGGATGTTTTACGACGATTATCCGTCCATGCACTATCTGCCGCCTTGGCTGGCTTAGCAACTTTTTTAACCTCTGAAGCCTTATTTTCTTTTTTACTGCTTGTTTTCGTCGCTTTTTTAGTTTCTTTTTCGGGTTCAGCAGCACGCAGAACCTTGCGTGGACGATTTAGCATTTCACTGATGGCTGCGGCTTCTTCCGCTGCAGCGCGTCGTGCACGCTCGCGCTCACGCTCAGCGGCTGGGTCCGTAGAGGCATCAGAAATCGGGTGACGATCTGCTGCCGGAGCCACGGTCTTGGTTGCTGGGCGAGGTTTGTTAGATGCTGCACCACGACCTTTAGGTTGATCGTTGCGCGCAGGGCTTGATTTTTTGGGGGAGGATTTTTTATCTTCGACCACGTTATCCTGTTTCTTCGTCTGTTCTGCCACGGCAGGCTTTACCTCATCAGCCTTTTCCACAGAATCAGGCTGTTTGTTAACTGGAGTCTGTTTTACTTCTGGCGTAGGCTCTGGCTTTGAAGCGGGAGCGGAAGGCGTCACAGACTGCTCGGTTGGTGCGGCACCCTGCTCGGCCTGAGGCGCGGCGGGTGATGGTATAACTGGGGATTCCGCTTTAGGAGCGGTTTCCTTTGGAGCTACTTGAGTTGTAGTCTCTGCTTTAGGAGCATCTTTTTTGGGGGCTACTGGAGCCGACACATCAGCGGCTGGCTGAGGAGCCTTGACCGCTTCTTCGTTGGACTGAGTCGATGCTTTTGCTGTGCTTGCAGCTATTACAGCCTGCTCCTGTGCTTTTTCAGCCTCTGCCAATAACTCAGTAGTATCACGTTTTACAAAAACACGTCGTTTACGTGTTTCCACAGGGATAGTGCGCGAGCGCCCCGAGCCGTCGGCTTGGCGTATCTCAGATGTTTTACGGCGCGTTAGGGTAATTTTATCGCCCCGAACCGACTCCATCAATTTAGCCTTATCTGCTGCAGTGATGACATCGTTTACCGATTTTACCTGAACCCCTGCACTACGCAGTTGCTCTAACAACGTTTCAGCGGGTGTTTTTAGCTCTTTGGCGAACTGTTCAACTGTGTTACTCGGCATTCGACTCTCTCTATAACGACTTATTCTAATAAATATGACCCTAATGGCCGCCTGTAGAGGCGGCGTATAAGCATGAATCGCTTACTCATCGAACCAGTGGGCTCGGGCACGCATAATCAAGGCACTGGCCTCTGCGCTGTCTAAGCCAGCTATCTCAGCGAGTTCGTCCGTAGCAAGCTCTGCTAGATCATCTAGGGTTAGCACCCCTTTTGCTGCCAAACTTGCCAAAATATCAGGAGTCATTCCCTCTAATTCTTGTAATGACTGCGCTACGGATTGCACCAATTCTTCTTTGGCAATCGCATCGGATAGCAGTACATTACGGGCGCGGGTACGCAAGGCATCTACGAGCTCTTCATCAAACTCTTCGATATCAAGCAGCTCTTGAAGAGGCACATAAGCGACTTCCTCAAGACCCGTAAAGCCCTCGTCAACCAATACTTCAGCTATGGATTCATCCACATCTAAACGCTGAATAAAAAGATTAAGTAACTCGGTGCGCTCTTCGGCCTGACGATTTTGGTTTTCCTCAGGCGTCATGATGTTGATTTGCCAACCGGTTAGCTCTGAAGCTAAGCGCACGTTTTGACCACGCGAACCAATAGCCTTGGGCAGGTTTTCCTCGTCGACCACCACATCCATGGCGTGCTTGTCTTCATCGACCAAAATGGACTGTACGTTAGCTGGTGCTAGAGCACCAATAACGAACTCGGCCGGGTCCTCGGACCATAAAACAATATCTACTTGTTCGCCGCCAAGCTCGTTGCGTACTGCTGTAACGCGTGAACCACGCATACCTACACATGTACCAATAGGATCAATACGTTGATCATAAGCGATTACGGCTATTTTAGCGCGAACACCCGCATCACGAGCAGCGGCTTTAATCTCTAGTAGACCTTGCTCGATTTCGGGAACTTCGTTTTCAAATAGTTCGCGAATAAACTCTGGTGCGGTGCGTGACAAAAACACCTGCTGACCACGTGCAGCACGATCAACGCGTTGTACCCAAGCACGGACTCGGTCGCCCATGCGGATGTTTTCCTTGGGGATCATTTCACTACGCGGCAAACGGGCTTCGATCTTGCCCATTTCAATAATGGCGTCGCCTTTATCAATACGCTTTACTGTGCCCGATACAATGGTTTCACCACGATCAAGGAAGTCGTTTAACATTTGCTCGCGCTCGGCATCACGAATACGCTGCAAAATGGCTTGCTTTGCGGCCTGAGCACCAATGCGACCAAACTCAATCGACTCAAGAGGCTCTTCGATATAGTCACCCACCTCGATCTCAGGTGCGTACTCGAGAGCGTCTGAGTACATTTCCTGTTTATCAGGCTCTTGAAGACCGGCTTCGTCTGGCACAACCAACCAACGACGATAACTTTCGTACTCGCCGGTGTTACGGTCTATGTCTACGCGAATGTCCACATCTTCTTCGAAGCGTCTTTTCATGGCAGATGCCAATGCCCCTTCGAGGGCCCCAAATACGACTTCTGGCTCTACGCCTTTTTCACGCGCCAGTGCATCGACTAGCAAAAGAATTTCGCGACTCATCGCTTTCTACCCTTGAAATCAAGAATGGGATCCAATTTGGCTCGATCAACATCATCAAAACAGAAAGTTAAATCGAGTACGTCTCCCGAAGACTGTTCTAGCTCTAACACAAATTCAGTATCTGCTGTGGCCTGAGAAGGCTCTAGACCCTCGGGCGCATACAGCAAACCGCGAAACACCTTTTGGTTGTTTACAGGCTCAAACAAACGCAATTCAATACGCGCACCTGAAAAACGGACAAAATCAGCCAAACGCTTTAGAGGACGATCCACTCCTGGGGATGTCACTTCGAGACGGTTATAGTCAACGTTTTCTACCTCGAAAACGCGCGACAGCTGTTTAGAGACCTGCTCACAGTGGTCAATAGTAATACCACCGGGATGATCAATAACAACCCGTAACAAGCCTTTTGGGGCACGCTCTACATCTACGAGCTCTATGTCGGTACCCAACAGGCTTTCTTGAGTTAGTGCAAAAATATCTGTCATAAAATCCAAAAAAAATGGGCTGTATGCCAGCCCACTGCTACTGTATAGCGCATATACGCTATCAGTTCATTGCTAAACGATGCTCTAAAGAGCTGCACGATCTTTTATTTATGATGATACCTAAGATACCCATTTACAAAAAGACCGTATTAAGCCCTATATTCTAACAGAAAATTAAAACTTTTCTTGGTAGATTATAAGGCTATCTCATTAAGCAGTGAGCAAGTCGGTGTTTAAACAACACTCAACTCGCATAGCCAGTTAAATTTAGGTTTAGCGCCCACGGCGACCTACGCGTCCTAATTTAGACTCATGCGCACCCGCACCTGGCTGACGCTCATCACGACGACCTGCACCAGTGCGTGTAGCACGTCGTGTTTCCCCTCCCGCCTTGCGCTCGGCAAAACGACGCTGCCCTGAACCTGTTGGCGCAGAGCGCTTGCTGCCCCGTTGAGTACGACCAGAACGGCCTGCATCGGGGTGGCCATTTGCTAAACCACCACTAACAAGCAACCCTGTGCCTGCTGCCTCGCCCACCAATAAGGGCTGCCCTAAACCAGAGCTGTGGCGGGGGATACGGCGCGTAGGACGCTCCGGACGCTCAAAACCAGGCGGCATCGCGCTATCGTGGGTTAAGGGCTGCTGAGAGCGACGCCCACCACGCTGATGCCCTTCGTTTACAGAACCGTCCGTGCGCAATAAGCCTAAGCGCACCATCAGTGCTGTAACCATTTCTGGAGAAAGCTCTTCCCAACGACCGCGGCGCAGATTGCGTGGCAAGACCACCTCACCAAAGCGTGTGCGAATTAAGCGACTTACTGTTAAACCTACGGCTTCGAACATACGGCGCACTTCGCGGTTGCGGCCTTCAAAAATAGTAACGCGGTACCAACGATTGCTGCCTTCGCCGCCTACGAATTCGATAGAGCCAAACTGAGCCATACCATCATCAAGCTCAACCCCCGTCTTTAGTAGACTTATTTGCTCGGGGGTTAACTCGCCAAGTACACGGACCGCGTACTCACGCTCAGCACCAAAACGCGGGTGCATAAAGCGGTGTGCCATGTCACCCGAAGTGGTAAAGATCAATAGGCCTTCGGTGTTTAAATCTAAACGCCCTACCGATAACCATTTACCTACTTTAATTTTAGGTAAACGTGAAAAAACCGTTTCACGCTTGCCGGGATCGTCATGGCTAACGATCTCGCCCGCAGGCTTGTGATAAAGGATAACACGAGGAGGCTTATCGGCATTGGGACGTTTAATGATGCGACCGTTAACACGCACTACGTCTTCAGTCGCTACACGCTGACCAATATAAGCAGGCTCACCATTTACAGAAACACGCCCTGAAACAATTAACTCTTCCATTTCACGACGTGAGCCAATACCAGCATCTGCTAGAACTTTGTGTAGCTTGGGCTTAACCGCATCAGAACTCAGGAAACGCCCTAAACGTTGAGCTGTATGTTCCGTATTTTCTAAAAAAGACAAACCTAACTCTGAATCATCCTTTTGTCGTGTTGGTCGTGACTTTTTGGAATTAGCGCGCTGTCTTCGATTTACAGGGGCCGCGGCTTTATCGGTCTCAAGCAGAGGTTGATCAGGGGTACTGCCGGTGTTTTTACGTGTTTTTTGTTCTTGTACGGCATCACCGCGACGACGCCTAAAAGGGGTGCGTAATTTGCGCCCTTTACCTTTAGGTGCAGAGGTCGAAGCAACCACCGCCCCGTCGGCAGCTGGCTGTGTGGTATCAGTCATTGGACTAAAAAACTCCTTGAATATTATTTATCTTCGCTATCAACGCCCAAATCAGAAGGAGCATAATCACTATGGTCTGTTTGCGAATCTGATAAGGCTTTTTGAATAACATCAATCTCTTGTGACGAGTCTAAAGCTGGTAAGTCCTGAATGGAGCGTAATGACAAATCATCTAAGAATTGTTTTGTGGTCCCAAACAATGCGGGCTTGCCGGGTGCGTCGCGATAACCGAGCACCTCTATCCAGCCACGATCTTCTAACGTTCGAATAATTTGAGTCGATACCCCCACCCCGCGTATGTCCTCGATGTCGCCACGTGTTACGGGCTGACGCCAAGCAATAATAGCTAGGGTTTCAAGTGTAGCGCGGGAGTATCGAGCAGGTTTTTCGTTCTGCAAGCGCAATAAATAAGGTTGAATATCGGCGCGATTTTGAAAGCGCCACCCGCTTGCAACTTGGACTAGTTCTAAGCCACGATCCTGCCAACTTTGCTGTAATTCAGCTAAATGGCCTTTTATTATATCCGCAGATAGCTCAAAAGGCTCAAAAGCTCTGCGCAACTGTTGTATAGATAACGGTTGCCTTGAACATAATAATACCGCTTCTAATGTGCGCTGTACTTCATTTTCCTTCATTTTTATATTTTTTCCCAGTGCGCCTTGCTATTTATTTTTACATAGGCTATTATAACAAATCTGACGCGGGATGGAGCAGCATGGTAGCTCGTCGGGCTCATAACCCGAAGGTCGTCAGTTCAAATCTGGCTCCCGCAACCAAATTCTAAAGCCCCGAACAATTTTTGTTTGGGGCTTTTTCATTGGGTAATTATTATAAAAAATTTAATGGCTTTAGCCCCTGCGCTCTGCCTATAAGATTCTCATGATAGCGCTGCATACCTTCGTTAAAGGACCCTCTATAGCGCATTTCCAGTTCAAAGCGTCCGTATTAGGCCCATGTACCTTGAGTTCAAACGATTCGCACAATAGCTACTTGCTTATTTTTAAGCAATACGCACTTCATACTTAAAATTATGCGCCTGCCCATATGAAAGGCGGTATTCCACGGGCTTGGATTCTAGGTTATAAGCCACGCGTTCTATTTGCACCAAGGGCTCGTTGGGCTGGGTGCCTAGCTCGGTGTCGGTATGGTCGGTGGTAAACGAAAGGGTTTCTTTGGCTGAAAAAATAAACTGACCACAGTGCTGGTAATAAAAGGGGTACAGCAAATTGCCAAAATCTGCGGGAGCAAAGTCTAACAAGGGCGCGAAGATGGGTTCGGGTAGCCAAATTTGTTCGCTTAGAGCTACTTGGTCTTTGACTAAACGAATACGCTTTAATTGAATAAGTGCTACGTTTTTGGCAATTTTTAATTGTTGATTAATAGCGGCTACAGGAGGGACTTTTTTGACTGATTTAACCACCCCTACAGGTATTTCCTGTACCCCTAACTGATTTCGGTAACGAAAAAAACGCAGTAAAGAGCCTTTGAAATCGGGTTGTTTAATAAAGGTGCCGCGGCCTTGGGCTTTGTAAAGCAGGCCCTCTTGAACCAAGTGTTCTATGGCTTTACGTACGGTGCCTATAGACGCATTGTATTCCTGTGCCAGTACTTGTTCAGTAGGGATGGGCTGCGCCGGATCCCACGCTTGTTCGACTAAGCGACTTTGTAGGTCTAGACGGATGCGTTCATACAAAGGCAGTTTAAGCTGCTCTAAAGCACGGGCAGGAATAGATGAAAAAGGGGCCATGCAAACTATCTTTAGTAAATATTAGGGTTCAAAACCATATAAATGAATGGCGTTAGAGCCTAGGATGGCTTGTTTTAGCTCTGAATCATGAACCAAGTTTTGTAAAAAATCAAAGTTTTGTTGGTAATCGACTAATGTTTCGTGCTGAGTATGTGGCCAATCGCTGCCCCAAACCAAACGTTTTGCCATACCGTGCTCTAATAATAAATTAAACGCTTGGCGGGCTTGCTGCATGGCGGCTTCAGTTTGCCCTAAACGATAATAAGCTGAAACTTTAACCCAATAGCGGCTGGGGTCTAGGTGCTTGAGTACAAACTGATAGTCCTTGTCCTCTGTCCCTTTGACTGGATCCACCCGCCCAAAATGATCCAACACAATAGGCCCAGCAAAATGCTCTAAGGCAGGCATTAGCTGCCTAAGATAAGCCGGTGGACAATGCAATTCTAATTGCCAGTTAAGCTGGGCTAAATGACTCAAAAACATCTGCCACGTAGGTAGGGTTAAATCGGGCACATTTTGGCCAAATAAATTTAAACGCGCACCTACAATGCCTTGAGCTTTAAGACTTTGTAAAGCAGCCAAAGAACTATCGGGGGGCACCACAGCGATTCCTTTGAGTCTGGACGCATAAGCCGCAATAGCCTGTAGCATTTGGCTGTTGTCATAACCCAGAAAGCTGGGCTGAATAAGCACCCCATAGTCAAAACCGTAGTGATCTAAATGGCTAATATAGCTTTCTACCAATGCGCTTTGATGAGGACTATAGCGCGCACCTGCTACTACTGGAATATCTGCATTAAAAATATGGGCATGTGTATCAACGTATTTCATCACAAAACTCCTTGTACCACCAACGTAGCCAGTAAAGCAGCTACAAAGCCAATAGGTACGGCCCGGAAAAGTAAATCGTTAAATAAGCTGGACTGATCTATGCCCTGAGGTGTAGAACCTAAGATAAGACTACCACCCGAAGAAAAAGGTGAAATGGCCGAAGCTTGGGCTCCTACCACTATACAAACAAACAGAACCACAGGGTTGTAACCTGTTGCCAAGGCTATAGCAGGCACTATGGGGAACAAAGCAGGAGTGACCACCCCTAAAGTACTGGCAAACAGCGACATAAAAGCGCCTATTACACACATAGCTAAAGGGATAATCCAAAATGGGATGGTGGTAGATACCCAATCAGACAATACATTGATCACGCCAGCCTTAATCGCCACCTCGATCAACATCCCTACCCCACAAATCATAATGAGTGTCCCCCAAGGCACCAAAGCTATAACTTTTTTCTCGTCAGCCAGCTTTAAAAGTAGACTAATTACAGCAAAAATAATTGCCATAAAACCTATATCTACTTTGGAGTTCACAAAACTAATAGTGTGATTATCGGGAAAAATAAGATTAAGAATGGGTATAACCAGCACTACAGCCATCAAAATAATAATCAAGATAATGGACTGCTTTTGTTTGGCTTCAAAAGGGGCTGGTTTTTCAGCGGTAATTTGAATATTTAGATTTTTGTGATTAAACAGCAAATAGCCCCCAATCACCACTATGGGAATCACAAAAGTAGCCACAAAAATGGCGGTGGAATTAGTAAAAGCCTGTTCTGGACTAACGCCTACCCCTTCCATAATGCCTCTAAATATAACCCCGCTTTGGGAGGTCATGAAGTTGGCTCCAGCCAAAGCCCCATAGTTAACAGCCATGCCCCCTATGATTTTGCTCATACCCGTTTTCTGACATAACAACAAAGTCATAGGTGCCATAAAAGCCAGAACAGTATAAAAACCAGCACCCAATGCCGCAATAATGGTGGCCGAAGCAAAAATGGCCAAGGGCAATAAAACAGGAAAATTTCTACAAGCATACAGCAAATGATTGGCTAGCTTTTCTAAAGCACCATTCACCATGGCTACGTTGTAGAACAAGGTAACTGCAAAAATAATGAAAAATATGCGTATAGGCCAAAAACCCACCACTTGCGAGGCGGATAAATCAAGGCCAAAACTGCCGATTAGGTAGGCAAACACGATAGCAAACAAGCCAATGTTTATTTTGGTTTTATACCCAATGGCAATTGCTAATAATATGGCAATGATAATAATTAGAGTCATAGTCAGTCCTTCAGAGAATATCTACATACTATCATCTAAACATATATATGTTTAGATGATTAAGATGAGGGAAAACCCTAGAGCACTGAACATGACTAGGTGGGCAGCAACCAGACGCGCTTTAGTCCTTCAAATAAATAACCACTACAAATACGGTTAGACTTAGGTAATAAAATCCAACTGGCATATTCACGCCCTAAAATGCAGGCCTACAGGTAGGTTGTGCTCTACCACTCCACACGGTATAGAAAGAGAGGGGTGACCAGTTAAATTAAAAGGCGCGCAGTTGTGGGTAATCGCCGTAAATAGATCGTGTTGATCCGCACTCAATGTAATGCTGTCTACACTTATGGGCTGTGTAGCAAAACCCACCGTAGGCGTAACCAACACGTCTATTTGGTCAAATAACTGGTTGAACTGTTGGGTTAGTTGCGCTTGACGCCGTATAGCGGCAAAAACCAAACTAACCGTTTTAATCTATTGATAAAAATTTTGTCGATTCAACATTTTACCTTCAACCATTAAAGGTAAACCATAAGGTTCTAGGCATATCTACTTATTTCTTCTTGATTCTATTTGCTTCAAAATAGAAAGTATTTGCTCTACGACTTTAGTTGTAGCTTTGACTCAACTCAAGCCAAGCTATTTTAAACTACTGTGATTTGTAAATTTATCGCTACAATATTAGCGCTACACATAAGAGAGCCTTAAAGTACCAATTTTATTAAGGCACCCAAACCCAAAAGGAGATCCCTCATGATTAAGCTTACAGCTAAGGCAATGGTAGTAGCCTTAACCTTTGGTATTGCGGGTCTAGCTCACGCAGACAATCCCATTACTATTAAATTTTCACACGTTGTGGCCGAGCATACCCCTAAAGGGCAAGGCGCACTGCTATTTAAAAAACTAGCCGAAGAGCGTTTGCCTGGCAAAGTTAAAGTAGAGGTGTACCCAAACTCTTCTTTATTTGGTGACGGTAAAGAAATGGAAGCTTTGCTTTTAGGTGATGTGCAAATTATTGCGCCATCCTTAGCTAAGTTTGAACACTACTCCAAGCCTATCCAAATTTATGACTTGCCTTTCTTGTTTGACGATATGGCAGCGGTCGATCGTTTCCAAAAAGGTGAAGTCGGTCAAGAGCTACTGACCTCCATGGAAGACAAAGGCATTACCGGTCTAGGCTACTGGCACAACGGTTTAAAACAACTTTCAGCTAACAAAAAACTAATTGAGCCTAAAGATGCTCGCGGTTTAAAATTCCGTGTACAAGCATCGGCCGTACTGGACGAACAATTTAAAGCCTTGCGTGCTATTCCCCGCAAAATGAGCTTTTCCGAGGTGTACCAAGGTTTGCAAACAGGCGTAGTTAACGGCGCTGAAAACCCCTACTCCAACATCTACTCACAAAAGATGAACGAGGTACAAAAATACATCACCGAATCTAACCATGGCGTTTTAGATTACATGGTTATTACCAACACCAAGTTCTGGAATGGTTTACCTGACGATATACGTGGCACCCTGTCCGAGGTCATGGACGAAGTCACCGTCGAAGTAAACAAACACGCTGCTGAGCTAAACGAGCGTGACAAACAGTCCATTATCGATTCCGGTAGTACTGAAGTGCTCTACCTCACTCCAGAGCAACGTGAACAATGGCGTGATGCCATGCGCCCAGTTTGGAAAAAATTTGAAGATGAAATTGGTGCCGAGCGCATTAAAGCCGCCGAAGCGGTTAACAAACAATAATTCTTCACAGCTTATTTTTTCTTAACCAACTTAACTCAACGCAGCTCTGGCTGCGTTGGGTTTATTACCTACTTCTTATGTTTTTCCCTCTGTCACCGAAAGCACCTGGAGCCACATCATGAAGATGCTCGAAACACTCTGGAATCGCTTCGAGGAAGGCTTTATCGTTTTTCTCTTAACGGTAATGACCTTAGTCACATTTGTATATGTGCTATTAAATAACTTTTACGCTGTCTTTTATTATTTTGGTGGCTTATTCGAGAGCAGTGCAACTGTCTCTGATTTCTTTTACTCCATCGGCGATCAACTACTCGATATGGCTCAAGCCATGACCTGGAGCAACGCCATCACCAAAGCTACTTTTGCTTGGTTGATCTTCTTTGGTATTGCCTACGGGGTACGTATAGGTGGCCACATTGGCGTTGACGCCCTCGTCAAGATTACAAGCAGCAAAACGCAGCGTGTAATTGGGCTACTTGCCTGCTTGGCATGCCTAGGTTATGCCGGCCTACTCGCTTACGGTAGCTATGAGTGGTTTCATACTCTCATGCTAGCCAATATTGGCGCTGACGATCTCGGTCAATACGGCGTCAAACAATGGCACATTGCAATGATTGTTCCATTTGGTTTTGCACTGGTGTTTATTCGTTACCTGGAAATCTTATACCGTATTGTCTTTAAAGAGCAGCTCGGTCTAGGCCTAATGGATGAGGCTGCAGATGCCGCCAAACTTACAGCAAACGACTAAGGCCTCGACATGACTATTTTATTTTTATTCGTCTCGCTGTTTATTCTAATGTTCATGGGAATTCCCGTGGCCATTTCTCTAGGCTTAGCTGGTTCCACCACAATCATGCTCTTTAGCCCAGACACAGTGCGTTCACTAGCTATTAAGCTCTTCGAAACAAGCGAGCATTACACTTTATTAGCCATCCCCTTCTTCCTGCTTGCCGGTTCGTTTATGACAACTGGCGGGGTCGCACGCCGTCTTATTGACTTTGCCAATGCGTGTGTGGGTCATATTCGTGGTGGTTTAGCTATTGGCTCAGTATTAGCTTGTATGCTCTTTGCTGCGCTATCTGGTTCTAGCCCAGCTACGGTAGCTGCGGTGGGCTCTATTGCTATTGCTGGAATGGTACGCTCTGGCTACCCCCAAGCATTTGCTGCAGGGATTGTCACAAACGCGGGTACGCTAGGTATTCTTATTCCGCCCTCCGTGGTAATGGTGGTATACGCTGCTGCCACAGAGACCTCTTTGGGCAATCTTTTCATGGCAGGGGTAGTGCCCGGCCTCTTGCTCGGATTGATCTTAATGGTGGTAATTTATATTATTGCCGTTAAACGCAATCTGCCTGCTATGCCTCGTGTTAGTTTACGAGAGTGGCTTGCGGCAGCGCGACGCGCTGTTTGGGGTTTATTGCTTATTTTTATCATCCTGGGCGGTATTTACTCAGGAATGTTTACCCCAACCGAAGCGGCTGCAGTAGCTGCGGTGTATTCTGCGTTTATTGCGTTGTTTGTCTACAAAGACATGACCATTCGCGAAGCACCTAAAGTTATTTTAGAGTCAGCAAAACTCAGCATTATGCTGATGTTTATTATTGCTAACGCTATGCTGTTCGCACACGTACTCACTACCGAGCAAATCCCACAACAAATTACCGCTTGGGTGACCGAGGCCGGTCTACAGCCTTGGATGTTCTTAATTGTAGTGAACTTAGTTTTACTTGTAGCGGGTGCCTTTATGGAACCTTCTGCAATTATTCTAATCTTGGCCCCCATTTTATTCCCCATTGCCATGGAGCTAGGTATTGATCCTATCCACTTTGGTATTATTATGGTGGTCAACATGGAAATTGGCTTGATCACACCACCAGTTGGCTTAAACCTATTTGTGACCTCAGCCATTACGGGCATGTCTATAGGCCAAGTGATTCGTGCTGCTCTACCGTGGCTCAGTCTGCTGTTATTGTTCTTGGTGATTGTCACTTATGTACCAGTCGTTTCATTGGGTCTGCCCAACCTACTCGGTATGTAAATGCTTCGTCTTGCGCAGCTCTTAACGGCTACGTCACACAGCAAAGCCTCAAGCCATTGTGCTTGGGGCTTTTTTCTTAATATATAAACATTAATGCTATTAAATAAGCGATACCGGAGCCTGTCTTTGAGCCAGCAACCCGTTTATTTAGACTACCCCAAATAAATAGTTGCTTTTTTTATTTACTTAACCTATACTTATATTTCTGACGCGGGATGGAGCAGCATGGTAGCTCGTCGGGCTCATAACCCGAAGGTCGTCAGTTCAAATCTGGCTCCCGCAACCAAATTTAAAAAGCCCCAAACATTTGTTTGGGGCTTTTTTTGTCTGCTACATCTACCGTTGTATATCTAGTAAAAAGCGATAACGTTTTAGCTCACAGAAATCGTGGCCGTCTCTTCTAATACAGCAGTTGAATTTAACTGCTGTATCTTGGGATACACACCAAACTCTAAACGCCACGCATAAATGGTGTTTTCATACAGCTAACCCCCATTAATACGCCGCATTACAAACCGCGTCTTCGCTAAAACCAATCTTAATACAATGCACTGCCGCTCGAAATAGAGGTCGAGGCCTACCGGATCCATCTCATAAGTAGAGCATTTAAACAAACTAGTCATACGCTGCGTTTGCTGCAAATGTTCTGTATTATCGAGCCTAAAAACCGTTAGATTTGGCTCAGTAATTTTTATTTTTGGGAAGAACAAAAAGTGCGCAGATATAACTGCTCAACTTGGGTGCGTGCCCAAGGCGTGCGACGCAAAAAATGCAGAGACGATTTAATGGAAGGCTCGTATTTAAAACAATTAATAGAAATGTGTTGCGCTAGCCCTTCCCATCCGTAATGTTCGAGCAAAGCATTAAGCAGCTGGTTTAGGGTAAGCCCATGCAAGGGATTGTTCGGTTGGGTAGACATAAGATCAGCGCTAGTTTATTTTTTTTTCTTTGGAGGGGTAGGCATCGCAAAAGGAAACGCATTAAACATGGAAAAAGTCTGATCTTGCATTTGGTCTTGCATTTGCACAAATAAATGTTTGCTTTGCTCTATGTAATTATTCATCACATTTTGCAGTACAGGGGCTTGACCAGCCATGAATTGTGTCCATGCCTCTGGACCAAGCTGCGCATCATACAACCCTTTAGATTGCTCTGCCATAGTCTCTTGAATTTCAATAAAAGCCTGGATGTTTTTTTCTATATAACTACCCATCAAACCCTGCATAGTACTGCCATAAAAACGGATAATATGCGCCAGAGCATCGGCTGAAAACATGGGTACATCCCCAGCCTCTTCTTCGAGAATAATCTGTAGCAATACACTTCGGGTAATGTCTTCGTTAGATTTTGCATCCACCACCTGAACGACTTCATGACCGAGTATCAACTGCTTTACATCGGCCAATGTAATGTAAGCGCTCGTTTGCGTATCATATAAGCGCCGATTGGGGTATTTTTTAATTAGTCGCGCAGAGTCGGGTGTGTTGTTTGTATTTGTCATAATTAAAAATCAGTAGTGATTTAAATCAGCGGCGAAGAGAGGGTTAGCTCATGTGCAAACCACCATTCAATGAAAAATCGGCTCCTGTAGCAAAAGCGGCTTGGTCAGATGCTAGCCAAGCTACCATAGAAGCAATCTCATTGGGCTCGCCCAGACGTCGCACCGGAATGGTAGCGATAATTTTTTCGAGCACGTCTTCACGAATGGCTCTTACCATGTCAGTCCCAATATAGCCAGGAGACACGGTATTTACTGTGATGCCCTTTGTTGCGAACTCTTGGGCAAGCGCTTTAGTAAAACCATGCATGCCTGCTTTGGCAGTGGCGTAATTCGTTTGACCAAATTGGCCTTTTTGACCATTGACCGAACCAATATTAATAATACGCCCCCACCCTTTCTGAGCCATGCCGTCAACAACCTGTTTAGTTACATTAAACAAACTATTTAGGTTCGTGTCTATCACGTCTCGCCACTCTTCGGCGGACATACGACTAAATTGACGATCTCGTGTGATGCCCGCATTGTTTACCAGAATATCGACTTCCCCCAGTTGATCGCGTACTCGCTGAAAGGCAGCAACACTGGAGTCCCAGTCAGTGACATCAATGGCTGATGCATGAAACTGATAACCTTGTTCGGACTGTTGGTTAAGCCATGGCGCTGGATCGCGTGAGGGGCTACAACCTGCCACCACAGTATAGCCTTCGTCTGCAAGACGCTGACAAATCGCTGTACCAATTCCCCCCATCCCGCCTGTAACGTAAGCAATTTTTACGGACATATGATTCTCCTTTCAATGGTTTGATATGACTTAGTACTGACTAGAACCGATAATTAGAAATAAAGCATTCCAAATTAACGTCTAGGCTACCGCTTTAACTTTGACATAACGACCTGGGGCAGGCTCAAGTTCTGGATAGAGACTATTCCCAAGTTGCTTGGGTGCAGCAATTGATTTACCTGCTTTAGCACTGAGCCATTGCATCCAATCGGGCCACCAGCTTCCTATATGTTGCTCTGCATTTTCCTGCCATCGATTAGCTAAACCTGGAAATACAGTAGGCGTATCTGGGCCGTAGGCCCAATAGTAACGACGGTTCTGAGCCGGAGGGTTAATAACCCCTGCGATATGGCCTGAAGCCCCTAATACAAAACGTTCGACTTTGGGTAGCAGCTGTGTGCTGGCATACGCTGTACGCCAAGGCACAATATGATCGTCTTCGGAAGCAAACACATACACCGGCACCTCTAAACGACTTAGATCTATAGGAGTACCATCTACTTGCACCTTACCATGCAAACGTAAGTTGTTTTCTAAGTAGGTGTTTCGGAAATACCAAGTGAAAAAAGGCCCAGGCAAGTTGGTACTATCAGCATTCCAAAACAAAATATCAAATGGGGGCGGGGTTTTACCTTGGAGGTAATTGCTAGACACGTAGTTCCAAACCAGCTCGGAGGGGCGTAAAAAAGAAAAGGTGGTGGCTAAGTCGCTACCTGGCATTAAACGGGTAGCCGCAAGCTGGTATTCGCGTAATAAGGCTAGGGTTTCATCAACGAACACACCCAATACACCAACATCGTGAAAATCCAGCATGGCGGTTAATAAGGTCATGCTGGCGGCAGGAGACTGCCCTTTTGCTTGAGCTAGGCTTAGGGCTGATGCCAACATCGTGCCCCCTACGCAAAAGCCGAGGGTATTCAGCTGCTTTTGACCACTAATAGTTTGCGCTACCTGCAATGCTGACAAAATACCATGCTGTAAATAATCGCCCCAACTGGCCTCTAAAATACCGTCCGTATCGTCTTTAAGTGGATTTCTCCAGGAAATTAAATACACTTGCATGCCTTGCTCGAGAGCATATCGTACAAACGAGTTTTCAGGTTGTAAGTCCAGTATGTAATATTTATTAATATTAGGTGGAACAATAAATAAAGGAATGCTGTAAGTTTTTTCGGTTAAAGGCGCGTATTGAATTAATTGTAATAGTTCATTTTCATACACGACTGCGCCGGGCGTAACGGCTATATTTTCGCCCAATGCAAATTTGGTTTCATCTGTTTGTAACATGCGCCCTTTTTGCATGTCACGTAAAAAATGCTGGGCACCTTGAAGTAGACTTTGGCCTTTGGTTTGAATTGCTTCATTTAAGGCTTCTGGGTTGGAAAAAAGGTAATTGGCCGGATTCAAAGCCTCGGCCCATTGCATTAACGCAAAAGCCAATCGCTCTTGAGCCTGTGGGTGCGCTTTCAGAGCCCCTACCATGCGATTCAGTGTTTCAGTATATAAATGCCATAAATGCGCATTTATTAACGCAGCTTGGTTTTCTTGCCAAGCCTGATGCTTAAAGCGTCGGTGAGGTGCAGGCCCCAATGTCCCCTGTTGAGCCTGACGATGTAACTCGTGCCAACTTTCTAAAAAGTCAGCCTGAATCTCTTTTAAAATAGTTTGATTAATAAAAGAGAAACCCGGCCATTCATTTGTTGTATTACTATGCATGCGGCACCCAATCAGATTAAGTAAATCAAAAGCTGTACCTTTTTTGTTATTACTTAATGTAATCATTTTTCAGTCAGAGTGCCAGTGGCAATTAATTTTACTTTTCTAATAGCCACGCTATTGTCGCTATTCTACCTGTTGGATTGTGACGCCTATATGAATAATAGTTTTGTGTTTCTGCATACGTACACGCTTGGCTCAAATACACGTTAATCTTTGGATGGCATTGACTTAATACATGACGCGCTATTTGAGGCAAGTCTGCCCAATAGTGCTGTGTGGACTTGTCATAAATAAAATACTGTGCCAGATCAGCATGCATTTGTATAAACGCATCGTATACTTCTGGCCCCACTTCAAAATGCGCTTGACTAATGGCAGGGCCAACCCAAGCCTGCCACTGTGTATTGGCATCACATTGAGTTTGGAGCTGATTAAATAAGCGTTGCAACACCCCTGCTGCCAAGCCACGCCATCCCGCATGAGCCACTCCTACCACTTGCCCATCTTGATCCGCTATCACAACAGGCAAACAGTCTGCAGTCAAAATAGCCAAAACCGTGTTTTTTTGGTTTGTCCACATAGCATCCGCTTGGGGTGCGTCACGCCAAGCGCAGTGTTGCGCCCCAGCCCCAGAGGCATAATACAGTTCAGTACCATGTACTTGCTGAATCCAATGCGGGTCATTGGGCAAATGCTGCCTAAGCAAAGCTCGGTTTTGCGCTACATGGGCAGGGTCATCGCCACAATGCTCACCCAGATTTAGACCACGCCACGGCCCCTGACTATGACCGCCTGCAATCTGTGTCGTGAAATACTGCACACCGGTCCAAACAGGCCCCGTTATGGTTGCTATGTTTTCCATTCAATTTGCTCGTAGACGGCTTGAAAATCAGCGGGGGCTTCTGCATCAAAACGCACAGGCGACCCGGTGGCTGGATCAATAAACTGCAAAGCACGTGCGTGAAGCATTTGTCGTGCTGCACCAGCCAGAGGCTTGCCACCATAGATTTCATCACCTAATAATGGATGGTTTTGACTGCTTAGGTGAACGCGGATTTGATGAGTGCGACCTGTCTCTAGGCGACACTGCACATAACTGACAGCAATACCCCTGTCGAACAAACCTTGGTTCAAGACTTCATAATGTGTTTTGGCATGGCGTGGCGCAATAGCATTTTGTGTAGCCATACGCACCGGCACACGGGCATCACGTCCTACGGCTAAATCTATGGTACCTGAGCCATATAAAAAACCATGACATAAGGCAATGTATTCGCGTAATACTGAGCGCTCTTGTAGCTGACGCACCAGATGGGTTTGAGCCTGTTCAGTTAAAGCCACTACCATCAGGCCTGATGTATCTTTATCTAGACGATGCACAATACCGGCTCGAGCGACTTGAGTGAGCTGAGGAAAATGGTGTAACAACCCATTTAATAATGTCCCTGTCCAATTGCCTGCCCCGGGGTGCGTTACCAAGCCTGCAGGCTTGTTAATAATGACCCATTGCGTAGACTGAGCCACTATATGCAGGGGGATATCTTCGGCCTCGTAAGCCAGCTCTTCGGGGCGGGCTTGGGGTCTTACAAGTAATACATCACCTGGCATCACCAGATGACGTGTACGAGCAGACTGCCCATTGACTAAAACGTGGCCGTCTTCGATCCATGCTTGAATACGACTACGAGAATGATCGGGCAGTAACTGAGCGACCGTTTTATCTAAGCGCTCAGGTAATGCGCTTAGGGGAACTCTAAACTCCAGTTCCGCCGAGTTTTCTGTATTATGTGGGGCTGAATTCATGATAAAACCTTAAAGATGAGGTTAAATTTTGGCATAGCTTAGGGCGCGCTGTACAGAATGACTAGCTTAGATTACCAATAGGCATTTAAAATGCGCTATTCTTAGTGCTATTGTTTTATTCAATTAGACTTAACCGTTTGCAAACCGCAAAGGATGTTCTTGTGACGCGCTTATCTTCCATTTTGACTCAACTTCCTGCTACTCAACGTCTAGTACGTACTCTTTCCATAGCATGTGCTTGCCTAGTTTTAGCAGCATGTGGCTCAGTCAAAAACACTGTAGACCCGACTTCTGGCTGGACTGCCGAGCGCCTCTACCAAGACGCTCGTCAAGAAATTAGTGCTCGTAACTGGTCTGCGGCACGCACTCGACTTGAATCCATCGAAGCGCGCTACCCTTTTGGTGTGTATGCCCAACAGTCACTCATTGACCAAGCCTATATCAACTGGAAGGATGAAGAACCAGAAAAAGCGCTTGCTGCCATTGATCGCTTTCAAAAACAATACCCTAACCATCCTGGTAGCGACTACATGCTGTATTTGAAAGGGTTAATTTCATTTACACCACCCAGCGCTGCGCTTATGCGTTTTACCCGCCAAGACCCCAGCGAACGTGACCCCAAAGGCTTAACCGAGTCTTACCAAGCCTTCACCCAGCTTATCGAGCAATACCCCGAAAGCCGTTATGCAAACGATGCTCGACTACGTGCTAGCTGGCTTGTTAACACCATTGCCGAAAACGAGGTCCACGTAGCCGAATACTATTATTCTCGTAACGCCTATGTTGCAGCCATTAATCGTGCCCAGCGCGTCATTACGGACTTTGAAGGTGTGCCTATTGCAGAACGCGCCCTCTACATCATGTACTTGTCTTACGACAAACTGGGTCAGACCGAATTACGTGATGACACCAAACGGGTGTTAGACCAAAACTTTCCTGATTCCAGCTATTATAAAAACGGCTTAAAAGACAAGAAAAACATGTGGAATCCAATTAACTGGTTCTAGATGTATCCTATAAAAAAGCTCACCTTGTAAAACGGTGAGCTTTTTTTGTGAACTAAGATTGCTATGAATGGTCGTGCTTTTTATTTTGATAAAACTGCAACGCCTGCTGTGCATTGCGCGTACGGGTAAAAGGCGGTAAACCACGCCACAATACCTTGCCATACGGCTTTTCCACAAGACGGGCATCGCCCATAACAAGTACCCCCCAGTCTTTCTCTGTGCGGATCAAGCGCCCCGCCCCCTGTTTTAACGCAATAGCTGCCTCGGGCAATTGATACTCAATAAATGGATTGCCGCCTCGGTCTCTGCAGGCTTTAATGCGCGCCTCTAGCACAGGGTCATCGGGCGGGGCAAAAGGTAATTTATCGATAGCGACCACGGTCAAGGCCTCGCCTGGCACATCAATGCCTTCCCAAAAACTGGCGCTGCCCACCAAAATAGCATTCTCTTTTGAGCGAAAATCATGCAAAAGCACTTGACGTGAACGCTCGCCTTGGCGCATGACTAACCGCTTTAAGCCCAAGCGTTTTACTTGCTCCTCGATCAGGTCTGCCATCAAGTCCACACCACGCAAGGTGGTGCTGAGTACTAAAACACCGCCTTGAGCATTTTCAATAAACGGAATGAGCTGCTCGATAAACTTAGGGTAAAAATCAGCGCTAGAGCTAATAGGGAGCTGTTGTGGCACATACAGCAGGGCTTGTTCTGGGTAATTAAAAGGCGAAGGCCAAACCTCGACCCGAGCCTCCCATAAGCCTAATTGGTGCACAAAATGATTAAAATTGCCGTGCACGGATAACGTAGCTGAAGTGAAAATCCAGCTTTGGTCCTCGCCTTTGTAACGCGAAAAAATTTGCGCCACCGATAAAGGAGCTCGATGTAATCGCAGATATGTAGTGCCATGCTCGACCCAACGCACCGACTCTTGCTCTAATTGCTGAATAGTTGCTGTGTCGGCATCGGGCAAGGTCGCATTTTTACCTTGACGATCAGGCTGGGTCCACACAAACAACTGAGCTCGTAATTGCAAAGCCGTTTTATAAGCAGCAGCTAAGTCGGGATGATGCTCTTTTAATAAATCCAAGAGTTTAATGAGTTTATCTAAACGGTCTAAAAGCGCCTCTAGAGACTCATCAAAAGCTGCCGCATTAGGTAAATCATGAAATGTGCTTTTTTGCCCTGAAAGCTGTTGAATAGGCGCGGCCTGCAAGCGCAGATCGTGTACACACTGTCGTAATGTGCCTGCTACCGCGCTCCAGTCGGCTGTGCCTTTGGCATGCGCCAAACCTGCGGCCTCGACCAAATGAGCCAAATCGTTTACCTGATGCATGGAAACCGTCGTGCCTAAAAACCGTGTAGCAACATCTGGTAATTGATGGGCTTCGTCAAACACCACCACATCTACTTCGGGCAATAAATCGGTAATGCCTTCTTCGCGCAAAGCCAAATCCGCCATAAAAAGCGCATGATTTACAACCACAATGTCGGCTTCTTGGGCTTTGCGGCGTGCTTTGAGCACAAAACACTCGTTAATATACGGACAGTCTTGGCCTAAGCAGTTTTCCCGGGTTGAGGTGACACGATGCCAGATGGGTGCGTCTTCGGGAATGTCAGCCAAATCACTTTTATCGCCTGTTTTACTGCGCTCTATAAACTGTTGAATAATGCGGATCTGTTCTACTTCTTGTTTAGAGCCAAAGCCACGCTCATCATTTTCGTATTTTTCAAAATAATAATGGCATGCGTAATTACCGCGCCCCTTTAGTAATGCCACATTTAGAGACATGGCAAGCGCTTTACGTAAATGAGGTAAGTCCCGTTTAAAGAGCTGGTCTTGTAAAGTACGCGTGCCTGTTGAAACAAGTGCTTTGCGCCCACTTAAAAATAAAGGAACCAAGTACGCCCAGGTTTTACCTGTGCCAGTACCGGCCTCGGCGACCAACACAGACGGTGTTTCTACTGCTTCTTGAATAGAACGCGCCAGTTCGAGTTGCTGTTGGCGTAAAAAATAGTGAGAAACGGATGCGGCTAGAGGACCGTCATTAGCAAAGACTTGGTCGAGTTCCTGCAAAAGCATGGTGGGGAGAGAATCTGATTAAGAATAAAGAATCGATAAAAGGCTTATCGTGGCTTTGGAATCATACTACACTGCTACACTTGTGTTGCATAGGAAGCGCCTGTTTCTTTCTCGCTTTATTTTCAAAATACCATGACAAATACCTCTACCATCGACTCTGCCCGTTTACTTCACCAGCTTGCTGAAGAACTTGCTATTCGCCCAGCCCAAGCCTCTGCCGCGGTTGACTTACTCGACGATGGCGCTACTGTGCCTTTTATTGCCCGTTACCGCAAAGAGGCCACAGGCGGTTTGGACGACGCAGTGTTACGTGATCTAGAGGTCCGTTTACTGTATTTACGTGATTTAGAAAGTCGCCGTCTTGCAATTTTAGAAAGCATTCAATCGCAAGATAAATTAACACCTGAATTACAGGCAGAAATTCTTGAAGCCAACACTAAGCAGCGCCTTGAGGATTTGTATGCGCCTTATAAGCCTAAGCGTCGTACTCGCGCCCAAATTGCCCTTGAGGCAGGCTTAGATGCCTTAGTCAGCGCTATTTTAGATGACTCTCAATGCGACCCTTTGCTTCTAGCCGAACAGTATGTAAACGCAGATGCCGGCTTTGACGATGCCAAAAAAGCGTTAGATGGAGCCCGTGAAATTTTGGCACAACGTTTTGCTGAAAATGCTGACGTGTTAGAGAATCTGCGTAGTTATCTCTGGCAACATGGCCTGCTATACGCCTCGGTCATGGAAGGTAAAGAACTAGAAGGCGACAAATTCAGAGATTGGTTCGATTTTTCCGAACGACTTCAAACCTTGCCCTCGCACCGTGTTTTAGCTCTGCTCCGAGGCCGCCAACAAGGCATTTTAAGTTTGCGACTAGGCTTAAGCCCAGAAATGGAGGCGCTACAGCCCCATCCATGTATAGAGCGTTTAGTTAAATTAGTTGCTATTCCTGCTGACTTCAGCCCAGAGGCTAGTCCGCAACGCAAATGGTTAGCCGAAGTCAGTCGTATTGCATGGCGTGTCAAGCTGCTTACGGCATTTGAAACCGAGCTGATCGGACGGTTGCGCGAAGAGGCCGAGGCCGAAGCTACCCGCGTTTTTGCTGCGAATTTACGAGACTTGCTTTTAAGCGCTCCTGCTGGGAACAAACGCGTTTTAGGCTTAGACCCAGGTATTCGCACCGGGGTTAAAGTCGCCGCTATAGATGAAACAGGCAAAGTGATCGCTACAGATACCGTCTATCCCTTTGGGGGCCGTAAGGACGTACATGGCACGCAGCACACACTCGCGCACTTAATCCGCCAACACCAATTAGAACTTATCGCCATTGGTAACGGCACCGCATCACGCGAAACCGAGCAACTAGTTAAAGAGCTATTGGCTTCGCAGTCTGATTTATCTAAAGTACAACATATTGTGGTGTCCGAAGCAGGAGCATCCGTCTACTCCGCCTCCGAGCTTGCCAGTCAGGAATTCCCTGAGCTAGATGTTAGTTTACGCGGTGCTGTTTCTATAGCTCGTCGTCTGCAGGACCCTCTGGCAGAATTAGTCAAAATTGATCCTAAAGCCATTGGGGTAGGTCAATACCAACATGATGTAAATCAAAGAGAACTCGAGCGTTCATTAGATGCTGTGGTCGAGGATTGTGTCAACGCAGTAGGGGTAGATGTAAACACGGCGTCTTCCGCGTTGTTAGCTCGAGTTTCAGGGCTTAATAAAACACTAGCAGAAAATATTGTGGAATGGCGCGACGAGTTTGGTGCCTTTCCTGATCGTCATACCCTGCTTAAAGTTAAGCGTTTTGGCCCCAAAACTTTTGAGCAAGCGGCAGGTTTTCTGCGGGTACTAAATGGTGCAAACCCATTAGATGCTTCTGCTGTACACCCTGAAGCCTACCCAATAGCTCAGCAAATTTTACAAAAAGCCGCCGCATCAGCCGCAGAGGTGATTGGCAAAGCCGACGCCTTAAAAGGTTTGTCGCCCAAAGACTTTATCAATGAACAGTTTGGCCTACCTACTGTACAAGATATTTTCACTGAGTTAGAGCGGCCGGGTCGCGACCCTCGTCCCGAATTTAAAACTGTACAGTTCCTGGAGGGTGTTACCGAGATCAAAGACCTACGCGTAGGTATGGTGCTTGAGGGCGTCGTTAGCAACGTAGCCAACTTTGGTGCATTTGTGGACATTGGCGTACATCAAGATGGTTTGGTTCATATTTCTGCGCTAGCAAATAAGTTTGTTTCTGATCCTCGTGAAGTGGTGCGTGTGGGCCAGACAGTACAAGTCAAAGTGCTTGAAGTGGATGAGGCGCGCAAACGTATTAGCTTAACCATGCGTTTAGACGATGAGGCAACACCTACAAGAAAAAACACCAGTTCCAGCACCAAAGCATCTCGTCCACAACGTCCTGAACGTACTGAGCGTAAAGCGCCAGATGCTGCCAATAATGCAATGGCAGCCGCGTTTGCCAAGTTAAAGCGCTAAAAGGATTACGCATGCATCTGGCATTACTTGGGTGTGGGCTCATGGGCGGCTCTTTTGCCTTAGCCGCTCAGGCCTCTGGCATGATTTCTAGTGTAACGGGCTACTCTGTGCCGCAACACTCTGCAGAACATTTTTTAAAACAGGGCATTATTCAGCATTTGGCATTCGATGCTGCTGAAGCAGTACAAAGTGCGGATGTGGTATTGATTGCCACCCCAGTGGCTGCCATTCCAGCAGTACTGCAGCAAATCGCTTCTGCTCTGTTGCCGCATTGCTTGGTCATGGATGTAGGCAGCACTAAACGCAGCGTACACCAAGCCGCCAAAAAGGCATTAGGTGCTCATGCCCGCTTTTTTGTGCCCACTCACCCTATTGCTGGCAAAGAACAAGCCGGACATGCCGAGCCACAAACCACTCTGTACCAGAACAAAACAGTTGTACTTTGTCCCGATGCAGAAACGGATTCACAAGCGTTGGCTCTAGCACATCAGCTTTGGCAACATTGTGGTGCCCAGACTAAAGAGCTTGATGTCGCAGCGCACGACAGAGGCTTAGCGGCTGTAAGTCACCTGCCTCATTTGCTAGCTTTTGCCTATATGGATGCTTTGCTAAACCAACCCGATCACACCGAACTATTGGATTTAGGCGGCCCTGGATTTAGGGACTTTTCACGTATTGCAGGCTGTGAGGCCAGCATTTGGCGTGATATTTTAATTGATAATCAGGATGAGGTTTTGCCGCTTTTAAATGCTGTACGCCAATCCCTAGATCACCTCGAATTACTTATTACACAATCCCAACCTGATGTGCTGGAACCGGTCTTGCAACGAGCCAGTCAAGCACGAATTCATTGGAAAAAGGAGAACAACAATGTTTAAACCTACATTACGACGTACCGTTGTGGCTGTGGCAGCACTCTGTCTGTCCGGTGCAGCCCTTGCCCAGCAAAACGTGACTCGCATCATCGTCCCGTTTTCTGCTGGAGGCCCTATTGATGTCACGGCTCGTGTTTTGGCTGAGGGTGTTAAAGACGAGCTTGGTACAGTCATTATTGAAAACAAGCCCGGTGCAGGCGGTAACATTGGTTCAGACTACGTAGCCAAAGCCAAACCGGATGGCAAAACCATTGGTATTGCTACCCTTGCTTCGCATGCAGTGAATCCGTGGATCTACTCTCAGATTCCTTACGATGCAGACCAAGACTTTGCCGCAGTGACCATGATGGTCAATGTGCCTAACGTACTTGTCATGAACGCTTTGCATGCAGAGAAACTAGGCATCAACTCCGTAGAAGAGTTAATTGCCTACGCTAAAGCGAACCCAAACAAACTTAACTACGGCTCAGGCGGTAATGGTAGTGGCGGGCACTTAGCTGGCGAGCTCTTTAAAAAGCAAGCGGATATCGACATTATGCATATCCCCTACAATGGCGGTGCCCCGGCTCAATTGGCTTTGCTCTCCGCTGAAGTCGATTTTACTTTTGACAACCTTGCTACCGCTGCACCTAATATTAACGCTGGCAAGCTAAAAGCATTAGCCGTTACCACCGACGAACGCTCCGACGTGCTGCCTGATGTTCCTACCGTTAAAGAAAGTGGCCTAGAAAACTTTTCCGTTTCCACGTGGTGGGGCTTAGTTGCACCGGCAGACACACCAAAAGAAGAAATTGATAAGCTCAATGCCGCCTTTAGTGCAGCCATGAAGTCTGAGCAAGCTCAAGAGCGTTTTGCCAATTTACTTGTTACTCCTACTCCTAGCACCCCCGAGGAGTTTGATGACTTCATGCGTGAAGAACGTACTCGTTACAAGCAAATTGTTGAAGACGCTGGTGCCAGAGTGGATTAACTGTCACGAACTAGCCGGTCTTACAAGCCCCTCTAATGAGGGGCTTGTGCCATTAGCTGCTTTAAACGCTGCACTACTAGCTCAATAAACTCATCCATAGCATCCGGTAATCGACGCCCCCGCATCACTTGTACCTGCAATACTCGAGCGTGCATTTCTGTATTACGCAGAGGTATAGCCACCAGCTCATAATCATGTAAAAGTCCAGCTACAGAGGTATAACTAGCAAACAAAATTGCTTGGCTATGCTTCACATAGGCGTGCAAGGCTTCAGCGTGGTTGCTGAGCACATGCGGTTCCACCCATTTTCCGGTGCGGTTACAAGCAAGCTGATAAAGCTTGTAGGTAGAAGTGTCTTGGTCAGTTAAAGCAAGTGGAAATCGTTGAATCTCGTCTAATTGTAAACGTTTACGTTTAGCTAAAGGATGGTGCTTGCTCATTACCGCCAACGCTGACGCACTGCACGCGTAGCGAACCTCTACAGCTTCACTGGGAGTAGTACTAAAAGTAATAGCAATATCGGACTCGCCTGTGGCGACTCGCTCAGTAGCCACCTTAGCGCTACTAACAAAAATACTAAATCGTGTTTCAGGATGGCGTTGAGTAAAACGCGCCATGAGATAAGGAGCCAAATCATGGGCCACACCCTGAGTGCAGGCCACGCGGATTGGCTGTTTAGCCGCATCGTTTAATTCTGCTATGGCATAAAAAGTGGCCTCGGTTTCTAAATTAACCCGTCGCACATGCTTTAAAAGCATTTGCCCGGCCGCGGTTAATTGCATACCTCTTGAACTGCGCTCGAACAATGCCGCACCGACGCGTTTTTCTAATTGATTCACTTGGCGGCTAACCGCAGAAATTGCCACATCTAACGATTCAGCAGCGCCACTCAAGCTACCCCGTTGCGCCACTTCGTAGAAATATTTAAACGCTAATGATTGCATCTAATTACTGTTTCCCTCATCTAAGTTGGAGAATTTAGTCTTATCTAAGACTCGGGTTATCCCTAAATACTCTTTCTAAAAAAAGCAAAGCCATCTCTCATTCTTATTATTGTATAGAAAGGTGGCGCTCTATATACTGCAAACTTAATTTGTTAATAATCGTTGATTCCTTGGAGACACTATGAATCTACGTTTTACTGCTAAGGCTGTATCTATCAGCATAGCGTGCGCTTTGGCCTCAATGGCATCCGCTCAAACCTTAAAGATTGGTTTAGCTTCTGAGCCTACTGCTATAGACCCGCACTACCATCAAACCACACCTAACGAAGCGTTAATTGCTCACATTTTTGAGCCTTTAGTACGCATGAGTCCCGACATGGAGTTGCAGCCTGCTTTAGCGGAAACCTGGGAAGCAACGGATGAGCATACTTGGACTTTCAAGCTCGATAAAAACGCTAAGTTTTCAAATGGAGAGCCATTTACTGCCGACGATGTAATTTTTAGTTTCTGTAGAATCCATAACAATGAAACAGGAATCGCAGGTGGTTTTGTTAACACGGCCAACCGTATCAAAGCTATCGAAGCTCCTGATGCCTACACTGTTAAACTCATCACTGAAAATCCCTATCCCGTTCTGCCTAACGAACTGGCACGAATCCCAATGATTTGGAATGGTATAGCTGAACACGGTGAGCTCAGCTATGCCCCTAAAGAAGGCTGTGGCGTAACAGGCCCTTGGCCCGAAGTGAACTCCTTTAATCAAGGCACAGCTGTAATTGGCACCGGCCCTTATACGTTAAAAACCTACGTAAAAGGCTCAACCATTGAGCTCAGCCGTAATGACAATTACTGGGGCACAAAACCCGACTGGGAAACAGTACGTTTAACCTCTGTGCCTAGCGATGGTCCTCGTTTAACCGGTTTATTAGCGGGTGACTTTGATTTAATTGAAAACCCAGCGGCTCGCGATTTAAAACGCATTAGCGAAAGCGGTTTCGAGTACACCATCAAACCTTCTGTACGGGTTATGTTCTTTCAGCTTGATACCGGTCGTGAGCAAAGTCCTCTAGTGAAGTCTCCTAAAGGTGACAATCCACTACAAAATGCTAAGGTTCGTCAAGCCATGTCTTTAGCAATTGATCGCAAAGCAATTATCGAACGCATCATGGACGGAGTCGCTACCCCTGCTAATCAATACATCCCAGTGGGCATGTTTGGCTCTATCGCAGATGCTCCAGATCTTCCTTACGATCCTAAAAAAGCCAAAGAGCTTTTGACTGAAGCCGGTTATCCCGATGGCTTTGAGCTCACTTTATCGGCTACTAATGACCGTTATATTAACGACGCACAATTAACTCAAGCCGTTGCTCAATACCTCACTCGCATTGGCATCAAAACTAGCGTTGATACCATGACACGATCTGTGTATTTCCCTAAACGTGCCAAACGCGAATTTAGTGCCTCTTTAGGCGGTTGGGGTTCTGAAACAGGTGAAGCCAGCAATTTCTTACAGTACTGGGTTACTACCACTAACAAAGACCTAGGGGTAGGCAGCAGTAACTACGGCGCGTATTCCAATCCTGAACTCGATAAGCTCTATCTAGAAGCCACTCGCACACTTGACGACACCAAACGTAACCAGTTGCTTCAAGATGCGGTGAAGCTGTCTATCGATGACATGGGACATATTCCTTTGCACTTTGAAAGTGGTGTCTGGGCCTATCGCAAAGGTATCGATTACGTCGGTCGTGCTGATCAACGTACTATAGCCACCAATGCAACATTGGCTAAATAAAAAATAGATGTTTTAGGCTGACTAAGGAGTTTATTTTGGCCGTTTTTATTGTTCGCAGACTACTGCAAAGCCTAATGGTGTTATTAGCAGTTTCTGTGGTGGTGTTTTTTGCAGTATACGCCGTGGGCGATCCCATCGAACTATTAGTCAGCCCTGACGTGGGACAAGATCAGCGCGATGCGCTGATCGCCCGTCTTGGGTTAGATCTACCTATCTGGCAACAATACTTGCACTTTTTATGGCGTGCACTGCATGGCGATTTGGGTAACTCATTTGTCCATGGCATGCCAGCTGTTGAATTAATTTTACAGCGCTTCCCCGCTACGCTTGAGCTAGTCGTGGTGGCTATCAGCTTGACCTGTATTTTGGGCATTCCTCTAGGTTTAATCGCCGGTTTACACCGCGACAACCTTATCGGCAAAAGTATTATGAACACCTCCGTGTTGGGCTTTTCTTTGCCAAATTTCTGGCAAGGGATGGTTTTTATTCTACTTTTTGCTGTATGGCTGGGTTGGTTGCCTGCCTCAGGCCGAGGCCCAACAGTGGAGTTCTTAGGCATGCGCCTCAGTATTTTTAGTGCTGAAGGGTGGCGTCATATTGCTTTGCCTGCCGTGAACTTAGCTATTGCAAATATTGCTCTAGTGCTACGTATGACCGCCTCCGGTGTTAGCGAAGCACAAAGCCAAGACTATGTACGTTTTGCTAGAGCTAAAGGCGTTAAGCCGGGACGTATTGTACGCCGTCATATCTTACGCAATATTATGATCCCTGTTGTCACTGTAATCGGCATGGAATTTGGCTCTTTAATCGCTTATTCCACTATTACCGAAACGGTTTTCTCATGGCCCGGCATGGGTAAGCTATTAATTGATAGCGTCTACCAGCTTGATCGCCCTGTAGTCGTTGCGTATGTAATGCTAGTTACCATGCTTTTTGTCGTGATTAATCTTGTGGTGGATATTTTGTACGCCCTGCTTGACCCCCGTGTTCAACTCTTGGAGCCTAGCGCCTAATGAAAACCGATAAACTAGTGTCTTCTGCGCAACCGGCGGCTATTCCTACAGTTCAACCTGTACAAAACACACCGCAGCGCCAAAAAATAGTAAAAAGCTTACGTAGCCGACCTTCTACCAAACGCTGCTTAATTGCTTTGTTTTTATTAATTGCGGTGGTGCTCATTGCCCCCTATTTTGCACCTCAAAACCCTTACGACCTATTAGCTTTAGACATCATGGATGGACGCCTACCTCCGGGGTCAGAAAGTTTTTCAGGACAAACCTATTGGTTGGGTACCGACTCTCAAGGGCGTGACATGCTAAGCGCCATTTTATATGGCTTACGCATCAGCTTGTTCGTCGGCTTAGGCGCAGTAATTATCTCTGCCATTATTGGCATGATTATGGGTCTAATAGCCGCCTTTCATGGGGGCTGGGTCGATAGTCTTATCATGCGTGCGGTGGATTTTATTCTTGGCTTTCCTACCATTTTAGTTGCTTTGGTGCTGCTATCGGTGCTGGGCAAAGGCATAGACAAAGTCATCATCGCCCTCGTAATCGTGCAATGGGCCAATTACGCACGTATTATGCGTGGCCGCGCCTTACAAGAACGACGCAAAGAATACATTGAAGCCGCAACCAACTTGGGCTTCTCTTCGTGGCGCATCATGTTCAAGCACCTCATGCCAAATTGTTTTGGCCCTATTATGGTGTTTGCCACTATCCAAATTGCTACCGCTATTGTGCTAGAGGCCACCCTTTCATTCTTAGGGGTCGGAGTACCAGTCACTGAGCCATCATTGGGTTTACTTATTTCTAGTGGCTTTGAGTTCTTACTCTCTGGCGACTATTGGATCAGTATCTTCCCCGGCGTGGCGTTGTTACTGCTTATTTTATCGATCAATATTGTGGGCGATCGCCTACGTGAAAGCTTGGACCCACGACGCTAATGAACCAAACTGATTTATTAACTGTAAATAATTTACAAACGGCCTTCCACACCGAAGCCGGTGCGTGGCTGGCTGTTGATGGTGTAAACCTTCAGGTCAAACGAGGTGAAATTTTAGGTTTAGTAGGAGAGTCGGGTTCTGGTAAATCTGTTACTGGCTTTTCCTTGCTAGGCCTCATAGATCCCCCAGGTGAAGTCATAGGTGGCGAGGTTATTTTTAACGGCCAAGATTTACGCCAAAGCAGCGAGGAGCAACTGCGCCAATTGCGCGGCGACCGCATTGCAATGATTTTCCAAGACCCACTGATGACCTTGAATCCGGTATTAAAAGTGGGAGAGCAAATGATGGAAGCGATCTTCACGCACTATCCTAAAACAAGCAAAGCCGAAGCCAGACAACACTGCTGCGAGGCCTTGGCTCAGGTAGGTATTCCTGCGCCCGAGTCACGTCTTGACAACTACCCACATGAGTTCTCTGGTGGTATGCGTCAACGCGTCGCCATTGCTATTGCGATGCTAAACAAACCGGATTTAATTATTGCTGATGAACCTACCACAGCACTAGACGTGACCATTCAAGCGCAAATCCTATACGAAGTGCAAAAGCTGTGTAAAGAGCAAAATACCGCATTGATATGGATCACGCACGATTTGGGGGTGGTAGCCGAATTAGCCGATAACGTAGCCGTTATGTACGCTGGGCGCATCGTGGAATACGGCGCAGTGGACGAGGTATTAAGCCAACCTATTCATCCTTATACCCAAGGCCTATTAAACTCCATGCCCGGTACCAGCCAGCCTGGTACTCGACTGCAACAAATTGATGGGATGGCTCCTACCCTAACAGGACGTGAACAAGGGTGTACCTTTAGGCCACGTTGTGCTCAGGCTCATCCCTCCTGTGCAGACGCTCCACCCCCTGAAACGCATTTAGCGGGACGCCAATACCGCTGTTATTTTCCTCTGCATACCGAGGTCGCATCATGAGCGCTCCTATTATTGAAATTCAAAACCTGAATAAACAATTCAGCAAATCGCCCGACTTAGCGCACCGCCTGTTGCAAACGCTAGGTAAAGCTGAACCTGTACCTACGGTTCATGCAGTAAACGGCGTTAACCTTTCAATACGCAAAGGAGAGGTCGTGGGGTTGGTGGGCGAATCGGGCTGCGGTAAATCCACCTTGGGCCGCATGGTGGCAGGTCTAATTAAGCCCAGTTCAGGACAGGTATTATATAAAGGTCAAAATACACAACGCCTGACAGCTAAAGACAAGCTGGCTTACACCCTTGGTGTTCAGCTGATTTTTCAAGACCCTCTGGCCTCACTCAACCCTAAACACCAGCTGGGCGACATCATTAGTGAAGCCCTCCTCGTGCATAAGCTAGCCCCTAAAGACCAAATCACACACCGCATTCATCATGCATTGGCTGAGGTGGGACTAGACGTTGATTACAAAAACCGCCTGCCCCATCAAATTTCAGGGGGGCAACGCCAACGTATTGGTATTGCTCGCGCCTTGATGGTTGAGCCTACGTTTTTGGTCTGTGACGAGCCGGTTGCTGCCTTAGATGTCTCTATCCAAGCCCAAGTCATTAACCTGTTTATGGACTTGCGCGATAAACACGAGCTGACCTATTTATTCATCAGTCATGATTTAGGCGTGGTGCGCCACATTTCAGATCGCGTCGCAATTATGTATTTGGGTCGTATTGTAGAAATTGCAGATAGTGCGTCTATATTTAGTCGTGCTGCGCACCCTTATACTCAAGCGCTCTTAGCAGAAATGCCAGACGTGGCTAAAAAAGGGCGAAACTTTACGCCTATTAAAGGAGAGATACCCTCTCCACTAAATCCACCGAGTGGCTGTACTTTCCATCCTCGCTGCCCCTTAGCTACAGAGGCTTGTAAGCTAACTGTACCTGAACTTAAAACCATCGCTCCTGGGCACGAAGCGGCTTGTCATTTGATTTAATCATTGCATAGGACATTTTTTATGAATCCCGAATCCATGCAGGAACTATCCGATAGCTTGCGCCAACAAATCATTCGTTGGGTCGAACTGGAGTCCCCTTCACACGAAGCTGAAGACCTACGCTGTATGGCTGACCTTATTCTAAGCGAATTAACCGACAGCCCCTTAAATGTGGAGCAAATAGACTTAGGTCCAGAAACGGGGCCTTTATTACATATCCATAATCGTGCCGTAGACGATACCCGTCCCGGTATCTTGGTACTGGGTCATTACGACACCGTACACCCACGTGGCACACTGGAAAAAAACCCATGTCGCCAAGAAGGCGACAAACTTTATGGCCCTGGTATTTACGACATGAAGTCGGGTATTGTGCTGGCGCTGTCAGCGCTAAAAGAATTAGCCAGCCCAAATGCAACGCGTTTGCCTATTGATATGGTCTTGGTGCCTGATGAGGAAACCGGTAGCCATTACTCACGCGAGCAGATCGAACGGTTTGCACAAACATCAGCCTATACATTAGTGTGCGAGCCAGCTCGTGCCGAAGAAGGTCGCTGCGTAACCGCACGTAAAGGCACAGGAAATATCGTCATTACCGCTCATGGCCGCCCCGCTCATGCTGGGGTACAGCATGAGAAAGGCCGGAATGCAATCGAAGAAATCGCTCATCATGTTTTAGCTCTAGAAAAGCTGACGGATTATGAGCGTGGTATTACGGTTAGTGTAGGGACAATCAAAGGCGGCACAACCTCCAACGTAGTACCTGCCTGGTGCCAAATTGTGGCTGACTTCCGTGTACCCAATGCAGAAATGGCGGAACGTTTGGAGTCTCAAATTCAAGACATCAAAGCAGTTAACCCCGATATTACTCTCGATGTTGAGTTCACGTTAAATCGACCGGCTATGGCGCGCACCGACGCCACAGTTGCGCTTTTAGAACGCTGTCAAGCCTTTGCTCAACAGGCTGGTTTCGAACTAAAAGAAGCCCCCATGACAGGGGGCGCTAGTGATGCAAACTTTACCGCCGCCTTAGGTATCCCTACCTTGGATGGTCTAGGCGCTGACGGCAACAGCGCACATACTCTGCGTGAACACATTTTAGTATCCACTTTGGCTGAACGCCGTCAATTCTGGCTGCATACCTTAGCCCAGCTGGACTAAGGCTCTACTGGCTAGCTTACTTTACTACAAGGCCGCTTTTAAGCGGTCTTGTTGGTCTTGGGTAAGCTGCGCCACTAAAATATTATCCACCACTAACTGGTAGCTACCTGCCTCTGACTCAAGACTGTACTCACCAGCCTGCAGTTTTTTGCTTAGTTGGCCTGCTTGTTTTGGGTCGGAAAACGGGACCGACAAAAACACTTCGTGGTCCTCAGCATCAAACAAACGGAACTGAAAACCATCATCGCCACGGAAGCTAACCACGCGCGCCGCCTTGGCCTTTTCTTTGTGTGCTGCGGGCTGAGCAGAGTGCATTTGTTGTGGCGAGCGTAACCCTACCGCTGCTCGTAACTCTTGAATCATAGGCGTAGCAATACGACGCGCCTTAACGGCACCTTCTAGGAGCATATCCTCAAGACGCTGGGGATTAGCCATTAAGTCGTTATAGATCTCACGCATGGGGCTGAGCTCTTCATTGACCAAATCGAACAACTTTTTCTTGGCCTCTCCCCAGCCCAAGCCATCGTGTAACTCGTGCTCAAACTGTGCTGTTTGCTCGGTAGAAGCAAAGGCTTTATACAGCTCAAACAAATGGGATCCTTCCGTTTCCTTGGCTTCCCCGGGTAGCTTAGAATCAGTCACAATGCTATTAATAGCCGAACGCAACAACTTTTCCCCACCCTCAAATAACGGAATGGTATTGTCATAGCTCTTTGACATTTTTCTACCATCCAAGCCAGGCAAGGTAGCCACTGAGTCATCAATTAACTCGTAGGGTGGAGTCAATAAGGTTTGACCTTGACCATAGAGATAGTTAAAACGATGGGCAATATCACGCGCCATTTCTAAATGCTGAATTTGGTCACGACCAACCGGCACCAAGTGCGCACTAAATAATAAGATATCGGCAGCCATTAAAATAGGATAAGAAAATAACCCCATATTAATGCCATCGTCTGGCTCTATCCCTTTGGCTATGTTTTGATCTACCGCTCCCTTGTACGCATGAGCACGATTCATTAAACCTTTGTTGGTGACGCAGGTTAGCATCCAACAAAACTCTGGAATTTCAGGGATATCTGACTGACGGTAAAACGTGACTTTGTTTGGATCCAAACCTGCTGCAATCCACGTGGCCGCAATCTCTAGCCTAGAGCGCGCCACACGGCGAGGGTCTTCGCATTTTACTAGCGCATGATAATCCGCCAAAAAGAAAAACGCATCAGTATCGGGCTGTGTGCTGGCTCGTACCGCAGGGCGAATTGCTCCTGCATAATTACCTAGATGGGGGGTGCCGGAAGGGGTAATACCGGTCAGGACTCGTTGTGTCATCATAAAACCTAAACTATTGAGGATTAATTTTTCTTCATTTATTAAAGCACTGCACTTTGTCTGCGCTCTGCTTGTAAGTATTCTTTGGATTGCATTTCCATTAACCTAGACTCCGTGCGATGGAATTCGCTAGACATTGGACCTGAGGTATAGAGCTGAGCCGCCTCGACCTCGGCGGAAAGAATAAGCTTTACTTTGTGGTCATACAATACGTCTACTAGCCACGTAAAGCGTCGCGCTGCAGAAGCATCTTGGGCCGTCATTTTAGGGATATCCGATACAATAACACTCTCAAAACGGCTTGCTAAGTCTAAGTAATCATTTTGAGACCGTGGCCCTACACAAAGGGTTTCAAAGTCAAACCACACCACCTCGTTATGACATGCCACCACAGGCAACTGACGCTGCTCTACTTCAATGGAGCCTGCCTGCGGCACCATACCACTAAGTGTCTCAAAGACCTGTGCCAGCTCGTGCTGGGTTTGCTCTGTTAAAGGCGTTAAATACAAACGTACTTGTTCTAGAGTGCGGCGGCGGTAATCCACTCCGGTGTCCACATTTATGATGTCCATACGCTGTTTAATCAGCGCAATCGCTGGCAAAATACGATCGCGATGCAAACCATCGGTATACAGCAAGTCTGGCTGATAGTTTGATGTCATAACAAAACTAACACCATGACTAAACAGCTCATCTAATAACTTATAGAGGATCATAGCATCCGCAATATCGGATACATGAAACTCATCAAAACAAATGATTTCGTAACGCTGCGCTATGGTTTTTGCGACGACTTCAAGGGGGTCTGGTTGACTACGCAATTGTTTTAACTGCTGATGCACCCCTCGCATAAACTCATGGAAATGCAAGCGCGCTTTGCGTTTTACCGGTAAGCATTCGTAGAAAGCGTCCATTAAAAAGCTTTTACCACGCCCTACCCCGCCCCATAAATACACACCCTGTGGTGCCTGCGCTTTATTGAGCCAACGCTTTAGAATGGATTTTTGGTTGTGACGATATTCTAGAAATTCGTCAAATAAGCGCTGTAGACGCTGAATGGCTTGCTCTTGGGCTGCATCGGCCTGATAGCCTTGTTGGGCTAAGGCATTTTGGTAATAATGAATGACATCCATGTGAATACTTATTTAAACAGAAAAAAGGGGCTGACAATGTCGGCCCCTTTCCTAAACCACATTAAATCATCTTAGAAGTTTAATGCTCGTTTATCAACAGCTAACGCAGCCTCTTTCATGGCTTCAGATAGTGTTGGGTGGGCATGACAAATGCGTGCAATGTCTTCCGCAGCACCACGGAATTCCATAATGACTACGCCTTCGGCAATAAGTTCGGAGGCGGTTGGGCCTACGATATGGATACCCAAAACCTCGTCGGTTTTCGCATCGGCCAATACTTTTACAAAGCCTGTGGTATCGCCTAATGCACGAGCACGACCGTTTGCCATGAAGGGGAATTGACCAGCACGGTACTCACGCCCTTCTTTTTTCAACTCTTGCTCGTTTTTACCTACCCAAGCAATTTCGGGAGAAGTATAAATAACCCAAGGGATGGTGTCGAAGTTAACATGTGGCTGTTGACCAGCAATACGCTCGGCTACAGCAACCCCTTCTTCTTCGGCTTTATGCGCCAACATAGGACCACGCACCACATCGCCTACTGCCCAAACATTGGGTAAGTTAGTACGGCAGTCCTCGTCAACCTCGACAAAACCACGCTCGTCTAGTTTTAAACCAACGGTCTCAGCCCCTAACCCTTGAGTGTTAGGTACACGGCCAATCGCCACCACTAGTTTGTCAAACTCGGCTTTGTGCTCTTTGCCATCCGCGTCTTGGTACTTCACTTTAACGTGCTTGCCTGCGTCGACAGAGTCCACTTTTACGCCAAGGTTAATTTCCAAACCTTGTTTTTTAAAGGCTTTTAGCGCTTCTTTGGCCACATCGCGATCTGCCGCTGCTAAGAACTCGGGAGAGCCCTCAAAAACGGTCACCTCGGACCCTAAACGACGCCACACACTACCCAGCTCTAAGCCAATTACACCCGCACCGATTACACCTAGCTTTTTAGGTACATCAGTTAAGCGTAGAGCGCCATCGTTAGAAAGAATTTGCTCTTCGTCAAAGGGTAAACCAGGTAATTCACGTGCAGAAGAGCCCGTCGCAATCACGACTTGCTTAGCAATAAGCTCTTCGGGCTGGTCGCCTGCCACATTAATAGACCAACCTGCATCGACTTTGGCATTAAACGAAGCCGTACCGTGGAAATAAGTCACTTTGTTCTTTTTAAACAAGAACAAGATTCCTTGATTGTTTTCGCCTACGACTTTATCTTTGCGACCAAGTAGGGTTTTGAGATCTAGATCTAGACCTTTTACCTTGATACCGTGATCGGCGAAGTGCTTGTCGGCTTGCTCGTAGTGCTCGGAAGACTGGAGTAGCGCTTTAGAAGGAATACATCCGACGTTAGTACATGTACCACCAGGGGCTGGTTTGCCTTTGGCGTCAGACCATGCATCTACACATGCAACCGATAAACCTAATTGGGCAGCTCGAATGGCGGCTATGTAGCCGCCAGGACCTGCACCAATGACAACTAAATCAAAATTTTTTGCCATGATGCTGTTATTCCTTAGATATCTAACAAGAGACGCTGTGGGTCTTCGAGGGCGTCTTTCATTGCTACCAAGCCAAGTACGGCTTCGCGACCATCAATAATACGGTGATCATAAGACATGGCTAAGTAGTTCATGGGGCGAATAACCACCTGACCATTTTCAACTACAGCGCGGTCTTTTGTGGCATGAATACCTAAGATAGCAGACTGAGGTGGGTTGATAATTGGAGTAGAAAGCATAGAACCAAACACCCCACCGTTAGAGATGGAGAAGGTACCACCGGTTAAGTCTTCTAGAGCAAGCTTGCCGTCTTGGGCGCGACGACCAAAGTCAGCAATTTGCTTTTCAATGTCAGCAATAGACATTTGATCGGCGTTGCGCAAAATAGGCACGACCAAACCACGTGGGCTGCTAACAGCAATACCAATATCAAAATAGCCGTGGTAGATAATGTCTTTACCATCTACCGATGCATTCAAGATGGGGTATTTTTTCAAAGCAGCTACAGCGGCTTTTACAAAGAAAGACATAAAGCCCAGTTTTACACCGTGCTCTTTTTCAAAGGTATCACGGTACTGTTTGCGTAGCTCGATAACGGCTTGCATGTTGACCTCGTTAAACGTGGTCAAAATGGCGTTTTCTTGCTGGGACTGCAATAAACGCTCGGCCACGCGAGCACGTAGACGGCTCATGGGCACACGCTGTTCAGGGCGGCCATCTAATGACAAGGTAGCGGGTGCAGCAGGAGCGGCAGCCGCTTTAGGAGCACCGGCTTGAGCAGCCACGGCATCGGCTTTGGTCACGCGACCATCACGACCTGTACCAGCAACATCAGCAACCTCTACACCTTTTTCTGCCAAGATTTTGCTGGCAGCAGGTGAAGCAGCCGTTACGCTAGCTGCAGGAGCGGCAGCGGGTGCGGATGCGGCAGCGGGTGTTTCTTCAGGGGCTGCAGCCTGAGCAGGAGCTGCTGCTTTAGCTTCGGTATCAATACGCGCTAGAACTTCGCCAGATGTCACTGTACTGCCATCGCCTTTCACGATCTCTACGAGCACACCAGCAGAAGGAGCTGGGACTTCTAGAACGACTTTATCGGTTTCTACGTCGATTAAGATTTCATCTTGGTCAACAGCGTCGCCCGGTTGTTTTTTCCACTCGAGCAAGGTTGCCTCGGATACCGATTCGGATAACTCCGGTACTAAAATTTCAATAATAGCCATAATATTTTCCGTGTAATAAATGTGTCTTCGTTATGTTATTAGCGCACTATCTAGAGAGCGAAAAACCTTTGATATTGTCAGCAAATGCTTGATCAATCAGCGCTTTTTGCTGTTCGTTGTGCTTGGCCAAATAGCCCACAGCAGGAGAAGATGACGCCGCACGGCCCGCATAGCTGAGCTTTTGATTTGCTGTCATGTTTTCTACTAGGTGATGCTGAATGTAGAACCAAGCGCCTTGGTTTTGAGGTTCGTCTTGTACCCAAACCAGCTCTGTTGCGTTGGGGTATTTACGAAGCTCTTCTTGGTAGGATTTGTGCGCAAACGGGTATAACTGCTCGATACGAATCACGGCCACATCGTCTCGTTCGCGTTCGGTGCGGGCATTGATAAGATCGTAATAGACCTTGCCAGAACAAACCAACACACGTTTTACTTTATCTGCTTTGATGTGATCTTGAGTTTCACCGATAACAGGCTTAAAGTTGCCTTCGACTAGCTCGGAAAGTGGTGAAGTAGCGGCTTTATTACGTAACAAGGATTTTGGTGTAAGCAATACCAAAGGCTTGCGGAAAGGACGTAACATTTGACGACGCAACACATGGAAAATCTGTGCGCCCGTTGTGGGCTGAACCACTTGCATATTGTTGTCGGCGCATAACTGCAAAAAGCGCTCTAGGCGTGCTGAGGAGTGCTCAGGGCCTTGGCCTTCGTAGCCGTGCGGTAGCATCATGGTTAAACCACAATGACGACCCCATTTGGCTTCACCCGAGGCAATAAACTGGTCAATAACGACTTGAGCACCATTTACGAAGTCACCAAACTGGGCTTCCCAAATAGTGAGTGTATTGGGCTCGGCAGAGGCATAACCGTATTCAAACGCCAACACGGCCTCCTCGGACAAGACCGAGTCAATAACAGTGAAATTGGCTTGGTTTTCGGCTACGTTTTGCAATGGAATGTAGGTACCATCGTCCCAACGCTCACGGTTTTGGTCGTGCAATACAGCATGACGGTGTACAAAGGTACCACGGCCAGAATCCTGACCTGTAATACGTACGGTGTAGCCATTGGCTACTAGGGAAGCAAAAGCTAAGTGCTCGCCCATACCCCAGTCGATGCTTTGCTCACCACGCACCATAGCACGGCGGTCGTTCAGCATACGTTTAACTAGGGGGTGTACATTAAAGCCCTCGGGCACAGAAGTGATTTTTTCACCAATACGCGTTAACTCGGCAAGAGGCAGGCCAGTATCAGCGTGGTCTGTCCACTTGGCGTTAAGGAAAGGAGTCCAGTCTGTTGCGTACTTGTTTTTGTAATCAGTAAGCACGGGCTCGACCGTGCGCTGACCGTCTTCCATCAGTTGACGATAGGCTTTAACCATTTCGTCGGGCTCGTTTTCAGCCAAAATGCCCTGAGCGACAAGTTTGTCTGCATAGAGCTTGCGTGTACCTGGGTGCTGAGCAACCGCTTTGTACATTAAAGGCTGGGTGAGCGATGGGGTGTCTTGTTCGTTGTGACCGAGCTTGCGGTAACAAACTAGATCGATCACTACGTCATGACGGAATGTTTGGCGATAGTCCAACGCCAGCTGCGTAACAAAAGCTACCGCCTCTGGATCATCCGCGTTGACGTGGAACACAGGGGCTTCGATCATTTTTACTACGTCCGTACAATACAGCGTGGAGCGTGTATCGCGTGGGTCGGAAGTAGTAAAACCAATTTGGTTATTGATAACAATATGTAGCGTACCGCCGGTACCGTAACCGCGAGTTTGGGCTAGGTTAAGGGTTTCCATTACCACGCCCTGACCTGCAAACGCGGCATCACCATGCACAAGCACAGGTAAAACCTGTTCGCCTGCAGCATCGCCACGACGGTCTTGGCGAGCACGGGTGCTGCCCTCGACCACAGGGTTGACGATTTCTAGGTGGGAGGGGTTAAACGCTAGTGACAAATGAACCGCGCCACCACGTGCAGATAGGTCGCTGGAGAAACCGTTGTGGTATTTTACGTCACCATCGGTAAGGTTTTCAGCGTGCTTTCCTTCGAATTCGGCAAACAAGTCGGCGGGCATTTTACCCATGATATTAACCAACATGTTTAAACGGCCACGGTGAGCCATACCGACAATAACTTCTTGGACGCCTAGGTCGCTACCGTGGTTAACCACCTCGTCCATACATGCGATAAAGCTTTCGCCCCCTTCAAGGGAGAAACGCTTTTGACCTACGTATTTGGTATGCAAGAAACGCTCTAGGCCTTCGGCTTCGGTGAGCTGCTGCAAGATGTTGCGCTTTTGATCGGCGCTGAAATCCATACGACCATGGACTGACTCTAGACGCTCTTGGATCCAGCGCTTTGCGACTGGATCAGACATATACATGAACTCTGCACCAATAGTTTGACAATAGGTGTCACGCAATGCTTTGAGCATATCGCGCAACGTCATGGTGTCTGATTTGGTGAAGTAGGTGTTGGTAGCGGAGTAGACTTGATCGAGATCGGCCTCGGTTAGGCCATAAAAAGCAGGATCGAGTTCAGCATAGGCGGCTCGCTCGGTTCGTTTTAGGGGGTCTAGAGCCGCTAGACGCGCGCCTAAAGAGCGGTAAGCCGCGATTAGAGATTGAACAGAAACTTGTTTGGTCGCTACGGAAAGATCCGGAGCACCTGTACGCACAGCTAAGGCATTGGCTTTAGCGCGCTCTGCAAAGGATTGAATAATAGGGCTATGCGCTTGATCACGCGTAGCTTCTTTACCGTCCGTTGCAGGTAGATGTTGGAGTTGATCAAAATAATCTCGCCACTCAGATGGAACTGAGGATGGATTATCCAGATATAGCTCGTACAGTTCTTCGACATAAGTCGCATTTGAACCAAAAAGGTACGAGGTAGATTGCAGTTCAGTTTGCGATGACATAGTTATAACGCTTCACCTATATGGATGCTTCACCCATCTTGATGCAGGAAAACCTTCCGCGACACGGCTTCACCGGTTAGCGGATAGCAGAGCAGAAGGCACGTAACGCCTTTCACAGCGATTCTATTCAGTATATATCACTAAAGGCCTAGTTGTATCTTAGCAAAGAGAAAATGTTCAACTCTTATATAAGTGTTGGCATTTACGAACAAATTACATGGTGCGTCGCAGCATGTAAAAGCTGTGATTTCAGTATATAAAGAGACTCTACACACGTAGCAGATACTACAGGTTAGAATTAGTTTTATTGTTTTGATTTATCACTCAGGAGCATTCCAACATGGAAGCCAAATCAGATCTAGCTCAACGCGCGCTGGATTACCACGCCCACCCTACACCAGGCAAAATTTCTGTTGTACCCACTAAAACATTAGCCGATGCAGACGACTTATCGCTTGCATATTCTCCTGGTGTTGCTTTTGCTTGTATGGCTATTCACGAAGATGGTGACGAGGCCGCTGCCAAATACACGTCTCGCGCTAACCTTGTGGGTGTCATCAGCAATGGTACAGCGGTGCTTGGTTTAGGCAATATCGGTCCTTTGGCCTCCAAACCGGTAATGGAAGGTAAAGGCTGCTTATTCAAAAAATTTGCTGGCATTGATGTATTTGATATTGAACTAGCAGAAAACGACCCAGAAAAACTAGTCGATATTATTGCTGCCATGGAACCCACTTTAGGCGGCATTAACCTCGAAGACATCAAAGCACCTGAGTGTTTCTACATAGAAACCGAATTACGCAAACGTATGAAGATCCCGGTCTTCCACGATGACCAACACGGTACAGCTATTATTGCCTCAGCTGCTATTATTAACGGCCTCGAAGTCGTCAACAAGAAAATCAATGAAGTTCGTTTGGTTTGTTCTGGCGCGGGTGCAGCAGCTATTGCATGTTTAAATTTGCTCGTGAATCTCGGTCTACCACGTGAAAATATTTTTGTTAGCGATTCGCGCGGTATTATCTGGAAAGGCCGCGAAGACAATATGGAGCACCATAAAGCTGAGTTTGCGCAAGACACCGAGTTCCGTACACTGGCCGATGCAGTCAATGGTGCAGATATTTTCTTAGGTTGCTCTGGTCCCGGCTTGCTTACCCCCGAAATGCTGCTCACCATGAATGAGCGCCCTCTAGTTTTGGCTTTGGCTAACCCCGACCCAGAAATCCGTCCTGAAGTTGCTAAAGCCACTCGTCCTGATGTGGTCATTGCTACCGGACGTTCGGACTACCCAAACCAAGTCAATAACGTTCTTTGTTTCCCCTTTATTTTCCGCGGTGCTTTAGATTGTGGTGCCACTGAAATTAACGAAGAAATGAAGCGCGCTTGTGTTGAGGCCATTGCACATCTTGCTCGCGAAGAACAATACGATGACGTCAATAGCGACACAGACACCGACTTAGGTTTTGGTCCAGAATACATTATCCCCAAACCCTTCGATCCACGCTTAATTGCACGTATTGCGCCTGCCGTAGCTAAAGCCGCTATGGAAACCGGAGTAGCTAGCCGCCCTATCGAAGACCTCGAGGCATACCGTCAGCGCCTCATCGCCATGACCTATCGCTCTGGTGCGTTAATGCGCCCCTTGTTCAAGCAAGCCAAAGAGCTTACTGATCTAAAACGTGTTATTTACGCCGATGGTGAAGACGAGCGCGTGTTGCGTGCAGCCCAGACCGTGGTTGACGAAAAACTAGCCTACCCTATCTTGGTGGGTCGTCCTTCTGTGATTGAAATGCGTATCAAACGCTATGGTTTGCGTTTGCAGGCTGGCGTTAACTTTGAAATTGTAGACCCTGAAGACGACTACCGCTTTAATGAAACCTGGCAAGCCTACTACCAAATCAAAGGTCGCGAAGGCGTTACCCCTGAAATTGCCAAAGCCTTGGTGCGTAAGCACAACACCTTAATTGGCGCTATGCTTATTCGTCGTGGCGATGCTGATGCCATGATTTGTGGTGTTACCACTCGCTTTGATCATCAGCTAGTTCACGTCGATGAAATCATTGGTCGTAAAGACGACGCTTCTGTTTTCGCCGCTATGAATGCACTAATGCTACCCACACAAAATATTTTTGTGTGTGATACGCATGTAAATGAAAACCCTAGCGCCGAAGAAATCGCTGATATCACCCTGATGGCTGCTGAAAAAGTCCGACAGTTCGGCTTGGTACCCCGTGTAGCGTTGCTTTCGCACTCTAACTTTGGCAGTCGCTCTACCGAGTCTTCTCGTAAAATGGCCTTAGCACGTCAATTAATCATTGAGCGTGCGCCCGATTTGGAAATCGACGGTGAAATGCATGCTGACTCTGCCCTGTCTAACCGCATTCGTTTTAAAGCGCACCCCGACTCTACCCTAACGGCACCAGCCAACCTGCTTATTACGCCAAACCTAGACGCGGGCAATATCACTTACAATATCTTAAAAATGGCAGGCAGTAACGGTGTTGCAATGGGCCCTATTTTATTAGGTGCTGCACGTCCAGTGCATATTCTTACCACGAGCACAACTACACGTCGTATTATTAATATGACTGCTATTGCTGCTCTTGAAGCCACCGAACTGGCCCAACAGGAACAAGCCTAAGCCATACGTTCAATAAAAAACGCTCCTACAAGGAGCGTTTTTTTATGCGATGTATAATTATATATCGCGAGCCGCGTAGCCAGTGTAAAGCTGACGAGGACGACCAATTTTGTAGTTAGGATCTGAAATCATCTCATCCCACTGGGCAATCCAACCCACAGTACGTGCCAAAGCAAAAATACCTGTGAATAGCTCGGTAGGAATACCAATCGCACGTTGCACAATACCGGAGTAGAAGTCTACGTTGGGGTAGAGTTTACGCTGAACAAAGTAGTCGTCTTCGAGTGCTATACGCTCTAGCTCCATAGCGAGCTTGAACAATGGGTCGTTTTCTAAACCAAGCGCCTCGAGCACCTCTTTACATGTTTCTTGCATGAGCTTAGCGCGAGGATCGTAGTTTTTATATACACGATGACCAAAGCCCATGAGACGCACGCCAGAAGACTTGTCTTTGACTTTTTCCATGAACTGACCCACGGTTTCCAAACCGCCATTGGCTTGAATTTGCTCGAGCATGTTTAAACAAGCTTCATTAGCACCACCGTGAGCAGGACCCCATAAACACGCAATACCCGCAGAAATCGCGGCATAGGGGTTTGTGCCAGAGGAACCACATAAACGAACAGTAGACGTCGAAGCATTTTGTTCGTGGTCAGCATGAAGAATGAAGATACGATCTAGAGCACGCTCCACCACTTCGTTGACCTGGTAGTCTTCGCAAGGTGTACCAAACATCATGCGCAAAAAGTTGCCTGTATAAGACAGATCATTTTTGGGGTACATGAAAGGCTGATCTACCCCGAACTTGTACGCCAAAGCCACTAAGGTTGGCATTTTGGCAATTAAGCGAATAGCAGAAATGCGGCGATGCTCTGGATTTGTGATATCAGTCGAGTCATGATAGAACGCAGACATAGCGCCAACCATACCGGTCAGTATTGCCATTGGGTGCGCATCAGCACGGAAACCACGCATAAAGCTGTGCATCTGCTGCTTGACCATGGTGTGCTGCATTACCGTTTCATTAAACGCTTGTCTTTCCTCAGCGTTTGGTAATTCACCATTTAGCAATAAATAGCTTACCTCAAGGAAATCGCAGTTTTTAGCAAGCTGCTCGATGGGGTAACCACGATACAACAACTGACCCTTATCCCCATCAATATAGGTAATCGCTGACTCGGTTGAAGCGGTCGCCATAAAGCCTGGGTCGTAGGTAAACATATCTGTTTGACCGTAGAGCTTGCGTATGTCGATGACATCGGGACCGATCGTTCCTTTGTAAACAGGAAGTTCTATTGCAGGGGTAGCGTCTGAAAACGACAGCGTCGCTTTTTTGTCTGACAGTTCCATTTTGCTTTCCTTAAAAATCACAGCGATCGCATGATTGCGACCAAACGATGAATATCTGGGCTGTCGTACTCGCCCTGAGGTTCAGAACGGGCTAACAACACGTCCAAAAGATCATAATCGCCCATCAAAAACAAGCGATCCAAAGCGGTAACGTCAACATCAGTTAGTTCCGCTTCATACTTATCCAAAAACCGCGTCACGATCAAATCGTTTTCAAGTAATCCGCGGCGAGCACGCCAACGTAAGCGGGCTCGTTCTAACTGAGTTAACGTTCTCATTTCCTACCCTTATACGGTTCTACGTACCAACATTTCCTTGATTTTGCCAATCGCATGCGAAGGATTTAAGCCTTTAGGACACACATCGGTACAGTTCATAATGGTGTGACAGCGGAATAGGCGGTAGGGATCTTCGAGATTATCCAAACGTTCACCTGTGGCTTGATCGCGTGAATCTGCAATAAAGCGATAGGCTTGAAGCAAACCTGCTGGACCAACGAACTTATCAGGGTTCCACCAAAATGATGGACATGATGTTGAACAACATGCACATAAAATACACTCGTATAAACCATCGAGTTCTTCACGTGCCTCGGGTGTTTGTAAACGCTCTTTTTCAGGAGGAGGCGTATCGTTAATAAGATACGGCTTCACTGAATGGTACTGATCGAAGAAATGCGTCATATCAACGATCAGGTCACGCACCACCGGCAAACCAGGTAATGGACGCAACACAATGGGTTGCTTGAGCTCGTTTAGGTTAGTGGTACAGGCCAAGCCGTTTTTACCATTGATGTTCATGGCATCGGAGCCACAAACCCCCTCACGGCAAGAGCGGCGAATAGAAAGGCTATCATCCACCTTGTTTTTGATGCGAACCAAAGCATCCAACAACATTTTATCGGTTGGCTCAAGCTCGACCTCTAGCTTTTGCATATAAGGACGTTCGTCCTTATCGGGGTCGTAGCGATAAATTTCAAATTTAAGTACGCGTTTGCTCATCGTAATACCTACTTAGAAAGTGCGTGGCTGTGGAGCGATAGACTCAGCGGAAAGAGGCTTCATTTGCACAGGTTTATAGCGCAAGGTGCTGCCCTCTGAGAACCAAACAGAGTGCTTCAACCACTCATCATCGTTACGCTCTGGGTAATCGTTGAGTGCGTGAGCACCACGACTTTCGGTACGGTTTGCAGCAGATTTAGTCGTTGCACGTGCCACTTCAATCATATTGGCGACTTCCAATGCCTCTACACGTGCTGTATTGAACACTTTGGATTTGTCTTGGAAGTAGATGTCTTCGACTTCGGGGGCTAAGCTTTCTATTAGCGCTTCGCCTTTTTGCAATAAATCCATGGTGCGGAACACACCACAGTGGGCTTGCATAGTTTGACGAATCTTCTCGGCAACCTCTTGAGAACGTTGACCAGAGGTACGGGACTCTAGACGATTAACGCGATCCATAGACTGCTCAACAGACCAGTCGGGAATATCATCGTGACTATGAACTTTCTCGGGGTGTGATTCCACAATGTGGTTACCCGCTGCGCGACCAAATACAATTAGGTCAAGCAACGAGTTGGTACCAAGACGGTTCGCACCGTGAACGTTGGTAGCTGCACACTCGCCAATAGCGTATAAGTTATTAACTATCTGGTTATTTCCTTGGGCATCCATGGTCATGACTTGACCATAGTAGTTAGTAGGAATACCACCCATTTGATAGTGAATAGTCGGTACAACAGGAATGGGGTCTTTAATGGGGTCAACGTTAGCGAACTTCATTGCAATTTCGCGAATGGAGGGCAAACGTTTTAAAATGGTATCGGCACCTAGATGGTCTAGCTTTAACACCACATAGTTGCCATCAGGACCACACCCACGGCCTTCTTTAATTTCTTGGTCCATAGAGCGCGATACGAAGTCGCGTGGTGCCAAGTCTTTCAAGTTAGGCGCATAACGCTCCATAAAGCGCTCGCCGTCTTTATTTAACAAGATACCGCCTTCGCCACGCACCCCTTCGGTAATGAGTACACCAGCACCCGCTACGCCTGTAGGGTGAAATTGCCAGAACTCCATGTCTTGAAGGGGAATACCAGCACGTGCAGCCATACCCAAACCGTCACCGGTGTTGATAAAAGCATTAGTGGAAGCGGCCCAAATGCGACCAGCACCACCCGTAGCCAACACAGTGCGTTTGCCTTCGAGTATGTAAATCTGCCCTGTTTCCATTTCTAGAGCAGTAACACCCAGCACATCACCGGCTTCGTTACGTAATAAATCCAGTGCCATCCACTCAACAAAGAAGTTGGTGCGAGCCGCTACGTTGCGTTGATACAAGGTGTGGAGCATGGCGTGTCCGGTACGATCCGCAACTGCACAGGCACGCTGTACTGGTTTTTCACCGTTATTAGCAGTATGTCCACCAAACGGACGCTGATAAATGGTGCCATCAGCATTACGGTCAAAAGGCATACCAAAGTGCTCTAGCTCGTACACCGCATTGGGGGCTTCGCGACACATGAACTCAATAGCGTCTTGGTCACCTAGCCAGTCTGAACCTTTAACGGTATCGTACATATGCCAGTACCAATGGTCTTCGCTCATGTTTCCTAATGCAGCGCTAACACCACCCTGGGCAGCCACTGTATGGGAACGAGTTGGGAAAACTTTGGAGAGCACCGCTACAGATAAGCCTGCCTCGGCAAGTTGTAGGGAACAGCGCATTCCGGCACCGCCGGCTCCAACTACCACCACATCAAACTGGCGGCGTGGTAAAGAAGTTTTAATAGCAGCCACGGTTACAGGCTCCAGATAATTTGTGCAAAATAAATAATACAGCCGGCTAGCCACAAGAGCGTTAGTGCTTGTAGAGCCAAACGCAAGCCAGTCGGTTTTACGTAATCCATCCAGATATCACGGACGCCAATCCAAGCGTGCCATGCCAATGAGATGAAAAACAAAGTCGTTAAGAGCTGACCAATTGGCAAGGCTCCAAAAGCTTTAAAAGCAAAAAGATTACGCCAGCCTTCGTAATTCAGTTCGGGAGTGAAAAGCACCCCAACAAGAAACACGAGGGTATAAATGATCATGATCACAGCCGTAATGCGCTGCACAATAAAGTCCATTGTGCCGTAGTGTGCGCCAACTACCAGCCGTTTTGTACCAATGCGTTCCTGGGCCATTAGAATACTCCGAACAGTTTAAGAGCAAACACAAAAGTTAAAGTTAGGCTTACGATAAGAACGGAAGCGGCGCTTTTGTTCGCACTGTACTTGTCATTACCTTTGCCTAGGTCTAAGGCTAAGTAACGAATGCCCGCACAGAAATGGTGCAAGTAAGCCCAGATCAACGCCAAAACAACGATTTTCACTGCTGGGTTACCAAACACTACACTTAGTGCGGCAAAGCCAGACGCTGAGCTAAGGCTCATGGCTAACAGCGGTAAAATAATCACAGGCAACGAAAGAAATAACAAAGCACCACTGATTCGATGCAAGATCGATGTTTTAGCAGCCAGTGGCATGCGGTATGACAATATCTGCGGCACGCTGACATTGCGATACTGCGGACGCTGCTTTTGGGCGGTATCAGACATTAAGGCCTCGAAGTAAAAAATAATTTCTAATAAATACCAATCGAACAGATCTGTCTTATTTTCCCCCATTTAGGGAAATCACGCAGATAAACTGTCCAATAATTTTAATTTAGACTATTTCTGTAGTGAAAATGATCAGTGATATAGAGCCCCTGACGCACCTCCATGGGGCGTTCCCCATACGTATAAGCAACCCGCTCGACCTGTAGTAAAGGCGTACCTTCGGCAACTTGGAGTCGACTTGCGGCGTCGGGATCGGCAGCTACCGCACGCACGCTTTCATCTGCACGCAACATGCTTACGCCAAACTCGCCCTCGAACCACGCATAAAGCGGCTCTCTGTTTTGATTAACCGCCTCGGAATTAAGCCCTTTAAACACATGCGCAGGTAACCAAATGTTATCCAAAATGGTAGGTTTATTATCAAACGACAAAACGCGTTGGATGTTAATTACAGTGTCCACGGTGCGTAACGCTAGTAGGTTAGCAATAAGAGCGGGTGCCTTAATACGAGAAAAGCCAATAATTTCACTGCTAGTGGTAGGCTGATGACCATCGTCGGGCGTAAGACGTAGAAAACGGTAACGAACCTTGGCCTCGTTGTGAGTAGAAACAAAGGTACCTTTGCCTTGACGACGAATTAACAAGTTATCAGCGGCCAACTCGTCAATGGCTTTGCGCACCGTACCCTGGCTGACCTGAAAGCGTGCCGCCAAGTCTAATTCGCTAGGAATGGCCTCGCCTGGCTTCCACTCGCCTTGGTCTAAGCTTTTTAAGAGCAGGGCTTTAATCTGTTGATACAGTGGACTATAGGCCGTGCTGCGCTCAGGATTAGATTGTGAGACTGAGTTAGATTCAGACATAATATATGTAATACCAAATCAATGCGTTAGCAGGCAGGTCATTGGCTACGAAAAAAAGAAGTAAGCCATATTTTGGCATGCAAACGACTTTCTGTCTAACACTCTTGTGTCTTATATAAGATACAAGAGAAATAGCGTATAAAGCGAGTTGGTCAAGCCAACAAAAAGCATTAAACTCTAGCAAAAGCTGTACCTTGTTTTCCAACAATTGGAGTCAACTCTCATGAGCAAACCCGCAATGCGCGTCGCCGTTACTGGTGCCGCTGGTCAAATTGGTTACGCCCTGTTATTTCGTATTGCTTCTGGCGAAATGCTAGGAAAAGATCAGCCTGTTATTTTGCAACTGCTTGAAATTCCTGATGAAAAAGCACAACAAGCCTTAAAAGGCGTGATGATGGAATTAGACGATTGCGCTTTCCCATTGCTACAAGGCATGACTGCTCACAGCGATCCGCGTGAAGCATTCAAAGACGCCGACATCGCCTTACTCGTAGGTGCTCGCCCGCGTGGTCCAGGCATGGAACGCAAAGACCTATTGGCTGTTAACGCAAAAATCTTTACCGAACAGGGTAAAGCTCTCAATGACGTGGCTAGCCGCGATGTAAAAGTATTAGTTGTGGGTAACCCAGCTAATACCAATGCGTATATTGCAATGAAATCTGCTCCAGATTTACCTGCTAAAAACTTCACAGCTATGCTGCGCCTAGACCACAATCGTGCCTTGTCTCAGCTAGCGGACAAAGCAGATGTGGCTGTTGCTGATATTGAGAAGCTCGTCGTCTGGGGTAACCACTCTCCTACTATGTACCCCGACATTCGCTTTGCTACGGTCAACGGTGCTAGCTTAAAAGACAAAATCAATGACGATGCGTGGAACAAAGACACGTTCATTCCAACGGTAGGTAAACGCGGGGCAGCTATTATTGAAGCACGCGGTTTATCGTCTGCAGCCTCTGCTGCTAATGCCGCGATTGACCATATTCATGATTGGGTCTTGGGCTCAAATGGCAAATGGGTCACGATGGGTATTCCTTCCGATGGTTCTTACGGCATACCTGAAGGCATTATCTACGGCTTCCCTGTCACCACTGAAAACGGTGAGTACAAACTGGTTGAAGGGTTAGACATTGACGAGTTTTCTCGCGAGCGCATGGACCACACCCTAAACGAACTCCTCGAAGAGCGCGAAGGTGTGAAGGATTTACTGCCCTAACTCGAAACGAAGCCCGATTTATTCGGGCTTTTTGTTATGTTAGGTGTGGCTCATTATTGAAGCCTGCCTAATTCACTCTCATAAGGAGGAGACCAATGACAACCACCGAGCAAAGTCCACGTCCTAAAAAATCAGTGGCTCTATCTGGAATCGTAGCAGGCAATACTGCCCTGAGTGCAGTCGGTGCCAGTGGCAATGCCTTGTTTTATCGCGGTTACGATATTTTAGATTTAGCGCCTGTCTGTGATTTTGAGGAAATTGCCTACTTATTAATTTATGGCAAATTACCTACCCCTAGCCAACTGAGCCACTACAAACAAAAACTCACAAGCTTACGTGGTCTACCTAACGATCTGACACGCGTTTTAGAGTGTTTGCCCGCTTCTAGCCATCCCATGGATGTGCTGCGTACAGCTGTTTCCGTTTTAGGTTGCGTATTGCCTGAAAAAGAATCACAGCCTGTAGCCGGTGCTCGTGATATTGCCGATCAGCTTATTGCTTCACTTGGCTCCGCCTTGTTGTACTGGTATCACTATAGTCATCGTGGTGAAATCATTGATGTGCAAACCGACGATAACAGTATCGCCGAGCATTTTTTGCATTTACTGCATCAAAAAAAACCCAGCCATGAATGGGTAGAAGCAATGAATGTGTCAATGAACCTGTACGCCGAGCACGAGTTCAATGCCTCGACGTTTACCAGCCGAGTTATTACCGGCACAGGTTCAGACATGTATTCAGCCATCAGCGGAGCCATAGGCGCATTACGAGGACCAAAACATGGTGGTGCCAATGAAGTGGCTTTAGAAATACAGCAGCGTTATGACTCAGCAGACGAGGCTGAAGCCGACATACGCGAACGTATACAAAAGCGAGAAGTTATTATTGGTTTTGGTCACCCTGTTTACACAGTCTCTGATCCACGTAATGCTGTAATCAAAGAAACAGCACGCCAGCTATCGGATCAAGCTCAAAGCCCTGAGCTTTTCCAAATTGCTGAACGCATTGAGCAGTTAATGTGGAATGAGAAAAAAATGTTCCCTAATCTTGACTGGTATGCTGCTGTGGCTTATCACCGCATGGGTGTGCCTACCTCGATGTTTACACCGTTATTTGTGATTGCTCGCACAGCGGGTTGGGCTGCCCATGTTATAGAACAACGCCAAGATGGTAAGATCATTCGCCCTACCGCTAACTATGTTGGCCCAGAACCGCGCGAATTTGTTTCAATTAATGCACGTTAACTCTACCTGAAAGCGACTTAGGTGGCTTTTTTAACGAGGTGGCTTATGTCCTTAGCAATTCATCACAACACCGAAAAATCCCGTTTCGAGTATGAGCACCAAGGGTTGCTTAGTTTTGTGGACTATCACTTGCACGATGAGGTGATGACCATAGTTCATACGTATGTGCCTAAAGCGCTAAACGGTCAAGGCATTGCCGCCGCTTTAACTCAAGCAGCCCTGCGTACAGCACGAAATAACCAATGGCGCGTACGTGCAGTTTGTAGTTATACCGCAACGTATTTACAACGTCATCCCGAATTTAATGACCTGACTGTCCACTAAGTCTTATGTCTTATATAAGACCATTGCTTAGCACCACACTTACTCATACAATACATATAGACCACAGCTACTCGTAGCTTAGATTCAACTCACTAACCTCAATAGGCCGCAACATGCTGGAAACTTATCGCCAACACGTTGCCGAACGCGCTGCGTTAGGCATCCCTGCGCTTCCCTTATCTGCGCAACAAACCGCCGATCTCATCGAACTCATTAAAAACCCGCCCGCAGGCGAGGAAGATTTTTTGCTAGACCTCATTACTCACCGCGTTCCTGCTGGTGTGGATGATGCGGCCAAAGTTAAAGCGTCTTATTTAGCTGCGGTTGCCCTAGGCACCGAAAGCAATACGCTGTTTGACAAAAAACGCGCTACCGAATTACTCGGTACTATGTTGGGTGGTTATAATATTGCCCCGTTAATTCAGTTACTTGACGACGACGAGCTTGCTCCTGTGGCAGCCGAAGGCCTAAAACACACGCTGTTAATGTTTGACGCGTTTTACGATGTCAAAGAAAAAGCCAACCAAGGCAACGTGTACGCTCAACAAGTATTGCAAAGCTGGGCTGATGCCGAGTGGTTTACTTCACGTCCAGAAGTTCCCGAAAGCTTGACCATTACTGTTTTCAAAGTCACTGGCGAAACCAACACCGATGACTTGTCACCTGCTCCTGATGCGTGGAGCCGCCCTGACATTCCCCTGCATGCGCTGGCTATGTTGAAAAACCCGCGTTCAGGTATCGAACCAGACGAGCCAGGTAAAGTTGGCCCCATTAAACTCATCAACGAGCTTAAAGAGAAAGGCAATATTGTTGCCTATGTAGGTGATGTAGTTGGTACAGGTTCCTCTCGTAAATCTGCCACAAACTCTGTGTTGTGGTTTACTGGCGAAGACATTCCTTATGTTCCAAACAAACGTTTTGGCGGCATTTGTTTGGGCAGCAAAATTGCACCTATTTTCTATAACACCATGGAAGATGCAGGTGCTTTGCCCATCGAGCTAGATGTATCCCAAATGGAAATGGGCGATGTAATCGAACTTCGCCCTTACGAAGGCAAAGCCCTAAAAGATGGCGTAGTTATTGCCGAGTTTAGCGTTAAATCCGATGTGCTCTTTGACGAAGTCCGTGCTGGCGGCCGTATTCCATTAATCATCGGTCGCGGTTTAACCACGCGTGCACGTGAAGCGCTACGCTTACCTCCTACTGATTTATTCCGTCTGCCTAGCACCCCTGAAGATTCAGGCAAAGGTTTTACTCTAGCTCAAAAAATGGTGGGTCGCGCTTGTGGTTTACCTGAGGGCCAAGGTGTACGTCCTGGCACCTATTGCGAACCACGCATGACCACAGTGGGTAGCCAAGATACCACCGGCCCCATGACACGTGACGAATTGAAAGACTTAGCTTGCTTGGGCTTCTCTTCCGATCTAGTGATGCAGTCCTTCTGTCACACGGCCGCCTATCCTAAGCCTATTGACGTAAAAACTCACCACGAGTTACCAGATTTCATCAGCACACGTGGTGGTGTTTCCTTACGCCCAGGCGATGGCATTATTCACTCTTGGCTCAACCGCATGTTGTTGCCTGATACCGTAGGTACAGGGGGCGACTCCCATACTCGCTTCCCAATTGGCATCAGCTTTCCTGCCGGCTCAGGTCTAGTGGCTTTTGCCGCGGCGACAGGTGTTATGCCTTTAGATATGCCTGAGTCCGTATTGGTACGCTTCAAAGGTGAAATGCAGCCTGGTGTTACATTACGCGACTTGGTTAATGCCATTCCGTTCTACGCCATCAAACAAGGCCTACTCACCGTAGAAAAATCAGGCAAAGTGAATATTTTCTCTGGTCGTATTCTCGAAATCGAAGGTCTACCTAACCTCAAAATTGAGCAAGCTTTTGAATTGTCTGATGCCTCAGCTGAACGTTCTGCTGCAGCATGTACGGTGCGTCTAGACAAAGAGCCCATCATTGAATACCTCAACAGCAACATCACCCTCTTGAAATGGATGATTGCAAATGGCTACGAAGACGAGCGCACCATCATGCGTCGCATCAAAGCCATGGAAGAATGGCTAGAAGACCCACAACTGCTTGAGCCAGATGCCGACGCCGAATACGCTGCTGTGATCGAAATCGACCTTGCTGAAATTCACGAGCCAATCGTAGCGTGCCCGAACGACCCAGACGATGTGAAATCACTTTCTGACGTAGCTGGCACACCTATTGATGAGGTGTTTATTGGTAGCTGTATGACCAACATTGGTCACTTCCGAGCCGCCTCTAAGCTTCTTGAAGGCAAACGTGATATTCCTACGCGTCTATGGGTTGCGCCTCCTACCAAAATGGATCAGGCTCAACTTACCGAAGAAGGTCACTACGGCGTATTAGGTGTAGCCGGTGCCCGCATGGAAATGCCAGGGTGTTCACTGTGCATGGGTAACCAAGCTCAAGTTCGCGAAGGCGCTACTGTAATGTCTACCAGTACTCGCAACTTCCCGAACCGCCTAGGTAAGAACACAAATGTGTTCTTGGGCTCTGCCGAGCTGGCTGCCATTTGCTCACGTCTAGGTCGCATCCCTACCCGCGAAGAATACCTAGCCGATATGGGCATACTGCAAAATAACAGCGATGACATCTATCGCTATATGAACTTTGATCAAATCGAAGAGTTCAAAGAAATTGCAGACACCATCGGCTAAGACTCTGCTCTAACTCTCATCAACCCCTTGAGGTCATTGGCCTCAAGGGGTTTTTTATCGCTATTCTGTTAGATGACAGGTACACTGTACGTTTTGCTGTTAGATAGGAATGTCTATGGGTGACTCCACCGTCTCCAACACCGTACTGCATCACAAAGCGCACGATTTGCTCAGTCTAATCGAAGCGCTTAATCACTCGGGCTCACGTTTAGAGGATCAGTTTTGGGAGGCCAAATTAACCGAATCCGTTCAAGAGCTGTTAGTGGACTCCGACAGCACCCTACTTGAGCAGCTTTTAGACTACCTTTCTAGCTCAGAACAGTTTGAGCTATATGACGTCTTGGTTAGCTTAATTGAAGGCCTTGCCGAGTCAGCCACCCTAAGCCACCAAGGCCAACGTTATGACGTATTGTTAGTAACAGCGCCTATTGCAGCCTGGACACGCTATCAATTACCCGAAGGCCAGCTCAGTCACGAACTTCATGAAAAACTACTGGGGTTGGTGAAATCGTATGCGGGCGCAGAAGCCAAAGTGGCTGTACTTGGCCAGTTGTTAAGCTTTGATCAATTACCTAAAAGCTTTGCGCTAACCCATGAGTTCACAGCACAACTAGGGCGCTTGGCGCTTGAAGCACAAACCACAACCATTGAGCTAGACCATCTTGAAGACGGTATTACGTTGTTAGCCGATACCAAGTTTATTGTTTGTGCAATTGCTACGCCCCAAGGCAGTGCCGCCTTTGCTTGGCAGCAGCATAAAAACCCATTGCTGGCATTACAACAAAGCCAAACCCATTGGCAAGAACAATGCGAGCAGCTATTAAGTGCCATGTTTGCTGGCTGCCAAACCCAGTTTTTACCACCTGATGGCTATTATTTTAATACCCGAGCTAGCGATAAGCTCATGCGCCCCTTAGCAATTAAAGCCGCTGTTAACTGGCTAGGTTTGGTGACGCAATCAGAACCTAGTGAAATCTCAGCAGTGGTAGCACGTTGTGGTGTTTCCGATACCGAAGAGTTTCGTATTGGGCTTACCGTTGAAAACAACGCTGAAATTTTATATGGCTGCGTATGGCCTATTTTCAGCAAAGATGAAATCGACCGCTCTAGCCCGCTTTTTGAGGATAGCGCTTTGCTTATTCAAAATATCTTAACGGAGCTTGGGGTCGAATCCATTCTGTTCTTAGCCGGTCTGTACGATCCTGACTTCTGTGACGATTGTAGCGCCCCCTCTTTTCCTACCGCTCAAGGCGAGCTTGACCATCCTTACTTGCCTGAAGAGCTAGATTTTGCTCCCGCTCCTTTGCATTGATTAAAGTTATGAATCTGGATTTGTTTTGCCAAGTGGTTGATAACTACGGCGACATTGGTGTGTGCTGGCGTCTGGCTCAGCAACTGCAACAGCAAGGCATTTCTATACGTTTATTTGTTGATGATCTCGCTGCTTTTCATCGTATTGAACCCAGGATCAATCCACAAAGTCACTCACAAACCGTAAAACAAATCCATATACTACATTGGTCGCAAGCAGAAATATCTACGCCTGCCCCTCTTGTTATTGAAGCCTTTGCTTGTGAGCTACCGTTGGCCTATAAACAGGCCATGCCAAACCAAACTCGCCTTTGGATTAATCTGGAATACCTCAGTGCCGAATCATGGGTAGAAAGCAGCCATGCTTTACCCTCGCCTCAGCCTAATAGTGTGCTGAAGTATTTCTTTTTTCCCGGGTTTACGCCTAAAACAGGTGGACTATTACGCCCAACCGCAACCCCTAACCCCGAACTCCTTGATAAGGACTTTTGGAACAGTTTGGGTTTAATTCAAGCTCCGGCTACAGATCGAGTCGCATTTGTATTTTGTTATGAGCATGCCTCTTTAGAGTTGCTGTATCGTTGTTTGGCCGCCCAACCCCACAGCTGGTGCGTGCTTTTGGCGGCCTCTGCCCCAGAACCCATTGCACCGCCCGCTACGCTTACGGTGCACCGGCTGCCTTTTATAGCCCAAGCCCAGTTTGACGCGTTACTGGATTATGCGGATTTTAATCTAATACGCGGCGAGGACTCGTTTGTACGTGCCATATGGGCCCAAAAACCCTTTATCTGGCAGCCCTATCGCCAAGACGACAATTACCATTTACAAAAACTACAGGCGTGGCTTAGCACTACCCCTTTTTCCCCATCACGCCAAAAGTTAATAATGGACTGGAATTGTGGTCAGCTTACATCAGCCCAACTCAATACCGAACTTAAAGATCTGTCTGACTGGCGTCAGCAATGCGTGCAATACGCCCACACCTTGGCCCAACAAACCGACTTAGCAACACAGTTACTCGCTTTTTGTTCGCAAATAAGCCAGAAAACGGTAAAATAACTTTTTTACTCTCCGCTTTAGCAAAAAAACAAAAAAGCATGGGTTTTTTTGTTAGTCAATAATTGTGCCTATTGCGTGCGGAGTCATCTTTCATCGGAGTTTCCATATCTATGAAAACCGCACAGGATTTACGCGTTGGTAACGTGGTAATGATCGGCAGTGAACCACTCGTTGTACAACGTGCTGAATACAATAAGTCAGGCCGTAACAGCGCTGTTGTAAAACTGAAATTCAAAAACTTGCTATCTGGTAGCGCTAGTGAAGGGGTCCACAAAGCAGACGAAAAATTTGAAATTGTTCTGCTAGAGAAAAAAGAGTGCTCCTACTCGTATTTTGCAGACCCCATGTACGTCTTCATGGACGAAGAGTACAATCAATACGAAATCGAAGCCGACAACATGGGCGATGCATTAAACTACCTCGAAGACGGCATGACAGCCGAAGTGGTTTTCTACGATGGTCGCGCTATTTCTGTTGAGCTACCTACTGTGATTGTGCGCCAAATCGAATACACTGAACCTGCGGTTCGCGGCGATACCTCAGGTAAAGTCATGAAGCCCGCACGCTTAGCCACAGGTCATATTGTTTCTGTGCCTATGTTCTGCGAAATCGGTGACAACATCGAAATCGACACACGCACTAACGAATACCGCAGCCGCGCTAACTAATTCTAGCAACGCGATCCAAACCGCCTAACTCCTGCTTTCGCAGAGGTTAAGGCGGTTTTTTAATTCAGTTTGTCATCGTCTAAGAAATCAGGAATAGGCATCACTTCTATTCCATCTTCGCGCAAAGCCTCGTACTCTTCATGCGTAGCAGACCCTCTAATCGCACGATCAGGGGCTTGGCCGTCATGAATCTTTCTGACCTCTTCAGCAAATTCATCGCCCACATTGTCAGTATTACGAATGGCTTGTTTGATGTGCTTAAATAGCTGTGCTTGCATGGCGTCTAAGCTGGGCGCTGAATCGGGAGCAGAAGAGGCATGGCTGGGCGCAGCTGCGCTAGGCGCTCTGCTTCCTACGCCATGTCGTAAATTTAAACGTGGAGCAGAGAGCTGTTTATGAATATCGGTGCTGCCGCATACGGGGCATTCCACCCATCCCGCTTGCGCTTGCTTTTCGTAATCGTCACGAGAACGAAACCAACCCTCAAACACATGACCCACTGCACAAGCCAAATCAAACACTTTTAATGCCATAGTAATTACTTCATCGCTTCAAGAGATAAACGCGGAACGGAATTCAATAGCAGCTGTGTTACGCTTTGCTGCGGCTGCAATAACACCTGCTGTGCCGTACCCATTTCAACTATTTTACCCTTATCCATCACCGCAACACGATCGGCCAAATACTCTACAACACTAAAATTATGCGTAATAAATAGATAGGCCAGCCCCGTTTCTTTTTGCAGCTGAATAAGCAGGTCTAGTATCTGAGCCTGAACGGAAACATCTAACGCTGAGGTGGGCTCATCACAAATTAATACTTGGGGCGCTACAGCAAGCGCTCTGGCAATAGCAATACGCTGGCGCTGCCCACCTGAGAACTCATGCGCATAGCGTTTAGTACTGTCTGCAGGCATGGCTGTTAGTTCTAAAAGTTCCTTAATGCGTTTTTGCCGCTGCGCCTCAGACCAATGAGGCTGCAGACTTTTTAAGCCCTCAGCTAATATATCGCCCACCATCATCCGTGGATTTAATGAGGCGAAAGGGTCCTGAAACACAATTTGAATCTTGCGGCGTTGCTGAGCGAGCTGAGTCCCACGGCTATTTAATAAATCGGTGCCATCTAGTAGGGCTTGCCCACTGACTTGGATTTGCTCATCCATAATGCGTAGTAACGTTTTGGCTACCGTGCTTTTTCCACAGCCCGAAGCACCCAATAAAGCTAAGGTCTCTCCCGAATACAAATCAAAACTTAGGTCTTTAACAATAGGCACCCCTGAGTTGGATTTAAACAACTGACGCTTTGGTTTGTAACTAACCTCGAGGTGCTGCACTTTCAATATAGGAGTACCAGCAGATGCACTTGGCTCTGTTGATTTATAGCCGTGTTTATGTTCACGTTGCGCAAAGCTAGGAATTACCTCTAGCAAATGGCGTGCATAAGGGTGCTCAGGCTGCTTAAAAAAGGCCGATGCGGTACTTTGTAATACGATTTCTCCGTGACGCAACAACGCCACCTCATCGGCCATTTGCTGCACCACGGCCAGATCATGGGTAATGAGCAAAACCGTTAAGCCTAAGTCTTGCTGCATAGTTTTTAATAAATCAAGAATCTGGGCTTGTACTGTTACGTCTAATGCTGTGGTTGGCTCATCTGCAATCAGTATATCTGGCTCTACAGCTAATGCCATCGCAATCATAATACGTTGACGCTGCCCACCTGAAAACTGAAAAGGATAATCATTTAAGCGACGTGCCGGATCGGGAATACCCACTTTTTCTAGCCAATGTATAGCGCGCTGCCGACGTTCTGCTTTGTTGTATTGCGTATGCAAACGCATGCTTTCCATTAGCTGATCGCCTATACGCAACACAGGGTTTAAACAAGTGGCAGGCTCTTGGAAAATCATGGCGATTTTATTGCCTCGTACCAAGCGCATTTGAGCTTCACTTAAAGCAAAAAGCTCGGTACCATCCATCACAACTGTACCTGACTGCACCACTAGCGCATCGGGCAGCAAACGCATAATAGCTAATGCGGTCATGCTTTTGCCGCTGCCCGACTCTCCCACCAAAGCAAAAGTCTGGCCTCGTTTTAGATGTAAATTCAGGCCACACACAGCATAACGATTGGTACCTGCGATTTTAAGTGATAAATCCAGCACTTTAAGCATGTGCCGCCCCTTTGGTCTCAATACGACGTATACGTGGATCAAAGGCTCGCTGCACGGCATCGGCAAACAAATTTGCCGCCAACACTAATGCGAGTAAAAAGAAAAAAGCACCAACTAGGTTCCACCAAATCATTGGGTCTCTAGACATTTCTAAACGTGCTGCATCAATCATGGTGCCAAACGAAGGCATGCTAGGATCTACCCCTATTCCTAAATACGACAAGACAGCCTCATACAACACTAAACCAGAAAACTCGAGCACCATCGTAATCAACACCAAATGCATCACATTAGGCAACAAATGACGCCACATAATGCCCCAAGGGCTTACACCAAACGCTTTGGCGGCTTGGACGTACTCGAGCTCTCTGAGTTTAAGCACTTCAGCACGCAATAATCGGCATAACCCCGACCACCCCGTAAACCCCAAAATTAAACAAAGCACCAAAAGACGCAAGTCGGCACGAGAAGCAACCGTGTCAAACAAATCGGCATGGGTATCAATATAAACCTGCATCATTAATACACACGCCGCAATCAAAAGCACACCTGGGATAGAGGTTAAGGTGGTGTAAACATACTGAATCACATCATCCACCCACCCTTTGAAATAGCCAGCGGCAATGCCAAAAACCAATGCGGGTGGTAACATTGCTGTGGTCGTTAAAGTACCTATGACCAACGCCGTTCGAATACTTTTAAAGCTTAAATACAGCACATCGTTACCCGAGCGATCTGTACCTAACACATAATAAAAGCGGCTAAACACCACAATAATAATAAGTAGACTGGTAAGTGCCGTTAAACTGAACCACACGCTTCGCCAAGGAAAGGTTGGGCTACGACGTGCGCCCCACTGACATAGTATTGCCCAGACTAACGCCCCAACCCCACAGCCCACTAGGCTCCAGAGAGCTAGCAGCCATAACAGCCGATGATGCTCAGCAGTGCTTGCAATATCGTGTGCAGCATTTTCTAAAGGCGGAAAATCACGTATGACTTGCCCGTCCACAATGGCACTTTCTTTAAAAAACAAATGAGTAGCCAATGGCGCAGAGTAACTTCGCTCTTTTTTAGCAATATGTGCGACATCCAACACATCGTCTAATACTGAACGCGCAATGGGTGAATAACGTTGCTCTGTTTGCCCTTCTATGGTTGGTAAAACTGGACGATAGTGAATAGAGTCTAGTAGCCCCACCACCACAAAAAAAGCTAATACCACCGCACATGCTATAGCCGAAGGAGTATAAAACACGCTACGCCATGCTTGACGCAACGCTGGGGTACGCCTTGCATGAACGGCATACATCAGGGCTACTACCACCATTAACCAGACAAACACATCGGTCCACATTATTTCTAATTTAGGCATAGGACTCACTCAAAACGTACCCGCGGATCAACCAAGGTATAAGAAATATCAGCCAAAATAAGCCCCACGATATACAACACAGAGCCTAGAAACACCATGGCACGCACTATGGATAAGTCTTGAGCATTAATGGCCTCGATAGTGTAACTACCTAAACCGGGTATGCCAAAAAAAGATTCAGCTATCAAACTACCCATAAATAGCAGGGGAATTGCCGTCACAGTACCAGTTAAAATAGGGAGTAAGGCATTACGCAACAAGTGTTTGAACAACACCTGATACTCTGACAAGCCTTTAGCGCGGGCAGTACGGATATAGTCTTTACTGGCCTCTTCTAAAAACAAACTACGATAAAACCGCGATTCGCCCCCTACGCGCGAGACAATCCCAATTAGCACTGGCAAAATTAAGAATCGTGTGGTGTCCATACCCGCTGTCCAGCCTGAATACGGTACCCAAGCAAGCACTTTTGCAAAGAGCCACTGACCAGCAATAATATAAAACAACCCCGAAATAGAAAGCAGCACCACACAAAGCACTACGCCATAAAAATCAATACGCGTGTGCTTAAAAAACACCAAAAACAATGCAAAAGCAACCGATACCGCCAAGCCTAAAATAAAAGTAGGCAAAGCCAGAGCTAGACTTGGCCCCATACGGGTTTTGATTTCATGACCAATATCATGCCCACTATCGGAAAACCCAAAATCTAAACGCAGCAAAGGCACAGAGCGCTCATAAAAAATGGTGTCTTGTAAGGCTTTTATGCCAGATTGCTTATGGTTAATGAACAGCGGCTTGTTGTAACCCTGTTGCTCTTTCCATTGCTCAATCGCCTCTGTGGAAATACGTTGCCCCCCAATAGCCAAGCGAGCCATGTCATCGGGGGTATTCACGGTAAAAAACAGCACAAAGGTCAACAAATTCACCCCAAGTAAAATGAGCACCCCATAGCCCAAGCGACGCAAAATATACTGCAGCATTAGTGCTCCTTGTGAATAGTTTGTTTATCGCGCTGTTTAACAGTACGCCAGACCAAACCTAAGCCCACTGCCGCTAAGAATAAAAGCCCCCACAACGGCCACCAAGTTGGCTGATTCCACATAGCTTGTTTTTGAACGCGCAGCTGCGGGTCGATACGTAAATACTGCAATGCATTGCGTACCATCTGCGAAGGCTTGGCGTTGTACACCCATTGTTGATACACCCCACCCGAATTGGGAATATAACCAAACATCCATGGCGCATCGCGCTGAACCACGGCAACCATTTGTGCAATAACACTGTCTTTTTCTGGCCCATCGTCTAAAAAGCGCATTTTTTCAAACAACGCATCGTATTCAGCACTGCTATAGTTGGTGGCATTTTCCCCTCCGCCTTGAGCACGAGCATGAGGGCCATAGAGCAAGAACAAAAAGTTTTCGGCGTCAGGATAATCCGCAACCCAGCCCCACATAAACAGCTGGGCCACCCCACGCTGCATTTTTTCCTGAAAACGGTTGTAGTCTGTTGCCCGGACCTCGAGCTGCACGCCAAGCTGGGCGAGCTGGCGACGCATCCAATCTAGACTAGCACTCGCCCCCATCCCCCCAGCGGAATCAAAGTATAAGATTAACGGCGCGCCGGTTTTGGCATCGCGCCCATCGGGGTAGCCAGCCTTAGCTAATAGCTCGCGGGCCTGATTGATACTTTTTCGCTGTGCATACCCTTGGTTAAGCTCATACACCACTGGGTTTAGCCCCTCGGGAGGCGCAACATAACCACGTACCCCGGGCGGCAACGGGCTATGAGCGACGAGCCCTTGGTCATTTTGAAAAATGGTTACGTACTGTTCCCAATCAAAGGCAATACTAATGGCCTGACGCAAATAGCGATTTTTTTCTGCCTGCTCGGGCGTATCACCCGCACCCACCACAGGATCAAGCCAGTTAAAACCAAAATAATATAGCTGCGACTCAGCCAGTGTGCGCAAATCTAACCCACGCTCTTTATAAAGCGCTGCCTTGTCAGGCGAGTCTTCCGCAGCCACAGTCATGGCTACGCCATAGTCACCACGCTCCACTTGGGGAATATCGTAGTACCCTTGCAAAAATTTGCCTAATAACGGCACAGACTCCTTTTCTAAGGTAAACACCACCTGATCAATAAAAGGAGTCGGTTTACCGCAATCAACCAATAAACCCACCGCTTCGTCGTCTGGCTCGCCCTCGCAGGGGTAAGGCTCGCCCCTAAAGTTGGGGTTACGTGTTAACACATGACGGCGGTTACGAATGGACTCGGTTAACATGTACGGGCCCGTACCGACGGGCCAAGTGTTCAGTGATAGATCGTGCTGATCCATCTGAGGTTGATGGTAAAAGCGATCGGCCTCCCAAGGAATAGGTGCCGTAAAGGTCATGGCTAACCAATAAGAAAATTGGGGATATTTACCCTGTATACGGATACGTAAGGTGTGATCATCCAATGCTTCAACCCCAGAAAAAGCATAATCACGTAAATCAAGCCACGTGTCATCAGGCAACGTCTGCGCGATCTCTCGTAGCTGATCACCGTAGTCCTTATAGCCAACAATATAATCAGTAAAAAACGCGTAAATTGGAGAAATCACCCGTGGACTAGCTAAACGACGTAGCGCATACACATAATCATGTGCAGTCAGCTCGCGCGTACCCGTGTGCTTGAAGTCTGTAATGGCATAAGCCTGCTCTAATGCAGCAGCGGGCATGGGGTAATACCGGTACTGCTGTTGCTCGTCTTGCGCAAAAGCAGGATGAGGCTGAAAAAGTATGCCCGGTTTCAACTTAATATCGTAAACACTTTGAGCAATTTGCTCGCTAGGCGCATCGTCAGACAAGCGCTCACCATTTGCATCGAGGTAATACGGATGCACTACCTCTTGTGCTGTGCGCCCCTCTAGCTCATACGGTCGCTTTAAGTAATGGTATCCATACAAAGGCTCATAAATAGAATACGTAAAAGGCGTTTCATCAGTTGAGTAGGAACTAGCCGGATCCAGGTATTTGGGCGACCGTTGAGTGAACGCCGTAAATAACGTATTTTGCTCGGCTTGACCCTGCGCATAGGGGCTATTTACAGCGTTGTCACTACAAGCCGCAAGCAACAGCACTGCGGAAATTAGTAAAAATTGAATTAATCGCATTTCTTTTGTTGCCAACATTGAACACGCCACACCCAGGGTGCGATGGGAGATTTTTTAGCCTGCCATAAACCAATGCGTTGCTGTTGAGCACGCGCTTGTACTGCCTTTAGACTTTTATCGCGCAAATAACGCTCGTTACTACCCGTATAAGCCCAAGCCCAGCCTTGTTCAACCATTTGCTGATTTGCTGTTTTGCCATTTGGCAAAGGAATATCGCAAACGTTACGCCCATAATGATCTTGTTCAAAGCAACGTAAACGTAAGTTTTTATTCAGGACCATTCTTTCTAAGGCTTGTTGCGCCTCATTGGCATACGGCTGCCCAGGTCTATCTGCACGCCCCGTCGTCTCTGGGGAGTCGATATTAGCCAGACGCACCCGTTCGCGAACACCTGCCACTTGGATGTTAATCGTATCACCATCTGCCACGTGCGTGATCCTCCCCTCAAGCACGAACTCCCCTTTAGGTCGTTTGACGGTAGTGGTTGAATTTGAGGGGGCGTTCACCCCAGGGAGATCCAAATAATCTGAGGTAGTACCTATGCCCAACGCGACCAGTACCAACGACACAACCCCTACAACCAAGGCTTGCTGCCATGAAATAGTCTGAGTACCCCAGAGAATCACCCATTTACCGTTTTTCTTTTTAATAGAGAGTTTCTTTTTGGCCATATTTCGTTTGTATCATTAAAAAGATGAGTCAAGTTAGCCATGATTATAGGTTTTTCATCTCTAGTGTAAACGCGCTAACATACTTATTCTGTTTTACTTTTCGAGCTCTATATCATGCATGCTTCTTTACAAATCGCTATGGCGGCTTTTTTATTGTTAATCAGTGTAGCAACCGGAGCATTTGGCTCTCATGCTTTAGCTGGCCGTGTGGATTTAAATATGTTGGCCGTTTGGCAAACGGCAGTGCAGTACTTATCGCTTCATGCGGTAGCCTTGCTCGCTTTAGCAAGTGCTCATGCTTATTTACAAGCCCGTTTACAGCATCTCGCCTTTAGCTTGCTTTTAGTTGGGACACTTTTGTTTTCTGGTAGCTTGTTTTTATTGGTTTTATCAGGGCAACGTTGGCTAGGAATGATTACTCCTATTGGGGGGGTATTAATGCTTGGTGGATGGGGTTTGGTTCTACTGGCTGCTTTAGCTCAGTATAAACAACACACAAAAAAACCCTAGACCCACCGATAGTCTAGTGTCACACTACTCTTAGCTGTTCCGTTTATTTCTCACTACTGGAGACAAACATGGCAAAAGTACTGGTGTTGTATTACTCCGCTTACGGACACATTGAAACCATGGCACATGCTGTGGCCGAGGGGGCCCGTGCAGCGGGCGCAGAGGTCGATATCAAACGAGTGCCTGAGTTAGTGCCACCCGAAGTCGCGCAGCGCTCGGGCTATAAACTGGATCAGGCGGCTCCTATTGCTACCACCCAAGACCTCACACATTACGATGCCATTATTGTAGGTACTGGCACGCGATTTGGGCGTATTAGCTCACAAATGGCTAATTTCCTAGATCAATGTGGTGGGCTCTGGGCCCAAGGCGCTTTAGTTGGAAAAGTAGGAGGCGCATTTACGTCTACCGCCACTCAACATGGCGGCCAAGAACTGACCTTAATGAGCATCATTCACAACCTATTTCATTTTGGCATGGTGGTTGTAGGCCTACCCTACAGTTTTGCGGGGCAAACTCGTATGGATGAGGTCGTCGGGGGCTCGCCGTATGGGGCCAGTACCATTGCTGACGGCGATGGCTCACGCCAACCAAGTCAAACAGAATTAGATGGTGCCCGCTTCCAAGGACAGCTCATTGCACAAACCGCAAAAAAACTACATGGCTAATAAAAACCCCACTTTGAATCTACGCTGACCCAAGCGCTTAGGTAGGTAAATAGCGTCTTAGCATCAGTTTAATCAGAGTGGGGCTTTTTTAAAGCTTAATCAAAAATATCAGGATTACGCAGCACAGTGCGGTCTACCTCGGCCAAATGACGACGGCCACATAACGCCATGCTGACGTTCAACTCATTTGCCATAATTTCTAAACAACGCTCTACACCTGCCTGTCCAGCCGCACCTAACGCATATAAAAAAGCACGACCAATCATCACACCCTGAGCCCCAAGTGCTAATGCACGTAATACATCTTGCCCACCACGCACACCACCATCAAGATAAATTTCTGTTTTGCCTTGGACTGCGGCCACAATCGCAGGTAAAGCCGCGATAGAAGACGGGGCCCCATCCAGTTGACGTCCACCATGGTTAGAAACCACAATGGCGTCAGCCCCTGCATCCACGGCTAACTGAGCATCTTCAGGCTCCATAATACCTTTCAGTATCAGTTTTCCTCCCCAACGTTTCTTGATCCACTCCACATCATCCCAACAAAGGGTGGGATCAAATTGCTCGGCCGTCCAAATTGACAAAGAACTCACATCACTTACCCCCTTGGCATGCCCAACAATATTGCCAAAGGTACGACGCGGCGTTTTAATCATTTGAGAACACCAATAAGGCTTAGTCGCTAAATTCAGTATGTTTTTTAAAGTAGGCTTGGGCGGTGTGGTCAAACCATTTTTAATGTCTTTATGACGTTGACCTAAGACTTGTAAATCCAACGTAAGCACCAAGGCTGAACAATTCGCAGCTTTAGCTCGATCAATAAGTGCTTCCATGAAACTGCGATCACGCATCACATACAGTTGAAACCAAAAAGGAGCGCGCGTATATGCAGCAACATCCTCTAAAGAGCAAATACTCATCGTAGAAAGCGTAAATGGTACTCCGACATTTTTAGCCGCCTGCGCAGCCAACATTTCCCCATCCGCATGCTGCATACCAGTTAAACCAGTGGGTGCCAGAGCGATTGGCATGGATACCGGTACGCCAAGCATTTGAGATTGAATCGAACGATGCTCAATATTGACAGCCACACGCTGTTTAAATTGTAAACGCTGAAAATCGGACTCATTTGCTCTATAGGTACTTTCAGTCCAAGAGCCTGAATCGGCGTAGTCATAAAACATTTTAGGCACACGGCGTCGTGCCAAACGTTGAAAGTCAGCGATGTGGGTCACTTTTTTTAAATTATTCACCCTTTTCTCCAGAATGGTGCTATACTAGTTTTTTTACGCAGCAACACACAGGAAAAACCTGCACACTGCGCGTAGATATTGTGACTTGTACCACGAACATTTCGCAATAAGAACAAAAACTTTTTAAGTTATTTCAAAAAATAGTTGACATGATTTAAAAACAATGTTATAGTTCTATTTCTTTCAGCGGCTGTAGCTCAGTTGGATAGAGTACTTGGCTACGAACCAAGGGGTCGTGGGTTCGAATCCTGCCAGCCGCGCCATATACTTAAAAAAGCCTCATCTTAGGATGGGGCTTTTTTATATTCAAATATTCAATTTGCCTTGCTCTACACTAAGAGCTTGCGCCCAATCTCCCATAGAAATACAAATAACGATCTGATTCAAATCAATCGTTTAACAAGTATTTACACCTAATTAGCACGATTTTGCTTTGCATCAAACAAATGCCATTTTGGCATTTTCTTTGCATGTGTCCTTGGTAGACTCAAATCTAACCAGACTTGCATCACCTCTGCTATTAGGAGTTTTCCATGGACAAAAGAAAAAATGTACGCTCTGCTCGCGAAACAATGGGCATCTTTACTAATGCTCAAGCAGCAGAACAAGCACTTCAACATGTTGCTGCCCTTTTTTCTGGTGATAATACACGTGTAGCGCTTATCGAGCCTCACGACCCTCATGTGGAATCCAAACTAAAAGACGAATTTTCATACATGGGTCAAGCCGCTATTGCTGTCCATCTTTGGTCTGTTGTAATCAGTGTTGCCGCCGGTGCCTTATTTTGGTGGGTATTTTATGCCATGGGTATGCCAGTTTTTGTACACGAAGCCCCCACCGCTTTGCTCGGTTCCGTGTGTGTATTTTTATTAATTGGAATACTGGCAGGTTGCTTTATCGCTTATAAACCAAGTCGTAATGGTGTAATTGAACCTGCCAAGCAGGCCGTCGCAGAGGGTAAATGGGTGCTAGTAGCCTATCCCAACTCTGGTTCAGAAATAAACGCCACCAAAGCCTTCTTTAAGCAATTACGTTTGGATTAAATCTTTGGGCGCTCATGTATTTAGGGAGGCCAGGCCTCCCTTTTTTAATGCCAAACTTATGTTTAAGAACTACACTCAAGGTTTAGTGGAGTCTACATGGTTTTTTAAACTCTGGGCATGTTGAAGGTGTTGCTTTAAGATGGGCAATACGTCTTGCGCAAAACCCGCTATCTCTTTGTCATCCCCGTTTTGGGCTTGGTCTTCAAAAAGTTCAATCGTGTCCTCGTGGGCCTTAATACCCAAATGCTCAGCATAATACTGATCAAACTCATGACCTTCTTTGCCTTTTAATAGCAGCACCTTCCCTTGCTGCATTACACTGGCTGAAGTCGGTAAGACTTGCTCTTTAGCAAGAGCTAGCTCGCTTAACTCTTTATCCATCCGCTCATGCTCTTGCAACATCATGCGTGCGAAGTCTTGTACCTGTTTGTCTTGGCTACGTGCTAAGGCCTCGTTAGCACTCTCTATTTCAAAGTGTCCCGCTTGAGCCGCGTTTTTTAAAAAACTACGATCACTCATCGATAATTCATTAGCCTGACTGGCTTTCATGGTTATTAGGCATAAGGCGACTCCAACAAAGCCAGCAATAGCAAATCCTCGTAAATACATAGCCACTCCTTTTGCTTTCAAAGCACATCATCAGTAAGAAAACTCCCTTTAATTTCATTTTTAGCAATTTTCATACCTAAGGCACTACAACACTGATTGTTTAGGCTCAATAATTGCTAAGAATTAAAGTCGTATGATCTTGGTACGAAGACCATTTTGCTCTAGCTTAATTACCCTTACTTACTGCTGTTACAGCTGCTTTGGCCTTATTATGAATTAACCCCTAAGCCATCTATGTATGCTTAGCCACTCTTTTCACACCACTACGCTATGAGCCGAATACCTCATTAATTAAAGCCTTCTGATTTTACTTATGCGTTAAGGAGCCATCATGACGTTAACCTTGCAACACCGCTTGCAAACCCAACAACAGTTGTCGCCGCGCTTACAACAGTCAAATCAAATTCTGCAATTAGCGGCCCCTGCCTTCCAACACTTAATTCGTTCGCATTTAGATCAAAATCCTTTTTTGCATGAAGCCGAAGAAGAAACAGAGGAAATTCATATTCAAGAGGGTGAACGTTTTCATTCAGAGTCCTACCCTTCTGCGCCCATTCGTGAAGACCTTGACCCTTTACTGAATATTGAACAAAGTGAAGATCTTCAAGCGCATCTTTTAAAGCTTTTAGCTACAGCTCGTCCAGATGCACGCCAATACTCTTTATGTATATTTATTGTTGATGCCTTAGATGAGAACGGCTATATACGCAAACCTTTTACCGAGTTATTACCTGACTATATTGATGAGCCCGTTTCAGCAACAGAGTGGGAAGAGGCACTAAAACGTGTGCAGAGCATTGCGCCCACTGGAGTAGCAGCCCGCGATTTAGCAGAATGTCTTCGGCTGCAAGTCAATTCCAATGCAGATGCGTTAACTTCGCTTTATACGCCACTACTCCGACTGATTGATTCTGGACTCGAGCTGCTAGCAGAAGGGCACTATGAGCTCTTACAAAAACAGTTACAAATTGACGAAAGTACCTTGAAAGCTTGTTGCACTTATTTGCGGCAGTTAGATCCTAAACCAGGTCGTCAATTTAGTGCCACCAACCACCAACATTTGGTGCCTGATGTCTTTATTTATAAGCAAAACAACGAATGGCATATCGTGCCCAACTTTTATGCCTTTCCTAAAATAAAAATTAATAAAAATTACGAACAGCTTTTAAAAGATAGCAAACCTAGCAAAGACCATCCTCTGCACCAAGAATGGCAACAAGCTCAGTGGTTAGTCGAAAGTGTAGAAAAGCGCCACCATACGGTTTGTGAAGTCACGCGCATTATCCTAGAGCGACAACGGCTATTTTTTGACTACGGGGATGAGGCTATTCGCCCCTTATTAATTAGTGATATTGCCGCCGAGCTCAATTTACACGAGTCCACTATTTCGCGGGCGACCTCAAATAAATACATGAGCACCCCAAACGGAGTATTTAGCTTCAGGCATTTTTTCTCTAGGGATTTGAGTATGAGCTTTGGGGGCAGCTGCTCGACCCGCATGGTTAAAGCCAAAATAAAACAATATATTGATGAAGAGCCGAGCCATGCTCCTTTATCTGATGTGCAACTTCACCAACGGCTGACGCGCGAAGAAATTAATATTGCTAAACGTACTGTGACTAAATACCGCCAACAATTAGCTATTCCAAGTTCTAGAGAACGCCGTCAACCAACAATGCTATAAATTAGGCACAGTACCTGCTTTATGGTCTAGGTAAATAATAAAAGCCGTATTTTTTCCATTAACCTAGAGAGTGCGCCATGAGCAGAATTATTGTTGTTTCACTCCGCGTTGCACAACAAAAAAACATAGCAACAGGGGGCCTTGCTGTAGCGATTGAGTGCATGCTTAATGCACATCAACAAAAAGGTGTTTGGTTAGGCTGGAGTGGAGAGCAAAGTGCTCAGCTATGCACCAAACTGCATACTGAGGACCGCGATCACTACTCAACGATAACCTTCAGCTTAACCCCCGAACAACACCAACAATTTTATTGTGGTTATGCCAACAATTGTTTATGGCCTGCTTTTCATCAGCGTATTGATCTTATGACTTTTCATAGCCATGAGTATCAACAGTACTTAGCAGTCAATGAGCAAATTGCGCACTATTTACACGCTATACTTCAACCCGATGATATTGTGTGGGTGCATGATTACCACCTCATTCCTTTGGCACACTATTGTCGTCAATTGGGCCTAGAGCAGCGTACTGGCTTCTTTTTGCACACCCCTTTTCCTAACGCAGATTTGTTAGCCACTATCCCTCGTCACCAATCATGGCTGCCCTATTTACTGGATTACGAAGTGGTTGGTTTACAGTCCACACCCGACTTTCTCAACCTATCAGCCAGTCTGACCAAGGTGCTGGGACTAAGCGCAGATGAAGGAAAAATCACCCATAAAAACCGTACAACGCTGATTAAGTCCTATCCGATCAGCATTGCGCCCAAACTGATCCAAACAATGGCTACTATGCCCACCCCCTTTGGCTCTGAATCGTCAGATTACCCACTACTGGGCGACGGTCAATTAATTGTGAGTGCAGATCGTTTGGACTATAGCAAAGGGCTTCCTAAACGTTTTGAAAGTTTTAATACGCTGCTTGAGCACTATCCCACACTTAAAGAAAGCGTGAACTATTTACAAATTGCGCCTTCTACACGCGAAGGCATTGAAAGTTATCAACAACAGCAAAATGAATTAGAAAGCTTAGCCGGACAAATTAATGGCAGACATGCCAGTTTTAATTGGGCCCCTCTGATTTACTTAAATAGAGCAGTAGCCCCCATTATATTGATGAGTATTTTTCGTAAATCCCATGTAGGTTTTATTGCTCCACTGCGTGACGGTATGAACCTAGTCGCTAAAGAATATGTGGCAGCCCAAGATGCTGCTGACCCAGGGGTATTAGTGTTATCTGAATTCACCGGGGCAGCAAGTGAGCTCCAAGAAGGAGCTTTACTCGTCAACCCTTACGATACAGAAGGCACTGCTCAGGCTCTTTATCGCGCCCTGAGTATGTCACTTGCGGAACGCCAAGCGCGCCATCAAGCCTTAATGGCGCACTTGGAGGAATTTAACTTAGAACGCTGGTGTGCATGCTTTCTTAATGATCTGAATACGGTGGGGGCTGAGACGACACCTTCGTTGCAAAACTAGGCTCTGCTTCTGTTCGTAAACGGACAAAAACTTGGGGTTGATGTTGTGCTAAATAGCTAATCAACCCCGCTCTTACCGCGCAACGCAGATCAAATAATTGCCCCGAATCGCTGGCACTCACTAAAAAACGCAATTGCATGCCCCATTCATTGGTTTCAGTAATTTGCATCACTGCTACACGCTGATCCCACAACGAGTTGCTTGCACATAACCGCTTGAACTCGGTTTCCAGTGACTCCAAGTCGGCTTGATAATCCAACCATAAAAATACGGTGCCAATGAGTTCAGCGGTGTGATGAGTCCAATTCTGAAATACATTTTCCACAAACCATTGTAGCGGCACAATTAATCGTCTTTCATCCCAGACTTTGACTATCACATAGGTTGCGGTAATTTCTTCGATGCGCCCCCACTCGCCCTCAATAATCACCACATCATCAATACGTATGGGCTGAGTAAAAGCAAGCTGCAACCCCGCTATAAAGTTTCCCACTACCGGCCTAGCAGCCATACCCGCTACTAAACCAGCCACTCCAGCAGAAGCCAATAAACTTGTTCCTATTTGTTTGGCTCCGGGTAAGATTAATAATACAAAAGCAAGTCCTAACAAACTTAGAATTAAATGAGTGCTGCGCGCCAGAACGCGTGTTTGGGTATAAATACGGCGCGCTTTAAGGTTGTTTTTTTCCGTTAAGGGGTTTGATTGCACCACCACCGTGGCAACGGCCTCCACCATCGCCATTAAAGTAAGTGTTACCAATACAATTACCCCTACCATCAATATCAAAGCCACCACCTTTGCCCAATGCGCCGTCAACCCAATTCCGGCAAACCACACCCTGAACCAAACAAACCAAAGCAGCCAACGCGTGACATGAAAACCCTGTCTAACAAAAGCTGAAAAGAAGGGTTGATGCCGCCCTAACCGTTTGAGCAACTTCACACCTACCGTATGCCCCACATAAACGGCTACCACCCCAACTAATAAAACAAATAGCGAAAATAAGAAAACAGTATGCACCACAGCCTCCTAATACAGTGAGTTCCCTAGATGTAGAGCAAGCCATGTGCATAATCACTTCTGCTCAAACTAGGCACACTATCTGCTACCCACTCCATACCTAAGCAGTACTTTTTATTCTGTTTTTTATTGGAGAAATACCATGCCGAATAAAGATGACAAACAGCACAGCAATCAGGATCAACGCCACCATGATCACACCGACAAACGTGGCTTTGCATCCATGGATTCAGAACGCCAACGTGAAATCGCTGCCGAAGGAGGTCGGGCAGCTCATGAGAAGGGTACCGCGCATGAATTTACGTCGGAAGAAGCACGTGAAGCTGGCTCTAAGGGTGGCAAAGCAGCCCATGAAAAAGGCACTGCCCATGAGTTTGACTCGCAAGAGGCGCGTGAAGCCGGATCCAAAGGTGGGCAAGCTTCTCATCGCAATGACAACCGTTAAGATTTGGCCCCCCTTGATATAAACGCATCGTCTATAGCCTGATGGCCGCCTCCCTCCTCCCCATTCCCTTCTGGTCATCAGGTTTTTTCTTTGGAGCTAAGCATGCCAAATTCTGAAAAAACAGTGCAGAAACAAAGACATATTCAAGAGCAGCAAGATCAAAAAGATCAACAAAACCCTCAGCCCGAACCAGTAACGCATAGCCCTTCTCGACCTGGCTCGGACTACCCTACCCCGCCTTTGCCCCCTCAACATCAAGCCAAACCCGGCTCAGAAAAAAAATTAACCCCTGCTCCTCATTATGAGGCTGACGCCTATCAAGGCAGCCAAAAACTAGAAGGCAAAGTCGCCCTTATTACCGGTGGCGATTCAGGTATTGGGCGTGCGGTCGCGGTGCTTTTTGCACGCGAAGGAGCGGATGTGGCAATTATTTATTTGTGTGAAGATGAGGATGCTTTAAAAACCCAGAAAGCCATCGAGGCCGAAGGACAATCGTGTTTTGCTTTAAGTGGCGACGTCAAGGATCACGAATTTTGTCGTCAAGCGGTGACACAAATTGTAGATCACTTTGGCAAAATTAATGTGCTGGTTAACAATGCCGCTTTTCAAGAACATGCACCGTCTTTGCTCGATATAAACCCTAGTCGTTGGGATGAAACCTTTAAAACCAATATTTATGGTTACTTCAACATGACTCAGGCTGTATTGCCCTTTTTGCAAGCAGGAGATTGCATTATTAATACCAGCTCAGTGACTGCGTTTGCTGGCAACGCTGAACTTATTGATTACTCCAGCACCAAAGGAGCAATTAACTCCTTTACCTACTCATTAGCCAGTAATTTAGCCCCTCAAGGCATACGCGTTAATGCCGTGGCTCCTGGACCCGTGTGGACCCCTCTAAATCCAGCGGATCGACCAGCGGAAGAAATCAAAGACTTTGGTAAAAACACTCTATTTGGTCGCCCAGCTCAACCTGAAGAACTCGCCCCAGCCTATGTGTTTTTAGCTAGCCTCGTGTGCTCTAGTTACATAACCGGTGCAGTTTTACCTGTTACAGGTCAAGCAGGACAATAATGCTTTTTTCTATTTCTCTTGCTCATGCTGCCCTCTTGTTAGATGTGGACGGCACGCTGGTTCCTTTAGCCCCCACCCCCGAGGCGGTGTATTTTGATGACGAGCTAAGCCATCTACTTGCTGCGCTTTATGAGGCCACAGGTAAAGCGCTTTGTTTAGTTTCAGGTCGTGACCAACAAAGCTTAGAAACCCTTTGTGGAAGGCTTGAATTACCTTTAATTGGATGCCATGGTGCCACCATGATGCTACCAGAGCCCACACTGCAATGGGATGCGCCTATTGATACCGAGCGTCATCAACACCTTAGCTACGCCTGCACAGCGTGGTGTCACAACAAAGAGGGGGTGCGAGTAGAACCCAAATCACACAGCATAGCCATTCATTATCGAGCGCAACCCCATCAAAAAACGGCTATTTATCAGTTTCTTAATCAATTAATAGAAACCTATACTGAATACGTGGTGGTAGGGGGCAAAGAGGTATGGGAACTTAGGCAGGCCTATTTTAACAAAGCTACAGCTATTGCTCAGCTATTACTCACCCCACCCTTTCAAAATAGATTACCCATTATGATTGGCGACGATACAACGGACGAGCCTGCTTTTGCGTGGACAAACACCCAAGGCGGGCTGAGTATTCATGTAGGTAATTCGCCCATCACCTGCGCACAATACAAAGTGCCATCGCCCGAGGCGATACGCCATTTGTTAACGCATTGGTTAAAGCTAGCTAATACGTAAGTCGCATTGGAGCTGCAACACGTCTGGCAAGGCGCGAATGGCGTACTCAATTTGCTTAATACTTTCTAAATCGGTACCGACGCCGCTTAACTTAACACGCCCATTTTTTACTTCGATTTGACAGTTAGTAATGGGCATAGGTTGTCGTTCTAGCACCGACTGCACTTGGCGATAAAGTTCACGATCTGCTCCAATATCTACTTGCATGGCTTCGGGCTGCACACGAGTTGGTTCTTGTTCCCATTCCGATATAAAAGAGGGTTCTTCGGCTATATTGCGTGGCCCAGGGTAGTTTTCTTGTGGTTTTTTCATAATATGACCTCCTTTCCCGTTGATTTAGTTGTATCAGCACTTTTTATGCCCACCTTTTTTTATAACACCTTTTTAGGAATACTAATTGCTGTAGAAATAAGCTAAGTTCATTTTAGGGACTATAACTATGGCATTAACACCACCTAGCAACCGGTCCGTTTTACCCTACCAAGGTCTGGCTTTACCTTCGCCTGCTGATGCCATCACTCAACAGAAACTAGCTCAGCAACTAGTCCATATTTTCCAACACGCTACCAAGCAGGCAGCCCCTACTTCTCCCACTAAGCCCTATCTTTTACCTCTCGACACCTTATTAAGTACCGAGGCTGAAAACCTAGGGGTCGAGTCCATCCATGATCTATATGGTGGTGTGGTGCCGTATGACTTTGTAAAAACCAAAGTACTCAGTCATCCTCTTTTTCATTCCTCTTATTCAGCACCTGCCGGATGGCACTACGGTTTAGGCCAAACCCTGCTGCCTTATACTTTAAAAGGCTACAGTGCGTTTTCCGTACAAGATGCTTTTTGGACAGCCCGAGGGCTAATTCATGATGGCCCGATCCGCATTAAATTTGCCCACGCCAAAGCCAGTCATGATCAGTTTGTTTGCAGTCACTATCAAGAAGTCACTGATTTATTACTGCAAAACCGCTTTGAAGCCCTACTAGAGCAAGGGGTGGTTATTGAAGAACAGCTCACTGACACCACAACCTATAGTGTGGGTCAAGCAGAAGTGGCGGGAATGCTGATCAGTTATATAGGGGAACAAAGCCAAACCCAAAATCATGAACAACTTCCTACTTATGGCGGGACGCATCTTTTAGCCGTACAAGGCGGGTATGAGGAGCTAAGCAAAGTGGTAAATACACCTATATTAGTAGAGGCCATAGCCCTTGGACAAAATTATGAGCGTTGTATACAGGCGGCTTTTCCCGACTTTTATGCATCGCGGCGTAATTATGATGTGATTCATGGGACGGCATGGGATGGCTCTGATCGTCTCCGCGTTTTAGAGCAATCGTGGCGCATGGGTGGAGCCTCTATGGCAGAGTTACTTGCTATTAGTGCTTTTTTGGATACCCCTTCGCTGCCTTCGGTTCAAGCATGGACCCAAGAGCGCTACACGCGCAAACCAGAACAACAGCTTGAAACCCACGATATCTACTGTATTGCCGAGGACACAAACGGTTATTTAATTAAGTCAGGAGGTCTAATCAAGTGAGTGCTCAGACTACCCCTATACGGATCCCGTTGCAGGACAATTTTGACTTGGAAGCCCACTTTCTAACACCTAGTGTGCCCATTCCTGGGGTGCTATTCATTCATGGCTGGGGCGGCGATCAACGCTTTGATTTAAAACGTGCCCACCATTTAGCAGGTTTAGGGTGTGTTTGTCTTACCTTTGATTTGACGGGTCACCATGCCTCTCAAGCTCAGCGTTGCGAGGTCACTCGCGAGCAAAATCTGCAGGATGTCTGTGCCGCCTACGATAGACTTTTATCTCACCCTTGGGTGGACCCTAACGCTATTGCGCTAATCGGCCATAGTTATGGTGCTTATTTAGCCGTTTTGCTTAGCCAATTACGCCCTGTGCGCTGGTTAAGTCTTTTGGCTCCGGCCCTCTATCAGGACGAAGGATGGTTCAAACCCAAGGACCAACTGAATAAAACCTTATTAAGCGCCTATAGAAAAAAACTGCACCCTAAAAGTGATAATCAAGCCCTACGAGCTTGTGCTGTATTTAGCGGTGATGTTTTACTGTTAGAAACAGAACACGATAATTTTATCCCAAGGCAAACAATTCTTAGCTACCGCAACGCTTTTCTTGAGGCCAAATCCATCACACACCGTATTTTATATGGTGCCGACCATGGCTTAACTCAAAAAACAGCACAACAGGCCTACTCGTCTTTATTGTTCCATTGGGCTCACGAAATGATCATGGGGGCTCGTACTGGGCTGCTGCCTACGTAAAAACCAAATGGAGATACTCATGTCGATTTTCCCACCGCGCACTCTTTATACCGTCTTAAAAAAATATATCCCTTTATATGGGGGATTGGTCGACAACCCTGAACAGTTACGATCTGCTCTGCTAGACCACAATGAAATCATTCACTTTGCTCTTTCTAAGCTTGATATTTTAATTGATGCAGAAGGAGCAAAACGCATTAGTGAAGTCGGACTAGAGTGGTTAGCTTACGTCGCCCTTCACCCAGATAACCCCCAGGGCTTTGCCTCTAAAGCTCAAACAAAATTAGAACCTTAAAGCTGCCTTAGCCAGAGACTAAAACATATCAACCAATAAGTTCACCTTATCGTGATCAGCCAAAATATAACTACGCCATACTGCATTTCGTAGCTCTCTGACATTACCTGGCCACAGATGATCGCGTAACACCTGTTCTGCTTCAGACGTAAAATACTTTTCTGTATCTTGCTGTTGATTCATTTGCTGTAAAAAATGATCAGCCAACAACACAATGTCTTCATCGCGTTCACGTAACGGAGGCACATGAATAGGAAAAACACTTAACCTATAAAACAAGTCTTCACGTAACTTTTCTTGTTCAACAGCCTGCATAGGATCACGGTTTGTTGCCGCTATAATTCGTGCTTCCGTTGTTAATAACTTCGTCCCTCCGACGCGCATGTATTGTCCTGTCTCTAGCACCCGCAACAAGCGCACCTGCATTTCAGGAGGCATCTCAGTAATTTCATCCAAAAAGAGCGTGCCCTTTTGAGCTAACTCAAAAAAACCTTGGCGAGCTTTGTCTGCCCCCGTGAAGCTGCCTTTTTCATGACCAAACAATTCACTTTCAATCAGTTGGCTTGAGATAGCACCACAGTTTAAAGGTAGAAAATTTTCGTCTACACGCGCGCTGTGTTCATGAAGGGCTAAAGCGACTAACTCTTTGCCCGTTCCACTTTCACCAATAATCAACACGGGCACATTCGTTTTAGCCACACGCTCAATTTCAAAATATAACTGCTGCATAACAGTAGAACGACCAATAAAATGGCTTAGCTCGTGCCCATTGCGATTTGCCGCCAGCTGATACTTCTCTTCATAAAAGCGTTCTATTAATGATGACAAAATCGCTGCAAGCTGAGATGCAATAGTTGCTGTGTCGATTAAGGCTACTACACCCAAAGCTTGAGCGCGTTTTTTCAGTGCTGTAGAAGGCTGACGACTTAATGTAATAACAGGTAAAAACTGGGCAGTCGCTTGGTGAATTTGTGCTTTGGCTGCTTCATACACGACAAAATCTGCGACTAGAGCCGTCACAGTGCGCTGCTGCAAAACTAATAAGACCTGTTTTATTTCATTGACCACACTTACCGCATATCCCAAAGGTGTAGCTATTTTTTCTATCTCTTTTGCCACCTTTGGATCCTGCTCTAACACTAATAGGTATGGCATGGTTATTTCCTATAGAAACGAACGAGTAAAGAAAACTACCTTTTTATACTAACTAGCACTGCTATTTCTGGTGTGACAATTCGTATACTTTGCAACAAAATCGTTAATAAATCGCAAATGTAAGTATTTTTTAAAACTAGGCACAAAAATTGCTAAAGACTTATAAAGGCTTTACGTTTTATTTAAAGCCGGGGTTCAGTCATTTAGATGATAGTGATGACGAACTAGCCATTATCTAGGAGTTATATAATGAACGCACGTAAAGCCCACTGTTTTTTGCTTAGTACCGTTTTCCTTGGTTTTCTAGGGGTTTCCGCCACGCAAGCGGCTAAATCCAACGACTACCAGCCCGAACTAGATACCAAGCAAACTCAGCCCCATACTGCTGATGAGATATCAAATGAACCCAAAGCCGAAGGGGCAAAAGGTCAACCTGATTCCAACCAGAGTGGTACGAGTAAAAACACCCAACACACGACTGAGGCCTCTAAAGCCAATGGTAATAAAACTGCCAAGGGTGCCAACAATAGTACTACCACCAATGGCCGCACTCAGCCGGACTCTGACTCGGCCAAAACCGATAGCAGAGCGCCGGCCACAGACGCCAGTACAGATGCAACGAATCAGCGTAATCAAGACACGACAGACTCATCTAAGATTGACACCAGCTCAAGCGTAAAAGAGGGCAACCAAAGCACTACCACTGATCGCAGCCAATCTAACTCGGACGCATCCAAAAATGATGGCAAGGTTACAGACTCAAACGAAACGGGTACGGTCCATCATAACCAAAGCAGCGCCGAATTTAAGCGTGATAAAGCCAAATGTGAAGAACTAGTCGGCCAGTCTCAAGACCAGTGTTTACTAGACTTACAAAAGAAATATACCATGCCCACACCTAAACAATAATGGTATATGCAAAGGCTAAACGGCCTAGTTTTATAATGAAATTTCAGGCTTTAGCCCTACACCTTTTGGCCTACTCGAAGGCACCCCAAAAGAAAGCAAGTTTTTACCAGTAGGAAGAAATAAGTCACACACCCTCTTTTCTTATGTAGTATGGTCGAGAGCCAATCTCATTATTAAGATCGCACGGGTACATGAACGGCTCAAGGGGTACCCCAACGTTTAACTATTTCGTTTCATTTCATAAATGTAACTAGGGGAAAAAGCTCATTACTTGAAATAAAGCTAATAAAAACAATAAGGTCGTCCATTAAATGGACTACGCCTGACGCCTCAACCTTTTCTCTGTTACGCCGTGGCACATTCACTTTAAAACAAACACCATTCCAAAAAAGCCAAATTTCGCCGTTAAAATCAAATACTTATATCAAACCCGCATTTAGACTTAGTTTTAAACATCAAATTTTTTTGTTTTTTATACTTAATTCAATAGAGTTAAGCCTTAGTAATTGTAAATTACCGTCAATATAGCTTGATATATAGCGTTAGGTTATATCTTTATCTAGTGTTTAGAGTCATAATTTAACAAATGGAATCGTTTGTAGAAGTCTATTGCAAAAATTTACCCACTCGCCTACCCCCTCTTACTTCATGGGAATCGAAGTAACTTGTAAGCAAGCAATAAAGAGACCTAGCAACACCCGTTCCACTTAATTAGGAGAAGGATGTGCCTCTACAAGCTCTATATGATTTGTTACCCTTTTTATTCGTTTTTGGCGGCTTCTTTTTACTCGTAGTAATCTACCTTAGCTCAAGACGCTAACATCTTATTACGCAGTTATTTTTGCTCCGCTCTGAGCCTAATTACTCCTCGTCATGGGGCAGTCTTTTATCATCTTGAGCTTTAGATTGTCGACTTTCCTCGACCATTTGTTTAAAGCCTTTGATAATTAAATAGCCAGCAGCCAAAGCGCCCAAAATAAATAATGCAATTCGCATTGTTTCATCCTCATCACGCGTACTGATTTAGTACGCGTTGTTAATAAGCAGTGGTCGTGAGTTTACTTGCAATAATAAGCAGGGTAAATATCTTCGGGTTGCAAACGTGCCCGACTCGCTTCAACCTCACGCAGCGGCTGCACTCGTTGCATGGTTTCCAGACTCCGTTGTGTTAAACGCTGGTACATATGCGTGCCTAGCACTTTGTTTTGTATTTCTGCATCGTTTAACTCTTTGATAATTTTCGCCGGAGCGCCTGCCACTAAATGGCGTGCTGGAATGACCATCCCTTTTTTAACAAAGGCCATAGCGCCTATGATGCTGTCTGCACCCACATCGCATTGATCCATGACAACGGCGTTCATTCCCACCAATACATTGCGCCCAATCGTGCAACCATGAAGTACCGCCCCGTGTCCAATGTGGCCGTCTACCTCTACCACGGTATCCTGCTCAGGCGTGCCGTGGATAACACAAGTGTCTTGAATATTAGACCCCTCTCTCATAACAATGCGCCCAAAATCACCCCGTAGACTCGCTAATGGCCCTATATAAACCCCAGGCCCAATGATGACATCACCAATTAACACAGCCGTTGGATGCACATAGGCAGTCTCATGCACTACGGGCACAAGACCATTAATTGAATAAATATTTTCCACGACTTTCTCCTTTGATATTTCGTATGTAGTTACTTTAATGGTAAACCATTTTAGTGCTCCATCTCCTTTGTTAAATTCGGTTATACTTTATTAGGTTGCCCGATGAGAAAGAACATGAACAGGAGAAAGGTGTGCGCTTAGTAGGTTTTAGTTTTGTTGCCATATTAGCACTCCCTTTAACTGTTACTGCTGACGACGTTTTACCTAACTGCATAGGAACACACTTTACGGAATACCACCGCATTGTCAGCCCCCATCGCTCTGTTTCCATCGAACGTATTCAAGAATGGTCCAATTGGTGTAAACGTGGCATCAACGCACTCCAATTAGCCGAAAAAACTCGACCTTGCTATCAAGAGCAGGTCCATTTATTACAAGAACAAGCTGGCGGCTTTCTGCCTATCACCTACGAAAAAAGCCAGCAAATTAAACACTATTGCCATCAACAGCTTTGGCTAAATCTACACAAAACCGTTAATCAATCGAATACTCAGGTACCTCGCTCTTAGGTTTGCAATTTACTTATTTTTGTCCTAAACAACCTAAATAATTAACAGTCACTACACTTATTAACGCTTGACACAAAATTAATTATCTTTAGTTTTTCTAGGTTAATCGACTTGCTAAGTAGGATTAAATTTAACGCTAGAGCACCCTGCTCGTTCTGTCTAAAACACACCAAATTCTCTCGTCTACTATCCTTTAACATAAGGGCTTAACGATGAAAAAAATGAATTTACGCCAAGCCTTATTAGAGCTTAAAGAAGCCAAGAGCTTTGCTCAGCGGATTGCAGCCACGTCAAAATTAGTCAATCAAACGGCGTTTAAGGCAGGCCAGATCTTATATGGTACTCATACAGCAGACACCTCATCCAAAGCTGATCTCCAATCCATGCCTATTCACAGCCAAAGTTCACACACTATGGCACCCACGGCTTCTCAACCTGTCCAACACGAGCAAAAAGTAGATTACGTCACTACAGAGCTCATAAAGCTAAACGAAGACCTCAAAGCCTTGCGTATTGCTAAAGAGCTAGCACCTACCGATGTAGAACGCAATGCAATTCATTTTAAGATTCTTAGGTTAGAACGCGAACGACGCGATTTTTTAGCTAAGCGTAAAACGTCCTAAACACCCATCTAATACTGCAATGAACGTGCCCAACGCGCATACAGCACACTTACCATCGTCTGCATAGCGGGAATATGCTGTGGCACTCCCGCCATGATTTGCTCTTCGGTATGAATAAAAGCATTACCGCGCCCTAGTTCCTCTGCAATGCGGTGCCCACTGTTTTTTATAAAAGCCATAATCATCTCTGGCGTTATTTCCAGATGGAACTGCATCGCTATGTGTGTGTCGGCTAAAACATAAGCTTGATGTGCACAGGCTTCGCTACTTAGCAATAAATGCGCCTCGTTTGGCAAACTGAACTGCTCGCTATGCCATTGAAATACTGAAAATGGGCCAGACTGAACTCCAAACCATTCAGCACTTCGAGAAGCATCTACAACGCTAAGCTCGTGCCAACCTATTTCTGTATAAGGGCTTTTAGTCACCACAGCACCGGCTGCTTTAGAGAGTAGCTGCGCCCCTAAACAGTGCCCCATCACTGGCACATCAGCGGCCAAAGCTTGCCGTGTTAAATGCAACACAGCATTTACCCACGGAGTATCGTCATTCGCACTCAGGGCACCACCCAGCAAAACCAGACCACTCCAATCCCTAATGCAGGCAGGAGGCTGGTGTCTATCTGCTGCGCTGACTATATGCCAAGGTATGCCTAAACGCCTTAGCACGGATAAAATAGCCCCAGGTTGTGCCACCGAGGTGGATTGAAGAATAAGAATAGGTTTCTTTTGCATTGCCTCGGTGCCTCTATGGTTAGGATAGCTCTTTTGCTTCTGCGGCATTGGGTTCAATTTTTTTCACAATTAAATCCAAACGCTCCGCCTCAAAATCAATTAAGGCTGGTTCCACCTCGGGCAAATTCCGCGTCACTTTGGTAGATAGCTCGTTAAATCGGCTTACCTTGCCATACAGGCCTTGTTGTCCTGCTAGCGCTGTTACCGTTTGGTTATAGTGGTTGCTAACAGTTTTTAAACTGGTCCCTAAGCGTGAAAAACGCTCGGCCACTACGCAGACTTGGTTGTAGATCTCACCAGCACGCTCACCTATTTCTCGGGCTTCAACCTGACTGCGCTCAAGCATCCAAAGATTAGCAACAGTACGTAAAATAGGGATAAGAGTGGTGTGGGAAACCAATACCACCCCTTTTTTGTAGCCGTATTCAAATAAATCTTTGTTATGTTTTAAAGCCTCAATATAAGCGGGCTCGATGGGCATAAACATCAACACAAAGCTTGGGCTACGCATGCCCAGTACATTGGTATAGTCTTTGCTAGCCAAGTCATCAATGTGTTTGCGTACGGCCAAATCATGCTCTTTAAGCGCTAAAGCATACGCTTCAGGCGTGTCTGCTGACATGGCTCTATCATAAGCATTCAAAGTCACCTTACTGTCTATAATCAGGTGTTTATTATCTGGCAGTTTCACCACATAGTCAGTTTGCTTAGTACGCCCTTGCTCGTCTTTAAAGCTTTTTTGCGCTTCATAATGCGCGTCTTCCATCAGACCACTCATTTCTAGAGTGCGCTGTAATTGCGCCTCGCCCCAGGCTCCGCGCTGTTGTGAGTCACCTTTTAATGCCGATGCTAAGTTCGTGGCCTCTTGACTCATTTTTAAGCCAATATCCATCATGTTTTTTATTTCTATATACAGACTAGCCTGACTACGCTGCGTGGCATCATGTACTTCATTTATGCGTTTTTGAAAGCCATCAATTTGCTCTCGGAATGGTTTTAACAAATGATCCAGACCGCTTTGACTATGACTAGCAAACTGTTGGCTACGCTCTTCAAAAATCTTGTGCGCCACATTTTCAAATTCTTTAGTTAACTGCTCACGTGCCTGCGTTAGTACATGAATCTGATCTTGGTAATGTTTCTGACGCTGTGTGGCCGTAATGCTTAACTCGGTATGCTCATTGCGTAACAGCTCCAGTTGACGCCGTAACCCTTCAGTCTGAGCCATGCTTTGTTGTGCTTCATTGTGTAGTCGCAAACTTTCCGCTTGAGCCGCGGCGAGTTGCTCCTCGAGGCGACCTTGAATAACTTCAGCTTGATGTAGCCTCTGTTTGTGTTGAGCAAGGCTACGCAGCCACCATACGGTGGCTGCAATGGCACCCAGCCCTATTGCCACCAAAAGCGGCATTACTTCATATAATTCCGTCATCGTGCCTAAAGTTAATTTTGTATCCGTTATATAAAAAAGCGGCTTATACAAAGCCGCTACATTTGTTTTTAAGCCAAGGCTTCTTGAGCAGCCTGTTCAGGCGAATACCCTTCAAAAAACAAATCGGTAAACCACTCGGCCTCTTCCTCTATGTAGTCTTGAGCCTCTTGTTCAGACGCCCCTGCGGCCACCAAAAACCCCTCTACCTCTATACACCATTCAATTAACTCAATTTCTTCGGGTTCGAGTTGCTCTTTATTTTTTTTCGCCATGACTGGCTCCTTGGTAATTACCATCTACTTATGAAAGTCGTATTTTAATCAAGTCTACAACGCAGTGGAAATTCGTTTTAATTCGTTCCGTTTAAAATATCCAGTGCAGCGTTTAAATATTGCCTACCGTTCTAAAGCAGCATCTAAGTGCGTTCGTTGATGAGCTTGGTCCCAATCTAGTACTGGACCAAGCGGTATGATTTTATTGGGGTTAATGGTCGGGTGGCTAGTGAAATAATGCTTTTTGATTTGCTCCATATTAACTGTAGCAGCAATACCCGGCCATTGATAAAGCTCTCGGGTATAAGCCCATAAATTGGGATAATCGACTAGACGTCGTATATTGCATTTAAAGTGACTGTAATAGACCGCATCAAAGCGCACTAAGGTGGTGAATAATCGCCAATCAGCCTCGGTAATATGCGCGCCTATCAAATAGCGCTGCGTAGCTAAGCGAGCCTCTAGCTCATCCAATGCCTCGAACAGCGCTACAACTTCTTGTTCATAAACAGACTGCTCTGTAGCAAAACCTACCTTGTAAACACCATTATTAATATGTTGGTAGACAAATGAGTTGATCTCCTCAATTTGCGCACCGTATTGAACGGGAAAATAATTACCCTCTTTTGCGCCTACATCATCAAAAGCGCAGTTAAACATACGCAGGATTTCTGAGGATTCATTACTAACGGGCTTGTTTTGCTTGAGATCCCATAATAGCGGAACGGTAACCCGCCCCGTATAATTGGGCTGGGCGTGTTGATACAACTGATACAAATAATCAGCATTTAGCACAGGATCAGCAACCACACCTGTATCAGGGCTAAAGCTCCAGCCGTGTTCCCCCATATACGGATTCACAACCGACACACTAATGCAAGGCTCTAAGCCTTTTAATGCCCTAAAAACTAATGTGCGGTGCGCCCAAGGGCAAGCCAAAGAAACATATAAATGGTAGCGCCCTACCTCGGCTTTGAAGCCGGACTCGCCACTTGAGCCAGCACGACCATCTGCGGTAATCCAATTTCTAAATTGCGAGTCAGAGCGCACAAAACGGCCCCCAGTTGACTTCGTATCATACCATTCGTCTACCCATTGCCCATCCACTAGCAATCCCATAATTCACCTCTGGTATAAAAGATTTCATGTAGTATCTTAACCATATTACGCGCCCTAACCGTTTATTAACCTAAAGCCTGTAACGAAGAGTCAATTACTTGACATCGTAGACAAGCTGACAGAAAGAAAAGAGCGTGATCACACTTTGCAGGCAAGTCCTGGACGTGGATTATTCAAACTGTCCGTAACACTCCGTTAGTTTCCCCATTCACGTTGTTTAGGAAAAACGAAAAAGCCCTAGGTCATTAAAGACAAAGGGCTTTTTAAATGATGAAAGAAATCCTATAAAAAAAGACGGGAAAAAACCCGTCCTAAAAGACCCCTAGCTACACGTTATTATTTTAATGGGGAAACCGCGGTGGGCCACATAATAATGGACTCCATCTGGTGGGTTAACCACTGAGGACCACCCTTTGGAGGCCAAATACCTTCTTGTACCACTTGTTGACGTACCTGAGTGCGCTGATCCACAGACGCATAAGGCCAAATACTCACAATACGAGGCACACCATCCAAACTATACATGGCTGCAGTTAATTTAGAGTATTGGATACGCTCAGGCACAGCTTGCTCCCAAGCGTGTAATACATGAGGTAAGCCACCGTGCTTCATCTCATAGGTTCTTAGCTCATAGGCAGGACCAACGGCACCTAGTTCTACTTCAGGTAAAAATGGGAATCCAGCAAAGCGTTGTAGATCCAAATCAATCAACCACTCTGTGGCATAAAATGGATCAGCGGCCTCTAGGGTACGCTGACGCTCTTGATCTAGCTCAGCCGCCGAGTCAAATGTACGCAGAACAATGACTTGGTTCAACTTACCAATATCGCTAAACCAAACTCCGGCCAACTGACCTTGCTCAGCCTCTTCGCAAAAGCGTTTCACCCCCGCCGCCACATCAGCGGCTTTACCCATCATTGTAGTTAGGTAAGCTAATTCAAAATACTGCATTGTTGCTCCTCATCTATAAACGGCCAGCCGCATGTTTTGCAATACGCCAGCCAAATACCAAACCTGGACCTAAAGTCGTTCCTGGCCCAGGATAGGTCCCATCAAAAATAGATGCCAAATCATTACCACATGCATATAAGCCTGCTATAGGCTGCTGGTTTTGATCTAACACCTGAGCATTTTCATTTGTGCTTAAACCCACACTAGCGGCTAAATCCACAGGTCGCACTGCCAAAGCATAAAAAGGTCCTTTAGCGATCTCGCCTAAACATGGGTTAGGTCCTTTATGGGCAGCATCCCCATTAAAGCGATTCATCGCACTCGTACCTTTACCAAAATCTAAATCCACACCCGTTTGCGCATAGTGATTATGCTGCTGCACTGTTTTTTCAAGCGCTTCCTCAGGTAGGTTCAAACGTTGTGCTAGCTCTTTTAGGGTAGACGCTTCTACCAGATACCCTTGTTGTACCAATTGTTTTTTACGCTTCACGCTGGCCCCAGGTAAAAGCAAACCCAGACCGTAAAGTGCTACAAACGCACTGTCACAAATTAAATAAGCAGGTACGGAATCAATACCTTTTTTCTCTTGAGCCAACTGGGCTTCACAAAAATCATGATAAGAAGCCGATTCGTTGACAAAACGCTGCCCAGCCCCATTCACTGCTATCAAACCCGGCTTGGCTCTATCTAAAATAATATGAGGCCAAATCGACTCCTCGGCATTGGGTCTAGCTAATACCGAACATGGAAACCATAAAGCTGGATGCGCTTCGTTTGCCAAAGCCCCACCTACACTTTGCCCTAGGGTCAAACCATCACCCGTATGAGTAGCAGGAGCCATTGATCGTGCCCAAACGACCTCAGGTAAAAGCTGCTGGCGCAAACGGGGATTCCAGCCCATACCGCCGGTGGCTAAGACCACTCCTTTACGTATTGCAACCTGACTAATACCGGTCGGCCCATCTAACACAGCCCCCACCACTGCTCCATTCTCGTACAGCAATTTTTGCACAGTGGTTTTATACTGCACCGGCACTTGCAGCTGCTTCAAAGTAAAAAGCAGTTGAGCAATTAGCGCATTACCCATCACTAAGCGCGTGCCACGATGATATCGCAGGCGATCCATCGCATAACGTCCGACTAAGCTGAACGTGGTTTTAAAATTAGCCCAGGAACTGAATGGGTTTAACAACGCATCAACCTCTGTGCGGTTGACCATCATGCCACCCAGCCCCATAAACTCTGGCCGAGGTGCTCGAATACGTTTAAAGTCAGGCCCTAATTTTCTACCATCAAACGGTAGCGGTGCTAAAGCACGCCCCCCATATGCTTCACCGGGGAAGGGGCCTAAGTAATCAGGGTGGGCTTTACTGGCCACCAAACGCACAGCGGTTTTAGTCGTGAGATCTTTAATAGCCATCGGGCTTGAGCTAATAAAGGCTTCTCTTAGGGCACGCCCTCTTTCACTTTTCACCACATGAGACAAAAACTCACGCGCAGCCTCTACCGTATCAGGCACCCCCGCCTCATGACTTAAATGCGTTCCTGGTGCCCAAATGGTGCCTCCCGAGGTAGAGCTGATTCCCCCTACTTGGGCCGTTTTTTCACAAACCAAGACATCCAAGCCTTCGAGTTTGGCAAAAGCAGCTGTACTCAACCCAGCAGCCCCTCCTCCCAACACCAGCACATCTACTGTATTCATCTCTCCTCCTTTGCTTGCTCTGCTATGTGTTGAGCTGCTTGATACCCAAAGGCCATAGCCGGACCTAAGGTAATACCACCACTAGGATAGTGCCCCCTCATAATGCTATTCATGTCATTACCAACCGCATATAACCCGCGTATAGGTTGGCTTTGTTGATCTAAGACCTGAGCTTTCTCATTCGTCATCAAACCGGCAAAAGTACCCAAACTGCCAGGAACAACCTCTACCGCATAAAAAGGAGCTTGCAACAACGGTGCCAAATTTGGATGCGGCTTGTTTTTTGCATCCCCTGCTACGCGTTGATATAGGTTGTGCCCCTTATGAAACTCAGGGTCTTGTCCTGTGCTGGCAGACGCGTTATGGCTCTGTACCGTGCGCTCCAACGTTGCCGCATCAATTCCGCACTGCTGAGCTAACTGCGCCCAATTCTTAGCTTGTTTTAAATAGCCTTTTTTGATCCAAGAACGCAAAGCAAAGGGCGCAGGTTTTACCGCCCCCAAACCATAACGTCGTATAAAGCGATGGTCACAAATCAACCAACAACGTACGGGCTCCCCTTGAGGGGTAGCAGCAATTAAATCATTGATGAAGCGATGGTACGGATTGGCCTCGCTAGTAAACCGCTTGCCATTGGCACGCACCGCTAAAATACCTGGCTTGCCTCGCTCAACCAAATGTGGAAAGCGTCCTAAGCGTCCATCTTGACGCGGAATAAGTGAAACAGGCGACCATGCTCCTGCACTGCTCAAACTCGTATCCACCACGCCTCCCACCGACTCCCCTAAGCGCAAACCATCACCCGTATTACTACGAGGAGCTGCTGAGTGATGAGGGCTATGGTGCAGCTTCACATGCGTAAATAACTGAGCCTGTCGTGCCGCATCATGGGGAAACCCACCAGCAGCGAGTACCACCGCTTGCTTGGCTTTGACTTGGACTAAGCCTGTAGGTGTTTGCAACAGTGCTCCAGTCACTCTTTGCTCTGTCAGCTCTAGCTGAGTCACTGGAGCGGAGGTTATAAAACGCACTCCCACCTGCTGCGCAGCCGCTATTAAGCGTGCCGCCAGTGCATTACCATTGACCAATTGTGTAGACCGTCCCGATGTACATAGATCGTATATATGTCGACTTAGACGTTTCATCACATACCAAGCTGACTTCAATGATGAGCGTGCCTCAAAAAAATGACGCATATCCATACCCGAGGCGATTCCCATACCAGCTACAGTGGTTTCAGGGATAGCTCTACGTAGCAAATGCAAACTGTCGCCTAGCTCACGCCCGTCAAACGGCGCTGCTGTCACCGAGCGCCACCCTTCGCGCGCCCCGTCTAACTCACCAAAAAAATCAGGCACAGCACTACCTGCATTAAATTGAACAGGTGTTTTTTGCTCAAAAAAATCAATCATTTGTGGGGCGATGCGCAAATAATTATCAAGCATCAAGTCTTGGTAATCACTACCTAAAACAGATTGCAAGTAGAGTTTGACCTGCTCTACGCTTTCCGCTTGACCTGCTCGTTGCGCATGAGGCGCATTAGGTATCCACAACCACCCGCCTGAAACCGCAGTCGTTCCACCTAGAACAGCTGCTTTTTCTGCCACAATCACGGATAAACCCAAATGCGCAGCCACTACTGCAGTGGCTAAGCCCCCTGCACCCGAGCCCGCCACCAACACATCACACTCAAGGCTATCCTCTAGCTTCTGTGTATTTAAAGAGGTCTCTTCAGCCATCGTTAGCACTCACGCAGTAACTCAATCGTTCTCTCTAACATATATGTGGCACGCTTTTGCGCGCTCATAGTCTGTAGCAAACGGGTATTTGGCACCTCAATCCCTATAGGTTTTGAGGAAGGGATAAATTGCATTAAACGCTTTAAATCAAGCTGCCCTTCTCCAGGAACCAAACGCGCATTACGTGCAACGTAGATCAACCCTTCATCAGAGGGATCATATAAAGCAGGTGCATCACATAGCTGCACATAATTAATGAAATTTAGGGGCAGCTCACGTAGCGCCTCAAAGCTGGACTCCGTCCGGAAAAAATGCAAAGAATCAATCAAAATCCCAGCGTTACTGACTCCAGAGCCTTCCACAACTCGACGAGCAGCCGTGAGATTTTTAACCCCTGTCCAAGGCATAAACTCTAAATCACAAGTCAATTGAAAAGACTGAGCTAGTTCTGCAAAACGGGTGAAGTTTTCTGTTAAGCGAGCCTCATTCGTATCGTCACCAGCAATTAGAATGTGTTTTGCCCCTAATTGCTGTGCTCGCTCTAGGAAGGGCAAATAGCTTTGCACCTCTACCTGCTCGCCTAGACGTACAATCTCCACATCAGCGACTGTTATGCCCGTATCTCTTAACGCTGCCTGAACTTCTGTTAAGAGTGCTGTATCCGTCAACAATGGATAAGGCGCTTCAGTAGCAGGTGCAGCAGGCAATAAACGTAAGCCAATCGCATCGTACCCAGCATGGGCTGCGATTTGTATCGCTTCAACCGGCCCTACATCAGCCACGGTCAAAAAAGAAAGAGAAAAAGTTCTTTTCATTTAGTTACCTTGCCCTTGTAATAAAAAGCGCACCATCAAATCACGCACTTGGGTAAACATGTCCACACCATTTACTGTGGTGCAACCTAATTGCTGAGCCGCCTCTAATAATGGTGTAGTTACAGGGCTGGTAATCACATCCCCAACAACCATATTAGAACGCAAAGCCGACACATCAACTGGCGTAGGGTCTGTAGCTTTCATACCCACCGGTGTAGCATTAAGGACAATATCGAAGCCCGCCGGATCTGCTGTGCCTACCACGACCTGGCCTAGATTCAACTCTTGTAACCGATGGATAAGTTGATCTCGACGTTGCTCATTCACCTCATGAATAGCCAACACCTCCACCCCGGCCTGCAAAACAGATAAGGCTATGGCTGAACCTGCTCCGCCCACACCCACCAGCAAAAGTCGTTTTCCTTTTAATTCTGTGCCTTTACTTTGTAGAGCTTTCACATAGCCCTCTCCATCGCACATGTCACCGTACCAACCTTGCTCAGAACGCCTAATCACATTCACAGCACCTAAAAACTGAGCGCGCTCCGAAATATGATCGCAATCCGCAGCAACAGGAATTTTGTGAGGCACAGTAATAATGACTCCATTCACATTCTGTACAGCCTTACTGGTTTGCATAAATGCACTTAGATCTGCGCTTTTGACATGGGCAGGTACACAAACAGCATTCAGTCCTTGATTCTGCAAAGACTCTGTCACACCTTGTGGTGATTTCACTTGGGCTATTGGATCACCAACAATGTAATACACAGCAGTCGAACCGCTTAGGGGATTACGCATACTTATCTCCTGACGCAAAAGTCATACCCTAGATTTTTTGTAATGATTGATGCTTAGGCTAGCTAGCTTTGCCTTAACTCACTAGACAGCCATAATCGCTATTGTCCGAAAAGCGGACAAACTATCCGATTTAAGGACGATATGGAAAAAAATGGTATGCTTTGACTTATTTCTGTTCCTTACTCTTCTCTTTAAGTGAATTGCTATGCGTCGTGATCCCAGCCCTACACCAAAAGAAGAACTGATCACTGGCTTAGCCAGAGGTATGCTGGTTTTAGAATGTTTTGTGGATAAACAAAAACTTAGCGTCACTCAAGTCGCCAGCCTAGCAACCATTTCACGTACCGCTGCACGACGCCACTTAAAAACTCTGGAAAGCATTGGTTATCTAGAGTCGGATGGGTATTTTTTTTGGTTAACACACCGAATACTGCGTTTGTCAGGTGCCTATCTAAGCTCATCACCATTAAGTAAAATTGCCTCCCCCTTACTCAATGGGCTCACGGAAAGAACGCGCGGCAACTACTCGATTGGCGTATTAGATGAGCATGAAATAGTTACTATCGCCTGCAGCTACTACCCCAGCCCCAGCAAACGACGAGTCTTACCTTCTGGTATTCGTAATGGCAATCGCTTGCCTGCACATACCGCCTCTAACGGTAAAATGCTCTTAGCCTCTTTAGATGAAACGGCGTTAGAACACTGGTTACAACGTCACCCGCTCACCCGCGTCACCCCACAAACCATTACGCATCTTGATTCGTTTAAAAAACACTTGGACGACATCAGACAACAAGACTGGTGCACGGCCTCTCAAGAGCATGAAATTAGTTTTATCGCCTTCGCTATCCCTATTCGTAATGCCCAAGGCACCGTCATAGCCGCCATGAACGTGGTGGACTACGTGAGCGATCTAACCATAGAGCAACTCAAACAACACCACCACGTGCCCATGCTAGAGACGGCTCGAGAAATACGTAGTTTTCTATAACTCGTTTTAATTTCTACCTAGCTCTACCCTGTTTCAAGAACCCCGCAATACGCTTTTGAGCTCATCTTAGGGCTTTTACCAATTCTCTACATCTGGAATATCATTTCAAATGAAACATTATATTCAAATATGTATTGAATCTACACAGGAGCTTATATGCGAACATTCAAACGATGCCTATTGGTAGGGGCATTGGCGATTAGCAGCACGTTTTCTGGTCTTAGTCTAGCTGCCGACAACTACCCCAGCCGGGATATTAATGCCATTATCCAGTGGGGCGCAGGCGGTCTCACCGACATCGTGACTCGACGCGTCGCCCCTCTGGTAGAGGAAGAACTTGGCCGTAAAATTATTGCTACCAACCGCACCGGCGGCTCAGGCGTAGTGGGAGCCAATTTTGTATTACAACAGCCTGCCAATGGTTATACCCTTTTAGTTGCCTCTGAAAGTCAATCCTTATTCCGCTTGAATGGTCTAGCGGCTTTTGATTTTAATGAGTTCACTCCCATTAATATCTTGATGACCTCAGATTCCGTGGTTCTAGTAGCCAACAACAAAGTTCCTGCTGATAATTTTGCAGAGCTCGCAAAGTACGTGGCAGAAAACCCAAGAAAAATTAAACAATACAGTCCAGGTTTAGGAACCACCGGCTTTTCTGCTAACGCTATGCTAGCCACTCAAACCTCTTTTGAAACAACCATGGTGCCTTTTGATGGCGACGGCCCTGCATTAGCAGCTATCCAAGGTGGTCATATCGATATTGGGATGATGGCTTTAAATAGTGCCAGCGATCACATCAAAGCTGGACGAGTCAAAGCGCTAGGGGTAATTAACACCCAGCCAGCCGGTGACATTCCTTCTTTGGTCACAGACATGCCAGGGCTGGAAAAATACTTACCCTGGGGTTCTTGGATTGGAGTTTTTGTACGCAAAGACACACCCGAACCCATTAAAGAGAAATTGATTGAAGCCTTCCATAACGCCGCAGCCACCCCTGAATACGGTGCGTTCATTACGCAAAATGGAGGACGTCTACTCAACCTATCCGGTCAAGCAGCCCAAGACTTTATGGACAACTGGCAATCCACCACTGCATGGCTCTACGAAGAGGTCGGCGCATCTAAAGTAAGCCCTGACTCCTTAGGAATTCCTAAGCCTGCTTATTTACAGTAATTCAATTCATTAGCTACGCCACCTCTTGGGCTGGCGTAGCTCAATACAGTACTCACTATGAAAACCACACCAATCCGGTCTGTCGGCGAGATTGCTTTTTCCGTTTTTTTACTGGTTTTTAGCCTAGCAATGACTTGGGCAGCCAGTTTAGTAGATGATGAGCTGACACTTTCCTCAGCAGGGTCTCTTCCTCTTGTGGCTGCAAGTCTAATGTCTATTTGCAGTCTAATTAATTTATTACGAGCTCTTCGTGCACCGGCCGATTTCAACGGTTCTGCCTTTATAGAATTCCGAAAAAAAGTACTTCCTAATACCAGTATTATTATCGTAGGCCTGATTTTGGCCTTTATTTTCACTCTGGAATACTTAGGGTTTAATTTAGCCTCCTATCTTTTTCTCGTACTCTCATCCTTTATGCTTGGCGTAAAAAACAGAGTAGTACTTTTTATTATCCCTGCCCTATTTCTAGGCTGTATTCACTTTATATTCCAAGTCATTTTTTCCGTTATTTTGCCGCAAGGTAGTCTTTGGTCTGGAGTTTTCTCATGAGTGAAGCCTTACACTACTTTTTTATGGCTTGGACTGACCCCGGTCTAATAGGATTAGCAGCCGCCGGAACCTTTGTAGGTATTTACATCGGTGCTTTACCGGGTCTATCGGTCACCATGGCCGTTTCTATTCTGATCTCATTTACGTTTAGATGGCATGTAAACGAAGCCCTAGTTCTCATTGCAGGCATTTATCTCGGCGGAGTGTATGGCGGCTCACGTGCCTCTATTTTACTTAATATTCCAGGCGGCCCTGCTCAAATCGCTACCTCATTAGACGGCTATCCCATCGCTCAACGCGGTGAGGCGGGTGTCTTAATGGGTTTAACCACTCTGGTTTCAGTCATTGGCGGCTTTATAAGTATTGCAGTCCTTGCTCTAGCCGCTCCTTCTATTGCTGAATATGCTTTAGCTTTCGGGCCTCGTGAATACTTACTGCTCGCTGTTTGGGGTTTGCTTTTGGTAGGTAGCCTATCTGGTGAGTCACTCTCTAAGGGAATTTTTGCCGGAGCCTTGGGCATTCTCATCAGTACAGTCGGTTTGGACCCTCTCACTTCACAACCTCGTCTTACTTTTGGCTCTATGAGCCTTTCAGCAGGTCTGTCCTATGTCGCCGCCATGATCGGCTTCTTTGGTATTGCAGAAATTCTGACTCAGCTACATACCTTAAATGCGCCCTTGGTGAAACAAAAAATTGGACGTGTTTTCCCTCCAGCTAAAATGATTCGCAAACATCTACCTTTAACAGTACGTAGCTCGTTTATTGGTGTTGGGGTAGGAGCTCTACCAGGCGCAGGCGGGGATATTGCGGCCTTAATGGCTTATGACAATGCTAAACGCTCAGTCAAAAACCCCGAGGTTCCTTTTGGTAAAGGCGCTTACGAAGGAGTGGTAGCTCCAGAAACAGCCAATAACTCAGCTGTACCTGCTGCCTACATTCCTATGCTGACTTTGGGTATTCCTGGCGATGCCGTAACCGCTATTATTATCGGGGCTTTGTACATACACGGTTTGAATCCAGGCCCTATGTTGATGATTCAAACGCCTCACTTATTTTGGTTCACTGTAGGTAGCTTAACCTTAGCCAATTTCTTCCTCTTGATTTTTGGCATGACTGGAATTCGTACCTTTACTAAAATAGTGGAAATACCAAAAAATATTTTACTTCCTATTATTTTAATAATTTCAGTTGTAGGCGCTTATTCTATTAATAATAATCCAAGCGATGTTTATTGGATGCTTGGTTTCGGACTCTTAGGCTATTTCTTAAAAATATACCGCTTTGAAGTTGGACCGGTTGTTTTAGGAATGGTTTTAGGGCCTATGATTGATAGAACCTATAGACAATCCATGATTTCAGTAGATAACAACCCTATTGATTTTATATTGAGCTTCTTTCAGTCCTATATATCTTTAGGAATATTGTTTGCTTTAGCTTTAACTTTACTAATGCAAACTCAATGGTGGGCTAAACTACGATCTAAATAAATCATAAAAAAAGGGTTGATTTAATATCAACCCTTTTTTATTAATTCTTGCGAACTTGACTTAAAGTAAATACTGCCTGTTTTAAATCAGGCAAAACGTTACGCATTGCCTCCTCATTAAAACGTACTGATGGGCCAGATACCGTTAATACACCCATCGGTTTTCCACCATTTTTGTCCGCAATAACCATAGCCACACTGGATGTACCCTCTACATAGGTATCTACCATCCAAGCATAGCCTTGTTCTTTGGTTTTCTCTATTTCCCCTAACAAAGCATCAATAGTCACAGGAGCATTCGGCCCCATACGTTTTGCTTTTTCAAAACCTTGGTGAATAGTTAACTCCAGCGCTTGCTCTTTGCTATGGGCTGCCAACCAAGCCATTCCTGTTGCAGTAGCTGGAAAATACACCTCAATGCCAGCATCAGGATCATAACGTAGACCTGTCTTCGCTCCTTGCGCTTTGGCTATCCAGATTAATTGATTCTCTTCAAATATAGCCAAACGTACTAGTTCAGCTGATTTTTCTGCCAATTCATCAAGAATAGGCTGAGATATATCATTAATTCCAGTAGCAGATAAATAACTTAAACCCAACGCTGCCAATTTAACGGTAAGAGCATAATGAGAGGTCGATTCATTTTGCTTTACATAGCCCATTTCTCTTAAATCATTTAATACCCGATGAGTGGCGCTACGCGGAATATTTAACCTATCGCTTATATCAGATAAAGAGAGCCCTTCTACGTGTGCTGCGAGTAACTCTAATATAGATAAAGCCCTATCACGAATTGCAGTCATATGGTTTTTTCCTTTTTTAAATTGTTCATTAAACCTCCCTCCTATTCTGGGTAAAACTAATCAATCAATGCTTTGTATTATATTACCCTCAATCTCAAATGAAATACAGTTCCAGTGTATAATTTATTCCAGAAAAACATAAACAAAGATAATCAAAGGAGAACTTAATGACTCATAGAATTCAACTCGCTCTCATAGGGGCTGGTGCCATTGCTACTACCCATCTAGAAAGTGCAATTGCAGCCACTCAAACCCAATTTATGGCCTTAGCTGACCCACGTCCAGAGACTAAACAACTAGCACAACGCTACGGCTTAAAATGGTTTGCTAACTACACCGATCTAATTGAAAGCAGCAAACCTGAGGGCGTAGTGATTGCCGTGCCTAATTCCTTGCATGAGCAGGTAGCAAGCTATGCTCTACAAAAAAAGATTCCTGTTCTACTAGAGAAACCTATCGCAGACTCCACCACACAAGGTCTACATCTTGCGCAGCTCTCAGAACAACAACAAACGCCCCTACTTGTGGCGCATCATCGCCGCCACAACCCCATTATTCGTACTGCTCGTCACGTCATTCAAGAAGGCCGTTTAGGCCAATTAGTAGGCGTAAATAGCTTAATCAGTTTTTATAAGCCGGAAAGCTATTTTGAACAAAAGTGGCGTGTGGTTGCGGGCGGAGGACCTGTTCTCATTAATTTAATTCATGAAATAGATATGCTGCGCTTTATTTTGGGAGAAATCGTAGACATCCAAGCCATGACAGCCAACACAGCTCGTCAACATGAGGTAGAAGACAGCGCAGCCGTATTATTGCGTTTTGAAAATGGCTGCTTGGCTACACTTTTATTATCGGATAGCGCTGTTTCCCCTTGGTCGTGGGAGCTCACCTCTAATGAAAACCCATATATGTTTCCCCATGTTTCACAAAACAGCCACCATTTTTTAGGCACCAAAGCCTCTTTTTCCTTACCTAGCCTAACTCTTTGGCACTATGCCGATCAAGCCAGTTGGAGTGAGCCTATTCAACAGCAACAGCTCTCTTTGCTGCCACAGGAATTCAGCTCTTACGAGGAACAATTGCGACACTTTGGTGCAGTAATCCGAGGTGAAGAAAAACCAATTATTGACGCCCTTGATGCTACCCGCACCCTAGCTGCCACTCTGCGCATCATTGATTCCAGCCAAGCATTCCGAATCTAAAAACCACCTATCCAGTGACTTGCTTAAAGCCACTGGATATTGCTTTTATAAGCCTGCTTGATCATATTTGCCATCTAGATTCAACTCGGGCTCCACAGGAATAATGCCATCCGTAGTAATAGTGGAGTGACTGTGGTAGTCATGGTGTTTAAGGTGCTCTAGATTAAAGCTCGCAGCGACATCAAGCCATTAAGACTGACTACCACCTACTATACAAACAGGGCTAACAAAACCTAACCATGCCGTTTTAAGTAACGTGTCTGAGCTTGCTGAATAAAACCGCTTGGGCATACGACACACAATGCACAGTGGGTGACCGGACATAATCCCTATAGAGATAAATCAATACCCAGTGCAGATAAAACCCCAAACAAAAGAAAACAAAAAAGCCCTTGTGTTAACAAGGGCTTGATTGTGCTTTTTGGCGGAGATGGAGGGATTCGAACCCTCGATGCGGGTATAAGCCGCATGCTCCCTTAGCAGGGGAGTACCTTCAACCTCTCGGCCACATCTCCGTAAAGACATAACTATAGCATAGCTTAATATAAAAAAGCTAGCCCCAAAATGCCTTTAACTTGCTTCTTGATCGAGCTCGAACACACGGTGCAAAGTACGTACAGCAAGTTCCATGTATTTATCATCAATAATGACTGAAGTTTTGATTTCGCTAGTGCTAATCATTTGAATATTGATGCCTTCTTCGGATAAAGCACGGAACATTTTACTGGCTACGCCGGCGTGACTACGCATGCCGATTCCCACAATGGATACTTTACATACCTTGGAGTCACCAACAATTTCGCCTGCACCAATTTTAGGCCCAATATCTTTTTCTAAGATTTCTTGAGTACGTTCAGCATCTGCACGGTTCACAGTAAAGGAAAAGTCGGTGGTGCCTTGAACGGATAGGTTTTGCAAAATCATATCCACATCGATATTAGCTTCTGCAATAGGCCCTAGAATTGAATAGGCAACACCTGGGGTGTCTGGCACCGCGCGTAACGTGAATTTGGCCTCATCGCGGCTAAAAGCAATACCAGAAACAACAGCAGCTTCCATTTTTGTATCTTCCTCGAAGGTAATAAGCGTGCCCGAGGAGTCTTCCTCTTCGATGGGCATTTCAGGATCAGTGAGAGATGAAAGAACGCGCACCGGCACGCGATATTTTCCGGCAAATTCCACAGAACGAATTTGTAAAATTTTAGAACCTAATGAGGCTAGCTCTAGCATTTCCTCAAAAGAAATCACACGCATGCGCCGGGCTTCGGGAACCACACGTGGGTCGGTAGTATAAACCCCATCCACATCAGTAAAAATCAAACACTCATCCGCTTTGAGCGCTGCCGCAATGGCTACCGCTGAAGTGTCTGAACCACCTCGACCTAAGGTTGTAATATGCCCTTTATCGTCTATGCCTTGGAACCCCGTTACAACCACAACCCGACCCGCATCCAAATCAGCTTGCACGCGCGAACCATCAATATCCTTGATGCGAGCCTTGCTATAAGAAGAATCGGTTTTTACAGGGACTTGCCAACCGGCATAACTACGCGCAGGTACGCCTAGCTCGATTAATGCCATAGCCAAAAGTGAGCTGCTTGCTTGTTCACCAGTGGCCGCCAGCATATCTTGCTCGCGTAAGTTAGGGTGAGCGGAAATGTCTTTGGCTAAACCCAAGAGGCGATTTGTTTCACCGGACATAGCCGATGGCACTACCACCACTTGGTGTCCTGCTTTGTGCCATTTGGCGACTCGGCGTGCTACATTTTTGATTCGCTCCACTGAGCCCATCGATGTGCCGCCATATTTTTGAACGATCAAGGACATAATATTACAAACTTAAAAAAATGGCTCTCGCCACGAAAAAAATACGAATAAGTTTAATTTATGCTTGGACCAAGCGGGGTCTCTAAAAACACACGGCCTTTGGTGCAGCACACCCAGACTTGACCATGTTTGACCCGCATCTGTCGGTCAAAGCCTAATTGATGCAGTTGTCGTAACTGTTTGAGCATATCATTGAGACGGGCTTGAGATGGCATTTTTACGTCTTGTTGAGCCAGCCAGTAGCGCAGCACCAACGCTTGACGAGCAGGGGTTAATTGACGCCAGCGAACTAAACAAAAACTCAAATCTGCTGCCACGTCTAATTGCGCAAAATCCGCTGCTGCCACTTCGTCTAACACGTGCGCGGTTTCCTGGCTTTGTTGCGCATGACGCGCAAGCACCTGCTGCCAACCTCGCCAACGCTCATTTAAATGGGGTACCAAGCGCTCGCGTAAAGCCCCTCGCGTGTAGTCATCCTGTAAGTTGGTTGGATCCCAGACTGGCTGCCAATTTGTGTGCGCCGCAAATTGCTCTGCCACCGCTAGCAGCGCAGAACGAGGTACCGTTAATAAAGGACGTAAATAGACCAATCCATTACGCTGGGTTTGAGCGCTCATTGCCCCCATTCCCGCCAAACCTGCCCCCCGCAGCAGACGTAACAATACGGTCTCAGCCTGATCATCCAAATGATGACCAAGCCAAATATGACTAACACCTGTTAACGCTGCTAATTGAGAAAAAGCGTGGTAACGCGCAGTACGCGCAGCCGACTCCATGCCATCACCTTGAGTAAGGTCTACCTGCACACGTTGTGTATGGCAGGCCACCCCTAAAAGCTGAGCAAGAGCATGCACCTGCTGCACCCACCCTTCGGCACGCTGTTGCAACCCATGGTGCACATGAAAAAAATGCAGGGTGTGCCCCTGCAAACGTGCCCATAAAGTCGCGTGAAGCGCTAACATGGCGGAATCCACCCCACCACTACACGCCACAGCAAGTTGCTGTGCCGAGCCTGTTGGGCTGAGCTGCTGCATCGCCTTTAAAATAGGCGGATGAGCCAACTGCTGCAAAAGCTCGGTAGAGACAGGATGAGATGGTTCGCTGTTAGGCACGAGTTTCTTGGTAGCGTCCGTAGGACAATAAGCGTTCTAGACGGCGCTCGCGAAGTTGTTGAGAATCTAAGCCTGAAACCTGACGCAAGGAGTCAGCCAATGCACGGCTAAGCTGACGCGCCATAAGAGTAGGATCGCGATGCGCGCCACCTACTGGCTCATTGACAATACGGTCAACCAGCTCGAAGTCTTTTAGGCGATCTGCTGTAATAGCTAGCGCCTCTGCTGCGGTGGAAGCTTTATCTGCACTGCGCCAAAGAATAGAAGCACAGCCCTCGGGTGAAATCACCGCATAGGTTGCGTATTGCAGCATCAATACGACGTCACCCACCGCAATGGCCAAAGCCCCACCCGAACCGCCTTCGCCAATAATAGTAGTAATGATGGGCACATTGAGTTCGGCCATGGCGTATAAGTTATAACCAATGGCTTCAGACTGCCCACGCTCTTCAGCACCAATGCCAGGATAAGCGCCTGGAGTATCCACAAAAGTAAAAATGGGTAGTTTGAACTTTTCTGCTAACCGCATTAAGCGCAACGCTTTGCGATAGCCCTCGGGACGTGGCATACCAAAATTACGTTTCGCCCGCTCTTTGGTATCGCGGCCTTTTTGATGACCGATCACCATACATGGGGTGCCATTAAAACGAGCAAACCCACCTACAATGGCCTTGTCGTCCGCATACATACGATCGCCATGTAATTCGTGAAAATCCGTAAATATTTCACGCACATAATCTAATGTATAAGGGCGTTGGGGGTGACGTGCCACCAAAGCGGTTTGCCAAGGCGTTAGCTTCGCATAAATACTGCGCGCTAATGCCTGACTTTTTTGCTGTAAACGAGTGACTTCCTCGGAGATATCAACAGCGGAGTCCGCTTGTACAAATCGCAGTTCGTCAATTTTTTGTTCGAGTTCGGCAATAGGTTGCTCGAACTCTAAAAATGTATTTCGCATTGTAGTCTTTGTTTGTGTTAATAATGCACAGCCACGGCATTTAAACTACGCCATAGGTGCCATGTAGCTACCGTACACCAAGGTGCCCAGGCTTGTGCCACCTCACGTGCCTCGAATCGTGATACCGGCTCACCACTAAAATAATGTTTAGATATTGCTTTAAGTAAAGCCGCATCATCTAGAGGCAACACGTCGGCACGACGCAAATTAAAGATCAAAAACATTTCGGCCGTCCAACGGCCTACCCCACGAATTTTGCATAGCGTTTGAATAACTTGCTCGTTATCTAAGTTAGCTAAGTGGGCCATATTGATATGCCCATTCACAAAATGTGTGGATACCTCAATAATATAGTCGGCTTTGCGCTTAGGCAAACCAATTTGCCGTAAGCAATCAGCCGAAAGTATAGCGATTTTTTCAGGGTTTGGCTGATTTCCATATGTATCTGCAAAACGCTGCCATTGATTAAGAGCCGTCTGACGACTGGCTTGTTGCGCCATAATGGCACGAACCATGGTCACAAATGGCGACTCAGTTTGGGTCAAACCCTGATCACTATGTAAAGGAATTATTCTACGCAGAATCCGATCACTTTTCATCAGCTGTGTTTGCGCTGACCGCCAGTAGCTCGGTAAACCCAGCCCGCTCATAAGACTAAGCGCGACGCCATTGCGTCAAGCCACCCGCTTTATCCTCGAGCTCAATGCCATCTGTACGCAACTGTGCCCGGATTTCATCCGCTCGTGCAAAGTCTTTATTTGTTTTGGCCTCGTTACGCTCAAGCACTAATGCATCAATTTCAGCATCAGTTAACGTTGAGGTCACAGTAGCTGCATCGCGCAAATAACGTGTTGATGAGCGTAAATAAACGTGTGGCTCGTGCTGTAATAAGCCCAATACACCACCCAGGGCTTTTAGCTCTGCACTCAGCTGGGCACACTTTTCTCTGTTGACCTGATTAGCCAAATCAAACAATACCGCTACTGCACCAGCTGTATTAAAGTCGTCGTTCATGGCCTCGCGGAACTGCTGTGCTGTCTTGGAGTTCCAGTTGATGCCGGCTTCGGCTACAGGCGGGACATTAGCTAGCGTGTGGTAGAGACGATCTAAGGCTTGTTGCGCATCGTAGAGGTTATCGGGCGCATAGTTTTGAGTGCTGCGATAATGGTTGCGCACAATAAAGAAGCGCAACATTTCAGCTTCACGTGGATTGCTTGAATAATGGGCTTGATCCTCGGGAGCCTGAGCGGAAATGGTTTCACGAATAGTGAAAAAATTGCCTAGGGATTTGGACATTTTGTCTGAGTCCACCATAAGGGGGCCACAATGCATCCATACATTGGCCATTTGCCCTCCGAATGCGCCCTCAGACTGAGCAATTTCATTTTCATGATGCGGGAATTTCAAGTCTGGGCCCCCGCCATGGATATCTAAAGGCATACCCAAGAGTGCATGGCTCATGGCCGAGCATTCAATGTGCCACCCCGGCCGGCCCATGCCGTAAACAGACTGCCATTTGGACTCGGCAGGTTCATTGTCTTTAGCGGCTTTCCAAAGCACAAAGTCCAACGGGTCGCGCTTGCCATCTGCTACCGCAACTCGTTCACCGGCTCGCAAATCATCAAGGGACTTGCCAGATAACTTGCCATAGCCGGGAAACTGGCGCACAGCATAATTCACATCGCCGTCAGAACCCTGATAGGCAAGCCCTTTGTCCTCGAGCAGTTTGATAATGCCAAGCATATCGCCTACATGCTGAGTAGCACGAGGCTCAAAATCTGGGGACTGCACATTCAGGGCTTTTTCATCGGCGTGCATAGCATTGATATAAAATTCGGTGACCTCGTGCATACGCTGATTGCGTTCAACAGCGCGCCGAATAATTTTATCGTCAATATCCGTTATATTACGCACATAACTGACCTGATAGCCCATCGTGCGTAGCCAGCGCTGAATCACGTCAAAGCTAACAAGCATACGAGCATGACCTAAATGGCAAAAGTCGTATACGGTCATTCCGCATACATACATACGAACTTTACCCGGCTCGACTGGCTTAAAAATTTCTTTGGTACGTGACAGAGAACTATAAATACGCAACATAAAGGGTTATGGTCTATAAATAAAAGGCTAAAATAGGTGGCATTCAAGTATAGCAAGCCTACACAGCAACGTGTCGCCTTATATATGTTTACTTATGATTATTATTGACTCCAAGGGATAAACTCGTGTCTAAACGACTTCCTATTTATTACTCGTGGGTTGCCTGCTTGGGTTGTATGGTGTGGGCTACGGTGCCCGTCCAAGCCCAGACGTCTATTTTCCCCGAGACCAATACCGAGGTACGTGGTTGGAAGCCGCTTGTGCGAGCTTTAGATGCGCTTACCCCTAAAATCGATACCTCTTTGGCCTTAACTCCCAAAGAAATTACCGACCGTATTAATCAGCTTCTGGACAATGGTCAAAACCAAGAGGCCCTAGATGCAATTGAAAAACGGTTGTTTCAACGTGAAAGCCAAGCTGAAATTGGGGTCGATGTACAACTGCTATTTCTGCAGGGCCGAGCCTATTCGCAGCTAGGTCAGCACCCTCAGGCCATCGAATCCTACAAACAACTCACTGTGTTTTTCCCCGAGCTGCCCGAGCCCTGGAATAACTTAGCCACTGAATACATGCGGCTGGATCAGCTAGACCTTGCCAAAGAAGCGCTTGATATGGCGTTATTGGCCGATCCTAACTATGCTCTTGCCTTGCAGAACCAAGGCGAGCTTCAACTTATGTTAGCGCATCGTTCATTTGAAAAGGCACGAAATACCGATAGATCCAAAGACACGTATTACCTTTTGCCAACTAACTAAAGACGGGAATTTCTTTACAATGCTGCAATACTTCACTATAAATCATGTCTTACGTTTACAACGTATGGCTATTTTCCTGCTTGGGCTGACGCTGATGACAGCACTATGCACAGCGCAAGCCACAACGACAACCACACCAAAAGGGACTACCATGAGCACAAACCCAAAGGTTTTACTTAAAACGAACAAAGGCGATATCACTTTAGAGCTTGATGCTGAAAAAGCGCCTAAAACCACTGAAAACTTCTTAAACTACGTTAACAACGGCTTTTACAACGGCACCATTTTCCACCGTGTCATTAACAATTTCATGGTGCAGGGTGGCGGTTTCGAAGTAGGTATGAAGCAAAAAGAAACGCAAAACCCCATTGAGAACGAAGCTAACAACGGTCTCAAAAACGAGGTCTACACTATTGCTATGGCTCGCACCAACGACCCACACTCCGCTACAGCCCAGTTTTTCATTAACGTACAAAACAACGATTTTTTAAATCACACCAACCCTACACCTAACGGTTGGGGCTATGCTGTGTTTGGTAAAGTCGTTGACGGTACCGATGTGGTTGATGCCATTAAAGGCGTTAAAACAGGCAGCAAAGGCTTCCACCAAGACGTACCCGTTGAAGATGTCATCATCGAAAGCGCCACCGTACTTGAGTAAGCTGCAACTGCATGGCAACGTTTGGTTAGCCGCAGACATGCACTTGGGGCCTAACAGCCCCAAAACTGCTCAAGCGTTTTATGAGTTTCTTCATAAAGCACGACGCGAGGCCAGTGCGCTTATTTTATGTGGCGATATATTCAACGCATGGGTAGGCGCAGACCTTGCCATCGAGCCGCCCTCTTGGCTCGCTCAGGCTATTCATCATTTCCGCCAATTTAGTCAAGACACCCCTCTTTTTTTCATGCGCGGCAATCGCGACTTTCTACTGGATGCGCGCTTTGCGCATTATGTGGGGGCTCAACTACTAGATGATCAAATCATTCTCAAAACAGATCTGCATCGGCTGATACTCAGCCACGGCGATGAGCTGTGTACCGACGACAGTAGCTATCAGCGTTTTAGACAGCGCGTACGCAACAAGCACCTACAATATTGGTTTTTAAAACTACCCTTGCGGTGGCGTTTGGCTATTGCCGGAGGACTGCGACAACGTAGCCATAAGCAACAACAGCAGCTCGCCCCCTATATCAGTGATGTTAACGAGCAAAGCGCTATAGACCTTTTAGAGCAGCATGGACAGTGGTTACTGATTCATGGTCACACACATAGACCAGCCATTCATCGTTTAGAGCGTACTGAAGGGTCCAGTCTTACACGTATTGTGTTGCCTGATTGGGAGCTCGACCATACCGACCCTACCCGCGCAGGCTGGGTTGTACTCGAGCAAGGTGGCACAATTGAACTGCACCGTTTGCACCACCCTACTCTGCGTTTAAAGCTTAAACCCCCGCACTAATCCAATACTTCAGGCACTACGGTGCGTTGAATAGTGCCATCTAGCGACTCGTAGCCAAAGTAATTAATCAACTCGTATAAGTCAGCACGTGTTTGCATGTTTTTGACCTGACCTGCTGCTGTGCCAGTTTGTTTTAACTCTTCATAAAACAACTGCATGGCTTTGGCTGCAATACGCAAGCTGGATACAGGCCAAATTGCCATGGCATAACCCATCTGCTCGAATTGCTGGGCAGATGTTTGGGGGGTACGGCCAAATTCGGTCATGTTGGCTAATAATGGCACATCAATAGCCTGAGCAAATGCTTGGAACTGATCTGCATCCGTTAAGGCTTCCGGGAAAATAGCATCGGCCCCAGCCTCTACATATAAACGGGCACGCTCAATAGCCGCCTCTAGACCTTCGGTAGCTACAGCATCAGTACGTGCAATAATACGCAAATCACGACGAGCTCGCGCCGCTGCAGCAATTTTCAAAGCCATTTCTTGGGGCGTCACAAGCTGTTTGCCATTTAAATGACCACATTTTTTAGGAAGCACCTGATCCTCTAGTTGAACTGCAGCCACACCAACGTCTTCTAGCTCTCGCACCAGACGCATAACGTTAAGAGCTTCACCAAATCCGGTATCACCATCTACCACTAGTGGCACACGTGCAGCACGTACAATGGCTCGAGCGCGATCTACTAGCTCTTCCATCGTAATCAAGCCCAAATCCGGCAAACCTAGCGAGGCCGTTAAGGCTCCCCCAGATAAATACAAAGCGTCAAAACCCGCTTGACGCGCCAACAAGGCTCCAATCGGGTCATAAGCCCCCGCAATGGATACAAACTCCTTATTCGCCCACTTTTGTGCAAGCTGCGCGCCCAAACCGGTAGGGCTAGCTTGCTCTAGCCACACGGCCATGCGTTCCTCTTGATTCATCAAATTTCTCCTGTAAGTCCAGTAGTCAATGACTTTGATTACATTTTTCCTGATTTAGCAATTGGCCCTCTAGGGATACCCAACTGCATTGCAAATGGCGTCGCATTAACAAACTAGCAAGCTGCGCATCACCTTGCTGTATAGCCTCTGCAATACGTTTATGTTCTTTTAAAGCAACCTGACCGCGTCCTTGCACATTTTTGTGCTGGCGTCGTAAAAGCACCAGTTGCGGATATAGCGTTTTGGTAAGAGCCTGAATAATGTAGTCACTGCGGCTCAGTAAGGCCACCAAACTATGAAAATCACCATCACGATTTTTCACCACATACGCCCCTTCTGGGCTAGCTGCTACCAAAGAGGTATGGTCCTCTAAAAGTAAGCGCAGCTGCTGCTCTCCGTCGGCTTGAATACGTTGAGCTGCTAAATAAGCAGCCTCTGCCTCTAGGGCAGTCCGATACTCATAAAGCGCCTTGGCCTCGGCAAGGCTGATGACGCGTACACTGGCACCCCGATTAGGCGCAAACGTTACCAAGCCCAAACTGGCTAAATGACGCAATGCCTCGCGTACAGGGCCTCGGCTGACCTTAAATGAATCAGCTAACACGGTTTCTATTAGCTTGGTTCCTGACTCCATTTGCCCTGAAATAATGCGCTCGTAGAGATTGTTAACAATTTGCGCTGACGAGCTACCATGCTCTGGCTCTAGAGAATCATACTTTGTAAACAATTTAGTCCCTCTGTCTGGATAAAACCTAGCTTATGGCTGAAATATATCATTATTGTTGACAAAATAACCATGAGCATGGGTAAACCCTTATTGCCGCCATACCTGTTATACCTATCAAATAGGAACGTAAAACACCAGAATGTTAACAATCTGGCACAACAAGTCTTAGGAGTACGTATGTCATTATTAAAAATTAAATCTTGGGCAGCAGGTCTTTTACTTGGTGCCTCATTAATTGGTGCCACTGCCACCACGGCTCATGCCGCCGACAACTGGCCTAATAAACAACTAACTTTTGTTATTGCACTTGGCCCCGGTGGTTCAGCAGATCGTACCGCACGTCTAGTTGCACAACGTATGCAAGAAGAGCTAGGTGTGCCCATTCGTGCTATTAACCAACAAGGGGGTGGCGGTCACGTAGGACATACTTACTTTATGAATATGCCCAAAGACGGCAGTTTTTTCCTCTTTACCTCTATCCACCCTTACATTAGTAGTGCGATTTTAGGTAAAGATGCCACCTACCAATTAGACGATTTCGCTTTTATTAATGGTCAGTGGACAGATTCAGATTTATTTGCTTTAAATGCCAAGCTTCCTTTCCAAACCTTGGATGAATTCATGGAGGCCGTTGCAAAAGAACCAGGCAAATACCGAGTCAGCGTAGTACCAGGCTCTACTGGGCACATCAACACCATTTTATTACTTGAAGCTTACGGTCTGAAGCCAGATGCGGTAAATATTGTGACCTATGAGTCTGGTGGTGCTGCCCGTACTGCAGCCGCTGGCGGTCAAGTGGATATGACGGTTCTGGCCGCAGATGGCAGTATCTCGATTAAAGAATTCATTCGCCCGTTAGCGGTAGCCTCTGAAGAGCGCCTAGAGGAATGGGACACCCCTACATTAAATGAGGTGCTTACAGCGCGTGGTGCCGAGCCCGTTACTCCATTGGTTGGCTCTATGCGTGGTCTAGCTGCACATGCAGAGTTTAAAGAAAAATACCCAGAGCGTTTTGAGAAATTCGCCACCGCATATGAAAAAGTGTTGAGTGATCCCGACTTTAAGAAACAGCTTAAAGAACAAATGATTGGTTCAGACTGGCTAGGTCCAGATAAAACCACTGCAATCATTGAGCAAAACTACAAAATCCTAGAACGCTTCCAAGACCAAATTTAACTCGTCTCACACAGCAAGACGGTTTTACCGTCTTGCACGTTTTAATTACTAGGAAATAGCACGTCATGCGACGTATATCTACCAGCCATCTTATTTTTTTAGTTTTAATTAGCGTCACTGCTCTGTATCTGAACTGGAGCGCTGTTCGTGCATCCGCTACGCTCTTTAATCTAATTATTATGGTGCCCAGCGGCATTCTCGTTCTGGCATTAGCTGCTTTTATTTTTATTAAAAGCAAAGAGCAAAGCACAGACGATGAGAACCAAAAAAAATCACAACAACGCGCCCTGATAGGTGATTTAACCTTATTAGCGTTATTTGCCATCTTTTGCTTTTGCCTAACCACTATCGGTTTTGATGTTGCCACTTTTTTATTTGTTTGGTTTGGCATTCTATTAGGCGGTGAAAAAAACTGGGTCGTACCTCCCCTATTCTCTGCAATATTTACCTTAGCTTTAATTAAAGGCTTTGGTGCTTTATTTCCTTTTCCTATGCCTCTGTTGGTGTTTTAAATGATTGATACCTTCGCTTTCTCTCAAGCCATCAATCTCCTTTTTTCCGATCTATCACCTTGGTTATACGTCATACCAGGTTTAATAATCGGTCTGATTTTTGGTGCCGTGCCAGGCCTGCAAATTTCCATGGCCATGGCTGTATTTCTACCCGTCACTTGGATGATGGACTTTTTACAAGCTATGCTGTTTTTAACAGCCATTTTTACAGGCGGCGCTTATGGGGGTGGCGTAACCGCTATTTTGATGAATATACCCGGGTCTTCCTCCAGTGTTGCAACCGCATTTGATGGCTACCCCATGGCACAAAAGGGTAAACACAATGAGGCTCTAGGCTTAGGCTTAGGTGCATCCGTAGTAGGCACGTTTATTGGCTACCTATTGCTAATGCTACTTATTCAGCCGTTGGCCGGTATGGTATTGCGTTTAGGTCCACTCGAAATGGTGATGATTGTTCTTTGGGGCTTGGCCCTAATCGCCACTCTCAATGACAGTACTGTAGCTAAAGGTTTATTGGCTGGGGTGCTTGGATTGCTACTAAGCCAAATCGGCATGTCCTCTACTGGGGTTATGCGCACCACTATTGGTAACCCGTATTTGATTGATGGCATTGCCGTTGTACCAGCCATGATTGGTTTGTTTGCCGCATCGGAATTATTACGCATCCGCAGCAATGCCTTCTTAGTCCAAGAAGAATCCTCACGTAAAATATCCTTTAAAAAAATTCTCTCTGGCTTTTTTGATGTATTCAAATACCCTAAAATTTTACTTAAAGGTAGCTTTATTGGTGCGTTGATTGGGGCTGTACCAGGGGTGGGCTCCTCTGTTGCCAACCTAGTAGCCTATGGCGAAATTCGTCGCAGCGCTAAAAATCAAGACGAGTTTGGTAAAGGCGCACCCCAAGGCTTGATTGCCGCCGAATCCTCAAACTCCAGCTCTGAGGGTGGCTCAATGACTGCACTCTTGGCTTTAGGTATTCCAGGCGGTGCAGCCACAGCGGTTTTATTGGCAGCCTTTTCCTTTCATAACCTAGTCGGTGGGCCTGCTTTTATTCGTGACCAGCGTGATCTCGTATACTCCATAATTATCGGCAACTTTGGTCAAGTGGTCTTGCTCGCATTTGTGGCGCTCATGATCTTACCGATTTTAGGTTTGGTAGTACGCATTCCCCTTACCTATTTGGTGCCTTCCGTTCTTGCTTTATGCGCATGGGGTGGTTTTGGTATTACAGGCACAATAGCCGGCCCGGTGACGGTCATGGTTTTTGCCTGTCTAGGTTGGCTGATGCGTCGCCATGCATACCCTGTGGCTGCAACGGTAATTGGTTTGTTGTTAGGAAAAATGGCGGAGGGCGAAATGGTGCGCACATTACAAATTTCAGCAGGCAACCCTCTAACCTATTTTGCAGAGCGGCCAATTGCTATTGTTTTGCTCGCTCTTTTCATCCTATCTGCTATTGTTATGCCCATACTACGCAAACAAAAAGAGAAAAAAACTCAAGCTCCTATCTAAACAGTACCACCCATGTCCTCACTTACGCCGTATTCTAAAGGCCTGCTCGCTCTGATTATAGGGGCGAGCGGTGCCTTAATTTTTATTTCACTTGGCATGTCTTTGCCTTGGGTTTTAGGTAGCATGAGCGCTTGTGCCGCTGTGTCATTATGTGGTTATCAATTAAAGATTCCCTCATTATGGCGTTCCTGCGCTTTAGCTACGATTGGGACCATCTTAGGCGGAAGTTTTGATGTAGATACGGTACATGCTCTACCTAGCTGGAGCATTAGCATTGGTTTTATGTTGCTGATGACGGTGTGTTATTTGCTCGTTAGCTATCAGATTTTGTCGCGCTGGTCGAACATGAGCCGCTTAACGGCTATGTTTTCTGCTGTGCCGGGTGGTTTAGCCATCGTCAGCGCTATTTCAGAGATGTATCAAGCAGATACCCGTCGTATTGCTCTCAGCCACTCGGCCCGCTTGGTGGCTTTATTAATTTTAGTGCCCGTTATTCTTAAATTTATTGGGCAGCACGACATCCCTAAAAGCACTATTCCTAGCTTTGCTATTGAAGTAGATAGCGAGTCACTACTAGGTTATATAGTCCTCATTTTTTGTGCTGCAGCGGGTTTGTTTTTAGCGCACCTATGCCGTTTTCCTACTGGCGTATTGCTATTTCCGATTGTTTTATCTGCTTTAGCTCATGCTTCAGGGCTTATCACTACCCAAGTCCCCTTAGTTGTAGCCGCTATAGCGCAGACTATTTTAGGCACGTCGATTGGCATTCGTTTCGTGGGGTATAGATGGCGAGATATTTTTCATGATGGCTGGATCTCTATAATAATAGGCATACTGCTTGCTTTGTTAGCCATGAGTGCAGCGTTAATTTTAAGCTATGTGTTTGACCTCGATTTCGCGCCGCTGTTGTTAGTATTTCTACCGGGTGGTGCTCCCGAGGTTGGGGTCATGGCCTTAGCATTAGACATAGACCCCGCTATGGTGGCAAGCCACCATATGCTGCGCTTATTAGCCTTAGTAGGCGGCATCAGCTGGGTGCTTAGCCGCTACCTTCCTACTAAGCCTTAGCCAAGGCTTAACCACAAAAGCACCACTAGCCCCAGACCAATTCTGTACCAAGCAAAAGGTCTATACGTATGTTTGGATACAAAATGCAAAACGGCTTTTACTAGTACAAGCGCACTAAAAAATGCGGCAATAAAACCCACTACTATCGCCCACGTTTGCTCTATGCTTAAAGCGGCCCCATTTCGGTATACATCGTAGACGGTAGCTGCAAGCATAGTAGGCATAGCCAAAAAGAATGAAAACTCAGTGGCTGCTTTGCGGTCAATGCCCGAAAGCATGCCACCAATAATGGTCGCCCCCGATCGTGACGTGCCTGGCACCATAGCCAAACACTGTGCAAAACCCACCACCAAAGCTTGACGCCATGTAATTTGCTCTATCTGATGTGCCGTAGCCCGTGCCGTCGTAGCAGTAACAGCGCTTTGATCACGTTGTTTGGCATAGGCAGGCTTACGCTCAACCCACAACATTACCAACCCGCCCCCGATCAAGGTAAAGACAAAAACCATGGGGCTATGAAAGAGCATTTTGATGTATTTGATGGTTAAAGCACCAATCACAGCAGCAGGTAAAAACGCAATCACTAGATTACGCATAAACACACGCTCTGTGCGATCACCGTTAATCACTCCTTTTACTAACTGCACAATACGCGCTCTAAAAAGCCAAATAACCGCCATAATTGAACCAAACTGAATCACCACCTCAAAGACCTTATTAGCGTCTGAGGGAAAGGAGATCCATTCGACCAATAACAACAAATGGGCTGTGCTTGAGACAGGAATAAACTCAGTAAACCCCTCTATCACACCAAGAAAAAGGGCTTTTAATAAATACCAGTAATAGTCCATGTTAATCGTGTTCTATGCTTAATTCAGGATGTGGGTCTTGTGTTTCTTTACGAATGGCTACCCGTGCAATACGACGACCATCTAGCTCATTGACAGTGAAAGTAAATACATCATTGCCCCACTTCAAGCTGCAATGATCAGCGGGTTGCGGCAAAGCACCAAAACGTTCTAGTAAATAGCCTGCCAAGGTGGAGTATTCCTCGTCCTCATCAACCAGCCCGTCCACCCCTAATACTTGTTCCAGATGATGGAGATCAGCCGCACCGTCTACTAACCACTGATTTTCACTGGCTGCCACAATATCAGGCAGCTCGTCCTCGTCAGGAAACTCACCTGCAATAGCCTCAAAAATATCAATAGGGGTGACCACACCCTCGATAGCACCAAATTCATCTGTAACCAGGGCTAACTGACCACGCGTTTCCTTGAACAAATCCATGAGCTGCAAAATACCGATGGATTCGTGCACGATTAAAGACTCACGCAACTTTTTAACGTTGACTTGGCCTGTGGTGATGAGATCAGCCATCATTTCTTTGGCCTGACCTAAGCCAATCACCTCATCTAAACTGCCACGACACACTGGCAAATAACTATGTGGCTCTGACTCTAGCTCGGCTCGGATGGTGTCGGGTGTATCTGTTAAATCAATCCACGCTACGCTATTACGGGGCGTCATAATTGAGCGCACATTACGCTCGGAGAGAGTTAACACCCCACTCACCATATTACGTTCCTCGTCACCAAACACCAGTGCGGGATCCTGAGGCGTATATGTATCCATCTCGGCACCACTATCGCTGATGGCAACAGGGCGCTTTCCAAGCATACGTAATACCGTTTCTGCTGTACGCTCGCGCATAGGACGTCTGGCTTCGGCTTTGCGTTGATTACGACGAGCGATTTGGTTAAAGACCTCAATTAATACAGAAAAGCTAATTGCAGCGTACAAATACCCTTTAGGTACATGAAAGCCATACCCTTCAGCCAACAAAGAGAACCCGATCATGAGCAAAAAGCCCAAACACAAAATAACAACAGTCGGGTGCTGGTTTACAAACTGAGTTAATGGCTTAGAGGCCACAATCATAATGCCAATGGCAATAATCACCGCAATCATCATGACCGATAAGTGCTCAACCATACCCACTGCGGTAATAACAGCATCGATGGAAAACACAGCATCTAGAATCACAATTTGGGTAATAATGACCCAAAAACTGGCATACATGCGTGAGCCTGAAGCATGCTGAGTACGAGGGTCTAAGCGTTCATGCAACTCTAAGGTACCCTTAAAGAGCAAAAACAAACCTCCGACGATTAAGATGGCATCGCGGCCAGAAAATTCGTGACCAAACAAGCTAAACCAGGGTGCTGTTAGGGTAATTAGCCACGACATAATCGTTAATAAACCCAAGCGCATCAGTAAAGCCAAAGACAAGCCAATAATACGTGCTCTATCACGACTTTTTGGTGGTAGCTTGTCCACCAAGATCGCGATAAAAATGAGGTTGTCTATACCTAGAACAATCTCAAGAATAACCAGCGTTAATAACCCGGCCCAAGCCGTCGGGTCTGCCATCCACTCCATTTAAGGGGCTCCATGTAGCAATTAAGAAAAAAAAGCCACCGCCCAAGCAGTGGCTTAAATGCATTATTAATCTTGTAAATGCATAATCATTTGTGGGAATATCTTTGGCGTAGCCGCCATAATCTGACCTGTTTTATACCAGCTTTGCTCGCCCTCTAGGTCGCCCACTAACGCTCCGGCCTCTTGGGCAATTAACGCGCCCGCTGCCATATCCCAAGGCTTTAGGTTCACAGCGCAAAACCCGTCTAAGCGACCACACGCCACATAAGCCAAATCAAGCACGGTTGAACCGGTACGACGTACTGCCGCACACTCGGTTAACAAGGCTGTAAACGGCGAGGTGGTTGTCAGCGCCCCGCCAGAGCCTGCCACATGCGCACCAATTAAAGCATCGTGGTAGCGTCGCTGATCCGACACACGAATGCGACGATCATCTAAAAATGCACCACTGCCTCGGCTAGCGGCAAAAATCTCGTTGTTGCTAGGATCAAAAATAACCGCGTGAACGGCTTGACCACGATGTAATGCCGCGATAGAAACCGCATAGTGGGGAAAGCCATGAATAAAGTTAGTGGTGCCATCGAGTGGGTCAATTACCCATTGGTACTCTACCCCGTCTTTACCGACCTTATCTGCCTCGGGCAAACGTTCGCCAAGCTCTTCACCCAAAAACGCATGATCTGGGTAGGCTTCGGATAAAACTTCTATAATGGCTTCTTCTACTGCCTGATCCACTTCGGTAACATAGTCATTTGGCCCTTTGCGCGCAATCTGAACACGCTCCAGATCACGACTAGCACGGGTAATAATGTCGCCTGCTCGGCGAGCCGCTTTAATAGCGGTAAATAGCATCGGGTGCATAGATTTCCGTAATTCTTAAAAATAAGCCCTAAAATAAACCACTTTATTTACAAGGCTAACAACAGTTTTAGTATTTTAAATGACTCCGACCCACAATGAGCCTTTATTCAACCAAATTCGTTTTATTATGGTTGAACCCAGCCACCCAGGCAACGTTGGTGCTGCCGCCAGAGCCATCAAAACGATGGGATTTAACCAACTTTGTCTGGTTAATCCTAAATTGCCCACCATCATAACGCATGAGCAAGCCATTGCCATGGCCAGTGGGGCTACCGATGTGTTAGAAAACACACGTGTTTTTGATCGTCTAGATCAGGCATTAGCCCCTGTCAGTCTGGCTTTTGCTTTAACCTCAAGACCACGCTATATCGGACCGCCAGCAAAAACCATACGTGAAAGCGCCCATTTAAGCGCCCAACACATACAAACACATTCATCGACAAAGATTGCTATTGTATTAGGTACTGAGCGTACTGGACTAGAAAATAGTGCTATTAATCAATGCCAATATGTTTGTTATATCCCCGCCAACCCCGAATACAGCTCTCTAAATGTAGCGCAAGCACTACAGCTTGCGGCGTGGGAATTACGTTATGCGTTACTGGAGCTTCAAGACCAGCACCTCGAACTGCGCACACCAGGCAAGCAATTAGAGGCGGATTTACCTGCTACCCAAGACCATATTCACGCTTTTCTTGAGCACTGGGAGCAGGCGCTTATAGAAGTCGATTTTTTAGATCCACAACACCCAAAAAAACTGCAATTGCGTATGCAACAACTTTTTACTCGCAGCCAGTTAACTCAAGCGGAAGTCGCTATGCTTAGAGGGGTATGCACCGCAATGATTAAAACTGCACGTAAAATAACCTAGATACGGCCTATTTATTTTCAGGCTGGTGTTACCCTTTTGCCCTTAAAGCAATCTCTAATCACGCATTATGCTTAAACAATTACGCGAAGATATCGCCTGTATTTACGAACGAGATCCTGCTGCCCGCAGCCGATGGGAGATCCTCACTTGTTACCCAGGCTTACATGCTATTTTATTCCATCGCTTATCACATCGACTTTGGAACAAAGGCTTTTTGTGGCTAGCTCGTTTTTCATCTCATCTCACTCGTATCTTTACTGGTATTGAAATTCACCCTGGCGCACAAATCGGTAAACGGGTTTTTTTTGATCACGGTCTGGGTATTGTTATTGGCGAAACCGCCGTGATTGGGGATGACTGTACGATTTATCAAGGTGTCACACTAGGTGGCACCAGTCTCTACAAGGGCACAAAACGTCACCCTACTCTTGAAAATGGTGTCGTAGTTGGGGCTGGGGCGCAAATTTTAGGCGGCTTTACCGTGGGGGCTCACGCAAAAATTGGCTCCAATGCCGTAGTGGTTAAACCCGTGCCTGCTCATGCCACAGCCGTGGGTAACCCTGCCCGTATTATCACTGCCGAAGACCGCGCCCAGAAAAAAGCCGATGAAGCAGCTACTCCCCCTCTACCTCCGTCACCCTGTCAATCCGAATGGACTGGCAAACCCCTAAAGGAACTCTTAGAGCGTAGCTCCCGCAATGCCTCGAACACTGACGCCTTTTCTGCCTCCGATGCATTTAGTGCCTACGCCGTCGATAGCACCAATAACGATCCCTTAGTTCAAGTCTTACACGAGCTCATTAATCACTCGGCTCAACAAGAGCAACGCATCAGTCAGCTTTGTCATGCGCTCGAAGACTTAGGTAAAAAAGTTGAAAATGGCCAGCAACCGCTGGATGTAGAACGTCTCAATAAAATGATGGAGTGAGTCAAATGACAACCGCTAATACCGATAACAGTGCTGGGCCTAGAACCCTTAGACGGGGGTTGCATATACTGCAAACACTCCAATCCCATGATGAAAATGGCCTTAGTGTGACCGAGCTGTCGCGCTTAACCGGTTTACAGCGTCCAACCATTTACCGTCTTTTAGCAGCCTTAACTGAATGCGATTTTGTCCAGACTGTAGGTAAAACTCGGCGTTATGCCGCCACCAAACAAGTGTTAGCCCCAACCGAAACCGAACACCATTTGGTTGAAATCGCCAAACCCTTTATGCGAGAACTCGCTTTCAAAGTGGGTGATGCCGTATTTCTTATTATTCGAGAGAACAACAATTCCCTAACATTATGGCGTGAAATTGGGCCTTATCCCGTGCAAATATTAGGCACATACGTGAATAAACGTCAGCCATTAGGCGTAGGATCGGCTGGCATGGCGTTATTGGCGCAACTGGATGACGACACCATAAGCCAAATCATTGAAAGCAACAGCAACGCCTTAGACCATTACGGTGGTATGACACAACGCGAAATGCGCCAACTAATCGATAACACACGCACACGCGGCTATTCTGTGGTGGGCAACTATGCAGTTCGCGGTGCATTAGGCGTTGGCTGTGCGTTGTGCAGTAGCCAAGGCTACCCATTATTTGCTTTAAGCGTTACCGCCATTACCGAGCGTATGCCTGCCCGTCGTCAAAAAGAAATTGCCCGCTTGATTCATCAAACACTCGAGCAAATAGCAGAAAAAATATAATCTAGTGTCTTAGGGCTTGGGGCAGCAGACGGGCTTAGTGAAGCGCCACCCAGTATGAGGGTGGCTGCATAAAAACCCCGTTAAGCCACCTTCTCTTCTGGCAACATTGCCCGCACAGGTACAGGGTGACTTAACCCAGCCTGCTGTAATCGTTGCAACGCCACTCGGTTTAACTCAAATCGTAAATCCCAAAAATCTGCACTGTTGGTCCAAGCGCGTAAATTGACTACTACGGTGCTTTCCTTGTAGTCGCTGACAAACACTGAGGGCGCTGGATCTTTAAGCACAGCGGGATGTTCATCAACAAGTTGAGTCAGCACTTGAATGGCTTTATCTAGGTCATCCCCATAACGTACACCTAAGGGAATATCCATACGGCGTGTTTCATTGCGACTGTAATTAATAATTGGATTACCCCAAATCAAGTTGTTGGGTAAACAAAACTTCACCCCATCCGCTTGTTGGAACTGGCTCATAAATAAGCCTACCTCTAGGACGGTACCATCCCCTTTGCCTACAATAGATACGAACTCACCAGTACGAATAGGACGCAACACCAAAAGCATAATACCTGAGGCAATATTTTGTAGCGTGTTTTGCAATGCAAGACCAATTGCCACCCCGGCTGCCCCAAGCACGGCAATAATACTGGCCGTTTGCACACCAAAACGAGCCAATACGGCAATCACTACGAAAATACGTATAGTCCACACCACCACGGCTTGAGCCATTGGCACCACAGTGAAATCAATGTGGGGAGAGCGCTGCGCTATTTTTCGGATCCAATTACCTAAAAAATTGGAGAACCACCAACCAATAATTAAGATCGTAATGGCTAACAATAGGTTTAATGCAATGGATTCCAGCCACGGCAAGCCTGCCACAAAAGCAGTTTGGGTTTCCATATTTTCTCTCCTAGTTAAAATGAACTCCCACATAATAACGATTTTAAAAAGAGTTCGCAGCCTTCCCCTTTTTTGTTAACCTTAATTGATTACAGGGCCATCCCTTTTTTCGTCTACTCGCCAAAGGATGCGTTTTATGTCTACGTTGTACCCCTTATCTGTTTTGGACTTAGCACCAATTACCCAAGGCAGCACGGCCTCTGAGTCATTTAAAAATAGTGTCAGCCTGGCTCAACAAGCCGATCAGGCGCAATTCACACGCTACTGGCTTGCCGAACATCATGGCATGGTGGGTATTGCTAGCGCAGCGACTTCTGTGTTGATTGCCCACCTTGCTAACCACACACAACGCATTCGCGTCGGTGCAGGGGGGATTATGCTACCAAATCACTCCCCCTTAGTTATTGCAGAGCAATTTGGCACACTAGAGGCGCTTTTCCCTAAACGTATCGATTTAGGCTTAGGTCGTGCCCCCGGTTCCGATCAACGCACAGCACAGGCGCTACGTCGCAACCTTAGCTCAGACCCTAATGAATTCCCGCGCGATGTACTCGAGCTGCTTGACTACTTATCTGACCAACCAGAACAACCCATTCCTGCTGTACCAGGCCGCGGCAGTAATGTGCCAGTATGGATTCTCGGATCCAGTTTATTTGGGGCTCAATTAGCAGCAATGCTAGGCTTGCCCTATGCGTTTGCCTCGCATTTTGCGCCGGCTCAGATGATGGACGCCATTGCGGTGTACCGTGCCCACTTCAAGCCTTCTTCCTACTTAGAAAAACCGTATGTGATGCTTGGTTTTAATGTATTTGCAGCCGAAACCGATAGCAAAGCCCAGTACTTAGCTTCGTCTTGGCAGCAATCATTTGTTAGTTTGCGCCAAGGCAAACCCATTCAGTTACCACCCCCTGTAGCGAACTACATAGAACGTAGTGGGCCGCTCGGACAAGCTGTTATGGATCATGCGTTAAATTGCGCTGCTATTGGTTCGCTAGAAACTATCACTAAGCAAACTCAAGCATTTATTGATAAAACGGGGGCAGACGAACTGATGATCACCAGCAATATGTACGACCATGCGGCCCGACTCGAGTCCTATGCACTAATAGCGCAGGCTCACCCTCATCTTAAACCTGCTAACCCAACCTTTTAATTATGGCTTAGCTTCATTATCCAGAGCGTGCATAAACTGAACTAAATCCACTATATGGTTTAAATTCAGTTTACGCATGGCACTGGCTCGGCGCACCTTGACTGTTATTTCACTTAATCCTAATTCAGCAGCAATTTGCTTATTTAATAGGCCTGCAACGACTTGACGCAACACATACTGCTCGGCCACTGTTAGGCTTTGCCAACGCTGCACTAACTGATCACGCTCATGCTCTTGCTTTAAGCGAATGGCATCATGCTCAAGCGCCTGATAGATGGCCTCTAGCACATCATGATCTCGAAATGGTTTGGTGAAAAAATCTACGGCCCCCTGTTTCATGGCTTGAACACCCATTTCTATATCGCCATGCCCCGTCATAAAAATCACAGGCAATGCTATACCCAACTCTTGCATTTGACGATGAAAATCCATACCACTTTGACCTGGCATACGTACATCTAACAATAAGCAGCTAGGAACAGCCGGGCGCGAATGCTGTAGAAAACTGTGAACGGAGGCAAACCCCTGCACCGCTAAACCTACCGAGGCCAATAAATCCTCGATTGCTAGCCGTACTGATTCATCGTCATCTACCACATAAACCCATTGTGTTTGTGTCATCCTTCACCTTAATGATTCAGTACGCAGTTGGGGCACGGTAAAACACACGCACGCGCCACTATGATCAGGATCATGCACCCAAATAGTGCCCCCATTACTTTCTACAATAGATCGACTCATACTGAGCCCAACTCCTACCCCTTGATCCTTAGTGGTCCAAAATGCTTCAAAAATGGCTTCAGGCTGATCGATTCCTGGCCCCGTATCATAGATCTCTACTTGAATCGCATTTTTTTGTGCCCGTGTACGCAAAACTAGCTTTTTTATTGGACTGTCTTGCATCGCATCTAAAGCATTGACGATGAGATTAGCAATCACTTGCTGAATTTGTACACGATCGGCCCATACATCAGAATGCTGTGCATTAAAGTCATATTGCACTTCAACGCCTTGGTGTCTGAGCTCTGCTGCGGACAAAGCCACGATTTCCTCTAGAGCATGATGAATATCAAAACGCTGCTTATGCGCTGGCTCGGATTTAATAAGATTTTGCACCCGTTTAATGATGTTGCTAGCGCGTTCAGCACTATCAAGCAGGCGTTGTAACGCTTGCTGTGCCTTATCAACCTGAGGCGGGTGCTGTGCTAACCAGCGTTGGGACGCATGACCACTGGTTATTAAAGCGGCTAGCGGTTGGTTCACCTCGTGCGCAATCGAGGAGGTCAGGCCCTCTAAACTTTGTACACGCGCTAAACGCAAAAGCTGATTTTGGGCTTGAAGCGCGGCTTGGCGCGCTTTTTCTATTTGAATTATGAGGTAGCTGGTGATGGCAATGGTAGCCAAGCTAATGCTTAAATTAATGAGCCCCCCATGCAAATCACCATGAGGGGTCAACGCAAAGCTCAAGCTTGTCAAAACGATGCACACTGCCGCCAGACTAATAATGTGACGCTGGCTGGCCCCGTGTGAGGTTGTAATAATGACTAAAATATAAAACACCGCAACTGCTACCTCATAATCAGTCCGTGTATCAGCAATAAATAAGCCAGCTAAAACCACACACAAAATACCATAACGCACGACTGGAGGCAGGGTCTGCCAAACACGCATAGGGTTTCCTTTAAACGCATTTACCACCACTGTTAGGCCGGTATAACTAAAAACGCATCGGCAATACTAAAGTAAATTAGCACCCCTGCCGCATCACAAATAGACGTAATAAGAGGCGCACTGGCCGCTGCCGGATCTAAATTCAATCGATTAAATAGAAAAGGCAAAAGTAGACCAATTACACTACCGACCAAGACAATCAAAACCATTGTGGCTGCGACTACAGCGGCAATTTCTGGCCCACCACGCCACCAACCAATTGAAGCAACCGCAGCCGCCATGGTCAAGCCTAAAAGCAATGCAACAGTGCACTCTTTGCCTAACATTTGAAGCCAGTCGCGCCGTTTAACTTCGCCCGTTGCTAAGGCACGTACTACTAAGGTTGCGCTTTGAGAGCCAGCATTACCCCCACTGTCTACCAACAATGGCAGAAAAAAGACCAAAGCCACCATACTGGCAATCAGGTCTTCAAAATAAGCAATACCAGCCCCTGAAAACACATTACCAAAGACCAACAAAACCAACCACCCTACACGCATTTTATATAAACGTGAAATGGTCGAGTCCTTAATGGATCCCACTAGCTTACCCACCCCACCCAATTTGAGTTGATCTTCGGTGGACTCCTCCTCCGTTACATCTAAGGCCTCATCATAGGTTACGATACCAATCATACGTTGGTGGCGGTCTAACACCGGGACTGCCAATAAATCATAGGCTGAAATTAAACGGGCCGCCTCTGCTGCCTCATCAAAGACAGAACAACTTACGACTTGAGTCGTCATCAGATCTACAATTTGTGTGTCTGGTTGGGCCAAAATTAAATCCCGCAATGACACCGTACCTCGCAAGCCTCCACGTTCATCCAAAACATAAGCGAAATAAATAGTGTCTTTGACTGGGGCATCCAAGCGAATTTGATTCAACGCGTCTTTTACACTGATGTCTGCTTTTAAAGTCATAAAAGAGGCACTCATTACCGCACCTACACTTTGTGTAGGATACATTTGCTCATGCGTATGCTTGATATTGAGGTGTTGAGCGGAGCTTTGGAGTAGTTGTTGAGTTGTCATCGTATTATCTCCTAATCATTAAGTCATCATGCTGAGCAGGCAAATTAGCTAAAACCAAATACGGTTTAGATAGCACTATCGTTGGCACAAGCCTTTGACACCAATGCTTTGCATATGAAGCTTTGGTATAAAACCGCTGTGATCGTAAATATTTCTTCATGGATATCCTCTGTTTTCAGTCAAACAGACGCAACCTAGCCTAGGCCAAAGCAGCGCCTAAACACGCATTGGTTGAAGCAAAGCTAACAGCGCTAAGCTATGGCAACCTGGGTCGCAGTAAATACTCAGAGGATAAATAGAGGCATCGTGGCGCGCTGTAAAATACGCAAGCCAGAAAAGACAAGAAAACAAAAACCATAACACTCTCCATGGCGTTAAAACGCCTACCGAGCTTATGGTGTGGAACCAAAGGATTCGTCGACGTTAAATACGCTTGAGTACGCTGCTTGCCAGCGTCTTAATTTGAATAATTGTGGCCGTAGGCCAACTCGAATCCGGGTCCATAATTAACCTTATATAGATGGGTCTTAATAGCAAAACATCAGCTCGTGGCTCAAACAAAAGAGCTGCTGCTTAGACGTAGTATTATTGCATTGCGTTGGGTCTATGCCTAGTATCTCTTAGCGTGCTATTTCTATACTCAAGTATATTTTTGCGCGCTCTACAGCCCCAAAAATACGTAATTTGTCGCGCTTTTCATCAAATTCAATACCCTTAACGACTAGCGACTTAATCTATTAGTCCTCGTTAAGACCACGACTACCTAGTAGAAGAATTCAATCAATGGCTACAATAGAGCCTTGCAACTAACTGTACTTTCTAAGCCGCAGACGGCTCACAAGCAACGAGATCTATGACCCAAACTGATTACTCACACCACACCCCCATGATGCGCCAGTATTTACAGCTTAAAGCCCAAGCCAAGTCGTACTTACTGTTTTACCGAATGGGGGATTTTTACGAGTTATTTTATGAAGATGCAGAAAAAGGGGCTCGCTTGCTTAATCTCACCCTCACTAAGCGCGGCAGCTCTAATGGCGAACCCATCCCCATGGCAGGCGTTCCGTTTCATTCACTTGAAGGCTATTTAGCACGCTTAGTTGCTCTGGGGGAATCCATAGCTATTTGTGAACAAATCGGCGATCCTGCCACAAGCAAAGGGCCAGTAGAGCGTCAAATTGTGCGTATTGTTACGCCAGGGACATTAACGGACGATGCGCTGTTGCCTGCCAAGTCGGATCGCATCATCGCCGCTGTTTTACCTGACTCTGTCGACGCCCCCCAAACATTGGGGATCGCATGGATGAATCTAGCTAGTGGGCAATTTCAGGTGTATGAGTGTGAAAGTCGATTACTTGATACTCAGCTTAGTCGCTTACAACCTGCCGAGCTTTTGCATGCAGAACAACACACACTCTTTTATCCTGAGGCACAAAGCCAAGTAGCCTTGCCCAACTGGCATTTTGCTGCAGACAACGCGTTACAGGTGCTGCTTGAACATTTTAATGTGGACAGCATGGCAGGGTTTGGTCTGGATGAACTACCTTTAGCCACCTATGCGGCAGGCGCGTTATTACGTTACGTCAAACATACCCAAGCCCAGCAGTTAGCCCATATTCAAACGATTCATATAGAGCAATTGGGTGAGTTTGTAGTGCTTGATGGTGTAACTCGCAAAAACCTAGAACTAACCGAAACCATTAGCGGCGAAACCAAACCTACTTTATTTAGCACCATTGACCATTGTGCCACCCCAATGGGTGCGCGCTTATTGCGCCGTTGGTTACATCAGCCTTTACGTCACAACCCCACCATCCTACAGCGCCAACGCATCGTTACCCAATTTGTACAAAAAGAGCAGCACAATCCGCTTCATTCACCACTGCGTGCATTACAAAAAAACTTACAACGCTTTCCTGACCTAGAACGTATTGCTACCCGTATTGCATTAGGCACGGTGCGCCCCCGCGAGTTAGCTAGTTTACGCGATGCCTTGCAGCAGCTTCCTGCAGTACAAGCCACGCTTGTTGAAACAAACCAAGACAGCCACGCTCTAGATAATTGGCTTGAAACTATTCAACGTCTCTCGCCTGAGCTCTTAAACTTACTGCAGCAGGCGATTGCTAACGAGCCTGCTTTACTCATTCGCGACGGTGGAGTGATTAGTGATGGCTTTGATGCAGAGCTTGATGAGCTACGCTCTCTGGCTAATGACAGTGGTGATTTTTTACTTAAAATCGAAGCCCGCGAGCGTGAGCGCACAGGAATCAGCACATTAAAGGTGGAATACAACCGCGTCCATGGTTTTTTTATTGAAGTCAGCCGTGCTCAGGCCGATAAGGTACCCACAGAATACCGTCGTCGTCAAACATTAAAAAATGCAGAACGCTTTATTACACCCGAGCTCAAAGAGTGGGAAGACAAGGTGCTATCGGCTAAAGAGCGCAGTCTAAACCGTGAAAAAGTCCTGTTTGATTCGCTTTTAAGCAAATTAGCATTATATGCCGCCTCTCTTTCTGCCGTGGCTGCTGCGCTAGCTGAAATTGATACTTTAGCTAGTTTTGCGCGCCATGCTTTGGATAACCATTGGGTCGCACCCGTATTAAGCGAACAAGCCGAGATTCTAATTCGCTTAGGCCGCCATCCTGTGGTTGAGCACACCATAGAGCAATTCACGGCGAACAGTTGTGACCTAAGTGTGTCGCAACGTCTGTTGATGATTACTGGCCCCAATATGGGGGGTAAATCCACCTACATGCGTCAAACCGCACTGATTGCTTTGTTAGCCCGTACAGGCAGCTATGTACCAGCTGAAGCGGCTACGGTGGGGCCACTAGACAGAATATTTACTCGCATTGGTGCAGCGGACGATTTAGCAGGTGGTCGCTCTACATTTATGATGGAAATGACAGAAGCAGCTGCCATATTAGCCGGAGCTACAGCAAATAGCTTGGTGCTAATGGATGAAATCGGGCGCGGCACATCGACCTATGACGGATTATCTTTAGCTTGGGCCATAGCCTTACGTTTATTGCAACATAACCGCAGCCTGACACTGTTTGCCACACATTATTTTGAGCTAACCCGTTTAGCTGATGAGCAAACCGGAGCCATCAATGTGCATTTAGCTGCGGCCGAAACCAAAGACGGTATTGCATTTTTACATGAGGTACGCCCTGGGCCAGCGAGTCGTAGTTATGGAATTCAAGTGGCACAACGTGCCGGTATTCCGGCCTCTGTTATTCAAAACGCAACTGCAGAGCTGGCGCGTTTAGAACAATTGCATACCCCAGCGCCACAGTTGAATTTGTTTGCTTCGGGGGCTACTTCTGCACCAACCCTTAGTCCAGATCAAGAGTTAGCCCTTGACCTACAACAACAGCTTGAGCAGGCAAAACTGGATGAGCTTAGCCCACGCGCAGCATTAGATTTACTTTATCAATGGCAAACCACCTACCTGCCCCAGAAAAACTAAATCAACAATGCCGCCAAGGCCAAGGGCAAAACAAAGATAGCAGTGGCACTAAGCCCTATGTGCCACCAAGTCGGCTCAAAACGATAGGTTTTCTGTGGTGCTAGTGGAGATACAGTAAGACGATCTGATGACATGGTAGACTCCAAAATCACTAAATGAGAATCATTATTATTAACAACAATCCTTTGTTTGTCTACAAAAAAGGCCCTGCATAGTGCAGGGCCTTTTAGTATCAGTCACATAAAGCTACGGAGCCATATGGTTAGACAGTACATTAATTATACGTCCCGCTGTAGCGGTATTAAGCACTTGACCTTGTTCATCAACTACTTGAACCAGAGTACTGGATGCACCCTGAGCCTGTACGCGAATACGTAAGCGTTGTGCTTCAGCAGTATTACGAGCACGGAACAAACGGCCAATAATATTGGGCTGTTCGATTTTTTCACCGCTATCCGCATCTAAATAACGAATGTAGTATTCGCCCGCGCTACGATCACGATCCTCTACAGAGAACCCAGCTGAGTCAATGGCTACACCCACACGACGCCAAGCGCGATCAAAGCCTTCATTTAAGGTTAGCTGGCGGTTGTTAGATGTGTCTTGTACCTGAACCAATGGCTCGGTATCATTGGCTTCGGCTGCTTTGACCTGCGCCTGAGCTTGCTCAAGATCGGTGCCTAAATACACCATTAAGCGCGCAAGCATAACAGCATTTAGACCTTGGTCTTCTTTGCCATGCACCCATTTAAACGCAGCCCCGTCTGTGGTGGGGGTTTCATACATATGCTGATGGCTGATGTAGACCTCGGTTTTGTTATCAACACGCTCTAAACGGGTACGGAACCGCTCTCGCTCTCCGCTATCGAATACTTGGTCAATAACAGACCCCAATAAGGACCGAATCCAGCTATCGGGAATTTTTGAGCGGTTTTCAGCCCAATCTGTGGCAATCAAGCCAGCACGTGGATCGTCAGACTGAACAGTAAAACCTTGTTCATTCCAAAACTCGATAACGCGTGGGTAAATCACCTCGGCGGGCTGATCCACGACCAACCACCGTAACTCGCCATCGCGTTTAACCTGAATGCCATCAGCACTAGGTAAAACGTTCGAACCTTGAGTCGCTGTACTGGTTTCGGATTGTGCTTCGGCATACTGGCTATAGCTCATGGCACCACGCGCAGGAGCTTGGAAGCGAGCATCACGGTTAGCTTGGGTTAGATCAGGCGGGATGCTGAGAGGATCCCCTGAAACCGTACTTTTGTAATTAACACTTTCCTGCTTGCCAGTGAATTCATCTAAGGCGGAGCAACCGCTTAGAAGCACAAGGCTTAAACCTGTTACAGCAAACCAAGGAGTTGGTTTTGGGGTGATTTTCATGCGATTAACCCTGCTTTAATTAGTAATTCACGCAGCCCTGCATGATGCTGCGTTGCTAATGGTGTCATAGGTAAACGATAGCCTAATTGAATTAAGCCCATTTCTGCTAAAGCCCATTTAACAGGAATAGGATTGGCCTCGATGAACAACATTTTATTTAAATCAGCTAACTGACCATTGACTTGGCGTACTGTAGCCAAATCGCCGTCAAGCGCTGCCTGACATAACTGCTTCATCAGTCGAGGTGCCACGTTGGCGGTGACCGAAATATTACCTTTACCACCTAGTAATATTAGAGCAGCAGCAGTGGCATCATCGCCGCTTAACACAATAAATTCGTCTGGTTTATCGCGCAGCAGCTGCGCCAAGCGACCTATATCGCCCGTTGCGTCTTTTACCCCGATAATATTGGGGACTTGGGCTAAACGCAGCACCGTCTCGTTAGACATGTCTGCCACACTTCGACCTGGCACATTATAAAGAAAAGTAGGTAATTCGACAGTTTCAACAATTTTCTTGAAATGCTGGTAGAGGCCTTCTTGGGTGGGTTTGTTGTAATACGGTACAACGGATAAGCCCGCTTGTGCACCTACTTCGTGAGCATGTGTTGCTAACTCGATGGCCTCGGCCGTTGAGTTGCCACCCACCCCTGCAATAACAGGAATACGACCCGCTGCGTGTTCTACAGCAAGCTGAATAAGCTCGGCGTGCTCGGTCATATCAACTGTAGGGGATTCGCCTGTGGTACCCACTACCACAAGCGCATCTGTGCCCTCGGCCACATGCCAATCGATCAGTTTTCGGTAAGCGTCCAAATCCAGACTTCCGTCAGGAAGCATTGGCGTGACAAGGGCAACCATGCTGCCTTGAAAAATAGGGGTTGCAGTATCCGAACTAGCCATAATAGAAAAAGTCTCCTGGATAAGACGAGCTAAAGCCAAAAATAACAAACAAAGTATCTTCTAAGTTTACCGGATTCAAGCCAAAACTCATAAGAACAAACGAATAATGGTCTGCCCAAACGTCAAAAAAGGTTGCAAAATGACCCAGAGCACCCCAGTAAACATCAATACAATAAGTATCAACATACCGTATGGCTCAAGACGCGCATACTGGTTGGCATAGGTTTGAGGCAATAGGCTATACATAATACGCCCCCCGTCTAATGGCGGCAGAGGCACTAAATTTAACGCCATTAAAACCAAATTAACTTGAACGCCTGCAATAGCCATACGAGCCCAAAAATCGCTTGGGTCCATGCCAAACGAAACCTGCATGCGCAATGCAATTGCCCAGACTATACCCATCAATAAATTTGAAGCTGGCCCCGCTAACGCTACCCATAAAATATCTTTTTTAGGATTGCGTAGACGAGACCAATTGACAGGAACAGGCTTAGCCCAACCAAATAATAGCCCCGCTCCACCCAACAGCTTGGTTGAAATGAGTAAAAACAAAGGAACAACGATGGTTCCTATGGGGTCAATGTGACGCGTTGGGTTCAGACTAATACGCCCAGCCTCGTCAGCAGTCGGATCACCAAAATAACGGGCCACATAACCATGAGCAGCCTCGTGCAAAGTAATTCCGAATAAGACAGGTAGGGCATATACCGCAATTGTCTGTATTAAACTTTCCATAACGCGTCGATTTCCTATGATCCCTAGTCTATTGACCAGAGCTTAAATGAAGAGCTTGCAGTTTACTCTAAGCCAAGTTTTTGTGGGTCACCTAATCCACGACGCAACACTTCAGGTTGCCCACTACTTAAATCAATCACCGTCGTGAAGTCGGCAGGACATGGCCCCCCATCAATCACTGCCTCTAGATCGTATTTATAGCGCTCTACAATCTCTTCTGCCTCGTTAAGCGCCTCGGTTTCACCTTCAGGAATAAGCGTAGTAGAAAGTAATGGCGAGCCTACTTGCTCAATTAAACTTAATAACACGGTATTTTGAGGCACCCGAATCCCAATGGTTTTACGTGACGGATGGGATACACGACGAGGCACTTCTTTAGTGGCTTCTAAAATAAAGGTCCACGGCCCAGGAGTTGCAAGTTTAAGCAAGCGATATTGACTATTATCCACACGCGCAAACGTACTGATTTCCGCCAAATCGCGGCACAGCAACGTTAAGTTGTGTCTTTCATCCAAACCACGCAAACGACGTAAGGCTTCAGCAGCCGAGCGATCATCTAATCGGGCCACTACCGCATAACTTGAGTCAGTAGGCACAGCCACTAAACCTCCTTTGGCTAATAAATCAGCAGCTTGTGCTAATAGTCGTGGCTGTGGATTCTGCGGATGTACTTCAAAAAGTTGAGCCATAGTCTTTCCTCATTTTGATCCAATAAAAATGACGTACTGCTGATAGATCCTTGTCTCTTAGGGCTGTAATAATGACTACGAGACAGCACCTATCAATCATAAGCTTAGCAAAATTCAAAATGGGTGTACTTTTTTATTTTTTATGTTATAGTTATATTTCTTTGCAGCAAGCGCCTTATAGCGCGGCTACAAATGATGGTGACCGTAGCTCAGTTGGTAGAGTCCCGGATTGTGATTCCGGTTGTCGCGGGTTCGAGCCCCGTCGGTCACCCCAGATTCAAAGCCCGTATAATTTATTATGCGGGCTTTTTTCATTTCTGCGTCATTTACACGTATAGTAGTGGCTGTTTGCCCCTCTAACTCTACACAATGACTACAACTTGCTCCTTTCCCCCTCATTGGGACCAGGCTCCGGCTCACTTTAATTGGTGCGCCCAAGATGAAAATGGTGACTGGTATTGGTACAGCGTGTGCCCAGAGCCCAGTATTGGCGGTGGTGTTTGGCGTTCAAATTCAAGGCATCAACAATTTGCTTGCCATGGCAGCCCCAATCCAAACTGGCTCAACTCATTACGCACTCGCCCTTAACCCACATAAGGAATTCTTACTTTACATGGCTCCTTTATCACAACAGATCTACGGCATTTGGGTTGAGTATTGGCCTCATATCACCTTAGTCCTCAGTTTGGTAATTAGCATCCCTACCGCCATTCATGCTGCTATGAATAAGACCGAAGTACGCGCTGCCATTGGCTGGGTTGGGGTTATTCTATTGTCTCCTTATGCAGGGTCTATTTTGTACCTGATTGCCGGCATCAATCGTGTACGCCAAACTCAGCTTACTAGCCTACGTGATAGCCATATTAAAGAATACATTCGCTATAACGCATCCCCTATTACCGAGCTTAGTGATGAATTCGGTCCCCAGTTTCAATCTCTTAAAACCTTAGGCGATGATATTAGCCGCTTTCAATTACGTGGCGGCAATCATGTACAACTTTTAAAAGGCGGTGACCAAACCTACCCCGCCATGCTTGAGGCCATCAATACCGCCACGCATTCTATTGCTCTTCAAAGCTATATTTTTGATAACGACCGTCTTGGCACGCAGTTTGTGGAGGCCTTAGAGCAAGCTCAACAACGCGGCGTACAAATTCGCGTCTTAATTGATGCCATTGGGGTGCAATACTCCCGTCACCCCATTCACCGCGTTTTACGTAAAAAAAGCATCCCATGTGCTTTATTTATGTCTATTCCACTGTTGCCTCTGAGTTTTTTAAAACGCCCTTACGCCAATCTACGTAGTCACCGTAAAGTATTAATTGTGGATGGCCTTGTGGCTTTTACTGGCGGCATGAATATTCGTGAGGGTTTTTATAGTGAATACACGCCCGAGCCAGCGTTAGACACCCACTTCAAATTACAAGGACCTATCGCGGCCCAACTCATTTCTGCCTTTGTTCATGACTGGGAGTTCACCACCAAAGAAGAACTCAACTACGAGTTCTGGCGTCAAGACTCATGTGATGCCCCCCTGCCCCATGTGCCTGCACGCTGCATACGCTCTGGGCCTGACAGCTTTATTGCCAGCACCCATTCCATGCTATTAGGCGCTTTCGCTATTGCCCAACAACATATTCGCATTCAATCCCCGTATTTTCTGCCTGACCAGGTTTTACTTGGTGCTATTAACACTGCGGCAAGACGTGGTGTACGCGTTGATATTGTGATTCCAAAAAAGAACAACTTGCAATTAGTAAGCCGCGCTATGTTGGCTCAAATTGACCAAGTTATCTCTGCCGGAGCCCATGTTTGGTTAGCAACTGGAAGCTTTAATCACTCTAAGCTCTTAACCATTGACGGCCAATGGAGTTATGTAGGTTCGTCTAACCTAGACCCGCGTAGTTTACGACTTAACTTTGAGTTAGATGTTGAAATTTACTGTCTAGATACGGCACAAAAAATTCAAGATGCTATTGATCTTGAAATTCAACACGCCGATGCTTTAACCCTCAAGCAATTAAAGCAAATACCATTTAAACAGCGCCTTTTGAATCGTCTTATTTGGTTAGCTAGCCCCTATCTCTAGGTGAAAACGATACATCTTTACCTAGCCCAAGCAAAATTGTGTAGTATATGGGCAAATAACAATGACGAGAAGTAAACCATGTCTGATTGCTTTTTAAAATCGTGGAGTGAGACTTACCTAGCCGAGCACCCACCTCGCACCAAATCTTTAGTAATGACTCTTTTTGGGGATGTGATTCGCCCCCATGGGGGAGCCCTATGGTTAGGCAGCCTAATCCGTCTTTTAGCACCCTTTGGTATTAACGACCGCCTAGTCCGCACCAGTGTTTATCGTCTTGCGGAAGAGGGATGGCTTAGCGCTCAACGCGAGGGTCGGCGTAGCATGTACACACTGCGCCCCCAAGCCTCACAACGCTTTCAAAAAGCACATCAGCGTATCTACACCCCCAGCGATCTCACTTGGGATGGCGCATGGACTCAAGTTTTTTTTCTTTCTGCTAGCATTAGCACCAAACAACGGGCTGATTTACGTAAAGCCTTGCTTTGGGAAGGCTTCGGTGCCTTGTCACCGTTTGCGTTTATACACCCCAGCCCCGACCTAAATGCCTTAAATGCGCTTATCGAAGAAAGCCACTGCACGCAATCCGTTTATGTAGTGCAACAAAAAAACACTGAGCTAAGCAATAGCAAAACACTAGCCAGTCTCATTGCAGAGTGCTGGCAGCTCGACGAGGTCAGTCAACGGTATTCTCGCTTTATCGAACGTTTTGCTCCTGTGCTCGCTCATTTACGCACTCAGCCTATGCTTTCTGCTGAGCTGGCTTTTGTAATGCGCACGTTATTAATTCATGAATACCGACGCGCACAACTGCACGATCCTCAGCTACCTTTAGAACTACTACCCAAAAGCTGGAGCGGAAAAAAAGCGTATGAAATTTGCCATCAAGTGTATCAACACCTGTTGGCTGGGTCTCAGGCACATATATTAGCTACGTTGCGTACTGAGGATGAAAATGCCCCAGAAGCTGACCGTTATTTTTATGAACGCTTTGGCGGGCTAGAAAAAACAACAAAAAACGGCTTAAAAAAGGCGTCTTAGATCTGACGGTATTCACACTAAAACCTATAAGCCCTTAGCTCCCCATATCAGACCTATCCCTTAGTCATCATCGTATGGCAACGTGTCGGGGTCAACGTCTACATAATCAGGAGCTAAGGGTGAATCTAGCTGAACAGCATAAATACTCTCTTGATTTAGTAATGCGGCCTTAATCACCCTATGCATTCCATCAATCAAGCGCCCCTCAGAACACAAGATGATGGGATAACTCAAACTGGCCTCATTAACTAGCCTCATGTGATGAATGAAATCACGACCTGTGACCAAGGCCCCTTTTTCAAACCAATACGCCTCATCCAGTTCTTTTATTGCTGCTATGGCTACCTTTCTAGGCTTCTTACCCTCTAGACTTTTAATGATTTTATTCACATCCCAAATATAGAGATGCCCATCAATTTTCCTAAAATGGTATTGCTGTCGCATATTTTTCCTAAATCTAACCAACTTCCATACGTCGACTATTTACCCACACTAGGGACCGACTTATCAAAGCCTTACGCAACTGTTACAGCAACCTCAGATTTTATCAAACCCATCTTTGCTATAGCCTTGCGGTAATCTTGAAGCAACCCTCCCCAATATCAGGCTCTATGGGAGTACATCCCTACAAAGAACTGCAGACATGATTACGGCACATCTACATACCCCTGATTACAGATACTAACAGTTACATAAGGTTGTTTTGGCATTACGGTTTGAGTGCTATTTCTCGCACCTAAAAGTATATTGGGGGGATGTATTAAGTTATAAACACACTAAGAAAGAGGCTCGTCAGAAATCCAAGTAATAAGTTCTTTCGCTAAAGGTGTTATCTTAAACATCTCCATAGCCCCAGTACTCAAACGTCCTGCTCCAGCGTCTAAAAACAATCCTGCGGCTACTAACTCCGAGCATATTAAAATTAAAACACTCTCATCCTCTTTGAATCTATCCACCAACGTATATTTATTTTCCCCTGTATATTTAACTGTAAATAATATCTCCAGCTCCTCTTGATCTTTATCAATATCTACAGCCCATTTTAAAACAGATATATGCAATGCCTCTAGCCTTCCCACCAATCGCAACATAGCCTCAGCCTTACTCCATGAATCCTGTTTAATAACTTGATTAACTACAATATCTGTTAACGCTTGAATTTTTTCATATTCTCTAGATCTGACCATTTTTTCAAAAAAAGATATTAAAAAATCATCAAACTCCTCACTAGACTTACACTCTGGTAATCCAGATCTTTTTTGTAATTTTTCCCTTAAAAGGTTTATAGCCTCACTTACTCTTTCCTTTTGCCTTTTTTGTGCCCTACCCGAAAAAAGAGCATCAACCACACTTCCTATATAAGGGATCGAACTAACCACTGCTCTAGCTGCTATGTTGTCACTATATACGTCTCCTCCTCTCGTTGTTAACTCACTCATATACTCATGCTGGCATTTTTTAGCTTCTTCAAGAACTTGCTGAATATTATCCATAAAATTACTTCTTATAAAATCAATTTAAATAAATGGTCATATCTCTATACCACCTAAAGACCTATTAAAAACAAATATCAATATCATGATTTAATCAATTATTAAACTAAAAGAATACAACTAATAGAAAAAACCGTTTACAGTCCTAGCCCTCTATTTCATCAATGCAGTTACTTTGTACCGTTGTATTACTTAGGATTATGAGTGGCTTATATTATTTTTATTGGGTCTATATCGATACAAATGGTTATTCTAGAGATTATTTTCAAAGAAAAAATCACCTCTTTTATCTGTAAGGCTTGGCGGCAATATGCTCTAAGCCCTCATAGGCTACATTATCCAAATCAATACTTTGATTTAATAGCTGCAATTGCTGCTTAGGTATTTGCACGCTTCCCACCAATGATTAAATTGTCAACCTCACGAACAAAGACATCATCAAACGCAATACCTCGAGCATGAAGATTAGATAAGCCGTCGCACTATTCTCGGGGGCATATGGTAAAGAATTGCGTAGAGATACCGACAAAACCCTGACGGACAGCTTTACGGGCAGCCAAAGGGAAGAGGGGATGTATTTTCCCCTGGGTGAGCGGGCGTATAGTGAGGTTGGAAAACTGGTAAAAAGGGAAACCAGCGTACCCGTAGGTACGCTCACCGTTACTCGCCCATAGAAATGTACTAAAGGCATAATACAGACGCAAAAAATCGCCAGATTTCTTGGAATCAGTGCGTCCTCCCTATTTACACAGATCGCCAAACCCGACAGCTTTTATTTGAGCTGCACTGAAGTCATGAGCAGGATTAACTAGATTAGCAAGAACCATAATTACGCTCCCCAACCTAAGCGGTGGAAATCATCTCCGCCAAAGCCCGACAACGTGTAATACCCCGCCTGTACACTCTCACCAAAGCGGTTACGAGTCCTACGCATCTCACAATGAATATCAAAGCCCTTAACCCGAAGTCTACGGACTATTTCAGGACTGTTAGCCGCACCACAAGCTTTATCTAGATCCTTACGGCTCACAGCCCTCTCCCGTGCTGCTACAAGCGCACTAAGCGCCCGTAACTCGGCTTGATTATTTATTTTAAGCTGTATAACCGTGCTGTTCTGGCTGGGCTTAGTAGGTTTTGGTGCACCCTCATTGCTTTTTATGGTGGGGACGTTTTTATTTATCGTCATTGCACCACCTCACTTTGCTCTTGCCACGCTTTCGGATCTTCGGCCCACTGATTCCGGTCACTGATCAGCCATGCAATAACACGGCCACCTATTTTTACAGGCTTAGGGAACTGAACCTTTTTAACCCTTCCGTAAATGGTTGTTCTTGATATACCACCCACACGCTCTTGTACGGCAGGCATACGTTGAAAGGCTTTCATTGCCATAACTGAACCTCACTCATTATTAAAAGATAATGAGCTCAGTCTATTTTTTACTAACCTGTTTGTGCGGCAAGTGCCATTTGCCATTCGGCACCTGCCGATTGACCTACGTCTTTATTAGCTTTGCAGGCAAAATATCTATAGCGGCACTTAAGTGATTTCTTATAGTGCGCTCTGCAAGCGGTATACCAAGCTTAGCTAAAGCACCCTCTAACTCTTTTGTTGTTGTATTTCTTCTTGCCTCTAGGTTATGTCCATACCCATCTACAGCCATAGCCGTAATTATTTTATATAATGAATCTTTTTCTCTGGGGCTTATTTCCCCACTAACACTAGCACTTGTCTTTAGCTCGTTATTTTCAGTCTGTAGACGTTCTACCTCGGCTTTAAGAGCTTCTATCTCTTTATGTAGGGCTTGAGTGTCAGGCTCTCTATTTATCTGTGCTGCTAAGGAGTCAACGTCATTTTTTGAAAAATATACCTTAACACTCAATATAAACCCACTTTTCGCAGCCTGCTTCCTATTTTCCCTAAAGCTGCCCTCACCACCCAGTAAAAGATACCCATCAGTCACCCAAGTCTTTGCTGGGTACACCATCTTTACACTTCCATCAAGATAGTGAGCTGTACCTACCCCTTCAAACTCCACCACTTCAAAAATACTTTTTATATACGCAAAAATCTCACTTTTCCCTTTTTTGAGAATCAGACCTCTTGAGTGAGACTGGTATTTGATAGGCGAAAAAAAAGAGCTTTGCTCTGTTGTATCATATTCTGTCGAGGCTCTATCAAGCAAAGTAATAAAGGAATTAGAAGGGAATAGACAATAAAACTCCAAAATATTTTGATTTGCATAATCAACCAAAATATCAACCGCACCAGTCCCACTTACATTTATTAAATAGCATAAATAACTAACTGCTTGCTCAGCCGTTAAAAACTCTAACTGGCTATATAACTTACCTTTCATGAGCTCACCTGCCCTAGTAAATTGTCCAACTCAACAAGTAGCCAGCATCAGAGCGGTGGACCTTCCGCCTTTTCACCCCGTCGGGCTAAACGTCAGCGTTAACATCCCATAATCTTAGTGAATAACTCTCAGTCTTCTTCTTATCTTGATCTACGCCTATATTGATTTTGTAGGTAAGCAATCAATTGCAGCATTTAAGTGCTTTCTAATTGTACGCTCACCAAGCGGAATACCGAGGGTAGCCAAAGCCCCCTCAACCTCTTTTACAGTGCCACTTCTACCTACAGGGTTATGTCTGTATCCATCTATCGCCATGCCAGCAATCAACTTGTATAGCGTTTCTTTTTCTCTTGGGTTTATTTCATCATCAGCTTTTAATTGAAAATTTTCAGTTTTAAGTATATTATTTTCAGCCCGTAAGCGCTCTATGTCTCTGTACGCCTCTTCTGTTTTCTCATCAGCCCCCTCTAGAGACACCATACAAAGGTCATGCTGCTCCCCTAAATCAGTTAACTGAGTCACTAATCTATTGTGTGCTCTTTCAATAGCTGACACCTTTTGTAGCAAACCTCCATTTTCCATCTCTAAATGCTCCACTGTAGCTTTCAGCTCTGTTATATCTTGACTTAGACGTTGGTTTTCTTCTTGCAAGGCTTGGTGATCTGGCTCCTCATTCATTTTGGCGGCTAAATCTTCTATATCCAATGAGTTAAATACTAGCTCATAATCGCCAATTCCTAAATGAGTAGATGAAAGCTGCCACTTGCTCATAACTCTAACAACGCCATTACTAATTACATCACCCTCTAAGGAAATCGAGAAATCAGCCCCCCGAAGAAAAAGACCTTCAGGCATAGTAAAAAAGTAACGCCCCTCATCATCACCTTCTCTAAAAAAATGTAAATGTGAACAAACACGCTGCAAGCCTAATACCTGAATATCAGCTGGGCAGCTACCAAGTAAGCCGTCATATAAAGGCCTTTCTTTATTTTCTCTAGCAAAAGCCCCGTCAAGCTCTACATAACTGGGCAAAAAACCTTTGCGCTTTAATTGAAAAAAATCTTCTGGGCTTAATCCCGCTCCAGTTAAAGAGTTTAAGTAGTCAAGAGCCTCAGCCCCTGTAAGACTGCCTACTATTTTGTAATACTTAGCTTTCATTGCTCACCTGTCTTAGCAAGCTGTCCAAATAATCAGTAGCTAGTGTCAGGTGGTGGACGTGCCACTTTTCCCTCGGCCAGGGTAGACACTCGCTTTAACCGTTACCCCGTTTTCTTGGCGGGAAAATTTAAAATATTGCCTTTACGTAAGCCATCTAAGTAATCGCCCCACCACTGCACCATCTTTTCTCTAGGCCCAAGGGATAGCTCATGGTTGTACGAGGCACTGACTTCGTCACGCTCTTGGTGAGCTACAGGTAGCTCTATATGCTCATAGGCAAAGCCTTTTCCATGTAAGACCATAGACACTACACCCCGAAAGCCGTGGCCCGTCATACGTCCCTGTACCCCATGCGGTAAAGTTCGTACAAAAGTTAAACTCATCAACTGTAAAGACAGGCGTGTATGCTCTTGTCCCTAGCACCCATCAATAACCACTAGCAACTCTGGCAGCTCTTTAGCATCAGTACGAACATAGTTTTGTTTTTAACTGACTTGAATATGTCACTTACGGGATTACGCTCTGCATAATCATGCGCCACAGCAAAATGGGCTATTTGATTACAACCCTGTAACTGACGTTTATCCATATCAGACGCCCCCTGTTCCTCGATTCGCTTTATACAATCGCGCACTTGAGCTACTGTAAGCGCATCTAGTGGCAGCTGACCAAGATAGGGAAGTACGCTTACCCCTAGCCTACGCCACACCTCCCTAGCGGTGCTTTTTGACTTATCAGACTACCAACGCTCAAACGATAACAACGCGACTTACTCAAACGTCTTACGCCCCTCCTCGCGCTTCTTTTGCTCTATCGAGCCTAAGCCATCAGCCAATGCACGTGTAGCATCTTGGTGCGCTTGTCGTGTCATCAGTTAACTTATAGGGCTTACTATCTGGCTTGTCTGACGGAATCGGCGCTTAGTTTTTGACTTTTATCAAAACTATGGGATACCGTCTTAATTACCAACCAGTGACGGTATATAGCGCTTAACCTTAGCGTACATCAACAGACAACAAAAAACCCGCTAACCGAGTATGGGTGCGGGCTGATTTTACATTAACGTATTGTGCTTTATAGCATTGTGGCGCGTCTGACAGGATTCGAACCTGTGACCGCCCGCTTAGAAGGCGGGTGCTCTATCCAACTGAGCTACAGACGCGCAAAAAAAGAGATTATACCTGATACGCTAATCTTTACCAGCCCGTTTTTTATTTTCATACTGCGTTAGAATTTTTCGCAAAAAATGAATTAAATGGGTAGAGCGCAAAACCGTAACGCGTGGTAAAGCATGGATATCGTCATGGGCCTGCGCTAAACCTCGCTCTGTGGTTACCGCGCGCTTATAGCCCAATGCCGCAACCTGCGCTTTGGCGGCATCATTGTAGCTGCCATACGGGTAACAAAAGGAATGCACCTCGGACTGCAAAAGCCGCTCTAGCTCGTACTTGGAGCGTTGCAGCTGCTCATATACCTGATCTGGTTCTAACTCAGCAAGACGCTCATGAGACACAGTATGCGAGCCTATTTCTTGACCGGCATCCACCCACTGCAAGATACTGCTTTCACACATTAGCTTTGCCGGAGGACTACCTGCACCTTGTGCCCATGTGTTTTGCCCATCTATTTCCCCCGAGACAATAAAATTCGTTGAGCTAAAGCCTAGTTCTTGAAGTATAGGTAATGCGTTGTCATGTACATTTTGATATCCATCATCAAAAGTGATGCCCACTACGCGCCCTGTTTTCTGGCCCAGCACATACGGCTCAAGCTCAGCCAAAGACAAACCCGTGTAACCCAAGCGCTTGAGCCATTGCATTTGTCTGGCGAACCGCGCCGGATGCACTGTGCTGCCTCGCAAACGCGTGCCTTTTGGCGGCGGCACTGCAATTTGGTGGTACATAAGTATAGGAATCATCACTGCTCCCTCTGAATGATAGTAAACAATTGTTGAGCACCACATAAAAGCACCAACTCAATGGTAAATTAGTGCTGTTTTGGCTTTTTTATTGCACCCATCATGCATGTAATTTACCGCTTTTTTTACTTAATCTCTTTAGTGTGGCTACTACTCTACCAACCTTTGTTGAGCGCGGCTACCAGCTTTTCTGTGGATCCTCCTATTGCCCAACCCAATCAGCCCATCACTATTCATGCTATTTATATCAATGACACAGCAGAAGTCACTGAGTGGACTCCACCACAACAACTACTTCTGCGCTGGCATACTGAACATGGCACCTCAATTCAAAGCATAGCCACTCCTTCGCAAGATCACCCCACCAGATCTGTACCTATTAATGGTTTTGCTAAAGCAGAGTGGCAAACCCAAGTGCCTGCTTTAGCCACGGGTATTCATACTCTAGCCATTGAAGGCTCGCCGCAGTTGCTAGCGCTAGAGCTTAAATCCCCCACTATTGCACAGGCAAACACAACAACCCCTACACACTCAACTAGTGCTCTAAACGCTACAATAAATACAGTAGCCGCAGCCCCGAGTACGGAAAGCTCCTTAACTGCATTCGAGCAAGTACGTAACGCCCTTTCTGTTTACGAGCCCATGTATTTTATTTTTGGTACTCGACCCGACAGTCATGCTCGTTTTCAAATTAGCTTTAAATACCGACTACTTAGCCCCCAATCCGCACAAAGCAGTCGTTTCTATCATCATTTCTATCTGGGCTACACTCAGCGTTCACTTTGGGATTTAGGCAGCGATTCCCTTCCTTTTGTGGATAGCACCTACAACCCTAGTTTATTCTGGTACAAAGAGAAAATGTGGCAACCAGCCCAATCCCCTTTTTACCTGGGCTTGAATGCGGGTATAGAACATGAGTCCAACGGTAAAAGCGGCGCTAGCTCTCGCTCGTTAAATGATTTTTACTTACAGCCCGAGCTCAGCTACACCTTTGCTAATGCCAGCCAACTGCGCTTCATGCCTCGATTCAAGCGTTATGTGGGAGTAAGTGCTGATAATGCCGACTACAGTGATTACATGGGTTCGGTAAATTGGCGACTGCGCTGGCAGCAAGCCAACGGGCTTAGTGTGATGGGCAGCTACCAACAAGGCAAACACGGTCGCCATACTAAACAGCTAGATGTGGCCTGGCCCCTAAAACGTACCCCATTGAATTTAAATGGGTATTTGTATGCACAATATTTAAATGGCTACGGGGAAACCTTGTTGCATTACAACAAAACGAATCAGTCTCAGGTTCGGATCGGCATTGCTTTAACACCTTAACTACTTTTATTAGCAAATAAACTTGCTTTTTAAAAAGGATACGTGCTATAGTTAAATCTTTCGGGGCGTAGCGCAGCCTGGTAGCGCATCTGGTTTGGGACCAGAGGGTCGTAGGTTCGAATCCTATCGCCCCGACCAAGAATTCCCAAAGAAAATCAAGGGTTTATGCAATAAAACGCATAAGCCCTTTTTTCTTTTGTGCTTCTTTTTCGCGGCCTTTGTTTTTGGTCTGATTTTTCTTATTTTGCTTTAGCCCTGTGCAAACCAAGCTGCACAGATTAGAATAGCGTTAATAGTAATCATTATCATTGTCATACTCAGCTTTTTTAATGCGGCACAGCACAAAAGTGCTGAAACCTAGCAAATGCAACACTTTTATCGCCCTACCCCTAGCTCTAATGCGCACCATCGTCTACAGCGCTTTAGCCAAGCCCTAGCCACTTTTGAAATCTACAGCGCCGCTCTGTGCTTAGGGCTTATTTTTGCCCTGCTGCTTTTAAATATACTAACTCGCTTAGCTAGCCATTCCCTTTACTGGATTGATGAGGCTGCGGTAAGTCTGATGGTATGGATGGCTTTATTTGCAGCCTCGGCCGGTATCCACTATCGATCCGCCATAGCTATTACACTCTTTAAAGATCGGCTCAGCCCCTCGTTGCAACGCTACCTCACACTTACAGTGGATGTTTGTCTGGTGGTGTTTTTTGTGATGTTTATTTATTTGCTGCACATTGCCTTTGAACCCTTAACGCTATTAGTGAAATACCACGGCGATATCAGCGCCTTTGCCGCAGGGCAGCTTAATTTTATTTATGACGAGCCCACCATGACATTAGGAATTAAAAAAACATGGGTGTGGCTCATTTTGCCGTGGTTTGCCGTGTGTGGTTTATTACACAGCTGCGTCAACCTTTTTTCTGCAATCAACCATATCCGCACTCAAAGGGGCAACTAAGCAATGGTGGCTCTTAGTTTCTTTATTTTGTTAGCACTCAGTGTTCCCATTGCTTTTGTCTTAGCGATGACGGCGCTGGCTTATATCTATGCCAACGATAACTTGGTGTTATTGGGGTCTTATCCTTTACAGTTTTTTGGTGGGCTAGAAAACTATGGCTTGCTTGCTTTGCCTTTATTTATTTTATTGGGCGAATGTATGCACGAAGGAGGAATTGCACGCCGCTTAATGGGTGCTGCGGCAGCGTTCATAGGCTCTGTACGGGGCGGCATGGCGTATATCAATCTATTAGCCAATATGATGATGGCGTCTATCCTAGGCTCTACCGTCGCCCAAATCACCATCATGATGCGCTTAGCTGTACCCGAAATGGAAAAAGCAGGCTACAGCAAAGAGGACGCTGTTACCATCACTGCCGTAGGCGGTTTACTGGCTCCCATCATTCCGCCTTCTATGCTTTTTATTATTTATGGCGTCATAGCACAAATTTCCATTGGAGATCTATTTCTTGCTGGCATTTTGCCTGGGATTTTATTAAGTTTAGGTTTTTTGGCCTTTATAGGATGGTTAGCACGTAAAAAATCCTACCCCAAAACCGCACAGCACTCATTCAAAACACGTTGCAAACTGGTGCTAGATGGTTTACCTGCGGCGGCAATTCCTGTAATTATTATTAGTTGTATTTTGGGGGGCATTGCTACACCTACTGAGTCCGCCACCCTAGCCTGCATTAGCTCTATTCTGATTGGTCGATTTGTTTATAAAGAGCTGAACTTTAGTTTTATCTGGCCTGCTCTCATTCGTGCCGCACAAAACTCAGCACTGGTTCTATTGCTTATTGCCGCGTCCCAAGTATTTGGATGGGTTATTACCTTTGAAAACCTGCCCGCTTTGTTTGCAACCTGGATTCAAAGTATTGCCACAGAGCCTACAACTTTTTTATGTATTGTAATTGTTGCCTTGTTATTGGCCGGTATGGTCATGGACCCTATTCCCATCATCATTTTGGTCGTTCCTGTGCTTTTGCCTGTGGCTACCACGGTATATCAGATTGACCCTTTCCATTTTGGTGTGGTGCTGTGTTTAAGTTTAGTGGTGGGCTTATTAACCCCTCCTATAGGCTCTGCTTTATTTGTCTCTGCCTCGCTATCGGGTCTTAAAGCAGAGCGCATTGCTTGGCTAGCTATGCCCTATCTTTTCATTGCACTAGGCGTTATTTTACTCATCACTTTTTTTCCTTCTTTGGCTACTTTTTTGGTGCATTAGCCTAATCACTTTTTTATTGATAGAGACACGTATGAAACGTACCTTATGCTCTTTTTTAAAAAGCCTCGTTATTAGCAGTGCTTTAGTTAGTTCGGCTTTTGCCGCTGATTTACGGCTGGGGCTCATTACCCCACCTTCTCATCAATGGAGCATTTCAGCCAACGAACTTGCCCAAGAACTCAAAGAAAAAAGCAATGGGGAAATCAATTTACTTGTTTTTCCTTCGGGTCAGCTAGGCAGTGAAGCACAAATGCTCCAACAGCTGCAAAGTGGGGCATTAGATATGGCTTTTTTAGTGGCTGGCGAGATTGCAAACCGACGCCCTAATTACGCTGCCTTATTTGCGCCCTATTTAGTGGATACACCAGCAGAGGTCAGCCAGCTATTGCAGGGCCCCACTGCAACTAAAATGCTAGAAGAGTTAAACAGTTTAGGTCTAGTTGGTTTGGGCTATGGCATGGCTGGTATGCGACAAATATTAATGCGCCAAGACCTACAATCTGCCGATCAACTTAAAGGGAAAAAAATCCGCACCATTCCTATTGAGCCCGAGTTAGATTTTTGGCGTAAGGTAGGAGCAGCTCCCACACCCATGCCATTACCCGCGTTGTATGATGCTTTTGCCAATGGTCAAATTGATGGTATGCAAATTGACTTTGAGGGGTCGTGGAACGTGAAATATATTGATAATGCAAAAACGTTACTGCATTCTAATCACATGATGCTGCCTATGGTAGCAGTAGCATCTGCACGTAAATGGAGCCAAATCCCGGCTGAGCAAAAAGAGCTAATTAGCACCCTCACTACCAAACATCTGCAACAGATTATTTTAGCGTATGAGAAAATTGATGCAGATTACTTAGCACAAATTGAAGCCAACAGCTCCGCAAAGATCCTATCTACTGATAGAGCATTTTTTGGTGACAGCGTAGATAAATGGTACGAGGAATGGCGAAAAAAATCGCCTGTTTTAAGCGAGCTTGAAGCCGAAGCATCTGCAATTAAGTCCCAAAGCAAGTAAAGCTACTTAGCCTCTTAACGATAACAACCAACGCCACGGAATGACGTTGTTGTCTGGGCTGCTTATAGTCGCCCCAATCAGCCACGTTTTTCACGTATGCTGGTAGATTGATATACCCGCCACCTTAAACTACTATTGTGGCGGGTTAATTATTTACCTACAATGCAACATTTGCCCCATGCTGCCCACTGCGACGCAGCGCCTCGGCTACAAAGCCATTTTGTTTCATTTCCTCAATAAAAGCACTGACATAAGCCAAGGCCTCATCACGCCCTTTAGGCAAAGCGATGGCCTGATAAATAGCAGTGTAATAATCGTCTAGTACGCGATATATACTTTGCTCTGCTGCAAAATCCATTAATGTTTGGCGCACACCACCTGCAGCATCTAAGCTTTGGTCAACAAAGCCATGAATTGCGGCATTAGAGGTAGGAAAACGTACTAACTCTGCATGCTGTATGGCTCGAGTTAAATACAGCTCATACGCCGCCCCTTGGCCTACGGCAATACGCACCCCCTCACGGTCTAAATCGGCCACGCTATGCCATGCGCTGTTTTCACGTACTAAACACGTTCCCTCAATCTGTACATAGGCATTAGTAAAATCAATGTGTTCACCCCGTTTGGGATCAATTGCCATAAAGGCCAAATCCCATGCTTGGGTAGCAGCAGCTTCGGCCACTTTTGCGGCAGCATCATAACTAATAAACCGTGGAAGCACGCCTAGACGTCGCGCAAGCTCGCGCGCCAAATCGGGCGCGACCCCCTGCGGGATCCCATCCGTGCCGCGCTGCACGAGCACTCCATTGCCATAATTCAATGCAACTCGTAGCTCGCCAGAGGGTGCAAGCTGCTGAATCACTGTTTGCTGCTCTTGCATAGTGTGTCTCCATAAAAAAAGCAGCCCTAAGGCTGCTAGCTATCCGAGAATGGACCTTATCCGAACCGGCCAGTAATGTAGTCTTCTGTTTCTTTGCGGGCTGGCTTTACGAAAATTTGGTCTGTTTCACCAAATTCCATTAACTCGCCCAAATACATATATGCCGTGTAGTCCGAACAACGCGCAGCCTGCTGCATATTGTGAGTAACAATTAAAACAGTATAGTCGTTTTTTAACTCAGAAATCAGTTCTTCAATTTTAGCAGTAGAAATCGGATCTAAGGCGGAAGTGGGCTCATCAAGCAGCAAAACCTCGGGCTTAATGGCAACCCCACGTGCTATACATAAACGCTGTTGTTGACCACCGGATAAACCATTGCCGCTTTGGCGTAATTTATCTTTAACCTCGTCCCATAACGCTGCTTTAGTTAGGGCCCATTCTACCCGCTCATCCATCTCGCCTTTGCTCAGTTTTTCAAACAAGCGCACGCCAAAAGCAATATTGTCATAAATGCTCATGGGAAAAGGCGTTGGTTTTTGGAAGACCATACCCACTTTAGCGCGTAGCAAAGAAATGTCCACGTTTGATGTCAGTAGGTTTTCACCATCAAGCAAAATTTCGCCCTCGGCACGTTGCCCGGGATACAATTCGAACATACGGTTAAAGGTGCGCAACAAGGTGGATTTACCGCAGCCCGAAGGTCCGATAAACGCGGTTACCTTGTTTTCTTGGATGCTCATATTAACGTTTTTGATCGCATGGTAATCACCATAATAAAAGTTCAAGTCTTTAACCTCGAGCTTAATGCGATCAGTAGGAGTAGAAAGGCTTTGCATAGTTAGTTATCAATTCGTTAAGGCAGGCGTTATTTATTGCGGAATAAAGTGCGCGCTAAAATATTAATTCCAAGCACAAACAGGGTAATTAACACAGCCCCTGCCCACGCTAAACGGTTCCAATCTTCAAATGGGCTAGCGGCATATTGGAAAATCACTACAGGTAGGTTCGCCAGTGGCCCATTCATATCTAAAGACATAAACTGGTTATTCAGGGCGGTGAATAGCAATGGTGCCGTTTCACCAGAAATTCGAGCCACCGCTAGCAACACCCCAGTAATAATACCGGCACGCGCAGCGCGGTAACTAATAAAGATCACAATACGCCACTGTGGGCACCCTAATGCCGCTGCGGCCTCGCGCAGACTATTAGGTACCAGTTGCAGCATGTTATCGGTAGAGCGCACCACCACGGGTATCACTAAAATAGCCAGTGCCAATGCCCCGGCCCAACCTGAGTAATGACCAACCTGAGCCACATGCACAGCGTAAATAAACAAGCCAATTACAATCGAGGGGGCGGATAACAAGACGTCATTTAAAAAGCGCGTTGCAGGTGCTAGCCAGCCTCGTTGACCAAATTCAGCCAAATACGTGCCTGCCAAAATCCCGATAGGGGTACCAATAAGCGTCCCTACGCCCGCCATCATAAAGCTACCTATAATGGCATTCAACAACCCCCCGTCGATGCCTGGCGGTGGAGTAGGCTGTGTCAGCAAGCTAAACGACAATGCCGAAGCCCCTTTCACCAGCAAAGTTAAAATAATCCAAAACAACCAAAACAAACCAAAAATCAACGCAGCGCCAGACAGCACCAACATAAATTTATTAAAGCGGTGTCGGCGTCTGTAAAGCGGATTCGCTGGGGTTAAGGTAGAAGAAGTAGGTGTTTGCATAGTCATAATGAATTAGGATTTAGCCCCTTCGTTACGTGCCAAACGGGCCAATAACACTTTGGAGACGGCCAACACTACCGTAGTAATTAAGAATAAAATTAAGCCCAACTCGAGCAAGGCAGCTTTTTGCATGCCACCAGCCTCGTTAAACTCGTTGGCTAGCGCAGAAGCAATAGAGTTTGATGGTGCAAAAATGGAGTTGGGTAAATTAAAGGCATTGCCAATCACAAAAGTTACGGCCATGGTTTCCCCTAAAGCGCGACCCAAACCCAACATAATGCCGCCAATGACGCCATTTTTTGTAAACGGTAATACCACCCGCCACATAACTTCCCAAGTGGTGCTGCCCAAACCATAGGCAGACTCTTTAAGCATCGGGGGTACAAGCTCGAACACATCGCGCATCACCGCTGTGATGAACGGTATAATCATAATGGAAAGAATTAACCCTGCAGTAAAGACCCCAATACCAAACGGAGGCCCCGCAAATATGGACTCCAAGATCGGAATCCCATCAAAGACTTGGATCACAGTGGGTTGAATATAGCGTTGAAACAAAGGCACAAAAACAAAAAGCCCCCACATACCATAAATAATAGAGGGGATAGCAGCCAGCATTTCAATAGCGGTACCTAAAGGTCTACGCAACCAAATGGGAGAAAGCTCTGTTAAAAACATAGCAATACCAAACGAAACAGGTACTGCAATAAATAGCGCAATGGCAGAGGTTAATAATGTCCCGATAATGGGAACAAGCGCTCCGTAATGGTTGTTGACCGGATCCCAGTCGTTAGTCCATAAAAACGCAATGCCATGAGCAGAAATCGACTCGCGGCTGCCCCAAATAAGGGACGCCATAATGCCTGCCAATAGAATAAAAACAAAAAAGGCAAAGCTTCGTGTAAGGTTTTTAAATAGCAGGTCTAGCAAACCATTCTGATTAAATTTCATGACAAGGTTTTAGTGAAGGGATCATTGACTAGTGTCATCGTGTTATACAACAAGACGGACTACCTGACCAGATAGTACCGTCTTGAATGATTTTAGCGTTATAAGCGTATGGTTGTACTACTACTTCCAGATCGCATTACCATCTTCAGCTTTAATTTCTTCAGTCCATAACTGTTTAATTTGGTCTGTAACTTCGGTAGGTAATGGCACATAATCAAGTTCGGCGGCCATGTCTTTACCATGAGTAAAAGCCCAGTCAAAAAACGTTAAGACCGCTTCAGCATTGGCTGGCTTGTCTTGGCTTTTATGCATCAAGATAAAAGTAGCTGCTGTCACAGGCCAAGATTGAGCACCTGTTTCATTGGTAAGCACTACACCCATGCCTGGGGTGCCATGCCAATCTGCATTTGCTGCAGCAGCGGCAAAGCTTTCTTGCGAGGGCTGCACAAACTGGCCGTCTTTGTTTTCAAGCTGAGCCCAAGACAACTGGTTCTGTTTTGCGTAAGCGTACTCCACATAACCAATGGAGTCTTTTAGCTGACGTACATAAGCAGCTACGCCTTCGTTACCTTTACCGCCTTGGCCTGTAGGCCACTTCACAGCCTTGCCTTCCCCGACCTTTTCTTTCCAGTCGGCAGACACTTTAGAGAGATAGTTAGTCCAACCAAAAGTGGTTCCAGAACCATCGGAACGGTGCACTACCACGATGGACTTATTAGGTAAATTCAGGTCTGGATTTAATGCTTTGATAGCCTCATCATCCCATTTTGTGATCTTACCTAAGTAAATATCAGCTAAAACCGTACCCGATAAACGTAGCTCGCCCGGCTTAATACCATCGATATTCACAACGGGTACAGTACCACCAATTACCGCTGGAAACTGCAGTAAATTGTCTTTATCTAAAGCATCCGCTTTCATTGGATCATCTGAAGCGCCAAAATCCACTGTTTTAGCAATAATCTGCTGCTGACCACCCCCTGAACCAATCGACTGGTAGTTCACTTGCTTGCCTGTTTCTTTGTGATAGGCCGCAGCCCACTTCGCATAAATCGGATAAGGAAAAGACGCACCCGCTCCGGTCACATTGACGGCGTGAACGGATAGTGTCAGCGCACTCAAAGCCAAACCTACGGATAATTTAGAAAAAGCACGTTTCAACATCTAAGCACCTCTTGGTGATTTGAAATAGGCAGATCAATCTGCAACGGTTCCCAGTGTAAGACGTGAATATGACATGTCTATGACAGTCGTTTGGTTGCAACATGAATTATTGCCCTAACTCCTGCATTAGTTGATCGTGCAAATTAAAACTGCTGTTGCTACGACTGCGCACGCGGAGATATTGACCTGATGGTTGAGCCCGCCAAGCCAGCTGGTTATCCCGCAACGCATACCGCAATGCCTCGTTAATAACACGACGTTTTAACCGCTTGTCTAAGATTGGAACCGCCAACTCTACCCGTCGGAAAAAATTTCTGTCCATCCAATCTGCTGAAGCAATAAATAAATCTTCTTGCCCTGCATTATAAAAATAAAAAACACGTGAGTGCTCTAAAAATCGACCTACAATGGAGCGCACTTGAATTTTATCTGAAAGCCCTGGCACCCCAGGTCGTAAGGCGCAGGCCCCCCTTACAATTAAATCAATGCGCACACCTGCTTGACTGGCCTCGTACAAAGCATAAATGATTTTAGGCTCCAGCAATGAGTTCATCTTTGCCATGATGCGCGTTTTTTTCCCTTCTTTTGCATGCTGTATTTCTCGCTCGATACGACTCATCATGCCTTCATGCAAATTAAAAGGCGATTGCAGTAACAGCTGTAAGCTGCGACGCGTACCCAAGCCAGTCAGTTGACTAAACACCTGTTCCATATCAGAGCAAATGGCTTCGTTTGCCGTTAGCAAGCCAAAGTCGGTATACAGTCGGGCCGTGCGTGGATGGTAATTGCCGGTACCAATATGGCCGTAACGTCGTATCTCGCCTTTTTCCCTACGCAAAACCAGCGCCATCTTGGCATGAGTTTTATATCCGACCACACCATAACTAACATGCGCACCTGCTTCTTCTAAGCGCGCTGCCCAGTTAATGTTAGTTTGCTCATCAAAACGGGCCATAAGCTCCACAACCACCGTCACTTCTTTTCCTGCTTTAGCGGCTTGAACTAAGACTTGCATCAGCTCGGAGTCTTCACCAGTGCGATAAATGGTTTGCTTAATCGCCACCACCTGTGAATCCAATGCCGCTGCACGTAAAAAGCTCAATACGGGTTGAAACGACTGATAAGGATGATGCAGTAGATGGTCTTTGCGCGTAATGGCTTTAAAAAACTCTTTAGGGTTTTCTATTTGATCAAACGGTGCAGGAATAGGCGCTTGATAAGGCGTGAATAAGAGATCAGGACGGTCAGGCACATCACACAGTTCTGCTAAACGCGACAAATTCACCGGCCCAAGTACGCGATAGGTGTCTTTTTCTCCAAGAGAAAACTCACGCTGTAAAAAAGCGGACAATTTCTCTGGCATGGATAAGTCTATTTCCAAACGCACCGCCGCACCGAAATTACGCTGTGAAAGTTCACCCTGCAAAGCCTGACGTAAATTGGTGACCTCCTCCTCATCCACAAATAAATCGCTGTTGCGTGTAACTCGCCATTGATAGCAACCTTTGACGTCCATGCCTGGAAAGAGCTCTTCGACAAAATGACTGATTAACGCCGTCAACACCACATAACCGTGCGGAATTCCTGCTATAGCAGTAGGTATTTTTAAAAGACGAGGCAACGCCCGAGGGGCTTGAACTATAGCAATAGAGCCAGTACGTCCGAAAGCATCTTCTCCGGAAAGAGAAATAATAAAATTTAAACTTTTGTTATAGACCCGAGGAAAGGGGTGAGCGGGATCTAAACCAATAGGAGTCAATAAAGGCATGACTTCTCGTTGGAACGTGCCATAGGCCCAGATTCGTTGTTCTTCGGTCCACTGAGACGGACGCAATAACCCAATACCCTCAGCCTGCAAATTGGGGAGCACATGCTCTAATAGCAAATTGTTTTGCTTATCGACTAACTCATGGGTTGCTTGCTGGATTTTGGTAAACGCATCGATAGGAGAAAACCCATCCCCCTGCACATGATGAGGTGCCTGAGCCATTTTTTCTTTTAGACTAGAGACACGAATTTCAAAAAACTCGTCCAAGTTTGAACTGACTATGCACAAATAACGTAACCGCTCTAATAACGGTGTATTAGGGTTCGCCGCCATCGACATAACGCGTTCATTGAATTTCAATAAAGAGAGCTCGCGATTGATGAGCATGACGGTGGGATTAGGGATCATAGCGTTCTAGTCAGACAATAAAATAGAAATGACAAGTTTTATACTCAATGCATTTTACAATTGAATGACAGCCTTATTGTGTTCGAGCCTATAAAACCACGTTAGTCTTAAATACCGCTGTGTTTTTATGCGCTTAACGTATAATCGCAGCATAATTGATTACAAGTTAGTTCCCTATGGACCAACATTTACTTGCCGCCGTTGACTTAGGCTCGAATAGCTTTCGTTTATCCATCGGGCGGGTGGAGCAACACAACGGTCATGCACAAATTTACGCCATTGACCGTTTAAACGAATCCGTGCGCTTGGCGGCCGATATGGGACCCGACCGTCGCATACACCCAGACGCAGTCAAACGCGCTATTACTATCTTGCAACGCTTTCACGAGCGTATCCAGGGCTTTCACCCTAACCGCGTCCGAGCGGTCGCTACAAATACCTTTAGGGTTGCCTCAAACCGAGAAGAAATTCTGCCTATTGCTGAAGCAGCTCTTGGCTTCCCCATAGAGGTCATTTCAGGTTACGAAGAAGCGCGTTTAATTTACGCTGGTATTAATAACGAATTACCTCCGTCCACCGACAAACGCTTAATGGTGGACATTGGCGGTGGTTCGACCGAAGTGATTATCGGGCGTAATACTCAACCCTTGTTATTGTCCTCGTTACCCATGGGCTGCGTCAGTTTTACTGATCGCTTTTTTGGTAGCGGCCTAATCACTGAAAACCGCATGAATCAAGCCATTCTTGCGGCTCGACGCGAACTCGAAGTTATTGCTCAACAATACCGTAAAACAGGTTGGCAATATGCGTATGGCTCTTCAGGTACCGCTAAAGGGATTGAGGCCATTTTATTAGAAATGGGTCTTTCTGAACGTGGTATTACGCTAGATGGTATGCACCTACTACGACGTAAACTAGTACGCGACAAACGAGTTATTGCCAGCGAACTACCCGGCATTAAAACCCACCGCGCCCCTGTACTAGCAGCTGGCCTCGCTATTATGATTGCTGTGTTTGAAGAGCTAAAAGTCTCTGCGATGCAACGCGGTGAAGGCGCACTACGCATGGGAGTCTTGTACGACTTACTGGGGCGAGATTCAAATCGCGATAAACGTGAAGAAACAGTGCTACAGCTAAGCAAACGCTATCACATCGACTTAGCCCAAGCCGCCCGAGTCAAACACACCGCCTTGCATTTGTTTGAGCAACTCAATCTGCCCTCTAGCCCTGAAACCAAAGAGCTTAAACTGGCTTTAGGTTGGGCTGCTGATTTGCACGAAGTAGGGTTATCTATTGCCCATAACGACTACCATAAACACACTGCCTATGTATTGGGTCATGCAGACATGCCGGGGTTCTCCAAAGACGATCAATCCCTACTCGCTTTTTTAACCCTAGGGCAACTAGGCAAACTGGAAAAACTTAATTTACATCAAGTCCAGCGCGCGGAATGGTTAACTTTGCTGTGTCTGCGACTCAGCATTATGTTGATGCGTCGTCGTGAAAACATCGATAGTCTGCCCTTACATGTCCAAACTAGCTCCCACGGGGCTACCATCTATGCGGATAAAAACTGGATCACGACTCGCCCTCTCTCTGAGTACTCTCTGCGCACCGAACAAAGTGAATGGGCCAAAGCCGATTTTCGCGTGAAGCTGGTTTATACCAAAGCCTTGCCAACTATCAAAATCAATTAAAAAAGGCAGCCTATTGGCTGCCTAACTTACCCGTATTTAAATAAAGCCTAAATACCGTTTATAGCGCTCTGGCAACTTTTCTGTATCGAGTAAAACAGGAAAATCTGCCGTATTAAAATCAGGATCCCATGCAGGTTCACCACAAAGTACTGCCCCTAAATTTAAATAGCCTTTAATTAACGGTGGAATGCGAGCGGGCAAATTGCTGTTGAGCTTTTCTACTGGATAACGATGGTGCGGCCTTAAACGCGTCACGTGTGGATTTTTTTGCATAGATCGTTGGGCTGCTCGCCATACCTCAGCGGCGGTAACCCCGTCGTCGCGCAGGCTCACACTTGCACATCCCAATAGATAACGATATCCACCTGCACGCATCATGCTAGCAATACCCATCCATAACAACATAATCGCACTACCATTGCGGTAACTAGGGTGTATGCAAGAGCGTCCCACTTCAGCCATATAAGGGCGTAAACCATTAAGGGCGCTAATATCAAATTCGGACTCAGAGTAATAGCCACCTAGACGTTTGGCTTGTTCTGGGCGAAGAATACGGTAGGTTCCTACTACTTTTTCTGAGGCTCCTGCTAGCACCATAAAATGCTCACACCACGGATCGTAGCGATCGGCATCTAAGCCAGTCTGAGCATTTGGTAAAACCGCCTGCATTTCTTCGGTGAAAATAGTGAAGCGCAGGCGCTGCACTGCGTGAAGCTCGTGTTGATTTTGCGCTAAGCGCAACTGTAAACCATCAGTTCTAGGGCTGCGCCAAACATGTTGCGCCAATGAAGGGGAAACATAAGCGATTTGCTGCATAGGTCATAGGGCTCCTTAAAGGTATCCCTATGATGCCAAAGCTATATTGCATTAATTTTAACGCAGCAAACAAAAAGCATGAATCAGACCAGCTTTACAGCTAAGAGACGTTCAATACCGTTTTCGACTTTGCTTAGATCCTCTGCTTCAACCATTAAACGCAGCTTGGGTTCAGTCCCAGACGCACGAATCAATACGCGGCCTTTTTGACCCAGCTCTGCTTCTAGCTGCTGTTTTACCTGCATGAGCTCTTGACACTCTGTCCAGTCGCGGCCTTGCTCCCACTCTACGTTAACCATTTTCTGTGGGTACATTTTTAAATCAGCGACCAGTTCACGTAGCAAGCTACCATGGTGTCGCATAGCAGTCAGAATTTGTAAAGCAGCAATAATTCCATCACCTGTGGTGTGGTAGTCCAAGCACAGCAAATGACCTGAGCTTTCACCACCGTATAACCACCCTTTTTCCAACAACTTTTCTAAGACGTATCTATCGCCGACATTAGCGCGAATAAACTCTAGACCTAATTCTTTAAGTTTATTCTCTAAGCCCAAGTTGGTCATAAGCGTGCCTACTACGCCTTTCACTTCTTGAGTTAGCATGCGATCGCGGACGATCATGTAAAGCAACTCATCGCCGTTATATAAACGGCCGTCACTGCCCACCATTTGTAAACGGTCAGCGTCACCATCTAAGGCTATGCCTATATCTGCCCCACGTTCACGCACCACCTGAAGCAGATGATCGGTATAAAGTGCCCCCACCCCTTCGTTAATATTAAAACCATTTGGCTCACAGCCAATAGCGTGAACCTCTGCGCCCAGCTCTCGAAAAACGTGTGGTGCAATATGATATGCCGCCCCATTCGCAGCATCAACCACAAGCTTTAAGCCCGATAAGTCCAGCTCGTTAGGAAAGGTACTTTTACAAAACTCGATATAACGACCTGCAGAGTCCTCTAGACGACGGGCACGCCCTAATTTATCTGAAGCCACGCAATTAATGGGCAAATCGAGGGCCTCCTCAATTTGAAGCTCTATCTCATCAGGAAGCTTCATGCCCTGCGCAGAGAAAAACTTAATACCGTTATCGTAATAAGGATTATGCGATGCACTGATCACAATGCCCGCCGTTAAGCGCAAAGTGCGTGTTAAATAAGCCACTGCTGGTGTGGGAACTGGCCCTGCTAACAACACATCGACGCCTGCGGCAGATAAGCCTGCTTCTAATGCGGACTCTAGCATATAACCGGAAATACGCGTGTCTTTACCAATAACCACTTTAGGTCTGTTAGCCGATGTGTGAGCACGCGCTAAAACCACCCCTGCCGCATAACCCAAACGCAGGGCAAACTCAGCATTGATAGTATTACCACCCACTTCACCACGAATACCGTCTGTACCAAAATATTTACGTTTACTCATTTGTTATTCCTTGTTCTACTGCCTGCCAGACTTTGAGTGCATCGGCTGACTCAGCCACATCGTGTACGCGCACCACTGCCGCACCGCGTGCAACGGCCGCCAACATGCCTGCAATACTGCCAGCAACACGCTGTTGTGGCCCTTTATGTACCACATGCCCAATCATGGACTTCCGTGACAGACCAATTAACCATGGGTAGGAGTCTATCTGAATTTGTTCCAAATCGCGTAAGAGGGTGTAATTGTGTGCAGCCGTTTTACCAAAACCTAAGCCTGGGTCAAGCATAATACGCTCGGGCTGTACACCGGCTTGCACCAATGCCTGTACACGATGTTGTAAAAAATCACGCACTTCAGTTTTGACATCGCTATAGTGCGGATTCGTTTGCATTGTACGGGGCTCGCCTTGCATATGCATCACGCACAAGCCACAATCCGATGCTGCTACAGCAGCAATAGAGGCCGGGTTTTGAAAACCCGCAATGTCGTTAATCATATCCGCCCCTGCTGCTAAGACAGCCTGCATTACTTCTGGCTTGAAGGTGTCAATAGACAAAGGAACGTTAAGCTCATGCAACGCTTCTATTACGGGAAGCAAACGACGCAGCTCTTCGTCTAGTGCCACGGGCTGAGCACCCGGTCGCGTGGACTCGGCTCCTATGTCAAGAATGTCGGCACCGTCAGCAATAAGCTGTTTAGCATGCGCAATCGCCGTTTCGGTTTGAAGGTACTGGTTACCATCGGAAAAGGAATCCGGTGTGATATTAAGGATTCCCATCAATAACGGGCGCTCGAACCCGAATTCGAAGCGCCCGCATCGCCATGTTTTTTTCATGGAATACTAAATTAAAAATTAAATAGGTGTAGTCGCTGGTTTATCGTCGGCAGGCTTGTCGTCTGCTTTGGTCTCGGTGACCTCGTCGGCCTTCACGCCAGAAGTAGGCGGTGTTTTATCAGAGCCATTTGATTTGGTGTCTGAATAATCTTTAGGTGGACGCGGTGCACGGCCTTCCATGATGTCGTTGATTTGTTCAGCGTCAATGGTTTCCCACTCGAGCAAGGCCTGAGTCATGGCTTCCATTTTGTCACGGTTATCCTCGATTAAACGACGAGCCACATTGTATTGCTGATCGATAATGGCGCGGACCTCTTGATCCACCTTTTGCATGGTGGCTTCGGAAATGTTGGTGGGCTTGGCCATACTACGACCTAGGAATACCTCGCCTTCATTTTCGGCATACACCACAGGACCTAAAGAGTCGGTCATACCGTAACGCGTTACGATATCTCGTGCAATTTGAGTAGCCCGTTCAAAGTCATTCGAAGCGCCGGTGGTCATTTGGTTCATAAAGACCTCTTCGGCAATACGCCCCCCAAACAACACCGCAATCATGTTCAGCAAGCGGTCTTTATCCATACTGTAGCGGTCTGACTCGGGCAATTGCATGGTAACGCCCAAAGCACGGCCACGTGGGATGATAGTGACCTTGTGTACCGGGTCGGTTTTAGGCAGCAAACGTGCTACTAATGCATGACCGGACTCGTGATAAGCCGTATTGCGACGCTCTTCCTCGGGCATGATCATGGAGCGACGCTCGGCACCCATAATGATCTTGTCTTTGGCACTTTCAAAGTCTTGCATATCTACCGTACGCGCATTGCGTCGGGCCGCAAATAAAGCCGCCTCGTTGACGAGGTTGGCTAAGTCTGCCCCAGAGAAGCCGGGTGTACCACGAGCAAGCACCTGTGCATCCACATTGCCAGACAAGGGCACTTTACGCATATGCACGCCTAGAATTTGCTCTCGACCGCGAATATCGGGTAGTGACACTACTACCTGTCGGTCAAAACGGCCAGGACGCAACAAAGCGGGATCCAATACGTCGGGACGGTTCGTGGCAGCAATAACAATCACGCCTTGGCCCTTTTCAAAGCCATCCATCTCGACCAATAACTGGTTTAAGGTTTGCTCGCGCTCGTCGTTACCGCCACCAAGCCCAGCACCACGCTGACGACCCACCGCATCAATTTCATCAATAAAAATGATGCAAGGAGCATGCTTTTTGGCATTTTCAAACATATCGCGTACACGCGCCGCCCCAACCCCTACAAACATCTCTACGAAGTCTGAGCCAGAGATGCTGAAAAAAGGCACTTTGGCTTCGCCTGCAATAGCACGAGCAAGTAAAGTTTTACCGGTACCGGGAGGCCCTACCATGAGTACACCACGCGGGATACGACCGCCTAAACGTTGGAAACGTGTAGGGTCACGTAAGAAGTCGACGAGCTCTTGGACGTCTTCTTTGGCCTCGTCACAACCTGCCACATCGCTAAATGTAATAGGATTTGTGTTTTCATCAAGCATACGCGCACGCGATTTGCCAAAGCTAAATGCTCCGCCTTTGCCACCGCCTTGCATCTGACGCATGAAGAAAATCCAGACCCCAATTAACAACAACATGGGGAACCAGGAAATGAAAATACTGGTTAAGAAAGACGGCTCTTCGCGCGCTTTACCAGAAACCTGTACACCGGACTTCACGAGTTCGGGAACCATCCAGAGATCGCCTGGAGAGGTTAGAGAATAAGGACGTCCGGAATCGGGCGTTACATATAGGGTATCGCCTTGGATATCGACCTTTGACACGCGCCCAGCGCGCGCATCGTCCATAAATTGGGTATACGTTACGCCATCTGTGGTCGTAGGACGCCCATCAAACTGTTTAAATACAGTAAACAGGACTAGCGCAATGACCATCCAAACAGCGACTTTGGAAAATGAGTTGTTCAACACCAACCTCCTAATTGCTTAAACTTGTAGAGCTAAGCTGACAGTTAGCTGTACAAGAGCCAATTATCACATTCTACCTGATAATGAGGCGTCTTAGCATACTGACGTGTTTTTTAATTGCCGCCCAACTAGAAAGGTTTCCGCAGAGCGATCTCTAGACGACTTAGGCTTGCGCGTATTGACCTGACGGAAGTGTTCTTTGAAGGACTTCACTATTTGTGAAAAACCGCTACCATGGAACGCTTTTACAATAAGAGCACCATTTGGATTCAGGTGCTGCTGTGCAAATTCAAGAGCTAATTCACACACATGCTGAATACGAACCGAATCGGCGGCAGCCACACCTGATAAATTGGGGGCCATATCTGAAATAACAAGATCTACTTTTTGATCACCTAAAAGATTTTTTAACTGATCAAGCACCTCATCCTCTCTAAAGTCGCCTAAAATAAACTCAACGCCATCTATAGGCTCCATAGGCAACATATCTAAAGCAATAATACGGCCATTTATCAGTCCATTTTGCGTTAGACGTTCGCGTGCGACCTGCGACCAGCTACCTGGTGCAGCACCTAAATCCACAACAACGTTGCCCGGATGCAACAGTCTTTCGGTTTCTATTATTTCTAATAATTTAAAAGCAGCGCGGGCTCTATAACCCTTTTGCTGCGCTAACTTAACATAGGGATCATTAATATGCTGATGCACCCATGCTTTAGAGGTTTTTTTCTTGCCCATTCCCGTACAATCTCATTATGCCTACATTAACTATTACTACACAGCTACGTAATCAATTACGTGCCGCAGCCCATGCTCTACGTCCAGTGGTTCTTATCGGCGACAACGGACTCACAGAGGCCGTGCTTAAAGAAATCGCTGTACATTTAAACGTACACCAATTAATAAAAATTCGTGTTGCTGGTGATGACCGTGAAGCGCGTTTAGCTATTTATGAACAAATTTGCAACGAACTGGGTACTGAACCCATTAATCACGTTGGAAAAATCCTAACCGTTTACCGTCAAAACCCAGATCGCCCTGACGTTTTACAGGGTAATGAACCCGAAACACGCGCTGTGCGCAAAGCCAACGAAGCCTACACACCTAAAAAACTGGCTGCCGCTGGCCTTAAAAAGACTAAAGGCGGCAACAAAGTGCGCGTGCGCCGCTAAAACCCATCATAAAGCATCTCAAATGACAAAGCCCACATCGGTGGGCTTTATTTATGCCTAATGCATAGCAAGGTGGTTTTAGCGATACTCGATGCTTAGAATTTCGTACTCGCGTACCCCTGCTGGGGCTTGAACCTCGACCACATCCCCTTGGGACTTGCCGATTAAAGCGCGTGCGACGGGACTAGAAACAGAGATACGGTTTTCACGTATATCTGACTCCACATCACCTACAATTTGATACGTCACCTGATTTCCGGAGTCTAGGTCTTCTAGGGTAACAGTAGCACCAAATACGACGCGGTCACCCACATCCAGAGCAGCGGGATCAATAATTTGAGCATTAGAGATAGTGCCCTCTAACTCGCGAATGCGTCCTTCTACGAAGGCTTGACGCTCTCGTGCTGCATCATACTCAGCATTCTCGGAAAGGTCACCCTGTGCGCGAGCTTCTGCAATGGCATTAATTACATCGGGACGCTCTACTGTTTTTAGGCGATGTATCTCGGCTTTTAAGCGTTCAGCGCCCTGCGCTGTCAACGGAATCGCAGACATATGTTTCCTGATTTAAGAATGAAAAACGCCCCCAAGATGACAGGAGCGCAAGAGAAATTTTTTAGTTAAGTATGAACTGAATAAAAGCCTATGAATAGATGGCTAGGCGTACTCAATTGAAAATAAAGCCCCAACGCGTTGGGGCTTTAGATGTATTGTCGGCAAAAGCCAACCAAATTGCAAGTACTAGAATATAGAGTAGAGTTAATTCGTGACTTTCTGCTGACGTAAAGAAAGCAACGCATGCATTAAGATAGCGCCAAAGGTAGCTGTTCCAATTCCATCTAAACGAATGATGCCTAGTTCTAAGCTAAAGTTACCCGCTCCAAGAATCAAGGTAACAGCAGCAACCAATAAATTTCGGCTTTTACTGAAGTCGACTTGGTTTACTACCCAAATGCGAGCCCCCGCCACACTGATCAAGCCAAAAACTACGATGGACATCCCTCCTAATACTGGCCCTGGAATCATCTGAATCACTGCACCGAACTTGGGTGAAAAGCCCAAGAAAATAGCAATTAAAGCGGCAATGGCAAACACCAATGAGGAGTAAATACGCGTAGCCGCCATGACGCCAATGTTTTCCGCATAAGTAGTAACACCTGTGCCACCCATCGAGCCTGACAACATAGTGGCTACCCCATCACCTACGAAAGCTCGACCTAAGTATTTATCTAGGTTTTGTCCGGTCATGGCCGAAACGGCTTTGACGTGCCCTAGATTTTCAGCAACTAAAATAATCGCTACAGGCACAATGACGGTCATGGCTTGCACCTCAAAAACCGGTGCGGAAAAGCTTGGCATGCCAAACCAAGCGGCCTGAGTCACACCCGATACATCAATAGGAGTGCCATAACCTAAACCATTAGTAAATAGAGCATAAATCAAACACGCTACTATTAAGCCCACTAAAATCAATAACCGCTGCACCACACCGCGGCTATACATAGCGACCCCGCCCACACACAATACTGTCATTAATGCCATTAACGCATCAAAGGTACCAGAGCCCATGGCACCTTTGGCTGCAATAGGTGCCAAATTTAGCCCAATTACCGCCACAATAGCGCCGGTAACAACAGGCGGCATCAGCTTGTTAATGATATGAGCCGCACCACCTGATCGTGCATCTGCGACCCAAACCACAGCGCCAATTAAGGTATAAACCAGACCACACATAATAATGGCACCTAAAGCCACTCCAATGTTGGCATTGGCTCCGCTGCCCGCATAGCCCGTGACCGCAATAACACCCCCAATAAACGCAAAACTAGAGCCCAAATAGCTCGGCACGCGCCCGCCCACGAACAGGAAGAAAATCAATGTACCAATACCAGACATCAAAATAGCAAGGTTTGGATCAAACCCCATTAGCAAAGGCGCTAAGATAGTTGATCCAAACATAGCCACTACGTGTTGTGCTGCCATGGCTACCGATTGGGGTGCGGGTAAATATTCGTTGGGTTGTACTACAGCATCAGGCGCAACAGAAGAGACTTTGCGCCAACGGGGAAAGTAGGTTTCAGACATAATTCGCGGTGTAGAGAAAAGAGGTAGTGGCGCAAGTTTACGGCGCTATGAGCTAGCAATCAAGCTTTGGCTACGGATTCTGTTTCTTTGGCACTTATGACTATCATCATTTATTTTTATTGGACAGAGCTCATAGGATTACCTAGGCTAGAACTGGTTAATAACCATATAAATCCTTAGGAGACAAAAAATGAAAAAGCTAACACGGCATTTACTGACTGCGTTTGCGCTAAGCACACTCGCGCCATTAGCACAAGCAGGAACAATCACTGTTATTACTTCGTTCCCAAAAGATTTAACGCAAGCCTACAAAAATGCGTTTGAAAACGCGAATCCAGACATTAAAGTAGAAATCCTTAACAAAAACACGGTGTCCGGCATTGCTTTTGTTAAAGAAACACCCGCTGGACGTCGTCCTGATGTATTTTGGGCTAGCGCACCGGATGCGTTCGAAGTGCTCTCCCAAGACAAGCTATTAAGCAGTGTAAAAGATATTGCCAACCCCCAAGTTCCCAATACCATCGGCTCGTTCCCTGTCAATGACCCCAACGGCTTTTTCTTGGGTCAAGCCCTAGCGGGTTACGGCATTATGTACAACACGCGCTTTATTAAGGCAAAAAAACTAGACGAGCCCAAAACCTGGGCTGATTTATTGAAACCCGAGTGGTATAACAATGTCGGGGTGACCTCCCCCTCACGTTCAGGCACCATGCACCTAACTGTAGAAACCATTCTTCAAGGTGAAGGCTGGGATCAGGGCTGGAATACATTACTGCTGATGTCGGGCAACAGCGCAGCCATCACCGATCGTTCTTTTGGTGTGCCGGACGGCGTGAACAATGGCCAGTTTGGTGCAGGCCCTGTGATTGACTTCTTTGGTCTATCTAGCAAGTTTTCTAATTTCCCCGTCGAGTTTATTTACCCCGATGAAACAGCTATTGTGCCAGCTAATATCGCGTTGATTAGTGAGTCCGCTAATCCCGAGGAAGCCAAAAAATTTGTTGAATTCACTCTCAGCCCAGAAGGCCAAGAAATTCTGCTCTTGCCTCAGGTTTCACGTTTGCCCGTTTTGCCTTATGACAAAATGACCAACATTCCTGATGGCTATCCAGACCCAATGAAAATTGTAGAACGCAGCACGGTTGACTTTGATGTGAACCTATCGCAAAGCCGCTACTTCATTGTGCAATCCCTGTTTGATCAAACCATCACTTTCCGTCATAAAGAGCTGCAAGCCGCCACTAAAGCCATTTGGGATGCTCAGAAAAAGCTAGGTGACTCCGCCTCAGCCGAAGCCAAAGTACGCTTAGACGAGGCAAAAAAACTGGCATGGACTCCTGTGCTAAACGAAGAACAAGTCAAAGACAGTGCACTTGTTGATTTGTTCAAAGCAGACAAAAAAGACCCCAAGGTCAACCAGGAGCTATCCAAACTTCAGGGCGAGTGGAACACAGCCGCTAAAAACAACTATGAAAAAGCAGAAGCATTAGCTAAAGAGGCAATGCGCTTGTAATGTAGTCTTAGCCATCCTCATTCATGAGGATGGTTTTTCTTTGCTCTAAAACTCCTGGCTTCCTATGGCTCATTCTTTTTCTTCTCGATTTCCCATCGGTCTAGTTCTAGTTGCTGGCTTAGTTCTGGCTTTTCTAGTGCTATTTCTTGTGCTTCCGATTGGGAACGTATTTTTTACTGCTTTTGTTAACGCTGACGGTCATTTTACGCTTGGGCATTTTTCTGCTTTTTTGCATCAGTCGCTGTTAACAGAATCCTTTAAAAACAGTTTATACGTTGCGGTCGCAGCCACTTTTTTTGCATCACTTATTGCTGTTCCTCTAGCGTATTTTACAATTCGCTTTAAATTTAGAGGGGCATTGATTATTCAAACCCTAGGGATTTTACCCCTCATCATGCCGCCTTTCGTAGGCGCTGTCGCCATGCAGCTAATTTTTGGTCGCTCTGGCTCAGTTAATCTACTGCTAGATGATTGGTTTGGTATTACGCTTCCCCTTATGGACGGCCTCAACGGTATTATTTTTGTTGAAGCTATTCACTACTTCCCCTTCATTCTCATGAACCTAACCGTGGCTTTAAGAAACATCGATGGTGCCATGGAAGAAGCAGCGGTAAACCTTGGTGCCAAGGGCTGGCGTTTATTTAGACGCGTGATTTTCCCTCTCGCCTTGCCAGGCTATGTAGCGGGTGCGTCGTTGGTGTTCGTTAAAGTTTTTGATGACCTTGGGACCCCTTTAGTCTTGGGTATTACCAATATGTTGGCTCCCCAAGCCTATCTACGTATTACACAGGTAGGTATTGATGATCCGCTCGGCTATGTGATCAGCGTAATTATGATTGCATTTTCCATCCTTGCCCTGTGGTTATCAGCTCGTGCCTTGAAAGGGCGTGATTATTCCACGCTACAAAAAGGAGGCAACTCATTACAGCAGCGTGAGCTAAGCCGTGGACAATCCATCATGGCCTATACATGGATTGGTTTTATTTTGCTTTTAGTGCTGTCACCCCACATAGGTGTGTTGCTCTTATCATTGGCTACGGTATGGAGTTTTGCCCCATTACCTGACGGCTACACCTTGGCGCATTACGCCTCAGTGTTTCAAGATTCTCAGGGCATGATTGCAAATACCCTGCTATATGGTGGTTTAGCTGCTTTTATTGATGTGATCTTAGGCACCGCCATTGCCTATATTATTTTGCGCACTAAATTGCCCGCTCGCCAAACCCTTGATTGGATTGCCTCAGCCGCGCTAGCCGTGCCAGGTTTGGTGTTGGCCATTGGTTTATTACGCACTTTCCGTGATGTGGAGATTCCGGGCTTAGGGGTAGGTATTACCTCAACATGGGTCATTATTATGCTGGCCTACTCTGTACGTCGTCTGCCTTATGCGCTTCGCTCGTGTATGGCAGCATTACAACAAGTCTCTATTAGCTTAGAAGAGGCTGCAGCTTCGGTAGGTGCCAACAAAATCAGCACCATCCGGCGTGTAGTTGTTCCTTTGATGGCTGGTGGCATTTTGGCAGGTTTTGTCACTAGCTTTATGACGGCAGCAGTGGAACTATCCGCTACCATCATGCTTGTTACTCGTGATAGCGATGCCCCAATGAGTTATGGCATTTATCTGTATATGCAAAGCGCATCAGGTCGTGGCCCAGGTGCAGCGCTCGGTGTATTGGCCGTGGTTGCTGTCGCAATCGGTACCTACGTCTCTCATTTAGTGGTTGAGCGCACCTCGGCTCGTCAACGCCCTAGTCAACAGAATTAACATAGGCTTATTATGAAAAAAGTAAGTGTGGAATGCCGTAATATCCGATTAGCCTACGGTACCAACGAAGTCCTTAAAGACATCAATCTAGTCATTGAACCCGGCGAATTTTTTGCCTTGCTAGGCCCTTCAGGCTCTGGTAAGTCTACCCTGCTACGTTTAATTGCTGGTTTTAATCAACATAACTCAGGCCAGCTTTTGGTCGATGGCAAAGATATCAGCAATGTCCCGCCCCATAAGCGCAATATTGGCATGGTATTTCAAAGCTATGCACTATGGCCTCACATGACCGTGTGGGACAACGTTGCTTTTGGTTTGGTGGAGCGCCGTACTCCTAAAGCAGAAATTCAAAAAAAGGTTCAGGCTGCCCTTGAAATGGTGGGTTTAGAAAGCTTTTCTAAACGTCGCCCTAACGAACTTTCAGGTGGTCAACAACAACGTGTGGCACTCGCTCGTACCATCGTCATCGAGCCTCAAGTACTGCTCTTAGACGAACCGCTGTCAAATTTAGATCAAAAGTTACGCGTACAAATGCGTCAAGACCTGCTTGCTTTGCAGCGTCGTCTGGGCATTACCACCATTTTTGTTACGCACGATCAAGAGGAAGCCATGACCACCGCCGACCGCATGGCCGTGATGGATCAGGGGGTAGTACAGCAAGTTGGCACGCCCGCTAATTTATTCGATTACCCTTGCAATCGCTTTGTGGCTAACTTTGTGGGCACTATGAACATGCTTGAAGGCCAGGTCGTCGAGCGCACTTCGAACACCATTACTTTACAAGTAGAGGGTATTGGTACCATAAAACTTCCGGTGTTAGATGATGACTCTGTACCCCAACAAAACCAATTAGCCGCCAGCTTTAGACCGCACACAGTACAATTAGATAGTGGAAACACAGCCAAAGGTAACGATGCTCGCTATATTTGGATACCTGGCAATGTGATCCGCAGCGAGTTTTTAGGCGAATTTACGCGCTATGAGATTCAATGCGGTGAAAAAACCATTACCGCAGATCAGTCACATTACTCAGGTTTGCCACAACATACTGTAGGCGCTCCGGTTTCTATTGGTATTGAGCCCACACAAGTGCGTTTACTACCGCTATAGCCATGGAAATCAATCAACTCAAAGCCTTCGTCACTGTTGCCAAACTTAACAATTTGACTCGGGCCGCAGAGGCTTTGTGTTTGACTCAACCTGCTGTAACTGCTCAAATCAAAGCCCTTGAACAAAGCCTAGGTTTAGCTTTGTTTGAGCGCTCCACCCGTAAAATGACAGTTAGCAAAGCTGGCGAGCATCTCTTACCAACGGCTGAGCAACTGCTTACGCTAGCAACACAAATTCGCTCTACGGCTTCAGACTTACAAGGTGAACTTAGTGGACAGCTACGTTTAGGTATCCCTAGCGAACACTTAGATTTTTTGCGTTTAGGCGAGCTGATTCATAGGCTCGCCGAAAGTTTGCCATTAATTGAGTTACAAACGGTGGTTTTGCCAACGGATACACTCATAGAGCAAGTGTCCATTGGTCAACTTCAAGCTGCTTTTGCAATTAGCTCGTACCCACCCCAAGACATTTTCTGGTTACCCATACGTAGTGTTAGTTTCAGAATTGCAGTGCCCTCCGCACTATACCCACAACTTACCCTAGGTGGATGGCAAGAGCTCGCTCAAATGCCGTGGCTAGATGGGCCATTAGGCAGTCATAGCCATGTGTTGTTGCGTGAGCTTTTCGAGCGCAGAGGATTAAGTCCTCGTATTATTATGCACAGTGACAGCACCGCACACTTTGATGCTTTAGTACGAGCGGGTGCAGGTTGCGCTCTTATTCGTGAAGAAATCGCCTTGCAAGGGGTGCAAAAAAAACATTTCTCTATTTGGGGTCATACTAAAGCCGACGCCATTTTAAGTTTTATTAGCGCTAATGAAACATCGCAAACTCCTTTAATTATTGCATTGGTTTCAATGCTAAAAGAAATCTGGGCGTTAGATCCTACATTTACTGCTTTTTAATATAAGTACTATGAAAACTGAAATTTGGCTGATTCGCCATGGTGAGACAGATTGGAATGCTCAACAACGGCTCCAAGGCTGGATTGATATTCCTTTAAACGATATTGGCAAACAACAAGCCCTTGCCGTTCGGCGTTATATTCAACAGCAACAACTACAGGTAGACCATGTGATTAGCAGTGACCTGAGTCGGGCTGCTGAAACCGCCCAAATAGCTTTCGAGCTCCCTGTTAACGCAATCACATGCTACAGCAGTTTGCGTGAACGAAATTACGGTATTTATGAGGGTGAGCTGTGGCAAAAGCTAATTGCCATAGATGGTTTAACTAAACCCAAACTCAATTTACGTGAGCCCACTTTAGACATTCCTGAAGGGGAAAGTCTCACGGTTTTTAATGACCGTATTATCGCTGCATTCAATCAGTTAGCGGATCAGTACTCAGGCAAGAAACTAGCCGTGTTTGCTCACGGTGGAGTCATCGATATTGTCTGGCGTCACCTATACCAAGTTGACTTACTCAGCCAGCGCCCTCAACCCATTCTGAACGCCAGCGTAAACCACTTTGCTATTTTATCTGGTAGCCCATGGCAGGCTATCCACTGGGCTCAACACGATCATTTAGACTCCGCCTTGGATGACGTTGGTATTTAATGCTCTAGCTCTACGTGGAAAACAAAAAGGCACACCCTAGGGTGTGCCTTTTTTAGACTGTACCGTCGCTTGTTTTACGAAGCGCTGTGCATGTCTTGGAGTGAGTACACGCGTAGGCCTTCACCATGACGCAAATACTGCAGCCCCTCTACAGCAGCTAAAGCACCCGCTATAGTTGTGTAGTAAGCCAAGTTAGCAGCCAAAGCATGTGTACGAATAGTACGTGAGTCTGTGATGGCATTACGACGCTCTTCTACTGTGTTGATCACTAGTGAAATTTCACCATTTTTGATCATATCCACAATATGAGGACGCCCTTCTGTCACTTTGTTGACTGCTTTTACCGCCAAGCCCGCGGCTTGGATAGCGGCGGCTGTGCCACGTGTAGCCACCACAGTAAAGCCTAGCTCAATCAAACCACGAGCCACTTCAACAGCTTGGGTTTTATCGCTGTCACGCACACTAATAAACGCATTGCCTGACTTGGGCAAATTAACACTAGCAGCCATTTGCGATTTAACAAAGGCCTCACCAAAGCTGCGCCCTACCCCCATCACTTCACCTGTAGATTTCATCTCGGGACCCAAGATAGTATCTACGCCAGGGAATTTAACAAAGGGGAAAACCGCCTCTTTTACGGCATAAAAACCGTCTTTGGCTTGAGCGGAAAAATCTAGGTCTGCAATTTTCTGACCCGCCATAACGCGTGCTGCCAGTTTTGCCATTTGTAAGCCAGTGGCCTTGGACACAAACGGTACAGTACGAGAAGCACGTGGGTTAACCTCGAGCACATACACGTCATCGTCTTGAATGGCAAACTGCACGTTCATTAAGCCTTTTACATTTAAAGCCTTGGCCATTAGTGCTGTTTGACGACGAATTTCCTCTACGACCTCTTTAGTTAAAGAGTAAGGAGGCAAGCTACACGCTGAGTCACCAGAGTGAACACCTGCTTGTTCGATATGCTCCATTACCCCACCAACAAACACGTCGGTACCGTCAGAAATGCAATCCACATCCACTTCGGTTGCATTGTTTAGAAAATGATCCAATAACACAGGGGAATCGTTGCTTACTTTGACGGCCTCGCGCATATAACGCTCGAGATCGGCTTGCTCGTGTACGATTTCCATAGCGCGACCGCCCAATACGTAGCTAGGACGTACTACCAATGGATAACCAATTTCAGAAGCCAAGGCTAATGCCTCGCCTTCGGTACGTGCAGTGCGGTTTGGTGGCTGACGTAGGCCAAGCTTATTAAGCAGCTTTTGGAAACGCTCACGGTCTTCGGCCACGTCAATAGACTCGGGGCTGGTACCAATAATAGGCACACCGTTTGCTTCAAGAGCACGAGCCAACTTTAGCGGAGTTTGACCACCGTACTGCACAATCATGCCGACTGGCTTTTCCACATATACAATTTCAAGCACGTCTTCTAGCGTAAGTGGCTCGAAATACAAACGGTCAGAAGTGTCGTAATCGGTAGAAACTGTTTCTGGGTTGCAGTTCACCATAATGGTTTCAAAACCATCATCGCGCAGCGCCATAGCAGCATGTACACAACAGTAATCGAACTCGATTCCCTGACCAATACGGTTAGGACCACCACCTAAGACAATAATTTTTTTGCGGTCAGTAGGCTCGGCTTCGCACTCTTCCTCGTAAGTCGAATACATATACGCAGTATCAGTAGAAAACTCGGCTGCACACGTATCCACACGCTTGTACACAGGGCGTACATTGAGCTGATGACGCAGTTTACGTACCTCGGACTCTACCGTATCAAGCAAAAATGCCAAACGGCGATCGGAGAAGCCACGACGTTTTAAACCGAATAACGTGTCACGGTCTAAATCAGCCAACGTTTTTTGCTCTAAAGCCAGTTCAATCTTGACGATTTCCTCGATTTGAGCCAAGAACCATGGGTCAATTTTGGTGATTTGATGAACCTCATCCAAGCTCATGCCTTGTGCAAATGCATCACCCACATACCAAATACGCTCAGGACCTGGCTCACCTAGTTCGACCTGTAATTTTTCGCGGTCAGTGGTCATTTGATTTAGACCGTCAACCCCAACCTCTAAGCCACGTAACGCTTTTTGGAAGGACTCTTGGAAAGTACGACCCATTGCCATGACCTCGCCCACAGACTTCATTTGTGTGGTTAAGCGTGAGTTGGCTTGGGGGAATTTCTCGAAGGCAAAACGAGGAATTTTGGTGACTACGTAGTCGATGGAAGGCTCAAATGAAGCCGGTGTAGCACCACCAGTGATTTCATTTTGTAGCTCATCTAAGGTATAACCGACGGCCAAACGGGCGGCTATTTTTGCAATAGGGAAACCTGTGGCTTTGGATGCCAAGGCAGACGAGCGCGAAACACGTGGGTTCATCTCGATAACAATCATACGACCATTATCTGGGTTCACTGCAAACTGTACGTTGGACCCCCCTGTGCTGACACCAATTTCACGTAACACCGCAATTGAGGCGTTACGCATAATTTGGTATTCACGATCAGTGAGGGTTTGAGCAGGCGCTACAGTGATTGAATCACCGGTGTGTACCCCCATCGGGTCTAAGTTTTCAATGGAACACACAATAATGCAGTTGTCTGCACTATCACGTACCACTTCCATTTCGTACTCTTTCCAACCGAGTAAGGATTCTTCGATAAGCAGTTCGCTAGTAGGAGATGCCTCTAGACCACGACGGCAAATCTCCTCGAACTCTTCCATGTTGTAAGCAATACCGCCACCGGTACCACCCAAAGTAAAGCTTGGGCGAATGACTACCGGAAAACCTGAAGAGTTAACCTCTTCGGCAATTTGGCGCTGTACGGCCCAAGCCTCGTCCATGGTGTGAGCAACGCCAGATTTAGCCGACTCAAGGCCAATTTTGGTCATTGCGTCTTTAAATTTCAGACGATCTTCGGCTTTGTCGATGGCCTCGGCATTGGCACCAATCATTTCTACGCTGTATTTTTCCAGTACACCTTGGGCCGCTAGCTCTAGAGCACAGTTCAACGCTGTTTGACCACCCATGGTAGGTAGCAAAGCATCAGGACGCTCACGTTCAATGATTTTTTCTACCGCTTGCCAGGTGATGGGCTCGATGTAGGTCACATCGGCCGTGTCTGGGTCGGTCATGATGGTGGCAGGATTGCTGTTGACAAGAATCGTGCGGTAACCCTCGGCCTTTAAGGCCTTGCATGCTTGGGCTCCGGAATAGTCAAACTCGCACGCCTGGCCGATAATAATCGGACCGGCTCCGATAATAAGAATACTTTTTATATCTGTACGCTTAGGCATAATATTCAGTCTGGCAATTAAGCCTGTTTATTAGCAATAAGGCTAATGAATTGATCAAATAAAGCAGTCATATCACGTGGGCCTGGTGTGGCTTCAGGGTGGCCCTGAAAACCAAAAGCAGGACGGTCCGTGAAAGCTAAGCCTTGTAAGGTGCCATCAAATAAAGACACATGCGTTACACGTACATTTTCCGGCAAGGTATCGGCATCAATAGCAAAACCGTGATTTTGACTGGTGATATAAACACGACCTGACTCTAACTGCTGTACAGGATGGTTAGCACCATGATGCCCTGTTTTTAGCTTGACGCTGCTTGCACCTGCGGCCAAACCTAAGAGCTGATGCCCTAAACAAATACCAAATACAGGGATTTTTTTCTCGAGGAAGGTTTTGGTAGCGGTAATGGCGTAATCGCATGCAGCAGGGTCGCCAGGACCATTAGATAAAAACACACCATCCGGATTGAGAGCTAATACCTCTTCGGCAGGAGTTTCAGCAGGTACAACGGTGATCTTGCAACCGCGATCGGCTAACAAACGTAGAATGTTATTTTTCACACCAAAATCATAAGCAACTACGTGGTGTGCCTCGGCGGCAGGAGCCATTTCGCTAAAACCTTTACCTAGCGTCCAAGAGCCTTGGGTCCAGTTTTTAGTGGTGGCTAGGCTAACCTCTTTGGCTAGATCCACCCCCTCTAAACCGGCAAAAGAACGGGCCAGTTCAATGGCCCGATCAACATCTTCACCTACTAAAATACAAGCGCTTTGAGCGCCTTTTTCGCGAAGAATTCGCGTCAGCTTGCGTGTATCAACACCTGCAATAGCAACAACACCTTGTTGCGCTAGATAGTCTGGTAACGACTGAGTGGAACGAAAATTGGATACGCGTAAAGCGCAATCACGGATAACTAACCCAGACGCCTGCACATTGGATGACTCGGCATCCTCGGGATTTACCCCAGTATTTCCAATGTGTGGATAAGTTAGTGTTACGATTTGACCTTTATAGCTAGGGTCAGTGAGAATTTCTTGATAGCCTGTCATGGACGTATTAAATACGATCTCGGCTACAGCATACCCCTCGGCGCCTATGGAATAACCTTTAAAAACGGTCCCATCGGCAAGGGCTAGGATCGCACTTGAGCTAGCATTGGACTCGTCAGGAAAAAGAGACGGCAGCACGTTTAAACCCCGGTTCATAATTTACAAATAAAACTTAACGATTATACCCTGACTACACTAAGGCATAAAGCACATATCGTTCAGTAGCAACATTGCCACATAGAATATAAAAGTAGTCTACATTAACCCGTACATCTTGTTTTGCTTTTTTGGTTCAAAATTTATGACAACATTGCTTGAATCCCTACGCCAACTAACTACTGTAGTAGCAGACACAGGAGACTTTGAGTCCATACGGGCTTTTCGCCCTACCGATGCGACTACCAATCCGTCGCTTATATTGAACGCTGTACAACAGCCTGCGTATCAGCACCTGCTACAAGAAACCGTTTTACAAAACCCCAAAGCAAATGCATCCGAGCTAAATGATGCCTTACTCGTGGCTTTTGGTACGGCGATTTTGTCTATAGTGCCTGGGCGTGTCTCCACTGAAATCGATGCCCGTTTATCCTTTGATACCCAAGCCAGTATCGAGCGAGCGCGCCACATTATTCAACAATACGAACGTGCCGACATAGACCGACAACGTGTACTCATTAAGCTAGCAGCAACTTGGGAGGGCATTCAGGCGGCCAAACAGCTAGAAAGCGAAGGCATCCATTGCAACCTCACACTATTATTTAGTCTACCGCAAGCCATTGCCTGCGCTCAGGCCAAGGTCACCCTTATTTCACCTTTTGTAGGGCGCATTTACGACTGGTACAAAAAAGCTGCTGGGGCAGACTGGGATGAAGCCAAACACGCGGGCGTCAACGACCCTGGGGTACAGTCAGTAAAACAAATTTACGACTACTTTAAAGCCTATGATTTAAAAACCGAAATTATGGGGGCTAGCTTCAGAAACATTGGGCAGATTGTGGCTTTGGCTGGCTGCGACTTGCTTACCATTAGCCCTGCGTTATTGGACCAATTAGCCACTACCCACGGCAACGTAGAAAAAGCTTTAGACATTCAGGCTGCTAAAGCTCACGCGCCCGAGTGGCATGCCAATAATGAAATCACTTTCCGCACTGAGCTTAATGCAAACGCCATGGCTACAGAAAAATTAGCCGAAGGTATTCGTCTGTTTATTCGAGACGCTATTGCCCTAGATCAGCTGATCCAAGAAACCAAACACAAATTGATTGCAACCTAACTTACTCTGGTCTGCGTTTAGTAAAAACAGAAAAAGGGTTGTGCTTTTAAGCCAACCCTTTTTTGTTTTAGGTACTACGGCGTTCCATTAATGCCCAAGCTATTGTGCTGGCGTCTACGTACTCGAGCTCACTGCCAGCAGGAACACCGCGCGCTAAACGCGTCAACGTCACCCCACGCGCCCGTAAGTATTCAGCCAAATGATGAGCCGTGGTTTCACCTTCGGCGGTGTAATTCGTAGCCAAGATCACTTCGCGGACTTCGGCCTCGGAGGCCCGCTGCGCAATACGTTGAAACTGCAAGTCTTTAGGGCCTACACCTTCTAGAGGTGCTAGACGTCCCATCAACACATAATACAAGCCGTAGTAGCTATGACTGGCTTCAATCATGTTTTGATCGGCTGGCGTTTCGACTATGCAAAGCTGACTGTGATCGCGCTGTGGATTGGCACAGGTGTGGCAGACTTCTGTTTCAGAAAAGCTATTGCAACGCTGGCAATGCATGAGCGTACTGACCGCATGCTGTAAAGCTTGGCTCAGCTCTTGGGCACCCACCACATCATTTTGCAAAACATGATATGCCATACGACGCGCCGTGCGCTCGCCTACACCGGGCAAACGTCTAAAAGCGTCAATTAAATCACGCAGTGGCGCGGGTTCAGGTAAAACCGGATTACTCATTTAAAAGGGAAATGACATCCCAGGAGGCAACGGCAAGCCCGCTGTGAGTGCTGACATTTTTTCTTGTGACGTACTTTCGGCTTTACGTAGCGCATCGTTAAAAGCGGCAGCGACTAAATCCTCGAGCATTTCTTTGTCGTCCTCAAGCAAAGACGGATCAATAGTAACGCGACGCACATCATTGCGGCAGGTCATGGTGATCTTGACTAAGCCACCACCAGCAGCCCCTTCGACTTCGATATTTCCCAGTTCCTCTTGGGCTTTTTTCACGTTTTCTTGCATTTGCTGGGCTTGACGCATTAAGCCTGCAATTTGACCTTTCATCATAATGTAACTGTCCTAATAAAATGAGTGAGGTGACTAAACCGCACTGAATTCGACTATTTAGCTCGAACAGAGCCTGCCAATAGCTGCGCATCGAACTGTTCAATGAGCGCTAGTATAAACGGGTTTTCTTGAGCATCAAGCTCTGCCTCGTGCTGACGCTGTGCACGCTGAGCCTCTGCTACAGCAAAGGCGGTGTCATCGCCCGTTGAGCCGTAATCAATTTGCAAACGCAAAGCCTGCCCAAAATGTTCATTGAGCACGGTATTAATGCGTGCTTTGGCTTGACTATCGTCTGCAGAACGGATGGCTGCACGCAATACGACTTGATGTCCATCACACTCAATCCACTCAGTTTGTTGGGCTAATTCAGCGGCCCAACCTGATAAGGGCAGCTTTGGCGCTAATTCTACCCACTGAGTACTGCTCATTTGTTCGGGCTTGGGCACCGTAGGAGGCACCAGCTCTAACGCGGCGACGGCTTGTTGTACGGCATCTTCTATATGGGGGACAGTGCTACCGTTTTCAATATCCCCCGCGGGAAAATCCTCGGCCTCGTCATCACGCAACGGCCCCCCCCCATAATCCTCTTCGATAAAAGGAGGCTCCTCATCATAGCTTGGTGGGCATAACTCAGAGGAAGAGGTGGGAGCATCAACCGTTTGGGCTGTTTCTGTAGCAGGAGGTGTTTTGGGTAAAGATGGAGCCTCTTCCCAAGGTGGTGTATCGTCCACTTGGGGGGCCCGCAAAGCCTGGCCGCCTCGCTCTATAATAGGGGCCTGAATGCCTTCACGGGCACTGGCGTTATCAAAATCAGACTCATAAGGCGAGGCTACGGCGGCAGACGGCGGATTGTCTGAAGCGACTACAGGTTTATTTATCTCTTTGGCAGCATTGGGGATTGCCGTTACTGAATTTTGGTGTGGTTCTGCCTCGGCTTGTGCCCTAGGACTAGAGTCAAGAGCAACCTGAGGAGCCACGGGCTCTGCTGACACGGCCTCAGCCTTAGGCGTAGCTGCGGTTACAGTAGGTTCGATAGGCCTCACAGCTGCTGGTGCCGAAGCCCCAGTCTTATCTGCATGGCTTAAACTGGCAGGCGCAGCAGCCTGAGAACTAGGCTCGGCTTTATGTGGCAAACTACCGGCTGGCGTCAACGCAAACAAGCGCATACACGCCATAACAAAGCCCGCGTATTCGTCGGGTGCCAAACGTAACTCGTCACGACTATGCACCACCACTGAATAATACAGCTGAATATGATCAGGTGAGAGCTGTTGTGCTAGGTGCTGAATGGCTTCTAGCTGCGGCTCGTCAGGCGGTAAAGCACCTGGAACCCGTTGCTGAATAGCAATACGAGACAACAACACCGCTAAATCAGCCAACGCCCCCCCAAACGATAGACCACGCAATAGCATTTGATCGGCAAGCTCAATAAGTCGGTTGCCTTCGCCATCAATCAAGGCTTGTAATAACTGAATTAAATGGGATTGATCAATAGTACCTAACATGTCCTGCACCGCTTCGGTGCTAACAGAGCCTGCACTATACGCAATGGCTTGGTCTGTTAAAGACAGAGCATCACGCATTGAACCTTGGGCTGCTTGGGCTAATAAACGCAAAGCGGGTGTTTCTGCAGGGATAGATTCCTCGTGGAGGATATCGTTCAAGTGTGACTCGATAGCGGGAACGGTCATTTGTTTGAGATTAAACTGCAAACATCGTGACAACACGGTAACCGGTATTTTTTGTGGATCCGTCGTCGCCAGTATAAATTTTACATGTGCCGGTGGCTCTTCGAGGGTCTTTAACATGGCATTAAATGCATGCCCGGTTAACATGTGCACCTCGTCAATCATGTAGACCTTGTAACGCGCTGCGCTAGGCGCATATACCGCTTGCTCAAGCAGCTGCGTCATTTCATCTACACCGCGATTCGATGCCGCATCGAGCTCGACATAATCAACAAAACGTCCCTGATCAATTTCTGTGCATGCTTGGCACCCCCCGCATGGGTGCGCACTAACCCCCTGTTCGCAATTTAAGGCTTTAGCCAAAATGCGTGATAAGGTGGTTTTACCTACGCCACGGGTGCCGGTAAAAAGCCAAGCATGGTGCAAGCGTTGGATGTCTAAAGCATGAGTCAAGGCGCGTACTACGTGCTCTTGACCAACTAAGGTGTCAAACGAGCGTGGACGCCATTTACGAGCCAGTACCTGATATGTCATGGAGGAGTGCGATTCGGTAAAAAAAAGAAAGCCACAAGGCTAGTCAAGTGTACCGGATTTGAGGTGACTGCGGGAAGTGGGCGTGAAAGCCAAAAAGAAGAGGTGAGCCTGGCTTCGGCACTAGTTCGAGACAGCTGTGGCTGCTTCGTTCCCGACCTGACCAGGTTGGCTGTTGAACCATGCGAAGGGGCTCACCAAAAATAAGTATACCACTAAATTTCACACCAGAGGTCTGCTCTAGGAAAATAAAGTGCCGCTTTGGCTTGGCGTCCGTCAAAGGCCGTCACCTGATCGCAGTAACGCCGTAGCTGAGCAGCATAGCGTTCTTTCATAATGTCCAAAAACTCCTCAGTGGATTGACCGGGATAAGGCTGACCTGTTTTAAAGTCCACAATTAACCACTGATCTTCTTGAGAAATAGCAAGGTCAATAATTGAAACTCGGCCTTCGGCATCAATTAGCGTCCATTCTCTATATGCTTTAGCCACATCTAGCAACCACTGCCCTTTAGTACTAGTCAAAGTGCGTAATAAGGTATCGTGGATTACCATTACGGCCTCATCTACCTCATTTAGGGCAAACCCAGCTCGCAATAACTGACGTCGCATCACAGCGGTACTGGCTTCAATGCGCTCTACGTCCCACGCAGCTCTACCCTCACGCCCAATGCGTTCTAACCAAGCATGCGCTACCGTGCCAATGGCAGCCTCTTTAAAAGGCTCTTCATTCCATTGCCAGTGATTAGAACCCGTAGGCACATGGCGAGGCCTAACATATGGCAGCGCAGCAAGATCCTGCACACGCACAAGGTGATGTTGGGGGGTGGCTCCTTGGGGCCGCATTGAAGCAGGAGCAGCCTGAGGCTCTGCTGCAGTAAAAGCCGCTTCAACCCGTGGCCAGAGCAAATGCAACAAAGAACGCGAACGTACTACCAGCTCGTCTTTGGTCACATTTTGCTCAATCACACCAACCAAATGCAACTGATGACGCGCTCGCGTCACAGCCACATACAATAATCGCTGCATTTCAAACTCAGCGCGCTTTTTCTCGCGCTCAGCTATAAATACACTTAACGGGTCACGCTGGAGCGCATCGCTAGCTTTAACCATCCCCACATATAAACGCCCATGGCTTTGTTCTATGCCCAATAAAGGCTCTTTGTCTCGCGCCGCATCTCGGTTCAAGTCATACAAAATCACCGACTCAAACTCAAGCCCTTTAGATTTATGAATTGTCATCACTTCAACGGCTTGGGTGGCATTTTGTGCTACCGCAAAAAGTCGTTGAATTTTTTCCTCAAACACATCCAAATCTAAGTCACCGTACGGTGCCAATTGCTCAAGCAAACGGAACACATTTTCTGCATCTGCTTTTTCATTGGGGCTTCCATAAATTTGCTCGCCTCCCAAGCGCAACCAACAATGCTCTACACAAGCCGCAAAAGGTAACGCACCACTTTGCTGCGACTGATCTAGCAATACATTCGCCACATGCTGCAAACGCTCCCACTCGTTTACGTCCCACTGCTGCGGATCGGCTGCCTCAATCAGGTGTGGAATAGTTGCTGTACGATGGTGTCCACAAAGTTGGTGTAGGCTAGCCAAACGCAAGCCGCAAAGAGGGGCACGTAATAATGAGAGCCAAGCAAGGCGATCACCTGGGTGTTTAAGAGCGCGCACTAGCTGCACAATATCTTGAACTACTGGCCTAGAGTGTAAGCTATCAATTTCAACGGCTTTGGTTGGAATACCCGCCTGCTGCAAAACTTGAATTAAGGGACCTAGATGACTGCGGGCTCGTACCAACACCGCAGCGGGTTTAGCGCTATCCTTAAATTGTGTTAAAGCAGCTTGGCAAAGGCTGACTACGCGTTGCTGCGCTGCCTCTAGAGCCTGCTCTCTACTCATCACGCCCTCTTGGTGGCGTTGATAAATAAAAGGATGCTCCTGTACTTTAGACAGTTCTTTTTCATCATGAAACGGCACCGACGGATTATAGGTCACGGCCCCCAACTCTAAGTCGGGCTGGGCTGGAAATAAATCTGCACCTAACTCATTAACCCAGTGCACCAAATTGGCCGCCGACCTAAAGTTATTGCTTAAAGCCACGGCCGTCAGTTCAACATCGCCTAAACGTTGCTCACGCTGAACCTGCAAGAACAACCCTACTTCTGCTTTACGAAAGCGGTAAATGGACTGCATGGGATCGCCCACTAAAAAGACCGTGCGGCCATCGTCGGCAGCCCAACCCGAAGTTAAGCGCTCTAGTAGCTTAATTTGATTCAAACTGGTGTCTTGAAACTCATCCACCAACAAGTGACTAATACTGCGATCCAAACGTAACAAAAGCTCTGAGGGTTGCTGCTCGTAGCCTAAGGCATCCAAGGCACGTTGCGCGATTTCAATGAAATCCACTTGCCCATGCTCTATAAACGCTAAGCGCAACTCCGCCACTGCCAATAATAAGGTTCGCGTTAACTGCTCTAGCAATTGCGTCTTCGCTGTACTGTACTCGGCTTGTAAATGTTGAATAGCAAGTAAAGGCTCAAGCCAAGGAGCGGTGTCATCATAGGCATCAACCCAATCTTTCATGCGCTCGTTCAAACTGACATTTAACCCTGCCGGAAAACCACAGCTTTTCGTAATACCTCGGCGTTTGCGTGGCACACGTGGTGTAGCCGCTGTTAACAAAAAATCAATCAGACCTTGCCAGCGCGTTAAGTGCTCGGGTATTGGTAGCAAAGGATCCGCCATAGACCAGTCAGCCAACGCCGGAAAACCCTTTTTGCCCTCGGCTAACAAGTTCTGATGTGCATACACAGCGCAGACACTGAGCTCTTCTTGCCAACCTAGCGGTAAGGCCTGATCTAAGCGCTCTAACTGCTCTACCACCAAGTCCTCTAAGTAGGTTTGCAATTGGTTTATAGAACCTGTGTGGCTTAAAGTAGGTAACCATTGATCGCGGATCGCCAGCATATTAACTAGCAGAGCCTCTACATCAACCAAATTAACGCCTAAATGTTTAATCACCTGAGCCACATCTGGCTCTTGATCTGCACGTGCTATGGTGTGCCGTGCTGCTTGTAAATACAAGCTATCTGCTTGATCAGACACCTCGGGCACACCACCTAAACCACTAAGCACTGGCATGGCTCGCACCAAATGAGCACACAAAGAGTCAATAGTACGAATGCTAAGACGTGCTGGGTGCTCAAGTAAGTTCCAACCCTGTGCGGCATCATGGGCTAAAGCGGCTCTTGCTAAATGCCAACTTTGTTTTTTGTACGCTTCTTCGGGCTCGGGCTGTTGAGCGGCCTGAAGCTTTTCAATCACACGTGCATGCATTTCTGCGGCAGCAGCACGCGTAAACGTAATGGCGACTATTTCCTCTGGCTTTTGCACTAGCGCAAGCAAGGCCAAAATGCGGTCCGTTAATAATTCCGTCTTACCTGAGCCAGCCGGGGCTTGCACTAAAAAAGATCGTGTCGCATCAACCGCCGCTTCTCGAATTAAATAATCACTCGGCTTCGTCAAGCTCATCCCACACCTCTTGGTTTAAACGTAAAAACGGTAATACATCGCAATACATCAAATCGTCTAATGCGTAATAGTGGTTACGAGCCACCCCTTGCAAAAACTCATCACGCATAGCCCATACGTGCTGAATTAAATGCTGCTCAAACTCTGCCCAATCCTTAAAGCGCTCAGCAAATTTTTTCGCATCGGTTTGAGTTAGGAGCTCGGGATCTTGACTAAAGCCGCCGAGCACGGCTTCGTAATGCAGAAAACCAAAGCACAAGGCCGCTACAGTTTGATCTTGCTCAGTCAGTAACGCCGCATAAATAGGCAGCTGCAACTCGATAGGACGTTCTCGCAACCATGCCACATAACGTTTATGCGCCACACTGGCTTTGTAATCCATCAAGACCAAGCGCCCATCCTCCAACTCATCAATACGGTCTATACGCATCCTGGTATTAAAGCCCGGCAAAGTATGGGCTTGCTCAAGAGCACGCACACGGAATGCAGGGCGCGTGCGCTCTAGCTCAAGCCATGTAGTCAACACACCGACTGCTCGCTCAATCTCTAGTTGGCGAATAACTGAAGGCATTTTACTCAACTGCTCTGTAGCGGCTTGTTCTACCGCAGACTGCACACGTGCAACCATTTGCTGTTGAGCTAATGCATGCTGTAGGCCTGCTGAGTCTTTTGGCTCTATATGCAACCAAATCAGCTCTAAGGCACGGTGTAAAAAGTTACCACGCCATAATCGTATAGCTCGGGTATCTTCATACGATGGGAGGGCTTGGGCATATAAGCGATACTGCACAAACGCCCAGAGTGGATTACGCGCTTGTTTATCTAATACCCCACTGCCCCCTAAAATGGCTTGCTCTGGCTCTACAGGGGGGCCTTGCTCATCAAGCAAACGCTCTAAGACAGGAGGATGCACCACCGATTGAGCTAAAGGATCGGACTCAGCCGTAACCGACAAGGACTCAATAAGTGGGCTGGGTCGCAATAGCTGACCATTGTCTTGTTCTGCGTAACTAAAAATCAAGGTAGGAGCGGCTTGATGCAATACCTGACACATTTGATAGGCCCACTGCAACTCACGCTCTGGCGTGGAGCGTGGGGCTTGTGCCTGACGTAACACCTGATAAGGAATAAATGGATTTGGTTTAGGAATAGCAGGCAACACCTCATCCGTAGCCCCGATGACCCAAATGCCATCCCAATGCCCGCCTTCCGCCTCTAACACCCCCAGCACATCTAAGCGCGTACCCGTTTCACGTTGCGGCTGAAAAATAGTTTCACGCAAATAGCGCTCTAACATAGCTACAACCTGAGCAAATGACGGCGCGCCAAACACAGGCGCAAGACGAGAAAACAAGCCCAAACGCTGCTCGAAAGTTTGCATGGTCTGGTAAGCATGACTATCTAGGGTTTGTTCACCGGGAAACCCTAAAGCTTGTAAAGCCGCACGTATAGGCGCTATCCATTGCGCGGGTGCCAGATGGTCAGCTTGATCTTGAATATGCTGTACGGCTTCTCGCCATGCTGGGCCCAGGCTATCGCATTGCGCCAACGCCTCGTCCACATCACTCTTTGTTAAATAAACGGTCTGCTGCTGACGCCACTTTACATCTAGCTGCACCCGCAGATTGCGCTCTGAATGATCCCCTATACAATAACCCTGTAAAAGCGCTTGCCCTAAACTTTGACAACGCACGCGCCCTTGATGGTATTCGGCTAAAACGTGCAACCATGTTAATGCAGCACGCACCAAAGGCCACTGACTTAATGGACGCCCTACTGCTACGTTCCACCTAAAGCCTGGACATGCATCGGATTGGGGCGCTAGTTCGTGAGCTAGCACCCGATGCACATGGGGGACTTGCTTTTGCAAATCAAACGCTACGATGGCATAACACCCTTTTGGGTTATCACGCAGTTGCTGTGCCGCCCATTGCGCCGCCAAACGCCATTCTGCCTCTGGGGTAGGTGCTAGCACACGTCTGGCCAGAGCAGGTTGCCGTTCTTGTTCACAAAAGGTATACAACGTAACGCCTTGTTGGTGTAAGGCATGAGTTAAACGCTGCATACGTTGCGACATATCATGAAAGCCCACCAACACCACATTTTTCCATTGGGGCTGATACCAAGCTTGCTCAATGGCAACCACCACACGCTCTGCGGCGCGGTTTTGATCATCTAAATCGTGCTCTTCCAGATACTGCTTGTAGGCTTCACGCCATACCGTAAACCGTTGTGAATCTGCCGTGTGCTCCTCTGGCTCAATCGTTAGTGACCACTCGTCCATTAACAGATCTGCCTCGGCAGCCAATTTAGCAGCTTGGGGCACATCAATCAGCCACGACTGCTCTTCCTCTTGGCTGTAAATAATTTGCTCCCACACGTGAAGACTGCTAAAACTGTCTAATAAATAGGAAGCAGGCACATAGTCATCAAAAAAGCTGAGGTCATCATTTGCCTGTCTTAACCATGCCGATAAAGGCATAATATCTGGCACGGCAATGGCTTTTTTTTGGCCGCGTAAACTTTGTTGCAAATCAGACAATATGCGACGGGCAAAGCGATTGTTTACAGTAAGCACTAGCGTTTCTTCGCTTTGTAACTGAAGTAACTCGGTACAATCTAGTTGGGCGTACATACGACGCATCTCCTTTTTGCAGCAAAAACACTTAGTAACGGACTTTTGCTCTTTTCATCAACACAGAGACACAGATTAAATCAAACCATGTCATCAGAAAATACCCCTTCGTTTGAGCTAGCTGGCTCTATTTGGTTTCGCTCCGGTACCTTAAACTGGGGTAACCCACGGCGGATGGCACTTTTAGCCGCCATTCACGAGCACGGTTCCATTTCTGCTGCAGCGCGCCATATTGACTTGAGCTATAAAGCCGCTTGGGATGCCATCGACACCATGAACAACTTGGCCGACGAACCTTTAGTTCTGCGCACTACCGGCGGCCAACGTGGTGGCGGAGCCTCGTTAACACCTAAAGCTCTAGAAATACTCGAGTTCTACCAGCAGCTCGATGCTGCGCATCAGCGCTTTATGAAACATTTAACCAAAGCACAGCCCGGCTCAGACAAAAACTTGGAATTACTACAAACCATGATGGTTCAAACTTCTGCACGCAATAATTTTTCTGGAATCGTTTCTAAAATTACTCTAGGCGCTGTGAATGCCGAGGTTTCTCTTAACATTGGGGGCAATCAACCAATTATTGCGTCTATTACACGCGAAAGCGTAGAAAGCATGTCCTTGAAGGAAGGCGTACGTGCGTTGGCTTTTCTTAAAGCCTCATCTATTATTGTTGCTCTGCCCAATGAGGGCAAGCTTTCTGCACGCAACCAGCTAGAGGGCACTATTGTGCATATCGAACCCGGTGCAGTAAATGCCGAGGTCGGGTTGGAAATTTCTGATAAACATCGCATTACGGCCATTATTACAATGGAAAGCCTAAAGCGTTTACAGCTAGAAGTCGGTCAGCGCGCTGTGGCTATATTCAAAGCCTCTAGCGTTTTATTGGGTACCATAGACTAAAACCCCACGGCTGCACGCTGCAACTCGGTAGCCAATCGATCGCGGCTAAGCGCTATTTCTTGGCTCAGTTCCTCAGGGGTGCAATGCCCCTGAATTTTGCCATCAGCAATACGGTACACCTCGTCAGCTAATACAATGGCATCCTCAGGGTCGTGCGTAATGATAATCGATGGGATATCTAGCTGCTTTTGTAACTGAGATAGCTCTTTTCGCATGCGTACGCGTAAATGAATGTCTAAGGCGGCCAAAGGCTCATCCAACAATAACAGCTCGGGGCTAACAGCCAAAGCCCGAGCCAATGCGGTACGTTGTTTTTGACCTCCGGATATCTCGTGCGGATAATTTCCTAAAATGGCTTGTAGGTCAAAGGCTGCGACCCAGCGCTTAGCGCCGTCAGGCACCCATTTTTTAGTCGGGTTAAATAGCCCCCGCTTCAAACCAAAGCTAATATTCTGCGCTACGGTTAAATGAGGAAACAAGCCATAGTCTTGCAACAAGTACGCGAGCTGACGCTCTTGGGGTGGCATATTAATGCCTTTGTCTGAACAAAAAAACAGCTTATCGTTAACGCGTATTTCACCACTGTCGGGGTTCATCAAACCCGACACGGCTTGAATAGTCAGAGTTTTACCCGAACCAGACGGTCCAAACAAAGCAATACGATGTGCTTGTGTTTCTAATTTAATATCAAGTAGGAACTCGCGGGTAGCATTTGTCAGCGAGCGTTTTATATTTATATAGACTGACATTACTGCACCCCTCGGCGTTGTTGTGGTGGCGTTAATAAGCCCGCCAACCACAAGATACTTACACAGCTAACCGATGTGACCAGCACCATTATTAGAGCAAGTTGGTCATTACCTGCTTGTACTGCTTCGTAAATAGAAATCGATAAAGTTTGTGTGCGTCCAGGAATACTGCCAGCAATCATCAAAGTAGCCCCAAATTCGCCTAGAGCACGCGCAAAAGCAAGCAATACACCAGCCATAATACCGCGCATTGCTAACGGCAAACTAATACGGAAAAACACCTCGAGCTGATTTAAGCCAAGGATCAGGCCCGCATTTTCCAAACGATTGTCCACATCTTCAAATGCAGCACGCGCCGATTTTAGCACCAGAGGAAACGCCACTACGGTAGCCGCCAATACCGCACCTTGCCAAGTAAAAACCAGCTCTATGCCCATACTAGAAAGCCACTGCCCTAACCAGCCACGTCGTCCAAACACAACCAACAAATAATACCCAATGACAGTGGGTGGCAACACCATAGGTAAGGTCAAAATAGAATCAACCAAATTACATAATGGTGAACGCCAGCGTGACAATAAAAAAGCAACGCCAATACCAAAGATAGAAGCAAAAAGCGTGGCCCAGCCCGCCACTTTTAATGACAACAGCAACGGTACCCAAAGACCCGTCATAACTTACTCTCTTTTAATGCAAAGGCTGCATAATGCAGCCTTTACGTGCTTTATTTTTGTAGAACTACGGTTTGTTAAAACCGTATTTAGCTAACACAGCCTGCCCCTCATCAGACAAAATATAATCAATATACGCTTGGCCGGACTCATTACGCCCCTTGCGTTTTACTAATGCGATGGGGTAAGTCACCGGTACTGTGGTCTCAATCTGCTCTACCACTAATACTTTGTCTTTCATAACAGCCGCATCCGTAGCAAAAACAAACCCAGCATCCACTTCGCCTCTAGCTACATAGTCTAATACTTGACGCACGTTTTGACCCAATACTTTACGAGACTCTACACTTGCCCAATCGCCGGATTTTTCTAAGGCTCCTTGTGTGTATCGACCTACTGGTACTGTTTCAGGATTGCCATACGCCACGCGTGTCACATCATTATTGGCTAAATCGGCTACCTTTTTGATATTTTTAGGATTATCTGCAGGTACAATAAGCACTACCCCATTTTGTACAAAGTCATGGCGTGTAGCAGCATCTACGGCACCTGCCTCTACCGCTTTATCCATGGCTTTTTGATCTGCTGAAGCAAACACATCAACGGGCGCACCATTAATAATTTGTTGCAACAACACATCCGAGGCAGCAAAGCTATTTAACACCTTGGTATTTGCCTGTTGTTTTTCAAAATTCTCCCCAATTTCTTTGAACGCATTGGTCAGACTGGCCGCAGCAGAAACCACTAAGTCAGCCGCAACCACAGGGGCCGACATGACTGTTACACTTAATGCACCAGCTAAAAAAGCAATACGCCATGATTTTTTTAATGCTATCACCGTAGACTCCTTATTATTTGTTACGTTATTTAACCACCTACGAGCGTAGTATAGCACCCTATATATATAAGGGTGGTGTTAAAATCGCCTCCACTACAAATTATGATGACGCAGACCACTCAAGACTGGATTGAGCAATTCGCTCAACAACTCGTTCAAGATCAACTGTCTACGCATACCGTAGCTGCATATAAGCGCGATATACAACGCTTTGTGCTTTGGCTTCAGGAACACGCGCCGTCTGTCACCGTGTCTACCGTTTCCACAGCACTTATATCCACTTGGCTTGCAGATACCAAAAGCAACCCTACCCCCAGCACCGTTAATCGTCGGTTAGCCACGCTCAATAAATTTTATGACTGGTTAAAAAATCAACAACACATTGCGCAGAACCCCACCCAAGGCTTACGCACAGTTAAGGTTTTGGCGCAAAACAATCCCACTATTAGTGAAACCGACATTGATCGATTATTGAATACGCCCCCTACTCATACAGCATTAGGTTTACGTGATAAATGCATGCTAGAGCTGCTTTATGCCACCGGGATGCGGGTTTCCGAGTTAGTCAGCTTGGAAATGGATCAGCTGCAACTAGACCAAGGGGTGGTCTTGGTGACTCACCCTAATCAAATAGAACAACGTTTAATTCCTTTGAGTCCCGACGCGCGTCTTTGGCTAGAGCGGTATCTTCATCAAAGCCGAGCAGCCCTGCTGCATCGGCGCTCCTCTGAGGCGGTGTTTATTAGCACCCAGGGTAAAGCCATGACACGCCAAAGCTTTTGGTTAATTATCAAAAAATATGCTCACCAAGCGGGTATGCCAGCTACTTTATCGCCACACTCTTTGCGCCATGCTTTTGGCAGTCATTTACTAAAAAATGGTGCTAATCTTAATATGGTGCAATTACTGCTGGGCCATAAAAACCCTAGCACCACGCAAATTTATAGCCATGTTACACGCGAACGTCTAAAACAACTGCATCGCGAACACCATCCACGCGCTTGAATTTGATCTCTATGTCTAAAAAACCCAGTGAAACCCTTGCAACACAGTGGTTAAAAAAACAACAAATACCATTTACTGAACATGTGTATGAGTACACAGCCAAAGGGGGGGCCAATGACGCTGCCCAAAAACTAGGCTTAGACCCACACCTCACCATTAAAACCTTAATTATGGAAGACGAGAAAAAACAGCCACTGGTTGTTTTAATGCATGGTGACCAAGAGGTATCAACGAAAAACCTAGCCCGCCAAACTGGAGCCAAGCACATTCAACCTTGTGAGCCTGCTACCGCCCAACGTCACTCTGGCTACTTGGTGGGGGGTACCTCACCCTTTGGTACACGTAAAACCATGCCCATTTGGGTACAACATACTATCTTAACGCTTGATACTATTTATATTAATGGCGGCAAAAGAGGGATGCTGTTGCAGTTAGCCCCCCATATACTGATCGACAAACTACTCGCTCAACCGGTTGATGTGGCATTGGATTAAAGCCCAAGCTCTCTTAATGCAACCCATCGTTTTCCAGACTGTGGTGTAAAGCAGGATTCTTTGTAATACGCTTTATCAATCTATGGTTATGCTATATCATGAGTGCAACAATTCATAAAAATAGTTTGCAAAAATCAAATTACCCGCATTTAATTATCTATGTTTTTGACTCACCTAGATTGTCTTAATTTAGCTCATTGGCTGCACAATACAGTCTCAGAAGACGCTTTAAGTCCAGTCTGCTTTGCTATTGTAGACAGCTCTGGTGACCTTATTTGGTTCGAGCGCATGGATCAGGCTCCTGTTCAATCCATCACGCTTGCTATTTCTAAAGCCTATAGCGCTGCTCGTTTAGGTATTGCAACTACGGAATTTCATTTGCAGTTGCAACAAGATCATCTGCAGACCCAAGACTACATGGATGACCAGCTTACTGCAGTCCCTGGGGGCACTCCTTTATACAGTAGCGATAACCGCTTGATCGGCGCTATTGGGGTCAGTGGGCGCAACTCACAAAGTGATCAAACCTTAGCCGATGCTGTCGCCATGTATTTTCAGTCAATCTAAACCAAAATAGAACCTTAAACAAAAATGCCATACTCAAAAACGTATGGCATTTTTGTTAGGGTTTACTATGCGGGGTTAGCCTTAACCATTTTGTGCTTTGATTGCGAGATTAAAGTACAGGTCCTAAAATGCTTTGAAGACAATTCATACATGCACCACCTCTACAGCATTTTTTATCTAGCTTCTATCTGAATCCGCATGACAACGACGACAAAAAAAACCTCAACTAAACGGCGTACCCAATCAGAGCGCAGCCACGAAACAAAACGCAAAATTATTCAGTCCGCGCTGCACTTACTTCAGACAGTAGGCTACCAAAAAACTAATCTGCAAGACATTGCTCGGGGCGCAAATGTAACCTTAGGTGCCGTTCAGCATCAGTTTGGTAATCGTCAAAGCTTAATGGAAGAAGTGGTTGAGGCCGTCATGGCCCCCTTGGCTACTATAGGCAAAGGGTGGTCAGTGGATGCATTGCAACTGCCTTTATCCCAGCGCGCCCACGAGTTTGTGTACCAAGCGTGGAAAGATGTCTACGGAGCCCCCAGTTATATTGCAGCATGGAGCATGTTCTTTGGTTCACAAAACACTGCTTTGTTTGAAAAAATTAACGTGCATCGCTCGGTACATGATCCCATCTACTTTGCTCATTTTGTCGAAGTTTTCCCCGAGGTTGCTGCGTGTCATGCTCAACCAGAGCAGTTTGCGTATGTTATTTTTTCTGCCCTACGCGGTATTGCAATTATGCGTGTTTTTGATATAGATGAAATCGCTACCCAAACCCAACTAGATGTGATTACCCAAATGATCATTCAAGCTGGCAGTTTGACAAAAAAAGACGCTACGGCTTCGTAAAGCAATAGCGCCTACAGCATTAATAAACGCGTCGTAATTAGGCCGTTTCTTCGGCAGATAAAGTACCACGACGAATTTGATCGCGTTCAAGCGATTCGAACAACGCTTTAAAGTTGCCCTCGCCAAAACCTTCATCCCCTTTGCGTTGAATAAATTCAAAAAACACGGGGCCAAGTACAGGCTCTGAGAAAATCTGTAGCAACAAACGGGGTTGTTGCCCTTCTGTGGTGCCATCAAGCAAAATACCACGCGTTTGCAGCTCTGAAACCTCTTCGCCATGACCAGGCAAGCGCTCGGCAAGCATTTCATAATAGGTATTGCTAGGTGCTGTCATTAAGGGCACACCCGCAGCACGTAAGGCATCAATGGACTCAAAAATATTATCGCTAAGCAGCGCAATATGCTGTATGCCTTCGCCATTAAATGCCATTAAAAACTCTTCAATTTGACCGCCACCCTGTTTAGACTCCTCGTTTAGCGGAATGCGAATTTTGCCGTCAGGTGCGGTCATGGCTTTTGAAGTTAACCCCGTGTACTCGCCTTTGATATCGAAATAACGGATTTCACGGAAGTTAAATAAGCGTTCGTAAAAATCAGCCCAAAACGCCATGCGACCGCGGTACACATTATGTGTTAGATGATCCACAACTTTAAAGCCATGCCCTACTGGGTTACGATCCACATTTGGTAAAAACTCAAAATCAATATCGTAGATGGACTCGCCTTCTTGGTAGCGATCAATCAAATACAATGGAGCGCCCCCAATGCCTTTAATAGCTGGTAAACGCAACTCCATAGGACCAGTAGGAATATCAATAGGTTGCGCCCCTAACTCTAGAGCACGTTGGTACGCTTTTTGAGAATTTTTCACTCGGAAAGCCAAGCCACACGCCGCTGGACCATGCTCGGCCACGAAGTACGAAGCCAAACTTTTAGGTTCACGATTCACAATGAAATTAATATCACCTTGTCGGTATAAGGATACGTCTTTAGAGCGATGACGGGCTACTTCGGTAAAGCCAAGCTTTTCAAATAAGGGCTCTAATACACCTGAGGTAGGTGCTGCAAACTCTATAAACTCAAATCCAGCTAAGCCCATTGGGTTATCAAAAAGATCAGCCATAGCCGCCTCCTTAACTAAAAATTAATCAATATGGTTAACTAATTTACATTAACCATTTAATGTTTAATGTTAGTAGTTTCCCTAGGACTGCGCTGTGATGGATGATAATCCCCCAATTGACATCCTCCTTGCCCTAAAGGACGAAGCTTTGCTCGCATTTTGATGGAACTACCGGTTGCCGCGCCGCGCTTTATCCGTAATAAATGTAGAGGTATTAAGTTGTTGGGCGCGTCTAGTGATTGTGTTTAACAACGTAGTAAGTTGCTTTTGCTCAGCCGCACTTAGGTCTTGGATCAATAACTGGTTTAGCTCTTCGACCAATGGCCTCATCTTTTCATAAATAGCACAGCCTTTTGGTTCTAACTGCACCCATACCGAGCGTGCATTGGTGCGATTTTTAACACGAGACACCAAACCTTTTTCCACTAAGCGCGTAACGGTACGTGATGTGCGCACCAAGTCTAACTGCACCTCGTGCGCTAGCTCTGATACGCTTAACCGCTCAAAATGACTTAACGTTGCGACGATACGCCATTCACGACGCGTGATATTAAATCGCCCCTCACTTAAACGTACAAACATGGGGTTTGCGGAAGACCAAGCCAAATACAGCTGAAACAATGGCTGTGAACGTAAAAAACCCGTCATAACCTCTCCTCGTTCTTGCATGGGGTTATCCCTTTAATTCGCATACTTGATTAGATCAACCATTTACTCCATTGCTATGGTGTTTAATACCGCATCACATGATAAAAAAATGGAGGAATAACACAATGAAACTATGGCTAAAAAAAATCGCCGCACCGTTGGTCGCTACTGGCATTTTGTGGCAGGTAAGCCCAGCCTTGGCCGAGACCCCCTCATTTAGTAACCCATTTTATATAGCAGTAGGTTATAGCCCAGGTGGAGCCTCAGATCGAGCCGCTCGATTTGTTGCCGACCAATTACAAGAGCGCTTAAAAGTCAATGTAGTCGTAGAAAACCGTACTGGAGCAGGTGGGCGTATTGCGGCTCAATATGCCAAAAATCAGGGTGCATCTAAAGACATCATGATTATAGCTAACCCGGCTACGATGGTAATTGCGCCTTTGGTCATTAATAATTTAAGTTACGATCCAGACGTCGATTTCAAACCTGTTTCTGTTATTACCGATTACACCTTTGGTGTTGCCGTAGCCGCTGATAGTCCGCTTAAAACAATGGATGATCTACTTCAATGGGTAAAGGACAATCCAAACGATTTTAATGTGGCTGTACCAGCATCAGGAAGCTTGCCGCACTTCTTTGCGCTCATGCTAGCGGAAAAAAGTGGTGTGGACGCCGAGGCGATTAGTTACCGTGGCTCTGCTCCAGCCCTGAATGATCTAATTGGAGGCTCAATTCCTGTTGCCATCGACACCATGGATGTGCTGACGCCTCAACACAAAGGGGGGCGAATACGTGTTCTAGCCACCTCAGGGCTAGAGCCTGCCCCTAACTTAGACGGTGTCCCTACCCTGCAGCAAAGTGGTTTAGATATTCAGGCGGCGGGGTGGAATGCTTTTTATATGTCTGCAGACGCAGATGACGCCAAAGTGACGTATTTGGGCGATCTAATTAAAGACATCATAAGCCAACCTAAAATCCAAGAGCGTTTTAAAAACAGCGATTTACCGCCCGTGGCAGCAGACCGCTCAGAGTCCACCGTCATCATTAATGGTTTTAAACAGCTGTGGACTCCTATTATTCAAGCATCCGGCTACAAGGTGAACGAGTAATGTCAGTAGTAAAAAATGTGTTATTTATTATGGCGGACCAGTTACGCGCTGATCATTTAGCCTGTTATGGTCACCCTTATATACGTACACCTAACATTGATGCTCTAGCGAAAAAAGGCGTCAAATTTGAGCGTGCTTTTGTGAACTCTGGGGTTTGCGGCCCCTCTCGTATGAGCTATTACACTGGCCGCTACCCCTCTACGCATGGTGCCACATGGAATCGAGTGCCTTTATCCGTGGGCGAGGTGACGATGGGCGAATACCTGCGTCAGCATAAGCTTAATCTAGTCTTGGCAGGCAAAACACATGTTATGCCCGATCACGAAGGCTTAGCCCGTCTCAACCTTGATGGGGGCAGTGAGTTAGGTCAACTCCTTTATAATGGCGGCTTTGAGGAAATTGACCGCTATGATGGTCACCATGAGCCCGGTCAAGAAAGCGGTTATCCGGCTTATTTACGGCACCATGGCTACGAGTCAGACGACCCATGGACAGATTATGTTATCTCTGCCCTGAATGACCAAGGCGAAAAAGTCAGCGGTTGGTTCATGCGTAATGCGCGCTTTCCAGCCGTAGTCAAAGAAGAGCACTCTGAAACGGCCTATATGACAAATCAGGCTATCGATTTCATGAAAAAACAAGGCGATCAGCCGTGGGTCATGCACTTGAGTTATGTTAAACCCCACTGGCCCTACATTGCACCAGCCCCATATCACGCTATGTATAACGCCGATCAGTGCTTGCCAGTTATACGCAACGAAGAAGAAAAACACCATGCCCACCCTGTGGTCGCGGCTTATCGTGAACAAGAGGAGTCACAAAGCTTTGCACAAGACGAGTGCATACGTACCGTACGTCCTGCTTACCAAGGCTTGATTTCTCAACTAGATGAGCATTTGGGCCGTCTGTTTGAGCATATGGAACACCAAGGGCTTATGGATAACACTTTGGTTATATTTACTGCAGATCACGGTGATTTTCTGGGCGACCATTGGTTGGGTGAAAAAGAGTTGTTTTACGATACCGTCCAACAGGTGCCTATGATTATTATGGATCCACGAGCTAGCGCCGATGCATCGCGCGGTCAAAGCTTAACGGAAATGGTAGAAGCCGTGGATATTTTACCCACTATTTTGGATGCACTGGGGATACCCATTCCTTGTCACCGTCTTGAAGGGCGCAGCCTACAGCCTGTACTTTTCCAAGAACATAAGACTTGGCGCAATACTGTGTACTCAGAGTTGGACTATAGCTATAGGCGCTCTAGGCTGTTATTGAACCGTACTCCATTTAACTCGCGGGCCTGGGCCATACGCACCGAGCGTTGGTATTATGTGTACTGGATGGATTTACCCGAGCAGCTTTTTGACCTAGAAAACGACCCGCACCAGTTTCAAGACTTGGGCCGCAGTGCTAGCCACCAAGCTATTCGCGACGAATTACGCCAAGAGCTACTAATCTGGTTCAGTCAATTAAAACGTCGTACTACCGTTACTACGGCTGCCATAGAAAAAGGCACCGATGCGTATAAAAAAGCAGGCGTATTTTTTGGTCAATGGTAATACGTGCTTTATAAAAAAAGTGCCTATTCATATACAGGCACTTTTTTATGTGATGGCGGCCCCAGCAGGAATCGAACCTGCAATCTTCCCTTCGTACCACTACGGTTTTCACCGCGTAAGCCAATATGTGGTTACTTTGTGGTCTGGACTATGCCTTCACCCTGTAATACTAACAAGTAATAGGTAGGTGGTGCCTGTCTAGTCTCTACACGTTCAGTGTGCATAACACTGCTTCGCTCGGCGTTGCCTCGTACAAGACAGGGGGTTCGCCGAATTTAAGCACATTCACACCTAGATTTTCACCTAGGTTGCCCAAAAAAATAGGAGGGGAAAGTTATATCCATTTAACTATGGGGCCAAAAAGAAATTATAAAAAGAAAAAACCTTTCTAAGCAATCTATAATAAGACTCTTTGACTTTCTGCCACTATGGTAGGTACACGTCATTTTGTTGGCTATTTGCTTAAATTAACGATTATGTCTTCCTCCACCTCAGCATTGGCTACTTATCACCAATTTCTTGCAGACGAAGATGCAACCAACGCGCTCGCGCAGCGTTTGGCTCAAGCAGTACAACCGCTTGAAAGCAGCGTCCACCTTTACTTAGAGGGCGACTTAGGTGCTGGTAAAACCGCATTTACCCGAGCCTTTCTGCGTGCCTTAGGCGTTACCGGTCGTATCAAAAGTCCTAGCTATGCGTTGCTAGAAAACTATAAAGTTTCTAACTTTAATCTCTATCATCTTGATTTCTATCGTTTTAACGACCCCGAGGAATGGGTAGAGGCCGGTTTTCGTGATATTCTAGAGGAAAAAGCCGTTGTACTTATCGAGTGGCCAGAAAAAGCAGGCGGGCTATTACCCCATCCCGACTTAACACTGCACCTTGAGTACCAAGGCGAAGGGCGAGACTTAACTATTACTGCCTATAGCAACAAAGGACAAACATGGCTAAACACTCTCAACCAAAGCATCTAACGATGAATAGCGTTTGCTCTAGCCGACGCCGTTTCGTTGCCTCTGCAACGACTCTACTTGTGTTTCCCATTGTGCCTCGAATTGCTCATGCCAACAGTATTGTGGCGGTTCGAACATGGCCAGCCGACGATTACACACGCGTCACCCTAGAGCTCGACCAAGAACTTCAGTCCGAACACTTCACTTTAGATAACCCTCACCGCATGGTGATTGACCTAAAAGGATTGCAACTCAACTCCACCTTGCACGAGCTCGTCTCCAAGGTCCGCGCCAATGACCCCTACATTCAAAATGTGCGTGTGGGTCAGTTTAGTGCGGATGTAGTGCGCTTGGTTCTAGACCTTAAACAACCCATCGCCCCTCAGGTTTTTACCTTAAAACCCATTGGTGAATACAAATACCGTTTAGTTATTGATTTGTATCCCCGTGTAGCACGTGATCCCCTCTTGGCTCTTCAAAACGCTGCCGACGAGGACCCACTTGCCGCTGTGCTTGACCAGCTAGCGCAATCCCAACCCTCTGTGCCCGTCCCTACGGTTACAGGGCAAAGTACTCCCCCTCCTTTAACAAAACCCGCCTCTGTGCCGAAACCTAGCGAGCCAGTGCCTCAAGTCAGCCCCACGCGTCAAAACCGTCCTATTTTGGTCGCTCTAGACCCAGGTCACGGTGGTGAAGACCCAGGCGCTATTGGACCTAGCGGGGTGCGCGAAAAAGACGTAGTACTACAAATTGCCCATCGCTTAAAAAAACTCATCGACGCCCAGCCCAACATGCGCGCCTATATGACACGCGATAAAGATTTTTTCGTGCCTTTAGGGGTACGCGTGCAAAAAGCCCGTCGTGTTCAAGCTGACTTATTTATTTCTATCCATGCAGATGCGTGGATAAAGCCCACTGCACGTGGTTCATCGGTGTACGCGCTATCTCAAAACGGCGCAACTAGCAGTGCCGCCAGTTGGCTGGCTAAAAAAGAAAACGAGGCAGACTTAGTTGGCGGTATTAATATCGGCTCTCACAACAAACAAGTCGCTCAAGTTTTGCTGGATCTCTCTACTGCAGCCCAGATTAACGACTCAATGCGTATAGGCAACGGCGTTTTAGGCGAAATTGGCAAAGTCAATCGCTTGCACAAGCGCCAAGTCGAGCGCGCTGGTTTTGCTGTGCTAAAAGCCCCTGATATCCCATCCATATTAATTGAAACAGCGTTTATCAGTAATCCCACCGAGGAAAAACTACTCAGCAGCGCGGGCCACCAAGACAAATTAGCACGGGCCATGCTTAGTGGCATCCAAGATTATTTTAAAAATGGTGCGGCCTTAGCTCAGCGTGGCTAATCACAGCACTTTCTCTGCATAAAAAAGACCCCAAAAAGTTAAGTAGC
>NZ_JBGJKZ010000005.1:0-235522 GCF_041359055.1 Paenalcaligenes hominis
CGTTTCCTTGATCGCTCCTATCGCCATGGAAGAAGGTCTACGTTTCGCGATTCGCGAAGGTGGCCGTACTGTTGGCGCTGGCGTGGTAGCTAAAATCATCAAATAAACTAATTTTTAGTTTATGATGGCGGGGGGCTTTTCCCCCCGTTTATTTCGTTCTTTAGGAATCCACATGAAAAACCAGAAAATTCGCATTCGCTTAAAAGCGTTTGATTACAAACTCATCGATCAGTCTGCAGCCGAGATCGTGGATACGGCTAAGCGCACCGGTGCTGTAGTTCGTGGTCCTGTACCTCTACCTACACGCATTCGTCGTTACGACATTTTGAGCTCCCCTCACGTCAACAAAACAGCACGTGACCAGTTCGAGATTCGTACCCATCAGCGTCTAATGGACATCGTTGATCCAACTGATAAAACAGTTGATGCTTTGATGCGTTTAGATCTACCTGCTGGTGTAGATGTAGAGATCGCACTACAGTAAAAATATTTAACCGCGTAGTTTTACGAGGTGATGAAAACCGAATACCGACATGTATTCGGTTTTTTTTATGGCTGAATTATGACTCTAGCAGCGTTTTTATTTCTGCAGCAGCTTGAGCCATGACGGGGCGATAGGAGAGTAGTTGGCTTAAACTTGTTCTGGCGGTAACGGCATGGCAGGCTACCGTTGCTAACACTCGTGTAGGATCTTTAGGGTCATCAATTGGGACAGCTATAGCAGCCATCCCTGTCACAAATTCTTCATTATCTACTCCAAAGCCTTGGCGTCTACTATGCTCGAGCTCAGCTTTCAAAACCGACACCTCGGTAATGGTGTTTTTAGTAAAAGCTTTTAACTCTAAACGATGTAGATAGGATTTTTGTTCTATTAAGGCAAGATGTGCCAAGAACAGTTTGCCGCTAGCAGTGCAGTGTAATGGCACGGATGTATTAGGCTGCACATACAGTTGTAGGCTCCATGGGGCATCACTTTCTACGCGAACCAAATACCGGACAGAGTCTTCTGCCAAGATTGTCAAATTACATGATTCATTGATTTTTGCGACAAGCTTTTTCAACACAGCACGTGCTGCGCGAGCAAAATGTGTTGAATGCAGAGCATTAGCACTGAGTCGCAAACTACGAGCTCCTATGGTATAGCCAAGCTGTTCAGGCAAGCGAATAATAAAGCCCGTTTCACTCAAACTTCGTAAGTGACGAATTAGACTGCTTTTAGGAATGCCCGTGCTATGTATGAGTTCATTTACGCTTAAAGGCTCTGAAGAGTTAGCTAGTGTTTCTACGATTAATAAGGCGCGTACAGGGCCGTTATGTTGAAGCATGTGGTGTCGTCTCCCATAATATTTTTATAAATTAGCCCTAGATTAACTTGAAAATGACACGGTTTTAAAACAGTTGGTTCCAATAATGGTTTTTTGCGCATAAACCCTATAGGTGTCAAACACATAACTCCTTACATTAAAAGCAATAATAAAGGAGACGGATATGCAAGAAGAATACGATTACATTGTGGTAGGAGGCGGTTCAGCAGGTTGTGTTTTAGCGAATCGCCTCAGTGAGGATGGGCGTTTTTCTGTGTGCTTGATTGAAGCTGGCCCTGCGGATAAAAACATGTGGATCCATATCCCTATTGGCTATGGCAAAACCATGTTTAATAAAAATTTAAATTGGGCTTTTGAAACTGAAGCGGATCCACACATGAATCAACGACAGTTTTATTGGCCTCGGGGTAAGACCTTAGGGGGTTGTAGCTCTATCAATGGGTTGATTTTTATTCGTGGTCAAAAACAGGATTACGATCGATGGGCAGACTTAGGCAATAAAGGCTGGAGCTGGAAGGACTGCTTACCTTATTTTCGTAAACTAGAAAATAACGATTTGCCGGCTAGTGCAACTCGGGGCAAAGAAGGGCCATTAAGTGCAACCTCTATTCCTGCAAACCATGAACTAGTCGATGCATTTATTGAATCAGCTCAAATGGAAGGGGTTCCCCGTGTGGATGATTTTAATTCGGGGGATCAGTTTGGCGTAGGGTATTACCAACTCACAACTAAAAATGGTCTGCGTCAATCCACTGCTGTGGCGTATTTGCGTTCAGCACAGCAAAGACAAAATCTAACTATTAAAACGGAACACTTGGTGCACCGTGTATTGTTTGAAAATAATCGCGCAGTAGGTGTTGAGCTAAGCCATAAAGACAATGCAAAGCACACTATACGCGCCAAAAAAGAGGTGATTTTGAGTGCTGGAGCCATTCAAAGTCCTCAAATTCTGCTGTTGTCTGGGGTTGGACCCGCAGAGGAACTAATGAAAATGGGGATCCCGGTACAAAAAAATCTCAAAGGGGTCGCAGAAAACTTACAAGACCATTTGCAGTTACGTCTGATTTATGAGGTAGCTAAACCCATCACGAATAACGATCAATTAAGAAATTTATGGGGTAAGAGCAAAATAGGTTTGCAATGGTTACTGACGCGTTCGGGGCCTTTAGCTATAGGAATTAATCAAGGAGGGGCATTTTGTTATGCGTTGCCGGGCGAAGCTAAAACACCTGATGTGCAGTTTCACTTTGGTACGCTTTCTGCAGACCAAGCGGGCGGGCAAGTACACCCGTTTTCAGGTTGCACTATATCCGTATGCCAACTACGACCTGAATCGCGCGGTTATATGCGTTTAAAAAGTACAGATCCTGCACAGTCTATGGCTATACACCCTAATTACCTAAGCACAGATCTAGACCGCAGAACTGCAATTGCTTCGGTGCGCCTTGCACGACGCATAGCCAGCACAGGCCCATTGGGTGAACTCTTAATTCGTGAGCACCGCCCAGGCTTAGATCAGCAAAGTGACGAAGAGGTGTTGGAGTTTTGTCGTAATTATGGGGCTACCATTTTTCACCCTTCTGGCACCGCAAAGATGGGCTTAGCGCACGATGAAATGGCTGTGGTTGACGAGAGACTGCGTATTCATGGCTTAGAAGGTTTACGTGTAGTAGATGCATCCATTATGCCTACGCTTGTTTCTGGCAACACCAACGTGCCTGTGGTGATGATCGCAGAAAAAGCTGCAACGATGATTTTAGAGGATCAAAAAAAACACCTTTCTCCTTCACCGGAATACAGCGCAGTAGCCTAATAAAACACCTAGGAGACAAACCATGCAAGCAGATAAAAAACAAGAGGTGCATCGCGTCATTCGTGCTTCCGTGATCGGTGCCACGATTGAGTGGTATGACTTTTTTCTTTATGGGGTGATTGCAGGACTCGTTTTTAATAAATTGTATTTTCCAGCCGACGATGCGTTTATTGGCACCATGTTGGCTTATGCCACCTTTGCGATTGGTTTTGTGGCCAGACCTTTAGGGGGCATTATTTTTGGTCATATTGGTGATCGTGTCAGTCGTAAAGGGGCCTTAATTGCCACTTTGATCTTGATGGGCACTGCTACCTTTGCTATTGGTCTTATACCTTCCTATGAAAGCATTGGCATTTGGGCACCTATTCTTCTTTTGATCTGCCGCATATTGCAGGGTATAGGTCTAGGTGGTGAATGGGGCGGGGCTGTATTAATGGCTTATGAATACGCACCAAAAAACAAGCGAGGTTTATATGCTTCTTGGCCCCAAGTGGGCTTGGCATTAGGTCTATGCTTGGCTTCAGGTGTAGTTGCTTTGCTTACGGCGGTTTTGAGCCCTGAAGATTTTTATGCTTGGGGTTGGCGTGTTGCCTTTTTGCTTTCTGCTTTATTGGTTTTGCTGGGCCTTTATATACGTGTGGCTGTGAAAGAAAGCCCAGAGTTTGAAAAAATGAAGGCGAATAATGCAGAAAATAAACAGCCATTTTTAAGCATGCTGAAAAACTACCCTGGAAATATTTTACGCGGTATGGGTGCCCGTTATATTGATGGTGTGTTTTTTAATATCTTTGGTGTGTTTAGCATTAGCTACCTAAGTAATGACTTAGGGATGGATCGTACCACCGCTTTAACAGGTGTGTTGATTGCTTCACTAGTAATGTGTTTGAGTATTCCCTTTTTTGGTGCTTTGTCAGATAAAGTGGGTCGAACTAAAACGTATTTTTGGGGCTCTTTAATTACAGGTGTGTCGGCTTTTCCTGCTCTTTACCTAATGACAGCCAATGTAGATAACGTATTGATTGTATGGCTGTCTATTATTGTGCCTTTTGGCATTTTGTATGCGTCCGTGTATGGGCCTGAGGCTGCGTTGTTTTGTGAACTGTTCGACACCGATGTGCGTTACACCGGCATATCGTTTGTGTACCAATTTTCAGGCATTTTTGCTTCGGGTATTACACCCATGATTGCAACGGCATTACTGCATGCGAATGATAATCAACCTTGGTATGTGGCTGGCTATGTAAGCGTTGTAGGGGTTATTTCTGCACTTAGCGCTTGGTCTATTAAACGTTCTAAAAATAGAAAACCAGTAGCATCAGGTGCCTACACACCCAATCAACTTAAAGAAGTCTAACCACTCACTTATTGATAGATAAAAAACGAGGCAAGCAGCCTCGTTTTTTTTGTCTAGGTTTAAAAAATTAGCCTTGATATAATTCGTGTGCGAATGAAATCGTTGCTTTGACTTTTGCTGAAGTTAGCGCAACGTCTACTTATGCCATAAAGGCGGGTACGAGGAGTCAGCATGGTTAGCTCGGCACGAAAATATGTATTATGTTATTTCAGGTGGGTGGCGCTAGCTGCCTTGATGAACATGGTGCTTGTGATAACAAACACAGCTCAGGCACAAAATACCTCCTCAAGCTCACCACCTGTTTATGATTGCGGTACTTCACCTATTCGTTTTGCTGATTTGGCCTGGGAGAGCGCTGCATTTTCTACTTACCTGTTAAAAACTATAGTAGAAAAAGGCTATGGTTGCGAGGTAGAGGTCGTGCCAGGCAGTTCCGCTGCGCTAGAGGTAGCATTAACTCAAAATGATATTCAAGTGTTGGCAGAGCTATGGGATGGGCGTACCGAGATCATTGAAAAAGGCATTGAAGCTGGTCAGGTAAAAGTGGTGGGTGACACCCTAGAGGGCGGGGCCGAGCAAGGGTGGTACGTGCCCACGTATCTGGTGCAAGGTGATCCTACTCAAAATCTAGAGCCGTTAGCTCCACAGTTAAAAAGTGTGGAGCAGCTTGCTGATTACACTACGCTTTTTAAAAGTCCTACCCAGTCAGAGCAGGGACGTTTTTATAACTGTCCTACAGGTTGGGTTTGCGAGACCACGAATACAGGCCTACTCAAGGTGCTGGGTTTAAATACGACTTATGAAAACTTTCGTGCAGGAACGGGTGCCGCTTTAGATGCAGCTATTAGTTCGGCGTATGAGCGTCGTGAGCCTATTTTATTTTATTATTGGCAACCAGCAGGCTTGATGGCGAAATACGATTTTACGCGTTTAGAGCAGCACCCTTTTAATCGCACATGTTGGGAAGCCATCGTGGCACAGTCCGATCAAGCATGTAAGACCGATTTTCTGGCTTCTCATCTACGTATAGCGGTATCAGACGCGTTTGCACAAACGCATCCACAATTGGTGAGTTTTTTTGAAAAATACTCAGTGCCGGCTGCTGTGATTAATCAGGCCATATTAGATATGTCTGAGCAAAAACTGACTGGCTCTCAAGTGGCAGAGCGGTTTATAGAGACAAATCCTGACTTATGGATGAATTGGGTACCTGAACCTGTTGCACAACGGTTGTTAGCTAGTCACCAAGGTGAATCAGAAAAAGCTCCTGTTGTTCGCTCTTCTTTTTTTCCTGACTGGTCGATGGCTAATTCAATTAATCACTACCTAACAGTGCTTGTGCGTAGTAGTGGCGAGGCCTTTAGATCAGTTAGTCAGGTGTTGCTTCAATCAATATTGCAGCCTTTGGAGCGTTTGTTTGTAAGCATGCCGCCTTGGTTGATGCTGGCTTTGATCGCCTTGTTAAGCTGGCATGCTACGCGTAAGGTGCGGATGGCCCTTTTATTTACTGTAGGCTTTTTTCTTATTGGTGCCATGGGTTTATGGGCTAAGTTACAGCAAACCTTAGCTTTGGTTGTGGTTTCTACTGGGCTTTCTATTGTAATAGGCATCCCAGTAGGCATTCTGGTAGCACGAGTACGAGTAGTGCGACGTTTAGTTATGCCATTGCTCGATATGATGCAAACCATGCCTAGTTTTGTGTATTTGATCCCCGTTCTGATGCTGTTTGGTTTGGGCAAGGTGCCAGCTTTATTTGCCACTGTGATTTATGCAGTACCGCCATTGATACGCTTAACCAGTTTAGGGATTAGGCAGGTAGATCATGAACTAGTAGAGGCCGTACAGTCTTTTGGTGTCACGCGTTGGCAAATGCTGACGCAATTGAGTCTGCCTTTAGCTCGACCCAGCATTATGGCAGGTATTAACCAAACAACAATGATGGCGTTGTCTATGGTTGTGGTTGCTTCAATGATTGGTGCCCAAGGCCTAGGTGAAGATGTGCTAGCAGGGATTCAAACATTAGATATAGGGCGGGGTTTACAAGCTGGCATAGCTATTGTGATTTTAGCGATTGTGATTGATCGTATTACTCAAGCTTATGGTAAATCACGCCGTGATCGTCGGCCTCAGACTAAGTAGGTGACTGTATGCAAAACAAACTAGAGCTTCATCAACTTATCAAGGTTTTTGGTTCAAACCCAGCCGAGGCAGTACGTTTATTAGAGCAGGGGCACAGTAAAAATGAGGTGCAAGAGGCGACGGGCTTGAACGTAGGTTTAGCCGGCGTAAGCGCCACCTTTAAAAAAGGGGAGATTTCATGTGTCATGGGGTTATCTGGCTCGGGCAAATCCACCTTAATCCGTCATATCAATCGTCTTATCGATCCGACTAAAGGCGAAGTGCGCTTAGACGGTGAAAATATTTTGCATTATTCTCTTGATCAGTTACGCCAAGTACGACGTCAAAAAATGAGCATGGTCTTTCAAGGCTTTGCTTTATTGCCACATTTAAATGTACTGCATAATGTGGCCCTAGGCTTAAAGGTCAGGCATGAAACTAAAGCAACCCAAGAACAATTAGCCAAAGAGTGGGTAGATAAAGTTGGACTAGCGGGTTATGAACACCATTATCCTGATGAGCTGTCAGGAGGCATGCGTCAGCGTGTTGGGTTGGCTAGGGCTTTAGCCACCGATAGCGAGATCTTATTAATGGATGAGGCCTTTTCCGCTTTGGACCCGCTTATCAAGCAAGAAATGCAGGATCAGTTAATCGCACTGCAACAGAAGCTCAATAAAACCATTGTGTTTGTGACGCATGATATTGATGAAGCCTTAAAGTTAGGGCAGCATATCGTCATTTTACGTGATGGCCGCGTAGAGCAAGCTGGCACGCCGTTAGAAATCCAACACTCGCCAGTAAATGACTATGTTGCGCATTTTTTACCCAAGTTATGAGCTCACTGCTACTTAGAGTCCTTTTTAGCTTTGGAGTAAGACTTTAAGCAGGCTATTGCGTACAGAGGTTAAGTGCAGTCGCATTGCTAGAGCGGCTTGGTCTGCATCACGGTTTTTAATCGCATTCATAATTTCTTGGTGTTGTTGGATATAGTGGCGTCGCTTTTTTTCTGTTAGGGTTTTTTTGCGTAGTTTGCCCCATTCTGTTGAGGTTCTAGCATGAGTAAGAACATCATAAAAATGTTTAAGAATGGGGTTATTACTAGCAGCGCCCAGGCTATTGTGAAACAAGGCATCCCACTTTTCCCACTCGCGGTGGTTTTCTGCATCTAGCGTTTTATCAAAATACTGCTGCATACGCGCCAAATCATAAGGGGTAGCATGCACAGCGGCTGCGGCTGCTAACGCAGGCTCTAATAAATAACGCGCATCAAGAATCTCAAGCGGGCTGGTGTGCTGTAAAACACGTTGCACTAAAAACACTTTATTTTCTGGGTCGAGTACTCGGGTGCCTCGCCCAGGTGTACGTTCAATTTTTCCTTCTGACTCCAAAATATACAGGGCTTCCCTTAATGCTCTACGACTTGTATTAAGCATGGCGGCAAGCTCTCGCTCGGGTGTTAGCTGAGTCCCTGGAGGATAGTCAGGGCTTTCTAAAAGTATTCGGAGAATTTCGAGAACCTCTCCCGAACGACGAGGGGGATGCATGGGAGTATTCATATCACAGGTTAATTAGTGAATAAGTGCATAGCTAAGAGAGCGCTATAAACACCAGTTTAAGCTAAAGTTTTTGTGAATTGGTTTTAGAAAAACATAGATGGTACCAATAATGATAAATGGTTCCATAAATCATCAAAAAACATAATGTTTTGTTTCGTTTTTAGGTGTTTTCACTGGTTTTGTGTCTTTTTTTAGAAAACGAGTTGTGTTGTTGGTTCGTAATGGTACGATTGGTTTGTCGTGTAAAAATAAAATCAGGAGACAACTTAATGAATCAGTACAACCCTTATGGGGTATCCAGAGAACCTGTCTACGCCAATGGCGGAATGCTGGCAACATCGCATCCGCTCGCGGCTGAGGCTGGGTTAGAGGTATTACGACAAGGTGGAAATGCGATTGATGCTGCTATAGCGGCGGGTGCTACATTGACTGTGGTTGAGCCAACGCAAAATGGAATTGGCGGTGATGCCTTTGCATTGGTTTGGGATGGTTCCAAGGTTCACGCTTTAAATGGTTCTGGTCGGTCTTCACGGAACACTTCGTACGAGGCATTAGGTTTAAAACAAGGGGATAAATTGGGGCCTCTAGGGTGGTCTGGAGTAACCGTGCCAGGGGCTCCTCGAGCTTGGGCAGAGTTACATAGCCGCTTTGGTAAAACAGATTTTAACCATTTGTTTAAATCAGCTATTCACTACGCTCGAGAAGGCTATCCTCTTTCGCCTGTAGTTGCAGAGTATTGGCGTCGCGCTAAAAAAATGATGTCTACTCATACCGAGCAACCGTATGCTGCTTGGCACCAGACATTTATGCCACAAGGCTTTGAGCCAGAGGCTGGTCAGCTTTGGCGTTGTGAGGCCCTAGCTCAAACCTTAGAGCGTTTGGCATCCACACGGTGTGAAGATTTTTATACTGGAGAGCTGGCAGAGGCTATTACTTCATTTGCTCAGCAGACTGGTGGGCTTATTGATGCACAAGACTTAGCTGCTTACCAGCCAGAGTGGGTAGAACCCATTTCGGCGGATTATCAAGGCTATACCGTGTGGGAGTTGCCGCCTAATACTCAAGCATTAGCTACCTTATTAGCGCTAACTATTCTTGACGAGATGGATTTAGGCAAGCACAGAGAAGACGAGCAGGCGATTCATTTGCAAATTGAAGCAATGAAATTGGGGTTTATCGATGCGTTAGCTCATGTGGGAGACAGTACGGATCCGCATTTGGTACAAGCACTTTTGAGTAAGGATTACGCTTCGCAAAGACGTGCTCTTATTACCGATCAAGCCACAGAGCCTATGGCTGGCTTACCCAAGCGAGGCAATACCGTCTATCTAGCTGCGGCTGATAAAAACGGCATGATGGTCAGTTTTATTCAATCTAACTATTTGGGGTTTGGAAGTGGAATAGTGGTACCTGACACCGGCATTGCGTTACACAACCGCGGTCATAGTTTTAATACGATTTCCGGCCATCCTAATGAAATTGGCCCAAATAAAAGGCCTTATCACACCATCATGCCTGGGTTCTTAACCAAAGGAAACGAAGCCGTTGGGCCGTTTGGGGTGATGGGGGCATTTATGCAGCCTCAGGGGCATGTGCAAATGGTATTAAATACGATTCAACATCATATGCACCCCCAAGCTGCGTTGGATGCACCCAGATGGCAATGGGTAAAAGGAAACACAGTACGGGTTGAGCAATCGATGCCTAAACATGTGGTACGGGCTTTATTGGCGCGGGGTCACGACATAGTGGTTTCTCCAGATGACACTGGGTTTGGGCGCGGGCAAATTATTTGGCGAATGAAAAACGGAGCTTTCGTGGGGGGGTCTGACGGAAGAGCCGATGGACAGGTAGCAGCGTTTTAAGAAAATAAATAATTTAAAACGGAGACAAATCCAATGAGAAAAAATCAATTTACAGGTTTAACGTGCGCGGTTGCTGTGGTGATGGCGTGTACCTCTATTTCCCCTGCTTTGGCGTCTGGGCCTATAGAGCTGGTAGTGGCTTATTCTGCGGGCGGGGTTTCAGACTTAATGGGGCGCAATTTAGCCGCAAATATTGAGTCTGGTCTTAATCAAAAAATGATTGTACAAAACCGTCCTGGCGCGGCAGGGATGGTAGGTACTGATTTTGTTTTTAAAGCCAAGCCAGACGGCCAAACGGTGCTATTAGCTCGCATCGCCACCTTGGCCGTAGCGCCTAATTTACAAAAAGTGCCTTATGATCCAGCCGGTTTTACCCCTTTGGGACTGATTGCAACAGATCCTTTTGTATGTGTGACCAGTTCGCGTAAAAATCTCAGTACGGTGGATGAGGTGCGAGAGGTGTTAACAGAACGACCAGGAACACTTACCTATAGTTCATCCGGGGTGGGGTCATTAAACCAGTTCGCTGTATTACGCTTTTTGGAAGAGTTGGGTGTAGAGCAACCTCTAAGAGCCGCTGCTCATATACCTTCACAAGGAGAGGGCCCCGCTTTAACTGCTGTTGCAGGAGGACACATAGACTTGTTTTGCGGCAATGTGGGTCCTGTGATGCCTCAGGTGCAAAGCGGAACCGTTAAGGCGCTTTTTGTTACATCACAAGAACGTATAGAAGGTTTAGAAGAGGTGCCCACAGTTAAAGAGTTGGGATTAGATGGTTTAGAGGAGATTGTAGGTTGGAGTGCACTAATAGGGCCTCCCAATATGGATGAGCAAACCGTCTCTAATTATGTAGTGGCTTTAGATAAAGTGAAAAATGAGGAAGCTTGGTTGCGATTCATTAAAAAAATGGGTTCTGAACCTCGTATTTTAAATCCAACAGAGACGTCTGAGTTTATTGCTCAACAACAAGATCTTTATAAAGACATGGCCCTAAGAATGGGCATAAAAAAATAAATCTAAAACCAGAAGATCTAATTAGGAGGAGACCTATGAGAGATTTTTTAGCAGGTTTAGTCATTGGTGTTTTAGGGCTTTTTAGTTGGTTTTATTTAATTCCATACGGCGTACAGCAATATGCAGAGGCTCCTAGCCTAGCGCTATCCGCTACTTTTTGGCCTTATGTCATAACGGTTTTATTGATGGGGTTAGGCGGTTGCTTAATGCTTCAAGGCGGCCTGAGCCTTAGATCGCAAGCCTCTACTCGCGCAGTGGCACCAAAAGAGAAGCTTCCCAAAGCGGTACTATGGGCCGTGTTTTTTTTAGTACCTTATTACTTCTTGGCTCAGTCGCTAGGGTTATTGCTTTCATCAGCTATTGCTTTTGCAGCGTATGCCTTACTGGCCGGCGAAAAAAGCTATAAAAAAGTGGCTGTGTTGTCTTTTGTGGTACCCGCATTTATCACTTTATTCTTTATTTACATCGCTCAGGTACTGGTTCCTTTAGGTCCTATTGATGGCTTGTTTTCATAAAGGAGAAAACACATGCAAGACATAATCAATGGCCTGACGTTATTTGCAGACCCCTTTGGCTTAATCGCTTTGGTGGCGGGGGTATTTATTGGAACCGTTATTGGCGCTATCCCCGGGCTAAGCACAGTTATGGCAATTTCCATTGCTTTGCCTTTTACCTTTTCATTAGAGCCAATAGCTGGATTACTGTTATTAGTGGGGGTTTATAAAGGGGGGATGTATGGTGGTGCAATTAGCGCTATTTTAATTAACACGCCTGGGACTCCCGCCGCTTCTTGCACAATGCTTGATGGCTACCCAATGGCTAAAAAAGGGCAAGCACGCTCTGCTTTGGAAATGGCCTTGTATGCCTCTTGTTTTGGTGACCTGGTCTCAACCTTTGTTTTGATTCTGAGCGCCTCGTGGTTAGCTGGTTTTGCGCTGGACTTTGGTCCTTCTGAGCTCTTTGCTTTGGTAGTGTTTGCTTTAGTCATAGTCGCAGGGGTAGCCGCTCAAGAAAAAATAAAGGGGTTTTTATCAATGGCGGTTGGGTTAGGGTTGGCTACTGTAGGCATGGATATGATTACAGGTGAGCAACGCTTTGTCTTTGAGGTGACAGAACTGAATGCAGGCCTAAGCCTAGTTCCTGTTTTAATCGGCTTATTTGCGCTACCCGAAGTGTTTCAAATGTATAGCACTCAAGAAAAAAATAAGCCCGCAGCGCCGCTTGGCAATAACAGACTTAGCTTTGGTGCTTTTTTTGGTTACTGGAAAACCTTAGTACGTAGTAGTGTGATTGGGGTGGTGTTGGGAGTAATCCCCGGTTTAGGTCCGACGCCTGCTGCTTTTTTCTCTTATGGGGAAGCAAAGCGAAAATCGTCTCAGCCAGAAAGCTTTGGCAAGGGAAATATCGAAGGAGTAGCTGCTGCTGAAGCCGCTAATAGCGCAGTAGGGGGTGCTTCCATGGTGCCTTTGCTTGCGCTAGGTATACCGGCCGATGTCATTACTGCTGTGATATTGGGGGCATTTATGATTCATGGCCTACAACCTGGGCCGCTTATGTTTCATACGAACATTAATATTATTTACGCGTTATTTATGGGGATGTTAGCGGGTTCGGTCTTGTTGTTTATTATTGGCCGATCAAGTATTCCTATTTTAGGACGGCTATTAAATATCAGGCCTTCTTTGTTGCTGCCCGGCGTATTAGTGTTGTGCATGTTTGGTGCTTATGGTGTCAATAAAAGCATGTTTGACGTTATGGTGATGTTTGGCATGGGCGTCTTGGGCTATGTAATGGTGCTTCTGCATTTTCCACGTGCTCCTTTACTGATTGGGTTTGTATTAGGCCCATTACTTGAAAACACGTTTAGACAGTCTTTGCTAATGGCACATGGACAATATGAGTTCTTTGTCAGTAGCTTTATATCTAAAGTTTTCTGGGCGTTTACTGCGTTGTATTTGTTATCTGCGCTCTATAAGCTCATCCGTCATAAGACCAAGCCAGCAACAGTGGATACTCTACAACCATCGCCAAGCGACTAAGACGTTGTATTTATGGGCTCTTGCCGTGGTTTTTCTTGCTTGACTTTGCATAGACGTGTTATATTTATTAGCTTAACCAAGTTGCTGGTTAAAGTTAGAGTAGGTGTGCAATTTTATTTGCATGCGTAATCAAGTTAGCCCCGACCAATCGTAGTTGGGAATGGAGAATAAGATGTCGAACTCGACACCTGTGCCTGCCGCATGGCGGTTGGGCCTTGTTGGGCGCAAAGTCGGCATGACCCGTGTATTTACAGAAGACGGTGAATCCGTACCTGTAACTGTACTGGACGTGTCCAACAATCGCGTCACCCAAATCAAGACGCCCGAAGTCGATGGCTACGCTGCCGTACAGCTAGCTTATGGCTCTCGTCGTGCCTCCCGTGTGAACAAACCTGCTGCTGGTCATTATGCCAAAGCAGGCGTTGAAGCTGGAAGCATCCTTAAAGAATTCCGTCTAGATCCCGCTAAAGCAGCCGAACACAATCCTGGTGATGTGATCGCTATTGAAAGCGTATTCGAAGCCGGCCAAAAAGTTGACGTTACAGGTACCACCATTGGTAAAGGCTTTGCCGGTACTATCAAACGCCACCACTTCTCTGGTCAGCGTAACTCCCACGGTAACTCGATCTCTCACCGTGCCCCCGGTTCAATCGGTATGGCACAGGATCCAGGTCGTGTATTCCCTGGTAAAAAAATGGCCGGTCATTTGGGTGATGTTACCCGTACCGTTCAAAATCTAGATGTTGTGCGCGTTGACGTAGAACGTGGTCTTTTATTGGTTCGTGGCGCTGTCCCCGGCCATAAAAATGGCAACGTTATTGTACGTCCCGCCATCAAAGGAGCCTAATCATGGAACTCAAGCTCCTGAATGATCAGGGTCAAGCTTCTACATTTGCCGCCTCAGACGTAGTCTTTGGTCGTGAATTCAACGAAGCCCTCGTTCACCAGATTGTTGTTGCTTACCAAGCAAATGCTCGTAGCGCAAACAGCAAACAAAAAACACGTGCTGAAGTTAGCTACAGCACACGTAAACCTTGGCGTCAAAAAGGCACTGGTCGCGCCCGTGCTGGTATGGCTTCCTCGCCCTTATGGCGTGGGGGTGGTCGTACATTCCCTAACTCGCCAGATCAAAACTACAGCCACAAAGTTAACAAAAAAATGTACCGCGCTGGTTTGCAGTCCATTTTTTCTCAGTTAGCTCGCGAAGGTCGTATTTCTGTAGTCGAGTCTTTCAACCTCGAAGCACCTAAAACAAAATTAGCTGCTACAAAACTGAAAGATTTAGGCCTTGAGTCCGTGCTTATCATCACAGATAGCATTGACGAAAACGTCTACCTCGCTACACGTAACCTACCTCACGTAGCTGTGGTCGAACCGCGCGACGCCGATCCTTTATCTTTGATCCACTACAAAAATGTGTTGATCACTAAAGCGGCTGTTGCTCAAATCGAGGAGATGTTGGGATGAACGTCGAACGCTTATACCAAGTCATCCTAGCTCCAATCGTGACTGAAAAAGCCACGATGGTAGCGGAAAATAATCAGCAAATCGCTTTCCGCGTAGCACCTGATGCGACCAAACTTGAAGTTAAAGCAGCAGTTGAAATGTTGTTTAAGGTTGAAGTCGAGTCCGTACAGGTCCTAAACCAAAACGGTAAAGCCAAGCGATTTGGTCGTTTCGAAGGTCGCCGCCGCAACGAGCGTAAAGCTTACGTTCGTATTAAAGACGGTCAGGAACTCGACTTTACGGAGATGAACTAATATGGCACTCGTAAAAGTTAAGCCCACGTCTGCAGGTCGTCGCGGCATGATTAAAGTAGTGCACTCAGAGCTCCATAAAGGCGCTCCTCATGCAGCACTACTAGAAAAGAAAAAGCGTAGCTCTGGCCGTAATAACAACGGTCATATCACCGTACGTCATCGTGGCGGTGGTCATAAACAGCACTATCGTATCGTTGATTTCCGTCGCAATAAAGATGGTATCCCAGCGAAAGTTGAGCGTTTAGAATACGATCCAAACCGTACAGCGCATATCGCATTATTGTGTTATGCAGACGGTGAGCGTCGTTACATTATCGCTCCTCGTGGTCTAGAAGTTGGTGCTACGCTCTTGTCCGGCCAGGATGCGCCTATCCGTGCTGGTAACACCCTACCTATTCGCAACATCCCAATCGGTGCAACCATTCACTGTATTGAAATGATGCCTGGTAAAGGTGCTCAACTAGCTCGCTCAGCAGGTACATCTGCCGTATTGCTAGCACGTGATGGTTCTTACGCTCAGGTACGTTTACGTTCCGGCGAAGTCCGTCGTGTTCACATTGACTGTCGTGCCACTATTGGTGCAGTCAGCAACGAAGATCACAGCTTGCGTCAAATTGGTAAAGCTGGTGCTATGCGCTGGCGCGGTGTCCGCCCAACTGTTCGTGGTGTAGCCATGAACCCGATCGATCACCCACATGGTGGTGGTGAGGGTAAAACAGGTGAAGGTCGTGAGCCCGTAAGTCCATGGGGTACACCTGCTAAAGGTTACCGCACACGTCGTAACAAACGCACAGACAATATGATTGTCTCGCGTCGCAAGCGTAAGTAAGGGGCGAACATAATGTCACGTTCGATTAAAAAAGGCCCATTTGTAGACGAGCACTTAATCAACAAGGTTGAGAAAGCTGTCGAGGGCAACGATAAACGTCCGATCAAAACCTGGTCGCGTCGTTCTACCATCCTGCCCGAATTTATCGGGCTGACGATTGCCGTGCACAATGGTCGTCAACACGTTCCCGTTTATATTAACGAGAACATGGTTGGCCACAAGCTCGGTGAATTCGCATTGACCCGCACCTTTAAGGGTCACATTGCGGACAAGAAGTCACGGAGATAAGCGATGGAAACCACAGCAAAAATTCGTGGAGTACGTATCTCTGCTCAGAAAGCACGCTTAGTCGCTGATATGATTCGCGGCAAGTCTGTAGAGCAGGCGTTAAATACGCTCACATTTACTCCCAAGAAAGCCGCTGGCATTATCAAAAAAGCGCTTGAGTCCGCTATTGCTAATGCTGAACATAACGATGGTGCCGACATCGATGAGTTGCGCGTTACTGCTATCCAAGTAGATAAAGCGCAATCTTTGAAACGTTTTTCCGCACGAGCCAAAGGCCGCGGTAACCGCATCGAAAAGCAAACCTGCCACATTGTGGTTAAGGTCGGCGCTTAAGGAGTCACAATGGGACAAAAAGTTAACCCAATTGGGTTCCGCCTCGCGGTTAACCGTAACTGGAATTCTCGCTGGTATGCTGATCACAACGATTTCAGCGGCATGCTAGCCGATGATATCCGCGTGCGTGAATACCTCAAAAAGAAGCTTAAAAACGCTTCTGTTGGTCGTATTGTCATCGAGCGTCCATCCAAAAACGCCCGCATTACTATTTACTCAGCCCGTCCAGGCGTAGTAATTGGTAAGCGTGGTGAGGATATCGAAAGCTTAAAAGTTGACCTACAGCGTTTGATGGGCGTGCCTGTGCACGTCAATATCGAAGAAATTCGTAAGCCTGAAACCGATGCTCAGCTTATCGCTGACTCAATCGCTCAACAGCTAGAAAAACGTATTATGTTCCGTCGCGCCATGAAGCGTGCGATGCAAAACGCAATGCGTTTAGGTGCCCAAGGTATCAAAATCGCTAGCTCTGGTCGTTTGAATGGTATCGAGATTGCCCGTACCGAGTGGTACCGTGAAGGTCGTGTGCCTCTACACACCTTGCGTGCTCACATCGATTACGCGACAGCAGAAGCTCATACTACATACGGTATTATCGGTATTAAAGTCTGGGTCTACAAAGGCGATATGTTGCCTAACGGCGAATTGCCTCAAGAGGCAGCCCCTGAAGAGCGTCGTCAGCGTCGCCCTCGTGGTGAGCGCCCCGAAGGCCGTCGTCCAGGTCGTGGTCGCGGTCCTCGTCGTGACGCAGCGCCGGCGCCAGAAGGAGAATAATTATGTTGCAACCTTCTCGTAGAAAATATCGCAAAGAACACAAAGGTCGTAACACTGGTCTAGCGACTCGTGGTACCCAAGTGTCTTTTGGCGAATTTGGTTTGAAAGCGACAGGTCGTGGTCGTTTAACTGCTCGTCAGATCGAAGCAGCGCGTCGTGCGATTAACCGTCACATTAAACGTGGTGGCCGTATCTGGATTCGTGTCTTCCCTGACAAACCTATTTCCCAGAAACCTGCAGAGGTGCGTATGGGTAGTGGTAAGGGTAGTCCAGAGTTCTGGGTCGCTGAAATTCAACCCGGCAAAATGCTGTACGAAATGGAAGGCGTTAGCGAAGAACTCGCGCGCGAAGCATTCCGTTTAGCTGCTGCCAAGTTACCATTTTCTACCACATTCGTGGTACGAAACATTGGTGCTTAAGGAGATCACATGAAAGCCAGCGAACTCCGTTCTAAAGAAACCGCCGAGCTCAAAACTGAGCTTGAAAGTCTGCTGAAGGCTCAATTTAGCTTGCGTATGCAACAAGCCACTCAGCAGCTTTCCAACACCAGCCAGCTATCTAAAGTACGTCGCGACATCGCTCGTGTACGCACCGTAATGGCTGAGAAAGCAGGAAAGTGATATGAGCGATACTCAAACTACACCCGTAGCAGAAAAGCGTCAGCGCCTATTACAGGGCCGCGTGGTCAGCACTAAAATGGATAAAACCGTTGTCGTTTATGTAGAACGTCACGTTAAACATCCTTTATATGGCAAGATCATCGTGCGTTCACGTAAATACCAAGCGCATGACGAGACTAACCAATACAACGAAGGCGATATCGTAGAGATCGCCGAGGGCCGTCCTATCAGCCGCCACAAAACGTGGACAGTTGTGCGTTTGGTTACTCCTGCTCGCGTTATTTAATACATAACGCACTCGATTCTACGGAATCTAAAAAAACCCCAATCTGTGTAAATAGGTTGGGGTTTTTTGTTTTGCTGAATATATTAGTTTTTTTATTTGGCTAAATGCGTTTTGAGTAATGTTGCCATATCAGTAAAACCTCTGGCCTCAGCATGATGCAAAGCACTAGTGCCATTTTTATCGGGAATAGTGGCATCGGCACCGGCTTCAAGCAAGGTCTTAACTATTTCCACTTGAGTAGGACTACCATCCCCCAAAATAACGGCCTCCATAAGCGCCGTCCAGCCAAGACGATTGATATGATTAATGGGGTAATCAGGCGTGCTGGCTAATAGCTGAACCACATCTAAATGACCTTTTTCTGCTGCGGGTATTAAGGCCGTGCCGCCGTACCGGTTGAATACGCTGAAGTCAGCCCCGTGATTTAATGCTTCGCGCACAATAGCTATCATGCCCTCTGCTCCTGCATATAAAAAAGGACTGTTAGCCATGGCATCTTGGGCATTAACATCGGCTCCAGCTTGAATTAAGCGTAAAGCTAATTCTGTATTACCCTGATAGACAGCAGTCATCAGTGGTGTTTGTTGTTGGGCGTTACGTACTTCAAGATCTGGGTGGTGCGTCAAAATTTCTATGACAGCATTTTCATCGTTTTTGGCAATAGCATCAAATAAAGACATAGGCGATTGAGCAAAACAAAGTAAAGGCAAGCTAAGGAACGCCCCACTTATCCATGCCAGTGATTGAGTAAGGGCTGAACAAAAAGTAGGGCGCATAAAAGACCTCTTTAACGTTGCGTAATAAATTTAGTAACTAGGTAACCATCAAAGCTTTCTATGCCCCCTTCGCTACCAATACCGCTGTCTTTAACTCCTCCAAACGGGGTTTCTGCAATAGAAACACCAAAGTGGTTGATGCTTACCATACCGGCTTGAAGCTCGTTTGAAACGGTATGTGCCGTTTGTAGATTATTAGTAAAAACATACGAAGCCAAACCAAAAGGTAATGAGTTGGCGCGTTTTAATACGTCTGTGGTATCACTAAATCGAGTTAACGGTGCAATAGGACCAAATGGCTCTTCAGTCATAATCATTGCATGGTCAGGCACATCAGCAAGTACAGTAGGGCCATAAAAATAACCGGTTCCTTGGGACTGGCTACCGCCTAGCTCTAGGCTGCCTCCGTGAGAAAGAGCGTCTTGAACAAAGCTATCCATTACAGCTAAGCGTCTTTCATGAGCAAGTGGCCCCATTTCGGTTTCTGCTTCTAGACCATTGCCTACGTTGATATTAGCTAAAACGTTAATGAATTCGTCTTTAAAGGGCTGATAAATGTCCTCGTGAATATAAAAACGTGTAGGTGAAATACATACTTGCCCTGCATTTCGTACCTTAAAGTAAGCCAACTGTTTGGCTACACGTGGGATATCAATATCTGGGAAAACCAACACAGGGGAATGCCCACCTAGTTCCATTGTTACTGGTTTCATGTGAGCACCGGCCAGAGCGGCTAGTTGTTTGCCCACCGGCACGGAGCCCGTAAAGGAGACCTTGCGCACTATAGGAGAACGAATTAGGTAATCAGAGACTTCTGCGGGTACCCCCCACACCACATTTAAAACCCCCTTTGGTAGACCAGCCTCATGGAACATTTTGGCGATAGCCATGACCGCACTGGGCGAGTCTTCGGGCCCTTTAATAATAATAGTGCAGCCTGCTCCAATAGCAGCGGTGATTTTCCTGATGGCTTGGTTAAATGGAAAGTTCCAAGGAGTGAAGGCCGCACACACCCCAATTGGCTCACGCACCACCATTTGTCGTACAGCAGGGTTACGTGGTGGAATGATGCGACCGTAAATACGGCGACATTCTTCAGCATGCCATTCAGCATGCTCTGAGCAGTTAATAACCTCTGCTACAGACTCTGCTAAAGGCTTTCCTTGATCTAGCGTGATATTTCTGCCTATTTCTTGAGAATTATCACGGCAAAGCTGTGCCACTTTGCGCAAAATATCACTACGCTCAATGGGTGAGCTATGACGCCATGACTCAAACGCAGTTTGAGCACTTTTTAAAGCCAAGTCCAAGTCGTCTTGGGTGGCATGCGGAAGCTTGCCTAACTCTTCAAGCGTTGCTGGGTTTAAAACAGATTCGGTCTTGCGGCCTTGGGCTTCAATAAACTCACCGTTGATATAAAGGGAAAGAGTAGGGTACATCGTGGCGTCTCCTGTGTACTAAAAGCTGCGGTTTAAACCATAAGTTTTTACAAATTGGTAGATCTGGGTTAAACAATGTTAAATTTGTAAATGTTAGTTGCTTTTTTGGGCTTACAAAAAGCATACTACGATTAAATCATAAACCTTTAATGTCTTTTCAACATTAAAGCGTATCAAAGACGCAAGGTTATGCTCCAAGAACGTCAGGCCAGAAGCCTGAGGCTCCGCCTTGCCAACCTATAGTGACCTTTATTTCCCAGCTGAAATCTGTCCGCCCTACATGGGCGTAAAAGGCATGAGGTATACAATGAAGAATAAAACCCACAAACATGTACGCTTAACAACAGGAGCTTTGTTTTCAATGCTCCTTTTCTCATCGTTTCCTAGCTCTGCTAACACGGCGTCTTTTTCCTTAGAGCAAACCGTCGAGCAAGCTATTTCCCATAACCCAGAAATTGGGGCGCGATTTCATGACTTTCAGTCTGCGCTCGAAGATAAAAGTATTGCTAAGGCCGGTTTCTTGCCAGAGGTCAATGCTGCAGGCTGGGTAGGAAAAGAGTGGCGCGCCGGCTCCTCATCTCAGCCTTCAAGCAGTTGGAATCGCAACGGATATGCTCTTGAGCTTAACCAGCTACTCTACAACGGTTTTCAAACACGAAACCGAGTTCTACAGCTTGGCTTAGAGTACCTCTCTGGTTATTACGAGCTTTTAGCCACTGTTGATACCGTGGCCTACGAGGCGGCAGCGGCGCATATTGATGTGCTGCGTTACCGTGCGCTCGAAGAGTTAGCCCAAGACAACTACGCGATGCATTTACGTACTCAAGAAAATCTTCAAGAGCGTCATCAGTCTGGCGTAGGACGTGGTGTGGATCTTGAGCAAGCACGTGGCCGTTTAGCTTTAGCCCAAACTAATCTTATGGTAGAGGCAGGTAACTATAACGATGTAATGCAACGTTATCAGCGTCTGACTGGTATTGCTGTACCTCAATTTTTAGGGGCTCCTAATTCCCAGCAAACCTATTTACCCGTTGACCCAAAAAGCTTTACCGCTTACTTACGTCAAAACCCATCGCTGCTATCGAAACAGGCACTAACACAAGCTGCACAAGCAGGGGTAGATGTAGCAAAAGGCAACTTTTCTCCCAAAATTGAGTTCAAAGCAAGCACGGGTAAAGACAACCAACGGCTAGATAATAGAAACGATGTCAGATCTTCTAATGCAGAGCTGCGTGCTACGTTTAATTTGTACCGTGGTGGGGCCGATAGTGCTCGTTTACGTCAAACAGCCGCTCAAAAATATGCCGCTCAGGATGTACGTAATTACACGTGTCGCAATATTCAACAAGAATTAAATGTTGCCTGGAATGGTCTAGTGCGCTTACGCGAACAAATCCCTTTTCTTGAGGAGCATGAGCTCACCACCTCTAGGGTGCGAGTGGCTTATATGCAGCAGTTTCAAATCGGAGAGCGTTCACTTTTAGACTTGCTCGACACAGAGAACGAGCTCTTTGAGGCGCGCCGAGCTTTGGTCAATGCACGCTATAACTTGCATCAATCAGAGTTGAAGTGGCTAATGTATTCGCATCAGCTATTGCCAGCCCTAGGGTTAGCACAACCCTATCAAGAGCGACCAGAGGAAATAAAAGCATTAGCGCTCTCAGAGGACATGCTGGAACACTGTGCAAAACCTGTGCCCGACTTACAAAATCTAAAGCCTGTGCAGGTGCATTATCAGGACAACTTAGAGCCGCCAGTGATTAGCCCCGCTGGTTGGAATTAATTATTCATAAACGAGGTAAAGCGTATGAGCCAAGCTAAAAATGATGATATTAAAAATGAATTAGATCTTTCAGATGCTGAGTTCATACGCGTATTAGAAGATTTAATAGATGTACTAATAGCAAACGGCACGATACGTTTGACGGATTTACCTCCTGAAGCTTTAGCTAAATTAAATAAACGCAAACAAACACGTCAACATTTAAAAGGATCGCTGAACTTGTTAGATGAAGAAGATGGGGAGAGCTTAATTTAATATGTCAGAAGTAGAAACGGCATTGAATGCACAGATCCCGTCACATACGGTGCATGATGATTCATTACTTATTTGTTTAGTTGAGGTGACACGTTTACTGGGGTATCCATGTTCGGCTGAACATTTAGTCAATGGTTTACCCATTAAAAACAATTTGCTCGGCCCTGAGCTACTGGGGCGAGCTGCTGCACGTGCTCAATGTGCAACTAAACTATTGCGTTCCCGCCTAGAAACCATTCCTAACGAAGCATTACCTGCTATTTTATTTTTAAAAAATGGCCGTCATTGCGTTTTGGTTAGTCGTGACCAGCGAAACTCAATGGCTATGGTGATGTTTGCTGAAAGTCCGTCTCCTGTAGAAATAGAGATGGCTACGCTACTGGAAATCTATGATGGGCTGGCTGCTTTTATTAAGCCTCATTATAGAGTGGAGCAACGCTCTCAAGAGTCTTTACCCATTGCTCAGGAAAAAAACTGGTTCTGGTCTACGGTGTGGGACAACTGGCGTTTGTATCGTGATGCGTTAGCTGCGGCGTTATTGATCAACCTATTTGCCATGGTGATGCCGCTGTTTACTCTTAATGTGTATGACAGGGTGGTGCCTAACAATGCCTTCGACACCTTATGGGCTTTAGCTGCTGGAGTGGTAATTGTATTGCTGTTCAATTGGCTATTAACAGTAACACGCTCCCGAGTTGTTGATAAAGCAAGCAGCGAGGTTGATATACGTATTTCAGCCAAAGTCATGGAGCGGGTGCTGGATTTACGCTTAGCGAGTCGGCCCACCTCAGTGGGGGCTTTTGCTGCTAACTTGCGGTCTTTCGAGGCAGTACGAGACTTTATTGCCTCTGCTAGCTTAACCACTTTAGTCGATGTGCCTTTTAGTCTGTTATTTGTAGCAGTTTTAGGGTGGATATCACCTTATCTGATGGTACCGCCTTTGGTGGCGATGGTTGTTATTTTGATTTTGTCTTTTTTCTCGCAAAGGCGCATACGAGCCTTTAGTGCAGATCTATTTCAGGCCGGAGCCCAACGCAATGCTGTACTTGTTGAGTCCTTAGCGGGTTTGGAAACAATCAAAGTTTTAAATGCACAAAGTCGATCACAACAGCAATGGGAACAAGCGACAGAGCAAATCGCACGCGTGAATTTAAAAATACGCTATATCACCAGCAGTACGGTTAACTTTATCCAAACCGTACAACAGTTAACTACGGTAGCCGTGGTTATGGTGGGTGTGTATTTAATTGCGGACTCTCAGTTGTCATTAGGTGGAATTATTGCTTCTTCAATGCTTGCGGGGCGTAGTTTGGCCCCACTGGGGTCGGTGGCAGGTTTGATGATGCAGTACTATCACACGCGTCAATCTTTAGGAGCCATCGACACCTATATGCAGTTGCCTATAGAGCATGATGTGCAAACGAATTTTTTGCCTCGCCCTCATATTAAAGGGGATATTCAATTTAAAAATCTCAGTTTTGCTTATCCCAATACGAATTTTTATGTTTTAGAAAAACTGAATCTTCATATTAAACAAGGTGAACGAGTAGGGATTATTGGTCGTATTGGATCAGGGAAAAGTACCTTAGCAAAGCTGATTTTGGGTCTTTATCAACCCATCGAAGGTGCTTTGCTCGTTGATGGGGTAGATAGTCAGCAAATTGATGCCGCAGATTTACGTCGGGCCATGGGGTATGTGTCTCAGGACCCCGTATTATTTTATGGCACCTTAAAACAAAACCTATTGATGGGGGCACCGTTTGCTACCGATGAGCAAATGCTAGAGGTGGCAAAGTTAACAGGTGTTGACCGCTTTGCCTCTAAGCACCCTCAAGGCTATGACATGATTATTAGCGAACGAGGCGAGTCGTTGTCTGGAGGTCAACGCCAAGCCATAGCGGTAGCCAGAGCGTTACTCAATAATCCGTCTGTGTTGTTGTTGGATGAGCCTAGTAGCAATATGGATAATCAAAGTGAACTCAACTTACGCAAACACTTAAAACCCGTGTGCGAAGGGCGGACTGTTTTGCTGATTACGCACCGCATGGCGTTATTAGAGCTCGTTGATCGTCTCATTGTTATAGATAATGGAAAAATTATGGCTGATGGCCCTAAAGATCAAGTGATTACAGCCTTACGCGAAGGCCGAATTAGTAAACAAGGAGCGTAAGGTGAGCCCTATTGATGAACTTATAAAAAAGCAACGGTTACGAGGTTCTAGGGCTTTGGTATGGCTGTCTTTGTTTGCTATTTTTGCACTACTCGTATGGGCTTATTTTGCAACCATTGATGAGGTCGTTCGAGGCGAAGGCAAGGTGGTTCCTTCACAGCAAGTACAAGTAATCCAAAGTCTTGATGGTGGCGTGGTCGAACAAATCTTAATTCGGCCAGGGCAGGCCGTAGAAGAGGGGGATATTCTTTTGCGCATCGATCCAACGCGTTACTCCTCTTCGCTCGGAGAAACACAAGCTGAAATTCTATCGTTGAAAGCAAAAGCAGCCCGACTAGAGGCCATAGCCACAGGTGAACCCATACATATGCCTGAAGAAGTAGTGGTGGCTGCACCGGATTTGGCGGAAATGGAACGTCGCGTATGGGAGTCACGCTTACAAGAGTTACAAAGCACGCTTTCAGTAGCTCGAGAACAACTCAACCAACGTCAACAAGAGTTACGTGAAACACAGGCAAACAGAGATCAAGCGGCCTCTAGCTGTGCGTTAACCTCTGATGAGCTCAGAATGACTCGGCCTTTATTGCAAAGTGGGGCTGTTTCACAGGTTGATATTTTGCGTATTCAGCGCGAAGTTGCCCGTTATTGTGGTGAACAAAAAGCTGCCAATGCCCAAATAGATCGTATTCAAGCATCGATTCAAGAAGCTCAAGAGCGTTTACAAGAAACTGAAATCACATTTAAGAATCAAGCTCGAGTGGACTTGTCCGAGACACGAGCCAAGCTCTCAACACTAACCCAAGGGCAAATTGCTTTGGCCGATCGCGTTCGTTTAGCCGAAGTGCGCTCTCCTGTACGAGGCACGATCAAAACCTTGTATGCAAATACCCGAGGTGGTGTTGTACAGCCGGGGAAAGACATTGTGGAAATCGTCCCCCTAGATGACACCTTGTTGTTAGAGGTACGTATTAATCCCAAAGATATTGGTTTTCTCCATCCAGGCCAAGAAGCCAGTGTAAAGCTTACTGCTTATGACTTTACTATTTATGGTGGCTTAAAAGGCATGGTAGAGCAAATTAGTGCGGACAGCATCTTAGATGAAAAAGGGAATGCGTATTACGTGGCTAAGGTTCGGACAGAAAATGCATATGTAGGAGACAACAATAAACCCATTATTCCTGGAATGATGGCTGAGGTACATATATTGACTGGAAAACGCACGGTTTTGCAGTACTTGTTGAAACCAATATTGAGAGCGCGTGAAAATGCGTTTACTGAACGATGAAGGTAAAGGAATCGACCATGAGCCAACAAACGATTTATTTATTTACTCAGGATGACTTTCTTGCTCAACATTTAAAGCGCCTTACTAACGAGCTTTATGTAACAAAAAAAGTCGAAACGCTACAAGAGCTGCACGCGTTAGAGCCCTCTCAGCTGGTGATTGTAGATAGTATTTGTGTGCAATGGAGAAACGTTTCTTGGCAAGAAATATTTACTACACAGAACGTTTTGGTTGCAACGCTAAAACCCAATGATTCAGAGGGGCAGGATGCTTTTTTATTGGGTGCTAAAGCATACGCTCAAGCCTATAGTGCGCCCGAGCACTGGCTATTAATTATTCAACAGGTACAAGCCGGTCAGGTGTGGTTAGGACAAAGCTTATTAAGTCGCTTACTCAGTCAAGTTAGTAGTCATCTACCGCAAAGAAGCAATGCTTGGCAAGCTGAATTAACCCCCAGAGAAATTGATGTAGCACAACGCGCCGCGCTAGGACACTCTAACGCGCTGATAGCAGAAGATCTTGGTATTAGTGAAAGAACAGTGCGTGCTCATCTGGGGGCGATATTTAACAAGTTAAATATTAGTGATAGGTTGATGCTGGTACTAAAAGTGCACGGCTTAAAATAAAGTAATTCCTATGTTAAATAAAATTAAATCTATAGTTCAAACAAAAGCTCCTTTAGTCAAACTACAGGAATCAAAAGGGATTTTCTTATTTTTGTCTTTTTCTGATGGTACGCAGAGAGCACAAGTACATCATTTTTTTGAAATGAGCTTTGAAAAAGCGTGGGAAAAATTAGAACGTTGCTATAAAGAGTGGGTACAAGCAGAAAAACCATTAAACCAGTGGCTACGCGTTGATTGGGCTCAACAAGTTAAAAAAACGCACGTAGCTCAATTAGAAGAATGGCTTCAAGGTGTTAAAAGAAACTATTTTAGGTGGGGCGTTCTTTTTGATGAAAACTTAGAGTATGCGTTTACTGAACAGGAATTAAATGCAAATGCCATGCTGTATGGCGGTGTCAAAATACCCCATGTGGTGATAAACAAAACCAATTTTAATTCCTATGCTCGTAAAAAATATGGCCATTTATCTACCTCGCTAGATGGTGAGCAGCCTATATGGATGCTAGATAATGCAGGCGTGTTTGTTGCCACCGATGAAGCACCGGTTTTGCTTTATGGTAAAGGGCGGGATGCCGGACGTCGCCACATAGAAAAGCTTAGCGTTCACAATGTAGAGCATCTGATCCAAACCAGTAGCCACTATTTAGCCACACAGGTGCAGCCTTCAGGTCTTTTTTATTATGGCTGGCATCCTTGTTTTGACAGGGAAATCAAGTTTTATAATACGCTGCGCCATTGCTCTACCATTTACTCCATGGTGGAAGCATGGGAGATAACACGCTCTGATGAGCTGCTTCAGGCTATTCAGAAAGCATTGGAATATGCACTACAGCATTTTGTTAAGATAGAAACTGATTCTCAAGGCATACAACGAGCATTTGTTGTAGAGCACACCGGCAAAGAAATTAAACTGGGTGCAAATGCTGTGTTGATTTTAGCCTTATCAAAATACAGTGAACTAATTCATCCAACTCAATACTTAAAACTATTAGAATCACTAGCATTGGGAATTGAGTTTATGCAAGACCCTGTCACAGGTCGATTTTCACATGTATTGAATTATCCAAATTTAAGCATCAAAGACGAGTTTCGCATCATTTACTACGACGGCGAGGCTGCTTTTGGGCTGATGCGTTTGTATGGCTTAACTAAAGATCCTCGTTGGTTGCGTATTGTTGAAAAAGCGTTCGAATATTTTATAGAAAAAGAGCACTGGCGAGCACATGATCATTGGCTTAGTTACTGTGTTAATGAGTTAACCCTCTATAAAGAAAAAGAAAAATACTATCGATTTGGTCTAAAAAACATCGTGGGTTATTTAGATTTTGTAGCGAATCGCATTACAACTTTTCCTACCCTATTAGAGCTGATGATGGCTGCCCAACGCATGGTAGAGCGCCTACAGAATTCAGAAACATATCGCCATTTATTAAATGAGCTAGATGTTGATGAGTTTTATAGCGCATTAGAAAAGCGAGCCCATTACTTATTAAATGGTTATTTTGCTCCAGAAATAGCCATGTATTTTGCTAATCCCCAACGTATAAAAGGCAGTTTTTTCATACGCCATCATTCATTTAGAGTACGTATTGACGACGTTGAGCATTACCTATCTGGCTATGTGGCGTATTTGAAGTATTTGCAAAAAAAAAATCGTTAACTAGGAAATTAACATCTGCCGGAGATCCTGTTTTTACTTGGGGAGGGGATGTCAACTTAGGTAGAAGACAACACTATAGAAGTGCAGAGTTAGGGGTAAAAAATATTTTAGCCCTCCCTTCATTACAGAAAAGTGATGTGATTGTCGTTAATCTTGAATGTGTAATTACTACCAAAGGTAAACAAGGCATTGCTAAAGGAGAGGGAGGACCCTATTACTACAGGGCTCGACCTGAAATGGTCAATGTGCTTCTAGAGGCAGGGGTTGATATTGTAACCACTGCCAATAACCATGCTGGCGATTACGGTCCAGAAGCACTTTTGCAGCAAAACGAATTCTTAAAAACAATAGGTCTTCAACAAGCCGGCTCGGGAAGGAATCGCCTAGAGGCACTGCAACCGGTCTATTGTAGTGTCAAGGGAATTAATCTAGCGCTATTTAGTATAGACACCACACAACGCCATTTTGCAGCAACAGATGAGGTAGGAGGCACCGCTTACTTTGATCCTAAAAAACCTAAATTACTCCAACAAGAGTTAGCGCCTCTTATTAGAAAGGCTAAGCGACAGGTGCATGTGGTTTTAGTGGCTGCTCATTATGGATTAAATGGTAGTCACGAGGTAACCAGTGAAAACCAGGCTCTTGCTTATGCTTTAATCGATGCAGGCGCTGATGCTGTTTTAGGAAGTTCTGCTCACGAGCTACAGGCAATAGAAGTGTATAAAAACCGCCCCATTATTCATGATGCGGGTGATTTATTGTTTGATGCTGTACAAAGCAAAAGTAGAAAAGGAGGTATTTTCCAATTAACGCTATGTCAACAAGGTGTTAAAGCCATAACGTTTATTCCTGTGGCTGTGGGATATGGTCAAACGCATGAATTAATGGGCACTGTAGCGGAACAAGCAAGCAAAGACTATGGCTTGCTGTGCTCGAAGCTGAAGGCCCGTTTAACTATTAATAAAAAAGGTCATGGCTACCTAGCACTTGATGTAAATACTGAAAAACAGGCTACGTCATTCCCTTATTTTAAACCCCCATCTAAAAGAAAATTTAATGCTGCGCTAATGCCCGAGCTAGAGGGGCAGTGGACAGTAAAACGTGTTCCAGACGAGGCTGTGATTTCCCCAATCCGTTTTGGGCCAATCCAGCTTTTAGGCGTAAGAGTAATAAATCAGCATTTAAAAAAACGCCAAATGATATGGGTGGAAAGTTTCTGGACCTTAAAGACAAAAACACAAGAAAATGTACGTATCGATTTTCAAGCAGTTCCTTTAGGTAAAACCACCATGCGGCCCTGGGGGCGTGCTATGGATCATGACCCCTGTGATTGGTTAAAGCCCGTAAGCACCTGGGAGTCAGGGGTTGTGTATCGTGACTTCTATGGGCTGAGGCCTCCTCATTTAAAGGAGTGGGATAATGGTGAGCTGCAGTTAGTAGTTAATGTGATCGCGGCACAGCCACTTTGGCAGCCCGTCCCATTACCTATAAAAATTAAACTGAACCATCCAGCCAAAGAGTCATTATTCGATGAGAAAGGAGACTTAATTGATACCGTTCACTATCCACAAAACTTCCCAAAAAGTACTTATGCCTCTGAGATTTCTGGGCAAACTTGGAACGCAGAGCAATTAGAGATTATTACAGGGGGAAGATGGTTAGTTAGGCCCCCGAAAAATTGGTATGTAAAGTCCGTAGTGGCAGGAGGGCGGCATATACCTTTGTTGCCAGGGCCAACGCTATTTGTCGGACATGATTCGTTTGATAGAGGCAGACATGAAAATAGTCGCTTGCCAAATGAAAATTTCGATAGGCACGACATTATTAAAAAAAATATAAGTCGATTGGCTGGCGCTATAGTATCAAAAAAGATTGCTGGCTTACCCAGTACTTTTCCCATTTTGTATGTGCCTGACCCTATTAAGGCATTCATCACTTTAGGTCTAGCAGCACGACAACGGTTTAACGGTACAGTTATAGCGGTTACAGGAACAGCAGGTAAAAGCTCAACAGTAAACATGATTAAGACGCTTTTAAATCAAGCGGGTAAGTCTTGTTTAGCGAGCATCGATAACTATAACTCTAGAGTGGGTGCGCCTGGCTTATTAGCTAGCCTTAGTGCTGACTATGATGTAGCAGCAGTAGAAGTAGCACAAAGCGCTTTGTGGATGCGTAGGGGGCCAATCACTCGTTTATTGCGACCTAATATCGCTATTATTACCTCAATAGGTCTTTCTCAAGTCGAACAAAGAGTAAAAAACCTAAAAGAAGCTGCTCATTGGAAGTCTCGTATTTTTGATTCATTGCAAGGGGCAAAAGTTGCTGTCATTAATGAAAAAATACCTTTTTATTCTTATGTAATAAAAGAAGCAAAAAAACATGCTGATACCATTTTCACCTATGGCGAAAGTGAGCTTGCTACAGTAAGAGTTAAAAAGGTGACTGTTTCCAAAGAGGGAACAGAAATTAATTTAATTTACAAAAATGAAGTAATTATTTATAGGGTTACCGGTTTTGATCAAGGGTCAATAGAAAATTCAATTGCTGTTTTCTGTATAAGTGAGCTATTAAAAATTAATAGAAGAACATTTATTTCGGCTATGGAAAGCTATAACTCACTGTCTGCCAGAATGAAAATACATAACTTGTTTATAGCGGGTGAGCCCCTAACCTTGATCGATGACAGTCATAATGCCACTTATATTTCAATGGTAAATGCTTTTGATATGTTGAAGAGATACCCTTGCCAAGGTAGAAAAATTGCTATTTTAGGCAGAATAGTTCACTTAGGAAAAGAGGCTAAAAGCATTCATGAGGACTTGGCCAAGCCTTTGATTGATGCCAACGTAGATATGATCATAACGCATGGCGAGGAAATGGAATATTTAAGAAAAAGAGTACCATCTAATTTACTGGGCCCACATTTTTTAAATCATGAAGACCTTTGTCATTACATAAGTAAAAATTTACAAAAAGATGATGTTGTTTTATTAAAAGGGTCAAGAAGGGAGTCTGATTTCAGTGCAATAAGTGATTTTTTTATAAAAAAATTTAAGTGGGGATAAAGTGATAAACATACTGCTTTCCTCTATTTTTATTATTTCTTTTTTTAATGAACCAAATGCCAATCATTTAAATAATAGTTTTCTAAAATGGAATCAACCTTTTTCAAAAGAAAAATGTTTAGATGAAAATGGCTATATGTTGGTTAACTATGAAAATGAAAATCAATGCCTAAGATACTACCCCAGCTCTAGTTTGAACGGTGAAAAAATTGTTGTGATTCAGTTATACGGTGATAGAGATGTGTCCTCTAGAAGTCCCATTGATGAAATAAAAAATAACACCAAATCAGATCAAGAAAAATTAGCTATTGCAAAACTTAAAAAAACAAAAAATATCCCTTGGGTTATTTTGGCTAGGCCTGGCACATACGGGTCAAGCGGCAACCATAAAGAAAAAAGGATGCTTTCAGAGTTTTTGGCAATAAATAAAGCACTGGATGGGCTTAAAGGTCGGTATGGCATCGAGCGGTTTATTATCGTTGGGCATAGTGGAGGGGCAACCCTAGGCGCTGGTTTACTAACTTTAGGTCGCACGGATATCCAATGTGCCATTCTTAGCTCAGGTACGTATGATTATTTAGCAAGAAGAGCCTTAAAAAAATTAGAACAAAACAGTTTTTCTTATGACTCACAAACTCGTAGAGTTTCACAGCAGTATGACCCTTATTTTTATACTGAAAACATAGTAAAAGACCCAAATAGAAAAATTTTTATTATGGGTGATACAAGAGATAAAAATACACCTTTTCACTTGCAGTTAGCTTTTGCTTTTAAGTTAGAAAAGGCTGGACACCAAGTAAATATAGTAGAGTTCGCTGGTAAAGGCCCAGACCATCACAACATAAACGAAAGTGATTTTATATATTTAATAAAAGAGTGTTCAGATTCTTAAATAAGTAAAATCTATAAAATAAAAAATATTATTTATTGTTATTTGTGGATAATAGTTATATTAAGACTACATAATCGATTCAGACATCTGCTCTAGACATTAATGATGAAAATTTTTCATTCGTTAAAAAAAGAGCTGGTTTGGTGCTAAAGATCTCAGCTTTTAACTCACAGCGGTTAAGTCCGTAGAAAGCTTAGGGCTAATAAGAAGCCTTATTGGCTTAGACGCCAATAGTTTTTTCCCCCTCCTTTGTTAGTATTTGTGTCATAGGATAGGCTGGCTCTTGGTCAGCTGGGCAGAGTAAATCAAAGAGATCAAACAAATGGCACAGGTAATCGTAGAAAAAGTACAAGGTATTGCATGGGTACGCTCAGAAGGTGGTGAATTACTACCTCTACAAGCAGGAATGTCAATTCCTGATAATGCTGAAATTATTACAGCTGAAGGGGCGCAAGTTCAGCTCCAGGCAAATGGTGTCACACCATTTGTGCTAGGAGAAGGTCGTGAGCTTCAACTTGACCCTAGTATGTTTGATACGCAGGTAGACCCCACGCTTTCTTCTTTAGTACCTCCCTTAGCAGATGACCCTGCCATTGCCCAAGTGCTAGCGGCGCTACAGGCTGGAGATGATCCTTTTGATACCCTTGATCCGACTGCGGCCACTTTAACAGGCGGTGGCGGGGATGGTGGCGGAACCAGCATTGTGCAGCTAGTAGAAGCCATTGAAACAACACAGCCATTAAGTCTTGCCTATCCAACGCCAAATACAGCTATTGATGCTATTAATCCAATAAGTGGCCTAGCGCAACCTAACCCCTTAGTGGATGATTTAGACCCACTAGATCCTAACGAATCGGACACTGATGCCGACGCCGACGCCGACGCCGACGCCGACGCGGATGCAGATGCTGATGCCGATGCGGATGCGGATGCAGATTCTGACTCCGACGCGGACGCCGATGCTGATGCGGACTCTGATTCTGATGCCGACGCTGATGCAGACTCCGACTCCGACTCTGACGCAGATGCGGATGCCGATTCCGACGCTGATGCGGATTCTGATTCTGACTCTGATGCAGACGCTGACGCTGATGCTGATGCTGATGCCGACGCGGACGCCGATGCTGATGCGGACTCTGATTCTGACTCTGATGCTGACGCCGACGCCGATGCAGACGCCGATGCGGATTCCGATGCGGATGCAGATGCAGATTCAGATTCAGATTCTGACTCTGATGCTGATGCTGATGCCGACGCGGACGCCGATGCCGACGCTGATGCGGATGCCGATGCAGATGCGGATGCAGATTCCGACGCAGATGCAGATTCAGATGCTGACTCCGACTCTGACGCCGATGCAGATGCGGATGCCGATGCGGATGCAGATTCCGACGCCGATGCTGATGCAGATGCGGATTCTGACGCCGATGCCGACGCTGATGCCGACGCGGACGCCGATGCCGACGCTGATGCGGATGCCGATGCAGATGCGGATGCAGATTCCGACGCAGATGCAGATTCAGATGCTGACTCCGACTCTGACGCCGATGCAGATGCAGATGCAGATTCTGACTCTGATGCTGATGCGGATGCAGATTCCGACGCCGATGCTGATGCAGATGCGGATTCTGACGCCGATGCCGACGCTGATGCGGATGCGGATGCAGATTCCGACGCTGATGCAGACGCCGATGCGGATTCCGATTCTGACGCCGATGCCGACGCTGATGCCGATGCGGATGCAGATTCCGACTCTGATGCCGATGCAGATTCCGACGCCGATGCGGATGCGGATGCAGATGCGGACTCCGATTCGGACGCGGACGCTGATGCAGATTCTGACTCCGACTCTGACTCCGACGCGGATGCCGACGCTGATGCGGATGCAGACTCTGACTCCGACGCTGACGCAGACTCTGACGCCGATGCAGATGCCGATTCCGACGCAGATGCTGATGCGGATGCAGATTCCGACGCTGATGCTGACGCTGATGCGGATGCAGATTCTGACTCTGATGCAGACGCTGATTCTGATTCTGATTCGGATGCGGATGCTGACGCTGATTCTGATTCCGATGCGGATGCAGATGCAGATTCTGACTCTGATGCGGACGCGGACGCCGATGCAGACTCTGACGCTGATGCAGACGCTGATTCTGATTCCGATGCGGATTCCGATTCTGACTCTGATGCTGATGCCGACGCTGACGCTGATGCAGATGCAGATGCCGACGCGGATGCCGATGCAGATTCCGACACAGATTCTGATTCTGACGCTGATGCCGATGCGGACTCCGATTCGGATGCAGATTCTGATTCCGATTCCGATGCGGATGCCGATGCCGATGCTGATGCGGATGCTGACGCTGATGCAGATTCCGACGCAGATTCTGATTCTGACGCTGATGCAGATGCCGATGCGGATGCGGATTCCGACTCTGATGCCGACGCCGATGCAGATGCCGACGCGGATGCGGATGCAGATTCCGACGCCGACGCTGATGCAGACTCCGACTCCGACTCCGACTCCGACTCTGATGCTGACGCCGACGCCGATTCTGACTCCGACGCCGATGCGGATGCCGATGCAGACGCTGATGCAGATGCCGATGCTGACGCGGATGCGGATTCCGATTCTGACGCCGATGCTGACGCCGATGCAGATTCTGACTCTGATGCCGACTCTGACGCGGATGCCGATGCGGATGCAGATTCCGACGCAGATTCTGATTCTGACGCCGATGCAGACGCTGATGCTGATGCTGATGCCGATTCTGACGCTGATGCAGATGCCGATGCGGATGCGGATTCCGACTCTGACGCGGATGCCGACGCCGATGCAGATGCCGACGCTGATGCAGATTCTGACTCTGATGCTGACGCCGATGCCGATGCAGACGCCGACGCTGATGCAGATTCTGACTCTGATGCCGATGCTGATGCGGATTCCGATTCCGATTCCGATTCTGACGCCGATGCAGACGCTGATGCTGATGCTGATGCGGATGCAGATTCCGACGCTGACGCAGATGCGGACTCCGATTCTGACGCCGATGCGGATGCAGACTCCGACTCCGACTCTGATGCTGACGCCGACGCCGATTCTGACTCCGACGCGGATGCCGACGCCGATGCGGATGCCGATTCTGACGCCGATGCAGATGCAGATGCAGATGCCGACTCCGACTCTGATGCAGACGCTGATTCTGATTCCGATGCCGATTCTGACGCCGATGCCGATGCGGATGCTGATGCAGATTCTGACTCCGACGCTGACGCGGACTCTGATGCAGATGCCGACGCTGATGCGGATGCAGACGCTGACGCAGACTCTGACGCCGATGCTGACGCTGACGCCGATGCAGATGCCGATTCCGACGCAGATGCTGATGCTGATGCAGATTCCGATTCTGATGCTGATGCGGATGCTGATGCCGACGCGGACGCGGACGCCGATGCAGACTCTGACGCAGACGCCGATGCCGATGCAGATTCCGACGCTGATGCTGACGCTGATGCGGATGCAGATTCTGACTCCGATGCCGATGCTGACGCTGATGCGGATGCCGACTCCGACTCCGACTCTGATGCCGACGCGGATGCGGATGCAGATGCAGATGCCGATGCTGACGCGGATGCGGATGCCGATGCGGACTCCGATTCGGACGCGGATGCCGATGCAGACTCCGACGCTGACGCCGATGCGGATGCAGATTCTGATGCCGATGCCGATGCAGATTCTGATGCCGATGCGGACTCCGACTCTGATGCCGATGCAGATTCTGATGCCGATGCAGATTCTGATGCCGACGCGGACGCCGATGCCGATGCTGACGCCGACTCTGATTCTGATGCGGATGCCGACGCGGACGCTGATGCAGATGCCGACTCCGACTCTGACGCCGACGCAGATTCCGACTCAGATGATCCTAATGAAAACGTATCTTTTGTTGGTGTCGTATCAGGCACTGAGGATACGACTCTTACTATTAGTTGGGCTGATTTAGTGGGCGAGGATAATGTAACAGCGCAGTCTATTTCCTATTTAGGAAGTGAAGGTGGTGGGCAGTTACTCTTGGATGGTGAAGAGGTAGAGGTAGGGACTGAGATTACTAAACAGAATGTACTGGATGGTAAGTTAACTTTTGTACCTGCTGAAAATGAGTCCGGCTTTGATGGGTATGACGCTGAAGGCGTTGGTGATCAAAAAACGGATTATGCTCATATTAAATACAACATTATTGGGGCTGAGTCGTCTCAATTAGGAGAGTTGGAAGTAAATATTAAGCCTGTGGTTGATAGTCCAGAGGTGCATATCACTGTAAATTCCAAGTCAGAATCAGAGTCAGAGTCAGGAGCTGAGGTAGTCGAGGTAAATGGTGGTAGTAAATCGCCAGACGGTTTAGGTTTTGATGTGCTTGACGGCAAGATCGTCGCTATAGGTGGAAATGTACGTATTTGGTATACCGATGCTAAAACAGGTTCCACACAGAATGGCGATGTTAAACATGTGCAAGACCTTTCTGCTGAGGATATTAATACTATTATTGCAAATAGCCTGAAAGGTTTAACAGGGGATGCCTATGTTCAAGCCTTTAATGCAATGAAGGCGAACTTTGTGCCTTATACAACGGGCAACCCAAGTGCTGGGGATGCTGGTAAGCAGATGACAGATGTGTTCATGCTGCATGAAAATAGCTTGTACCAGCAAAATATCCAGACGGACAACCAGGGTACGACTTACCATGCCTATAAAATTAATGGTGGCACTGGAAACGGGGGTAATGGCAATGCAGCCGACTTCATTTTCTTGCTTGAGAGTGCAAATGAAAAATACACAGTTTCCGGAGTGGTCAGCCATGAGTGGCACGAGCAAGAATACAACCATAACGATAATTGGAATATTCAAACCGAGAGTGGTGTTCAGGTCACGCAGGGCTTTAACCAATTAGCAGGCGTAATTACTTCGACTGGGGGATACATAGGAAATCCCGGACTAGTTACTAAGCCAACTGAGCCAGAGAGTTTTACTGAGTACGATATTACTATTGTGGCTCATGTTTCTGATCTCGATGGTAGCGAAGGAATGTTAGCTGATCTTGTTCTTAGCGGTTTACCTAATGGGGCTCAAGTAGTCTATAAGGGCGAGGTATTTACTATAGACGCCAGTGGCAAACTGACTTTGCAAGGGGATTTGTCTGACTACGAATTATCCTTAGGTTCGGATACTCAAGTTACTGCGGACATAACCGTTCGTGTACCGACTGGCACCAACTTCTCTTTAGAAGTAGAAGCACAGGCTTACGAGCGAGTGTTAGGGACTTCAGAAACGGCAACAGGGTATGCGGAGGAAGTGATTACTTCTGATATAGAAACAGAGCAACCAGAGCAACCAGAGCAACCAGAGCAACCAGAGCATCCTGAAACACCGCCAGCTGACCTTCAGGCCACTATAGATGTTGAGGTGGGCGCGGCTCAGCTGATAGAGAAAGGGGTAGAGATTGATTTAGGAAATGGTGCTCAAATTACTATTGTCGATGGGACGATCCAGCTTGAGGGTATAAAGCTGGTAGAAAAAGGTTCTGCTCCTTATTGGAATCCTTCTGATCCTGCCGTGATTCATGTCAAGGGTATTTCTAATGACAATAGATCGAGTATTGATGGGGTAGCCAACGCGAACCCTAATCACAATGCTCAGTACATTCTCCTAGAGGGTGACGCCAGTCGTTATGATTTGGGGGTAGTTTATCAACAAGCTCCAACCATGAATACGGGATATTATGGTGGGGTTATTACAGATAAGCACGGTACGCCTGGGCTGAATCAGATGACCGTTAACCATATTAAAGGTTTTATCTTTACCGATGGTACGGTTTGGGAAAATGGGGAAATCAAGCCTTATTTACCAACGTCTTCGTATGAGTATGATTTAACCATCACGGCAGGCTTACTCGAGTCAGAGGCTGAAGGGGCTTCTTTATCTCAGCTTACAGTTGAGGTGGTTGGTCTAGATACTTCCGCTATTACAGACTGGAAGGTCGGTGGTGAAGCTATTTCTCCTGTTGTGAATGTAGACGGTACGATTACTTTGACGCTTCCTGCTGGAAGTCAGAGTGCAGAAATTTCTGCGACGGTTACTACTGATACCCCCGAGGCTAACTGGAGCATTAAAGGTAGTGTCTCCGCGATGCTAAATGGGGAAACCGTAGGTGATGTTGCTGAGGATACCGCTAGTCCGCACGAGTTTGATGTGGCAGTAGAGCCCCGCATGATGTCGTTCTCGCTCTTAGATGACGATTCAGAAAGTTTGAGTTTTGATGTCTTTGATACGTTGGACGAGATCAATGCAGACCAAAGTGGGTTGTCTACAGATACAGCTACGAGCGAGCAAGAGGGTGCCATACCAGAAGATCTTCTCAGTGATCAGGAGCAATTCGTCGATACGAGTCACTTAGAGCATTTAGGCACAGAGCGAGCTCAGGTAAACCTTGAAAAGGCGGTTAATACGCAGTCTGTGGTAGAGGATCAAGACGTATATAGCACAGGAGATGGTGTTTCAGGGCCTTCAGAGGTCGATCTGAAATCGGCTCAAGACCTGCTTAAAGCAGGGGGAGGTCACGATCATCATTAATTCGATTTTTAATTAAAACAAGCCGCCTATAAAAGGGCGGCTTGTTTACCTTTAAGCTGAAGCTAATGGTGGTTTTATGGTTAAGTGCCTATTTAAGGTGATCGTCGTATTTCTTAATGTTTTTTAATATATGCCGTTAATAAATAATTAAAATAGAAAATTGTTTTAGCAAAGAGATCTATATGAGGTTGCAGTGCTTAGACTTAAAGAAGATACTTGTGGCGATAAGTTGGTTGGCGTTTGCATTCGCGTCTACTGGTCTTATTGCTTTAGAAATCAATAATGAAAGACTTAAAAGCACTGCTCAAAAAAAATACGGTACTAAAGGCATTCAAAACGTAGAAAAGTGGCTAGCTACACTTGCTGCGCTTCAGGCTGTTCCCGAGGAGCAACAACTAAAAGAAATCAATGATTTTTGGAACAGAGTTGCTGTAGCGGGCGAAGACATACACATCTGGGGGGTAGAGGATTATTGGGCTACCCCATTGGAAACCTTAGGTCGAGCAGCCGCTGATTGTGAGGACTACGTAATTGGAAAGTATTTTTCTTTGATTCGTTTAGGTGTGCCAGCGGCAAAACTGCGATTAATTTATGTGCGTGCTCAAGTCGCTGGCTCCAGTATTGCCCACATGGTTTTAGGTTACTATGCGACGCCTGATGCAGAACCCTTGTTATTAGATAACTTAACGGGCTTAATACGTCCCGCTAGTCAGCGGCCTGATTTAACGCCTGTTTTTAGTTTTAACTCCGAAGGCGTCTATGTGAGCGGAAGCGCTCCTAGCTCTATAGATAGAATCAGTCGTTGGCGTGGGCTTTTAGATAAAATGCGTAGAGAGGGGTTCACGCCCTAAAAACAAAAAGGTTTAGACACTATGTCGTTATTAAAACAGCTATTAATTAGTGTTAGTTTGGCTATAGTAATTATTTTGGGTGGTGCGCTTTGGTTAAGTGTGGACTCAGCGCGAAATTATTTAGATACACAGCTTCAGGTTCAGACCGACTCAGCTGCAACCTCTTTGGCTTTGACCTTATCGCAGGCTTCAAACCAAGATCCAGTTACACAAGAGCTAATTATTATGGCGCTTTTTGATTCGGGGCAGTTCAATCGAATTACTTTGCGTGATAGCCACCAACAAGTCGTCTTTTTACGTCAAACAGAGGGGGGTGACTCTCAAGGCAAAGCGCCCTCGTGGTTTGTGCGTTGGCTACCTATTCATGCAGCAGAAGGTGCTGCCCAAGTGAGCGATGGCTGGCGTCAGGTGGGGCAAATTAGTCTTCAGGCTGATCCTACCTATGCGCGCGATAGCTTATGGCAAAGTTTTGTTCGTTTAGTGGCTTGGGTAGTCGGGGCAGGTTTCCTCTGGGCTCTGTTTGTTTTGTTTTTAATACGTTGGTTGCGCCGTGTTTTGCATAAGGAAGTAACGCAACAGCTTCATGCATTAACTCATGACCATGAGCCCACAGAAAAAACATATAAAAAACCTACCTTTACTGAGCTAAATGAGGTCAGCCAGGCGCTTGCTACAGCTCGCCAAAGTATTGTGGCGACTACTGAGGAGCAAAACGCCAAACTAGAGTCGTTAGAAATAGAGCTAAATCAAGATGCAGTAACTGGTCTAGTGAATAGAAAATATTTTATTAATGAGTTGCGACGCCAACTAGAAAAAAATCATGGGTACGGAGGATGGCTCTTTTTATTTAGGCAGCGTGATCTAGCCGAAATAAACCGAGTGATGGCGCGAGGGAATGTTGATGACTGGCTACGAAGTTTAAGCCAGCAATTGCAGCAGGAAATCGCCCAATACAATGGGACAGCCCAGTTAACTTTAGCTCGCTTAAATGGTTCTGATTTTGTGCTTTTGATAAATGGTCTAGAGACAGAGCCTATGCATAAACTAATGGAGACGGTGCAGTTAATACTACGACAGCAACGAATTCAATTACCAAATGGTACATACTGCCGTTGGGCCATGGCACAGACGGATTATAAGCCTGGGCAATTTTTGGTTCATATTATGGGGCGTTTAGATCAGGCGCTGATGCGTGCAGAAAGTGCTGGGCATAATGTGATTGAGATATTAACTAGCGAGCAGGCTGAACAGCTGATAGAGCAACCCAAAGGCGGGGAAACGCAGTGGCGCGCACTAATTCAAGATGCTTTAGAAAAACAGGGACTAAGCTTAAAGTTAAGCCCTAAGCGTATGGGGCAGCACAACTGGCTCGAGGCAGTCTTAGCGTTGTCTCTTTCCCATACAGATGAAAAGCTTTTGGGATATCAGTTTATGCCGGTTGCAACACGTTTGGGCCTATCGGCAGTATGTGATCTAAGAGCCTTCGAGTTAGCGCTTAATCATTTAACGCAGCATGAGAATGATCGCATCTTATTGCGTGTTTCTTTGTCATCTATAGCTCAAGAGTTCTTTACTGATCAAGTGGCACAGCAACTAGCCCAAGTGGAGCCGTCGGTGGCAAAACGTCTAGCTGTAGAGCTAGATGCCTACGCTCTTAGTAGTGAGCCTGTGCGTGTGGCACGTTTTACCGCCTTACTTGCGGAATATGGGGTCTTACGTGGTGCCCGTCGTGCTCTGCAGCTACCGCGAGTATTGATGGACTTAACTACGCTGCATATTTCATATGTACGAGCGGAGAATGCTGAGCTGCTTGAATTAGAGCAAAAAACAGGGGGCTTAATTGTTCTACGCAGCGCACTAGATATTTGTGCGCTTTCAGGTGTATTATTTATTTTTGATGGTGAATTCTCTCAACTTACTGAGTCTACTCGTCAAATGTTGCAGGAATACGGCAAGTTAACATCAAGCACCACATAAACACTTGCTTAATCTGTGTTTTTTGTTAAAATTGATGGCTTACTTGGCTTTTAATTAATAGAGCGAAGTAGACTAAACACATACGTTTTGTTTCTCGCAAGATTTCAACCCAGGGTTCGGCGCAAGCTACTACAACAATTGGTGTGGTTACCAACGTCGAATCTGACGGGCCCAAAACTGGTTGCGTTGCTTGGTAGGCTTTTTGTCCGTACCAGGTTGTGCAGTTAAGTTGGAACAGGAAAAATCATGATTCAAATGCAGACCACGCTGAATGTGGCCGACAACACTGGTGCGCGCTCCGTAATGTGCATCAAGGTGTTGGGTGGCTCCAAGCGCCGTTATGCCGCTATTGGTGACATTATTAAAGTCACCGTAAAAGAAGCGGCCCCGCGCGGACGCGTCAAGAAAGGCGAAATTTACAACGCTGTGGTAGTTCGCACTGCCAAGGGTGTTCGCCGCAAGGACGGTTCGCTAATTAAATTTGGTGGCAATGCTGCCGTTTTGCTTAATGCAAAACTAGAGCCAATCGGCACTCGTATTTTTGGACCCGTTACGCGCGAATTGCGTACCGAGAAGTTCATGAAAATCGTGTCATTGGCACCTGAAGTGCTATAAGGAGCCTAGGATATGCAGAAAATCCGTAAAGGCGACGAAGTCATTGTGCTAGCCGGTCGCGATAAAACTCGCCGTGGCACGGTGTTAAACGTAGATGGCGATCGCGTTGTAGTTGAAGGCATCAACGTTGTTAAAAAACACGTGCGTCCAAACCCTATGGCTGGTGTACAAGGTGGCATCGTAGATAAAACCATGCCTATTCACATCTCTAACATAGCTTTGATTAACCCAGAAACCGATAAAGCTGATCGCGTTGGTTTTAGCGTTGTTGACGGTCGCAAAGTGCGTGTATATCGCTCCAACGGCAAAGTTGTGGGCGCTAAGGCATAAGGGACGAAATCATGGCACGTTTACAAGAATTCTACCGCGATAAAGTTGTAGCAGAATTACAAAAGGAATTCGGCTACAAAAGCATCATGCAAGTACCTCGCATCACCAAGATCACTTTGAACATGGGTGTATCCGAGGCAGTAGCAGATCGTAAGGTTATCGATCACGCTACTGAAGACATGGCGAAAATCGCAGGTCAAAAACCTATTATCACTAAAACTCGCAAAGCTATTGCTGGTTTTAAAATCCGTGAAGACTACCCAATTGGCTGTAAAGTCACATTGCGTGGTCGCCGTATGTACGAGTTTTTGGATCGTCTAATCGCTGTGGCACTCCCACGCGTTCGTGACTTCCGCGGTGTACCTGCTCGTGCTTTTGACGGCCACGGCAACTTCAACTTAGGCGTAAAAGAGCAAATCATTTTCCCTGAGATTGAATACGACAAAATTGACGCAGTTCGTGGCTTGAACATCAGCATCACCACTTCTGCCAAGACCGACGAAGAAGCAAAAGCGCTATTGAATGCGTTCAGCTTCCCGTTCCGTAACTAAGGGGCGATGACGTGGCAAAATTATCACTCATCAATCGCGATATCAAACGCGCAAAACTAGTCGAAAAATTTGCTGCTAAGCGTACTGCGCTAAAAGCAATCATTGACGACCAGTCTAAGTCCGACGAAGAGCGTTATCAGGCACGCCTAGAGCTACAAAAGCTTCCACGCAATGCCAATCCAACACGTTTGCGTAATCGCTGCGTTGTTACAGGGCGTTCTCGCGGTGTATACAAACAATTCGGTTTAACTCGTCATAAAATCCGTGAAATGGCCCTCGCAGGCGAGATTCCCGGTATGACCAAGGCTAGCTGGTAGGAGAAAAAACATGAGCATGAGCGATCCAATCGCTGACATGTTGACCCGCGTTCGTAACGCACAAATGGTCAGCAAAAAGTCGGTATCCATGCCCTCCTCGAAGCTAAAAGCTGCTATTGCAGCTGTGCTAAAAGACGAAGGCTATATCGAAGATTTCCAAGTTTCCGGCGATAAAAAGCCCGAGCTAGAAATCACTTTAAAATATTACGCTGGACAACCCGTAATCGAGCGTATCGATCGCGTGTCCCGTCCTGGTCTACGCATCTACAAAGGTAGCAACAGCATTCCTCAAGTTATGAATGGCTTGGGCGTAGCGATCGTGTCCACCTCACGCGGTGTTATGACAGATCGTAAAGCACGTGCTGCTGGCGTGGGCGGCGAAGTCCTCTGCTACGTGGCATAAGGAGAACACAATGTCACGTATTGCTAAATACCCCGTCGCATTGCCAAATGGCGTTGAAACAACAATCGCTGAAGATCAAATTACTGTTAAAGGCCCTCGTGGTACTTTAGTGCAGCCTTTGACTGGCGATGTAACTATAGAGCTTGTCGATGGTCAATTGACCTTTGCCGCAGCTAACGAAACCCGTCATGCTAATGCTATGTCTGGTACCGTGCGTTCTTTAGTGAACAACATGGTTACTGGTGTTAGCACTGGCTTCACACGCAAACTACTATTAGTTGGTGTGGGTTTCCGTGCCCAAGTACAAGGCAATGCTATCAAGCTTCAACTCGGTTTTTCTCATGACATCGTGCACGAGTTGCCCGCTGGTGTTACTGCCGAATGCCCAACCCCAACAGAAATTCTGTTGACTGGTGCAAACAAACAGGTAGTAGGTCAGTGTGCTGCTGAAATTCGCGCTTACCGTCGCCCAGAGCCTTACAAAGGCAAGGGTGTGCGCTACGCCGAAGAGCATGTGGCCTTGAAAGAAACCAAGAAGAAATAATCGCACAGGCAAGGACGAATTATGGACAAGAAACAATCTCGTTTGCGTCGTGCAGTGGCAACTCGCAAGAAAATTGCCGAGTTACGCGTACATCGCCTGGCGGTACACCGCACCAATCTGCACATTTACGCCAACATCATCTCGCCCGAAGGCGACCGCGTTTTGGTCAGCGCCTCCTCGGTGGAACCCGAAGTGCGCAAAGAGTTGGCCAATGGTGGCAACGTTGCTGCAGCGACGATTATCGGCAAACGTGTTGCCGAGAAAGCCAAAGCTGCTGGAATCGAAACAGTCGCTTTCGATCGTTCGGGCTTCCGTTATCATGGCCGCGTGAAAGCGTTGGCCGATGCCGCGCGTGAAGCCGGCTTGAAGTTCTAAGGAATGTCAAATGGCTAAAGCACAAGGCAGACAAAATGCCGAACAAGAGCGCGATGACGGCCTGCGTGAAAAAATGATCGCGGTTAACCGCGTCAGTAAAGTCGTCAAGGGTGGCCGCACCATGAGCTTCGCTGCACTAGCAGTAGTAGGCGACGGTGATGGCCGAATTGGTATGGGCAAAGGTAAAGCCCGTGAGGTACCTGTTGCTGTACAGAAAGCTATGGAACAAGCCCGTCGTGGTCTATTCCAAGTTGCTCTGAAAGACGGTACGTTACATCACTCCGTAGTTGGTAAGCACGGTGCATCCACTGTTCTTATCTCTCCAGCTGCAGAAGGTACTGGTGTTATCGCCGGTGGTCCAATGCGTGCTATTTTCGAAGTAATGGGTGTACGTAACGTCGTAGCAAAGAGCTTAGGCTCCAGCAACCCGTACAACATGGTTCGCGCAACGTTAAATGGTTTGCGTGCTTGCTCCACACCGGCTGAAATTGCTGCTAAACGTGGCAAAACAGTTGAAGAAATTCTGGGGTAAATCATGGCACAGAAGCAAATCAAGGTAACTCTCGTGCGCTCTGTTATCGGTACTAAGCAAGACCACCGCGACACTATTCGTGGTTTAGGTCTACGCCGTGTTAACAGCAGCCGCGTTCTGGTTGACACTCCCGAAGTACGTGGCATGATCCGTAAAGTGGATTACCTCGTTACCGTATCGGAAGCCTAAAGGAATCGGCATGTCGCAATTGCAATTAAACACCTTACAACCTGCAGCTGGCGCTAAACACGCTGCTCGCCGCGTTGGTCGCGGTTCGGGCTCCGGTTACGGCAAAACAGCAGGTCGTGGTCACAAAGGTCAGAAATCTCGTTCTGGTGGTTACCACAAAGTTGGCTTTGAAGGCGGTCAAATGCCTTTGCAGCGTCGTCTACCTAAGCGTGGTTTTACCGCTCCTGGTGGTCACTTGCACGCCGAAGTACGTTTATCCGACTTACAACGTTTAGACGTTGAAGAAATCGATGTGAACGTATTAAAGCAAGCTGGCGTAGTTGGTCAGCTCGTGCGTTACGCAAAAGTCATTAAATCCGGCGAGCTGTCTCGTAAAGTCGTATTGAAAGGCTTGCGTGCAACAGCTGGTGCCCGTGCTGCTATTGAAGCTGCTGGCGGGTCTTTGGCTGAATAAAAGGGGTCACGGTGGCTAAAGCACAGGCAAAGGGTAAGACAGGTTCAGGTTACGCTGATTTAAAGCGGCGTATCGTATTCCTGCTGCTCGCGCTGGTTGTTTACCGCTTGGGTACACATATTCCCGTCCCAGGGATCAATCCAGACGCACTGTCTGAACTGTTCCAACAAAATCAAGGTGGTATTCTTGGTTTGTTCAACATGTTCTCCGGTGGTGCGTTGCAACGATTCTCCGTGTTTGCATTGGGGATCATGCCCTACATTTCTGCCTCTATTATTATGCAGCTAATGTCGGTGGTTGTGCCTACGCTCGAGGCAATCAAAAAAGAAGGTGAGGCGGGTCGTCGTAAGATCACCCAATACACTCGTTACGGCACAGTGTTTCTTGCACTATTCCAAGCAGTTGGAATTTCAGTTGCACTGGAATCTCAACCAGGGCTCGTTATTGACCCCGGTATGTTATTCCGCTTTACTACGGTGGTTACCTTAGTTACTGGAACGATGTTCCTTATGTGGCTAGGCGAACAAATCACTGAACGTGGTATAGGCAACGGCATTTCCATCATTATTTTTGCTGGGATTGTTGCAGGACTACCAAGCGCTTTAGGCGGCTTGTTAGATCTAGTACGTACTGATTCAATGTCGATTATCTCTGCATTGTTCATTATTTTACTAGTGGTTGCAGTAACGTACTTTGTTGTATTTGTCGAGCGTGGACAGCGTCGTATCACGGTCAACTACGCGAAACGTCAGGTAGGTAACCGTATTTATGGCGGACAAAGCTCGCATTTGCCGCTGAAGCTTAATATGGCAGGGGTGATTCCTCCAATCTTCGCCTCCTCAATTATTTTGCTTCCAGCAACAATTGCCAGTTGGTTCTCCACTACACCGGGTCTGGGCTGGTTACGTGATTTGGAAGCTGCGCTTTCACCTCGTCAGCCTTTGTACATCACGCTGTTTTCAGCTTTGATTATATTGTTCTGCTTTTTCTACACAGCATTGGTTTTCAATAGCCGTGAAACAGCAGACAACTTGAAAAAAAGCGGTGCATTTGTACCTGGTATACGTCCCGGAGAGCAAACAGCTCGCTATATTGATCGGATTTTATCTCGCTTAACATTAGCAGGTTCTATCTACATCACTATAGTGTGTTTGGTTCCGGAGTTTCTGCAGATGCGCTGGAATGTACCGTTTTATTTTGGTGGTACTTCCTTGCTAATTATTGTTGTAGTTACGATGGACTTCATGTCACAAGCTCAGGCTTACGTGATGTCTCAACAATATGACTCGTTGCTTAAAAAGGCTAACTTTAAAGGCACGGGTTTGCCTATGCGATAAAAGAAAATGGCAAAGGACGACGTTATACAAATGCAAGGTGAGGTTGTAGAAAACCTCCCTAACGCAACTTTTCGTATCAAGCTAGAAAATGGCCATATGGTGTTAGGCTACGTTTCGGGCAAGATGCGTATGCATTACATCCGGATTCTGCCGGGCGACAAGGTCACAGTGGAGCTCACGCCCTATGATCTTAGCCGAGCTAGAATTGTATTCCGCTCTAAATAATAGCGGCCGGTTTAAGAAAACTAGGAGTCAACCATGAAGGTAATGGCATCAGTTAAGCGGATTTGCCGCAACTGCAAAATCATTAAACGTCATGGCGTGGTACGTGTAATCTGCACTGATCCCCGTCACAAGCAGCGTCAAGGCTGATACGCCGAAACGCAACCGATTTAACAAGGAACAACCATGGCCCGTATTGCTGGCATTAATATTCCGCCGCATCAACACGCCGAAATCGGTCTAACCGCGATTTTCGGTATCGGTCGTACTCGCGCTCGTCAAATTTGTGACGGTGCGGGCATTGAATACTCCAAAAAGATCAAAGATCTTACCGACGCCGAACTTGAAGTAATTCGCGAACAGATTTCGCAATTTAACGTTGAAGGCGATTTACGTCGTGAAGTCCAACTGTCAATCAAACGTTTGATCGACTTGGGCTGTTATCGTGGGATGCGCCACCGTCGCGGACTGCCTGTGCGCGGTCAGCGTACACGCACTAACGCACGTACCCGTAAGGGACCACGTCGCGCAGCGCAATCTCTGAAGAAATAATCGAGGAATAGAAGATGGCTAAAGCTTCTGGCGCATCGCGCGCTCGTAAGAGAATCAGAAAGAGCGTCTCCGACGGCATTGCGCACGTTCAGGCGACCTTTAACAACACAATCATCACTATCACCGATCGTCAAGGCAACACATTGTCTTGGGCGACATCGGGTGGCGCTGGCTTTAAAGGCTCGCGTAAATCCACACCGTTTGCTGCGCAGGTGGCTGCTGAACAAGCTGGCCGTACTGCAATGGAATACGGTATTAAAAACTTGGAAGTTCGCATCAAGGGCCCTGGCCCTGGCCGTGATTCGTCGGTTCGCGCATTGAATGCATTAGGTATCAAAATTACCAGTATTGCAGACATTACGCCGATCCCACATAACGGCTGCCGTCCTCCCAAGCGTCGTCGCATCTAAGGGGAAGATAAGTGGCTCGTTATATTGGACCTAAATGTAAACTCTCGCGTCGTGAGGGTACTGATCTATTCTTGAAAAGCGCTCGTCGCTCCTTGGACTCCAAATGTAAATTGGATTCACGTCCAGGTCAGCACGGTCGCACTTCTGGTGCTCGTACGTCTGATTACGGTTTGCAGTTGCGCGAAAAGCAAAAACTCAAACGTATGTACGGTGTACTAGAGAAACAGTTCCGTCGTTACTTCGAAGAGGCCGAGCGCCGTCGTGGTAACACCGGTGAACTATTGATTCAATTGCTAGAATCACGTTTAGACAACGTGGTTTACCGCATGGGTTTTGGTTCCACACGTGCTGAAGCACGTCAATTGGTAACCCACCGCGCAATTGAAATCAATGGTCGCACTGCCGATATCGCATCCATGGCCGTTAAGCCAGGTGATGTGGTTGCCATTCGTGAAAAAGCTCGTGGTCAGCTTCGCATTAAAGAGTCGTTAGACCTAGCAGCTAGCGTTGGTGTACCACAGTGGGTTGAGGTAGACGCCAGCAAACTAAGCGGTGTGTTCAAACAAGTCCCGGATCGCGCTGACGTGGCCCGTGATGTGAACGAATCCTTAGTGGTTGAGTTGTACTCACGCTAATTAACACGTACTTACCAAGTACTTGTTAAACGACACATGGTCCACTTTCATTCGAGAGTGGACCATGTTGTGTTTTTATTCTTTGTTTTATTCCATCAGCCTTATCGGTGTAACGAGCCGAGGGTATTGAAAAGGAAAAATCATGTCTCAAGCTTTTCTAAAGCCACGCTCCATTGAAGTCGAAGCCATCACTAAAAACCACGCCAAGGTCATTATGGAGCCTTTCGAGCGCGGTTATGGTCACACACTAGGGAACGCGTTGCGTCGCATTCTTTTGTCCTCCATGACAGGCTATGCGCCTACCGAAGTACAAATTACGGGTGTGGTACACGAGTACTCCACTATTTCAGGTGTGCGTGAAGACGTTGTCGACATCATGCTGAACCTAAAAGGCGTGATTTTTAAATTACACGGTCGTGAAGAAGTCAATTTGACTGTGAATAAAACCGGTGCCGGTGAAGTGTTTGCTCGTGATATCGAGCTCCCTCATGATGTGGAAATCGTTAATCCCGATCACCACCTTGCTACACTTACCGAAGACGGCAAGCTAGAAATGCAGATCAAAGTAGAACAAGGTCGTGGGTATGTACCAGGCAACGTTCGCGCTTTATCTGATGATCGTCAGCATACTATTGGTCGTATTATTCTTGATGCTTCTTTTAGTCCTGTACGTCGTGTTAGCTACGCAGTAGAAAACGCGCGTGTAGAACAGCGTACTGACTTAGATAAACTGGTTTTAGATATTGAAACCAACGGTGTTTTGACCCCTGAAGAAGCCGTGCGTCAAGCTGCACGTATTCTAATGGATCAAATCTCTGTGTTTGCTGCGTTGGAAAACGAAGAAGACACCTTTGAGACCACCGAGCGCGCTGCACCTCAGATCGATCCTGTTCTGCTACGTCCTGTAGATGATCTAGAGCTTACCGTTCGTTCTGCCAATTGTTTGAAAGCCGAAAATATTTACTACATCGGTGACCTCATTCAACGCACAGAAAATGAACTACTCAAAACACCGAACCTCGGTCGCAAATCCCTCAATGAAATCAAAGAGGTATTGGCTGCACGTGGCTTGACTTTGGGTATGAAGCTAGATAACTGGCCGCCTCTAGGTTTAGAGCGCCCATAATCCTGCTAGGATGCCGGGTTAGCGTCAGCTTTGACTGCGGCACCCTAAATCACAATTTCACTAGGCCGTGTTCGCTTATTTTATAAGCCCGTGCTGAATCATTGATTTGTGTTTAGGGTGCTGCTGTCAGTCTGACTTATGACCCCCAGTGCTCTGTTTTATTTTTCAGGGTAAAGAAATAGAGCGATGTATTGCTTGCTGGGTTTGTCTGAATGGTATTTCACTAAGCAGTGCTCGCTTTATTCGTTCGCTTCGCGCTGAATCGTTCGACCGCGTTAAGGCAAACACAAACAGGAACTCTATTCCCAGTTTGGTTTTCTACAACGCATAGCACCACTAAAATCTAGTGGTTTTACCAGAAACTCTGGTATAATTTTTAGTCTTTTACCGCCAATTGGCCCGCAGCAATGCTGATAGAAGAGCCTGGGTGGGTGCGGCATGCAGTTATCGCACAACTAAGATTCATTTTTATTTATTAGGAAAAAATCATGCGTCATCGTAGTGGTTTACGTAAACTAAATCGTACTAGCAGCCATCGTTTGGCTATGTTCCGCAATATGTCTGTGTCTTTGATCGAGCACGAAGCCATCAAAACCACATTGCCTAAAGCCAAAGAGCTACGTCGTGTTATCGAGCCTTTGATCACTTTAGCCAAAGAGCCAACCGTTGCTAACCGTCGTCTTGCTTTTGCTCGTCTACGCGACCGTGACGCAGTAACTAAATTGTTTGATGTGTTAGGCCCACGTTTTAAAGAGCGTAACGGTGGTTACACCCGCGTTCTAAAAATGGGTTTCCGTCAAGGCGATAACGCTCCTATGGCTTACATGGAGCTAGTAGAGCGCACAGAAACAGAACAAGCTGCCGAGTAATTTCGCACCTTGTAATAAAAAACCACTGCTAAATGCGGTGGTTTTTTTATGGCTGCTCAAACGACCCATTGTATTTGGGCAGGGTTTGAGCGCTGTTGTTTATTATTTTAATTAGTGCACGGCAGAAAGAGTTTGCATTAAGTGCTGTTTGAACTGCTCTACTGCTGGGGCTAAAGTGCGCCCTTGGCGCTCATAGGTATAAAAACGCCGGTGCACAGCAGGGCTAAGTTCTTGCATGGTTAAACCATATACGTCGACCAAAGAACGTGCATACGGCAAACAAATAGTTAACCCCAAACCTGAGTTTACCATGCTTAACGCCGTGGACATAAAATTAACGTGTGCCGTAGGGCGTAAATTAAACTCTGGCCCAAACTCCGTGCTGTTAAGATCGCCCGAGAGCTGTTTTGTAAACTGACCTTGCAAGAGAATAAGCGGTTGATCTTGTAAACACTGCCAAGTAATAAGATGACGCTGAGTAAAAGGGTGATTTTTTGGACTAACCACGCAAAAAGCACTCTCAAACAATAACGTAGGCTCGATATCCGCATGATGATCGCGCTCGGGACTAATGCCTAGATCCACCTCATTTGACAGCACCTTGGTTTCAACCTGTTCTACACCACAGTCAATAAGCTGGACTTGGATGTCGGGATAATACTGCTGAAATTCTGCAATGCTCTGGGGCAAAATAGTACAGGCAAGCAGTTGGGGAGCAGCAATACGCACAGTGCCTTTTTTAAGAGCTTTTAGGTTGGCCGCTTCATCAAGCACATGAGCTAAATCAATCAGAATCTGATCAATATAGGGGTATAGGTCTTGACCTACATCCGATAGCTTGACGTTGCGTGTACTACGATCAAACAGTTGTAAACCCAGATTCAACTCCATCTGTTTAATTAAACTGCTTAATGCAGACTGGGTAATGAACAGGTTTTGGGCTGCCTGAGTAAAGCTTTGAGTTTTAGCAAGTTCCACAAAAGCCCGTAACTGACGTAACCGTATTTTCATCCCTCATGCCTCTTTTATTTATTAATTAAATTAATAAATTAAACGAAAAAATCAATTTGAATAATAGATGATTTTGGTTTGTAATGGGTTAATTCGTTCTAATTTGTCGCAGCGGTTTTACGCTTTGCGACATTCAGCAAGGAGACAGCTGCCATGATTAGTAAAATTCATCACGTGGCATATCGCTGCAAAGATGCGTACGCCACGGCCAAATGGTACGAAAAAAACCTCGATATGAAATTGGTTTTAGCTATTGCCGAAGACCATGTTCCTTCTACCGGCGAATTCGATCCCTACATGCATATTTTTCTTGATTCAGGCATGGGCAATGTGTTGGCATTTTTCGAGTTGCCTAACCAACCAGAGATGGGGCGTGATGAAAACACCCCAAAATGGACTCAGCATTTGGCATTAGAAGTGGACTCAATGGAAACCTTATTGGCAGCTAAAGAGCGCCTTATAGCAAATGGGGTAGAGGTATTGGGGCCAACCGATCACGCACTGTTTCAGTCAATTTACTTTTTTGATCCCAATGGGCATCGCTTAGAGTTAGCCGTTAATACGCCTTTACCGGGCATGGATAAAGCCCTAGACGAAGTGAAGTGGGCGATGCTCGAGGAATGGAGTCAAACTAAACGAGCACCTAAACATGCAGCGTGGCTGCACGATGGTAGCTACAAGGAGATGTTTAAATGAAATTAGCCAGCTTAAAACAAGGCCGTGATGGCAGCTTGGTGGTCGTAAGCCGCGATTTAACCCGTTTTAAGGTGGTGGCAGACATTGCCCCAACCCTGCAGTACGCCTTAGACAACTGGGAGCAATGCGAGCCGCAGCTCAATGCTGAGTATGAAAAAATTAATGCTTCAGCAGACAACACTCAAGTCTTTGATGTAAATCTATTTCACTCTCCTTTACCGCGCGCCTATCAATGGGCCGATGGCTCGGCCTATATCAACCACGTAGAGCTTGTGCGCAAGGCGCGTAATGCTGAGGTCCCCGAGTCCTTCTACCACGATCCTTTAATGTACCAAGGCGCATCCGATTGTTTTATTGCTCCCACTGACAACGTGGTGGCGGATCCAGCATGGGGCATCGATTTCGAGGCAGAGGTGGCCGTTATTACGGGCGACCTTCCTCAAGGGGCAACGGTAGAGCAAGCAGGTCAAGCCATTCGTTTAGTCATGTTGGTAAATGATGTCAGCATGCGTGGATTGATTCCAGCCGAGCTAGGCAAAGGTTTTGGTTTTTTACAAAGCAAACCCGCCAGTGCGTTTAGCCCCGTCGCTGTAACGCCGGATGAGCTCGGTGATAAATGGCAAGACCACAAAGTGCATTTGCCTTTGTTAGTCGATTTAAACCAAAAACCGTTTGGCAAGCCCAATGCGGGCGTGGACATGACGTTTAACTTTGCTCAGTTAGTAGCTCATGTTGCTAAAACGCGTACTGTATGCGCGGGCACGATCGTGGGCTCAGGCACCGTCTCAAACAAACAAGGGAACTTGTGGGGTTCATCCATTGAAAATGGTGGGGTAGGGTATTGCTGTTTGGCAGAGGTACGTATGTACGAAACCATAGAACAAGGCAAGCCAGTCACTCCTTTTATGCAGCCCGGCGATGTGATTCGCATAGAAATGCAAGATGAAGCAGGTCAAAGCATTTTTGGTGTGATTGAAAACAAAGTTGAGTTGTTTAAACCGTAGGTTATCTACGTTTATCTATCGGGTGGTGGAGACATGATTAAAAAAACGATACTAGCTTTGGCATGCGTAACAGCAGCATTTACAGCACATACTGCAGAGACTGATAAATACGTCTTAAAAGTCGCGCATTTTTGGCCCTCTGGCGCATTGAGTCAACAAAAGGTTCTAGAACCCTGGTGTGCTAAGCTCGCCGAGCAATCCAATGACCGTTTAAGCTGTCAGATTTATCCGGCTATGCAGTTGGGTGGCTCACCACAACAACTTATTCAGCAGGCCGCCGACGGGGTGGCTGATATTGTTTGGACGCTGCCGGGTTATACGGCAGGTCGCTTCCCTATTATCGAAGCATTTGAATTACCCTTTATGACGCGTCAAGCTGAGGGCGCGAGCCGTGCGTTGTGGGAGTATTACGAACAATACGCCCAAGACGAGTTTTCCTCAGTAAAGCCGCTGGCGTTTAACGTACACGATGCAGGGATTATTCATAACAATAAACGTGAAATAAAAAAAATAGCTGACATGCGAGGTTTAAAGATGCGTGCCCCTACACGTCAAACAAACCTGATGTTAGCCAAATTAGGGGCTACACCAGTTTCTATTCCATTGCCTCAAATGGCAGACGCATTGTCTAAAGGTGTAGTTGATGGCTATGTTTTGCCTTGGGAGGTCGTGCCAACGATGCGTTTGCATGAGCTAACCAAGTATCACACGGAAATGAGCCCAGACGCACCTGCGTTTTATACCACTTTGTTTACCATCGCTATGAATAAGGACCGTTACAACAGTCTGCCTGCAGATTTGCAGAAAATCATTGACGACAACAGTGGGGCTGAGTTTTCTGCATTAATTGGTAAGCAATGGGATGAGTCCGTAGGTCCTGCTCGTAAACAAGCCGAAGACCGTCAAAACACGTTTTATGCTATTTCTGATGATCAAATGGCTGAGTGGATTGCCGTAGGCGATAAGGTCGCAGAGGACTGGGTTAAAGACATGAATAAAAAAGGGCATAACGGGCAAGAGATGCTTGATACAGCCAAGTCGTTAATTAATAAATACAGCACAAACTAAATAGGCCTAAATCATGGCGGAAAGCGGACTAGAGGCCAGCGCTTGGGCTAAACCCACAGACTTGCTAGGCCGCTTTTTATATGCGGTCTCAGTAAGCTTGGCTTTGGTTGGTGCTGCTATTTTATTTCTGGTGTGTGTTTTATCTACATACAGCGTGATAGGACGGTGGCTTTTTTCAGAGCCTGTGTTAGGGGATGTAGAGTTAGTGCAAATGGGGGCTGCTCTTAGCATTGCAGCCTGTTTGCCGTATGCCCAAATGCGTAATGCGCATCTTATTGTGGATTTTTTTACGCTCAAGGCACCACCTAAATTAAAGCGTGGCTTAGACATAGGGGCAGCGCTATTACTTGCCTTATGTGCGGCAGTTTTGGGATGGCGAAGCGTAGTAGGCGGCATAGAGTCTTACCACTATGGGGAAAGCAGTATGATTTTAGCTTGGCCTGTGTGGTGGTCATTCTTAATGTTAGGGCCAGGGTTTTTTCTCTTGTGTATGACTTCTCTCTATACCGCAGGGCGGCTAATGAGTAAACCAAAGGGGACGGCATGAGCAGCGAGCTTTTAGGTGTCGTGGTCGGAGCTCTAGCAATAGGACTTTTAGCTTTACGTGTGCATATTGGTATTGCGATGCTAGTCGCCGGCTCGCTAGGCTATGTTTTATTGTCGGGCTGGTCTCCTTTATTAAGCACATTTAAAAGCTTAGCGTATGCTCGTTTCTCAAGTTATGACCTTTCTGTGGTTCCGTTGTTTCTGCTGATGGGTAATATTGCTTCGTATGGGGGACTTTCACAGCGGCTTTTTCATGCTGCCAGCAGCTTTTTGGGCCACTACAAAGGCGGACTCGCTATGAGCGCAATTGGGGCTTGCGCTGGTTTTGGTGCTATATGCGGCTCATCGTTAGCTACTGCGGCAACGATGGGTCGTGTGGCGCTGCCTGAGTTACGTAAACACAGTTATTCGCCTTCCTTAGCAACGGGGACACTGGCTGCGGGGGGAACACTGGGTGTATTGATCCCTCCTTCCGTAGCGTTGGTTATTTACGCTATTTTGGCTGAACAAAATGTAGCGGTTATGTTCATCGCGGCGTTTGTGCCAGGTCTAATTGCCGTGCTTGGCTATTTAGCTACCGTTGCACTAGTAGTCCGGTTAAAGCCCGGCAGTGGACCCGCGTCAGTGCGTCAGCCTTGGCGTCAGCGTTGGCAAGCCCTTGGTCAAGTGTGGCCTATCTTAGCGGTATTTATTGTAGTGGTCGGCGGTATTTATGGTGGAGTATTTACTCCAACAGAGGCTGCTGCCATAGGAGTATTGGCGACGTTAGGCGTGGCTTTGGTTTTAAAAGAGTTAAGTTGGGACGGGTTTGTTTCAGCTGTACTTGGTGCTATGGAGTCCACTGCGATGATCTTTTTGATTCTGATCGGAGCGGACGTGCTTAATTCTTTTTTAGCCTTGTCCCAAATTTCCCAATTGCTTGCTGATTTAGCCTTAACAAGTGGGTGGCCTCCCTTAGCGATTTTGGCAGCAATGATTATTACTTACGTGGTTTTAGGCTGTGTTATGGATAGCCTATCAATGATTTTGCTGACCATCCCTATTTTCTTTCCCATCATTATGGGCTTAGATTTTTGGGGTTTAGAGTACACCGATAAAGCAGTCTGGTTTGGCATATTAGCGTTGATGGTAGTCGAAATAGGTCTAATTACACCACCTGTAGGTATGAATGTTTTTATTATCAATGGCTTGGCTAAAGACATACCAATAAGTGAGACCTTTAAAGGCGTGTTGCCTTTTTTAGGTTCAGATCTACTGCGCATGGTGTTACTGGTGTTCTTTCCTAGTTTAACTCTTTGGTTTGTGCATTTACTTGGCTACTAGAAAAAATAAAAAAACTGATTCATTAAAGGAAAAAGCATGCAGTTATACACCTACTTTCGTAGTTCAGCCGCTTATCGCGTTCGTATTGTTTTAGGTTTAAAAGGGCTGAGTTGGGAAGCGGTACCTGTGCATTTACTGCAAGATGGCGGTCAGCAACACAGTGCAGCATATAAAAAGATCAATCCTGCGGGCTTAGTGCCTGCCTTGAAAGATGGCGCAGCCGTTTTAAAGCAATCTTTGGCTATTATGGAATACTTAGAGGAAAGGTATCCCCAAGCCTCTATTTTGCCCGGTGACAGTGTGGCTCGAGCTCATATTCGTGGTTTGGCCTATGATATTGCCTGTGATGTGCACCCCATCAATAATTTGCGCATTTTAAAATACTTAGAAAATTCCGTTGGTTTATCGGCCGAACAGCGTAAAGAGTGGTATTTGCACTGGGTTGCATTGGGGCTAGAGGCCTTTGAGCAACAGCTAGTGGCGTATAATCAATCAGGGGATTTCTGTTATGGCACCGTGCCTTCCTTGGCAGATGCCTGTTTAATTCCCCAGGTCTTTAATGCACACCGATTTGGATACTGCACCGACCATTTACCGCGGGTGACTCAAGCGGTACAGGCTTGCTCGCAATTACCCGCATTTATACAAGCCGAGCCATCTAATCAACCTGATGCTGAATAATGCAATTTGAACCGTATTCTGATGAACAAATCGTTGTGGTCTTGTCTAATGCACCAGATGAGTCCTTGGCAAAACGAATCGCTCACATCGTGATCGAAGAAGGTTTAGCGGCATGTGTGAACCTTGGGCGGCCTAGCTTGTCTATATACATGTGGCAAGGCACGCTTGAGGGGGCCGAAGAGGTCCCCTTAACTTTTAAGACCACGGGTGCACGGGTGTTAGCGCTAATGGAGCGCATTAAATCTTTGCATCCGTATGATGTTCCCGAACTACTCGTACTGCCTGTAATTGCAGGGCTAGACTCTTACATTCAGTGGGTAAAAGAACAAACGTCAGCGTAGCCTTGGTTCAGGTTTAATCACTGTTAACCAAAGGATTTTCTATGTTGGGTACCTATCCCGCTCGCTCAGCTAAACACAGCTATTATCGGTTTGTGTTTGGGTTTTTCGCATTGGTATTTATGTGGTTTGGGGCAGTTTCGGCCCATGCCGAAGAGGATTTTCTCGAGCCAGAGCAAGCGTTTCAATTACAGGTCGCCCACCATAGTCCTACTGAGCTCGATGTTTTTTTCGAGATTGCACCTGCTTATTACATGTATCAGTCGCGTTTTGGTTTTGCCGTAAATGGCACACCTATTGCGAACGATCAAGTCCAGTATCCGCCCGCCAAAGTCATTTTTGACCCGACGTTTGGCGAGGATATGGCGGTGTATCGTGAACAAGTCACTGTTCGTGTTCCTATTCCTGCCGGTCAGGGTGTACCTGGTTTACCTCTGAATTTTGAGATCAATTACCAAGGCTGTGCCGATGCCGGGCTGTGTTATTCCCCTCTTACCGAAACGGTGCAGATAGTTCCTGTAGCGGATGGCTACGAAGCACAAGGACAATGGGTGCAGGCCAGTGTGCCAGCGCCTTTAGATTATGTTGTAGAAAAAAAGACCACCGAGTCCGTCAGTTTTACGGATGCCCTTCAGTTAAGTGATACGGGTATTGCTGGTTTTTTGGCACAAGCCAGTTGGCCTCAAATGATGGCGCTAGCCTTTGTTTTTGGTTTGTTTTTGTCCTTTACACCTTGTGTATTACCCATGGTGCCTATTTTGCTTAGCATTATTGCAGGGCAACGTTCACAGGCGGCTTTGTCTAGAAAACGTGGGTTAGCATTGGCCGCAGTGTATGTGTTCGGTATGTCGTTAGTCTATACCGCGCTGGGGGTGGCCGCAGGTCTGGCGGGAGCCAGCTTAGCGGTATGGTTGCAAACCCCGTGGGTGCTTAGTTTATTTGCAGTGGTATTGGCTGTTTTAGCTTTGTCTATGTTTGATGTGTATACCCTGCAAGTACCTTCAGCGTTGCAATCGTCATTACAAGGACGTCTAGCCAAAATCCCTGGTGGGAAATACGGTGGGGTGTTTGTGATGGGGATGGTATCTGCGCTAATCGTAGGGCCATGCGTAGCAGCACCGTTAGCAGGGGTATTGTTATTTATTTCTCAAACCGGTGATGTGGTCTTAGGTGGTGCTACGTTATTTGCTTTAGCGTGGGGCTCTGGGGCGCTCTTATTACTGGTGGGGGCCTCCTCCGGCGTGCTATTGCCCAAAGCAGGTGGGTGGATGAACGGCATCAAATACGCCTTTGGGATTTTACTGTTGGCTACGGCTTGGTGGATGGTGAATTCCGTCTTACCCACATGGGTGCTGATGCTAGGATGGGCCGTGTTAGCCATGTGGAGTGCTGTGTTATTAGGTGCATTCCGAGCGCTTAATGCTGACAGCAGTGTGTTGGCTCAACTATTAAAAGCAGTAGGGGTTTTAGTGGCCGTGTGGGCTGTTGCCTTGACGGTGGGGGTAGCCTCAGGGGGGCGTAGCCTAACGCAGCCTCTAGCTGGTTTGGGTCTAGGTGCTACCGCTACCACAGCGGTGGCGGCACCCAGTTTTCAGTCTGTTAGCTCGGTGCAGCAGCTTGATGAACTGTTAGCCACTACAGACCGGCCTGTTATGCTGGATTTTTATGCGGATTGGTGTGTGTCTTGCATAGAAATGGAGCAGTTCACTTTTACTAACCCCCAAGTGGCTCAAAAGATGGAGCACATGCTGTTGTTACAGGCAGACGTAACCCAAAATACGGCGGCAGATCGTGAGCTATTAAAACGATTTAATTTGTTTGGGCCACCAGGGATTATCTTTTTTAATGCTCAAGGCCAAGAGCAGTCCGACCCTCGAGTGATTGGTTTTATGCCGGCTGAAGCCTTCGCTGCAGAGCTAAACAAGGTTTTATAATTAACGCCATACTAAAAAGCCCTTCTTGTTAAAGAAGGGCTTTTGCGTGGGGCTAGGTTTGAGCTATTTTCGTTTTGCTTACGCTGGTGTAAATGGAGTAGAGCAGAATAAGTAAGCTCAAAACTAAAAAAGCCAAACTAATGGGCTTCTCTATAAAGAAGCTGAGGTCGCCATCAGAAATAATGAGAGATCGACGGAAGTATTCCTCCATCATAGGACCCAAAATAAAACCTAATAATAAGGGAGCCGCCTCAAAGTCTAAAACCAAAAGCAGGTAACCCACAAATCCAATAAAAATAACTAAACCCACATCAAAAAAACTTGAGTTTGTGCTGTATACCCCTACACAGATAAAAAATAAAGCCGTTGGGTATAAGTACTTGAATGGCAGAGAGATGAGCTTTACCCAAAAACCAATAAGAGGGTAGTTGATTACGAGTAGCAACAGGTTACCAATCCAGAAACTGGCAATAAGCCCCCAAAAAATATCGGCGTGCTCAGTAATAAGAGCTGGACCAGGCTGAATGCCATGAATAATTAATGCTCCAAGCATAATAGCCATAACAGGGTCACCAGGTATCCCCAAGGTTAATGTAGGAATAAAGCTGGTTTGCGCGGCTGAACTCGTGGCTGCCTCTGGAGACGCAAGACCTTCAACGGCTCCTTTTCCAAACTCATGGCTATTTTTGGAAATGCGTTTTTCTGTAGCGTAGGCAATAAATGAGGCAATAACAGAACCTGTACCAGGCAGCACTCCTAGCAAAGAGCCTATTGAGGTCCCGCGGAATAGTGCGCCACGCACTTTTTTGATGTCTCCTTTTTTGGGACGGATGGATTTACTATCGACTTTTATCTTAGTTATTGGAGATGCAAGGTCGGAGTTGTTGATGTTTTTTAAGAAATCAGCCAAACCGAAAAAACTCATCGCTAAGATCACAATGCTAAGACCGTTGGCGAGCTCTATAAAGCCAAAAGTAAAACGCATGGTGCCTGTGTTGACATCTATACCAATAAGTCCCAAAACCACTCCTAGCAACACCATAGCGATACTTTTTAAAGCAGAGCCATTAGCTAAGGTGGAGCCAGCAATTAGACCTAATAGCATCATACTGAAGTATTCGGCAGGCCCGAATTTAAACGCAATGCTAGAGAGGATTGGCGAGAGAAAAACCATCAATAAAATGCCGCAGGTTGCTCCAAAAAATGAACCAAGTAGTAGCATAAATAGAGCGGCTCCGGCTCGACCTTTTTTGGCCATGGGATGCCCTTCTAGACAGGTAACAGCATGGGCGGCTGTACCTGGCAAGTTCAGCATAACCGAAGTAATACCTCCTCCGTATTGGGAACCATAGAAAATACCGGCCAGCATAATGAGAGCGGCAGTAGGTGTCATGGAATAAGTCAGGGGTAGCAGAATAGACAGAGACGCCATGACGCCCATACCGGGCAAAACACCGACTAGGTTGCCAACAACGACCCCAAAAACAGCCCAAAGTAAATTATCTAGCTGAAAAGCGACACCAAAGCCGGCAATTAGATTATGAAAGATATCCATTTTAGAAGTTCGCCGTAAAGAGGGGGATTTGTAGGTCTAGTAAATAAATAAAAATAAAGGTCCCGATGAGTGTAATAGCGCTAGAAAGGAGAAGGGTGTTACTTAGTTTGAACTCTGAAGAGCCAATAGATGAAATGAAGACCAAGGCAAAAGAGGCTGGTACGAATCCGCAGGCATCGCCTAGATAAACAAAAGCGCTCAGACCAAGGAAAATAAAAATCCAACCTCGTAGACGGCTGCGTGAAAAAGAAATGTGTTTGAAGTCGCTTTCAGTTGGGATGACATGGGACGCAATCAGATAAATAAAACCGAGAATAAGCATAAGCAATCCACAGTAATAGGGCATGAAACCCGGGCCCATTTCTCGTAGAGTGCCAATGTCATATTGCTGACTTAGCGCGACGATTCCTCCTCCTAATAACCACATAACACCGGTTGATAACCAGGCCTTTCTATTGAAAGTGGGTCTCATTTTTTGCCTCTTTTTTATATAGATATATATACTTGACAACTAAAGAGTATACTGTAATATATTTTCTGTTAATCAGTGAAAATACTAAATAAAAAAATTTAAGGAAGAGAGATGAGCAACACCACCTTGGCTTTAGAAGGGCTCTGCCCGCAGTCTAGAACCCTACCGGAATTGTTAAAACTACGAGCAAAACGTTTGCCAGCTAAACGATTTCTAGTGGATGAGGACGGAGGAGTTTGGACAGGCGTCGATGCATTAAAAGCAGTACAGCAGCGAGCGTATAACTTCAAACAGTACGGTATAAAAAAAGGTGATAAGGTTGCGTTGATTGCGCCGAACAATCTGTTGTTTGTTGAGCTGTTGATGGCGGTAGCCTGGGTGGGCGGTATTGCCGTTCCTATTAACGCGGCATTAAAAGGGGCGCAGCTCCAGCACGTGTTAGAAAATAGTGATGCGCGACTTATCGTATGTGATAACGCTATTTTGCCTAATTTGGCTGAATTGGACTTAAAAGCAACAGCGCTGCAAACAGTTTGGACTTTAAGCCCTCATGTGCAATCGAATATGCAGGGGCTAAGTGTGCAGGAGCTACCTGTACGTAGTCAACAGGAGTGCGAGGCCATTCGTATTTTGCCTAGTGATCCGATGGCTATTTTGTATACCTCTGGTACATCGGGTCCGGCTAAAGGGGTGATCTGTCCTCATGCTCAGTTTTATTGGTGGGGAATTCATACAGGTAACAAACTAGAATTGACCAGCGATGATGTGCTGTATAACTGTCTGCCTCTATTCCATACCAATGCTTTGAATACGATATATCAGGCTTTGGTTAGTGATAGCACGATGGTGATTGGTAAGCGTTTTTCAGCTAGCCGACTATTTCAAACATTAACAGACAATCAGGCCACAGTCGTGTATTTGCTTGGGGCGATGATTCCTATTTTGTTAGCGCAGCCGTCTCGGTCTGCTGATCAAACGCACCGTATTCGTTTGGCTTTAGGCCCTTCTGTTTCTATCAAGCAGCAAAATGATTTTGAACAGCGCTTTGGTTTCCCATTGTTAGATGGGTATGCGTCAACGGAAACAAACTTTATTATTGGTGGGGCGTTAAAAGACCAGCGTCCAGGAGTAATGGGGAAAATTACGCCTGGCTTTGAGGCACGAGTTGTTGATGAGTTTGGTGAGCCAGTGGCTACTGGAGAGGTGGGTGAACTAATTTTACGTAGCTTAGACCCCTACTCTTTCTCTCTTGGCTATTACAAGATGTCTGAGGCCACTATAGAAAGTAGAAAAAACCTTTGGTTTCATACCGGAGATCGAGTCAGTGTGGATGAAGATGGGTACTTTAAGTTTGTGGATCGTCTAAAGGATATGATTCGCCGCCGAGGCGAAAATATTTCCTCGTATGATGTGGAAAATGCCTTGTCTTCCTATACAGATATTGAAGCGGTTGCTGTATATGCAGTTGAGTCGGACTTAGCCGAAGAGGAGGTGATGGCAACATTAACACTACGTTCTCAGAATGAGGTTGATTTTGCCAAGCTCATCGAGCATTGTCAGAAAAATTTAGCGTATTTTGCCATTCCTCGTTATTTTCGTATTGTTAAACAGATGCCTTTGACCGAAAACGGAAAAATTCAAAAATATAAATTACGGGCAGAGGGCATAACCACAGATACGTGGGATAGAGAACAATCCAATATTGTATTAAGGCGAGACTAAGATGCAGACGACACGGATTATTGATGCCGTTGAGCTGCCTTATGTTCGTTCGAGCGAGCACGATTCAGCTACTTTAATCTGCGATGCCGTTTTAGCTTTACTTGAAAAAACGGGACTGTCTATTGTTGATATAGATGGTTTGGGAGTGGCTTCATTTAGCTTGGCACCGAACCGCGCTATAGATATCGCTTGGCGCTTGAGCATGAGTTTGTCTTGGGTGCATGATGAGGCGAATGGTGGTGTAAGTGCCTTAAACATGGTGCAGCATGCTATGGCTGCTATTGCTACTGGTCAGGCATCAGCCATAGTGCTCGTGGCCGGAGATAGTTTTGACAAAGCGATGTTTGAGCAGCTAATTAATGGCTATAACAGTACGACTCAAAACTATTTGGCTCCTATAGGAGCGGCAAGTCCCAATACTCTTTTTTCTTTTTTGACTAAGCAATATCAGGAGTTGCGTGGATTAAAGACCGAGGACTTTGGTCATCTGGTTCTGCAACAGCGACAATGGGCTGCGCTGAATCCTAGTGCTCTTTATCGTACTCCATTAAGTATGGAGGAGTATTTGGCGGCATGCCCTGTTACTGATGTGCTCGGTCTTTATGATTGTGTGCCCGTTGCAGCCGGAGCGAATGCGATTTTATTAGTTCGAGCCGATCATCCTCTTGCTCAACAGGGGCCAAGTCTTGCCATTCGTGCCTTTCAGGCCAAACATAACTATGACAATCAACTAGGGACGGGTTTACAGACAGGACTAGCTCAAATCAAAGACCATCTCTGGAAACAAGCCGATTTGGCACCTGATTCTATAGATGTATGTGCCATTTATGATGATTATCCTGTGATGGTCTTGGCTCAGTTAGAGGATTTGGGGTTTTTTAGCGCAGATCAGATTCGTCCTTTTATTCGAGATCAGATTGCTACCCAACGTTTTAAATTGAACACTTCTGGGGGGCAGTTGTCCTGTGGGCAAGCAGGTACAGCAGGAAGTATGTTGGGTTTGGTTGAGGTTATTCAACAATTAACAGGGCAAGCAGCTGAACGTCAGGTGGTGCAGCCCCAGTATGGGTTGGTGACTGGGTATGGCATGGTGCAATACCGCTATTGCATGTGTGCGGCCGCCATGGTTTTAGAGGTGCAAAATGTTTAAAACGGAACAGTGCCAACAATGCAAGCAATCGGTTTACCCGCCTAAGCAGATTTGTCCTAACTGTTATGGCTCGAATTTTATTTCGGCTCCTGATCAGATAGGACAGATAGTTGCCCAAGTTAAAAATGCGCATCAAGACCATTACATAAGTTTAGTTAAAACTAAAAACCACGTTTTAGTTTTTGCTATAGCAGTACAGGCTTTGCCAGTAGGCCAAGCAGTACGTATTTATGAAGACAATAAAAAACTGATTTCCATTCCTATTGAGGAGACAACTGATGAAAAAAACCGTTAATACCTTGTTGTTAGGTTCTGTATTAGCTCTAAGTAGCACGGCTGTGTTAGCAGAGAAAATAACTATAGTTGTGCCATACCCTCCAGGTGGGGCAGCAGATCAGCTAGCACGGGTTATTGCCCAAGGTTTAACTGAGCAAAAAGGGCATCAGGTGCTAGTTGAAAACCGTCCCGGCGCGGGGGCTCAGATAGCAATGAACCAGCTGCAACGAGTACGCAAAGATGATGATATTGTTTTAATTTTGTCAGATCATAGTGCTTTTACTTTAAATCAAAAACTATATAAGAATCTTAATTACGATATTAAGAACGACATTAAACCAGTCACATTGGTCGCAGAGGCACCTATTTTCTTATTTAGTAAAACAGAGGGACCACTTAATACTGCAGAGAGCTTTTTGGCAGCAGCTAATAGCCAGAATTTAAGATATGGCGTGCCTGGTATAGGAACGGGCACGCACTTAACTGCTGAGATGCTCAATCTAGAGGTAGACGGCAATTTGACGGTAGTGCCCTATCGTGGTGCTGCACCCGCTTTGGTGGATTTAGTGGGTGGGCAGCTTGATTTTATGTTTGATGTATCAGCAGGCAGTACAGCTTTTGTGGAGAATAATCAATTAACTGTTCTAGCGGTAGCTGATCAAGTGCGTAGCGACTTAAAGCCGGATGTACCCACATTAAAAGAGCTGGGAGTTAATGACGTTGATTTTAGAATTTGGTGGGGGCTAGGAGCGCAGTCCAAATTAAAAGACGAGCTAATTAACCAAGTTCAAGCCGATGTATCTGAGGTATTAAATAATCAAAAGGTGATTGATGACTTCAGAAAAAGTGGCATTTTAGTGCAAACCACCACACCACTAGAAATGGAAAGTTTGATTAATGGAGAAATTAGTACCGTAGGTCCATTGATTGATGAGTTAGGACTTAGCATTCAATAAGATAATAGGAAAAGCAGCTAATAAGCTGCTTTTTTTAGTTATGGTGGATGGTAGTGAGTTGAGCTTGAATTGCGCAGTATTTATCACGACAGATAATTAGATTTTCCGCCACAAGCTGCTTAGCAAGATGAGGGTCTTTATTGAGAAAGCTTTCCGTGATTTGCTGAATACGTTGTGCTGTACCGTGACGAAAATCGGGGTCACTAAGAGCTTGTATGCGAGCTTGCTCAGCCCAGTCACGTAAGCGGTCCATTGTGTCTTTAAGGGTTAAGTTGTGAACAGCCTGTGCCCAAGTACGTCTAAAACTCCAATTAGCCAACAGGTTGTCCTTGACCAGACCCTGTTGATCGGTCAAGGCAACTTTTTTACTGGCAGCCTCTAGAGATTGGAGCTGAAAATCAGTGGCGGCTTGACAAGCTTGGTAGGCGGCTTCGGGGTCTAGCAAAAGACGTACAGCAAAAATATCGAAAATATTTTCAGCCGAGTATGCTTTTAATATAAACCCACGATAGGTGGACTCTAAAAAACCTTCGCTTCGGAGTTGTAGTAGTGCTTCGCGCACAGGCATTCTCGACATACCTAGCTCTAGGGCAATGTCTTTGTCTACTAAACGATTAGAGTAGGTAATTTCGCCGATTAGAATGGCGTGCCTTAGATGGTGATAGGCACGCTCTCGATTATTTAATGGTTGATTTTTTGGGTTCATAAAAAACGTAGCATTTTTAACGTACTACACGACTACAATACCTTGGGTTTGAGCTTTAGCTATTTGCTTTCAGCCATTTTGCCGCTTCGATGGCAAAGTAGGTCAAAATACCATCTGCACCGGCACGTTTAAAAGCGAGCAGAGCTTCCATCATGACCTTGTCGTGGTCTAGCCAACCATTTTGACTAGCGGCCTTCAGCATGGCGTATTCACCACTGACTTGATAAGCAAAAGTAGGCATACCAAAGGCATCTTTGACCTCGCGTACTACATCAAGGTAAGGCATGCCTGGTTTTACCATAACCATGTCCGCACCCTCGCGAATATCTGCTGCTACTTCACGTAATGCTTCTAGACGGTTTGCTGGGTCCATTTGATAAGAGGCTTTGTCGGATTTACCCAAGTTAGAGGCCGAACCGACTGCGTCACGGAAAGGACCATAAAACGCGCTGGCGTACTTTGCTGAGTAAGCCATTAAGCGGGTATCAATGAACTGGTTTTCATCCAGAATGCGACGAATAGCACCCATACGACCATCCATCATGTCGCTAGGAGCAATAATGTCTACTCCGGCCTGAGCCTGAGTAAGAGCTTGTTGGCACAGTACCTCGACGGTAGGCTCGTTTAATACGTAGCCGTTTTCATCAATAATGCCGTCTTGACCATGACTGGTGTAGGGGTCGAGCGCTACATCCGTTAGGATGCCTAATTCAGGAAATTCTTTTTTGAGTAAAGCAACAGTACGCGGAACAAGGCCATCAGGGTTGCCTGCCTCTAGGCCTTTAGGGCACTTGAGTTCGGCGTCGATAGATGGGAATAACGATAAAACAGGAATACCAAGTTTTACGCACTCTTCGGCTATAGGTAACAAGGTATCGGGGGAGTAACGGTTCACGCCTGGCATAGAATCGACCGCCTCTTGGACGTTTTTGCCATCGCGAATAAAAACAGGATAAATGAAGTCGTTCACACTGACCGAGCTTTCACGAACCAAGCGACGAGTAAAGTCATCGCGACGATTACGACGAGGACGGCTGTGTGGAAAATGAACGTCAGGTAAAAATTTTGTCATGGTACAAATTGTGGAGAAATCCAGTTCTCTATGTGTAGGGTGGCCTCTTCGAGGCCGAGACGGTGCGTGGCAGAAAAAGGCAACGCGTGTACCGCTCCGATTTCTTTGAGCTCTTTGCGAGCTGCAGCGACCGCTTGAATGCGTTTGCCATACGCGAATTTGTCGGCTTTAGTTAATAATACTAATACCGGACGGCCTGTGGGCGCAATCCAGTGGGCGAGCTGTAGGTCAAGATCAGTCAGGCCACGCCGTATATCAATGACCAGCACAATGCCTGCCAGAGAGCTACGCTCGCGTAGGTAACTGCCTAACACCTGATCCCACTGTTGTTTTTCTTGGCGATTAACGGCGGCATAGCCGTAACCAGGCAAATCGACTAAATAACCTAATTGACCGTCTTTATCGAGTGGGTCAGGAATACCAAACATGTTAATTAAACGTGTGCGGCCAGGCGTTTTACTGGAAAAAGCTAAGCGTCGTTGGTTTGTTAACACATTAATGGCAGAGGATTTTCCCGCGTTAGAGCGCCCCACAAAACACACCTCTGGTGGGCCTGCTGGGGGTAATTGCGAAAGTTGCGCTGCTGAAATAGTGAAACGAGCGCGATGTAATATAGACATGGTGTAGCAATTTCCGTTTAATTTTGTAGCTCTATTGTATAATCACTAAGTTTAATACTGTATCGTCGTATTCTTAGCAAAAGATGCTGATGTAGAATGCGACGGGTTTGGCGGCATAAGCCTCCATTGCTTATTCCAGTTGAATCGCGATTGTCGAGGACTACATGAAGCGCGTGCTATCAAAATTTATTATCACAAGCAGCCTAGTGGCGGGTTGTTCCGTGCTGAATTTCGCTTATGCTGCCGAAGCAGCAAAGCCCGACTTACAAAAAGGCGAACAGCTTTATATTAATGGCAATGTATCTAAAGGTGTACTTGCCTGTGTAACCTGTCACGGCGAAGCCGGTAACAGCACGTTAAGTGCGAACCCCAACTTAGCACATCAGCCTTTTGAGTATATCGTTAAACAGCTGCACGATTTTAACTCCACCAAAGATGGGGTGCCTGCTCCTCGTTTAGGTGCGGGTGGGGCTCCTAGTGTAATGGCTAGTATTGCTGCTGGTATGACTGAAGAAGACATACGCAACGTGGCCTTTTATCTTAGTCAACAAGACTTAGACCTAGAAAAAGCGGCCACAGCAACGGATTTAGAAAGTCTAGATCGTGGTCAGCAAATCTGGCGTGGTGGTTTGCCCGAGCGCGGCGTGGCTGCCTGTGCGGCCTGTCATGCTCCTAACGGTGCCGGTATCCCTGGTCAGTATCCCCGTCTTGGCGGTCAATTCCCTTCCTATATTGCCGAGCAATTACGCTTATTCCGAAGTGGTGATCGCAACAACCAAGTCATGATGCACGAAATCGCTGACCGTATGAACGACAAAGACATCGATGCCGTCGCTGATTACGCAGCCGGATTACGTTAAAAACACAGTCTAAGCGGTTTAAGCTCATCTTGCGTGTTTGCAAGATGAGCTTTGTTGTCTGTAAAAGTTAAGAAGTGCGGAACTTTTGCTGGGGTGTGCTTTCTAACTCGGTTAGCGTTCCTTCTTCCTTATTTGTTTAAAAGTTAATTTTGTGACTGAACCAATTACTCAACAACGAGCTAGTGCCGCTGATATTACAGAGCTGCTTGGTTCCATGCGCTTTGCGATTAGCCTACTGGTTTTTATCTGTATCGCTAGCATTATTGGAACGGTCTTAGTTCAAAACGAGGCCTTAAATGTTTATACCGACCAATTTGGCCCGTTTTGGACTGCATTATTCGACAAGTTCACCATCTGGAATGTGTATAACAGCTGGTGGTTTCTAGTTATTATGGGCTTTTTGGTGATGTCGACTACACTATGTGTAATTCGTCATACGCCTAAAATGCTGCGTGAGGCACGCACTTTTCGTGAGCATATTCGTGGCTCTAGCTTGCGCGCTTTTCCCCATCGTATCGATATCAGTTCAAGCCATATACCTAAGGAAAATCTACCTGCGATTGAGTCGTGGCTTAAAGCCCACAATTACGCTTTTAAAGTGCGTGAAGACGAGGATGGTAGTTATTTAGTAGCCGCCAAAAAAGGGGGCGCTAATCGCTTAGGCTATATTTTTGGTCACGTTGCCATTGTAGTAATTTGTATTGGCGGCATGCTAGATAGCGAGCTTCCGGTGCGTTTACAGGTGTGGTTTGGCAATAAAGCCGCCATCACGGAAAATATGTTTATTTCCGAGGTACCAGAGTCCGGACGCCTTAGTTTGGCTAACCCCAGCTTTCGCGCCAACATGATGCTACCGGATGATGCTCGATCTTCTAGCGCTATCATTAGCTATGGTGATGGGGTATTGATTCAACCTTTGCCCTTCGTTCTGCATTTAAAACGTTTCTACATTGATTACTACTCCACAGGCATGCCAAGTAGCTTTAAAAGTGAAGTAGAGGTCATTGACGAAGAACGCGGCGAACGGTTTGAGCAGCTGATAGAGGTCAACGAACCATTGCGCTACCGAGGCGTGACGGTATACCAATCAGGTTTTGACGATGGTGGTAGCCGCCTAACCCTAAGCGCTTATCCCTTGCAGGGCAAAGATTACGAACCGGTGCGTTTTAAAGCCACCGTGGGAGAGAGTCAGTCAGTAACTTACAATAACAGTGGCGAGAGCGTAAATGCGATGTTTAGCGAGCTACGCGTTTTTAACGTCGAGGACTTAACCGACGGTGCGCCACAACCCAAAGCGTTTATAGAGCACGTTGCTGCCGTCTCGGGTAGTAATGTTCGTCCTAAAGACAATCTAACTAACGTAGGGCCTAGTGTGTTGTATAGCCTGACGGACAAACAAGGTCAGTCATTTGAGTTTGTAAACTACATGGCCCCTATGATGCTTGACGATTTCCCTGTGTTTTTATTGGGCATGCGTCGTAATCAGGCCGATTTTTACCGTTATGTGCGTATTCCGGCTGATGCAAAAAACAGTATGGAAGAGTTCATGATGTTGCGGGCCATTACAGAGGACACAGATGCATTGCATTTGGCGGCTCAACGTTTTGCGCAGCGTAGTGGTCAGGTCGAAGCCAACTCGCTCATGGAGGTCGCGGCTTTTAAAACCATTGAAACCTTCATGAAAAAAGGCTTTAACGGCATTATTGAACCCGTGCCCGAAAACGAGCGTGAGCGTATCCTTAGCTTAACGGTGCCAATGTTACAAATGACTTTGCTTGAGTTGCGTAATATTGCGCGTGAAAAGCACGGCCTAGACGCAGTGGATTACAGCGGTGAGCGTGGTGCCCACGAGGAAGAGTGGGTGCAGTTGGCACTGTTGGCTTTTGCCAATATGCCAGATTACCCGGCTCCTGTAGTATTTAAACTAGATAGTTTTGATCAAGTGCAGGCCAGTGTATTCCAGGTCTCACGCAGCCCTGGTATGTATATTGTGTATACCGGTAGCTTGTTCTTGGTAATCGGTGTGTTCGTCATGATTTATGTACGAGATCGCCGTATTTGGGTTTGGGTGCGTCCTGACGAAAAAGGTAGTTTATTAACTGCCGCCATGACATCCCAACGTCGTAACTTAGACTTCCAACAAGAATTCCAACGCTTCCAACAGGCTTTTGAGCGCTTGTCCGAAAATAGAGGTAATGAACATGTCTAATCCAGCCGTTTCGTCTCCGTCCATGTGGAGCGGAGACGACCAGCGTGCGCCAAGCGGAGATTCCCGAGGTGTACGAGGTCGTCCTACGATTAGTGATTTTATTTATTTAATCGTCCTTGCCGTGGCGGCGGTGTATTGTCTTAACACCTACCCCGACCAAATGGACTATTACGAACGTATTATTTTGGTTGCTACCGTGCCCTTGTTGGCATGGATGGGTTGGTTGTGGCGTCCTTTGCGCACCATGACAGTGGTGGTGGCTTTGGTGTCGTTATTTGCCATTTGGCTTTACTCCCCAGATGGCAACTTATTAAACGGCGATATTAACCGTTCTGAATCTGTATTTTTCTTACGTTATTTAATCTCTTCTCAATCTGCCATCTTATGGATGTGTGCCTTGTTCATTTTGGCCACAGTGATGTATTGGATAGGGATGGTCAGCAAAACCGCTGCATGGATTGGGTCTGGCTTAACGTGGGCTGCTGTGTATGCGGGGGCTATTGGCCTATTAGTACGCTGGCGTGAAGGCCACTTATTAGGCCCTGATATTGGTCATATTCCGGTCAGTAACTTGTACGAAGTCTTTGTGCTTTTTGCCTTAATGACCGCCCTGTTTTACTTGTACTACGAGCGTCGTTATCATACCCGTGCTTTGGGTGGCTTTGTTTTGCTGGTCATGTCATCGATTGTGGTGTTTTTGCTGTGGTATTCCTTTACGCGTGATGCCCATCAAATTCAGCCTCTTGTGCCAGCGCTAAAAAGCTGGTGGATGAAAATCCACGTGCCTGCTAACTTTATTGGGTACGGTACCTTCTCCCTAGCAGCTATGGTGGGCTTGGCCTATCTAGTCAAAGAAAATGGCGAGACCCGCTCATGGGCTAAGCTAAGTCCTGTGTTTGTTTTAGGGGTGCTCCTCTGTGCTGAGCCGCTTATTTTTAGCTCGGGCAAGTTCTCTGCTACATGGATGGTGTATTTTGGGATTAGCGCCATTATTGTTGGCTTAATTATGGCTTTCCGTGGTCCTATTTCACGTCAGTTGCCCTCATTGGAAATCCTTGACGACATTATGTATAGGGCCATAGCGGTTGGGTTTGCGTTCTTTACCATTGCCACTATTTTAGGTGCGCTCTGGGCTGCTGACGCATGGGGCACCTATTGGCAGTGGGACCCTAAAGAAACCTGGGCTTTGATTGTTTGGCTAAACTATGCCGCTTGGTTGCATATGCGCTTTATGAAAGGCTTGCGTGGTACGTTTAGTGCGTACTGGGCATTAGTGGGGTTGTTGATCACTAGCTTTGCATTCTTAGGTGTGAATATGTTCTTGTCTGGTTTGCACTCGTATGGCGAGCTCTAAACAGGGCTTTAATTGAAAAAAGGTGGCTTATTTCAGCCACCTTTTTTTATGCTGCCATTTAGTAGAAGCAATACCTACAAGCTTTGTCGTACCAGTGAGTTAATGTATTGATTTAGATAGGGTGGGGTAGTTATTTTCAATAAAAGTCTGTGTGTCGGTCTTATTAATCAGCTCCATCACCGAGCGAGTTTGTAGGATTTTTGTTGGCGATACCGATGGGCTAATCGCATAGCCCTGCGCATAATGCACACGCATAGTATTTAATATAGATAGCGTTTCTGCGTCCTCAACCCATTCCGCTACACATGCCATGCCTAGGTTATGAGCTAGCTCTACTAATGTGCGCACAATAGCAATATTGCTTTCTTTGTGCAGCATGTCACGAATTAAGGCACCATCAATTTTGATTAGGTTTGCAGGTAGCTCGCGTAAATAACTAAACGACGTATAGCCCGCCCCAAAGTCATCCAAAGCAATGCGTACCCCTTTATTTTGCAACTGGGACATAAAAGTACGAGTACGTGCTAGATCCTGTAGGGCGACCCCTTCAGTAATTTCCACACATAAGCGATTTAGTTGGGCTTTGTACTGATCAAGAATAACAAATAAATCTGCAATAAACTTATCGTTGTTCAAGGACGAACCGCTAAGATTAATGGTGACCAAATGCAGGTTATGCAGTTGCTCTTGGTGCTTGGCTAACCATTCTAGGGTGGTCACAAATACCCACTTATCTATAGTGGAAATAGTGCCGTTTTCTTCGGCTGCCATAATAAAGTTCTGAATGGGAATGAGATCGCCGTTGGCGCGACGTACACGTAATAAGACCTCTACATTCAAGCTGTTTACAGGATCACTAAGATTTAACAGTGGCTGCATTTCAATAAACAGGCCTTGGGTTGAGCCGTTTTCCAAGCGCTGAAAGAGAGTGAGTTCTTCGGCGTGGTATTGCATTGCTAACGAGTCGTGCTCATACACGATCAATTCATTTTTATTACGTCGGGCTGCTGTGCTGGCACTTTGAGCCATACGCAAAGCGGCTTGCTCATCCATATCAGGGCCAAGCTCAATTAAGCCCATGTGCACTTGCAGCTTATAATCACGAGTCTCTGTTTTGATAGGGGTGTTATTAAGACTGTGAGTTAACTCTTGGGCCATAGTACGGGCATCTTCCGTAGTAGTGTTTGGCATAATAAAAACAAAATCATCGTTACCGATGCGACCAAAAGCATAACGATCTTGTAATAGCGTGTGCAAGCGCTCACTAATACTCTGCAGCAGCGCATCGCCGGCAGCATGCCCATGGGTGCGACTGACTTGGCTAATTTGGCTAATTTCCAAATAGGCTAAAAAGCACGGCTGATGATTGTTTAAATGGGTCAGAGTGTAGTTCAAGGCTTTTTCTAAGCCATGTTGATTCAACACGGTACTCTGTGCGTGTGCACGAACGGGGTCTACACTTTCTTTATCGTGGGTAATAGGTTGCAGACTGACTAAAAAATAAAAAGGGTGGCGTTTAACAAAGAGCCGGAACTGGTGGTGATAAAAGCGATTTGGTGTGCTTTGCAAAGGAGAAACTTCTATGGCTTTACCTTGACGGGTACATTGAGCCAGAAACTTCCAATTTTGCACCGGAAAAAGCTCAGTCCATTGATTGGTTTGCATGTGAATCAACTGTTGGCTAAGCCGCTGGAAAGCACGGTTAGCATACAGAATGAGGCCATCGTGATCGATACGGATCAGAGGTAAAGGGTATTGATGCAGTTGGCTATAGAGTTCTGTGTGTTGTTGATTACGTTGACGTAAAAACTCTAAAAACCACACGATTACAACGCTTTGGCACAAAACAAAAAACACAAAAGCAGTAAAAATATTGATTAAAGGGTTAGCGCCATACCCAATGTTAAGTCCATAAGCCAGTACGCCCGCTAGCAATACACTGACTAATAAAACTTGCCACAACAATAACTGCCCAATTTGGCTTATTAAACGCTGCAGACTGAGCCATAAAGCACTCCCTAGGCCAAGAGGCAGGGCTACCGTTATTAAGGCCTGAAAAGGTGCCTCAAAAGGTAAACAGGCCACTATAAATACACTACTAGCCAAACCATTTAATAATCGATTGAGCGGTGCAGCAGAGTTTAGGTTAAGTGCCGTATGCAAGAGCTGCTGTGTTAGCAAAAAATACATGCCAACAGTGAGCTGATTGAAATAAGGAAGTAGCTCAGGTGGGATGTGTAGCTGTAACCAAAATGCGTCTTGGTGTAAAAAAATACTGCCTAAACGCAAATTGCATAGAACCCAAGCCCCCGATAGCAAAAAAAAGCTATTGTTTTTATAAAAGGCTAACAATACCGCAAACAAAGCGGTTGCCCATAAACCGCCTTCGAGGAGGTGGTAATGGTGTGAAGAAACAAGTGACCCAAACAGCTCTTGTTGTAAGGTCGGGTTGGGACTAAGAAAAAAAATCCCAAGTAGTGACAGCAAGCCTATGAGACCCGGAATAAAACGAGTCGAAAGCAGATGGTTAATTGTTGCTAAAGACCACCGCTGAAAAAAAAGCACTGTCAAAGCGTACTATCCAAGAAAACAGCCTAATTTGGCTAGAGTTAAATCAAATCCTGACGGAGTGAACACCCCTCCTATATGACTTAACGTTTATAGCTGGATTTTCTTTACTGCGCCATAAGTAAAAACAGCCCATTTATGGGCTGTTTTTTTGGAATTAATCGATTAAACGTTCGTGTTCAAATAGGCTTTGCAATTCTTCACGAGGTCTGACTAAGTGCACAGATTGTTTGTCCACAATGACTTCAGCAGCACGAGGGCGCGTATTGTATTGGCTAGCCATGGTGAATGCATAAGCACCTGCTGACATAACCGCTAATAAATCATCTTGTTTTAAAGCTAGAGCGCGATCTTTAGCTAGCCAATCGCCACTTTCGCAAATAGGACCAACAATATCGTATTGATCGGCTGCGGTGCCATCAGTATGGGGACGTACCGGCTCTACATCGTGCCATGCGTCGTACAGAGTAGGGCGAATTAAATCGTTCATGGCGGCATCGACCACAGCGAAATGCTTGTCTTGATTGGATTTTAAGTACTCTACGCGCGTAAGAAGCACGCCCGCATTGCCCACCATTGAACGACCAGGCTCTAGAATCAACTGCAAGTGACCGAGATTGGCTTTATCTAAAGCGTTGAATACAGCTGAGAGCAGGTCAGAGGGAGTAGCTGGGGTTTCGTCGGTATAGCGGATACCTAAGCCCCCACCAATATCTAGATGGCTTAGTTCAATGCCTTGGGCTTGAAGCTGCTTAATAAGAGCGATTAGCTTGTTAAGCGCGTCCAGATAAGGACTGATTTCAGTGATTTGCGACCCAATATGGCAATCTAAACCCACAATGGTCAGGCTTGGCATTTGTTGTGCTTGGGCGTAAATCGCTGGCGCAATGGTTATGTCTACCCCAAATTTATTGTCTTTAAGACCGGTAGAAATATAAGGGTGGGTTTTTGCATCCACGTCTGGATTAACGCGTAATGATACAGGCGCTTTTACCCCTTTTTCTGCCGCAATAGCGGCAATACGCTCGAGCTCAGCAACGGACTCCACATTAAAACATTTAATGTTCGCATCGAGTGCGGCTTCGATTTCCCAGCGTTGCTTGCCCACACCAGAGAACACGACCTTAGCGGGATCTCCTTTTGCGGCAAGGACTCGAGCTAACTCGCCCCCCGACACAATATCAAACCCCGTACCTAAACGAGCGAACTCATTCAAAATAGCGAGATTAGAGTTTGCTTTCATGCCATAACAGACGAGCACATCTCGACCTTGAGCGGCTTGGTAGTAGCTATTCCATGCATCATGTAGCGCTTGGCGGGAATACACATATAGCGGAGTACCAAAATCATGAGCAAGCTGCTCGAGTGATACGTTTTCAGCGTGTAAAACGCCGTCTTTATGTTGAAAATGTGTAGCTACAGTCATAGAAATAAAAACATTCCATTAATTTTGTGAGACTGAGTCCGACTCAGAGGCGGGCTCAGGCAGATACAGGGGGCCTTTGTAGCCACACCCTGCGGTCCCTATAAAAAGGGCAATCAATAATGATAAGGCGCTTAGCCGAGTTAGTACATGATTCATGATGGCGCTAAAAGGGGATTAGACCAGGCGTAGAAGCTGGGTCTAGTGCTTCACCCCCTTGTTGTGGATTAAGCTGTTGGAGCAGCTCACCTATTTGGTCGGGGCCATCAGCGCCTTCGTCATTGTAGAGGCTGTCATCCAAAGCGGAGGGCAAGCCAACGCGCATAATAGCCTTGCTGGGTGGGAACTCGTTATAGTAGAAATTACCATTAGATTGCTGTAGCCCAGATGGTACCGGACCCAACGGTTTTTGCGGCACGTCTTTTAAGGCAGTTTGCATGTAGTTAGTCCAAATAGGCAGAGATAGGCCACCACCTGTTTCGCTTGAGCCTAAGGAACGCGGTTGATCAAAACCCATCCACGCAATCCCTACCAAGTCTGGGGTATAGCCAGCAAACCAGGCATCATGTGAGTCATTGGTGGTTCCCGTTTTACCACCAATATCGTTACGTTTTAGGGTGGAAGAGGCTCGAGCCCCTGTGCCAGAGGTGGCTACCCCGCGCAGTAGGTGGTTCATTAGGTAAGCGGTACGCTCGTCAATGGCGCGCGCTTTACTATCGCCTGAGACCACGGGCTTAGCACGCATAATGACCTCGTCAGAGCCATCAGTGATGTAATCAATAAGGTACGGTTGAACTCGGTAACCCCCGTTAGCAAAAACACTATACGCTGAAGCCAGTTGCAATGGTGTTACGCTACCTGCCCCTAAAGCCAAAGGCAGTACAGCAGGCTGACGTTCACGGTCAAAACCAAAACGCACAATGTAATCTTGGACGTATTTAGGCCCAACGGCTTGCATGATGCGAATCGAAACCATGTTTTTGGATCGATACAGACCATTGCGTAAAGTCAGCATGTTTTCATAGCGGCCGCCATAGTTTTTAGGGTTCCAAGGTTTGGAGCCGGTTTGTGCTGAGGAGAGACTAAAGGGCTGATCGGAAATGAGAGTTTCGGGTGTTAAGCCTTTTTCTAAAGCAGCTGCATAGATAAAGGGCTTGAAGGCTGAGCCGGGCTGACGCCAAGCTTGGGTGACGCGGTTAAATTTGCCATCAGAAAAATGAAAACCACCGACCATAGCGCGTATGGCACCGTCTTGGGGGCGCATCGATACAAATGCAGCCTGAACGGCAGGCATATTAATGACTTCCCAGTACTCGCCATTATTAAATAAATACACCACTGCGCCGCGACTAATGCGCTCTTTATCGCTAGCATTTGCGGTAAGACCCCGTGCCACAATGTTTAACGAGCGCTTGTTATCAATTACGATGGTTTCATCAGCACTGCGTACGGCAGTAATTTCCGTAGGGCTGGCCTTTAACACCACTGCGGTAAGCAAGTCGCCCATGTCAGGGTGTTTGCGCTGTACATCTGCCAAAATATCGCTTAAAGCCTCGGGATCATTTTCTACGTTTTCGGGTAGGTCAACGCGGCTTTCTGGACCTGGGTAACGAGCACGACGGGTGTATTGCAGAACCGCATCACGCACACTTTTATACGCTGCCTCTTGGTCTTTAGAGTTAATTGTGGTGTATACATTGAAACCACGCGAATAAATCCCGTCTTTATAAACCCCATGTAAAAGTTGACGAGCCAGCTCGGCCGCGTATTCACCATGCACACTGTAGCCACCAGTAGGCATACCCTCGGCGGTACGAATCTCGATGGTTTGCTCTAGGGCTGCTTGGTATTCGGATTCAGTAATATAACCAAGACCTAACATACGACGCAGCACGACCACTTGTTGGCGCTTGGCTTCGTTGTAGTTAGCGATGGGGTTAAAACGCGAAGGAGCACGAGGAATACCGGCTAACATGGCAGCTTCGGCTAAGGTGATTTCAGTAAGCGGTTTACCAAAATAAGCGCGTGAGGCTGCTGCAAAACCATATGCACGGTGGCCTAAGAAAATTTGGTTCATGTAGAGATCAAGAATTTGATCTTTAGTGAGCATGGACTCAATTTTAAAGGTCAGCAATAGTTCATAGAACTTGCGGGTGTATGTTTTTTCAGAGGATAAATAAAAGTTGCGTGCCAATTGCATGGTGATGGTGCTGGCCCCTTGGCTTTTAGAGCCAGAGACCAAGTTGGCCACAATGGCGCGCCCGATTCCTTTAATATCGATACCGCTGTGTTGATAGAAGCGGTCGTCTTCGGCGGCTAGAAGGGCGGATTTCATCACATCAGGAATGTCCTCAAAGCGCATTACATTTCTGCGCTCCTCGCCGAACTCACCAATCAGAACCTTGTCTGCAGTGTAAATACGCAAAGGTACACGTGGTTTGTAATCCGTCATTGCGCTAAGATCGGGAAGGTTGGGCCAGGCTAACGCTAGTGCTAAGGACACAACCAAGGCCCCACAGATGGCTAAGCCTGTGCATAAAGCGGCTACTTTCACAAGAAAGCGGATGATCCAAGAGCCAGCGACTGGCTTATTTGGTGAAGATTGGGCAGTAGAACTCATTGTGGGGTATGGGTGCTAAACCAAGAAAGATTTAGACATTGGGTTAAGAAAGCAAATAAATGGCAAACAAAAGCGAATAACTATACGTAGCTAATGAGATAATACACAAATGATAGACTTTTTATCCGCAGACCTCATGCAAAATGAAATTTTAACACCTCTTAGTCCTGAAGAATTACAGCAGTTAGTGCAACCAGCCAATAAACCTATTTTTTTGATTGGCATGATGGGTGCGGGTAAAACAACACTTGGTCGTCAGCTGGCTCGCCATTTAAAACGAGAGTTTTACGATTTAGACCAAGAGCTAATTGAACGTTGTGGGGTACCCGTTTCTACTATTTTTGACATAGAAGGGGAAGCGGGGTTTCGCAAACGTGAAACAATGGAACTAGACATCTGTTCGCGTCGCCCTGCTACTGTGCTGGCTACCGGAGGTGGAGCGGTGTTGGCCGAAGCCAATCAAACCATGTTAAGCCAGCGCGGTACAGTCGTCTATTTACGCGCTAGTGTGAATGAATTATATAGACGACTCGAGCGTGATAAAACCCGTCCATTATTACAAACTGCAAATCCACAACAGCGTATTGAAGAGCTGTTACAACAACGTGAGCCTATTTATGAGGCGCTTGCCGATGTGATTTTCGAGACAGGATCTGCCCCCGTGCATACGGTTATTAAACAATTACTTAATGTATTAAAAGAACAAGAGGTGATTTGAATGAGTGTGGTTCAGGTAAGTACACCAGGAGGAAACTATCCCATCTACGTAGAGGCTGGGCGCTTAGACCAGCTGCAGCAGTCCATTCCTACTGATGCAACAACCTTAGCATTAATTACTAACCCCACTGTATTTGAGCTATATGGGCAGCGAGTTTTAGATGCTCTTCAAACCACAGGAAAAAAGGTAGTGCAAGTGCAAATACCGGATGGGGAAGGGTACAAAACCATGGCGACGCTTGAACAGATTTTTGACGCTTTGTTACAAAATCGTTTGGATCGCAAAGCAGTAATTGTGGCTTTAGGTGGTGGTGTGGTCGGAGACATCAGTGGTTTTGCTGCAGCCTGCTTTATGCGTGGCATTCGTTTTATCCAAGTTCCCACCACATTATTATCGCAGGTGGACTCGTCTGTAGGGGGCAAAACAGCAATCAATCACCCCCTAGGTAAAAATATGATAGGTGCGTTTTATCAACCTATTGCGGTAGAAATAGATATTCATGTGCTCAAAACCCTACCTAAACGAGAAATCGCAGCCGGTTTAGCCGAGGTCATTAAATACGGCATGATTACGGATGCTGAGTTTTTAGATTGGTGTTTAGAGCATACAGAAGCGCTAAATCAGCTGCGTGATGCCGAGCTACAACATGCCGTCAAACGTTCATGCGAACTCAAAGCCCATGTGGTGTCTCAGGATGAGCGTGAGTCAGGTCTGCGCGCTATTTTAAATTTTGGTCATACTTTTGGTCATGCGATTGAAGCCGGGTTAGGGTATGGTGAATGGTTACACGGAGAGGCCGTAGGTTGTGGGATGGTGATGGCTGCCGAGCTCTCTGCCGAGGTCTGCGGTTTATCTGCCGAAAGCGTACAAAAAATTCGTCAATTGGTAGAGGCCATCGGTTGTCCAACTACACCTCCCCAGTGGGATCACGATAAATGGATAGATTTAATGGGCTTAGACAAAAAAACCGAAGGCGGGCAGCTGCGTTTTGTGTTGTTGCCCGAGTTAGGCCGTAGTGTAGTTCAAGCTGTTGATGTATCCACCGTGAAAAAGGTATTAGCCAAATTCTAGGAGGTTTTATGCTAGCCGCGTATGCATGCCATGATGATCAAACCCAAGGACGTTTACATCCCGAGGCCGCTCCCGAGGGCCGAGGTCAATTTCAGCGTGATCGAGATCGTATTATTCATTGCAACGCGTTTAGGTTACTTGAATACAAAACTCAAGTATTTGTGAACCACGAGGGCGATTTATTTCGCACGCGTCTAACGCATAGCCTAGAGGTAGCCCAAGTGGCGCGCTCCATCGCCCGCCGTTTGGGGCTTAATGAAGATTTGACCGAAGCCATTTCTCTAGCGCACGATTTAGGTCATACGCCATTTGGTCATGTAGGCCAAGACGAGCTAAATGATTGTATGCACGAACTAGCCCCCGAGGCAGGGGGCTTTGAGCACAACTTGCAAAGTTTGCGCATCGTGGATCATATCGAAGAGCGCTACGCAGAGTTCAACGGTTTGAACTTGTGTTTCGAGACACGCGAAGGCATTTTAAAACACTGTAATGCACGCCATGCCAGACAGTTAGGCGATGTAGGGCGTCGTTTTATTGAGCGCACTCAGCCCTCTCTAGAGGCTCAGATCGCCAACCTGGCTGATGAGATTGCCTATAACAACCACGATATGGATGATGGACTGCGTTCAGGTTTAATTCACCTTGATCAATTACTCGAGGTGACGGTATTTGCTCAGCACCACGAGCGTGTACTTAGGCAATATCCCCAGTTGGCTGCTAAAGGGGCAAGAAAGCGGTTAATTGGTGAAATATTACGACGCATGATCCATACTTTTGTGGTTGATTTAACCCAAGCCACCCTAGCGAATTTGGCACAACATACGCCACGCTCTGTGACGGAGCTGCGCCAATGCCCACGCTTAGCTGCATTTTCTCCAGAAATGCGTGCTCAGGCCGATGAGTTAAAACGTTTTTTGCGTACTCATTTATACCAACACAACAAAGTATTGCGGATGTCATTTAAAGCGCGTCGTACCGTGCGCGAGCTGTTTCAGGCTTTCTTATCTGATCCGCGGCTACTGTCTGAAGAACACCGACGTGACGATTTTAACGAGCAAGCCCGAGCTATTGCGGATTATGTATCGGGCATGACTGATCGTTACGCTATCAAAGAACATCGAGAACTCTACGCAGTCTAAGCACTCATTAAAGCGTCTGTATGTGACGCTTTAATGAGAGACAGGCTACAAATGAGCTTTTAAATACTGACCAGTAATGCTTGCTGGGGTAGCGGCGATGGTTTCTGGGGTGCCAGTTGCCACAATGTTGCCGCCTAACGCGCCGCCTTCTGGTCCTACATCAATAATCCAGTCGGCGGTTTTAATCACGTCCAGATTATGTTCGATCACGACAACGGTATTGCCCGCGTCCACCAACTGGTTTAAGACATTAAGCAACATGGCTATGTCTTGGAAGTGTAAGCCCGTAGTCGGCTCATCCAAAATATAGAGTGTATTGCCGGTATTGCGTTTGGATAATTCCAGCGCAAGTTTAATACGTTGCGCTTCACCACCTGAAAGGGTGGTGGCGCTTTGCCCTAAACGAATGTAGGAAAGCCCCACATCCATCAGGGTTTGTAACCGTCGTGCAATTTGTGGTACTGCGTCAAAGTAGTCCAGTGCTTGGCCTACGGTAAGCTCCAACACCTCACTGATGTTTTTGCCACGATAATGAATTTCTAAGGTTTCGCGATTATAGCGGCTGCCATGACAGACATCACACGGTACATACACATCGGGCAAAAAGTGCATTTCCACTTTAATCACGCCATCGCCTTGGCAGGCCTCGCAGCGGCCACCTTTCACATTAAATGAAAAACGCCCCGCGTCGTAGCCCCGTACACGCGCCTCGGGCACACCGGCAAACAGCTCACGTATAGGTCCGAACATACCGGTGTAGGTTGCTGGATTGCTGCGCGGTGTACGTCCAATTGGGCTTTGATCCACAGTAATAATTTTATCAATGTGCTCAAGCCCATTTAAGCTTTCGTAAGGAGCAGGCTCACTCTGAGCGCGATGCAGTTGTTTAGCAACAGCTTTGGCTAAAGTATGATTAATTAACGTGGATTTTCCCGAACCAGAAACACCTGTAATACAAACAAAACGCTGTGTGGGAATGCGTAGGTTGACTTGCTTTAAGTTATTGCCAATCGCACCGAAAAGCTCTAAATAGGCTTGATCCTCAAGCACGGCTCGGCGTGCTGGGATAGGGATAGAAAGGGTACCGGTTAAATATTGCCCTGTGGTGGATTGAGGATTTGCCATAATTTCAGCAGGGGTGCCCGATGCAATGACTTCTCCCCCCAATTCACCGGCTCCTGGCCCCATATCAATGATAAAGTCGGCAAGGCGAATCATGTCCTCATCGTGTTCCACCACAATCACACTATTGCCTAAATCACGCAATTGCTGCAATGTGAGGATAAGTTTGTCGTTATCGCGTTGATGCAAACCAATCGAGGGCTCGTCCAACACGTACATGACCCCCGTCAAGCCCGAGCCGATTTGGCTGGCTAGACGGATACGTTGGGCTTCGCCGCCAGAAATGGTGTTGGCTCGTCGATCAAGAGACAAATAGCTCAGCCCCACATTATTCAGAAAGCGTAATCTAGACTGAATTTCCTCTACGATGCGGGCGGCAATTTCTTTTTTTGCGCCGCTAAGCTCAAGCTGCTCAAACCACTCTAAACAACCTTGCAGTGTAAAGTGTTCGACTTCATGAATGGCTTTGGCGTCGTTATCCCCTAAAAGCACATGGCGAGCGGCCGTATTTAAGCGTGCCCCTTTACAACTTGGGCAAGTTTGAATGCGACGTAGTTTGTTGAGCTCTTCTTTTACTGCGCTGGAGTCAGTTTCCTCCCAGCGACGGATTAAATTAGGAATGACACCTTCAAATGGATGAAGTTTGGTGGTGGTTTGCCCTTTTTCAGTCAGGTAGATAAAGGGGATGTCCTCTGTGCCTGATCCATATAAAATAGCGTGTTGGACCTGGGCATCAAGGGACTCAAAACTATCCTCAATATCAAAACCGTAATAGCTTGCTAGGCTTTGCAGTAAATTAAAGGTGAACGCGTTGCGACGATCCCACCCTACAATAGCGCCACTGGCTAAGCTCAAGTCAGGTACTGCCACAACCAATTGCGGATCAAAAAATTCCGTTTCCCCCATGCCTGAGCATGTTGGGCAGGCACCGGCAGGATTATTAAAACTAAATAATCGCGGCTCTAGCTGTTCAATGTGATAGTCACAGAGTGGGCAGGAAAAATGCACGCTAAAACTGGTTAATTCTTCTGTGTCCATGTTTAAGACGAATGCTTTGCCCTGACTTTGTTGGGTTGCCGTTTCAAAACTTTCGGCCAGACGAGCAGCACTATCAGCACGTACACGGAGTCGGTCAATCACGACCTCGAGGGTATTGATTGGGTCTGTGTTAGAAAGCGGCTCGCCTAGATTGATCATGGTGCCATTAAGCCGAATACGCACAAAACCTTGGGATTGCAAGCTTTGTGCTATTTGGTTTAGGTCTTGGTGTTGTTCAAAGAAAATAGGCGCTAAAATAGCTATGCGCGTTTCGGCTGGCCAAGCCAAAACGGTGTCCACCATTTGACTAATGCTCTGTGCTTGCAGCGCTAGCTCATGCGTAGGGCAATGCGGAGTGCCCACACGTGCATACAGCAAACGTAAATAGTCATGAATTTCAGTGGTGGTGCCTACAGTAGAGCGCGGGTTGTGTCCTGCTGCTTTTTGCTCAATAGCAATTGCAGGCGACAGACCCTCGATCAGGTCTACATCAGGCTTATCCATTAATTGTAAAAACTGTCTGGCATAAGCGGATAAGCTCTCCACATAACGACGCTGGCCTTCGGCATACAACGTGTCAAAGGCTAAAGAGGATTTACCCGAGCCAGACAAGCCAGTAATGACCACTAGCTTTTGTCTAGGTAAATCAATCGAAATGTTTTTTAAATTGTGCGTGCGCGCACCGCGAATACGTATTAATTCCATTCGTTTTTTACGTGCTATGGTCTAGAGGCTAACCTACTACTATAGCGTGTACCGCCAATTAGTGCGCGGTTGAGTGGTCAGCTTTTTGTAAAGCGTTAACTATTGAGTCTTGCATGAGTTCGTCTAAAAATCAGGAAATGAATAAAAAAACCTCCCAACGTGTGCAGTTTACGCCTCAGGAACGCCGCTCTAGTATTTTGCTTGCCCTTTTATTTTCTACACGTATGTTAGGGCTGTTTTTATTAACCCCTATTTTTGCTGTGGCCGCGCAAAGTATTCCAGGCGGCAACAATGCCATGAAAGTCGGTATTGCTTTGGGGGCCTATGGGTTGACCCAAGCTATTTTGCAAATACCGCTTGGCATTGCTTCAGATCGTTTTGGCCGTCGTCCTATTATTATGGCTGGCATGGTGCTGTTCATTATTGGTGGGGTTGTCAGTGCTTTAGCTCACAGTGTAGATGGCATTATTGTGGGCCGTGTACTTCAGGGCCTTGGTGCAATTTCTGCTGCTATTACTGCGTGGGTGGCTGATGCCACCCGTCCCGAGGTGCGTACTCGTGCTATGGCTATGGTGGGCTCTGCTATTGGGCTGTCATTTGCTGTGTCACTGGTGCTGTCTCCTGTATTAGTAGGGCAGTTTGGCTTATCCGGCTTGTTTTGGGCCATTAGTTTGCTGGGTTTTGTGTGTTTACTCATTGCAGCATTTGCTATTCCTGAGTACCCCCAAAGCGAAACGCTGGTACAGGTGTCAGCACGAGAGGTGCTAGCCCACAGTGATTTATTGCGCTTAAATTTGGGTGTGTTTGCTCTGCACTTTATTTTGATGACCTTATTTGTGGTTATTCCCACCACCTTATCTCAAGTTGGGCAGCTAGATTCAGGCAGCTTGTGGAAAGTGTATTTACCTGTGATCGTACTTTCTTTTGGTTTTATGATCCCTATGGTCATACGTACAGAAGTACGTAAAACTCACACAAAAACCTTAACGCATTTAGTGTGTGCTTTAGTTATTGTCCTAGTCCTTATGCCCTTTATAAGCAACTCGTTCTGGGGCGTAGTGGTATTTTTGTTCTTGTTTTTCTGCCTGTTTAATACCCTAGAGGCGTTGCAGCCTTCGTTGGTTTCGCGTGTGGCACCGCCTAATTACAAAGGGTTAGCAATGGGCTTTTACAACACGACGCAGTCATTAGGGGTCTTTGGTGGAGGCTTGGCCGGGGGCATTATTGCTTCCACTGCCGGCGTGCAATGGGCTCTGTGGTTGGGGGCGGCGCTGGCGGTGGTTTGGTGGAATAGCACACGCCACTTTCAAGTGCGACTTTGAGTGGTTTTAGTCAAGGCTAAAAGTAGCCACTAGGACTTCGTTTCTAAATCATCGATAATAGAACAAACAGATATTTAAAGGAAAACAACATGGCCTCAGTAAACAAAGTAATTTTAGTGGGCAACTTAGGACGCGACCCCGAGGTTCGTTATACCGCTAATGGCGCGGCAATGTGTAATCTTTCTATTGCCACCACATTTAATAGTCGTGATAGCCAAACAGGTGAGCGCCGTGAGGAAACTGAATGGCACCGTGTCGTCATGTTTAATCGCCTGGCTGAAGTGGCAGGCGAATACTTACGCAAAGGCCGTCCGGTCTATATCGAAGGCCGTTTACGTACACGCAAATGGCAAGGCCAAGACGGCCAAGACCGCTACACCACAGAAATTATTGCTGATCAAATGCAAATGCTAGGCGGTCGTGGTGACAGCGGTGGTGATTTTAGTGGCGGTGAATATGGCGGCGATTTCAGTCAATCAGCCCCTCAGCAACAACGCTCCGCTCCTGCACAGCGTCCTCCTCAGCAACCAGCACCTCAACAGCAACGTCCTCAACAAAACTACCAAGCCCCCATGGATAGCATGGCGGATATGGATGACGATATTCCGTTCTGATGGGAATCACATTAGCAGTATAAAACCTGAACAGACCCCAAAAAGTTGGACTAACTTTTTGGGGTCTGTTCATTGAGCGCTTTGTTGCGAATTTTTACTTATGTTTTAGTTATGACATAGGAAATAACAATTAGTGGGTGTAAGGTTAAAGGTGTACCCCTAGTTTTAAGAGGGGCCAGCAGAAGACAAATCAAACCTATCAGGAGAGTTCTTATGCGTTCTATCTTATTGTGGTTGATCGGCGTACCTATTCCTATTATTTTGTTGCTCTGGCTTTTTTGGGGATAAGATTAAGACATTTTCTGCTCTAGGCCGACTTAGCTTAGGCAGAGATAGTTAAAATAGGACTAAGTGCCTCATTAAAGGATTCAACTCCTTTTTTACCTGCACGTTTGGCCCACCACGGTAAAATATCCTCTTCACATATTTGCTTCAGGCGAGGTTGCCAAGTATCTTTGCCAGGAATGTTAATGGTCATATTATGCTCGGCAGCCAAGCGCAAGCCAGAGTCCATATCTTCTTGACCTAGTTGCCACCCTAGATCTGTTAGCTCCTCTGACAAGCCTAAAACTATCGTTTTTAGGTCTTCTGGTAGGCGCTCCCAAGAGCGTTGACTTACTACAATATAGCAACCTAAGGGAGCTATGTTGATATCGCTAACGTGGCCTGCAATCTCCCACATTTTCATGCCGGAAACCCACTCTAAGCCCGTAATTAAACCATCCATAATACCGCGCTGTAATGCACTGTATACGTCCGCGATAGGCATGCTAATGGGTTCACCCCCCAAGGCGGTAATATAACGTGCTTGGGCTGGGGAAAACACGCGGATTTTTTGGCCTTGAAAGTCTTCTAGAGAGTTAAGCGGGAATTTAGTGAAAACTGGCATGGTGCCATAGGAAAAGGTGGCAATGGTTTTGCCACCCATCATGGCTTCATTATTGTTTACTACCGCTTGCACCCATGTATCGTACACGGTACGCGCCTGAGGGTATGAGGAGATTAAGCCAGGAAGATCAGTGGCCTCCATGGCGGGGAAGTCGCTAGCTACATAACCGGTTAAGACCTCGGCGACATCTACCATTCCCGTTTTGAGTACACGTAGAATCTCAGTACCTTGTAGACCGAGCTCAGGAATCGTAGTCAGCTCGATTTTAAGACGGTTGTTTGTGCGTTTGGGGAGCTCTTCTTCTAGCCAAAGCCACTTTTTGTGCTGAGCTCCATTGCGGTGCTGCAGCACCACCCGCCATGTGATTTGCTTGTTAGAGGCAAAGGATAAAGAAGGTAATGATAAGGTGGCTAAACCTAGACTGCCTTTAACCGATGTGCTTAGAAACGAGCGACGGTTTTGAGATTGTAGATTTTTTGTAACCATGTTGTATGTCTCCAGTTTTATCTCATGTAGCTAACTAAGCCGGTCGCAATGGAAGGCCAAATAATGATGGTAGTTAGAACGATGAGCATAGTAAGTGCAAAAGGGAATGCTCCAATATAAAGATCCATCATGGATTTCTGCGGCATATTTTGATCAAGCCGATTTCTCATGCTTTGGATAACAAATAGGTTCATACCTACAGGTGGGGTAATTAACGAGACTTCGACCATAATAGTTGCAATAATTCCGAACCAAACTAGGTCAATTTGCATAGCTTGCAAAATAGGCACAATTATAGGAATAGTCATGACGAGCATGGCTAGACTTTCTAAAAACATGCCAAGTACTAAATAGATTAAACAAATCAAAATAATAAGTTCAGTTTTGCTTAATCCTAGGCTAATTACCCATTTAGATAGGGATGATGGTATGCCGCTCATGGATAAAATGAACTGTAAAAGAAAAGCACCAATTAAAATAAATAAAACCATGGCGGTGGTGGTGGCCGTGTTAACAAAAACATCGCATAGCATATTTTTGTTAACTTTTCTTTTGCAAGCGGCTATAAGTAGGGCACCAGTTGCTCCAAAAGCTGCAGATTCGGTTGCTGTGGCTACACCTAAGTAAATAGACCCAATAACAACTAGAAATAAAATTAAAATAGGAAGAATGTTAAGAGCACCTTTTACCCAACTTATTTTTTGTATAGCGTCTTTATCTATTTTTGGAGCAGATTTTGGAAAAACAAAGGCTAGAGCCAGAATGACAACCATGAAGGCAATCATCATGGCTAATCCAGGAATAACGCCTGCAATATACAGTTCGCCTATAGATACTTCGGCTAGAAGACCGTAGATGATTAAAATTACGCTAGGAGGGATTAATACACCCAGTGTTCCTCCTGATGCCAAAGAACCTACGGCCAAGCGTTCGCTATAACGATATTTACGCATAACAGGCATGGCAGCAGAGCCAATGGTGGTGGCAGTGGCAACACTAGAGCCCGATATGGAAGAAAATAAACCACAAGCGAGAATATTCGTATGGAGTAGACCGCCCGGTACAGGACGCATGATGCGAGCTAAAATTGCGTATAGATCATCGGTGACGCCACTACGCACTAAGAGTTCGCCCATCAATACAAATAAAGGGACAACGATAAGAGTAGAGCCGCTGACTACGTTCCAAGGGATGTGTGCAAAAAAGTCCCAAATAGAACCAATATAAATAAGACCTGTGATTAAGGCCGTCATCGCTAAAGCGACGGCTACATGTGCGCCAAATATAAAAAATACGGCTAATATGACAAGAATAGAAATACCGATTGCAATCATAACTCCCCCTTAGATCTCATGTTTAAAGCTACGCTTAGAGTCATGAAAATAGACTGCACCATAAAAATAAAAAAACCAAAGCTAGCTAAAAACTGAGGCAGAGCTAAAGGAAGATCTACCATAGATTGTGGGATAAGAGCACCTAATTCATAGGAGTTAAGAGCTAGGGCAAAAGATTCTTTAAATAAAACTATAGTTAAAAAAGATAAAATAGAAAGATTTATTAATTTAAATAAATCATTTATTTTTTTTGGGTATTTTGAATTAAATAAATCAACTTTAACGTGAGTGTCATTGACTAAAGCGTAGGATAAAGACCAAGCTCCTCCTAATGCCATAGCCATTGAAGATAAAAGATCGCTCAGACCTGAATAGGGGCCGCCTAAGTAACGACTTATGGTGTTAACACTAATGAAAATAGCAATAATTAAAAAAGTAAAACCACTAATTATAGATAGAAGCCTACTTATTCTTTTGATGGCATCATTCATATCTATTCCTTTCAAAAGCTAAAGTTTTTGAAATTCCATCTCGAATGGACGTGTACTGCAAGTCTCCTAACCATGGATGATCAGCTAGGTTTTGAGTGGGAACTTGAATACCTAATGACGGGCCGCGAACATGAATGTCACTAAAGCCAGTTTGTTTGATGATTTCCTGAGCTACTTCTTCGCTTTGTGCCATAACGCCAGAGAGGTTCAACACATGGGCCCCTTGAGGCGGTTTCTGTAGTGAGCGTAGAATGATTTCGCTTACATCTTCTACATAGATGAAACCTGTTTGGCCTGAAAAGGGAATGATATAGGCTTCTTGTTTAATGGCTTTGGTACAAGCAATGCTAGGACCAGCACTGGCACCGCCTAGGCGTCCAGGACCATAGACGACTAAGGGGCGTAAGCCTATGCTGGCAATTTTTTGTTCGGGTTCGACATCTGTCCAATAAGCTCGAGCGAGATGTTCTGCTCCCAGCTTAAATGCTCCGTAAAAAGTTACGGGCTCAGGGTATTGATTATGATGCGGGCCATACACACCGGCTGTGCTGGCATAAATAATTTGGGGTAGCTGAAATTCACGCGCTAGCTCAAACAGATAAAGCAGGCTTTGGTAATTTACTTGATAGGCATCCAGAGGATTTGCTCTACATTGTGGGGTCAATAATCCGGCTAAATGTACGATGTGATCACAGTTTGAAACAGCGGTGCGTAAATCATCGATTGAGGTCACATCGGTATGAACCCACTCTAATTGTGCAGATTGAGAGCCAAGAATAGCTTGAGCTAGATGGGGATTGTGTTGGATGTCGGCAATACGAACTCGATACTGTTGAGTTAATAGTTTTTTAGCAACCCATAAACCTAGAAAACCACTGCCACCTGTAATTAGAACTTTTTTCATGGCTGTCTCCTTTTTTTATTTTTTAGTAGGTAGCGCGACCACCCGAGAGGTCAAAGCAGGCCCCGGCAGAAAATGAACAGTTTTCTGAGGCTAGCCAAAGCACTAAGTCGGCGACTTCATGACTTTGGCCTACTCGACCCATCGGAATTTTCGATACGATGAGCTTTAATTCCTCGGGTGTGAGTTGGTCATTTAAAGGACTGGCAATGACGGCTGGAGTGATGCAGTTCACTAAAACGTTGTCCTTGGCTACCTCTTTGCCTAATGATTTAGTAAAACCAATAACCGCTGCCTTGGAGGCAGAATAGGCACTCATTTCTGCATTGCCTTCTTTACCAGCTATAGATGAAATGTTGATAATACGGCCGTACTTTTGACGTAGCATGGGTTGCAGTACATATTTATTGCATAAAAATGTACTGTGCATATTAATATCGAAAACACGTTGAAATTGAGTCGTATCGTAGGTTGCTACTGGTGAATAGGGGCCAAGAATTCCAACGGCATGCACTAAAACATCTATGCGTCCAAAATGTTGTAGCGTTTGCTCGGTTGCGGCGCGTACACAGTTTTCTTGTGTTAAGTCTCCCGCATAAAGCAAAGCCGAGGGATAGAGTTCTTGAAGAGGGTTTAAAGCCTCTGAGTTGGAATCCCAAAGGGCGAGCTTGGCTCCGTTGGCAGTGAATTTTTTGGCTAAGGCTTGACCAATACCGCCGGAGGCCCCTGTTAAAACGACAATACGGTCATTTAGGGAAGGGTAGTTTGGATCAGGTAGGTGTGAAAGAGACATTTTTGGAATTCGTATCGAATTGGAAAATAATTTCAAGTGAAAGATTATTTTTATTTTTGGGTTGCTGCAACTAGGGTTTAGACTTATTCGTTGGGAAAAAGAAGCAACAGAGTGAGAGTGTGATCAGGCACTGGCTTTGAAATGGCTTGCTAAATCCTTTTTTTTATGCGTTAATGTATGGCTTGGCCTAATTTTATGGTCAAGCTCTATATACTCACCTTTGCAGCAAAAAATTTGCTGTCTTGTCATCGCGTTTTCTGACCCCCAAGCCTGCGGCATCAACATTGCCTTATGATTAGGTTGATTGGTCGGCCCGATGCTTTCCAATTAATCTATCGTCATAGTGCTTTTTTAGCTCTAGACGTGTCTCTTGCTGTGCGTACAGCAAAGGTATGTTATGTCTTTTGAAACCCTAGGTTTGGCTGCTCCTTTATTATCCGCTTTGCAAAAAGCCGGTTTTTCCGAGCCTACCTCTGTTCAGTCATCCTCTATTCCTAAAGCCCTTGAAGGCCATGATTTAATGGTTTCAGCGCAAACAGGAAGTGGTAAAACGGCAGCGTTTATGTTGCCTGCCTTAAATAAAATTTTGGCAAATCCACCTAAACAACGTGGGGTGTCTGTGTTGGTTTTAGCGCCTACACGCGAGCTTGCTATGCAGGTTGGTGAAGCCGCTAAAAGCTATGCTGCTCACTGTCGCGATTTACGTGTTGCTGTGGTGGTAGGTGGTATGCCTTACGGTGCCCAACTTAAAGCCTTATCACGTCGAGTGGATGTTTTGGTAGCCACTCCAGGCCGTTTAATGGATCACATTCAGGCCAAACGCGTTAAATTAAACACCGTTCATACATTGGTATTGGATGAAGCAGACCGTATGCTTGACATGGGTTTTATTGAAGACATCGAAAGCATTGTGGCGCGTACTCCTTCTGACCGTCAGACCTTATTGTTCTCCGCCACATTGGATGGCACGGTGGCCGATTTGGCTAGCCAAATGATGAACAACCCCTTATCTATCGAGGTATCGGGCCATCGTGAAAAACACGCCAATATTACCCAAGCATTGCTTTATGCAGATAACGCTGATCATAAAATGCGCTTGCTTGACCACTTGTTGCGCGACTCCAATTTGGATCAAGCCATTGTATTTACAGCGACAAAGCGTGGTGCAGATGATTTGGCTGAGCATTTAGCCGATGAAGGCTTTGCTGCCGGGGCATTGCATGGTGATATGAACCAACGCCAGCGTACTCGCACACTAAGCATGCTACAAAAAGGTCGTTTACGTGTGTTAGTAGCAACTGACGTTGCAGCGCGTGGTATTGATGTACAGGGTATTAGTCATGCGATTAACTTCGATTTGCCAATGCAAGCCGAAGACTACACTCACCGTATTGGTCGTACTGGTCGTGCCGGTAAAGACGGCTTAGCGTTTACCTTAGCAAATGTTTCTGAGCGTCACAAAGTGCGTCGCATCGAGCACTTTATTGGGCAGCCTATTCCTGTGGAAACAATTCCTGGTTTAGAGCCTACACGTGTAGCTCGTCCTACCTATAAAGCACGTAAAGGTAATGGCGGTGGTCGTCGTCGCCCCGCATTTAATAACGGCGCACCAAAGAAATTCGGTGATGGCGAGTCTAGAGACACCCGTCCTAGTCGTCCTGTGCGTGCTGGCGAAGGTCATGCTGCTGGTCGTGGAGATCAAGACAGCCGTAAACCACGTCGTGGCGATCGCAGTGCTAAACCGTCTGCACGTCCTACTGGTCGCCCAGGTAATTTTTCTGGAAAATCGCGTTCAGGTGGCCGTAGTGCCAGCCGTGCTGCAGCGCACTAAATTCCGTTAAAAATCAAAAGGCCTCGTTAATCAACGAGGCTTTTTTTATGTGTGTTAGCGGATTAAATTAGGTAGACCAAGGGCTAGCCAAGGTATAGAGAAAACCAAAACCAGTACGATGATCTCAATAACCAAAAATGGAACAGCAGCACGATAGATTTGCGGTAATCGTATTGAGCTAGGCGCTACACTTTGCATCACTATTAGTAGCAAGCCAAAAGGCGGGGTTAATAGCCCAATCTCTAAAGCAATAAGTATCATGACACCAAGCCAGACGGGCTCCACCCCTGCGGCATGAGCCAATGGCATGAAAAAAGGTAATGCAATCATCATCATGCTCACTTGATCTAATACCATACCCAGCACTAGCAAGATTAAAAGCATACTAATTACTAAAACCGCTGGGTTTAGCCCCATACTTTTGACTAGGCCTAAAAAGCCGGCGCTAGCACCAGAGAAGCTAAGAAGCTGAGCAAATGTGGTGGAAGCCGCTAAGATAAATAAAATAACTACTGACACTTTGGCTGTTTCAATTAGGCTAGTCCACAGCGCTTTCCACGTAAGCGCACGATAAAAACAAGTAGCAATAACTGAAGCCGTGACACCAATGGCGGCGGACTCGGTAGGGGAGGCCCAGCCAGCCAACATGGAGCCGACCACAGCAATAAAAATCCCTAACAATGGCACCACATCAGAGAAAAAAGGCTTCCATTTTTCCCAGCCTTGAACCAGGGTTTCGTCTTCGGCCGTGGATGGCGCATCTTGGGGGCGAAGACGGCTACGAATAACGACATAACCTAAAAAACCGATCGCCATCAATAGACCGGGTAAGATGCCTCCAATGAGTAGTCGCTCAATGGAAATACCCGCTAAGCTGCCTAGCATTACCGCTAATGCGGAGGGCGGAATGAGCATAGCAATACCACCTACAGCCATAATGGGACCCATGGACATGGTAGGGTGATACCCGCGCCGCTGCATTTCAGGCATCATTACACCGCCCATCATGGCAGTATTAGCAATAGATGAGCCGGATAAGGTGGCAAAAGTTGTGCCACCTAAGATGCTTACAATAGATAGCTTGCCAGGTACACGTGAGATTAAACGCTCAATGGCATTAATTGCCTTAAATGCTAGTCCTGTATGAAACAACACCTCTCCCATTAAAACAAATAAGGGAATAGGCGTTAGAGCAAAACTGGTTACAGACGAGGTGGTATTACGGACCCATTGGGCTAAACCCGCTTCCTGTCCTAAAAAAATCCAAGCACCGATTAAATTAACCGCTAAAAAAGCAAAAACTACGGGCGTGCCCACCGCCATAAAAAAGAACAGGGCTCCGAGCATCAATAAAAGTGCAGATTGCCATTCCATAATTAGGCGACCTCGTTGCGAGAAAAATCATTGAAAAGGCGGCGTAAGAACTCTAGTGTTAATAGGGCAGAGCCAATCAAAAGTGGCAAACTTAACCACCATTCTGGAAAGATGAGTTCTTTAAACACCACACTGCCTTGATGGTGAGAATCTTGTAAAACAGTCCACGATTGCCATGCCAATACACCGCAAACAAAAAAGCCCAATGCATTGCTAAGTAAGCCCAATAGACGCTGAAGTGAGCGTGGCAATACATTGACAACCACATCAATACGAATGTGACCGCCTTGGTAAAGTAACCACGGTGCCGCAATAAAAGTGGCTATCATCAGCATATATTCTGTGATTTCTACACTGGCAGGGATAAGGTCAATATTTAGGTTACGTAAGAGCACGTCTAAGGTTACCAATACACTCATGAGGCCAAAAGTGATAGCGGAGAAAGCCCCGCAACACCACATCATGATGTGATAAGGGCCCGTAGCTCGAGGCACAGAGGTCGACATACTTTGTCCTTTGGGGTGGGAAATAAAAAATTAAAAGGCATCTGCGACGTGGAAGATGCCTTTAAGGTGGTTTGGAGTGCTAAACGCTTTAGTCACGGCCAAACAATTTTTCTATATCGGCGGCATTGTTTGGGCTAACTTTATGGATATTTTCCCAACCGGCGGCATAGGCTTTATTCAGCAGATCGGTGGCTGCTGAATCAGAAAGAGTAATCACTTCAATGCCTGCGTCTTCTTGGCGCTTTTTCTCTTTTTCACCGCGTTCTAGTTCAGGCTGATTTAGGGACTCTACCCATTCCACTTGTTTTTGTAGAAAAGCTTTTTGCTCGTCATTGAGTTTCTCCCAACTGTTTTTATTGATGAAGAAACTGACTTCTACATTGTAAAAACCGGGCTCTACGCGGTATTTGGTTTTTTCTTGCCAGCCAAGGTCTAATAAGCCTACGGAGGGCCAGCCATAACCATCTACTACACCACGCTCTAATGCCGTGTAGGTCTCACCAGGGGAGATTTGTAGTGCAGTGGCACCCAAATTGCGTAATAAAGCCAAATAAACGGGGGTGCTGCGGATTTTGAAGCCTTTTAAGTCTGCGTTGTCGATGGGCTTGTTGACGTACAGATGATACTGCAACCCGTCTGTAACCCGAGCCAGCCAGATCATATTGGATTTGTCCGTATGAATCTGATTCATTAGGTCGTATCCACCATTGGCGCGGAGCTCATCCATACGGCGGTCGGTTAGTGTCATGGCTAAGGCTTCTGGTACGAGATTCGCGTGAAACACGGCACTGGTATTGGCAAAATCAACCACGCCAGATCGCACGGCATTGCCCACCTCGAAGGTAGGTATGGCTTCTGGGCCACCTATAACTTGGATCTGTAAAAGACCCTTGCCTTCCTCGTTCACTTTTTCTACGAATTGCTCAAAGCGTTCGTTGAAAAACGTGTCTTTTCCAAACGCGGATACCGCTTTGAGTGTGGCTTGTTCAGCATTAGCGCCCCAAGCGCAAAAACACAATGCCAAGCCTAAGAGTCGTTTAGAGGTTTGTTTGAGCATGTCCCATCCTAATGTCGTACAGGTATAACCATGAAAGGTAATATATTTAGTTTTAAATATATTACCTTTTGACTAATAATTTTTCTGCATAGGGTTTGTACGAGGTCAGTGCAGAGAGAGAATTTGCTATGAACTGATAAGTGGATGCACGACTATAATGAGGTCTCTTTTCGGGACGGATCTGTTTTATGACTGTTTTTTTGGTGGCTGGACTGGCTTTTTTATTAGTCGGATGCCAGCGCGCTCCATCATTTAGCATAGGCGGGGCCTACTTTCCTGCTTGGCTGGTATTTGCGCTTGCCTCTGTGGTGTTGACCTTGTTGGTGCGAGGTTTATTGATACGATTGGGCGTGGATGATGCCCTACGCTATAAGCCGGTGCTTTATATTGGCCTGATGGTAGTTTTTTGCTTGGCTGCGTTATTACTTTTTTTTGTACCCTAACTAAACCACCATGACCAATACTGATTTAACTCAATCTCCCGAGTCCAGCAAAAGCAAAAAAATCATAGCAATAGGGCTTGTTGTGGTGGTGCTTAGCATTGCTGCGGTTCTAGCCTATGTAAATTGGCAAAAAACGCACCACAATCCCAAGTCAGAAGACGCCTCCATTAATACTGAAGGGGTGCAAATTGTCAGCTCTGTACCTGGACATATTAAAGAACTATTGGTTGAAGAAGGGCAGTATGTAGAAAAAGGGCAGTTACTATTGACCTTAGATCCCGAACTGTACGAGTTACGGGTAGAACAGGCCAAAGCCGAGTTAGCCCTAGCAGAAGCTTTACTTGATTCTAAGCAGCGTGTGGTTTTGGCACAATCGCACAATGCCACCATTACCAACGAACAAATAGATCGCGCGCGTGAAAATTTATCGCTGGCTAAACAAACCCAAGCTCGTTTAGCCGCTTTAGCTCCTAAAGGTTATGTGCCCAAACAGCAACTAGACGAAGCCACAACGGTACGTCGTGATGCCGAGATTTCATTGCGCCAAGCCCTAGAGCAAGCCGATGCCGCAGAAGCGCTGGTAGACAATACCGATGCAGAGCTAGCCATGGTAGAGATGCGTAAAGCCGGTTTAGCCATGGCAGAGCGGGCGTTACGAGACACTCGGTTGTATGCGCCACATTCAGGTCGAGTAGTGGGGCTCAACATGATGGTTGGCGAGCATTTATTGCCAGAAATGAGTGTGTTTACCTTGTTAAGTACCGAGCGTTGGTACGCTGCCGCGATGTACAGAGAAAGCACCTTGCCGTTTATACAGCCAGGTCAGTGTGCTGATGTGTATGTCATGAGCAATCCCCATGTGCGTATTCAGGGCAAAGTAGAAAGCATTGGGTGGGGCGTTAGCGCTACCGATATGATTGAGTTGCCCCGCCAAGTCCCCTATGTACAAAAGTCCATGAACTGGGTACGTGTGGCGCAACGTTTTCCGGTACGGATCAAGTTACAGATGACACCAGAGCTCGAGCCTTATATACGTAAAGGGGTGTCGGCCACCACCATTATTCATGATGGAACACAATGTGAGTAAATCAGAGACGCTTTGGCAGCGGGTATGGGGTGATTTGCAGCCTTACGATGGAAGATGGGCACAAACGTGGCGCATTGCCTTGCTGTGCATGTTTAGCACAGCCGTCTCTATGACATACGGCATTCCCGAGGCTGCCATCAGTTGTTATGTGCTCTTTTTTGTGATGAAGTCCGATGCGGCCGAATCATCGCTTATGGCAGTGGCATTATTGGTATTTGTCAGCCTAATTGTAGTCGCGTTGATTGGGTTAATTCAGATCACTATTGATTCGCCTGTGGCGCGGATGATTTGGCTTTTAAGTAGCTCAATAGTGTTTATGTTTTTAGGGGTAAGCAGTGCTTTAGGGCCCTTAGGCGGCATTATTGCTTTGGTTATTGCCTTTGTTCTGACTTTACTCTCTTATATTCCTATCGGCGAGTTAGCCACCCGTGCTGTGTTGTATGCGTGGTTAATGGTGGCAATGCCCATGGGTTTGCTTCTTTTTGCCTCGCTAACTATTGGTCGCAATCCGCGTACCTTATTACTGCAAGAAATGGCGACGCGTTTAGACTTAGCCGCTGCGGTGTTGCAGCGTTCAGGTGTGCATGCTGAACAGGCGCAAGAAAATTTACTTTCTGGCATAGAACAACAGCAAAAACGCGTGCGATGGCTGAGGGTATTTCATTTAGCGCCACGGTTTTGGCAACCTTGGTATGCGCACGCTGTGATCCATAGCTATGGCGTATTGTTAGCCGCTTGCCGTTGGTCACAAGCGCATGCAGAAACCACCGTCAACACCGAGCGTTTAGCGCAAGCCTGTAGTCAGGCTGCCCAACAGTTACGCCATAAACAACGCCCACATCAATTAGACTTACCCAAGGCAGCACAGTTGGCATCGCCTCAGCTCACCATCATACGTACCCTGTTGCAGCGTCTAAGTGAAACCCAAGCCACCGAAACCATCCCTAAAGAAAAGTCCTCTTTTTTTGTAGCGGATGCGTTTACTAATCCCGCCTATGTGCGCATTGCGTTGCAAACCAGCTTAGCGGCATTACTTTGTTATTTGTTTTACAGCGCAGCGCAATGGGATGGGATTCATACAGCGCTTATTACTTGCTATATCGTGGGGTTAAGCAACACGGGTGAAACCTTACATAAAATGCTTTTACGTATTATTGGGTGTTTAATTGGCGTAGCCATCACGATCGTGTATTGGTATGTGTTTATTCCTCATATGACGTCCATCGCTTCACTCATGTTGGCTGTGTTTTTGGTGTGTTTGCTTGCGGCTTGGGTTGTGTTGGGCTCAGAGCGTATTTCGTATGCAGGCTTACAAATTGCATTTGCTTTTTTATTAATTAATTTGGGTGCGAATGGGCCTAGTGTAGATATGGATATGGCACGGGACCGTATCATCGGAATTTTGGTGGGAAATATAATGATGTATGGCTTTTTTACGTACTTGTGGCCAAACAGCATAATGCCATTTGCTCAAAAACACTTAAACCAAGCAAAAGACGCATTGCATCAGCAGGAGCAGGCCACGACCTTGACTGCCGCGACCTTCTACGCCGCCAATGCCGCCAAAGCGCTTGATTCTGCGCGTTATGAGTTGGATCTAGCACACTTAGAGCCCAAAACCATTCGTGCTACACCTGAACAAATTCAGGCGCAACGTGCACAGTGGCAATACGTACAGCAACACCTATTGAGTTAACACATCAGTGGCTTCAATCTGGCCCATCATAAACGCTAAATTAGACGAAGCAATTAACGCTGCGGCATGGGCTGTGGCATGGGCTTGCGCAGCATCAAGCAACGCATTCGAGGTTTCAGTGGCTAACATCATACTGGTTAAACCCACCTCGTAGGATTCTTGCGCTGCTGTATGAGTGATTTGTGCTGCTGCCAACAACTCTTGTGAGGCCTCATAGGCTTCGAGCGCTGTGCGTAACGCATTAGCTGCAATATGAATTTCTCGCCAAGCCGCGTGTTGAGTTTGTTCGAATATATCTCGAGCTGCTTGAGCTTTAGACTGCGCATCGTAAAGGCGCTGACGGCGTAAGCCACCATCATAGAGCGGTACAGTCATTCCTAAAAATACCGCATTGCCTTTAACCGTAGGGCTAGTTTGCAGCGCATTATTAAAATTTAAGGATGCACTGCCGGTTGCTGCTACGGCCAATAATCCTACCGCAGGGCGGTAATCCGCTTTAACTAGCTCAACACCTTGTTCTGCTGCACGCGCGACGGCATCCGCCGCCATTAAATCAGGGCGGTAAGCCAAGGCTGCCTGTAGATCGTCAGCAGACGGTAGTTGCTTTAATGCAGGTAGCGTGCGCTTTGCACTGCTTTGAACTTGAAGTGAGGTATTGGGTGGCAAGCCCATAGCGCCTAAAAGAGCGTTGTAACTGTCGCGTTCAGCCCCTTGTTTTTGTACCCACAGTAAACGGGCTTGAGCCTGTAGTTGTTGGGCTTGAGCGATATCGATACGGGTGCCTACACCGGAGTTAAAACGTGCCTGAGCGGCCTGTACTAGGGTTTTAGACTGAGTAAAGTGTTCGTGAGCTAGACGGGTTTTTTGGCGTGCCGCATCGTATTCAAAATAGGTACGTGTGACGTTAAAAATAATCAGTTGATGTGCCGTCGTAAATTTAGCGTATTGCGCTGCACTAAGCTCTACCGCGGCTTTGTGTGCGGCGTCTCGACGACCAAAATCAAATAAAAGCCATGAAAGGGTAAGAGCTGGCACCACGCCATGAGCGGTGTTTTTTGATCGTATTTCTTTATCTAATAAATGCGCTAGCTCAATATTGTGCTGATTATGAAAGGATTGTCTGCCAGCAATCACGCTGGCTGTAATGCTAGGCAAGTAGGTGGCTTTCACCATCCCAGCAGCCAAGGCAGCTTGTTCTGCTTCTTGCCAAGCAATACGGGTAGCTGGGTTATGCAGTTGAGCCAGATGAATCAGTTCCGCCAATTGATACTCGTGTTGGGTATCAATGGCTTCGATGGGGCGAATATGTGCAAATTGCGGTTGTGGGGGTTGTGTGATTGCGGGTTTAGGTGTTTCAAATGAGGCGCGTTTAACCGAGTGGGCTGAATCTAAGTGAGTGCAGCCAGCAAGTATGCTGACACCGACCATAAAAAAAAGTTTTGGACTCATTCGTAACGCCTTTGGATAAGAGCGGCTCATTAAAAATGCAAAAGCACAGCCAGGTGGCATTTTATCTTAATAATGTCGCTGAAGGGCGCTCACCATACCGTTGCTGATAATCGCGAGCAAATAGTCCCAAATGGGTAAATCCGCATTGTAGGGCTAATTGAGTAACAGTTTGCTGCGTGGGGTCTGCTTGGGCAAGCAAAGAGCGTGCTAGTTCTAGACGGCGCTGCTTTACAAATTGCATGGGACTATATCCTACGTATTCCTTAAAGCCCGCATAGAGCGAACGAGTGCTGATTCCTACGGTATTAGCAATGCGTTGCACCGTTAAGGGCTGGTCAAGATGCTCATCAATAAATGCTTTGGCCTGTTTGATGGTATGAGGGGTAATACATGTAGAGTGCAGAGACTCGGGGGACTGGTTATGAGCCCATAAATCAAGTAAATGTGCTAAGAAAAAATTTTCTAAGCGCTGTGCACTAGCGGGCTCATCAAATAATAAGCCTTGGCTGCTTTCTTGAAATAGCCATTGCATTAAATGCCAGATACTTTGTCCCGCAGGGGTGTCTAAAGTATGTAAGACGCTAAAGTGAAGTTCACCGCGCAAGGGACGTTGGTAATGTTGCACATAAAACTGTTCTAGCCTGGTCTTGCAAATACGAATAAACAGTTTATTCGCTTCTTGGCTGTGCTCCATGCTGAACTCATCATTAGGATTAATCATTGAGGCACAGTGCTGGTGAGACTCAAAGCGCTGTTTGCCAAGCTGAATTTGTTCATAGCCTTGGATAGGAATCTGCAATAGATAAAAACCAAGTAATGGCTCGGGGGTAATAGAAACATGGGCACCATAGCGCAAGCGTCCAAAACCTAAGCCAGAGCTGGCCCGATAATACAATTCAGTGTTTAGGCTCTGATTGTTGTTGAGGTGTAGCTGGTGTGGACAAAGAATATGCGCAATATGCTGCTGTACTTGGTTTAAGTCAGTAGAGCGAAGCTGGTCATACTGTTGAAGTAAATGCTGCATAACAAGTCCAAAAACACGGGTCAGTGCATTAGCGTTTTTTTATTATTTATGAGCTAATGAAATTTAAGCATAAAGCAGTCTAAGTCGTCTGCTGTACTCTGGTTTTCACTGATAAAAAAAACTGCAGGATTCAGATAGCACAGCAGCATTGAGATAGTCGGGTTTACACAGCCAAACCTAGAATGTGATTCACATCAGTTAGATGTATCACACCAAAAGGAGACAGACATGAAACCCAATAGCCTATTAACTAGTGATCACTTTTTGCTGGGCACTTTTGCTTCTAATTGTGGGGGCGGTATGACCGTATCTCAGCTGCCTAACCGCTGGCAGGCCACATGGGAAAATAATTTGGCATTAGCAAAAATGCTAGATGAGGCTGGCATTGATTTTATGTTGCCTATTGCGCGTTGGGTTGGCTACCGAGGGGAAACGGATTTTCATGGTTATGTACTAGAAACCATGACCTGGGCCGCAGCATTATTAGCGCATACTAAAAAAATAAATGTATTTGCCACGATTCATACCGTCGCTAATCACCCCGTAGTGGTAGCAAAGCAAATTGCGACCCTAGCGCAAATGAGTCAAAACCGAGTGGGGTTAAATATTGTGGCAGGTTGGAATAAGCCGGAGTATGATGCGTTGGGCTTAACTCTGCCTGATGATCATGAAACGCGCTATGCCTATGCTCAAGAGTGGTTTGATGTGATTCGTAAGTTATGGGATCATGAGGGTCGTTTTGATTGGCCTGGTACTCATTTTCAGCTTAAACAGGTGCATGGTACGCCGCGTCCCGATTTTCATCCCCCTATTTTTAATGCGGCTGGCTCTGGTCAGGGACGTGAGTTTGCTAGCCGTAACGCTAACTTTTTATTCACGCCTGCCATGGAGCTAGAGCGTTCTAGCAAAGAGGTACACGAGCTCAAATCCCAAGCAGCGGCAGTGGGCAGACAGGTCGATGTGATGACTTTTTCGCATGTTATTTGTAGACCTACTCAAGCTGAGGCTGAAGCAGAGTGGCAGCATGTCTTGGATAATGCAGATACCGGTGCGGTAGAGAATTTAGTGAACTTGCAGTTTGCACATGCCCATTCTTTTCCGCATGAGTTGTTAGCTCAAATCCGAGAACGCATGACAGTCGGGCACGGTGGTTTTCCATTAGTGGGTACACCTGAAAAGGTGGCTGACTTAATTTGTGCTTTGCATGAGGCGGGGTTTCGTGGCACCACGTTGTCGTTTTTTGATTATGTCAACGAATTCCCTTATTTTAGAGATGAAGTGTTACCCCTATTAAAAGCACGGGGAATTCGTTAAATTTACGCGCTAGAGTTAGTCTCTGGCTTTATGGATCAACAGGTTGTTTATGAGCTCTACCCATCCACTAGCGGTAAGCAGTACCGATTATAAAAAAGCAATGCGTCATTTAGCAGGCACGCCTTGTGTTATTACAGCGTCTTACCAAGGGCAGCGCTCGGGGCTAACGGCTTCTTCCGTTACCTCTGTGGCTATTGACCCAGCCGAGCTTTTGGTTTGTATTAATCAAAGAGTATCTGCTTGGCCGCTCATAGAAAAAAGTGGTTATTTTGGGGTCAATATTTTAAAGCACAGCCAGCAAGACGTAGCAGAGCGTTTTGCTGGCATAGGCGGCTTACATGCAGAGCAGCGTTACGAAGGTGCGGACTGGATCGAGCACAATGGGGTTTGGCTTTTGGCGCAGGCACCCGCTGCTTTAGTGTGTAAGGTATCAGAAATTATTGTGCGCCATAGCCATGTAATCGTGCTGGGTGCGGTGGAACACGTACACCTAACCGATACCGTTGACCCCGCTTTATTGTATTGGCAGGGTCAGTTTGTCGCATTACCGTGACAACCACTGTATCAGCTCTAGGCTGAGCTGATCGGTGGCCTGCCCAAAGGCCGCAACCAGATGCACCACGTCTTTGCTCTGGGCGGGCTGGGTAACGTAAAACCGCTGGGAACGAACTATAGAGGCGGTGTTGCTATCAACGAGCTTGGCATCAGCCTGCACATGAACTATAGGTTGATCATTCTCAAACTGAACCTGAAAACGTTGTACATAGGTTTCAAGAGTCAAATCAGACCGTAATGCCGCATCGCCACTAATGGCATCAAATAATTGGGCTTCGCTAAAAGCAGTAATTAAACGTTCCCGTAATAACGACGGTACGGTGTCGGCCCAAAGTGTACCCTTGTACACCTGAATTTCTGTATGTTCAGGTTGGATCAAAACATAATTACTGCTGATGAGTCGGTTACCCTGAGGCACCGCCACAAACAAAACCCCCTTTTGCTGTGGCACGTGAGTGTCTAAGGCGGCGGCAGGAAGATTAAACCGAGTTTGGGGTTCGGATTTGGGCAAAATGGAGCATCCCGTGGTTAAACCCAACACCGCCAAGGCGGCTCCTAGTAAATAGTGACGCCAGCGCTGCATCATGGCTGAAACTCCTGTAGTTTATCTCCACCTAAAAGATACTCAGTGGGGTTGTTTTGTAGTTCTTGCGTAATATGTTTGATGTTTAAAAGCGTTTGACGCAGCTCTGTCATAGCAGGTGCTAATTGCGCAAAGCCTTGGGAGCCTTGGGTGATCGAACCACTGTTTGAGTGTACTAACTCTTGAATTTGGTGTGCCGCTTGTGCTAATTGATCAATGGCTTCGTTGGCTTTGGCAAACGCTTGGGGGCCATCCGTATTAATCAGTTTACGTGTGTCTGTAATAATGGCACCGGCTTCGACGGTGGTTTTTTTGAGCTCAGCCAACAAACTGGGCAGATCACTAGAGCCTTCAGCCAAATGCTGCAATAGGCTGTCGAGCTCTGCCAAGCTAGAGGTGATACGTTTGGCATTATCTGACGATAAAAACGCATTGGCATTGATTAAGAGCTCTGAGATGTTAGTCATTAGCTCTTCTCCGCCCGCCATCAGGCTTGCTATAGGCGAAGGGGTGGCATAAATAATAGCAGGTTGGGTATCGGTGGGCTCAAGCGGTTGGCTGCCAGGTGAACCGGCTTGTAGCTCAATCACAGATGTGCCAGTAATGCCCGTCAGTGCTAAACGGGCCTTGGTGTCCTCTTTGATAGGAATGCTTTCTTGGATGCTAACGTCCACTAAAACACGACGTATATCGTTAGGATCTAAGCTAAGTTTAGTGACCTCGCCGATACGTATGCCATTGAACTGTACTGCACTACCACGGCTTAAACCGCGTACAGCTTCAGTAAAGACAATCACATAGTCTTTGGTTTTATTTTCGCTGCCTGCTTTGGTTAACCATAGGGAAAATAAAATAGCGCAAGTAGCGATAAGAAGGGTAAAAACGCCAATCAGAATATGATGCGCGCGCGGTTCCATTACGAATTCTCCTGACGTCGTGTTTGAGCTTGTTGGGCAGCACGCCCTCGAGGGCCCTGAAAATAGTCTTGGACCCACGGATCATCAAAGTGCTCTACCACTTCAATACGATCATTAATAATGACGCGCTTTTGGGAAAGCACGGCAACTCGGTCACAGATAGTGTAGAGCGTATCTAAATCGTGCGTAACTAAAAATACAGTAAAACCCAAAGCATCCCTGAGAGTGAGAATTAATTCATCAAACTCATTGGCTCCAATAGGGTCTAGACCTGCAGTGGGTTCATCTAAGAAAAGCACTTCTGGGTCTAGGGCTAACGCACGGGCTAATGCTGCACGCTTAATCATGCCGCCAGACAGTTCCGAAGGATATTTATCCGCTGCTAAAGCAGGTAAGCCAGCTAGCGCAATTTTTATGCGAGCCAAGTCTTCAGCGCTAGCACGATCCATTTTCATAATTTCAATTAAAGGCACAGCAATGTTTTCTATAACAGTAAGAGAAGAAAACAGAGCACCTTGTTGAAACAAGACCCCAAAGCGTCGTTCAATTAAGGAGCGCTCGTCGGAGTTAAGCTGGGCCAGATTTTGACCAAATACTGTAACTTGACCAGAAGTAGGAGGGCGCAAACCTAAAATAGAGCGCAAAAGCACCGATTTTCCTGTGCCTGAGCCACCCACTACGCCGACGATTTCGCCGCTGTATAAATCCAGATTTAAATGCTCATGTACCACATGGCTGCCAAAACTATTTTCCAGATCGCGAACTTGAATGATGGGCTCGCCTTGCTGGCGTTCTTGTTGGGCTTTAATGCGCGCGTCACGCGTCGTTTGGTTTGGATGAGAGTTAGTCATTGTTTACCATCCCATTTCCATGTAATACAGGGCGGCAATAGCATCTAATACAATGACGATAAAAATAGAATGCACTACTGCTGCAGTGGTGTGTTCGCCCACAGACTGAGCACTGCCAGACACCTTGAACCCTTGCAAACACCCAATAACCGCAATTAAAAAGGCAAATAAAGGCGCTTTAGCCATACCAACATAAAAATTAGTAATGGTCAGGTCTTCTTGAAAGAGGCTAAAAAACATGGTGGGTGAAATATTGAGCACCCAATAACAGACAAGGGCTCCTCCGATAATACCGGACACCATGCCTATAAATGTCAGTAGAGGCAAGGAGATCAGCAAGGCAAACACGCGGGGAATCACCAAAATCTGGATCGGGTCTAGGCCTTGAGCGCGTAATGCATCAATTTCTTCATTGGCTTTCATGGAGCCTAGTTGTGCTGTAAATGCACTGGCGGTGCGCCCTGCCATCAAAATAGCAGTCAGTAACACTGCGAATTCGCGCATAAAAGAAAAACCTACCAGATCAACGGTATACAGGGTGGCACCGAAATCCTTCAAAATGGTGGAGCCTAAAAAAGCAATCACTGCCCCCACCAAAAAGGTTAATAACGCAATAATAGGGACCGCGTTTAATCCTGTTTCCTCGATCTGTTGCACTAACGCATTAATACGCCATTGAGAAGGGCGTAAAGCGATTTGGGCCATACTTTGTAGTGTTAAGCCAATAAACCCTAGCAACTCGATGGCATTATTCCAAAAATTTTGTAGTGCTGCGCCGATATTGCCAAAAAATCGAGCTAGGCTTGAAGTTTTTTTCTGGTCTGGAGGCGGGCCAGCCTCGATCATTGCGTTGGCTACGGTGTGTAAAAGTGCTTTACGTTCGTTGGAGAGGTGAGCCGCATTATCTAAAAACCCAATGAGCTTTTCAGCGCCGAGTAAGCGACATAGCTGTCCTGCTCCTGCCGTATCGATGGTTTGCAATTGAGAGAAATCAAGTTGCTGTGCCGAGGCAGCAAGGTCTTGATGCTGATGGACGGCTTGCTGTAAATCGCTGTAATGGCGTAATACCCATTCACCCTCTATAGAGAGGGTATGGTCTGTATCACGTAAATAGGTGGTATTAGTTTGGGTCATGAAACCAGAGTCTACCCTAAAAAGAGTTAAACAACGATTTGCGTTAAGGCATTAAATTTAACGTACTAGGAAGCTATGCTGCAACACAAGCTTGATTACGCTTTGCTTCTAGCTGTATAGGCCTCGTTGCCCTTGAAGGTGTTTTAAATTAAGGTTTTTGAACCCGAAAGTTTAATAGATATATGTTAAAGACAGAAAGCAACGCGTTTAAAAAGACTAAAACAATCGTTAATTGTGGTAGATGTGAACGGACTAAAAAGGGTCTATGGGTAGGTTTTTAGTTTTATTACTTGGCTTTTTGGGTTGATATAATGCAAAGCACTTAAAACAAAAAGTCTAGCGCTACTACATAGTGTATTTAGCTTTATCTGGGGGATACTAGGGTTTACACTGGATGGATAAGACCTGTGCTTTTAAAGCGGCGGGTTTAAACTGTTTTGTACGCTTTTGGTCTTGTTTTTCTCTTTTTGTTCGATAGGAATTCTCATGTTTGAACATGTAGCCCCTTATGCTGGCGATCCTATTTTCCGTATTGCTGCTCAATATCAGGCAGATCAACGTGAAAATAAAGTCAACCTAACTATTGGGTTGTACTTTGAAGACGATGGCAGTGTGCCGTTATTGGCGTGTACCCAAATTGCAGAGCAACGTTGGGCAGCGCAAAAACAGCCGCGTGTATATACACCTATGGAAGGTCTTGAGTCGTATCGCACCGCCATACAAAAACTGGTGTTTGGTGCCAAGCACGAGGCCTACCAAAGCCAGCGTATTGCCACTATCCAAACCTTGGGGGGTACTGGTGCGCTGAAAGTGGGCGGAGACTTGCTGCACGAGGCCTACCCAGACAGCCAAATGTGGATTAGTGACCCAGCTTGGGATAATCACCATTCAATTTTTGGCGGCTGTGGTATCAAAACGAACAAATATCGCTATTTCGATGCTACCACCCAGGCTGTAGATTTCGAAGGGATGCTAGCCGACCTAAGCCAGTTGCCCGAGCACAGTTTTGTGTTGTTACACCCTTGCTGTCATAACCCAACTGGGGCCGATCTATCGCCACAGCAATGGCAAGAGCTCATTGTATTAATTAAATCCCACAAGCTCATTCCTTTCATAGATATGGCTTATCAAGGGTTTGGTCAGGGCTTAGATGAAGACGCTTATGCGGTGCGTGCTATGGCCGATGCTGGCGTGCACTTTTTAGTCGCTAATTCTTTTTCTAAAAACTTTTCCTATTACGCAGAACGCTGTGGTGGTTTGTCTATAGTCTGCAAAGATAAAACCGAGGCCGAGCTTACGATTGGCAAGCTTAACTCTTGGGTGCGTAAAAACTATTCCAACCCCCCCATTCATGGGGCAGCAGCCATTGCTTTAGTGTTATCAGACCCCGAGCTATTCCAAAGCTGGGTTAACGATGTAGACGCGATGCGCACCCGCATTCATGCTATGCGTCAGGCTGTTCATCAACATCTAGCCCGCTTGGCCCCTCATTACGATGCCGACTACATGATTAAGCAACAAGGTATGTTTAGTTATACCGGTCTTAGCCTAGAGCAAATTTTGCGTCTACGTGAAGAGTTTGGGGTGTATATGCTGGATTCCGGGCGCATTAGTGTGCCGGGGTTGACGAAAAAAAATGTAGAGTATTACGCAACGGCTATTGCTGCCGTCGTTTAGCGCCAGCTGGTTTGTGCATTACACATTTACTAACGTAATACGGTTGCTGGATTACACCAGTTTGTAGGTGGGGACGATAAATCGGCCTATGTCTACAAACTGGTTTTTTATTTATAAAACCAAAGAGCCATCATTAGGCTCTAAAATTACCTTGGTAACGCAATGCGTTCTTGGTTCATTGGAATGAGCAGGGCTTAACTCGTAGGGCATCACTACATAACAGGCTCATCTTTTGCTCATGGTCTAAGAGAGTACACATGAATATTTCATATATTGGGTTTGGCGAGGCCGCACGGGCCTTTACGGATAGTTTAGTGCAGCAAAACTTTAAGGGCTTTATTGCTGCGTATGATGTGCGTCACGATGATGAAATGCGTCAGGCGGCAACACAGCGTGGTTTAGCCTTTGAGACTGATGTAGCACAAGCAGTAAAAGGCGCGGATTGGATTATCAGTGCTGTGACGGCTGACCAAAGCTATAAGGCCGCAGAGCATGCTTTAAGTGCTTTGCAGCCAGAGCAGCTATTTATAGACATCAACTCTGTATCACCAGGCCGTAAACAAAAAACGGCTGCGCTAGTGGCTGAAAAAGGTGCCCAGTATTTGGATATGGCAGTGATGGCTCCTGTACACCCCCGAGGACATGCTACGCCAGTATTGCTTGCTGGGGCACAGGCCCATGCTATTGCTCCTACTTTGGAGCAGTTAGGCTTTCAATTTGAAGTAGTAGGAGATCAACCTGGTGAGGCCACCGCCATTAAAATGGTGCGCTCCATGTTTGTTAAAGGCTTAGAAGCCTTAACCGTCGAGACAGCTTTAGCGGCCTCTGCTACAGGGTGCTTTGAGCGCGTAATAGGCTCTTTGGCTGATACTTTCCCTGGCTTAGGGTGGCCCAAAAATGTGAACTACATGTTTGAACGCACCCTGCATCATGGCTTACGTCGTGCCGCTGAGATGCGAGAGGTCGCTGCTACCTATGATGAGTTAGGCTTTACTGGTGCCCTAGCTGATAAAATTGCGGATGTGCAAGAAAAAATGGGCCACCTGCCCGTAAACGATTTGAGCGATGCTCCTCTTGCTCAAGCCGTTAATCAAGTGGTCGATTTACGTTTGAAATCGAAGTAAATCGTTAGCTTAAACCACAGCTAGGCTTTTTAAGCCCATACTAAAAACTGGGCTTAAAAGTATGCTGTTGAAAAATCTAGATGTGTTGTTGAGTGTTACAAGCACTAAACATGGGGCTAAGCGTCTAAACGCTTCACTTGCCCCACCACAAAACGGTGAAAATCACGTGCTTGGGCTTTATTAAACACATGAGGTTGCCAAGTCATCACATAGGGCCAGTCCAACTCTAAGCTCATCTCCTCAAACGGAGAACACAGTTGACCAGACTCAAGCTCAGCCCGCACATAGGAGTGCTGGGCTAACATCATCCCTAGACCTTGACGCACCGCATGCAATGCTTGGTGCGACAGACTAAAGCTTTGCCAAGCTGGTGGCGTATTGGGGGCTACAGAGGGTGCATAGGTAGCAAACCAGTCGGACCAAGACGGGGGTGAACTAAAACGAGGCTGCCAGTCTACGGTAATCAAGGGTATTTGTTGTAAGTCTTTGGGCTGCGATACGGTAAAGCGCTGTAATAGTTGTGGGTGACACACTGGCAGCACCTTATCGGTGAATAGCTCTAGGGCATGCAAGTTTTGTGGTACCGATTGTGCATACGTAAAACGAAAATCAATACGCTCGTTGGCATAATCGGGTTCGTAGTGAGAGCCTTGGAAGTGCATATTAACCAAAGACTCTTGTTGCTGCTGCCATGGGTGAATGCGTGGAATTAACCACTCATTTAAAAAAGAGGGCAGGGCACTAATATGCAGTGTTCTGTCTTGCTGATCTAAGTACAGTTGGGTTTGGGCTTCACGTAATAGCTCGAAGGCTTCAGAGCAACGTTGATGGTAGTCTAAGCCTGCCGCGGTAAGTCGTAAACGCCGACCTTCTTTAAAAAAGAGGGCTGCATTAAGCTCACTTTCAAGTAACTGAAGTTGTTGGCTGACTGCGCCTGTACTAATACCTAAGCGTTTAGCGGCGTCTTGAATATTTTGGCTATGCCCGACGGTTTCAAAAATTTGCAGAGCGCGTAGCGGTGGTAAAGCACTCATTGGCTGCCTCGTCTAAATAGTTTAGAAAAACTTAATGAAAAACAATCTTATGCCAGCTAACCTTGTTTTATTATAGATGTATTCTATTTTTTTTCGGTAGAGAGTCTCATGTTCTTAGAAAACGCTTGGTATGTAGCAGCTCTTTCTGCTGACATCAGCCGTAGTCCTTTTGCAGTAAAAATGATTAACCAAAACGTGGTGCTGTATCGCAAGCTAGATGGCAGTGTGGTCGCGTTGGAAGACTCCTGTCCCCACCGTCGTTTGCCGCTGTCTAAAGGGCGCGTTATTGATGACACCTTAGAGTGTGGCTATCACGGTTTACGTTTTGACTGCTCAGGTGCTTGTGTAGACGCCCCTGGTACCAAACACATTCCTATGTCAGCCGTAGTGCGCCAGTACCCTGCAGTAGAAAAATATGGTCTGGTTTGGGTATGGATGGGGGATAGTGCCTTGGCAGACCCTGCCGGTGTGATTGAAATTAAAGAGTGGGACGACCCCAATTGGGGGGTAAACCGTGGCGATGCGATGGAGGTGGCTTGTAACTACCTTTATATCACTGATAATTTATTGGATCCGTCTCATGTGACATGGGTACACCAAAGCTCTTTTGGTAGCAACGAGCTAGTTGGTGTCCCGCTTGAGGTCACCGAGGCCGATAACGGTATTACCGTGTGGCGCTGGCTACGCGATATTGAAGTCTCACCATTCTATAAAAAATTCGTGAAATTCAGTGGCAATTGCGACCGTAAGCAGCAGTATGAAATGCGCTACCCCGCGCACGCGGTGATTCGGGCGATTTTTACCCCTGCTGGTACAGGAAGTGACGAGGGAGAATTGCACCCAGATGTGTTTTTAATGGATTCCTATAACTTCCTAACCCCTATTGATGAAAAAACCACGCGCTATTTCTGGTTCCAGCTGCGCAATTTCAGTCCAAATGACGACGCCATCTCACATATTTTTAATGAAGATGTACGGGCTGCTTTTAATGAAGACAAAGAGATCCTAGAAGCTGTGCAAATCGGCATGGACGAGCATGGGACTAAATTGCACTTGGCTGCTGACAAGGGGTCTTTGTTGTTTAGACGTCGCATGAGCGCCAAAATTGCGGTGGAAAAGACAGCAAACGAAGCCTAGGCCCTAAAGTAGCTAAATACTGCCTAATGGTGTTTGGCTATTCACGCTAAGCGCGTAATACTGTAATCTAGAGCATATCGTTGCTATCTATTGCTGTAATTACTCTTTTTATCAGGGTCATCGTCATATCATGGATTCTCATACCCCTTTTACTTTTTCCAATCGCGCTAATCAGCTTACTAGTTCGGCTATCCGAGAAATCCTAAAGGTCACTACTCGACCAGAAATTATTTCTTTTGCGGGTGGTTTGCCCTCAGCCGATGGCTTCCCTGTGGCAGAGTTGCGTCAGGCGTTTGATGTGGTCTTGGAAAAACAAGGGAAAGTGGGCCTACAGTACGGCCCTACCGAGGGCTACGGACCCTTACGTGAATGGGTAGCCCGTCAAAAAAGCTCGGCCGATGTCACCATCAGTCCCAATGAAGTGCTTATCGTTTCAGGCTCTCAACAAGCCCTCGACATGCTAGGCAAACTTTTTATTGATCCTGGCAGCAAGGTCTTAGTCGAGTCTCCTTCTTATTTGGGTGCATTGCAGTCGTTTTCCATGTACGAGCCCACCTACGTTCCCATTGATACTGACGAGGGCGGCTTAATTCCTGCCGAGGTTTCCTCTGCTAAAGCCGAAGGCGCACGCTTTATTTATGCCTTACCCAACTTCCAAAACCCAACAGGGCGCACACTTAGCAATGAGCGTCGCCAAGATCTGGTCGAGCGTTGTGCCGCCGCCCATATTCCTGTGGTCGAAGACGATCCCTACGGCGAATTACGTTACGAAGGTAGCCCGCAACCCAGCTTATTGCACTTAGGCCGTAAAGCCGGTGCTACGGTTATCCATTTGGGTACTTTTTCTAAAGTATTGGCTCCCGGCCTACGCTTAGGTTATATCGTAGCACCGCCGGCCATTATCGATAAGCTCATCCAAATCAAACAAGCAACAGACTTACACTCATCTACCATTACCCAAATGGCTATTTACGAAGCCATTAAAGACAACTTCCTCGAAAAGCATCTGCCTATGGTGCGCGATCTCTACATGCGTCAGTGTCATTACATGCTTGATGCCATGCAAGAGTATTTCCCAGCCGAGGTCGAGTGGACACGACCCGAGGGCGGTATGTTCTTGTGGGTGACTTTGCCAAAACACATGGACGCCCAAGACCTACTCAGTAAAGCCATCGAGCGCAATGTTGCCTTTGTGCCTGGCGAGCCTTTTTACGCAACAAGCGATGCAAAAGCGAACACTTTCCGTCTTAGCTTTGTGACGGTCACCGAAGACCGCATTCGCGAAGGCATTGCTATCTTAGGCAAGCTCATTCGCGAACAAATGTAATGACGATGCGTTAACTCAACTTCTACAGCCGTGCGTGTCACGGCTGTTTGTCTTTACGTAATCCTTTCTTATGCAACATACCTCATCCACCACACGGCCAGATTTGACTGATATGCGCCCCGACGATTGGGTCGCTCGGTATTTACCTGATTCGTGGGGGCCGTATGCCCGTTTGTGCCGTTTAGATCGTCCTGTGGGTACATGGCTGACCCTGCTGCCCTGTATTGCTGCGCTTATCCAAGCAGCAGGGGGGTGGCCTGATGTCTGGCGCTTGTTGATTTTTTCATTTGGTGCCTTGTTAATGCGAGGCGTCGGCTGCTGCTTTAACGATATTTTTGATCGTGATTTTGATCATCAGGTCGAGCGCACCCGTTTTAGACCCTTGACCAGCGGGCAACTTAGCTTACGTAATGCATTGATCTTCGTCTTTGTGCAGCTCATGATTGGCGCATTGCTATTACTGGCTATAAATGAATTCAGTCGTTGGTTAGCCTTGCTGTTGGTGCCGTTTATCGTGGTGTATCCCTTATGTAAACGCTTTACGCACTGGCCCCAAGCCGTACTAGGCATTGCGTTTAATTGGGGTATGTTAATGGCATGGTCAGACACACAAAATGCCTTGCCTTTGGCTGCTATTGCCATGTGGTTAGGGGCGGTCACGTGGCAGATTGCTTACGATGCCATTTACGGTTATATCGACATGGAAGACGACCTCAAACTCGGGTTAAAGTCTGCCGCCATCCGCTTTGGTGACCAAGGCAAGCAATGGCTAGGGGGCTTTTATGCTGTCACGATGGTGCTCTGGCTTTGGGCGGGATACGCCATGGGCATGAGCTGGGCCTACTTTGTGGTCATGGCGGCCATTGGCATGCATTTAGCATGGCAAATTAAGCAATTCGATCCTCAAAGGCGCGAACTGGGGTTGCCTTTATTCAGAGCCAACATGACAGTAGGGGTTTTATTGGTTGTTGCCGCTTTAGGTGGCACATTACTGTAAAACTTGGCTTTAAAAGTAGGCGCAAACGCATAGACGTGTAAAATAGCGCCAGTTTTACTGTTTTAGCTGTGACATAAGAGTTAGATTTTCCGCTTACACTCTAAGCGTCATAAAAAAAGAAGGTAGATTATGCCAACCACAATGGAAATTCTTGCAACCGTTCTGTTTGCAATAGCTATTGTTCATACTTTTTCAGTGCCTGTGTTTGCCCGTTTAGCAAACAAAGGGGGGGCACATTCGGGTCTGTGGCATTTATTGTCCGAAGTCGAAGCCGTTTTCGGGGTATGGGCATTTGTTCTAGTCGTCTTGGTGGCGGCCTTTATTGGTTTAAATCAAGCCGTTGAATACATGGACACACGCAATTTCACCGAGCCAGCCTTTGTGTTTGCAATTATGGTGGTAGCCGCTAGCCGTCCGATTTTGGAAATGGTGTCAAGCCTAGTCAAAGTCATTGCGCGCATCATGCCATTGCGCAACGAATACGCCATGTTTTTTGTCACCATGTCCTTTGTGCCTTTGGCCGGCTCGCTCATTACCGAACCCGCCGCCATGACCTTAGCGGCATTATTGCTTCGCGATCAATACTTTAAACGTAGTGGCCGAGCGGGCTTTAAATACCTTACGCTAGGTGTGCTGTTTGTTAATATTTCTATTGGTGGTGTGTTAACTGCCTATGCAGCGCCTCCCGTCTTGATGGTGGCTCAAACCTTTGGTTGGGATACCCCCTTTATGGCGACCCACTTTGGGTGGCGTGCTGCTGTGGCGGTATTTATCAATGCTGGGTTATTAACCCTAATCTGTCGTTGTGCCTTAACCGAAGCCCCCGAGTCAGTGCCCGAGCAAACAGCCAGCGCTCGCCCTAACGTTCCTTTAGTGGTGATGGCGATCCATTTAGTCTTTTTGTTGTGTATTGTCTTGGCTTCGCACCATCCCATTATTTTCTTGGGCTTGCTCATGATGTTCATTGGGTACTCAACCGCCTATAGTCAGTATCAAAATCCATTAATGATCCGCGAAGGGCTGATGGTGGGTTTCTTCTTGGCTGGCTTAGTGGTGCTTGGTGGCTTACAAAAATGGTGGCTTCAAGACCTACTCGGTGGCCTGTCTCCCTACGCCTTGTTTGCGGGCTCGACCGCCTTAACAGCGATTACAGATAATGCCGCTCTAACGTACCTGGGTTCATTAGTCGAAGGAACGAGCGATCTATGGCGCTATATGTTGGTGGCTGGTGCCGTCACAGGGGGTGGGTTAACGGTTATTGCGAATGCGCCTAACCCGGCTGGCTTTTCCATCTTAAAAAGCACATTCCCCGATGGGGCCATTTCGCCTTTACGCTTGCTTTTAGCCGCTGCTGTCCCCACATTGATTGCAGCCGTTATGTTCTTATTACCCACCTCTTTTGTTTAAAAGACAGGGTTTGCGCGCCGTAACGCTATACGTAACGGGCGCAAACACGTTAAAATTAAAGAATGTGAGTTTGTTATATTAATTATTGATTTATAGGATTGATTAGGTCGTGCCTATTTATGCTTATAAATGCAGTGACTGTGGTCACGAGCAGGATGTTCTACAAAAGATGTCTGATCCTGTATTAACACAGTGTCCAACGTGTCATCAGCCTACTTACGAAAAACAAATCACTGCTGCCGGTTTTCAGCTCAAGGGCGACGGTTGGTATGTGACCGATTTTCGCGATGGCCCCAAATCGTCAGGGGGTGCTGCATCGGGTTCTGCAGACTAATATCCAAGGGCGCTTAGCGCCCTTTTCATCCTATATATTTTTAACGTTTACTGGAGTCATCCTAGATGCGTACCTGCTACACCGGCGATTTAAACACCCAATACTTGGGTCAAACCGTCACATTATTTGGTTGGGTGCACCGCCGACGCGATCATGGTGGTGTGATTTTTATTGACTTAAGAGACCGTGCAGGGCTCGCACAAGTGGTGGTCAATCCGGAAAATGCCGACATGTTTGCAGCCGCTGAGCGCATTCGCAACGAATTCTGTTTGCGTATCACAGGCGAAGTACGCGAGCGTCCCGAAGGCACAGTGAACCCCGATTTGCCCTCAGGTCAGGTCGAAGTCGTTTGTACTGAAATCGAAATTCTTAATCCGTCAGTCACACCCGCGTTCCAGCTTGACGACGATAATTTGTCCGAAACCACACGTCTTACGCACCGTGTCTTAGACTTACGCCGCCCACAAATGCAAAAAAACCTGATGCTGCGTCATCAAGTGACTCGTGCTGTGCGTGGCTACCTCGATGACCTCGGTTTTATCGACGTAGAAACGCCTATGCTCACCAAAAGCACGCCCGAGGGTGCACGCGACTACCTCGTGCCATCCCGGGTGAATGCTGGCGAGTTCTTTGCTTTACCCCAATCCCCCCAGCTTTTTAAACAAATGCTGATGGTGTCTGGGTTTGATCGTTACTACCAAATCACAAAATGCTTTCGCGACGAAGACCTACGTGCTGACCGTCAGCCCGAGTTCACTCAAATCGATTGCGAGGTTTCCTTCCTAAATGAAGTTGAAATCCGTGCCATTTTCGAAGACATGGTTCGGCATGTGTTCAAAAATGTGCTTCAGGTAGAGCTTCCCAATCCATTTCCTACCATGACGTGGCAGGAAGCCATGCACCGTTTTGGCTCTGACAAGCCCGATTTACGCGTAAACCTAGAATTTACTGACGTGGCTGATTTAATGGCCGACGTGGATTTCAAAGTGTTTTCTGCACCGGCTAACGATCCTAATAGCCGCGTGGTTGCATTACGCGTACCTGGCGGTGGCGAGCTAACACGTAGCGAAATTGATGCCTACACGAAATTTGTAGGCATTTATGGCGCTAAAGGCTTAGCCTACATCAAAGTCAACGACCATACCGATATCCCTGGTGGCTTACAGTCGCCCATTGTGAAAAACATTCACGAAGCCGCCCTAAAGCAGCTTATCGAGCGTACTGGTGCTCAAGACGGCGATTTAATTTTCTTTGGCGCCGACAAGAAAAACGTAGTGAATGATGCCATTGGCGCATTACGCATTAAAATTGGTCACAGCGAACTCGGCCGTAAAAATGGCTTGTTCGAAGCCGGTTGGAAGCCCCTTTGGGTGGTTGACTTCCCCATGTTCGAATACGATGCCGAAGACAAACGTTACGTGGCAGCCCACCACCCATTTACCAGCCCCAAAGACGGGCATGAAGACCTACTTGAAACCGAACCACAGCGTGTTTTGGCCAAAGCCTATGATATGGTGTTAAATGGTTGGGAAATGGGGGGCGGTTCTGTACGTATTCACCGCGCCGATGTACAAAGCAAGGTATTTGCTGCGCTAGGTATTGATGCCGACGAGGCACGTGAAAAGTTTGGCTTCCTGCTTGACGCGTTGCAATACGGTGCGCCACCTCATGGTGGTGTTGCGTTTGGTTTAGACCGCATGGTTACCATGATGGCAGGGGCCGATTCCATTCGTGATGTCATTGCATTCCCTAAAACGCAGCGTGCCCAGTGCTTACTCACTCAAGCTCCATCCGCCGTAGATGAAAAACAGCTCAAAGAGTTGCATATTCGTTTACGTCCTACGGAGCCTAAACCTACCGTCTAAGGAGAGCGCGTGTCCATTGTTCGAGTAATCAGTTACAACATTCACAAGGGAAGGTCTGCCACAGGCAATCGCGAATCCCTTGCCGATCTAAAGCTCAGTTTATATAAACTAGCGCCCGATCTCTTGTTTCTCCAAGAGGTGCAGGGGCGTAACGAACTACGAGGAACACTGGACGCGCAGCACGAGTCCTTAGCTGCGGCCCTCAGCATGCAGCCTGTCTATGGCTGCAATGCGATCCGCGAACACACCGATCATGGCAATGCTTTACTTTCGTGTTACCCCGTTCTGAAATATGAAAATCAGGACGTGTCAGACCATCGCCTCGAGCAGCGCGGTCTATTGCATGTGGTTGTTGAGATTAATAATCAGTCAGTGCATTGTATTGTGGTGCATTTGGGGTTGTTTGGCTCGGGTAGAGCGCGTCAAACTCAAGCCCTGCTAGAGCGCATTAAAGAAATGGTGCCTAGTGATGCACCTCTGATTATTGCTGGCGATTTTAACGACTGGTCTAACAAACTAGCTCCTTTGTTTGTCGAGCAGCTTAATCTTTACGAAGTCTTTGCTTTTTCCCCCGATGGCGATCAGCGCAAACGTTTTAGACTGAAAAAACCACTCAATTGGATGCGTCAGGGCTTTGATGCGCAGCAGTCTCGCATGCCCATCATTCCTGAAATCAGCGCAACTGGCGGAGCACGTATGGTGCCACCACCACGTACTTTTCCTGCTGTTTTCCCTTGGTTACGCCTTGACCGTATTTACCAACGTGGTTTTGCTGTGCGCAGCGCACGGGTACTTAGCGGTGCGCCTTGGACTCAAATTTCAGACCACGCCCCCATCGTGGCCGAACTAGAGCTACCTTAAAATTTCTAGCCTCTGCTCGTCGAATGCGGTTCCAAAAACGTGTAATTGTACTGATATGAAAAAAACAAACTATTCAGAGCAGACGCCTAAAACAAAGCAAAGTCGGATTACTAGAAAAGCAATTCTAGAGGCAGCAGAGTTCGTCTTTGCCCGAAATGGCTATGCAGGAGCTACGGTTAAACACATCTCGCAACAGGCAGAATGTTACGAGAGTCTAATTTATTATCACTTTGGAAATAAAGACAAATTGTTTACCGCCGTGCTGACCAACACCTATCAAAAGTTGATCAAAGCAGAACAGGCACTCGAGCTTAATACCGATAACCCCGAGCAGGCGTTGGGGGATATTGCGCTATTTATGTGGAATTATTACCAAAAAAACCCCGAGCTGATTATTTTGTTAAATACAGAAAATTTACTCAAGGGCAAACACTTATCTAGCATTAGCTCTATGAGCGAGTTTCTTTCCCCGGCTCTAGAGGTATTAGAGCGTGTGGTTCAGAAAGGAACTGAACAAGGCATATTTAGACCAGACATTAATATTGTGGATCTGTACATTACGATTATGGGGTTGGGGTATTTTTACTTATCCAATCGGTATAGTCTGAGTGTTTTTTTAGATCGCAACTTAATGAACAAGGCTGAATTAGAGCGGTGGGGCCATGTTATTGTGCAGACCGTACTGGCCTCTGTTCGAGCTTAGCTGCTAGTTCATCTTTAAAAAACAAAAAGCTATCTGTTTTAAAAACAGATAGCTTTTTAGTAGGGTTAACGGTTAACCACCTGTCTAGGAAAGGCCAGAACCATCAGACCAGCTAGTAGTACGCAAATGGAAACAATCCATAAACCCAGATTAGAGGATTGAGTAACGTCTTTGAGCAAACCAATCAAAGAGGTAGCGGCAATACCGCCCAGCGTGGACATAGAGGCAATAATAGCAATACCCGCTGCCGCGGCACGACCGGATAAAAAGGTAGCAGGTAAACACCAGAACACCGGGAAAGCCGCCATTAACCCTACATTGGCTAGGGAAAACAGAGTCACTGTAAGCGTTGGGTTACTGCTGAAAAAAGGGCTTAGACCAATACTGATTGCCGCTAAAAAAACAGGCAAAGCCACGTGCCAACGTCGCTCTCGATTTTTATCTGAACTCATGCCATTAAAAATCAAAGCGCCTACCGCTAAAACACTGGAGACACCGGTCAGTAAGCCAATGGTGAACGTATCGGTGACGCCTGAGTCGCGAATCAGGGTGGGAAGCCAAAAGTTCAGGCAGTAGACGGCAAACATTAAAAAAACATCGATAATACCAAGCGCCCAAACCCCTAAGCTTTTAAAGGCTTCTTTTACAGAGGTACGCGCGGAGCTGAGGGCGTCTTCTTTAAGGGTGTCTAATAACTGTTGTTTTTCCTCTGAGTTTAACCACTGAGCCTGTTCGACTTTACTGGGTAACATTTTTAAAACAAGAAGACCGAGTATCACCGATGGAATGGCTTCGAGCAGAAATAACCATTGCCAGCCGGGCATGCTGCGGTAGCCGTCGAAATAATCCATGATCCAGCCGGAAAGAGGGCCGCCAATTAGGCTTGATAAAGGGATACCAAGCAAAAAATAAGCCATAATTTTGCCGCGTCTATAGCTGGGATACCAGAGTGTGATATACAGCATAACGCCTGGATAAAAACCAGCTTCAGCAATACCGAGTAAAAAACGTAGGATGTAAAACTGGGTTGGTGTGGTTACAAACATCATACAGGCTGAGATCAAACCCCAGGTAATCATGATGCGAGCAATCCAAACGCGGGCACCCATACGCTGCAAGATCAGGTTGCTAGGAACCTCGAAGAGCATATAGCCAATAAAAAATAAACCAGCGCCTAAACCATATACGGTTTCGCTAAAGCCTAAATCGCTTTGCATTTGTAGCTTAGCAAAACCGATATTGATCTTGTCCAGGTAGGCGGCAATATAACAGATGCAAAGTAGCGGGATAATCCGCCAAGTAATTTTCTTAAATAGGGATTCTTGGGATGTATCTGTGATCAGTGCCTGGGGCAAGGCGACTGATGAAAGCTGCGACATAGGGAGCTCCTTTGGTTTGAAATGTGTAGTTGTGTACAACGTTTTATCTTTTTCCATCACATATCACTGCTGAAGAGCTTGACGCTTTGCGCTCTTCTTTTTGGAGACTAATTTAATTGAGTGTTCACTAAAATTAGTGGTTTTACTTAGACTTCAATAAATGAAGCTTAAAATAAAAGAATAAAAGAAAAATTATGATTTTTATCAATGGCTTATGTTGGTCTTATCTTGTTTAGTAGGTGTTAATACTATTTGCTATCAAAGATTTGCTCCCCTACTATTTGAGTGAACGCTCAAAAACTAGGAGACAGAAATGCAAAATTATGTGTTAAACACTTGGTATCCATTAACGTGGTCTAGAGGGGTAAGTCGTGAGCTGACTTCGCATCGAATTTTGGATCAGGATGTGGTGTTGTTTCGCAGTACCGAAGGTGGGGTAGTCGCTATGGAAGATGCGTGCCCTCATCGTTTGCTACCGCTATCAAAAGGCAAGCTAAAAGGGGATGCCATTGAGTGTGGTTATCACGGCATGACCTTTGATTGCTCCGGTGCCTGTGTCCGTATCCCTGGACAAGACATGATTCCAGCCTCAGCCAAGGTGCGCACGTACCCCACTCATGAAAACATGGGCATGGTGTGGATATGGATGGGTGACCCAAGCTTGGCTGACCCCTCCACTGTTTTTGACTTAGAGCAATACCATGATCCCAACTGGAGCACCGTGGAAGGGGATGCGTTGCATTTCCGCGCCAATTACTTGAATTTGGCGGATAACTTATGCGATCCGGCGCATGTAAGCTTTGTGCACCAAACCACCTTAGGCAATGCGGCCAGCGAAGACGTGCCCGTCCAATATGCCGAAGAGGAAGGCAAACTTGTGACGTGGCGTTGGATTATTGATGCACCAGCCATTCCTTTATTTCAAAAGTTTGGAAACTTTAAAGGTAATGTGGACCGCTGGCATTATTACCATTATTACGCCCCTAGCATTGCGGTAATTGATTTTGGCTCTGCCGAGACAGGAACCGGAGCCCCAGAAGGGCGTCGTGACGATTGCATTCAAATTTTTGCCTGTCACTTTATTACTCCAGTAGATAAAGAAAACTCCATTGATCATTGGCTGCATATCAAAAATTTCCATGCCGATGATGCAACCAATCAAGGTCTTTCTGATGCTTTCCGCGAAGCGTTTGATGAAGACAAAGAAATTCTAGAGGCCATTGAGGATAATGAGCGTCGTCTCGTAGGGCGTAAGACCATCAAAATAGCCATTGATGCAGCGCCGCGACGTATGCGTCGTTTGGTTGATCAAATGAGTCAAGAGTCTGATGCCAAACCCACCTCTGAAAAAGAAGTTGCAGCCTTGTTAGACCGGGTGCAGTAGCTAAACAATTTAAAGCAGGAGCAGACGTAATGATTACGAATGAGAAAATAGTCATTGTCGGCGCAGGCCACGCAGGTGGTACGGTGGCTGCCTTACTTAGACAGCATGGCGTAACAAGTGCAATCACTTTGATAGGCGATGAGCCATTTTTACCTTATCAGCGCCCGCCTTTATCCAAAGGCTGGTTGCAAGGCCATATGTCAGAGAACGATCTGCTTCTGAAGCCTGCTGCGTTTTACGAGCAAAAAGACATTCAGTGTGTGACTGGGGTAAAGGTCATTGGGGTAAATCACCAAAAACAAGAGCTGCATTTAAATAATGGTGAAACCGTATCGTATGGTCATTTGATACTGGCATGTGGTGCTCAAGCCCGTAAGCTAGATGTCGAAGGCAGCCAACTGAAAGGGGTTTACTCATTACGCACAATGAGGGATGCAGAAAAAATACGCACCGCGTTGAAAAAAAGTCAGCATCTAGTCATTATCGGTGGCGGCTTTATTGGCTTAGAGCTGGCGGCTTTTGCCCGTGGTTTAGGTATTAAAGTGACCTTGCTAGAGCGGGAAGATCGCTTATTAAAACGGTTGGCCTCTAGCGAGCTGTCGGAACATTTGGCCCAGCTACACCAAGCAAACGGCGTGGACATACGTTATAACGTGCAGGTGCAGGAACTTGTAGGGCAAACGGATGTTCAAGGGGTAGAGCTCCACCAAGCAGGGGTGATTGCGTGTGACACTGTTTTGGTAGGAATAGGCTCTAGCGTTGATTTAAGTTTAGCTTTACAAGCAAACTTACAGTGCGAGCAAGGGGTAATTGTCGATGCCACTGCACAAACAAGCCAAGAGCACATTTCTGCCATTGGCGACATGACACAACGCCCTGTATTGGGGCTGACAACGACTTTGCGTTTGGAAAGTGTGCCCAGTGCCTTAGAGCAGGCTAAACAAGTGGCTTTGCGTTTGGCAGGTAAAGCAGCGCCAGCACCTGAAGTGCCTTGGTTTTGGTCCGATCAATATGACAGCAAAATACAAGTGGCGGGTTTAATACAAAACTCGGAAAAAGCAGTCGTATGCCAAGACCCTGACAGCGGCGGGTTTTCTGTTCTCCATTTTGCTAAATCTTGCTTAGTCGCGGTGGAATGTGTTCAAGCCCCCCGTAACTTCATGATGGCGCGCAAAGCCATTGCCCAAGCCAAACCCATTGATTTAAACCTATTTAACTATGCTGAAACCCCTTTAGCTAGCGTATTGCAATAGTTTAAGCCCTGTTTGAACTGACTTAGCGAGAAAATAGTGATGATTACAGTGACATATATCGAGTTTGATGGTACTGCCCACCAGGTACAAACGGAACCAGGCACTACCTTAATGAAAGCCGCTGTTTACAATGGTGTACCAGGGATAGATGCGGAGTGTGGTGGGGCGTGTGCCTGTGCTACATGTCATGTGTATATTGATGCTAATTGGCAGTCTCATTTACCCGACTCTATGCGGGAAGAACAAGATATGCTCGATTTTGCACAAAGCCCCCAAGACAACTCTAGACTTTCGTGTCAGGTGATACTGACCGAGGCCATGGATGGCTTAACCGTCCGACTCCCAGAGTGCCAAAGTTAAGTGCTTGAACCCCTCGCTATAAAGGGCACTTGGTTAGGGAGTGAGATGAATACTTAAAAATAAAGTACACAAGGAGACAAAACTATGCACGCAATTACTATTTTGCCGTTTATCGAGGAACAAGCGGCAGCACAACGCCAAGGCTCTCTGAGGCATCGTGACTTTGATCCACGGAAAACTGCCCATCTCATTATTGATATGCAAAATGGCTTTCTAAAAGAGGGCGGGGCGGTGGAGGTGCCTATGGCACGAGAAATTGTTAATAATGTGAATCAAATTAGTCAGTCCGTGCGTCAAGCAGGCGGGGTTAATGTGTTTTTACGCTTTGTATATAACCCCAACGAGGCTCGCCCTTGGACAAGCTGGTATGATTCATTATGCAATCCCATTTATTCAGCCGAGCGACGTTTGGCCTTTCTAAGTGACTCGGCAGACAGTCAGCTTTGGCCCGAGTTAGATCACCAACCACAAGACTGGGTGCTGGAAAAAACGCGATTTAGTGCGTTTGTACCTGGAACCTGTGATTTAGACCAGCGTTTGCAAGCAGCAGGAATAGAAACCGTTATTGTTAGTGGTACGTTAACGAACTGTTGCTCAGAGGCTAGCGCCAGAGACGCCCACCAGCTTGGCTATCACGTTGTTTTTATGACGGATTCTAATGCCGCATTGTCAGATGAAGAACACAATGCAACGCTGAACAACTTGTACGTTAATTTTGCAGATTTGGCTGGGACTGAACAAATAGTCGATTACTTACAGCAAAATACAATGCCAACGGCTAAGCCATCGTTGAGTATTATTTAATAAAAAATAGGTTTAGTATTTAATTCGATTGAGTTCAATCTTAGCTCTATGGCCTTGCAGCTAAAATGACTCACCAGGCGCTTCTTTCCATAGGCAGATCAAGGACGAGACAAAGCTCGTCCTTTAAAATGGGAAGAATATCAAAGTATGTATAGACTAAAGCCGTAGACTTTAGGTGGACATATGACTTATTTATACTACTGAAAGCCTACAATTTTGATTTATGAACGACAGTGATAACATCACACTGTCGCTTTTTACGTTTTCCACATGGGGGGATATATGATTAAAACCAAAGCAGCGGTTGCCTGGAAAGCGGGCGCGCCCTTAACAATTGAAGACGTCATGCTTGATGCGCCCAAGTTTGGCGAGGTGGTAGTCGAGGTAAAAGCAACCGGTCTTTGCCATACCGACCTGTATACCTTGTCAGGTGCTGATCCCGAAGGTTTGTTTCCTGCCATTCTTGGTCACGAAGGGGCGGGGGTAGTGGTCGAAGTCGGGCCAGGCGTTACCAATTTAAAACCGGGTGATCATGTGATCCCTCTTTACACGCCCGAATGTCGTCAATGTAAATCATGTCTATCCCAAAAAACCAACTTGTGTACGGCCATTCGTGCCACACAAGGTAAAGGGGTAATGCCAGACGGTACTTCACGCTTTAGTATTGACGGTCAGCCCATTCATCACTATATGGGTACCTCTACATTTGCTAACCACATTGTGGTGCCTGAAATTGCGTTAGCAAAAATTCGTGATGACGCTCCGTTTGACAAGGTGTGCTATATCGGTTGTGGCGTTACTACTGGCCTAGGCGCAGTTTTGTTTACTGCTAACGTCGAAGCCGGAGCCAACGTAGTGGTGTTTGGTTTAGGTGGTATTGGCTTAAACGTCATTCAAGGTGCCAAAATGGTTGGCGCAGATAAAATCATCGGGGTAGACCTAAACCCAGAGCGCGAGGAAATGGCTCGCAAATTTGGTATGACTCACTTTGTGAATCCAAACGAAGTGGAAAATGTGGTGGATCACATCATCCAGCTGACTGATGGTGGTGCTGATTACTCTTTCGAGTGTGTGGGCAATACCGATGTGATGCGTCAAGCCCTTGAGTGTTGTCACCGTGGTTGGGGGCAGTCCATTATTATTGGTGTGGCCGAAGCCGGTAAGGAAATTTCCACTCGTCCTTTCCAGTTGGTAACAGGTCGCGTTTGGAAAGGCTCTGCGTTTGGGGGGGCCCGAGGTCGTACTGATGTACCAAAAATTGTCGATTGGTACATGGACGGCAAAATCAATATCGACGATTTAATTACGCATCACCTTCGTCTAGATCAAATCAACGAGGGCTTTGAAATGATGAAACGCGGCGAGTCCATTCGTTCTGTGGTGATGTTCTAAGGAGGATTTAATGACTGTGAGTTTAGAGTTAGTCAGTGAACACCGTTGTCATGGTGGCTGGCAGCGCTATTACCAGCATCAATCTACCACCATCGGTTTACCGATGAAGTTCTCGGTTTTTTTACCTGAACAGGTTCAGGCCACGTCTGCTAAGTCCGAGTCTGGGCAGCCAATGGGCACCACCAAATGTCCCGTAGTGATTTATTTGGCTGGATTAACGTGTACTGAAGACACGTTTACAACCAAAGCAAGTGCACAACAGTATGCGACAGAACACGGGTTGATTTTGGTCGCTCCCGATACCAGTCCACGTGGTGCGGGTGCACCTGGCGAAGACGACAATTGGGATTTCGGCACGGGCGCTGGCTTTTATGTTGATGCCACTACCCCCGACTTCGCCAAGCATTACCGCATGGAGTCGTATGTGGCAGACGAGCTATTTCGTATTGTCACTACAGAGCTCCCTGGTGATGCTGAACGTGTAGGCATTTTTGGTCACTCAATGGGGGGGCATGGTGCGTTGGTATTAGCGCTACGCCACCAAGACAAGTTCAAGTCCGTCTCTGCTTTTGCTCCCATTGCAGCGCCTACCCAGTGCCCTTGGGGCGAAAAAGCGTTTACGGGTTACTTGGGTACAGACCGAGAAATCTGGAAAAAACACGATGCAAGTAGCTTGATGGAAAATCAGACGGCAGTACCTTTTCCACAGGGTATTTTGATTGATCAAGGTTTAGCGGATCAGTTTTTAGAACGTGAGTTACATCCGCATTTGTTCGAAGCGGCATGTACTCAAGTAGGGCAACCGTTAACGCTGCGTCGCCACGAAAGTTACGACCATGGGTATTTTTTCATTATGACTTTTATTAAAGACCATATTGAACACCATGCTCAGCAGCTCAGAGCCTAACTAACTTGCTGTGCTCACCAAAGCCGAACCACGGGTTCGGCTTTTTTGTAGGTAAAAAGCAACGACATGGCTGAATAATAAAAGATGTAAAAAAACATAAAATTCAGTCTAAAGTGGAACTTTATGCTCATTTTTTGCTCAAATACAGTGTAAATTGATTTTAGTAATGTGTATTAGCACTCAGGGCAATACAGTGCTAAAATTGTAATGTTAGACAATTACTATTTGGTGTGTTATTTGAAATCGACCCATCATTTCATAGGAAACGATATGACCCAAGGTACAACCACATTGGCTCTACCGAATCAACAATTAGCAGCAGCGGTATCTAACCCCGGCGCGTTGGGTACCATCGAAGCCTATATTACGGCAGTAAATCAGCAACCCATGCTTAGCGCCGAGCTAGAGCATGACTTAGGTCGTCGTCTACAAAAAGACGGAGACTTGGACGCCGCTCGTCAATTAATCATGTCGCATTTGCGTTTGGTTGTGTCTATTGCGCGTCAATATTTAGGGTATGGTCTGCCTCATGCCGACCTCATCCAAGAGGGCAATATTGGCCTCATGAAAGCAGTGAAACGCTTTGACCCAGATCGTGGTGTGCGATTGGTGTCTTTTGCGGTGCACTGGATCAAAGCAGAAATTCACGAGTACGTCATTCGTAATTGGCGTCTGGTTAAAGTGGCTACCACTAAAGCCCAACGTAAACTGTTCTTTAACTTACGTCGTATGTCGCCCGAAGACGGGCAAACACTCGATCCTGAACAGGTCGACAGCATTGCGCGCGAATTAAATGTTCGCCCCCAAGACGTAGCAGAAATGGAATTGCGTATGTCAGGGGCAGAAATGGCCCTAGAGGCTCCTTATGGCAACGACGATGACGATGCTGTCTTTGCGCCTATTTCGTATTTATCTGACGAAGGCGAGCTTGAGCCTTCCAATGTCTTAGCGCAACGCGCCCAAATCCAATTGCAGGGCCCCGGCTTAGAAAACGCATTAGCACGTCTTGATGACCGCTCTAAACACATTATTGAGTCGCGTTGGCTCCAAGACGATCGTGGTCCTACTTTGCACGAACTGGCTGCCGAGTACGGGGTATCGGCCGAACGCATCCGACAAATTGAAACGGCTGCTCTGAAAAAGTTACGCGGTTTTCTTGAGGCCGAGGTCGCTTAATTGCTTGCCTTACAAAGCGTTTCACTTATTTTTTGGAACTCTTCTTATTTACACTAGACTAATTACTATCAACTGCCATTTAAACCCCTTGTAGCTGTAAGCGTGGCGGTTGATAGCCTGTCTTGGCTTCTCCTTACCCAAGAGTCAGGCGTTGAATGTGCCCCAACATTCAAAGATTTGCCCTCCCGAATCGGGAGGGTTTTTTTTGTCTTTTTAGGCTTGAGCTCCTAGTTTCTGCATGGCATGAGCGACCAGATCGTTGACCTCTGATAAAAGATGTGACTGACGTGCTGGGCTAAGTAATGTTTCTCGGCTGTACACCAGATAGGGGTAGCCTGTGACCATCAGCCCATGTCGAAGTGGCGTTAATTCTTCAGCATCTCGTTGTTCTAACTGTAATAGGGGCTCAGGCACATAGCCCCAACCTAAACCATCACGGATAGCATCGCGTACTAACTCAAAGCTACTCAGGGCGATACGCTCGCTGCCTACGTGTTCCATATGAAAACGTTCTTGATTGGAGCTATCCATATAGGTGATTTGTGCTAGAGAGCGCAGATCCCTGTCTGTCACGTGTTGGAGAAGGCTTAGGGGATGATTATGTGCAATCATCATGCGCATCATAATTCTGCCCACCACACGTCGGTATAAACCTTCGGCTGGGTCGTAAAGGTTCTCCGTTAAACCGTAGGCAATATCTAATTGCTGTTGTCGCACTAAGTCAGGCAGTTCATCCGATGAAGCAAAACGCATGCTTAGACTTAAATGTGGATAACGTTGGCGCAATTGCAAAATAATTTGACGCCAGAAGGTTTCAGAGAGCACGTCATCGCGTCCAATGCGTAGCTCTTGACGTTGGGTGTGGTCTCCAATCAAACAGCGTTGCTTGATCCCCAAATGTAGGCTTAGCAGGCGATGGCAATCCTCAAGAATACTTTCGCCTATGGCTGATAGCATTAGACTGTTTCCTGTGCGGTCAAACAAGGCCACCCCTAGCTCATCCTCTAAGGCAGCGATTGCCATACTGACTGTGCTGCGCTGACGGCCTAAGCTGGCTGCTGCTTTGACAATAGAACCCAGTCGTGCAGTTTCTACAAAATACTCTATATGTTCAATACGCATGGTTTGCCTTTAGTGCCAAATTATTTGATGCTCAGAGATTTTATCAAATATTAAAAGTCTTTTAAGATAGCTATGTGTTCATTTTATGGAGCGTTCTGTAGTTGGACGTTTTTTATGCATTGGGTCTTTTTGACACTAGCTATTGTAGGTGAGGTAGTAGGTACCTCGTTAATGAAAGTTTTTAGTAATGAAGGGCGTGTGTTTATTGGCACGCTTATTGCTATGTCCACAGTAGGTATTTCTTACTTACTACTCAGTCAAGCCACACGACGGATCTCCGTTACATTTGCCAATGCCGCTTGGGAAGGGCTAGGTATGGTGCTTATCACTGGCGTTTCTTTTCTCTGGCTCCAAGAGCAAATCTCCCCCTTGCAGTTAATCGGTATTGTGCTGTCTTTGATAGGCATTATGGTGATTCACCATGGCTATCACCAAGCGGATGAGGCTGTACAGGAGACCGTGTGAGTGCCTATGTAGCCTATCTGCTCAGCTCTGTTGTACTCGATATTTTAGCCAACATGGCTTTGAGCCTTTCAGACGGTTTTAAGAAAAAACGGTGGGGTTTTGCTGCCGTGCTTCTTATTATGGCGGCTTTTGCCTTTTTGGCACTAGCCGTACAAGGTATGTCCTTGATCGTGGCATATACAGTTTGGGGTGTGCTGTCTATTGCAGGCACCGCTATAGCCACTTGGTTTTTTTTAGGTCAGCCCATGAACCGTACCATTGTATTGGGTTTGGCTATATTAATTTTGGCTGTGATGTTGATGCAGGCTTAATACTCTCTGTATTCAAAAAGGGCGCGCTCGGCTTTAAGGTCTTTCAGTGCGTTAAGAGCTAGCTCGTACTAAAATACAGCTTGTTTTTATTAACGTGTATTGGTTAAGGGCCGCCCATGTCAACTTCTCAGCAAACCGCATCGTGGTCTGAGTTATTTTCTGGAAAAAATGGTATTCGCGCCGTCGCTTTATGTGGCGGCGTAGTGGTGCACGCCATTAATGTGTATATTGTCACCACGATTATGCCCTCGGTAGTCCAAGACTTAGGCGGGCTTGAGTACTATGCATGGAATACCACGCTATTTATTGCCGCTTCAATTTTGGGCTCGGCACTGTCCTCTAGCGCCATAGCTAGCTTGGGGCTGCGTAGTTCGTATCTTAGTGCCATTTTGGTTTTTATTCTTGGCTCGATGGGTGCGGCGATGGCACCTTCAATGCTGTTGTTGCTTGTTGCTCGTACTATACAAGGGCTGGGCGGTGGTTTGCTGTTAGGGCTTAGCTTTGCTTCAGTGCGCATGGTGTTCGCGCCACGGTTTTGGCCGCGTACTATGGCGCTTATTTCCAGTATGTGGGGAGTAGCTACGTTGGCTGGGCCAGCTGTAGGGGGCATTTTTGCTGAAAGTGGGGCTTGGCGCTTGGCGTTTTGGTCTACTGTGCCGGTAGCGGTGTGTGTGGCTTTGCTGGTTAACTCACAACTGAAAACACGGCAAGAGCAGCGCGAGTCACGTTTAGTCCAGACCCCTGTCTTTAAAATTGTATTGCTGACCTTGTCAGTACTTGTGTTGTCGTTTGGTAGTTTAACGACCTCGTGGCCTTTGATGGTGCTGTGCTTGGTGGTGGTAGTCAGCATTATGTACGGCATTGCACGGGATGATTTAAACGGTAATAACCCGTTGTTCCCTTCCGGCACTTACTCCTTAAAACAATCGTTAGGTAGTTTGTACGCAGGCATTGGCTTGATGAGTATAGGGGTAACAAGCGAAGTTTTTATTCCTTATTTCTTACAGCACATTCACGATATACGCCCTTTTGCGGCAGGGTACATGACGGCGTTGATGTCGGCAGGCTGGACCACCGGTTCTATCTTAATGTCAGGTCGTAGTCGTCAGTTTGCCAATAAATTGTTAATTATTTCCCCTTTGCTTTCCGCAGTGTGCTTGGCGGTTTTAGGTGTATTGATGCCGTGGCAGGCATTAAGTCTGCACTACCACATGACATGGGTAATGTTTATTCCTTTATTTGGCGTGGGGCTAGGGGTGGGTATGATTTGGCCGCATTTATCGACCCGTGTTTTTTTATCCACCCAGCCTGGGCAGGAAAACATGGCATCCGCTGCTATTACCACCTTACAAATGTATGCGATGTCTATAGGTGCTGCCCTAGCGGGTATGATCACCACCTCGGCGGGCTTTAATACAGGTACTCTAGCGGGTGCGCAACGCTCAGCATCGTGGTTGTTGCTGTGTTTTGCTTTAATGCCGATTATTTTTGTGTGCGTGTCTAAAGCGGCTCGTCAGGCCGGAGAGCCTACCGAGCCCAATACCAATACTTAAAGCGCTTTAGGCAAACGGAAAAGCTCGGGATCAGGGCCTAAACGGCCTTGGTCTTGGTCTAATGCAGCAATAGCGGCCATATCCTGCGCATCCAAGCGAAAATTCAATACATCAAAATTGCTACGGATACGTTCAGGGCTGACGCTTTTACTAATCACCATATTGCCCAGCTCTAATTGCCAGCGCAGCATAATTTGGCCGACATTTCGTTGGTGCTTTTGTGCAATTTCCGTTAAAGTCGGGTTATCCCAGAGCGTACCTAAGCCCATCGGGCTCCAGGCTTGCGTTTGAATTTGATGACTTGCATTAAATTCACGCATGGCGTGTTGTTGAAAACCAGGGTGTAACTCAATTTGGTTCACTACGGGTTTTTCACCGGTTTCTTTGATCAAGGTTTCTAGGTGGTTGGCGTTAAAATTACACACACCTATGTGTTTAATTAAGCCTTCATCACGCAATTGCCTTAGCGTTTCCCATGTTTCTACGAACAAATTGTTCTTTGGTACTGGCCAATGGATTAAGTACATATCGACATAGTCTAGATTCAGGCGCTCTAGGCTATTAAAAAAAGCAACACGAGTCTGTTCATGGCCATGGCTATCGTTCCAGACTTTGGTGGTGACAAAATAGTCTTGCCTAGCTAGACCGCTATTGGCTAGACCTTCACCCACGCCTTGTTCATTTTCATAAATGGCAGCAGTATCAATTAAACGGTAGCCTGTTTCCAGCGCTGCTTGTACAGCATCAGCCGTTTGTTCGTTAGGGATTTGCCAAACACCAAAACCTAACTGAGGCGCAGATTGACCGTTATAAAAGTGGACTAAAGGGCTAAGTTGCATAAAAAGCTCCAGTTTGTTTTTGTTTTCGTTTATTAAAGAGGGTTGGAATGAGTGTACATAGTGAAGTCAAACGCCGTAGCGTGCCGGAACTCATGGCGTATAAAGGCAATAAGAAAATCGTTTGTTTAACCGCGTATATTGCCCCTATTGCGCGTTTGATTGATCCGGCCTTGGATTTGATTTTAGTCGGTGACTCGACCGCCATGGTCGGCTATGGCATGCCTGACACATTAAGCATTACTCTACAACAAATGGCCGATCATGGCGCAGCCGTTGTCAACGCCACTCAACAAGCGTGTGTGGTGATTGATATGCCTTTTGGCAGTTATCAGGTATCACCACAGCAAGCCTTTGAAAACGCAGCCTTTTTGCTATCGCGCAGTAGAGCCTCAGCAGTGAAAATAGAAGGGGGCATTGCCCTGGCTGAGACCACACGTTTCTTGGTTGAGCGAGGCATACCGGTGCTGGCCCACGTAGGCTTAATGCCTCAGTATGTAAACACCATGGGTGGTTTTAAAGCTCAGGGCATGAACGATGAGGCCGCACAACGTATTTTGGATGACGCCAAAGCCCATCAAGCTGCGGGCGCTTTTGCTGTGGTACTTGAAGGGGTGGCCGAGTCTTTAGGGCGTCGAATTACCGAAGAGTTACAAATACCGACCATAGGTATTGGGGCATCGCCAGCGTGTGATGGTCAGGTTTTAGTAACAGAAGACATATTAGGGCTTAGCGGAGGGCGTATCCCCCGTTTTGCAAAGCCTTATGCAGATGTAGGTGCCGTTATCCAAGAAGCCGTCCAGCGCTATGCCGACGAGGTTCGTGAGGGGCAGTTCCCCGGTCTAGAGCATTGTTTTGGGGTAAAACGCAAGGCTTAAAGCAGCTGTGGGGTGGGTATAATAGTTAGTTAAGGCTTTTGTGTATGCGCCGAACCTCACCCCATTTACAGGAGGGGCAGTCGGTATAGTTGAGCTGGGTTTGTATGAAAAATGCGGTAAAGCAAAATACAGGGGGGCTGTTAGCCCCTCTGCCTATTAAAAACGGGGTCGCTCCAAGCCGGGTGTGGTTGCCGCTAGGTCAGTGGCCTACTATAGGCGCGTTTTTGTTTGAGCGCTTTGCCCATGTGGCTGTTGCCGACTTGCGTCAACGCTTAGCACAAGGCGATATTGTGACTAGTTCAGGGCAGCCCGTTTGCGAACACCATCCTTATCAAGCTAATCAATGGTTGTGGTATTACCGAGCCGTTCCCAACGAGGTACCCGTTCCCTTTGAGATGCCCATTTTGTATGCTGATGAACATCTCATTGCTGTAGATAAACCGCATTTTTTAGCCTCTACGCCCGGGGGGCAGTACCTAACACAGACGGCACTAGTACGAGTCCGCCAGCACTTCAACGAGGCACAAATTACGCCTTTGCATCGTTTAGATCGAGAAACAGCAGGGGTTTTGCTATTTTGTCGCGCACCCAGTTTACGCGGGACCTATCAACGCTTATTCCAAGAACAAAAAATTTATAAGCAATACGAGGCAATTGCTGCCACTCATCCTACGTGGCAGTTTCCGTTGTGTTATCAAAGTCGGCTGCTTGCTCCCAAAGGGCAGTTTTTAATGCAAGAAGTCGAAGGCTCTCCTAATAGCCAAACCCAAATTGCTATTGCACAGTCTTGGTACGACGAGCAAATAGGGCCGTTATCCCAGTATATTTTGCATCCTATAACAGGGCGCAAGCACCAGCTACGCATGCATTTACTAGGTATGGGCATCCCTATTTTGAATGATAGTTATTATCCTGCGGGCCAAGCTTTTTTAGCAGCAGATGATTTTTCGCGACCATTGCAATTGCTAGCGCGTTCTATTGCGTTTATTGATCCAGTTAGCCAAAAACAGCGTCAGTTTTGTAGTCAACAACGCTTACGTTATTTGCCAGAAAGCGCGTAAAGCCTCGTCCTTTAGGGCGAGGAGGATGTCAACCAAAATCTGATGACCTACTGTTTATTGTTATTTTTCTTTAGGAACTTGTTATGTCCAGCTTAAAACGCATTGCTATTGTGACTACAGGGGGCACGATTGCAGCGAGTGCATCCAGTCAAACCACCTTGGGGGACTATCAAGTAGACCAATCAGCCCAGCAGTTGGTTCAGGCCGTGCCTGAGCTAGCACAGCTCGCGCATATAGAGGTACATGAGGTGTGTCATATTGATAGCCGGAATATGACGTTTGCGCTTCAGCACCAGCTTACAACTCAAGTGCAGCACCTAGTCGCGCGCAATGATATAGATGGGGTGGTAATTACGCATGGTACCGATACCCTAGAGGAAACGGCGCTGCTATTGCAATGGTGCGTAAAAAGCACCAAACCGGTGGTAATGACGGGGGCGATGCGTCCGGCATCGGCACTAAGCGCCGACGGCGCATTAAACTTATTTAATGCTGTGCTGGTGGCTAGCCATCCCGAGGCCCATGGCGTTGGGGTCTTGGTGCTGCTAAACGATACCTTACATAGTGCTCGTTTTGTGCAAAAAACCCATACTTCGGTGCCCGACGCATTTAGCTCGCCAGCAACAGGCCCTGTGGGCTTGGTCAGTCAAGGCAATGTATATATTAATGCCACCCCACGACGCCCATTCGGGGCGCAGAGTGCGCTACACCTACCGGCACAGTCTCAGCTACCTCAAGTCGACATCGTGGTGGATTACGTGGGGGCTCAATCCAGTATGTATAAAGCTTGTGCCCAAGCGGGAAGCCGTGCCGTGGTGATTGCTACCTTGGGAAATGGCAGTTTAAGTCCTGCTGCACGCGAGGGCGCATTGTATTGCTACGAACGCGATGTGCTGTGCGTGCGTGCGAGTCGTATTTTGAATGGTGCGGTTAGTGTTTCTGAGCAAGATACACAGTTTCATACCCTGCCGGCGCATCAGCTTCACGCAGTAGCAGCGCGCACGCTTGTGGCCTTGGCTTTGGCACAACAGAGCAGTCGCGATGAGCTAGCGTATTACTTGCGGCATTATTAGAGTGTGATGATTAAGCAGGGGCTTAGTTGTGCTTGTGTATAAGCTGGCGTTCAACCACATGCACAATAGCCAGCAAACTGAAGTTAATAGCTAAGTACAACAAGCCTGCAATCACAAAGGTCTCAACAATGGCATAGTTTTGGCTCATGATACGGCGAGCATAGCCGGTTAGCTCAAGCACAGCAATGGTCGAGGCCAAGCTCGTGCCTTTGATGCAAATTACGATTTCGTTGCTATAGGCTGGCAAGGCTTGTCGAATGGCGAGGGGCAAACGGACACGTTTAAAACATTGCCAAGCACTCATACCAATAGCTTGTGCTGCTTCGATTTGACCCTTGGGTACAGACTGAAACCCACCCCGAAATACTTCGCCTACATAAGCCCCACTATTTAGCGCAATAGCCAAAATAGCAGTACGGGTGCCATCGCTGAATAGCCACCATAACCATGGCACTTGTTTGACCCAGCCAATCATGCCCACCCCGTAATACAGCAAAAAAAGCTGCACCAACAAGGGCGTGCCTCGAAATACCGTGCTGTAAACAAAGGCAAAGCGAGAGAAAAGGCGATTAGACGAAAGACGCATTAAGGCTAAGGTAATACCCACCAGCAAAGAAAGCCCAATGCCCCACAGACCGATATAAAGCGTCAGCCCAAATCCTTTCCAAAGGATGCTAACGGTGTATGCAAATTCGTCCCAGCTCATCATACGACGGCCCTCATGCCTTTACCAGAATGACGTTCAGCCAAAACAAACAAAGCCTGACTACCTATACCAATCATAAAAAATAAAAAGCCAGCAATTAAATACATAGCTAGCGGTTCGCGCATTGAGGCCGCGCCTAGTTGCGCTGCGCGCATAATTTCAACCAAACCCACCAGAGAGATTAAAGCGGTGTCTTTAAGAGCAGTCTGCCAGACGTTATTGCAGCCAGGTAAGGCATACCACACCATTTGCGGTAGGGTAATGCGGCGTAAGCGCATGAATGGCGACATGCCAATAGCTTTAGCGGCTTCGATTTGGCCTTGGGGAATAGTCTGCAGAGCACCGCGAAACACTTCTACGCTATACGAGCCTGCAATTAAGCCGATGGCTAAGATACCAATGGCTGCCGGAAACCACTTGTTGACCCAGTCTTCGGCCTGTAGCCACACGCCCAAGTCTGACACCGAGTGCACAGAACCAAAAAAGAGCAGATAAATAATGAGCAGTTCGGGAATGCTGCGTGTAACGGTCGTGTAAAGGCTGACAAGCCCGCTAAGCCAACGCGGGCCGTACAGCTTGATGCTGGCACCGGCAATGCCGATGATGACACCTAAGGCCATCCCAAAGACCGAAATGAATAAGGTCATGGAAAGGCCACGCAAAAACATCCATCCCCAACCTTCGTTGAAGATGCGTAATAAGGTTTCCAGCATCGTAATGGGCTACTTAGTGATTATTTGCAAGCGTCGTAGTTGGTAATATCGATATCAAACCACTTTTGGCTAGCAGTTTTGATCGTGCCGTCTTCGATAAGTTTGCATAAGGCAGCATCGACTTTTTCTTTTAGGTCGGTGTTGTCTTTGTGAATACCAATGGCAATACCATAACCTAAGACTTCAGGGTCAGAGGAGCCTTTAATAACGGTTTCTGTTAGTGCAAAGTCACTATTGTTCATTTGCTTTAGGAAACGGGACTGTGATGTGAGATCGGCAAAGGTACCGTCTAAACGACCCGCATCCAGATCAATTTGCATTTGGTCTAGTGTCTCGTAGTCTTTGATGGTGACTTTAGGGGCTACTTTGGCTAAAAATGCGCCGTGGGTAGTACCGCCCTGTACACCAATGGTTTTGCCTTCGAGGCTGTCGTAGATTGCGTCGGCAGAACCCGCTTTGATACCGTCAGCATCATTTTTAAGAATAAAAATGGCGTCTTCTACGGCATAAGGCAAGCTGAAGTTAATGCGCTTGGCACGCTCGGGGGTGTAGGACATGCCCGAGATGATTAAATCAAAGCGATTTGCACTAAGTGACGGGATGAGGCTGTCGAACGACTGCACAGTAAACTGACAGTCGGCATCTAGCTGTTTACAGAGTGCAGCGCCAACATCTGCATCAAAGCCTGTGACAGTACCAGCTGCATCCACCATAGACCAAGGGGGGTAGCCGCCTTCGGTACCAATTTTATAAGAGGTGGCCGCCAAGGTCGCGACACTAAACAGGGCTAAACTTGCCCCGATTAGGGTTTTTTTGATATTCATTTAGATCTCCTAAACCTAAGCCAAAGGCTGTAAAAACTGTTGTAGACGCGCCGATTGAGGGTTGCCAAAGAGATCTGCAGGCGCACCAGTCTCTTCGCATATGCCGTTGTGCATAAAAATAGCATGGTTTGAGACCTCGCGAGCAAACTGCATCTCGTGGGTGACGAGAATCATCGTTCGCCCCTCTTCTGCAAGCTGACGAATTACGCGTAGCACCTCGCCCACCATTTCTGGGTCCAGAGCAGAAGTGGGTTCGTCAAAAAGCATTACATCGGGATCCATAGCCAGAGCACGCGCAATAGCTACGCGCTGTTGTTGCCCACCGGAAAGCTCAGATGGATAAGCATCGGCCTTGTGGGCAAGACCGACTTTGTCGAGTAGGTGTAAGGCGTATTCTATAGCTTGAGCTTTGGCAATTTTTTTTACATGCACAGGACCTTCGATCACATTGTGCAATACAGAACGATGCGACCAAAGATTAAAGTTTTGAAATACCATGCCTAAACGGGCACGAACCTGCTCAAGAAGCTTTGGGTCTGAGCTGACCATCTGGCCATTACGCTTAGCGCGTGTACGTAATACGTCTTTACCAATTTGGACTTCACCCTGATCTGGGATGACCAAATGATTAATACAGCGCAATAAGGTGCTTTTTCCGGAACCGGAGGCACCAATAATAGAAAGCACATCACCTTGGTGTGCACTAAACGAAATCCCTTTAAGGACGTCGACGTCACCAAAGGCTTTATGGATATTACGTACCTGCACAGCGCAAGCAGCAGAATCAGTTGAAACGGTCACTGTTTTGGCCGCGGTTTAGAGTTAAAAGACACATTATAAACAGCTTTAGAACTAAAACCGCCAGCTTGTTCGGGATTATCCCGACAAGAGGGCGGTTTTGGGTGCGTTATAGCGTAGTAGCCGGCTTAGGGGTATAAGCCACGTAGCTCACGAGCCTCTAGGATACGACTACAAGCCGAAATAAAAGCGGCCGTACGCAAGGTGACGTTATGTTGCTTGGCAACAGCTGCGGTGGCTTGATAAGCCTCACGCATCATTTTGCCTAAACGCTCGTTAATAACGTCTTCTTCCCAGAAATAGCTGGAAAAGTTTTGCGCCCACTCGAAATAGCTAACGGTAACGCCACCGGCATTCGCAATCACATCGGGAATGACGAGGATGCCTTTGTTAGCCAGAATATCGTCAGCTTCGGGCGTGGTAGGGCCATTGGCACCTTCAATAACAATTTTCGTGCGTAAACGGTCGGCATTTTTTGCGGTGATTTGGTTTTCCAAAGCCGCAGGAATGAGAATGTCTGATTCTAATTCCCAGAATTCGTCTGCACTGATGATTTCGCCAGCATTGCTGCCGACCAAACCAATTTTTGGGTTATTGTTCGCTAAAATGGTGGGCACATCTAGACCGTTTTCAGCATAAATACTGGCGGAGTGGTCTTGAAGTGCGATGACTTTAGCACCGGCTTCGTGGAATAAAAGAGCAGCAATGCCGCCCACATTGCCACAGCCTTGAACAATAACGCGAGCACCGGTTAGGTCCAAACCTAATTCACGCGCTGCTTCAACGCCTACAGTGAATACACCACGTCCGGTTGCTTCAACCCGACCTAGGCTACCGCCTAAGGAAATCGGTTTGCCGGTAACAACGCCTGTGGCTAGGTGACCTGTTTTCATGGCATAGGTGTCCATCATCCATGCCATGGTTTGACCATTTGTATTAACGTCTGGAGCTGGAATGTCCTGATCGGGTCCGATAATCATGCTGATTTCGCTGATGTATCGACGAGTGACACGTTCTAACTCCTTTTGAGAGTAGTTGCGAGGGTTGATGCGAATACCACCTTTTGCGCCTCCGAAAGGCACATTGACTGCAGCACACTTAACAGACATCCAGGCGGATAAAGCCATAACTTCTGATAAGGTTACATCTTGGTGATAACGCACGCCCCCTTTTCCGGGGCCGCGTGCCATATTGTGTTGGACGCGGTAGCCTTCGAAATGAGCAATCGTTCCGTTATCGAGTTCTACGGGAACATCGACGGTCAAAATACGTTTAGGACGTTTAAGGGTTTCAACCCACTTCCCCAGCTTACCCAAATAGGGAGTGACACGCTCTACCTGTTCTAAATAAATGCCCCATGGCCCAAGGTCGTCAGGGTTTAAATATGTAGGTAGGTCGTGTTGAGTTGGCTGATTCATTAATCAATCCTCTTGCGGTTATGCGGAGGTCTACGGGAAGCAAAAAACAACCACGGCACTAAGACCTGCTCGATGAGCAGGGGTTTATAAATCGTGTGTTGTATCGCCTAAAGAAGAGTGCCGTTGCTATTGAACAGCAAAAATAAATTTAACGTTAATCAAGCATGATTGTCACGTTTTATTGAGACTTTATGATTAAAAAACGCTATTTTTAGTACATAAGGCGCAAATTGTAGTGTGTGTTGCTGTTATGTCAAGTTTGAGCATAACCCAAAAGTGTCCATAAAACAGCAAACCTAGGGTAAATGGGTGTTTATCGTTTGGACAAAATTTACTAGCGATTAAGGGCTGCGCCGCTTTGTTAAAATACGGTTTTATCTTGAGATAGGTCAGTCAGCTATGCAGCAACAGTTACAGGCGATTCAGCAACGTATAGAGCAGGCGTGTATTCAGGCCGATCGTGATGTGGCAACGGTTCGACTGTTAGCCGTCAGCAAAACCTTTAGCCACGACCGCGTCCAACAAGCCATTGATCTAGGCTTACAGCGTTTTGGGGAAAACCGTGCCCAAGATTTACGCGCGCGCGCCACGCATTTTGCTAACCCGGCCCTTGAGTGGGTGATGATCGGCCATGTGCAAACCAACAAGGCCAAAGAAATTGCACGCTATGCCAGCGAGTTGCAGTCTTTAGATCGCCTGGCATTAGCTCAGGCCTTACAGCAGCGGCTCGAGCTAGAACAGCGTAGCTTGAGCGTGTTTATTCAAGTCAAAACAGCACGAGAAGACAGCAAATTTGGGCTAGAGCCCGACCAGTTATTGGGTTTTTTAGCGCAGCTTGCTAGCTTTGATCGCTTAGAGCCGGTGGGTTTAATGACCATGGCTACCCAAACCAACGAAGTGAGCGAGGTGCGACGTTGTTTTTCCCAGCTAAGGCAGCTGCGGGATCAGGCGTTGGACCAGGGGTACACGCAAATACAGCGACTATCGATGGGGATGAGCGGCGATTTTGAGTTGGCTATAGCCGAGGGAGCCACAGATATTCGCGTTGGTTCAGCTTTGTTTGGTGAACGCGATAAGGCATAAAGCGGCTAGATGGGACGCCGGTGGGCCAAAGCAATCTGTGCAAAGGCTACCTGTAGCTCGGGGCTGGCACCTTGAAAAACAATGGGGCGTCCGCGCTTAGTAAAACAAATTAAACGTTTTGAGAAAAAAAGCGGAACAAATTTAGCAAATTTAAGGTCTTGCCAAAGTAGCTCGCGTTTAAGAATCCATTCCTGTTGAATACCTGTAGTGGTGATGGTGGTGTGCCCAACCAGCATAAAATAAGCCACCACAATCATGCCACAATAAGCAAACACCACGCAGGCAATAATACTAGTGGCAACCTGATCGCCATAGTGTGTTGCAATAAATCCTAGACGTAGCCCGATCAGAGCAATGACTACCCAAGCCATCAGTGCAATGTGTTTGGGCCAAGAGCGCCCACGTATAGGTAAATTGAGACTAGGTAAAAGCTGTTGCTGTTCTGGGCTTAGGGTGGGGTTCATACGGTAGTGTTTTTTAAATAGAGGGCACGACCTGCGCGGCTGTTGGTGGGTTTACCAATTTGTTCGGAAATCCAGGCACCGGTTTGTACTAACGCATCTAAATCTAGCCCTGTGTGAATGCCCATGCCATGTAGCATGTACACGACGTCCTCGGTAGCAACGTTGCCTGTGGCACCCTTGGCATAGGGGCAGCCGCCTAGTCCGGCGACTGAGCTGTGAAAAATATGAACGCCTACATCTAGAGCCGCCAGAATATTGGCAAGGGCTTGGCCGTAGGTGTCATGAAAATGCCCAGCGATACGATCTAAGGGAATAGTTTGAGCCACAGCCTGCAGTAGGCGCGCGGTTTTATGTGGCGTGCCTACCCCGATGGTATCGGCAATATCGAATTCTTGGACGCCTAGGTCTTGCATGCGTTTGACCACATCTAACACCGTGTCTATTGCTGTTTCACCCTGATAAGGACAGCCCAGCGCGCAGCTAATACTGCCACGCAAGCGGATATTAGCCGCATGGGCGGCTTGGGCCACGGGCATAAAACGCTCGATGGACTCGGCAATGCTGCAATTAATATTACGCTGGGAAAAGGCCTCGCTAGCAGCACCAAAAATGACCACTTCGTCGGCACCCGCTGCAAGGGCGGCCTCGAAACCGCGTAGATTTGGGGTAAGCGCAGAGTACACCACCCCATCAAGACGCTCTATGCCTGCCATGACCTGAGTGCCATCTGCCATTTGGGGTACCCATTTCGGTGATACAAACGAGGCGGCCTCTACATTTTGAAAGCCGGCACGGGCCAAGCGATTTACCAGTTCAATTTTTGTTGCGGTAGGTACAAAGTTTTTTTCGTTTTGTAGGCCATCGCGTGGTGCGACCTCGACAATTTTAACGGCTTGAGGATAATGCATGGAGTCTCCTAGGTGCGTAAATAGCGTCCATCAGCCTGTACTATGACCAGATCCATGAGCTCGAGCTGCACAAGAGCACTGCCAACGGTAGTGGGGCTAAGCCCACTGCGTTGTTGAATCGTATCTGCGCTGGCTGGGTCAAACCCCATGACCGTAAGCACCTGCTGTTGTTCAGAGGCAAGGTGCTCTGGAAGCGCGCGTGTTTCGCTTTTGGGTAAAGCTTTGGACGGAGGGCGTAAATGCTGCCCTAATTCTTCGAGTATATGTTCTGCTGATTCTACCAGTTTTGCCCCCTGACGAATCAACTGGTGGCATCCCTTGTGCAGAGGCGAATGAATAGAGCCCGGTATGGCAAAAACCTCGCGTCCTATTTCGCCGGCAAAGCGTGCTGTGGTGAGTGATCCGCTTTTTAGGGCGGCCTCGACCACAATAACACCACGGGAAAGCGCAGCCACTAAGCGGTTGCGACGCACAAAATGGTAGGGCAGCGCTTTAGTGGTTAAGGGGAACTCGGAGAGCAGCAGCCCCTGTTCAGCAATGTGGTGTGCGAGCGCACGGTTTCGTGCGGGATAAACCAAATCCATACCTGTTCCCAGTACGGCGATGGTGCTGTTGGTTTGGTGAGCCGCTAAAGCACCACGATGAGCTGCAGTATCGATGCCTGTAGCTAGGCCACTGATAATACACCACCCCTGATCCGCTAAAAACTGCGCAAAATGGTAGGCGTTTTCCAGACCGGGCTGAGTGGCATTGCGCGAACCCACAATAGCCAATGCCTGATGGCTAAGCTGGTTAAGATCGCCTTTAGCGTAAAGTACAAGAGGCGGGTCGGCTAGCTCAAGCAATGACTTTGGGTAGTGACTATCGGCTAAGCACAGAATATGTTGGTCTGAAGCCTGAGCCCATTCCAGTGTGGTTTGAATTTGGCTTTCGAGTTCGGCGTTGGGAGCACTACGCAACTGCGTGGCTAAGGCGGTATCGATATAGCGGCTAAGTGTACTGATGGACTGTTCGTAAATTTGGGGAGGTAAACCAAAATTAGCCAATAGCAGTCGGGCTGCATGGGCGGTGAGATTAGGCTCTAGGGATAGACGTATCCAGGCATAGAGCTCGGAGGGAGGCATTCGTGGCGTCATCATGGCTGAATTGTACGATTGATTAGATAGACGCGGATAGAGCGACAAATACGTAGATGAACTCGCTCTACTCACGTCTGACGGGTCTTTTTAGGCTAAACCGTTGAGCTACCTGAGGTCGTTGTTGCTGTAGCCACACTTACGCCCAAAGAGCAGCATTTTTAGGCAAAGTCTACAGAGTGTATTAAAATGACGGTATTCTTACTTATTTGGGGTGATGCGTTCTTATTTGTACTAAATAAGCCGGATCACTCAGGTTATTATGGCGCTATTACCTATACTTCAATACCCCGACGAACGTTTGCACACGGTAGCTAAACCAGTGGCACAAGTAGATGACCGCATTCGTCAGTTAGTTAAAGACATGGCGGAAACCATGTACGATGCCCCTGGGGTTGGCCTTGCCGCTACTCAGGTCAATGTACACGAGCGTGTTGTGGTGATCGATGTGTCCGAGCAGGGCGATGAGCTCTTAGTGCTGATTAACCCTGAAATCACCTGGTACAGCGAGGAAACCAAGGTTCACGAGGAAGGCTGCTTGTCTGTTGCTGGCATCTACGACAAGGTAGAACGAGCCTCTGAAATTAAAGTTAAAGCCTTAAATGAAAAAGGTGAAAGTTACGAGTTTCATGCGGCGGGCTTATTGGCCGTATGTGTACAGCACGAGCTTGACCACCTTGATGGCAAGGTCTTTGTTGAACACTTATCCATTTTGAAACAGACCCGTATTTTAACGCGATTACGCAAGCAACAGCGCGAGGCACGCAAAGCTGAAGCAAAGGTGTCTGTATGACGCTAAAGGTGGTTTTTGCTGGCACCCCCGATTTTGCGCAGTTGGCTTTACAGGCCATTTTAGCGGCAGGGTATCAGGTGCCTTTGGTGTTAACTCAGCCCGATCGACCCTCTGGCCGAGGCATGAAGCTACGGCCGTCCGCAGTAAAGCAAGCCGCACTAGATGCAAGCATTCCTGTGGCGCAGCCCCTTAGCCTGCGCCTAGATGGCAAATACCCCGCTGACGCCGCCGCAGTACAACAGCAATTACAGCTTATTCAGCCCGATGTAATGGTGGTGGCTGCCTACGGCTTGATTTTGCCGCAATGGGTACTCGATTTACCACGCCTAGGTTGTTTAAATATCCACGCCAGCTTGTTGCCGCGTTGGCGCGGGGCCGCCCCAATTCAGCGTGCCATAGACGCAGGCGATACCGAAACCGGCATTACTATTATGCAAATGGATGCGGGCCTAGACACAGGCGATATGTTGGCTGTACACCCTTTGGCTATTAGCGCAGAGCATACTGGGGGTAGTTTGCACGACGATTTAGCACAGCTTGGTGCTCAGGCGATTGTGCAGGCACTAAAAGCGTTAGAAACCACAGGTTTAACGGCAGTACCACAGCCTACACAGGGCGTTACCTATGCTGAAAAATTGCAAAAGTCCGAGTCAGCCTTAGACTTGAGTTTGTCTGCCGTCCTGTTGGCACGTCGTATACGGGCGTTTAATCCGGTTCCTAGTTGTACGATGGCGTTACCCGGGCTAGATCAGCCCGTGAAGGTATGGCAGGCTCAGGCTTTAGATCAGGCCACCACGGCGGCACCCGGTACGGTATTAGCAGCCAGTGCGGACGGTATAGATATTGCCACAGGCGACGGCGTGTTGCGGTTGCTCGAGCTACAGCGTGCTGGCAGCCGACGACAACCAGTTGCTAGTTTTATTCAAGGGTGGCAGCTGCCCGCCTAGCGTGTTGCTGTTGGCGCCATTCGATATAACCAATCACGGCGCCGCTACCGCACACAATAGCAATACCTAGCCAGCTTAACGCATCGGGGAACTGGCCCCACACTAGCCAACCTAATCCAGCAGCACTAATAATTTGCGTATAAACAAAGGGCGCTAAGGCTGAGGCAGGAGCACGTTGATAAGCCTGTATTTGCAATAAATGGCCCAAGGCACCAAACACACCGGTTGCCATTAATACGGCCCATTCTTTAGGGCCAAATGTGGTAAAAATCGGCCAAATTTCAGGCAAAATAAACGGCATTAATAATGAAGTTAATACCGTGCCCACTGAACCGCTCCAGATTAAGGTGGTGAAGGCGTCTTCAACCGCTAAACGGCGCGTCACAATAAACTGGGTCGCAAAAAAAATAGCTGTAATCAAGCCAAACATCACCCCTAGCGGATGTAAACCCGAGCTAGGGCGAATAATTAGCAATACCCCTAAAAAGCCTACCCCTGCCGCAATCCAACGTGAAAGGCGGGAGGGCTCTTTCAATAGCCAGGGGGCGACCGATAACACAAGTAATGGGGCTAAAAAATTAATGGCTGTGGCTTCAGCCTGGGGCAAGTAGCGCAGAGCAGAGAAAAAAGACAGCGTGGCAAATAACATAATAAGGCCACGCAAAATTTGATCGCGGGGGCGATGGGCTTTAAACACCTTTGTGCCGCGCATAGGTAACACTACCGCCAATACCAAAAACCAATGAATCACATAGCGCGCCCAGCACATTACCAACAATGGCAGTCCGGCGGCCATAATCCACTTGCCACTGGCGTCTAATGACGACAGCGCCCACGTGGAAAGAATTAAAAGAACAATTCCAACAATAGGGCGCTGCGGCGTAGACATAAAAAATGCCTTAAAAAAATTAAGAGTTAAGTAGATGCTCGATAGTATGACCTACATTAAGCAACTGTGCATCGTGGTAGGCGGGGGCGGCCACCATAAGACCTACAGGAGCGGTGCCTGAAGCATGGCATGGAATAGATAAGGCGCACCCATTTAAAAAGTTAACTATAGCTGGGTTGCGTAAAATTAGACCATTAGCGCGGAAATAAGCGTCCTCATCGTTTAACTCATCGATGGTAGGAGGCAATAGCGGCGCAGTGGGCATTAACATGGCATCGTAAGGAGCAAGCAGGCTTTCCATCTGGGCAATCCAGACTTGACGCGTTTGCTCTAGCTCAATGTAATCCGCAGCGGTTTGGCTCTTGCCACGCAAGATACGTGAAGCCACGCGTGGGTCATACAGCGCTTCGTGAGCCTCGATGTGTTTTTGATGGTAGAACCATGCTTCTGCGCACACAAAGCCACCGGTACGGTTGATATAAGGCAACTGGTCTAGCTCGGGGATTTCAATTTCATCAATAGAGACCCCCTTGTTTCTAAGAGTAGTTAGTGCGGCTTTAAAGTCGGCTTTGACTTTGTCATCGGCCTGATTCAAGACGTAATTGGTTGGCACCACAAAACGTAATTGGGTGGAGTCAATAAGGGCGAGCTCGGGCTCGGGTTCGCCACTAAGTACCGCATCCACAATAGCGCAACATTCGACAGACAAAGCAAGCGGCCCGCTGGAGTCTAAGGAATGCGATAAGGGCATAACGCCTGCATCAGGAATGCGGTCGGCAGTAGGCTTGAAGCCAGTAATACCGCAAAAAGCAGAGGGAATACGAATAGAGCCACCGGTATCAGTACCAATAGCAGCGACGGCCATACCGTCTGCGACCGACACGCCTGCACCGGAAGAGGAGCCGCCCGGGATACGGCCGTGCTCTCTGTCCCAAGGAGCACGGGGGGTTCCGTAATGCGGGTTGATGCCTAATCCGGAAAAAGCAAACTCCGTCATATTGGTACGCCCAATAATAACGGCCCCTGCTTCTTGGAGGCGGTGGACGAGTGTGGCGTTTTCTGTAGCAGCCGGTGCGTCTTTAAGCAGAGCGGAAGCCCCACGGGTGACGTCACCTTTGTAATCAAAGAGGTCTTTGATAGAAATAGGGATGCCTTCTAGAGCAGAACGGCTTAGACCGGCTGCACGTAAAATGTCGGAAGCGTGAGCGGCGGCTAAGGCTTGTTCTTTATAGATGGAGATAAAGGTGGTTGCCCCTTCGCCAGCTGGGTCAGCAATGCGTGATAGCGCCTGCTGGGTTAGCAAAACGGCAGTGGTTTCTCCGGCATCTAGAGCGTGTTGTAGCTCACGAATACGTGCAAAAGAGGTCGACATGATGGAATCCCTATGAGTAAAAAATCTAATTAAGCGATTTCAGGCAAGAACTCAATATCGTAAGTATGACGAATACTGCGCTCAAGGCGTGGATCGTAAAGCTCCATCGTAAATTGAGCCGCTGGACGAATTGAGCCGATAGTAGCGACTGTACCGCATGTCATAGCCGTTTGGTTTGGCAAATGATCTTGACCAAAATGCTTTTTAATTAAATCGATGGGGTGCAGTAACGTAGCCACCGCGCCGTCTTGATAAGCCACCTCTTGGCCTTCTTCGAGGATCCAAGCGCGCAGCACCAGCTCATCCCAATGACCAGCCACATCGCTATAGCGCCATGCTTGCTGTGCCGTGGGCTTGACGCAAATTTGTTTAGATAGCGCAACACTGTGTGCTTCTAGAGCGCGATCAGTATGATCAGAGGCCAAGCTAACGCATAGCTCGTTGTTATGGTTAAACACCAGTACCTCGGCTTCGCCTGAACTGTGCGGGCCTACCACCTGAACACGTGAGCTCTGAATAAGCTGGTTTGTGGCAATACGATAATACAGCGGTACATCGCTAGGGCGGGGCACGCCTAGTTCAGCCAACTCTAAAATATGGTGTTCAATCGCGTCACGATCACGACCAGCCCAACCAGCCACAATACAGTGGTCCACATTAACTTGAATGGACTCATTGCTACCATCTGTGCCGATAAGATCAAAATTTAACAACATGGAAAACTACCTTTAACCAAATATTTGCGGTAACCAAAGGGCGACGTCAGGGAATACCGCAAGGATTAACACCATTCCCAAGAGCATCAGTACAAAAGGCAGGCTACCCACCATGACATCGTTCATGCTGCCAGTGGTGCGCAAGCTTTGAACCACAAACAGGTTCAAACCGACAGGTGGAGTGATTAGAGCCACCTCAACCAAAATAATAATCACAATACCTAGCCAGACCGGATCAAAGCCCAATGCAATCATGACAGGGGCCACAATAGGGATGGTAGTGATCATCATGGATAACGTTTCCATGAAGCAGCCTAAAACTAAGTAAAAGACGACCAGCACTAAAAGCATCATCATGGGCGAAACGCCCAACCCTGTAATGGCGTGCGTAATGGCATTAGTTAGGCCGATGCCAGACATAATGAAATTTAAAAAAGCAGCCCCAATCACAATTAACATGATCATGGCGGTGGATTTCATGGTGCCTTCAAAACACGTCAAAAGCATCTTTACAGATAGGCGACGGCTAAAAGCAGCCAGTAGCAATGCGCCTACTACGCCTAGTGCGGCGGCTTCGGTGGGTGTGGCTATCCCGGCATAAATTGAGCCCACCACTAAAAAGAAAATCAACAGAGGTGGAATTAAGTGGACTAGGCTTGTTAAACGCGCTGACCATGAGGCACTGATTTTTTTACCGCCCCAAGCAGGTTTAACCATACACGCTAAGGCAATTACGGCCATGAATAAAAGCGCCATGCCAAGCCCGGGCACAATACCGGCAAGATACAGTTTGGGCACAGAGGTGTTGGTTAATACCCCATAAATAACGAGGTTGATAGATGGAGGAATTAAAATCCCCAACGTACCACCTGCTGCCAAACTGCCTAAAAATAAAGGCTCGTTGTAGTTTTGTTTTTTAATTTGGGGTAGGGCTACGGTACCTACTGTGGCAGCAGTGGCTACACTGGAGCCAGAGGTGGCTGCAAACAATGCGCTTGCCCCAATATTGGCGTGCATTAAACCACCGGGTAGCCATGACAACCAGAGGCTCATTGCGTTGTACATACGTTCGGCTAAGCCCGAACGCAGGAGAATTTCGCCCAACATGATGAACAAGGGCACAGCGACTAAGAGAAATTCATTGCTTGTGCCCCAGGCCACTTCGCCCATAGCACGGCTAAGGGGTAAAAAAGAATAGAGTGGATCAAGGATCAGGCCTAGCACGCCTAAAGCGGCCCCAACGGGGATGCTAACGCCAATTAAAACAAGCAGTAGGGTCAGAGAGGTGGCAATCATTGCTGCTCCATTTGCACAATACGTTTACCGGCTTCGGCTTCTTCGCTGGCTTCTTCTTTGGCGGTTCGTACGCCACAGATAGCGCGTACCTGCTCAATATCGCCCGTCACTAGGGCCAAAGAGGCGCGCAGCAGCATTAAGGCCAGCACCACACACAGCCATACGAGGCCCGCAACCCAAAGCATTTGTGGGATCCAAAGTGGTGTGCCCAAGAGTGTGTTGGCGGTCGAGTGACTATTCCATGACATCCCGGCGACTTCGGCAGCGTAACGTGTGAGATAAACAATAAAAACAGCCAACACCACTAAAGCTAACCAATCGCAAAAAGCGGCTAAACGAGCAGGTAAATGCTGATAGATCGCATCGATACGGATATTGGCGCGATCAAGTGTGGCAAAGGACAACGCCCATGAAATGCTAATGGCAAATGCGTAACCAGACAGTTCATCAGAACCACCTAAAGGCGCATTAAATAATTTACGGCTTGCTACATCCGCCGTAATGTACAAAGCACTTAATAAGGTCAGAGAACCTGCTATCCAAATGGCAAAACGAGACAGCGTGGTAGCGCCATTGAGCAGTCGTCCTAACAAGGATGTAGGAGTAGGAGTCGTCATGGGTTACACCTAGAGAAAAGAGGCGTTTGATTAGATGCAATCAAACGCCCGGTTAGAGCTGGGTTACAGCGTAACCTTCAAAGAAGACTAGTTAGCTGCGTCAAATAAAACAGGAGCAACTAGAACATTAAAGCTTTCTACACAATCAGAGGAACAACGGGCAGCCCAAGCAGGGATAACGGTTTTATCCATGACTTCCTGAAGAATACGACGGTCTTCGTCGGTAGGCTCTACCAATTTCATGGCACCTTTAGGCTCAAGCGTACACGCTTCGGCACCTGTGTTGCAGTCGTAACCTTGTTGTGTTTCGGCGGCGGCAGCGTCCCAAATGTCATCGACCAAAGTTTTTACGTTTTCCTCAAGGAAAGTTTGAACTTTAGGGTCTAACTTGTTCCAAAACGCTTTGTTAGCCACGATGAGTTGCTGGTTCCAGTTAATGGGCAACGCGTAAAGATGATCGCTGACTTCGTACCATTTGGCTGAGTAACCCGATAAGGAACCGGTAATAGCGCAATCTACAACACCGTTTTGCAAAGCAGGTACTACTTCACCAAATGGAATGGTCACGCTACTACCGCCAAAGGCTTGTACAAACTCGGCCTGTGTGCGGCTGCTAGTGCGTACTTTTTTGCCTTTTAGGTCGCTAAGCCCAGTAAAGCTGCCTTTACAAAACAGAACCTGAGCTGGGTAAGTAGAAATGCCTAGCAGTTTGGCGTTATTGGCATCGTAGTGTTGCTCATAGACCGGTAAAAAGGCTTCGGTAACGGCACGTGCTGTATCGATGTCTGGAGCTAGACCTGCTAAGTCAATGGCTTCGTTAATAGGGTTGTCGGTGGCAAAGTAGGCAAGCGTAGCACTACCGATAGGTATTACGCCTTGGCTAACCAAACGTAATACCTCAGGACCTTTCAGACCCATTTCATTGTAGCCTTTGATGTCTACAGTGATTTTGCCGTCTGATAGCTCAGGAATTGTTTTGGACCAGAATGGTAGCTCGCCATTTTGGTATGCAGTGAGGTTGCTGAGGCCACCCACTACGTTCAATTTAGTTTGAGGCAGATCAGTTACGACCTGTTGTGCTTGTGCGTTCAGTGCAGTGAAACCCATCAAGAGGGATGCAGCGAATAAACGTTTCATACGGAGTCTCCTGTATATAAGCCCATAACTAAGCCATATAGAAACAATTGAATATAATTAGACAGAATTGCACCGTATTCGCTGTCCACTGTCCAATTATATGTTTAGATGTAGGGGTATAAGAAAAACTTATTCATGGGGGGTGAAGTCTTGAGAAATGCGTTGGGCTAAACGTGCTACGGTGCGTGCCGCATGGCTGTCTGGTGACTTCAACCAATGGGCGTAAAACTCTAAAGCCGGCAGGGGCTGATCTACATGTAAAAGACGCAGTTTCCCTTGGGATAATAGGTCTTTGACTAGGACTTGAGCAAGCACGCTAACCCCCATTCCACGCGACGTCATGTGCACAATGGTGCTAAGCGAAGCGCTGCCATAAATGCGTGGTGAAGGCACATGTGCATCACGCAAAATTTGGGTAACTACCCGATAGGGTAAACTACCTACTGGGTAGGTAATTACAGGGTAAACACCTAGATCCGTGATGCGTAATTGACGATTATGTAACTTTAAATTTGGGCTTGCGACCCAGGCTAAGGGGTACTCGCCCACAGGCATGTATTCAGTATTGTTATCCGTCTCTTTACCTACAAAAAAAGCTAAATCTAATTGATAATTCAAGAGTTTTTCTTTAAGGACTTGACTGGTATCGACATGAATTTCAATATTTAAGGCGGGATATTGCAAATAAAGCTGTTCAATCAGCAATGGCAGCCACATATGCACCAGAGTTTCCGCTACTCCTAGGTGAAATGTGCCTTGTATCACGTTTGTACTTTGTGCCACACGCAGCATTTCATTACGTTGATCCAGCAAGCGCTGTGCGTGAGATAGCAGCTCTTGGCCTTTATCTGTCAGTTTGATCCCTCGTGCCCCACGATCAAATACGCGCGTTGACAGCTCGCGTTCGAAGCTAGCAATACGTTGTGATATTGAAGGCTGGGTGGTGTTAAGTTTTTCAGCGGCAGCGCTAAAACCACCTAACTCAGCAACCCAGATAAAGGCTTCAATTTGTTTAAAATCAATCATTAAGTGGCTTCCACAGAGAGGGGAGATAAAAGACTGGAAGGCGGGTGAACATTTAATGCAAAAAATCCATTAACAGAATGGCTAGCAATAAGTGCGAGTTGAGTTACTATAGCCCTACAAAAAAGCCAGTGGTATCTACGCCCACCTAAGATAAACAGTTATGAGTAAAAAAATATTAATAGTGCGCACTTCCTCATTAGGGGATTTGGTGCATATGTTGCCAGCCATTACGGATATGCAAGCGGTGTTCCCAGACGCGCAGATTGATTGGGTCGTAGAGGAATCCTTTGCGCAAATTCCCACTTGGCACCCCGCAATACATACAGTTATACCAGTAGCGCATCGACGGTGGCGTAAACAATGGTGGTCCGCCCAGACCAAAAAAGAACGAAAAGCATTTAAACAGCGCCTACTGCAAACTCAATACGATGTAGTATTAGACATGCAGGCCTTGTTAAAAACGGTGTGGATTACCCGTTTAGCAAAGGGCGTCAAGCACGGTTTAGATTGGAAGTCGGCACGAGAACCGGTATGTTCGCTATTTTACGATGTAAAACACCGCGTCGAATTTTGGCAGCCAGCTATTACCCGTCAACGCTTGTTGGCCTCACTGGCATTTGACTACGCATACGAAGGGGCTCCTGACTATGGGTTGCAGAGCATTACCAATGCGGTCACGGTAGAGCCTGTAGCGATGATTATGCCATCAGCAAGCCGTGATGATAAATTATGGCCTGAAACGTCTTGGCACCAAGTATTTGATTTTTTACAAGAAAAGGGTTTGGGTTTGCGCTTATTAGCTGGAAATGAGCACGAGGCCGAGCGGGCTCAACAGCTAATAGCCAATCGTGAAAATGCAGTGGTTTTACCACGAATGGGTTTAACTGAAGTAGCGCACGAGTTAGCCAAAGCCCACATTATGGTAGGCTTAGATAGCGGGCTAACGCATTTGTCAGCTGCGTTAGAGCGTCCTACTATTGGTATTTACAAGGCATCTACTCCTGTGCGCACCCCATTAGTAAGCCGCGCCTATACCGCCAGTTTAGGAGACAGAGGCCAAGAGCCCAGTGCTGAAGTCGTGTTAAGCGCAATCCAACAAGCATTTAGCTTGGGATAACAGTACAATATATGTTTGTTGTTTGAAGGTTTTGTACGTTTGAGTCGTTTTATATATACCGTGTTGTTGCGTTTGATTTCACCCATTTTATTGGGGTGGATGTATTTACGCGCGCGTCGGTCTGGTGGGCAATGGCAGGTGTTTAGCCCATTGCGATTTGGGTATTATGGCAAAAGCCCTAGCCCAGCCGAACCGGTTATTGTGGTTCATGCTGTTAGTTTAGGTGAAATGAGGGCGGCTCAGCCACTAGTACAAGCCCTATTAGACGCAGGTCATCACGTTTTATTAACGCATTTAACTTATACCGGGCTTGCCGAAGGGCAGCGAGCCTTTAATAAAGCTTTGGCCGAAGGCCACTTACAACAACAATGGCTACCCTACGATTTCCCTGGTGCGGCTCGTCGTTTTTATGCCCATTACCAACCTAAATTACTGATAGTTATTGAGCGCGAGGTCTGGCCTAACCTGATGTATCAGGCTTATCGAGCCGATATTCCCGCTTTTTTGGTCAGTGCGCGATTTTCTGCGCGGTCTTTACGCAAATCCCTACGCATGGGCTTGCTGATGCGCCAAACTTTAGGCTATTTCACCGCCATTTATGCACAAACCTATCAAGACGCGGTGCGCTTAGAGTTAGCGGGTGGTAAAGGGGTGCGCGTGGCAGGAAATTTTAAATTTGACGTGCAGTTATCCCAAGAGCAAGTCGAGCGCGGTAAACAGTTTGCGGCCTCTTTAGGGCGCAAAATTGTGGTAATTGCTAGCACCCGCGAGGGCGAAGACCAGATTTTTATTGATGCGATGCGACGCTATATCCGCCGTGAACACAGCATGGATCTAGATAGTCAACAACGCACTCTTTTTTATTTAATTCCACGTCATCCTCAACGCTTTGAATCAGCGGCGATTTTGCTTGAAGCCGAAGGGTGGAATGTGATTCGTCGCACAGAGATTATGACTACTGGCGACTGCACAAGCAGCTCGTTAGCGTGTTGTAAAAATGCGGATGTGCTCTTGGGCGATTCTCTTGGCGAGATGCCCTGGTATTACGCTCAGGCTCAAGTCGCCATTATTGGTGGCAGTTTTGCCCCGTTAGGGGGACAAAACATCATTGAGGCGTGTGCGTTGGGTGTGCCAGTTATTGTTGGGCCCCATACCCGTAATTTTGAACAAGCGGTTAATGACGCATTGGACGAAGGGGCTGCGGTGCGTGTGACCAACGCTGATGCGGCACTAAAACAAGCAATGAGCTTGCTTGACGACAGCACCCAGCGTCAAACTATGTCGGATGCGGCCTCGTCTTGGGTACGTAAACATACAGGCTCGGTAGATCGTGTCATGACGGGGGTGAAAGAAGTGTTAAAAAAACAATACGTGCGTAACGATCACCGTTAAAAAACGGTAATGCAAATGGAGCAGACACAAAAAAACCCGCCTAGGCGGGTTTTTTAGCACATACAAAAATTAAACTTTTTGTACGGATTTGGCTTGTGGACCTTTTTGGCCTTGAGCTGGCTCGTAAGAAACACGTTGGTTTTCTTCTAGAGATTTGTAGCCTGTACCAAGAATGTCGGAGTGGTGAACGAAAAGATCTTTGCCACCGTTTTCTGGAGAAATGAAGCCAAAGCCTTTTTCGTTGTTAAACCATTTTACGGTGCCGTATTCTGTTTGCATGATATGCGATTCCTTAAATAAATGAGCAAGGTGCCCTAAGTAACAGATTTTCAAGGGACAAAATTATGCAATGCAATTTACTAAGAAAGCAAACAGTATTGAGCGAACTTCGACGAACTTGATAACCTACTCTTGTACTTTAGACTGTTTCATATCGTGGGTCAAGATAATTTATTAAGGGTTTGTGCTAGGGTAATAAGTTTATATTTATAAGAATTAAAGCCACAGAAGCTTACAAAATATAAGAAGATATTTTTTTAGCGGCATTAACTAAATGAGGGATGACTTCGGCCTCGTATTTCTTTTTGTCTAAGGAGTAAGCCGGATGGCTAACAGACAGAACATAAGGGATAGAGCCGTTGAAGGGATGAATAATAGGGGCCGCACTAGCAACCATTGTGTTTTTAAATTGTTGCCAGCTCGTCAAGGATTCAGAGTTTCGGGCTCTTTCAACTTTAAGCAATAATTCATCTAAATTTTTAGGCGTACTTTCTGAAAAGCGTTTCCATTCTTTAAATGCGCTATATCGCTCAATTATTTCATTATTATTTAAACCAGATAATAAAAATTGCCCAATAACCGTAGCATGGGCAGGCCAACGAGTGCCTATCAAAATATTAGAAGTAAAAGCACCAAGCGCTTGAATATTTTGTACATAAACAATGTCAGTTTGATCTAACACTGACAAATGCACAGCAGTGCGAGTTTGGTCGCGTAACTGTTTCATAATTGGCATCGCTTGATCGGTAATATCTATGCTTGCTAAAGCACTATAACCAAGCTGCAACGCTTTGATATTAATCGTGTAATTTTTTTGCTCGTTACGATTTAAATAACCGCAATATTCTAAAGTTTGTACTAAACGAAATGCGCTAGAGCGATTGATCTCTAAGGATTGAGCAATTTCTGAAAGAGCTAGCTCTGTTTGGGTAGGGCTGAATAGCTCTAGGATCTTTAAGCCACGAATTAAGGCCGGTACAAGGTATTTTTCGTTTTCGTTTGTACTCATATTGATGCAGCTAACCCTTTAATAACTAAATAGATACAGCATTAATAGCCCCATTATAACGAGGTTTTATGCTGCAAAAATGTCTCATTTTTTGTGTTTTGGCTCTGTAGCGTTCGTGCTGCAGTGCCCCTCTTTCTTTTGCATTTGTCTTATTTAAGTCACTTTTTAACCCCTGAATAGGGGTTTTTTCCTATGTGCAAAATAAATAATTCAAGTTTAAATGAAGTTGTTTTGTATATTAAACTATGTTTTGCAGGTAAAACAAGGGGGTTAAGATGAACTGGTTTAAGGTGTGTGGGGTCGACGAGGTCTCTCAAGATATGCCCAAAGCCATTGAGATAGAAGGCAACCATGTGGGGGTTTTTAAAGTTGATGAGCACTTTTTCGCCATAGAAAACGTGTGTCCTCACGCCTTTGCCCTCTTAACCGATGGTTTTATTGAGGACGAAAAAGTGGAGTGTCCTTTACACGAAGCAATTTTCGATATCAAAACGGGTGTTCTGGAAAGCGGACCGGGCTGTAGAAATTTACGCATTTATCCCACCAAGGTAGAGGGTGAGCAAGTTTTGATTCAGTGCGAAACAACCTAAAGAGGCAAGAAAATGGAATACAACACAAAACTTCAATCTTGGATTCATGCTATTCCAAGCACCGAAGCAGGGATCAACAACATTCAAAAACCTGGGGTAGTAGAGCATATTGTTTGGCAAAACCGCTCGCATGCTCCAACTGAGTACGAGCAGCAGCTTGCTGATCATCTAATCAAAGCGTTTAAGCAAGGTGCTACGGAACCAGAAAGCATTGTGAGCTTGCTAAACGAGCAAGGCTTGTTGCTAGAAACGGGTGAAAAGTGGACCACGTCTAACTTTCAGACAGAAATGGCACGACTAGGTTATTAAAAGAGGGACGAGATGAGAGACTTTGCTTCAGCAGATGAATATCTAGAGTACGGCATACGAGATTTATGGTACCCAGTTTTAGCAAGTTGGGAGGTAGCCTCAAACCCAGTGGGTATTACTCGCTTGGGGGAAAACATTGTGGTGTGGCGTGATAGCCAAGGTCAAGTTCATGCCTTGGAAGACCGTTGTCCTCACCGCGGTGCGCGTCTTTCTTTGGGGTGGAACTTAGGTGATCGGGTGGCATGCTGGTATCACGGGGTTGAGGTTCGTGGTGATGGTGTGGTTGCCGATGTGCCTGCAGTGGCGTCCTGTCCTCTAGAGGGGATGAAATGCGTTAAATCATACCCTGCACAAGAACTGAATGGCGCGATTTTCCTGTGGTTTGGTGTAGATGCAGAGCAGGAACCCACTCCATTACAACTTCCAGAGCAACTAAGCAGTGATGACTGGAGCAGCTTCCTATGTCGCGCGGACTGGGGTGTGAATTACATGTATGCCATTGATAACGTGATGGACCCAATGCATGGTACCTACCTGCATAGCCAGTCTCACTCCATGTATCAAGGTGATCGCGTCGCCAACATGAGCCTACGTCCTACTGAAGAAGGGTTCGTGTTCGAGAAAGAAGGACAAGCGCGTGTCAACTTTGACTGGGTTGAATACGGTCAAACGGGCGGCGCGTGGTTGCGTTTATCCATTCCTTATCAGCAGCAGTTTGGTCCTGGCGGTGATTTTTTTATCATTGGCTTCGCTACACCTATTGATAAAGACAATACACGCGTGTTTTTCTGGCGCTGTCGCAAAGTTAGCGGTTGGCAACGACATGTGTGGCGCTTTATGTACCGCACCCGCTTAGAAAAATTACATTGGGATGTGCTCGAGCAAGACCGCATTATCTTGGAAAACATGGCACCCAACGCAAAAGAGCATGAGTTCTTGTACCAACATGATGTGGGCTTAGCACGGTTGCGTAGACAGTTTAAAAAAGCGGCTCAAACTCAGTTTAAAACCCTGCAAGAGCAAAAAACCGTTGCCGAGGCTTAATGCAGGGGGTGTCAATGAGTTCAACTAGCACGCTACTTTCTAATAAAAAAATACTGATTACGGGTGCTGCGCGCGGCTTAGGGGCTGATTTTGCCCAAGCCGCTTTGGCTGCAGGGGCTGAGGTTTTATTAGCGGATATTTTAACTGACCGCTTAATGGCATTCGTTCAAGAGCTTCGCGACCAAGGCCTAAATGCTCATGGTCTTTCCGTAGATATTAGTCAACAGGAGTCCATTACCGGCTTAGGACACTGGATACAAGAGCACTGGGGGCATGTGGATGGGCTAGTGAACTGTGCCGCTTTGGCTACGGGAGTGGGCGGTAAAACCTTAGAGCACTACTCTCCCGACCTGTGGGACCAAGTCATGTTGGTAAACGTCAAAGGAACTTGGTTAGTGACACAAGCGGTATTGCCTTATATGAAGCAAGCAGATCAAGGCAGCATCGTGAACATAGCTTCAGATACTGCTTTGTGGGGTGCCCCCAAACTCATGGCGTATGTGGCAAGCAAAGGAGCCATTATTGCCATGACACGCTCTATGGCCCGAGAACTAGGTGAGTACAACATCCGTGTTAATACGATTTCACCTGGTTTGACGCTGGTAGAGGCCACCGAGTATGTGCCTGAAGAACGTCACCATCAATATGTATCAGGTCGAGCCTTACAACGGGCTCAATACCCAAACGATATTAATGGCACCGCTTTGTACTTATTGTCTGATCTCTCGTCGTTTGTTTCAGGTCAAAACATACCTGTAAATGGCGGTTTCGTCTTTAACTAACCGCTTGAGTAAGGTTATTTAGCATGATTAATGGACTCAAAAACTTAACTTTTGGCGTAGAAGACTTAAATAAAGCCAAAGACTATTTGTTTGATTTTGGTTTGGATGCTGCGGCAGAGCAAAACGCCGACTCGTTGCATTATGCCTTGCCTAACGGCAGCACAGTGCAGGTGTTTGAGTCTGATCATCCTGATTTACCTCCTGCTTTTGAAAGCGGGTCTACATTACGAGAGGTGACTTGGGCGGTAAACCGGCCTCAGGATTTGCTGCAGTTGGCTCATAATTTACAAGATGAACCGGGCTATGCCTTTGATGGCACCGTGCTGCGCTGTCTAGACCCGAACGGGATGAGCTTACGATTCGAGGTAGCTCAACTAGGCATAGCAACTCAGGCTTTAAGCCCAGCAATAAACCAATATGGGCACATCCAACGGGTAAATGAGGCCAGTCCGGTTTATGAAAAAGCCAATCCGGTGGCGATAGGGCATGTGGTGTTTTTTACCCCTGACTTAGAAACCGTCCAGACATTTTATGAAGAAAAGCTCGGTTTTTACTTATCGGATGCGTATACAGGACGAGGAGCGTTTTTACGCTGTAGCGCCCAAGGATGGCATCACGATTTATTTTTATTGAAGCTGCCTAATCGAGAGCAACCAGGACTCAACCACGTGGCTTTTGTGGTGCGTGACATTCATGAGGTCATCGGGGGCGGGCTCAATATGAACAAAAACAGTTGGGATTCGTTTATTGGGCCGGGCCGCCATCCTGTTTCCTCAGCCTATTTTTGGTATATCCATTCTCCTCTAGGCGGAGCATTTGAATACTATACCAACGACGATTATCTCACCGCAGCCTGGCAACCTAGACATTTTGATTATGCGCTAGAGCTTTTCACTGAATGGGCCATTGATAAAGGCATTGATCCGGCAACAAGACGGCAAATCAGCTCAAACTAAAAGGTGAAGCCATGGAAAATATTGTAGTGATTGGTGGCGGTCAAGCGGCAGCTGTTGCGGCTTATACCTTACGACAAGAAGGCTATAGCGGCACCTTGCATGTGGTCTCGGATGAGCAAGATATATTTTATGAGCGTCCACCGCTTTCAAAACAAAACTTGTTAGCTCCTACAGAGCTAAGCGCCATCCAATTTTATAAACCCGATGTGATAGCTGGGTTAATGATTAATTGGCATTTGGGGCGTAGAGCAGTAGACCTAAACACCCAAACCAAAGTGGTGCGCCTTTGTAATGGCGATCAATTGGTATATGACAAGTTGTTGTTGGCTACGGGTAGCAGCGCGCGGGTTATTAATCCAGCGTGGCAGCAACTAGAAAATGTGCATGAGCTGCGCTCTTTTCTGCATAGCCACCGCTTACGTGAATGTTTAGAGCAAAGCCAACGCTTGGTAGTCATTGGCGGGGGTTGGATCGGCCTAGAGGTGGCAGCATCAGCACGTCAACGTGGCTTGGCAGTAACGGTTTTAGAGCGCGGTGAACAAGTCTGTGGGCGCAGCGTGACCTCAGAGGTTGCGCAGTTTTTGCAAAATCTACACCAAAGTGAAGGCGTTGAAATCCTAACGCATTGCGGGGCGATTGAATTAGCCCAAGGCGATTCCCAAACAGTGCAAGTGTTTATAGAGGGCGAGCTTCACTCTACGGTGGATGCCGTGTTGGTGGCTGCGGGTGCTCAATTAAACACAGAGCTAGCCTGTACCGCAGGTCTTGATGTCCAAGGGGCTGTAGTCGTTAACGAGTACTGTCAAACCTCCGAGCCCGATATTTATGCCGCAGGCGATGTGGCGATTCATCCCGCGTTGGGGATCAGTATGCAGTCATGGGCCCATGCCCAAAATCAAGGCGCAACCGCAGCTAAGCATATGGTAGGCAAAGAAGAGCCTTATCAAGACATTCCTTGGTTATGGTCTGACCAATATGACTGCAATATCCAGATGTTAGGTACACCTTCTCCTTCCTTGTCTTGCGTTATGCGCGAAAGCGGCGCACGCCAAAAAACATTTTTTTATTTTGATGAAGACGAAACGCTGCGCTATGTGGTTGCCGTCAACGATGCCAAAAACATCAAAATAGCTAAACGCTGGATGCAACGTCAGGTGGCTGTAACGCCCGAGCAAGTGGCAGATTTAAGCATCAACTTAATGGCAATAAAGTAAAAGCACCTTGAGGAGTTAGGGCACATGGGGACAGTGAATACGGGCTTAGACCACAGAGCACCGCCTAAAAGCATGGTTAAGCATTGGACACCGGCAGTGGTGCTTATGTTGTGTGTGGTATTGGCTTTTTTTGACAAGATTAGTATTGCGGTGTTGTTTGCCGATCCGACCTTTCAAAACACAATGGGCATCGCTCAGGATAGGGCCAAAGCAGGATGGTTGATGACCAGCTTTTTATTAGCTTATGGTTTTTCATCTATTTTCCTTAGTTTTTTGGGCGATATTTTTAATCCTAAACGGGTCTTGTTTTGGAGTGTAGTGAGTTGGGGCGTGTTAATGCTCCTTATGGGGGTAACGTATACCTACGAGGGCATGTTAACAAATCGCATATTGTTAGGCATTGCGGAAGGGCCTCTGTTTGCTTTGTGTTATAGCATCGTCAAGCAACGCTTTACCGAAAAAGAGCAAGCGCGTGCTTCCACTCTATTTATTTTAGGAACACCTATAGGTGCGGCCTTGGGCTTCCCGATTACGGCCTATGTATTACAACACTATGATTGGCACACCACGTTTTATGTGATGGGTGTGCTGACGCTAATCATGGCGATTTTTGTAGTCATTGGCCTTAAAGACGTAGTGATCAACAAAGACCGCCATAAGAAAAAAGCAGATCACAAAACCAACTTTAAAGTGCTTGCCTCTAATCCTGGTTTTTGGATTATCTGTATTTTCAATATTTCCTTAATGACATATCTATGGGGCTTAAATAGCTGGATTCCTACTTATCTGATTGAGGAGAAAAATTTCAATCTGAAATCCTTTGGCATGCTGTCGTCTATTCCCTTTATCAGCATGCTTGTGGGGGAAGTGGCGGGTGCTTTTTATTCCGATAAGGTGTTTCACCAGTCTCGTGCCAAACAAGTGTTTCTCGGGCTTTTTGTAGCGGGCATTGCGATGTATGTGATGACCTTGGCAAGCGGTGTTTGGATGGTGATTTTAGCAATGTCGGTTAGCTCTATGTTCTGGGGAGTCGCCGTTTCTGCTGTATTCCCCTTGTTAGGTCAAGTAAGCACCAAAGAAGCGGCAACGACGGCTGGCGGAATTTTTAATGGCTTAGGTAATTTCGGTAGTGCTTTAGCCCCCGTACTAATTGGTTATATCGTCACCTTCACTGGTGATTTCAACAACGGCATTTACTTTTTAGCTCTGGTTGCTGTGGTTGGATCCCTCATGTTAGTGGCTTTGATTAAACGTTATTAACTCATGGTTTGTATAGTAAAGGAGTGCAGTTATGAGTCATACATTTCCAGGTTGGGTCAGAAAAGAATCCCAGTCATTAGAAGACTGGATGGCAACACGTATTGCTCGCTTTGAAACGCGTCGTTATGACTTTGATGCGTTAAAGTTTCAGGCTGATTTTGATCCTAAATACCGTCGTGCCCAAATGCGCTATATGGGAACAGGCGCAACAGGAGTAGCAACCGATTCCAATACGGTGCCAGCAGAAAACTTTACTTTTTCTACTATGGTCTTGCCTGCTCAATGCGAAGGCCCATTGCATATCCATAACGATGTAGAAGAAGTGTTTTTTATGTTGCGAGGCTCTATTGAGTTGACATTGGAAGACAACGGGGAAACCTACACTACCGTATTGAAAGAGCGAGATTTAATTTCAATCCCTCCTGGTATTTATCGCGGTTTATATAACCCCACACAAGAAGATGCGTTGATGTGTGTGATGCTAGGGACGAATAAGCCAGAAATACCTACGTATCCTGAAACGCACCCGCTTTCTAAAATAAAACGCAACGCCTAGCTGTATTGGAGTGAATAAAGCCGATGTTAGACCAAATCGAATCCCTCTATAGACAATCCGAGCGTGGCTTGAGTTATATCGATAATCAGGCGGATGCAGACGTTTATGTATTACTGCATGGGATTAGCTCTGGGGCAAAGTCTTGGGTCAAGCAGTTTGTGACCTTAAAAGAGTCCTGTCGGCTTATTGCTTGGGATGCACCTGGCTATGGCAAAAGTGCTGGGTTATTAACCAGCACGCCTACTGCACAGGATTATGCGCTACAGATTAAGCAGCTGTTGGATGAGCTAGAGATTCGCACGCCTGTCACAGTAGTGGGACACTCATTGGGGGCCATGATGGCCGCAGCTTTTGCCAAGCTGTACCCAGAGCAAACTAAAAAACTCGTTTTAGTGAATCCGGCTCAAGGCTATGGGAGCCATGCCAGTACAGACCAAGAACGGGTGTACCGTATGCGCCCAGAGCTACTTAAACGCTTAGGGCCAGCAGGCATGGCTAAAGAGCGCGGGCCACGTTTACTGGCTCAACCTACGCCCTTTAATTTAGAGGTGGTGCAGGCGGTTTCTGCCGGGCTAACCCAACAGGGGCTAACTCAGGCGTCGTACCTACTCGCTTATGACAGCATTGATTGGTATTTGAATTCTTTATCAATGCCTATCCCACTTTGTTACGGAGAAAAAGACAGCATCACTCCTCCTGAGGGTATGTTTGATTTAAAGCAGAAATACCCAAATTTAGAGTTAATTCCTCTCGCTGCAGCGGGACATTTGGCCTATTTGGATCAACCAGCGCTTTTTAATCAACAGGTATTTCAAATATAAACAGTAGCAAACAGAGAGTGTTAACTATGGGTTTTTTAGTTCGTAATCAAGTGGCTATTGTCACGGGCGGCTCATCAGGTATTGGCTTAGAAACAGTTAAGTTGCTTTTGGCTCAGGGTGCAAAAGTAGCATGGTGCGGGCGTAATCCAGAGCGATTACAGCAGTCCTTAGAGCAAATGCAAAAGCTCTACCCCGAAGCCGAATGCTTTACAGCCGTTTGTGATGTGCTCAAGCGCGAAGAGGTCCAACAGTTTATCAAACAAGTCAACGAGCATTTTGGTCAAATCGATATGCTTATCAATAATGCAGGACAGGGCTTGGTTTCCAACTTTGACAATACGGCAGACGAGCAGTGGATTACAGAAGTGGAGTTGAAATATTTTAGTGTTTTGAACCCAATTAAAGCGGCTTTGCCTTTTTTGAAAAAGTCAGCGAACGGTTCCATAACCAATATTAATTCCTTGTTAGCGCTTAAACCAGAACCTCATATGATCGCCACTTCTGCTGCGCGCGCCGGGCTACTAAATCTAACCAAATCCTTAGCAAAAGAGTTTGCTAGTCAAACCATACGGGTGAATTCAGTGCTAATAGGTATGGTGGAGTCAGGGCAATGGCGTCGGCGCTACGAGCAGCGTTCAGACCGATCTAAAACATGGGAACAATGGATTCAGGGCATAGCGAATGATCGAGGCATTCCCATGGGACGCTTAGGCTTACCTCATGAGGCGGCTCAGGCTTTGGTGTTTTTAGCCTCGCCGCTGGCCTCTTATACCACGGGTGCGGTAGTAGATGTATCCGGCGGTTTTAGCCAAGAAATTTAAAGGGATGTTATGAAAACAGTAGTTTTTATTGGCTATGGCGCGATGGCCCAAACCGTGCATCGGTTATTACCGCAAGGCGTTCGATTGGGTGGTGTGGTTGTGCCCTCTGCTGCGGTAGCAGACGTAAAAAATAAGCTTGATGCCAGCGTCGAAGTCGTAAGTGCTATAGCAGAGCTTCAGCTTGAGCCTGACTTAGTGGTAGAGATGGCAGGGCAAGCAGGACTAAAAGAGCATGCAGGCGCGGTGTTAGAGCGAGGCTGGCGTTTAGCGGTGATCTCTGTGGGCGCATTAGCTGATGCAGATTTGCTGGACTCATTACAACGCGTAGCCGAACAACACCAAGCACAAATACAGTTATTACCAGGGGCCGTGGCAGGTATGGACGGCTTGAGGGCAGCGCGGACTTTCGGTTTAGAACAGGTTACGTATCAAGGGCGCAAACCCCCAACGGGTTGGAAAGGTAGCTACGCAGAACAACAGGTGGATTTAGATGCCCTAACTGAAGCGACTGTATTTTTTACCGGTACAGCACGGGAGGCAGCCCAGTTGTTTCCTGCCAATGCCAATGTAGCCGCCACTATTGGTTTGGCTGGGGTGGGCATGGATGCGACGCAGGTTCAGCTTATTGCCGATCCAGCCGTACAGCGTAATACCCACACCATCTATGCCAAAGGCGGTTTTGGTGAAATGACCGTGCAGATGCAAGGTATTGCTTTGGCCGATAACCCTAAAACCTCCACTCTAGCAGCGTTAAGTATTGTACGTGCCATTGAACAGATCAATCAGGTGTGGGTGATTTAGCTCTATCAAAGGGAAAGTATGAAAAAGATTTTTTTAGCCGGAGAGTGGGTGTTAGGGCAGGGAAAGCCTACGGTAAGTTATTTCCCAGCGGATGGCACTAAAAATGATGAGTTCTCCACCGCTAGTGTAGAGCAAGTGGATGAGGCGGTGCATAAAGCACATCAGGCTTGGCAGCAGCCTGAATGGCGTTTTAGCTTGCCGTCACAACGGGCTCGCGTGTTATGGAAAGTGGCCGATCTGATCGAGGCACGTGTTGAAGAGCTAGCCGCATTGCAAACCCGAGATAATGGCAAGCCCTTGAGTGAAACCAGAGGCTTGGTAATGAGTGCAGCACAAACAGCCCGTTATATGGCCTCTGTGTTGGACACCTTAGATGAGGAATTAACAAATCAGCGCGCTAGCGACACATTAACACTAAGTGTTTACGAGCCTTTAGGTGTGGTGGCAGCGATTACGCCATGGAACTCTCCTATTGCGTCAGAGATGCAAAAAATTGCTCCAGCGCTAGCCGGTGGTAACGCCATTGTATTGAAGCCAGCAGAGCTGACCTCTTTGGTTGCTTTGCGCTTAGCAGAATTATTTGAAGAGGCAGGCTTGCCCAAGGGCTTGCTGAGCATATTGCCTGGCAAAGGCTCAGTGGTCGGTAATGCACTAGTTCAGCACGATTTAGTACGTAAAATTTCCTTTACTGGTGGCACCAATACAGGCAAGCAGCTTGCTCATGTTGCCGCCGAGCGTCTGATTAGCACTTCGTTAGAGTTGGGCGGCAAATCACCTACAGTGGTTTTGGAAGATGCCGACTTAGAACTGGCAGTAAACGGCGTTATTTATGGCATTTTTAGCTCGGCAGGGCAGGCGTGTATTGCCGGATCGCGTTTATTTGTGCATCAGTCTCGCTATGACGAGTTTGTAGCTCGCTTGGTAGAAAAAACAAGCCGCTTACGCGTGGGTCATCCTGAAGACCCTGCGACTCAAGTGGGCCCGCTCATTGATGAAAACCACTTACGCAGCGTAGATGCGTATGTGCAGCAAGCCAAAGCAGAAGGGGGGCAGGTAGTAACCGGAGGGCACCGTGTTACAGGCAATGGCTTAGACCAAGGCAGTTATTACGCCCCAACAGTTATTACGGGTTTATCCAATAGCGCTACGGTTTGCCAAGAAGAAATTTTTGGTCCGGTATTAGTGGTGATGCCCTTTGAGTCTGAACAAGAGCTGGTAAGTGTAGCGAACCAGAGTGTGTATGGCTTAGCAGCAGGTATATGGACAGAAAATTACCGTAAAGCTTGGCAGCTAGCACGCTTACTAGATGCGGGTACTGTGTGGATTAACACCTATAAAAAGTTTTCTATTTCTACCCCCTTTGGTGGTTTCAAACAAAGTGGTGTAGGCAGAGAAAAAGGCCGGCACAGTATTTTGTCCTATATGCAGCAAAAAAGTATTTATATTGGTTTAGACAGTACCCCCAACCCATGGTGTGAAGGGTAATCAAGGAGAAAAAGATGACTAAAGTCACTGTAGGAGAAGCAATCGTGCGTGTGCTCGAAGCACACCAGGTAAAAAATATGCATGGCGTGATTTCCATTCATAACTTACCAGTTGCCGATGCAGTAGGACGACGTGAAAAAATGCATTTTGTGTGTGCCCGTGGTGAAGCGGGAGCAGTGTCAATGGCCGATGCAGAAGCACGTTTTACAGGTTTGGGGGTGGCTTTAACCAGTACCGGCGCAGGCGCTGGCAATGCGGTGGGTTCGTTAATTGAAGCCTTTAATGCCAGTAGCCCCGTTTTGCATTTAACCGGTCAGGTAGAACGAGAGTATTTAGATCGCGATGTGAGCTTCATTCATGAAGCCAAGGACCAGTTAAATTTTTTACGCGCTGCGAGTAAAGCGGCATTTCGTATTATGAGTCCTGAGCATGCCGTGGGTGTAATACGCGAAGCTATTCGGGTCGCTACTACGGTACCCATGGGGCCTGTCAGTGTAGAGATCCCCATCGATGTGCAGGCCGCTGAAATAGAGTTGCCCAGCGATTTAAGCCCAGTGGCTCCCTTAGCATTGCCTCAGCCTTCTACTGCAGAGATCACAACCTTAGTGGATGCGCTAAAAACCGCCAAACGACCTATATTCTGGGTGGGTGGGGGCGCTTTGGGCGCAGGTGACCAAGTGAAAGCCTTTGCTGATTTGGGTATTCCTGTGGTGTCTTCAACACATGGCCGAGGCATCTTGGACGATGCCCACCCACGCAGCTTGGGGGCATTCCATAACTCAGAGCAGGTAGAGCAACTACTGGCCGAGGCCGATCTTTTGGTTATCGTAGGCTCTAGATTACGCAGTAATGAAACCAAAACCTACAGTATCGAATTGGCTCCGCATCGAATCCAAATAGATGCTACCCCGATGGCGCAGCAGCGTAATTACCCAGTAAGCCATTTTATTTGCGCTGACAGCCAATACTTATTGCAGCAAGCCCTAACACAGCTAGAGGGGCACACATGGGTAGACGCGCAGTACGATCAACAGATTAGCGCGGCAAAGCAAGACGCAGTTCGTGCGTTAAGCGAGCAAATAGGCGTCTACGCAGATATATGCTTTGCTTTACGAGAGGCGTTGCCTTCGGACAGTATTTTAGTACGCGACATCACCATGTCTGGCAGCACTTGGGGCAGCCGACTTTTCCCTGTAAACAAGCCTTTACAAAACATTCACTCTTTAGCCGGTGCTATTGGCTTGGGGTTAGCCCATGGTATAGGCACAGCCATAGCGAACCCAGATAAAAAAGTCGTTGCTTTAGTGGGTGATGGCGGCTTAATGCTAGGTTTAGGCGAAATAGCCACTTTAGTTCAAGAAAAAAGCAATATGATTTTGCTGGTAATGAATGATGGTGGCTATGGGGTTATGCGAGGCATTCAGCGTCGTTATTTTGACGATAGACAATACTTCAACGAACTGCATACGCCCAGCTACCAGAAAATAGGGGAAGCAATGCAGTGCCCAAGCTTTACCGTTAGCAGCTTAGAACAATTCAAAACTGTGATTGCCGAGGCCGTAGCACTACAAGGCCCAGCCGTAATTGAAGTGGATATGCAAGCTTTAGGCCCTCTGAATTTCTCGGGCCCACCCCAGAAAAAACTGTATTAACCTTTAGACTCATCATAAATGCCCCCTAGGTTGAAGCTAGCCTAGGGGGTATTTTCTTGAAAGGTTAGGCTTTGCTTGGTTAAATAATCAAACAGTAGTTTTGCACTGGCACTGAGTTCTTTTTTACTTCGTACCCCAATGACCAGTTGCCGCTGGGCCCAGTTGTCTTTTAATTCAATAAAATGGGTATGTGGTATTTGAAAAATTTGCGTGCTTTGTCTAGGCATTACGCCTATTCCCATACCCGCATTTACCAATAACGCCATGGTTTCGTAGCTATCAATTTCGGCACGCACCTTTATGTGTTGGTTGACCTCCATTGCCGCTTTGGTAATTTGATAATTAATTTGGGTACCACTGCGCAATACAATCTGCTCATAATTTAAACATTGCTCAAAATATAACTGCTTGTATTGCGTTAATGGGTGGTTAGCAGGTACTAATAAACCCAAAATATCTTTTCTAAAAAAATAGCTTTCAATTTTCGCATCATGGGGCAAAGCCGAATAAATACCAATATCTGCTTTGCTTTTTTCAATATCGTAAACAATATTTTGGCTATTTTTTTCCTCTATTTTTAAATGAATAGTTGGGTGCTTTTTTATAAATTCAGATAATAAATGGGGCAAGTTTTGCGATAAAGCAGAAATGTTCGCCAAAATGTGAACATGGCTTTGGCGCTCTTGAGAAAAATCATGCAAATGGTCTTTCAAAGCCTGAGCGTTTTGTAATAGATTGCGGGCGCGATACAACAGCTCAAGCCCTGCCTCTGTGGGGGCTACACCTTTATTGGTACGGTGTAATAGCTGAGTGTTTAGTTGGGTTTCAAGCTCGCTGATACGTCTACTGACCGCTGCCGATGCGATATGCTCTTTGTGGGCGGCTTGGCTGATGGTGCCTTCTTCAAGGACACGAACGAAGAGTTTTAGGCTGAGTAAATCGAGCGGCATACCGGTAAGGTTGAATCCGTTTAGGTAAAGATAGGTGTTTGGGTAGAAAAGCACCACAGGCCAGCGCCCAAGTGTTTAACGTTTATACACTATAAGCTACAGACGAGCATGCATAGCCCTCGATATAATGCCTAGGCAAAAATTTTCTTGCTTAGCCGTGTGCCGAGGCAATGGACCCAGTCTGTTGGCACATATTCGTCATATAACAGGTCAAGTCGTGTCTATCTATATTTTATTATTAATTGCCGTATTGGCGAATGCATTAGCCAGCGTGTTGCTTAAAGCTTTTAACCTTAAAGGGGGCGACGTCGTTGATATTTTAAATCCAATGACAATGGTGTATGTAGGCAGTGCAGTAACACTGTATTTTGTCGCGTTTTTGGTCTATGCCGCTCTGCTAAAAACTATTCCCCTCAGTAAGGCCTACATCGTGATGACTTCGGGCGTCCAGCTGGTTTTGGTCATAGTGGGCAGTGTGTTTTTTAAAGAAAAAATAACGTTTAACTTAGTTATAGGGATGAGCTTAATTTTTGCAGGTATGTTTTTTTTAAGCAGTAAAGGCATTGACGGGTAATGCGTATTTTAACTCGCTTCAATGGAAACAACGTGATAGATCGGCTCGGTGTGATTTTTTTAGCACTGCTACTGCTTTTCATCGCTTGTTATTATCCCGCCGAACGCACAGGCGATGGAGCGTATTATTACGCCCAGTTAATTGCTTTTTATGAATATGGGCACCCCTATGTAAGCGATGGCGTCAATGCCCAAGTTTTGCAACGAACAGGTGTTAACGCACAGGAAATCCTCACCTCGGTAGGCAAGGACGGCCATATTTACACCTGGCATTTTTGGTTTTACAGTCTGGTTTGTTTACCTGCCTTTTTTGTTTTAAAAAGCTTGGGTTTAGACACACTACAAGCCTTTCAAATAACCAACGCATTACTATGTATAGCGGCCCTGTATTGTCTTTTTAGCAGTGCATCACTCTGCCGCGCCAGTAAATGGTTTATTGCTCTGTGTTTTGTGTTTTCTACCGGTGCAATGTATTTACTTTGGACGCATCCAGAAATATACAGCAGTGCGTTATTGTTGATTGCATGCTGCCAACTCTTGCGCCGTCAATATGCTTGGACAGCCGTGTGGGTGGCGTTGGCCTCATACCAAAACCCATCCTTGGCTTTTTTCCTGTTTCCCGTTTACTTTTACCAGTTTTTTATAGCGTACCGCAGCGACTGGCAGCAGGGATTATGGCGCGTGGCAAAACGTTTTTCTCCCACGTTTATGGCTTCTTTTTTAGTTTTGTTGCCTTACGTTTGGAGTAAGAGTGTGATGGGAGTATTTAACCCCATTGCCGATTCAGACTACGTTAATTATTCATATGTGCGTATTTCGCGTTGGCTGTCATTGCTGTTTGATTTAAACCAAGGGGTCCTTGTTGCCTTGCCGGCAGTGGTGGTGTTGATAGGCGTGCTGTTTTTTTATCGCTTATGGCAGTTCAGAAAATATAAAAAAAACCTCGTCTTTGCCGATATTTTTCTGGTAGCGTTTGTGTTCATGTCGCTGCCCGTTTTAGCGCAAAATAATTGGAACCCTGGGCAAAGTGCATTTCTTCGGTATGTGTGTTGGTTAAGTATTCCTTTACTGTTTTGGGTTGCTTTGCACTTAAATTCATTTCGCCATGCCTCGTGGGTGGTTTTGGCCGTAGCCTTAGTGCAACTTCCACTCGCTTTTTATTATGGCACCCACCACGCTTTAGCACCTGGTGCTTATTTGCAGTTTAAGCCTTGGGTATCAGTAGTGTGGCGAATCAACCCTCATCGCTACAACCCAGCTCCTATGGTGTTTTTTAACCGGTTGCACCAAAAAGAGCTACCTATCAGTACGCCAGCCATCTTTACCAATGACGAGCAGACCATTCTTAAAGTCCTCACACAGCAGTCTACTATGCAGAAAACGATGGAAGAGGTATGTGGGGTGGGCAGTAAACTGGTTCCCATTGATACGCGTCCAAGCAGCCAAGCTCGACTTTCTAAACCTAAAGAGGGCTACGCATACCTGACAGGAAGACTCAAGTGCGAGTATATGTACCCACTAGCCCTACCGCTTACGTTGAATTCCCTCGCGCCGTTATATTTAGGGCAGGGTTGGTCGCACCTTGAAAGTTGGGGGGTATGGTCAGAAGGAAATACTGCTGTGTTGAATCTAAAGACGCTGCATCCCGATAAACCCGTAAAATTACGAATACAAATTGAAGCCGAGACTTATGTGAACGAAAAACATCCCTTACAACGTGTTGGTTTAACGGTAGCAGGGCAGCCTGCTGCAACGTGGGAAGTCCATTACCCAGAGTCGAAACTGGTGGAAAGCGTTGTGGTGTCGTTAAATGCTGGGCAGGATATGCCGTTGGTTTTTAGCTTGCCCGATGCGATATCGCCCCACACTGTCGGGGAGTCTACGGATACCCGCCTGCTTGGCATTGGCTTAAAAGCGTTAAAGATCGAGGTGCTGGATGATTGATTTACTCCGTCTTATGCGCCCTAAACAGTGGGTGAAAAATGTATTTTGTTTAGCACCCTTGATTTTTTCTGGCTTGTTTTTACAGCCCCAAGCCATAAGCCAAGCCGCGTTTGCGTTTTTCTTATTTTGTGTGGCGTCTTCGGCAACTTACATAGTGAACGACTTGCGCGATAGAGAACAAGATCGTTTACATCCTAAAAAATCCAAAATGCGTCCGCTGGCCTCTGGTGCCGTCAACGTACCCGAAGCTCTCGTTTTACTAGGTGGGTTGTATAGTATTTTGCTTGTGGGGTTTTGGTTAGAACCTGAAGTACTGAGCGTTATTTTATTGTATTTGCTCTTAAATGTGGCCTATAGCTTTGTACTCAAGCACCAACCTGTAGTTGATATATTTACCATTGCATTGGGTTTTGTGATTCGTGTATATGCTGGGGCTGTGGCCCTTAGTGTGCCGGTTTCCTCGTGGATGTTTATCACCACGTTGTGTTTAGCATTGTATTTAGCTGCAGTTAAACGCAGACAGGAACTTAGCCAAAGCGGGGCCGGGGGGCGCAAGGTGCTGGAAAAATACTCCATTGGTTTGGTAGATCGCTATGCTGAAATGTCTGCAACTGGAGCATTGGTCTTCTACAGTATGTTTGTTTTGTCGGAGCGCCTCGAGCTGGTCATCACTATTCCCATTGTGTTATTTGGTTTATTTCGTTATTGGTATGTGGTCGAAGCCCTAGATGGCGGTGAATCGCCAACCGATGCGTTATTTGATGACAAGCAGTTGCTCGTCACCGTTATAGTATGGGTTGCTGTATGTGCATGGGCGTTATGGCCTGAACAGGTATAAAAATGGATTATTCTTATGCATTAACCCCGTTTGTGGCATGGTTTGTGGCGGGTGTTACTAAATTTTTAATTAACAGTCTTAAAGCCAAGCAACTGGCTTTTGGCCTTGTGGGCTATGGCGGACTGCCCAGTAACCACAGTGCCATTGTCTCAAGTATGGCGGCGTTGATTGCTTTCAACGAGGGCATAGACCATCCCGCCTTTGGTGTGGCTATTACCCTAGCGTTTATTGTGATGTTGGATGCAAACAGTTTACGACGTCAGGTAGGCAAACAAGCCGCCGCTATTAATCAGCTTCGGGCGCAATCCACTCAGACCGCTCTACGCGAACGCATGGGTCACACAATCATTGAAATTGGCGCTGGGGTGTTGGTTGGCCTATTGGTAGCAGTGTGTGTTGCCCATTTTTAAACGTCGTAATTAGCACAAAAAAGTCACGCCCAAATGCGTGACCTTTTTATACCGGAGGTGTATCAGAATTAGATGCTGGTTTTGCCAGACAACAAGAAACCGGCGTCAGGCACACGAGTTTCTAGGCCTAGTGTTTTCAACATTTGGTATACCGTGGCAACTGAGGCGGATAAAACCGGTTTGCCAATCATGTCTTCAGCACGTTGAATAGCAGGCAAGGAAGGCATTTGCACACACGCTGATAACACCACAGCATCGACGCCCTCGTGATCTAAGCGCTGTACGTGCTCAAGCAGATTTTCTGGGTTCAGTAGGCCTACCTCTAGGTTGTCAGAAACCTCTAGGCTAATGGAGTCTTTGACTTCGATGCCTTCGGCTTCGATGTACTCAACCACGCGTTGAGTTAATGGCTTCATGTAAGGAGTGATAATGGACACTTTTTTAATGCCAAACTCTTTCATGCTGTCTACCAAGGCACCGGCGGAGCTAAGCACAGGAATATCAACGCCAGTGGTTTTAACCGCAGCCTCTAGACGCTCTTGGGATTGACGGTGATAGCCATTGCCCTGAGCCATAATCGCTACTAAACACGCATAGGCCATGACATCACAACGAGCATCGGCAAGCTCAACCACACAACGGTCGCTGGCGGCATCCATGGCTTTTAACTCTTCGGGGGTGACATTCATCATGCGCATGCGTGAGGAATGAAACGTAAAACGATCAGCAGGATTCGCAGCCATGCGTGCATTTAGCATGGCGGGAATTTCTGTTTCCATGGTTGTATTAGAGCTAGGAACGATTTGACCAATACGGTAAGTTTTCATTGTCTCCACCTACAAAAATAAAAGAATAGCTTTAGTTTAATAAATGGATGGCAATGCGTAAAATGCTGTTTGATCATGTTGCCATCGTATTTTGCGATGACTGGAGTGTTTAGTTGTATAGAGATTATGGATGCAGCTCAGAGTCATCCTCGGCCAGTGGTTGGTAAGGGTTGAGAGCGGTTAAGACGTTTTCATACGCGGTCAGCATGCTGTCTAAGGTGAATAGCTCGGCATGACGCAACCGCGCAGCTTGTTTCAGACCAGCGCGTAATTCGGGCTCGTTAAGCAAACGATGCAGCTGTGCAGCACAACTGGTACTGTCATTGAAATAAAGTGCTGCCTCTGCGCAGACCCACCGTGTCGAAGGCGTGTCGAAAGCAATAATAGGTGAACCCGCCGCCAAACTTTCAACTAAACTAAGGCTTGTGCCCCCCAACTGGTGCCCATGCACAAAAAGTAGACTGTGATAGCGCAAGGCCCGTAATGTGGTTTTGTCGTGAATAGGGCCAATGAATTTGACTTCGTCGCTAGCAGAGACCAAGACGCGCTGATGGTAAGGGTTGTCATCGTCAAACGCGCCCACCACCACTAACTGATGCCGACGTTGCTCTTGGCTAAACGCTTGAACGATTTCCAACAAACTATTTTCAGGCTGGGCCAGTGCGTCTATCAATACGTACTTGCCTGACTCCAGTCCAAGCTGACGGAGATCGGTGGTGCTGGCATCGGTAATTGCTAGCGCCCCACTAGGAATAAGATAGCTGTTATCTTTTGTGATGTTCAGTTGGAAATAGTTGATGATTTCGGCGTTATCTACAATAAAATAATCTCCGAGCAAACACGCCATTTTTTCATTAAAACGTGCCCACATCCGGCTCAAGAAGTGGTTGTGTGGATTAAGCTGGGGCCGACTGCCTAAGTGGAAAATAGCTACTTTGCCGCGCAGGCGTTGGAAAATACTTAAAAACGCATACTGATCGTCTAGTATCAGGGTCATTGAAGCCTGCTTTCGGGCGTGCAATACCGACTTTAAGTAAAACATGAATTGGCCTACAGAGCCTGTTTGTTTTACTGGAATATGAACCCGACGCACGCGGCCCCACATGGTTTCGTAAGGTACGGTTCGACTCCAGTCCTCTTGGCAATAAACCGTTACGCGCCACCCTTTTTGTACCAGATGCAAAGCCAGCTCTTCGGCTAGGCTTTCCTTTTCGCCATATTGGGCTGGAACACCGCGGCTTCCTAATATAAGTAATCGTTTATGCATAGATCAAGAGACAATGTGAAGAAATGGATGCTGAATCTGTTAAGATCAAACCACCTAAAGAACGGTAGCATCAATGCGCAGAGTGAATTCGATCAAACAGGGCGCTCTTTTACGGACATCTTTGCGTATTTTAATGATTATTTATATTTTGTTAAAAACAAGTAAAACGGTATGAGAGTTGCAATAATTCATGACTGGCTCGTCACCTACGCAGGCGCAGAACGCGTGCTAGAGCAGCTCGTCCAGTTGTGGCCGCAGGCAGACGTGTTCTCTATCGTTGATTTTTTGCCGTCCGACCAGCGCGGTTTTATCCAAAACAAACCCGTACACACCAGCTTTGTGCAGCGCCTACCCCTAGCAAAAAAACATTACAGGCACTATTTGCCGCTTATGACCTACGCCATCGAGCAATTCGATTTGGGTACCTATGATGTGGTCATTAGTAGCAGCCATGCCGTAGCAAAAGGGGTATTAACAGGTCCCCAGCAGTTACATATTTGTTATTGCCATACCCCCATCCGTTATGCGTGGGATCTTCAACACCAATACCTAGAGCAAAGCGGTTTAAACACCGGGCTAAAAAGTCTAGTAGTGCGATATTTACTTCACAAAATACGCTTGTGGGATTTGCGCACCGCTAATGGGGTAGATGTGTTTATTGGTAACAGCCAATATATTGCGCGCCGTATTCACAAAGTCTATCGGCGCAAGGCCAAGGTGATTTACCCTTGTGTGGATGTAGAGCGTTTTCAGCTAGGCACAAAGCCTAAAGAAGATTTTTATCTCACTGCATCGCGTATGGTGCCGTATAAAAAAATTCAGCTCATTATCGAGGCGTTTGCCGCTATGCCAGACAAGCAATTAGTCGTTATTGGCGATGGTCCCGACATGGCGAAAATTCGTGCCGTGGCCACACCCAATGTGCAGATTCTTGGCTATCAACCTCATGACGTGTTAGTTGATTCCATGCAGCGTGCCAAAGCCTTTGTATTTGCTGCCGAAGAGGATTTCGGCATTGTGATGGTCGAAGCCCAAGCATGTGGCACGCCCGTTATTGCCTTTGGCAAAGGAGGGGCAGCCGAAACTGTGCGCCATACAAAAACTGGCTGGTTGTTTACCGAGCAAACCAGTGCAGCTATTCAACAGGCGGTAACTGATTTTGAAGCGCATTTTAACGCCGACCCACAGCAAATTCGTACCCATGCATTGCAGTTTTCAACTGACCGTTTTAAACAGCAGTTCAAAGAGCTAGTACAAGAAAAATACACTCATTTTATCCAGCATACTCATGAAATTACTGATTAATACTGAACCGCTAAATGCACCGTTAACCGGGATTGGTACCTATACCTATAGGCTGCTTGAGCAGTTTGTGACCATGCCCGAGTTTACTGACATCAAAGCGTTTACGGGGCAACACGTAGTCCCTGCGCATGAAGTCCTTGATCGACTGACCAAGCCCCAGACGTCCGCTACGCCCGAGCCTGCCCCTGTTCCGGCTGAAATGGTAAAACGCTCTTTTTCAACCAAAGTTTACGGACGCCTCAAGCGTTATGCCCGCGCTATTCCGGGGGCTTATCGTTTAAAACAAGCCTATGGCAGCGCGGTATTACGACAACAACAAAAAGAACTGGCTACCTATTTGTACCACGAGCCAAACTTTATTCCGGTACGCACAGAAAATAAACTGATCACTACCATTCACGATCTATCATGGATTCATTTTCCTGAATATTTACCTGCAAAACGTTTAGAGTGGTTACAAACGGGTATTCAGCAGGCCGTTAACTCTGCCGAACACATTTTGACTGTTTCCGAGCTGGTACGAGAGGAAATCATCGATCACTTTAAGGTCAGTCCCGATCGAGTGCATGCGGTCTATTTAGCTGCGGACGAGCGCTTTCAGCCACGTCAGGCTGCGCAAACCCAGTCCGTGTTAGACAGCTATGGCCTCACACACGGGCAGTATGTGTTGTATGTGGGAACTATCGAGCCGCGTAAGCGTGTCGAAGAGCTATTAAATGCATGGGAAATGATAGATCCAGCTTTGCGTCGCACCCAACAGTTAGTCATAGCGGGCGGCATCGGTTGGCAGTATGATCACGTCATGGAGCGGTTGCGTACCCTGCAGGACCAAGGTCAGCTGCGGTATTTAGATTATGTCTCCCATGCTGATTTACCCTTTTTGGTGTCGGGCAGCATGGGTTTTGTGTTTCCTGCTATTTACGAAGGCTTTGGCTTACCTGTGCTAGAGGCGATGGCCTCTGGTGTGCCGGTGCTGTGTCGCGAGGGCACGTCCATGGCTGAGTTTGCTCAGGGCGCAGTGCTTTTGCACGGCAACTCAACTCAGGCTTTGGCCGAACAATTGGCACATTTAGTACAAGACACCTCGTTACGAACCGATTTGATTGAACGCGGTCTAAAGCGCGCTAGCGAGTTTTCATGGACAAAGTGTGCGCGTAGCACGGTCGAGGTCTATAAGCAGTGCCTCTAAATTTATGCTGTTATTTTTCGGTTAGGTTAAAGTTAGGTAGGTAAACGACGTAGCTTTGCTAAAATCTGACCTATTAACGACCAGTTTATATGGTACGAAACGGAGTTCTCATGTTTTTACCTGTTGTGCTTGCCGGTGGTAGTGGCTCTAGACTGTGGCCGCTTTCTCGACAAAATTACCCCAAACAATTTTTGGCTCTAAGCAGCCAAGACAGTATGTTGCAGGACACGTTGGCACGTTTAGGTGGTTTAGCACACGATAATCCCATCATAGTCAGCAATCAAAACCACCGTTTTATTGTGGCCGAACAATTACGCCAAATGGGCCTAGAGCAAAGCGCGATTATTCTAGAGCCTATTGCCCGCAATACAGCGCCTGCTATTGTGCTGGCTGCCTTAACCGCCATGCAAACAGGCGAAGATCCGGTGCTATTGGTGTTGGCCGCCGATCACTACATTGCGGAAACAGCCATCTTCCATAACGCTATCCAGCATGCGGCTGGTTTAGCCGAACAAGGGCGTTTAGTCACGTTTGGCATTACCCCTACGCACGCTGAAACAGGCTATGGTTATATTCATACTGGCGCTGCCCTTGCGAATGGATTCGAGCTTAAATCCTTCAAAGAAAAACCCGATGCTGACACAGCACAAAGCTACTTAGACAGTGGTGAGTACTTGTGGAACAGCGGTATGTTTATGTTCAAGGCCTCAGTGTTTCTGGCCGAGGTTCAGCGTCTATGCCCGCAACTACTCGAAGACTGTAAACTCGCGCTGGCTGCAGCCCAGACCGATCTATATTTCACCGTCATTCCCGAGGCTGAGTTTGCTCAGTGCGCCTCCGAGTCAGTGGATTATGCCGTTATGGAGCACACCGATAAAGGGGCCGTGGTGGCTTTGGATGCGGGCTGGTCAGACCTAGGTAGTTGGGGCTCTATCTACGATGCAGATCAACGTGATGCAGACCAAAACAGCATTCGTGGCGATGTGTTGACGTACAACACGCGCAATAGCCTAGTTCACTCGCACCATCGTCTGGTTACAACTGTGGACGTGGAAAACCTAGTGGTAGTGGAAACCTCTGATGCCGTGCTTATTGCCAACAAGGACGACACCCAAGCCGTGCGTGAAATTGTTGACCAGCTCAAGCTAAAAGATCGCCCTGAATACATTGCGCATCCTGTAGTACATCGTCCGTGGGGGCATTATGAAACAGTGGATATTGGCGAACGCTATCAGGTCAAACGCATTTTTGTTGCTCCAGGCGAATCCCTGTCGTTACAAATGCACTATCACCGCGCCGAGCATTGGATTGTGGTGTCTGGCACCGCGCTAGTGCGATGTGGGGACGAGGAGCGTTTACTTAGCGAAAACCAATCTACCTATATTCCACTTGGCGTTACCCATAGTTTATCCAACCCTGGTAAAGTACCGCTTGAGCTCATTGAAGTACAGTCGGGTGCCTACTTGGGTGAAGATGATATTGTGCGTTTTGAAGACCGCTATGGGCGTCAATAGTCCCTAACCAATAAACCACGTAAAAGCCCGTTGCTGTGCGACGGGCTTTTTTTTAAGGTAGGCGTTCAATATGCACCCGCGTCGGGGGGATCCACGCCGACCCTACAAAGTTGTCTTGATCTAAATTCACCACATTAAACACCAACGCATGGTCAACCCACTCATAATTTCCTGTTAGGTGAGTGTCTCCATTAGAAAAAGAAGTGGCAATGGAGTAATTGTTTTCACCTAACTGCACAGGAAAGTCGAACTCAAACACAAGACGTTCCCCCGCCTTAACTGTCGTTATGGGATGCTGGGTATGATGTGTGTTCGTACCAAAAATCGGTTGGCCTAATCGGTCTTTAATCATGTAGCCAAAGACCAATTGGTCTATATCTTGATGGCAGGTTGCCTCGACACGCAAGGTGGTGTGTTGGCCTACATGTAAAAACTCTGCTGTTTCACGTTGTTCTGTCAGTAGTTCGATGTGGTCCAAATGCACTTCACCCGAACCTGAGCGCGTGCGAATGCCATGTTCGGTACGCTCTTGGACGATGGTTTTTTCACCGACTACGGACTGGTCTTTTTCTGCTAAGAGCGCATTGTAGTAGTCCATGACCACGCTTGGCTCGTCGTCTAATACCAATTGGCCTTGGTTAATTAATAAGCAGCGATTGCATAAAGCCAATACTGAGCCTGGGTCGTGCGAAACAAACAAAAGAGTCGTGCCCTGGTCGCGGTATTCGCGAATACGGGCAAAGCTTTTATGCTGAAAATAGGTATCGCCCACGCTCAACGCTTCGTCTACGATCAGCACATCAGGACGCACTGCCGTGGCAAGAGCAAAGGCCACACGTACCTGCATACCGCTTGAGTACACACGCATTGGTTGGTCAAAATACGACCCAATTTCAGAAAAATCGATGATGCTAGGCATAAGCGCCTCGATTTCCTCTTGTTTTATGCCCATTAAACCGCTGACGTGGCGTACATTTTCACGGGCTGTTTGGTCTGGGTTAAACCCCATGCCTAGTTCTAAAATAGCAGCAACCCGCCCGGCTACCTGCGCTGTACCTGAGGATGGTTGCAAGGTGCCAGTTAGCATTTTCAGCAGGGTGGATTTACCCGCCCCATTGTGACCAATAATACCTACCGCCTGCCCAGGTTGTACCGTAAACGATAAATCCTTCAAAATTTCATGGACTTGTAACGGCTGCACGCGCGAGAATAAACAAGACCAAAACCGTTGGGCGTCGTTTTTATAACGATAAAAGGTTTTGCTAAGATTCTGAACGTGAATACCACCGACCGGAATCATAAAATATCCACCATTTGAACAAAACACCGTTTAAATAACCACGCAGCCAGCGTAAAAAACACCACCACTAACGCAGCGGGATAAGCCAACCAAAACCACTCTGGCCATTGATCAAACACCAAGACCGTGTGATAGGCTTGGACAATGCCAGCCATAGGATTAATTAACAATAAACGCTGATATAGCTCGGGTAGTACGCTTGGGCTATACACAATAGCGGAAAACCAAAACATTAACTGCAACACAATAGGTACCACAATTTCTAAATCTCGCATGAACACATTGACGATGCCCAGCATCAACCCAAGCCCAAGCCCAAGCCCAAGTGTAAGCAACCACAACACAGGTAGCATCAGCCAAACCTTAGGTGCTAGCGGGGCAAAACCCAGCAAACTCAAAATAAATAGGGTGGCAAGCAGCAACAGAGCATGGTTAAGTGTGGTAATTCCCCCAGCAATAATAGGCAAAGACAACAAGGGAAAGCGGACTTTTTTAATGGTGTTGGCATGCCGTAAAAACAGCCCTAGTCCCTGATTTACACCATCTACAAATAAGTTCCAGCCTAACAAGCCACTTAGTAAATAGGCCCCATAAGAGGTGGTGCTGGTCATACCGGGTAAACGTGCTTGCATAATCACAGACATCACCACAGCAAAAATAGCGGCTTGGGCCAAGGGCTGCAAAATAGCCCAAACGCCACCTAAGGCACTGCGCGTATAGCGATAGCGCAGATCAGTAATAATGGCGCTGAGCACATAGTCTCTAAAGAGCCATAAACGGTAAAAGGTATTCATGTTTGGATGTTACAACATGCTTTGCAATAGATCGGGAATGGATTGCGTAGGCTGCCAACCACACAGTTGATGCAATAAAGCGTAATCACCGCTAAGCACGGCAATATCATGACGGCGCACAAACTGAGGTTGACTTTGGATTTGAAGGGAATGACCAGACAACTGGGTAAAAAGCGCTAGTAGCTGGCGTAATGTGTAGACACGACCACTGCAGATATTAACGGTTTGACCCGCTGCAGCGTCGCAACCAAGCAGTAGGGTATAAGCCCGCACCACATCGTTAATGGAGGTGTAATCCCGTGCAATGTCCAGATTGCCTAAGGCAATTTGCACTTTGCGTTGGGAAAAGTGGGCGGCTAGCTTGGGTACTAGAAAATGCGCTGCTTGACCTAAACCCGTGTAATTAAAAGGACGGGTAATAGTAAGAGCAAAATCGTCACTGTAGGTGCGTGCAATGTGTTCCATTGCCAATTTGCTCGCGCCGTAATGATTGACTGGACGTAAAGGGGAGGACTCGTTTAAGGGCAAATCGTCTGACGAGGGTACCCCATACACATTGGCACTACTGGCGACAATTACACGTGACACCCCATGCGCTCGAGCAGCGTCTAACAGATGGGTGGTTGCCACGACATTATGCTCGTAAAAACCAAGGTTATCCGTGTCGTCGACGAAGCTGCGTGCCGCTAAATGCACAATGGTTTTGGGTTGCAACTGTGCCACCAGCTCGTGCAGTGCCATTGAGTCACGTAAATCGACAGAGTAATTTGACCAAGGCACCGTATGAAACGGGCGTAGGCTTAGGCCGTGCACAGTTTGCCCTTGCTCGTGCAGCGCAGCGCATAAGGCTCGCCCCGTAAAACCTGAGGCACCTGTGACTAATACTGACATTATAGGGCTCCTGGAACCTGTTCACGCCGTAGATCGGCATCAACCATAATCTTGCACAAATGCTCAAGCGTGGTACTGGGCTTCCAACCTAGGACCTCGTGCGCATATGAGGCATCGCCCACCAGTAAATCTACCTCGGCAGGGCGATAAAATTCGGGGTTGACGCGTACCAGCACGCGCTCAGAGCCCGCCAGTTTGCCAACCTCTGATTCGTTGTTACCCTGCCACGTAATAGCCATGTCTACGGCTTTAAACGCCATTTCTACAAAAGAGCGCACAGATTCGGTGCGTCCAGTGGCTAATAAGAACGTATCAGGCTGATCCGCTTGAAGCATACGCCACATGCCCTCGACGTACTCTTTGGCATAGCCCCAATCTCGCTTGGCATCTAGATTGCCAAGCTCGATCAGATCTTGTTTGCCCGTGGCAATGCGAGCCACGGCTTGGGTAATTTTACGTGTAACGAACTCAGGCCCACGTAATGGTGACTCGTGATTAAACAAAATGCCGCTGGTCGCAAACAGGCCATAAGACTCGCGGTAATTGATGGTCATCCAATGTGCATAGAGTTTTGCAACACCATATGGGCTGCGCGGATAAAACGGCGTGGACTCGGTCTGGGGAATGGTTTGTACTTTTCCAAACATCTCTGATGTGGAGGCCTGGTAATACCGTATGCTGGGGTCTACGATGCGGATGGCTTCTAGAAGATTCACAGCACCTAAACCCGTGATTTCGCCTGTAGTGATAGGTTGATCAAAAGAAGTGCCCACATAGCTCTGGGCAGCTAGGTTGTAAAGCTCGTGTGGTTGGGTCTTTTGCAGCAAACGGATGCTATCTGATAAGTCGGTGAGGTCATGCACTACTAAGTGCAGATTGGGGTGGTGTTGCACGCCTAGGTAATCCAACCGCCAAAACGAAGCCGAGCTAGTACGGCGGTAGGTGCCATACACGGTATAGCCTTTTTCCAATAACAGCTGCACCAAATAGGCTCCGTCTTGGCCGGTAACGCCTGTAACAATAGCGCGTTTATTCTTTATGGAGAGGTTTGACATTGATAATCTATACCTGTAGATGCGGTTGGCAGCGCAGCGCCCTCAAGCCAACCATTCACGTCAAAAATGCTTTGGGCGGAAAAAGCTCCAGCCCAACGAGAAAGCATGAGACGATTAATCACAAAATCATAATGAGTTTGAAGCAAGTCGCGGCGTGCGGAAAACTCTTGCTGCACACTGTTCAACATATCGACCGCATTAATTAAACTACGTTCGAACATAACCTCGGAGGCAACGCGTGACTCGTTAGCAGCTTGTAGGGCTTGGGTTAGAGCATCGATTTTCTTGGTACTGGCTTGTAGTGTCAAATACGCACTGGTGCTGTTTTTGACTAGCTCACGCTTGACCGCTTCGTAGTTTTGTTGAGTGCTAAGCAACTCGTTGTACAAGCCACGCCCTCTGGCTAGGGTGGAACCACCACTATAGATAGGGATATTGACGTTGACGGCTGCTATTAAGCTGTTGGTGCGTGGAGCAATGACGTTATCGTAGCCCACATCGCTACGTTGTGTAGACAAGTTTAAGCTAACCGAGGGGTAATGCCCACCGCGGCCTTCTTTGACTGCGGCATTCGATGCCTCGATCGCGGCGCTGTGCGCAAGTAAGGATTTGTTGTTGCTTAGGGCGCGTTGTACCCAAGTATCCATGGGCTCGTCGGGCGGCGTCATTTTAATGTCTTGGCGGATACGGCTTAGGTTTTCTGTAATGGGACGGCCCACTAACTCCGTTAACGACTCGAGGTGTACAGTGCGTTGGTTGTCGGCTTCGATCACACGCGCCTTTAGGGTTTCGACCCGGGCTTGTAGTTGCAAGGCCTCGGAGCGGGGGATACGTTGTTTCGCCAACAGCGCATCGGCTTGGTCTAGGCTTTTTTGGGTGGTACGTAGCTCGGCTTCGATTAAATCCAACTCGTCTTGGGCTGCAAGCGCGCTGAAATAACGCCGTGCGAGCTCAACCGCGGCTTCGGCTTGCTGGTCTTCGGCCTGTAGCTCTCCCTCAATGGCGCGGTGATGAAATTTTTTGTAATTTTCCCAAGCACTTTTATTGTAGATGTGCTGAGACAGTGATAGGGTATAGCGGTGAGTATTATAGTACTCAGTAGGCACATCGCCACTGCGACGAGTACGGTTAAACTGGCCGCTGGCAGAAACCTGCGGCAAAAGCGCACCCAGCGCTTCGCGTTCGCGGGCCTCGGCAGCCAAAGCGTTATAGCGAGAGGTCAATACTTTTGGGTCTTGTGTGCGGGCCTCGCAATAGAGGCTCAGCAGATTGCTTTGGGAGCTTGGGGCGGCCCACACCGGACTAAGCCCTAGTGTTATCAGCACGCTACTAAGAAAAATACGCACGATACCCCCTAACGTCATAATAAACAGTCACACCAACTCGGCGCTGACACCGAGCAAAAATTCTAACACAGCCGCGTCATGCCTATCGTGTGTATATGTTATTATTTCCCATTACTTTTTACTCCCCAGATTATGTCAAACCCCACTGTTAATCGCCTACATGATGCGCTGCGCGCTTGTCGAAGCAGCTTTTTTGCTGTTGGGTTTTTCAGCATGTTTGTTAATTTGCTCATGCTTACGCCCGCGTTTTATATGTTGCAGGTTTATGGCAGGGTAGTAACCAGTGGCAGTATCCCCACGTTGGTCATGTTAACCATCATTATGGCAGCGTTAATGATTACGATGGGCTTGTTGGAATGGACTCGATCTCGTCTTATGGTGCGCATCAGCAATCAGCTCGATCAGCGCCTTAGCAGCGATGTGTACCAAGCCAGTTTTAACCGCGCCTTAGCCTCTGGCGGTATGGACGCCAGCGCGCAGCCTATGAACGACTTAAACGGTTTGCGCCAGTTCATGACAGGTAATGGCCTGTTTGCTTTTTTCGACGCGCCCTGGTTCCCGTTCTATTTGGCCGTTATGTTCTTATTTCATCCGTGGTTCGGATGGGTTGCTATTGGGGCGGCGATTTTCCTCGTTGTGTTGGCCTTTATCAACGAAAAAGTCAGCGCCAAGCCCTTGGCTGAGGCCAACCGCGAAAACATCGACGCCTCTCTTTACACCACAAAAAACTTACGCAATGCCGAGGTCATCGCTTCGATGGGTATGCTGACTTCGTTACGTCAGCGCTGGCAGGAAAAACAAAAACGGGTGCTTTTTTTCCAGTCTGAGGCCAGTGACAAAGCAGGCACAGTTTCCGCCATCTCAAAAACCTTTAGGCAAATTGTGCAGTCCTTAATTCTAGGTTTGGGGGCATATCTGGCGATCAACCACGAAATCAACCCTGGCATGATGATTGCTGGTTCGCTCTTGCTTGGACGTGCTCTGGCCCCCATTGATTTAATGATCGGCAGTTGGAAAGGCTTTGTGTCTGCACGGGGCCAGTACGAACGCTTAACCAAAGTGCTTGAGCAGTTAGATCAGGAAATCGACCCGTTGCCCTTGCCTGCGCCCACTGGGCAGCTTAGTGTAGAGCAGTTAATGGTCACCGCGCCTGGCAGCAAAACCCCTATCTTACGCAACATCAGTTTTAACGTCCCTGCTGGCACAACCGTGGGTATTATTGGTCCCAGTGCGTCGGGGAAATCCACCTTGGCACGCGCATTACTGGGGGTATGGCGTGCCCAGCACGGCACGGTCCGTTTGGACGGCGCTGAACTATCGCAGTGGGATAAAACCAAACTAGGCCCGTACATGGGCTATTTACCCCAAGACATCGAGCTCTTCGAAGGCAGCATCAGCGACAACATTGCCCGTTTTGGCGCGCCCGACTCTGAAAAAATTATTGCTGCGGCTCAGTTGGCAGGTGTGCATGAAATGATTTTGCAGCTACCCAATGGTTACGATACGGTGATTGGCTCTAGCGGCGTTAACCTATCGGGCGGACAGCGTCAGCGCATTGGTTTAGCTCGCGCCCTTTACGGCAGCCCCCGACTGATTGTGCTGGACGAGCCAAACTCTAATCTAGACGAGGTGGGCGAGCGTGCGCTGGCACAAGCCATTGCCCAGGTCAAAGCCACGGGCGCGACCATCTTCATTATTACGCATCGCACCAGTATCCTGAACCAAGTCGATACCTTGTTGGTACTGAAAGAAGGCGCAATAATGAAGTTTGGCCCAGCCCAACAGGTTTTTGCTGAATTACAAGCGGCGCGCTAACCATCATGACACAAACAGAAACTCTCACACTTCCCCATATCATTGCCTCCGATCACCGCGTTCGTCGTTTTGGCTATGCCGTGGTGCTGATTATGTTTGGTTTTTTCGGTGGTTGGTCAGTATTGGCCCCCATCGGCAGCGCAGCGTTGGCACCGGGGGTAGTCACAGTACAAACCTATCGCAAAACCGTACAACACCTAGAGGGCGGCATCGTCAAAGAATTACTAGCGCGTGACGGAGACCACGTTGAAACCGGTCAACCATTAATTATTTTGGACGACACGCAGTTACGCGCCGAATACGATATCGTGTTGGGCCAATTGCTTGGTGCTCAAGCCACCGAAGCTCGCTTACTGGCCGAGCGAGATCAGCTGGATAGCATTAACTTCGACCTTATGACCGAGATAGACAGCCGTCGCGCCCTAGAGGCCCAAGAGGGTGAAACACAAGTTTTTACTTCACGCCGTCGCTCTCATCAGGGCGAGCGCGAGGTGCTGCAACAGCGTGTAGGCCAGCTTAAACAGCAAATCAAAGGCCTAAACGATCTGGTGCAAACCAAACAAAAACTAGCGCAATCGTACCGCTCAGAGGTCAAAGAGCTACGCGATCTGCTTAAAGATGGCTACATAGATAAACAACGTTTGTTAGAACAAGAGCGTCGTTTAGACACCAGCGTCGCCGAAGCGGCCGAGCATAAAAGCGAAGTAATCCGTATTCAGCTGCAAATCATAGAAACCGAATTACAAATTGTGCAGCTCGACAAACAGTTTAATACCGAAGTGGTAGGTAAACTGGCCGAGGTACAAGCCCATGCCTTCGACCTCGAGCAACGCTTACTTGCCCTCCAAGAGCGCATCAACCGTATTGTGATTCGTGCCCCCGACAGCGGTATGGTGATTGGTATGAAAGTGCATACAGTAGGCGGCGTGATCAGCTCTGGCACGCCCTTGCTCGATATTGTGCCATCTGCCTCCGACTTGGTGATCGAGGCCGAGGTCTCGCCTATGGACATCGACCGCGTGGAAATTGGCAAGCTGGCCGATATTCGCTTCAGTGCATTTAACAGCGCCACTACCCCCGTCATTCAGGGCGTGGTGGCGCAAATATCGGGCGACCGTCTAATCAACGAACAAACCGGCATGCCGTATTACCTAAGCCGGGTGCAGCTTACCGAAGAGGGCTTAAAAGCTTTAGGGCATCGCCAGCTTGTACCGGGTATGCCTGCCGAAGTGCTTATCAACACGGGGGAACGCACCTTGTTTCAGTACCTGATGCAACCCGTTGATAACGCTTTTGCCCGCTCCTTAATCGAAGACTAGCCCCAATTGTCATGGGCTGCCTACGGTTGTTTTTGGCTTTTTTAGTCTTAATCAGTCATATGGGTTACAGCTGGCACGGCTATAACCCAGGAGTAATGGCCGTTGCCGTGTTTTATTTGCTAGCAGGGCATGTGGTGGCAAAACTTTGGTTGCATGCACCTGCCGAACGCCGCTTGCAGTGGTTTGCACGCGATCGTGCTTGGCGTATTTTGCCGCAATATTATCTTAGCCTAGCTGTGGCTGCGGTCATGTGGTGTTGGCTACAGCCCGACAGTTACCATGTTAGCGCTATACCCACTCTTTTTGATTGGTTCGCCAACCTCACTATCGTGCCATTGAACTACTTTATGTTTAATGGCACAGATCAATTCACTTTATTAGCCCCCGCATGGTCATTAGGCGCAGAAATTCAATTCTATTTTCTGGTGCCAATCCTGTTGCTTAATCGCAACGTGTTATTTGTGGCATTAATGCTTTCATTAGGGATATTTAGTTTCGCGCAAACGGGTTTAATTAATTCCGATATATACGGCTATCGATTATTGCCTGGTATTTTATTTTTATTTATTTGCGGTGCCTTATGTATTCAGCCAAATCGTGCTACCCGCATTTTTTTACTTTTATTGTGGTTGATCTGTTGTGTATATGTCGTCTATTTAGTGTTACAGCCCACGAACCCCCCGTATGTGTTTGAGGTGGCGGTGGGTTTTAGTGTGGGCTTGCCATGCGTGGTGTGGGGCAGTCGGTCTAGCTCTAGACCCAAATGGTGGCGGGTGGTACAGCAGCGAGCTGGTGTGTATTCGTATGCGTTGTTTTTATTGCATTTTCCGTTGCTATGGGTGGTGCAACCCCGCTTGGGCAACGGGGTGACGGCAGTGGCAGTGGTCTGTGCCATGAACTTACTTTATGCTGAGTTAGCGCACCGCTATGTAGAGCGTCCGTTGTGGTCGCGTTTTAGATCCTATTTAGGCAAACCTAGCTCTCAGTAATACAGCATATTGCTTAGATAGTTATTTCTAATTTTTTTTTGCATTAGCGCTATAATTAATGTATGGTTGGCAACCAAAGGCTTGTGTTTTAGCTCAGGCGTGCTTGTATGCGCTCTTTGCTACACGTGTCCAAAGTAAACAGTGCTTTTCATCTATTTTTTGATTTGGCACAATGAAATTGATAGTTGCATGGGTTGTGCTACTTGCTCAATGCAAGGGGCTTTGAAGTAATAGGCTATGTTAGATTTACTGCTGATTCGAGTCGCACTCGAATCTATAGGTACCTACTAAGTACCAAAAATCCTTAAGGAGACTACTCATATGTCAGTAACTAAAGATCAAGCAACCGCTCTATACGCTGCCGTATTTAATCGCGCTCCCGACCAAAATGGTCTTAACTTCTGGACTGCACAAGAAAACTTTGTGGTTATGTCCGAAGGCTTCGTTACTCACCCTGTGTTCACAGAACAGTACGGCGAGAAAACCAACGAAGAGTTCGTTAAAGCTATCTACGAAAACGTATTACAAGGCCAAGGCGACGCCGAAGGTATCGAGTTCTGGGTTAACGCCCTAGACAACGGTATAAGCCGCGGCGAGTTCCTAGCCGAGTTCATCGACGCTGCGCTTGCTTACGACGGTGACGACGCTGATGCCTTGCTACGCAAAGCTGCGTTGGATAACAAAGTGGCTGTGGGTCTATATTTCACAGAAGAAATGGGTGCCGCTTCCAACCTATCCGAAGACGTTGATCCTAGTTCAGCTGATGTAGTGAACGATCCCGCCTACAAAGCTGCTGCTGAAGCCATCGCTAACGTAACCGCAGACCCAGCCACTGTCGAAGCCGCTAAAGCGGAAATCGATAAAAATGTTCCTCTAGACAACACTGCTATTGCAGAGGCTGCTGAAGTCTACCAAGAAAAGCTAGACGCTAAAGCAGGTGCTGAGAAAGCTCAAGTTGAAGCCGCTAAAGCTGCAGACAAAGCGTTGGATTTAGAAGAGGCCGATGAAAACGGCAACGTAGCCGTAGATAATGTTGTAACTGCAGTGAATGGCGCTGTAGATTATGCAGAAACTGCTGTACGTACTACTGGTGAAATTGACGACGCTCTGAAAGTAACAGAGGAAACCATTGCTACAGCTCGTGAATCCTTAACAGCTGATCTTAATGCAGCTAAGGCCGATGTAGCTGCGTTGAAAAAGCAGAACGCCGCTGCAGTGAACTTACAAGAAAAACTGACAGCTTACGACAATACCGCTAAAGAAATAAACGAAACCGTAACCGCTTATGGGGCTGAATCGGCCAAATTTGGTGCGTTAAATGGTTTTGAAGGCGAGTGGAACTCATTAGAAAATGCAAATGATGCTAAAGAGTTTAAAGTAAGTGTTGCTGATGTTGAGCTGACAGTTGAAAAAGGTCAGCTTAAAGTAAGTGGCGAAAAAGAGGATGTTGATGCCTTTAACAAGCTAAAAGGTGTTGATGCCTATAAAGAGCAGGTGTTAGCTTTACATGGCAACATTGCTAAGCAAGCTGCCGCCGAAAAAGCAGTAGCTACAGCAGCATTGGCTGCACTACGCGATAACAAATACCAAGCTTTTGATGAAAATGGTAAATCCGTAGCATGGTCTTTAGTATCTGTTGATGAAAACGGTGAGTTAGCTGTAAAAGAGCCTGCTACAGCTGTTGGTTTAGCCGATAAAGAAGGCAAGCTTGATGCTGATACAACAATCGAAGGTCAACTATTTACTGTAGATGGTATCGATGAAAGTATAGGCGAAGTTATTGAAGACTCAGCATCTCTAGATGGTAGCCAGTTACCAGAAGGTTTACTTAACGCCGCAGAGGCCAGCGCTGAGTTTGTTGAGGCTGCCTCTGATGCAGAAAACGCTTTAGCTGACTTTAACAAAGCCGTAGATCATTACAATGCAGCCCTAGAGCAGCAAAGTTTGCTAAAAGATGCCGCTAATGTAGTTGCAGACGCAGATAAAGCAATTGAAACCGCTGAGAAAGCATTTGAAGATCTAGGCGTTCAGTTAGTTAAAGTTAATGGCAGTAACGAGTACAATGGCGACGTTTACAACGAAGACGATGCTGACCAGTTAGCTGATCTTTTCGTTTACGATGCTAAAGATGAAGTTACTGTTAACAACTTCGACGGCAAAGACTTGTTCTACTTCGGTGACAAGGCGGAGGCTCTAATCGTATTGGAGGCTGGGTTTGATGCAGCTAAAGGCAACCTAGGTGGTGACAATAGCGTACTAGAAATCTTTGCTATCCAAGACGGTGACAATACAGTTTTGTATGTTGAAAAAGCAGCCTTTGCTGGCGCTTCTTCTACACCAGCTGAAGATAATGGCGATCTAGTCGAGATCACCCTAACAGGTGTTCAAGCTGACGAGCTAGTCTTAGACAATGGCTTCTTGCACTTCTAATCGTTAATGCTGTATTAAGTTTTTAACTCAATACAGATAATGATTTAAACCCTCCCCCGACTTCGGTTAGGGGAGGGTTTTTGTTTATGAGGTGATAAGGTCTGCATGCTCTGCTTACCTTATGTCACTAGCGGACGGTGTATGATTAAAGAAGCCTGTTATTTTTGGAGTCAATGTATGAGTGCAAACTATCAAATTCTTAACCAAAATCACTCCGAGCAGTTTTATTGGATTCCGCCTGCTAATCTAAGCTACATTGCAGGTCAGCCACTGCTACCTTTGCATGCGGGCGAGCTGGCGTTGGCGGCATCCACCATGCCAGTGGCTATCACGCAGTTGGGTGGTGTGTGGCAGTTGGTTGCTGTGGCAGGGCTGCAGCCGCAACACAATTTATTTGTCTTAAACGGCGAGTGGCTAGGTCGGTATCAACCGCGTTGCATCAGCACTTACGATTTTGATTTGCACCAAATGGGCAAGGCCGCATTTTTACGCTTTAATTTATCTGGCAAACTCGCTGCGCAAGCCGACAGTCTAGGGGCGCAGCCGTTAATGCAGGGCGATGGTAGCCTAACGCCAGCGGTTCAGACCATTCAAGATCAGTTACTCAAAGACGCGCCTTTGTTTGCCCGTACTCAGCAGGCGGTACAGGCTCTGGCGGATGCTCAGGTATTGATGCCTTGGCCCACTGCATTGGTAGACGCGTTAGGCATGAAGCTGCCCGAGCTGTATTGTTTAAACGAGGCCGCTCTAGCTAAGCTGCCCGATGCCGATTTTTTGGCGTTGCGTCAAGCCCAAGCCCTAGGGATAGGCTATGGGGTGAATATGTCATTGCAGCAGGGACATCTTCTATTGCGTTTGCAACGTCATAACCCGGCCGTGGACAGTGCGGATCAGGTGGATGTCCTGTTTGGTTCCAAGGGCGATGACACCATTCGCTTTAATTTTTAATCACCGTATATGCTGTGGTGCTGACTAAGACCATAAAAAGGTAGCTGCGGCTGCCTTTTTTTCTCGTAACGCGTGCAGTCTAAGTCAGTATGCTATGCTAACTTCCATCTAAACCTTGGTAGAAAAAATCACTATGGATGCGGGTTTTTATCGTGCCTTTGAAGACAGGCATCGCGGCTCACGGGCGTTGATTTCCCAGCGTTTGCAGGCGTATCGTCCTTTTTATGTGCCCTTTACACAGACCGCTGGTGCGGCACCCACGGCATTAGATATTGGTTGTGGTCGGGGTGAGTGGGTCGAGCTACTACAGCAGCAGGGGTTTCAGGTGCAGGGTATTGATCTGGATGCTGGAATGATTCGGGATGCTGAGCCGCTGGGTCTGCCGTTGGTGCAGGGCGATGGTTTGCTGTGCTTAGCGCAGCAAACAGCGCAAACTCTGAACTTGATTTCTGCTTTTCATGTGGTCGAGCATATCCCTTTTCAGGCTGTGATGCAGCTAGCGCGGGATGCGCTACGTGCGTTAAAGCCAGGCGGTTTACTTATTTTAGAGACCCCTAACCCAGAAAATATAATGGTGGGTAGCCATTATTTTTATTTGGATCCGTCGCATGTCAAGCCCATACCACCAGCATTGTTAAGCTTTGCGCTAGAGTACGCGGGTTTTGAGCGGGTGCGGGTGGTGCGTTTAAACGAGGCCACCACGTTGCATGAGTCCGATCATCACGTGTCTTTGTACGAGGTGTTAGCGGGTGCTAGCCCCGATTATTCCATTGTGGCGCAAAAAGCCGGTCCAGCGGCGTATGTGCAGCAGTGGGATGCGGCGTTTGCGCAGGGGTTTGGGGTCGAGTTAGAGCAGTTGACTGGGCGTTATCAGCAGCAGTGGCAAGCACAGCTGCACGCGCAGCATCAGCACGCACAGGTATTGCGCGAGCAAATTGGGCAGTTGCAGCAGCAGTACCAACAGCAACAGCAGCAGCTCGTGCGTTTAGAGCGTCTTTTTTATTCGTACACCTTGATGGGTGTGGGTTTGCGGGTGGGCCGTTACAGTAAACGAGTCGTCAAAGCTGTGTTGCGTTTTTTTTTAAATCATTTTGATAAGCGCGCCGAGAAAAACCCGCAGCTGCGGCATTTTGTACGGGCGCAGTTGGGACGTGTACCGGCCCTACAGCGCCGTATCCATCGGGTTACGCAAACTCACGTACCCGAGCCAACTGCACCTAGTGTGCCGTCTACCAGTTCATCGGCTTCTTCCTCGCACCGCTTAGGCACACAGGAGCAGCAGCTGTTTAATGCGTTGCAACAGGCTCAAACACATCACAAGGGTGAATAATGCGTATTGTTTTGGATTGGTCCAAGGCCTCGGTGCTGCCAGAGCAAATGCAGCCCGAGACACGTCAGGAGTGGCAGCACAGTATTCAGCAGCTTCAAGCACAGCACGAGGTGCTAGTGTTGTTAGAGGGTACTCACCCGCATCAGGCGATGCGCCATCGGCTTTTTTTACAAACTTGTGTTGCAGCTGAGGCCATTCATGTGTGGTTTGCGCCCCCTGCATCTGATGACTCGGTGGCGCAGTCCGCTGCGATGTTATTGCATCAGCACGCTGTGCAGGCCTTAAAGGCAGATTGGGTACACGAAGTAGTGTTAACGGCAACAGGCCAGCCGCCGATATGGGCACAGACGCTGCCCTCCTTACCTGCTGTGCACGAGGCATCTGCGTCGTCAGCCTCCAAGCCTACCTTAGTAATGGTATCGCCTTTGTTGCCAACGCGAACGGGGGTGGCGAATTATACGTCTAGGCTGTTGCCGCTTTTATCGCACTACTATGATATTGTGGTGGTGCCCGATCAGGAAACCCTGACCGACCCGTGGGTGCTAGCGCATGCTCAAGTTAAAGACAGTGCTTGGTTACTAGAGCACGGACATACGGTGGATCGTGTGGTGTATCAGATGGGCAATTCGGCCATGCATGCCTATATATGGCCTTTGATGCGGGCTATTCCGGGCGTGGTGGTGTTGCACGATTTTTATTTAGGAGGTTGGGTAGAGGGTTACGAACGCGATCATGGCCCAGCTGGTTTGTGGGAAAAGCATCTTTACGAGTCGCATGGCTATGCGGCGCTTAGGTATTTGCGCGATCACGAGGCCGATGCCACGTATCGTTACCCGGCAAATTTTGATTGCATTCGTTTTGCGCGCGGTCTGATTAGTCATTCTTTGTATTCTAAGCAGCTCACCCAGCACTGGTATGGGGCGCAAGCCGCGCAACATTGGGCGGTTATTCCTTTGTTATGTAAAGATTACACTTTGCCATCGCGCGAGGTGGCGCGGGAACAGCTGGGTCTGGTCGAGGACGATTTTCTGGTGTGCAGTTTTGGTTTTTTAGGAAAGACCAAGTTAAATCATCGCCTTTTGGCTAGTTGGTTAAGCAGTGATTTAGCACACGATCCGCGTTGTCATCTGGTTTTTGTGGGGGAAAATAATCCCGAGACCTATGGTCAGGCGTTGGTTGATACCATTCAACACAGTGGACAGACAAAGCATATTACTATTACGGGTTTTGCTTCGCACCAGCAATACCAAAACTATTTAGCGGCTGCTGACGTCGTGGTGCAGTTACGTTCCTTATCTCGTGGTGAGTCCTCGGCCACAGTGCTGGATGGTATGGCGGCGGGTTTGGCAGTGATTATGAATGCCAATGGTGCATTTGCGGAAATCAATCAGGATGCAGTTTGGATGCTGCCCGATGCATTTAGTGATGAGCAACTTGTTCAGGCATTACATACTTTGCACGAGGATGCCGCACGGCGTCAGCAGTTGGGGCAGCGCGCTTTGGCAGAGGTACAGCATGTGCACCACCCCCAGCAGTGTGCGCAGCGCTATTACGACGCCATCGAACAGTTTTACGCGGTTCCTCATGGCTACGATGTGGCCCACGCTGTGGGGTCAGTGCTTGCGCCGCAGGCCACGGCTTTCCATTTTAGGCAGCTAGCTCGGGCCATTGCTGCTACGTATCCGACGCCGGTGCCTCAGAAACGGCTTTTTATTGATATGACAGCGACTTTGCATCATGACCTTCGCACCGGTATCGAACGTGTGGTACGGGCGTTGTCAGTGGCGTTGCTTAACGAGTCATTGGCACAGGGGGAGTTTTATTTAGAGCCAGTGTATTTGGCTGAGGACGACGGCCATTGGCAGTATCGCTACGCACGTCGGCATACGCTACCACAGGTGGACGCGCACCGCAGTTATCCGCTCTTACACGATGAGGTGGTGGAGTTCGGGGCTGGCGACACCTTGTTGGGTTTGGATTTGTCTGGGCATTTTATGCAGCAGGCTGATCAAGATGGTTTATTTCAACGTCTGCAACTTCAGGGGGTAACGGTGTACTGGATGCTGTATGATTTGTTGCCCATTCAAATACCAGAGGTGTTCCCTCCGGGTGCAGATCAGCAGCATGAGCAGTGGTTAGAGCGCATTGCTACCTTTGATGGGGTGATTGCCATTTCCAAAACGGTAGCCGATGCTTTTGCTGAGTGGCGCGCCCAGCAAACTCACTTAGCCTTAAAACCCACGTATTTAATTCAGTGGGCGCATTTGGGCGCAGATATTGTTAACTCTGATCCATCCCAAGGAATGCCACCGCAGGCCGAGCATTTGCTGCAGAAAATTCGTAGCAAACCGACATTTTTAATGGTCGGTACCATCGAGCCCCGTAAAGGCCATGTACAGGTGCTGGAGGCCATGACACTGTTGTGGCGTAAAGGGGTGGACGTTAATCTGGTGGTGGTGGGGCGCGAGGGTTGGAGGGGGTTGGAACCCAACGCGCGGCGCACCATTCCTCAGGCCATTTATGGGCTTAGCCAGTTAAAACGTAATTTGTATTGGTTTAATGACGCCAGTGATGAGTTTGTCGAGCAGTTGTACCAAAGCAGTTCTGCCTTGATTGCGGCGTCGTTTGGTGAAGGGTTTGGATTGCCTTTGATCGAGGCGGCGCAACACCAATTGTCCATTATTGCGCGGGATTTGCCGGTGTTTCGCGAGGTCGCTGGCGACCATGCTTTTTTCTTTCATGCGGATACCGCCCAGCAGTTGGCAGAGGCTTTAATACAGTGGCTTGAGCAGCGTACTCCGACGTCTGCTGATATGCCATGGCAAACGTGGCAACAAATGGCAAAGCAGGTGGTAGCGCATTTGGGTTTCACGGCGTCGTAATGATGATTTGAAGCGCGTTTGGGGTAAGTATGGCCATTTTTAGCCAAGCGCTGGAGGTGATATCGCTATAATTACCCCATTCGTGTTAGACCCTTATAAGAATACCCAATGAGAAAAAAACAATATCTTCACCTTAATAGGACTAAATCTGCTGTTTCACAACTGGCCCTAGCCAGTGCGGATTTTGTTTTTTTTCTGCTTGGTCCCTTTGTTGCGCTGTGGGTGGTGTGGCTGATTTGGGGCGATATTCGTCGCTTTATTCCCCCCTCGCAATGGTATCCGCAGTTTGTGGCGCATGGAGTATTGGGCGGTTTGTGTGTGGGGTGGTTTTGGGTTCGTTTGCGTCACTACACTTACCGCAAGCCGTTTTGGTTTGAGCTAAAGGAAATACTGCGTACTGTGGCTATTTTTGCCATTTTTAATTTGGCGATTTTGGCGTTTTCCAAGTGGCATGTGTCGCGTTATTTGTGGGTGTTTACCTGGGTTAGTATTGCTGTTTTTGTGGCGTCGGGGCGTTTTGTAGTAAAGAAAATCCTGCGGCGCACGGGCATTTGGCTAAAAGATTGCGTCATTATCGGCACAGGAGCCAATGCCATCGAGTCCTACAAGGCGCTGAAAGGTGAAAAAGAGCTAGGTCTGCGCTTTCGTTATTTTTTTGCAGCGAACCCACCCCATCAGCAGCGTATTCACGGTTTGCGGGTGGTCAGCGACGAGCGCTTGTTATGGCGTACTACAGATCCACGTCATACCCAATATGTATTGGCGCTAGACGATGGTCAAGAGGTGTTACGCGAGCAATGGATTCAAAAGCTGGCGTTACAGCAGTGTCGTGTGGTGTCGGTGGTGCCTACGCTACGGGGCATTCCGTTAAATAGTACCGATGTGTCGTATTTGTTTCGTTACGAGCTGCTGTTATTAAAAATTAATACGAATCTGACCAAGTGGTCAGCGCGTTTTGTAAAGCGCAGTTTTGATTTGCTAATAGCGCTTTTAATTAGTGTGTTGCTGGCTCCCCTGTTGATTGTGTTGGTGCTTTGGATTATGCGCGATGGGGGCAGCCCTATTTATAAGCACATGCGGGTAGGGCGCAATGGCAAACTCTTCCCCTGTTTAAAGTTCCGTTCCATGGTGCTGAATTCCGACGAGGTGTTGCAGGAACTGTTACGTACAGACCCCAAGGCTCGTGCCGAGTGGCAGGCCGACTTTAAGCTAAAAAACGATGTGCGTATTACTCCGGTAGGGCATTTTTTACGCAAAACCAGTTTAGACGAACTCCCCCAGCTGTGGAATGTAATTCGGGGTGAGATGAGTCTAGTGGGCCCACGTCCTATTGTGCCCGACGAGCTAGAGCGGTATGGCACCAATCAGGGCTACTACCTGATGGCTAAACCGGGTATGACGGGTTTGTGGCAAGTCAGTGGTCGTAATGATGTGGATTACGACACACGCGTTTATTTTGATGCGTGGTATGTCAAAAATTGGTCGCTTTGGAATGACATTGTGATTTTGGCTAAAACCGTAGAAATTGTTTTAAAGCGTGACGGGGCGTATTAATACCTTGTGCTTAGGGCTGGTGGTGCTGCGTCCAACGCCAAGCATCGGCACACATCGTAAAAAGATCGTGGTGTGCGACCCAGTTTAAGTACTGTTTGGCTAGGGTTGGATCGGCATAGCAGCTTGCAATGTCCCCAGGGCGACGCGCTACGATTTCATGCGGGATAGGTTTTCCCGTGACGCGTTCCACCATATGCATTAGCTCTAATACCGAATAGCCTTGGCCTGTGCCCAAGTTCACCTGTAAAAACGCGTATGGGTGGCGTAGCAGATAATCCACCGCCGCCACATGGCCCGCTGCCAAATCCATCACATGTAAATAGTCGCGTATCCCGGTGCCATCGGGGGTGGGGTAGTCGTTACCAAAAATATGAAGGGTGTCGCGTTGCCCACTGGCTACCTGCATAATATATGGCATGAGGTTGTTGGGCTTGCCCTGAGGATTTTCGCCTAGTAGGCCACTGGGGTGGGCGCTGACGGGGTTAAAGTAACGTAAACACGCGATAGCGCTGTGGCGTTGGCTGCGGTGCCAGTCTTGTAAAAGGTGTTCGCCGATTAATTTGGTTTGTCCGTATGGGTTGGTAGCTGACAAGGGGTGCGATTCGGTCAATGGCAAGATGGTGGGTTCGCCATACACCGTTGCCGAGGACGAGAAAACCAGTTGATGGACGTGTGCTTGTTCCATGGCGAGCAACAAGCTGATTAAGCCATTAACGTTGTTGTCATAGTAGCGCAAGGGGTGCTGTACGGACTCGCCTACCGCCTTTAAGCCTGCAAAATGCAATACGGCCTGACAAGGAAAGGCAGTAAATAGAGCGTTAAGTTGGTCGCGGTCGCGTACATCGCCCTGTATAAACTGTGGGCGTTGGTGGCAAAGCTGCTCGATGGCATTCAAGACCTGCAGGTGGCTATTAGACAGGTTGTCTAAAATAACCACTTCGTAACCAGCTTGCAAGAGCAGTACCGTGGTGTGACTTCCAATAAACCCCAAGCCACCCGTTACCAATAAGCGCATTGTATTCTCCTTTGATGCCCTTCAGCCCTGAAAGACGGGCCTTCCACGTACTCAGGTAAAGCAATAATTATAAGGGAATACATAGCGCGAAGATTTATGGACCTATTCCGCACTGTATATGGCGGGTTTTAATAGAATTGTCTTGAAAATAATGGCTAGGTTTGAGGCTTTTTGTATGACAAGCATTGTGAGATCACTAGAAAGTGGTTTTATTGTCGATGCATTGTCCAGAGCTAATAGCGCATTCGTCGTATAATAAAAACACATCTTTATATACCCAGCTCTTTGTCCAAGAAACGAGCGGGTTTTTTTATAGTGATTAGGATTACGATGGTTACAGGACGGGGAGAGTGTGCGAAGCGTTTTTTGGTTACAGGCGGGGCTGGGTTTATTGGCTCTGCGCTGGTGCGCCATTTAATTACCAATACTACTCATCAGGTAATAAATATAGACAAACTCACCTATGCCGGTAATCTGAACTCGGTACGTGACATAGCCGACTCAGACCGCTATCAGTTTGTACGTGCAGACATCTGTGATGTGGCGGCCATGACACAGGTCTTTGATTCCTTTCAGCCTGATGTGGTGGTTCATTTAGCGGCTGAAAGCCATGTGGATCGTTCTATTACTGGTCCGGCCGCTTTTATTCAAACCAATCTGGTCGGTACCTATGTGCTGCTAGAGGCTGCGCGTCAGTATTGGGCTAGTCTTAACGCTGCTGAACAAGATGGGTTTCGATTTTTGCATGTGTCTACGGACGAAGTCTTTGGCGACTTAGCAGGCACAGAGGCGTTTTTTGTAGAGTCCACGCCGTATGACCCTAGCAGCCCCTACTCGGCTAGCAAAGCGGGCTCAGATCATCTAGTGCGCGCTTGGCACCGTACTTATGGCTTGCCTACGCTAATTACCAATTGCTCTAATAATTATGGGCCCTATCATTTCCCTGAAAAGTTAATCCCATTAATGATTGTGCAGGCGTTGGCAGGCAAAAAATTGCCCATCTATGGGGATGGCATGCAAGTTCGTGATTGGTTGTATGTGGACGATCACGCAAGAGCCTTGGTAAACGTAGCTGCACAGGGTGTAGTAGGGCAGACGTATGTGGTCGGGGGCCACAATGAAAAAACGAATCGGGATGTGGTGTACGCTATTTGCCATTTGCTTGAGGAGCTAGCACCAGTCAAGCCCGCAGGTGTTAGGTATTACACAGATTTAATTACGCATGTTAAAGATAGGCCGGGTCACGATGTGCGCTATGCTATCAACGCAGCAAAAATTCAACAAGAGTTAGGCTGGCATCCCCAGGAAAGCTTTGAAACCGGATTAAGAAAAACGGTGCAATGGTATTTGGACCATCCTCATTGGTGGCAGGCTATTTTAGATGGGTCTTACCAAAGCGAGCAGGACTAATGCGAAAAATCGTGGTGTTAGCGCCTTATGGGCAAGTAGGGTACGAGCTAGTCCGTGCTTTAGCCCCTCTAGGGCATGTGCATTGTATTAGTCGCAAAGAAGTCGACTTTGTGCAGTTTGAGCGCTTGAGCCAGATCATCATGCAGCTTCAACCCGATGTGATTGTTAATGCTGCGGCATGGACCGGGGTTGACTTGGCTGAGGCTCAGTCACAGGCTGCGTACCATATCAATGCAGACTTGCCTGCTTTACTAGCAACCCTAGCCACGCAATTAAATGCATGGCTTGTGCATTACTCTACAGACTACGTGTACAGTGGCTTGGGTGAAAAACCGTGGCAAGAAACGGATGTTTCCCAACCTAAAACTGTGTATGGACAAACGAAATTAGCGGGCGACAATGCCATTATTGCGCAGTGTGCGCAGCATTTAATTTTTCGTACTAGTTGGGTGTATGCGGCGCGGGGGCACAATTTTATGCGCACGATCTTGGGTCTAGCCCAAACGCGTTCGCAATTAACCGTGGTAGACGATCAACGCGGTGCGCCGACGCCTGCACGTTTTATTGCTATGGTTACTGCTTTGGTGCTGCAGCAGGTATTGGCACAAAAGACGGCGCTGCATGCTGGAGTGTATCACCTAACCACAGCCGGGGAGTGTAGTTGGTACGAGTTTGCCTGCCATATTATCGCTTTAGCACGCCGTCACCCGTTAAACCTACAGCTAGAGCCAGAGGGGTTGCAGGCCATTAGCACGGCTCAGTATCCCACTCCAGCGCCGCGTCCGCTAAATTCGCGTTTGGATTTAGGGAAAATTCAGACTACGTTTGGGTTGTGTATGCCATGCTGGCGCGATCAATTGAATTTAACTTGGGCGGAGTACCTAACTAGATGCATATCGCAATAAAAAATCAACGCAAAGGCATTATATTGGCGGGGGGTGCAGGTACGCGTCTGCATCCGATTACTTTGGGGATATCCAAGCAACTGCTGCCTATTTATGATAAACCCATGATTTATTACCCCTTGTCTGTATTAATGTTGGCAGGGATTCATGAGGTTTTAGTCATTTCCACTCCCGAAGATTTACCCAACTTTCAGAAACTACTGGGCAGTGGTGAGCAGTTTGGCTTGCAGATTGAGTATGCGGTTCAGCCCACTCCTGCTGGGCTAGCACAAGCATTCGTTATTGGTGAATCATTTATTGGTGATAAGAATGTGTGCTTGGTGTTAGGCGATAATATTTTCCACGGTCAGCATTTTTCCATGCAGCTGCAAAAAGCGGCTCAACAGGAAACGGGGGCCACTGTTTTTGGGTATTTGGTTAACGACCCAGAGCGCTTTGGTGTAGTAGAGTTTGATGCCAATGGGGTAGCCATTTCCATCGAAGAAAAACCACTACACCCCAAGTCACCGTATGCGGTAACAGGGTTGTATTTTTATGACCAGCAAGTAGTGGAGCTAGCTAAGCAGGTGCAGCCCTCTGCGCGCGGTGAATACGAAATTACCTGTTTAAACCGCGCCTACCTAGAGCAAGGTAATTTGACCGTAGAAAAACTGGGTCGCGGTTTTGCCTGGCTAGATACTGGTACTCATGACAGTCTCTTAGAGGCATCGCAGTACGTGCAAACCATAGAAAAACGTCAGGGTTTAAAAATAGCGTGTCTAGAGGAAATTGCTTGGCGCAATGGCTGGATTACAGATGCGCAATTGCAAGCGGCTGGAGAAAGGTTCGCCAAAACTGCCTATGGTGATTATTTATTGTTTTTATTAAGGTAAAGTCCATGCAATACATAGCCCAACGCATACCCGATGTGGTGCTATTACAGCCAACCGTTTTGGGGGACGAACGCGGTTTTTTTATGGAAAGCTTTAGGAAAACTGTTTTTCAGCAGCACTGCGGCGCATATGAGTTTGTTCAAGAAAATTATTCACGCTCAGGGCAGGGTGTGTTACGTGGTTTGCATTATCAGTACCATCAGCCCCAAGGCAAATTAGTGCGCGTGACCGCTGGTGAGGTTTACGATGTGGCGGTAGATCTTCGCGCCGATTCATCTACCTTTGGTCAGTGGGTAGGGGTGTATTTAAGCGCAGAAAACAAAAATCAGCTATGGATTCCCCCCGGGTTTGCGCACGGGTTTTATGTGCTTAGCGCCCATGCCGACCTGCACTATAAGTGCACGGCGTATTATGCGCCGCACGACGAGCAGATCTTACGTTGGGATGATCCCAGCGTGGGTATTGAGTGGCCCTTAGTGACTGGGTCGCCAGTGTTATCAGTGAAAGACCAGCATCAAGCACAGCCATGGGCCACCTGTAAAAAATACTCGGTTGCGCTTGGAGCTTAATCGCTTAGTTTTAACAAGACCGTCTTAAATGCTTGCCCGCGTTCTATATAGGTTTGTGCGTTTTTTTGCATTGCGACGATGTCGTCTTCAGTTAAGGTGCGTACCGCTTTTGCTGGGCTACCTAACATAAGGGAGCGCGGTGGAAATACTTTGTTTTGTAACTGATTTGAGCTGAGAAAACGTTGAGTGTAAATCTATCTCCCACTGGCAAAACGCATCCTAAATACCGGCCAGATATTGATGGTTTACGGACTATCGCGGTAATAAGTGTTTTACTTTTCCATGGCTTTCCGGAATGGCTTCCTGGGGGGTTTGTGGGGGTAGATGTTTTTTTTGTAATTAGTGGGTTTTTAATTAGCTCAATTATTATTCGTAGTTTGCGGCTAGGGCAGTTTAGTATTTGGCATTTTTACGAGCGACGTATTCGTCGTTTGTTTCCCGTGCTGGTGGTGGTATTGGTTTTTAGTTTGGGTTTGGGGTGGTTTGTGCTTTCCCCCCTAGAGCTTCAATCTTTAGCCAAACATACAGTAGGTGGGGCTGCTTTTGTTTCAAATCTTATGCTGGCTGCCGATAGCGGGTATTTTAGTGATATTAGCGATACCAATCCGCTTTTGCATTTGTGGTCATTAGGTATAGAGGAGCAGTTTTATTTACTGTGGCCTTTGGTGCTTTGGTTTTTTTATTGGCGTAAATGGCCGTTATGGTTAGCCGTAGTTATTTGTATGGCGTCATCATTTGCCTATAGTCATTATTTAACTTTAGGCAATTTAAAATTAGCATTTTATAATCCTTTTTCACGTTTTTGGGAAATGCTAGCAGGTGCCGCTTTAGCGTGGTGGTCTATTAAAAAAACGCAAAATCCATTATCACTAAATGGTGTAGCACTTAGGCGTCACCATGTATTGTCATTAGCCGGTCTTATCTTTTTTATTGTGGCTTTGGTTAATTTAAATCCACAAAGTGTATTTCCCGGTTGGCGTGCAATTTGGCCTGTGCTTTCCGCGGTGTGTTTTATTGCGGCTGGGCCCTATGCGTGGTTTAACCGCTATGTTTTATCCAGACCGCTTATGGTTTGGGTTGGTTTAATTAGCTACCCTTTGTATTTATGGCATTGGCCTCTATTAGCGTATTTTCATAATTTTAGCTATTTGTTTGAGGCCCAGTGGCACCCGCTTATTATTACTGTTTTATTGTTATTAAGCGTTTTATTGGCTTGGTTGTCGTATCGCTATGTAGAGGAACCCTTACGTGGTGGTCGCGCTGGGCGCATAAAACTGCTTGGCTTGTGTGCAGTGATGGGGCTGATTGCCGTAGTCGCTAGCGCCATTTGGTTAGCCAAAGGCATGCCTAAGCGCTTTGCGCCCGAGGTACGAGAGGTGGTGTCAATGGATTTGCGTACTCCCGAGTGGTTAGGCGCATTACGCGAGGGCCAGTGCCACAATATGGTTTATCGTGACCCCCAGCTAAATGCTGAGCACTGTTTACCCGATGCGTCTGCAAGTGTGGTGCTGTGGGGGGACTCACAAGCCGCATCGCTCTATCAGGCTTTGCACGAGTGGGGGCAAACACAGGGGGTGCAAATCGGCCAGTTAACCATAGATGCGACGGCACCGTATTTTGATGCGGAGCGCAAAAATAATATGGGTTGGGATTACAGCAGCATCTCTGAACGGGCGCTAGAGCAACTCAGACAGCGGCCGCCAGCTGTGTTGGTACTGCATGCGTTTTGGGTGGCCCATAGTCAAACACCCGAGGCCATGCAGCAGCAGTTGCAGACCACCATAGAAAAAATCCGCCATTATTTACCCCAAACAGAGGTTGTTATCCTCGGCCCAATACCCAACTGGAAAAAGCCTGCAGGTCAAAATACGTTTAATTATTTTGCGCTGCGGGGCAGTGTGGTTCCCCCGTTTACGAGTTTTGGTTTGTTGGACAGTGCGCAATTTTTTGATGGGCGTATTCGAGACCATTGGCAAGGGCAGCCGTATGTGCATTATGTTTCTGCTACCGACTACCTGTGTGATACAGAGCAAGCGTGTTTAATCCGTTTGCCCGATCAGAGCTTTGAACCCAAAGCCATGGCCTATGTGGATGATTCCCATCTGTCTACGGCAGCGACACGGTTTTTAGTGCAAAAAATAGCGCCTCAGTTAGAAGCGCTGTTGCCTTAGTTTACGTACCAAAGGCTTAGGGCTTTAGATGGGCTTAATCGCTTAGTTTTACCAAGTCCGTCTTAAATGCTTGCCCGCGTTCTATATAGGTTTGTGCATTTTTTTGCATTGCGACGATGTCGTCTTCAGTTAAGGTGCGTACCGCTTTTGCTGGGCTACCTAAAATAAGGGAACGCGGTGGAAATACTTTGTTTTCTGTAACTAGCGCGCCCGCCCCCACTAGGGACTCTGCACCAATGACGGCACCATTTAGTACCACCGCTTGAATCCCAATTAAGCAGTTGTCCTCGATGGTGCAGCCATGCAGCATGGCTTGATGCCCAACGGTTACGTTCTTGCCTACGGTTAAAGGGTAGCCGGGGTCGGTATGAAAGACGGCCCCCTCTTGGGCATTGCTGCCGTTGCCCAAGACAATGGGCTCGTTATCACCGCGCAAAACGGCCCCAGGCCAAACACTAACCTGCTGCCCTAGATGTACGTCGCCAATCACTACCGCTTCGGCTGCCACGTAGGCGGAATCAGCAATGCTGGGTTTTTTATGTTGAAATTGATAAATAGTCATCCTGCCTCCTCGAAAAGATCACCCCATCATACCGTGGATTGAGAAAGGTACGAAGTCTGCTGAAGGGCCTAATAATAAGGGTTTGATGGGGTTTTATGGCGTAATGCTAAAATTACTTACATAAAGTAAGGGTGGGGGCATGTACAGTTGAAGCAGTTTTTCTTATGATGAAAGAGTAGTTTTTTTTGTTGATTAGGAGGTTATATATGTTCGCGAAATTCACTTTTGCCGCTGCTTTAGCCGTTGCCAGTGTACCGGCAGCAATGGCAGCTGATTGCAGTTTCGATCTCGAAGGCAATGATGCGATGCAGTTTAGCGCCCAAGAAATCATCGTAGATAAAAGTTGTGATGAGTTCACCATTAATCTAAAACACACAGGCACTTTGCCCGTCGCTAGCATGGGTCACAACGTGGTTATTTCTAAAAAGGCCGATGAGCAAGCCGTCGCTAACGATGGTATTGCTGCAGGCTTGGACAACGACTACGTTAAACCAGATGACGAACGTGTTGTAGCTCATTCAAGTGTGATTGGTGGGGGCGAAGACACCTCCGTTACCTTTAAGGTTGCCGATCTAACAGAGGGCGAGGACTACGCTTTCTTCTGCTCTTTCCCTGGCCACTTGGCTTTGATGAAAGGCGATCTAAAAGTCCAATAATTCCTTTTATTGGATATGCTTAAACCGACTTGGGCCAAACTACCGGCACAAGTCGGTTTTTTTGTATGGTGTATTGGGGCGTAGGATCATTACTTGCTAGTAGAGTAATACGTTGAATCGCTAAAGGAGTCGATGATGCCTGCTGTTTCTAAAGCTCAGCAAAAAGCTGCCGGAGCCGCGCTGTCAGCCAAGCGCAAGGAAATCAAAGTCAGTGAGCTCAAAGGGGCGGCTAAATCTATGTATGATTCCATGACGGAAAAAGAGTTAGAGGATTTTGCCGCCACACCACGTAAAAAACTGCCTGAACACAAGGACAGCAAGTAAAAGGATGCGGGTCTTGGGTTGTTTAGTTGTGCATTGTGGTGGTTAGTGTTTGGTTTGTTTGTCGTGCTTAAACGTACAGAGTCAGGCTTAATTAAGTAGGCTTTGTAGGGTGGTATGAGTTTTTTATTGAGTCCAACGGCTAATTGGCAGTAAAATCAGCCAATTAGCTTTAGCGGCGGCTGGTCGTTCACCTAGGAATGGGCTGCTTTAGCGGCAACATCAAGACGGCTTAGCAACGCAAAGCGTTATAGCTGCCCAAGGACTCCGGATGAAAGAAATTATTGAAGGCTTTTTAAAGTTCCAAAAAGAAGCCTATCCTCAGCGCGAGCATTTGTTTAAAAATCTCGCTTCCAATCAAAATCCCCGTGCGTTGTTTATTTCCTGTTCGGATAGCCGAATTGTTCCAGAGCTTGTTACACAACGCGAGCCAGGTGATATTTTCGTTATTCGCAATGCGGGCAATATTGTGCCTTCGTATGGGCCAGAGCCGGGCGGGGTGTCGGCCTCGGTAGAGTACGCCGTGTCTAAGCTCGGTGTGCGGGATTTAGTAATTTGCGGTCACTCTGATTGTGGCGCTATGACTGCTATTGCAGCGTGTCAGTGTCTAGACCACATGCCTGCTGTGAAGCATTGGCTACGTTATGCGGACTCGGCCCGTTTGGTTAATGAAGCGCGTCCTCATGCTAATGAGCAAGAGCGTATTGCTTCAATGGTACGAGAAAATGTGATTGCACAACTCGCTAATGTGCAGACTCATCCATCGGTGCGTTTGGCTTTGGCTGAAAATAAGCTCAGCCTGCATGGTTGGGTCTTTGATATTGAATCGGGTACCATCGACGCCTACGATGGCGCATCGCGCCGCTTTGTGTCGTTGGCAGAGTCTCCCGATGTGGTGGCTGCTCCCGTTGTTTGGTAGAGCACTGCCTTAGCGATTACTTGTCTGCACACTAGCAGTCATAAAAAAGAGTCCTGTGTTTACAGGACTCTTTTTATTGCTAACGGGTGTTTAATTGAGTTGCAGCTGTTGCTTGGTGTGTGCCAAGGAGCGCTCGCTTTGCGCCTGATAAAGCGCTTGCTCATCTTGCACACTACAGCCTAGGTCGCGCTCGAATACCTCTTGATTCGATAGTTGGGCGTATTCTGTGGTGGCTCCTTCGCCTAAGTTCGATTGAAAAATGCCTGCGGCGCTAACTGGTAGGAAGTCTTCGTACACAATGCCATCAATACGGACATCGCCATTTGCAATCAGTGTATCTAGCGTGGTGTTGGCTGGAAACTGACCGGCTTTGGCTAAACCCTGTTCGGTGGGGCTATAGGTAACATGGATTAAGCCTTGCTGGTACAAGCTGAGTAGATCGTCTGGAAAAGCCTTGAAATGACGCTCTAGGACTTCGTAGTAATGATCGGCATTGGCTTCGGTAGTGGGGCCATTCATTTCAGCGCGTGCTGCTTGCAAAAGCTGGTCGTACAGATCACGCCCTTTAGGGGTAAGTGCAGTACCGCGTTGTTCAATTTCACCAAAGCGCGCTGTGTGAGTGCCGCGCTCTGTGCCCTGTTGGTCGCTGTAGCGCACGCTTTCCTCGAGGGCTTTGAAACTGGTTTGGCGCAATAAAATGGGTTGCTGACGGCGCGGCGGACCTTCAATAACCGCTTTAGGGCTAATGCCACGTTTAGGCATTTCTGCTTGGGCAGCATCAATGTCTAGCGTGCGTGGTGTAAGGTGATTAATATGCGGGCCTTTAAAGGCCACCACATCGGCAATGAGACGATGCTGGTCGTGCAAGTTTTGGTATTGCGTGCTGCTAACCGTGGCCTCGCTGTGCCATCTAAAGGTTTCTAGGGCTTCGGTTACAAACTGCTGGGCTTGCTCAGCGGTTAAGCCGCCTTGTTTTTCATGCAGCTCAATGAGCTCAAGCGCAGCAGGCGTAAAAATCTGACGTCGCGCTAGGATTTCATTGGCTTCGTCGCGCAAGGTGGGGTTGTCAATGAGCTCAAGTCGCAATAGCGAGGTAAAGACGCGAAATGGGCTTTGACGTAAATCGGCCTCGTGCAGTGCCCGAAATGCCGTAGAGTGCACAGGAACGCCAGCCGGAGCAAGATCGTAATACCCCACTGGTTCCATCCCCATTACCGCAAACAATCGACGCAAGGTGTGTAGTTCGTGCGCTGTGCCAACGCGGATGGCACCATGGCGCTCCTCATCAAGTCGTTCTAATTCGTGTGTGGTGCGTAAATGTTGCTCTAGTTGCGGATTTTGCTGTAGGCAGTCTTGATTGACCTGAGCCACAAGATCAAGCAGCTCGCCATATAAAGGAACCTCGTCCTTATACATGGTGGACATGGCTGTTGAGAATAAGGCTCGGATTTGGCTAGGAGCCATAAAGGGGGTGGATGGCATCAACTGTCTCCTATTTTCTGGCTTGAGAGTAATAGTGTTGTTGCAGTATTTGCAACGGATGTTTGATTTTAAGTTGGCTAAAGCGTTCGACCTGACTGCGACAGGAATAACCGGTCGCTAACAAGCGGCCACTACCACCGTGGCGTGCCACAATGCGCTGCCAGGATTGACCATAAATAGTGGCGGAGGTGGTTTGGTGTTGGCTTTCGTGACCATAGGTACCCGCCATGCCACAGCAGCCGCTAGCCACATTGACTAAATTTAGGCCTAGTAAAGCAAAGACGTCTTTCCATAAAGCGGCGGCTTTAGGGGCGGTGGTTTTTTCAGTGCAATGACCCACCAAATAATAGGTGTTATCCAAGGTGGTATCGTTTTGCACGTGACTGAGGTCTTGGTGCTGCAGCCAGTGGTGCAGCCATTCCTGAGGTAGTTGCACGCTAGGCGCTGTCATATCGGGCTCGAGCGCTTGACGGTATTCTTGGCGATACACCAAGGTCATGGCAGGGTCTAAGCCCACCAATGCTACCCCTTCGGCGCTGAGCTCGTTTAGCAGTTGCGCATGACGCTGGGCTTGTTGTTTAAAACGATTTAAAAACCCGTGAACTTGCAGCGGTTTGCCGTTAGGCATAAAAGGCACTATATACACATTGACCTGTAGATGCTGCAATAAGGCTAGCCATTCTTCCCACAAAGGGGTTTCAAAATAACGTGTAAACGCGTCTTGCACCAAAATAATGCTATTTTGTTTTTGTGCTGGGCTGAGTTGTTTTAAGACGTCTGGGGTAGCAACCTGCACCCCATAACGCTCTAGCAAAGGCTGCCAAGCAGTGGTGCTTAATAACGGAATATCGCTTAGGCCTACGGTTTTGCTGACCAGAGTTTGTATTGGCTTTAGTCGCATCATGCCGTTGTAGAGTGCAGGCACTTTGGCTGCATAGGGCAATACGTACTCAAGCGAGCCCACTGCATAGTCTTTGAGTGGTCGCAAATAGCGGCTGTGATACAGGTATAAAAAGCGAGCTTTAAAATCGGGTACGTTTACTTTGACGGGGCATTGGCCCGCACAGGATTTACAGGACAAGCAGCCCTCTAGGGCCTCGTAAACCTGATGGGAATAGTCCTCTTTTTTAGAGCGCGGCTGTTGCCAGCTGGCTTGGGCTTTATGCAGCCATTGCTTGAGGTGCCCTAGCGCCGTGTTGGGGGCTTGGTAGGTGCTAAGGTCTAGACCTTGATTGTTTTGCAGGCGTAGCCATTCGCGCACTGCCGAGGCGCGGCCTTTGGGTGAATGCAGACGATCGCGTGTGGCTTTCCACGAGGGGCACATGGCGTCGTCTGTGTCGTAGTTGTAGCATGCGCCGTTGCCATTACAGTACACGGCACTATTAAACAGTTTCCAATCAGAAAACTTGATTTGGCGGTCGAAGTCACCGCGGAGCTCGACCTGATCTACCGCTAGTAGCTGGGCGTTAGGGGTAGTGCTGGGTGTGGCGATTTTTCCGGGGTTAAGCTGGTTGTATGGGTCAAATAAGGCTTTAATTTGCTGCAGCACGGGGTACAAGTCGCCAAAGAATTTGGGTGCATAGCCCGAGCGCAGCCCTTTGCCGTGTTCGCCCCACAGCACGCCACCGTATTTATGCACAAGCTCTACCACTTTGTCTGTAATAGGGCGGATCATGGCGGCTTGGGCAGGGTCTTTCATATCTAGAGCAGGGCGTACATGCAAGACCCCGGCGTCCACGTGCCCAAACATGCCATAAGACAAATTGGCCTCGTCCAAGACCGCACGGAATTCAGCAATAAAATCCGCTAGGTTTTCTGGTGGTACAGCAGTGTCTTCTACAAAAGGCTGGGGGCGTATTTCGCCCTCTACGTTGCCTAACAAGCCCACGGAACGTTTACGCATGCCGTATACGGTATTAACGGCTTTGGCACCGTAAGCGACGGTATGCCCTAGGCGCACTACGCTGGTGTCGCTTTCCAAATGCTTGATAAAGGCTGTAACTGTATGCTGCAGTGTATCGATATCGTTACCGGCAAACTCAATTAGATTAATACCCAAGGTGGGGGTGCCATCGGCATTGTCAGGGAAGTACTCTGCCACACTGTGCCAAATGATATCGTTTTGTGCCAAGCCCAAGACCTTGGAGTCTACGGTTTCAATAGAAAGCGGCTTTAAGGCCATTAATGCTTTGGCATCACGCAACGCAGCCTCAAAGTCGGCATAGCGCACATTCACTAGAATTTGTTCGGTGGGAATAGGCAGTACGTTGAGTTTGGCTTCGGCAATAAAGCCCAACGAGCCTTCGGCACCACACAGTAAATTGTTGAGGTTAAAGGACTCGCCCTCTTTAATATGGGGTAAGTCGTAACCTGTTAAGCAACGATTTAATGGTGGGAAAGTATCGCGGATGGCTTGGGCGTGAGTGGTGACCAGTTGGTCGATGGTTTGATAAAAAGCACCCACTAACGGGTCGGCTTTAAATGCTGGCAGTTCATCGGTATGGAGAGGATGAGTATCCAAGACCTGCCCACCTAGCAACACAGTTTTAAGACCCAAAACATGATCGCGCGTTTTGCCATACGTACAGCTGCCCTGACCACTGGCGTCGGTGTTGATCATGCCGCCTATGGTGGCTCGGTTTGAGGTGGATAGCTCGGGAGCAAAAAATAAGCCATATGGCTTGAGCGCGGCATTGAGTTGATCTTTTACCACGCCGGGCTGCACCACTGCGGTACGGGCGCGCGCATCAATATGAAGGATTTGATTCATATGACGCGACATATCCACAATAAGCCCGTCAGTTAATGACTGACCGTTGGTGCCAGTGCCCCCACCACGTGCTGTGAGTACGATGCTGCGGTATTTGTCGCTGCCTGCTAATCGACTAATACAAATTAAGTCGTCGGTGTGACGAGGAAATACGCTGGCTTGGGGCAAGCGCTGATAAATAGAGTTGTCGGTGGCAAAAACAACACGTTTGGCTAGATCGCGTTCGATATCGCCTTGGAAGCCTTGGGCGGCTAAATCGGTTAAAAACTCGTTATAGAGCGAGTTTTCTTGAACGCGGTGTACGGGCAAAAAAGCAATGTGTTCCATCGTGTCCTAGCAGTCAGCAAACAGAGGGCAAAAGCCTCTGTACAATAAATCGGCATGGGTGAAAATTTCACAGGCGGTATACGCTATACGCCTACCCTCCATCAAAGCAAACTTTGCGTGGGGAATCAAGCGAATAAAAACCCGCAATACATTCCATTTGTTCATGAGTGGCAGGGTGGGCAGAGTAGAATTTTACCCCTTGTCTGGCGTATTGCGTGCCACATCACCGCTTGTTTTTAGGCGTAATAGTAAAGCGTGCAAGAAAACAGCCAACTGTGCTCAGAGCGTGATAAGGCGTACTTTGCACAGCACAGTTATTAATGTGAACTCCTATAAAAGCGTAAATAATGATACAGTTTATGTTGCTGCCTTTTTTGGCTTTTTTTGGCTCAGTTTTTCATGTCTACCGCTTCTCAGCCTGCTTTAGCTCAGGTTTTACTTGCTTCCGCTCGTCATATCCACGAGGTTCTTACAGGGTCTTCGCTAACTGACAGTTTGGCGCGCACGCCAACGTCGGTGCGTGCGGCTGCACAGGCTCACAGTTTTTATGCTTTACGTCACTTGGGCTTGGCGCAAGAGCTGCGTCGTTTGTTGGTACCGCGTCAACCCAAAGAGCCGCTACTAGACGCGTTACTGATGGAAGCTCTGCTTTTGGTGGATGTGGCTGTGCGTTTTCAAGCAGATCGAACTGCATTTAGCGATCGTCCCGAAACGCCTATTTATTCGGTGCACACCGTGGTAGACCAAGCCGTCGAAGCCGCCCAGTCACAACGTCAGTTGCGGCCTTTTAAAAACTTATTAAATGCCGTGTTGCGGCGTTTTATTCGTGAACGAGACGCATTGCTTGAGCAAGCTTTAAAAAAGCCCGTCGCACGCTGGAATCACCCAGCATGGTGGGTGCAGCGTTTAAAAAAAGCTTATCCCAACGATTGGCAGCAGATTTTGCAGGTAGCGGCTATTCCCGCTCCATTAACCTTGCGGGTGAATCAGCGTCGTTGTTCCGTAGCGCGGCTCTTGGCCTTGCTCGAGCAAGCCCAGATTCCAGCTTGGTCGCCCGGTCACGATACCGTTATTCTGCAACAAGCTCGTCCTGTGCAGCAGATTCCTGCTTTTGATTTGGGCTGGTGGTCGGTACAAGACAGTTCTGCCCAAATTGCCGGACGCTTGCTACCTATAACCGATGGTATGCGCGTGCTAGACGCTTGCGCTGCCCCCGGGGGTAAAACAGCCCACTTATTAGAGCGTGCCGATATCGATCTGGTGGCCTTAGATGTGGACGCCAGTCGTCTAGAGCGCGTCAGTGAAAACATACAGCGACTAGGGCTAGAGGGTAATCATGTGCAGCTAAAGGCTGCGCCAGCCCAAGACCTAAATGCGTGGTGGGATGGTGTGCCTTTTGATGCGATTTTGGCTGATGTGCCGTGCACCGCCGCTGGCATTGTGCGACGTCATCCTGATATTCGCTGGTTGCGACGTGAGTCCGACATTCAGGCTACAGCGGCATTACAGCAGCACATACTCAAAGCGTTATGGAGCACGTTAAAACCTACCGGTCATTTGCTCTATGTAACGTGTTCGGTTTTTCCCGAAGAAGGGCAACAACAACTCGAGCAGTTTCTAGCACAGCATCCAGATGCGGTACTATTACCCGAGTCACCCTTGCAGGTTCTGCCGTCCTTAACGACGCATGACCAGGCGGGGGGCGATGGGTTTTTCTACGCTTTGCTTCAAAAAAGTGCTCAATAGGGTAGTAAACAATGCGCGAATTACGTTTTTCTATACACGTGATAGTGGCTTGTTTTATCAGTTTGATGGTGTGGGTCACGGCAGCAAATGCTGATGACCCCGCCCAGCTCGGTGGGGCTGAGCAAGTCATTGTGGTTGAGCCATACATCGAAGACGGCAAGCTTTTCATTAATGCTGATATTGAGTTTGAGCTTTCTGATGAGTTACGTCAGGCGGCCTTGAAAGGCGTGCCTTTACACTTTACTGCCGATGTGGAAATTAATCGGGCGCGTTGGTGGTGGTTCGACAAAACAGAAATTAAAGAAAGCCAAACATGGCGGGTGGTCTATAACGCCCTCACACGGCAGTGGCGTGTAGGGGCCGGCGATCTGCTTTGGCCCGAGTCGTCTTTGCAGGATGCGTTGTATCCTATGCAATCTATCCGACAATGGGCGGTGGCGTATGCCATTGATTTAGACCCCAATAAAACATACGAGGGGCGCTTACGCTTGCGCCTAGACACTTCTCTTTTAACCCGTCCGCTTCAGGTTGATGCTTTGAATGGGCGCTCGTGGTCCTTAGCAACCCCATGGAAAAATTTCAATTTCTCCGTCGACGCGCTCCAGCCCTAATACGTTGGTCGCTGCGCTTTGCTTTAGTTGTTGCCGTCATTAGTGCGATTGCACTTTTGGCTATGCTGGTGTGGTCCACGGTAAATGCTTCGCGTTTTGCGCAGTATTATGAGGTGCTACTAGGCTTAAACCTGGTCTTAGCGCTTGCCCTGATTTTTTGGGTGTTAATTCTTACTGTCCGCCTTTGGCGTCAAATACGCCGCCGTCAGTTTGGTGCCAAGATGACGGCACGCTTTGCGTGGTATTTCACCTTAATTGGCATTATTCCCGGTGCTTTAATTTATGTGCTGTCTGTGCATTTTTTGTCCAAGTCCATCGAGTCTTGGTTTAATGTGCGGGTAGATTCAGCGCTGGAGTCCGGATTGAATCTAGGTCGTGCCGCACTCGATCAGCAACTGGACGAGGTAAAAAAACAAGCGAATCAGTTGGTTGCTGGCTTAGACGGCGCACCCAATGGCAGCGCCATCATGCTGAGTACTTTGCGCGAAAGCTATGAGATGAAAGAGGTCATGGTGTTTACCTCTAGTGGGCGTTTACTGTCTTTTTCCAGTTCGGACTATGCGTTGTTGTTGCCCGATTTGCCCCCACCTCAGGTTATCAATCAGTTACGTGTGGCGCATGAGTATGCCGCCGTTGAAGTAGACGAAAACAGTCCGGGTGAAATGGGGTTACGGCTGCGTGTCATTTTGCCTTTGGTGTCAAATGAAAACAGTTTGACTCAGTATGGGGTGAATCCTGACAAGCGCTGGCTGCAGGTGATTCAACCGGTGCCCGAGAAACTAGCGCGTCACGCCAATTTAATCCAACAAGGTTATAACGACTACCAAGAGCTAGGACTATCGCGCGTGGGTTTACGCAAGCTCTACAGCCTGACCCTGACTTTAGCATTGGTGTTGGCGGTGTTTGCAGCGGTAGTGGCGGCATTTGCCTTGTCACGTCGTCTGGTACGGCCGTTGCTGACCTTGGCAGGGGGTACCCAAGCTGTCGGGGTGGGGGATTACCGTCCTTTGCCAGAGATGGCGTCTTCTGCCGACGAGGTAGGGCAGTTAACGCGTTCTTTTAACGCCATGACGCGTCAGCTCGAAGAGGCGCGGCGTATGGTGGAAAACAATAAGCGCCAACTGGAACGCTCCAATGTGTATTTGGAGTCCGTGCTAAGTCATCTTTCGGCTGGGGTGCTGGTATTTGATGAAAGATTTAGCCTAACCCGCTTTAACGAAGGCGCGCAGCGTATTTTACAAATAGATTTGCTGGGGCTGATGGGGCGTAGTCTTGATGAGTTTGAGCCAATTCAAGCGTTTGCCACCCACATCCGAAATGCGTTTGCTTCCCATGTGGCGGTTGAGTCCGAGCGTGAGCATTGGCAGCAGCAGTTCGAGATCGAGTTACGCACTGCATACGATGTAGAGCCCACTATTATTACGTTATTGGCTCGAGGGACAACCTTGGTCGTGGATGGGCAACGCAATGGCTATTTGGTCGTATTTGATGACATTAGTGATGTGATTTCTGTGAATCGCTTAGCGGCGTGGGGGGAGGTTGCACGTCGTTTGGCTCATGAAATTAAAAACCCCTTAACCCCCATTCAGCTTTCAGCGGAACGTTTGGCTTTGAAGCTGGTAGATAAGCTAGACGAAAAAGACGCGGGCATGTTAACCCGAGCCACCAACACCATTGTGAATCAAGTGGCTTCGCTTAAACAAATGGTCGAGGACTTCCGCGAGTACGCTCGTACTCCACCGGCTCAAATGCAGTCTGTTGATTTAAATGAGTTAATCTCTGAAATAGCCAGTTTGTACGGCTGGGATCCGGTGACGCAAACTAGCGTTGATCCACAACGCATTCCTTTGCAAATTAGCTTGTACGAGGGTTTGCCTTTGCTTGAGGGCGACCCAACGCAGCTGCGCCAAATTATCCATAATTTGCTAAGTAACGCTACAGATGCACTGGAACACGATAAATCACAAGAAAATCCCTGTATAGTAGTGCGTACTAGCCTTACCCACGTAGATAATAATCAATCTCAACCCGCAGTACGATTAGTGATGTCTGATAATGGTCCTGGTTTTGATGATGCTATTTTGGCTCGGGTGTTTGAGCCGTACATTACCACCAAGTCCACAGGCACCGGATTAGGGCTTGCTATAGTAAAGAAAATTATTGAAGAACATGGCGGTAAAATAGATTTAGCGAATCGCCAAGATGGCGGCGCACGAATTTCAATGTTATTTATGCGCCTAGCCAATACGACGCAAACATTGCATAATAAATCCGAGGGCAATCATAATGCCTAAAAAGAACGTTAGGGACGGTTTATGGCCAGAATTCTGGTAGTTGATGACGAAATCGGTATCCGTGAACTCTTATCGGAAATCTTATACGACGAGGGTCACTCCGTAGAGGTGGCAGAAAACGCAGCTCAAGCACGAGAAGCGCGTTTACGGGCTCGCCCAGATTTAGTGTTACTTGATATCTGGATGCCCGACATCGACGGAGTCAGCCTACTTAAAGAGTGGGCAGCCCGCGGCTTATTAGATATGCCGGTAATTATGATGAGTGGTCATGCCACTGTCGATACCGCCATGGAAGCCACCCGTATTGGGGCGGTGGACTTCTTAGAAAAACCCATTGCAATGCAAAAACTACTCGAGGCGGTGGCTTCGGGCTTAGAGCGCACTGTGGTGGTTCCCAAAAATGTAGTGCAAAATGTTGCCAGCACTAGCGCAACGGCTCCGGCTATGGCTCAAGCAGCACCGCAGCCTCAAGACGAGTCATACCTAGGCTCTATTTCGCTGGACTTACCTTTGCGCGAAGCCCGTGATGAGTTCGAACGCATTTATTTCGAATACCATTTGGCACGCGAAAATTACAGCATGACTCGAGTTTCCGAGCGCACTGGTCTAGAACGCACGCACTTATACCGCAAATTAAAACAACTAGGCATTGACGCGTCGGCACGTCGTCGTCAGCAGTCCTCTTAGTTTTTGCGCTTAATACTGCTTAGGGGTATGCGCACTTCGTTGCCATGCTGCTGAGCAGTGGTACGCCAAGCGTGCCCATAGGCGACCTCGATGGTCAGGTGGATTTTGCCATCCATTTGCCGTTGGCTTTCTAGTGCTTGAATTAAACGTTGCAGTGCTGCCCGTGTCACAGGGCGACGTTGGGGGTGCGGGTTGCCGCCCAAATGGTACACGTCTTTAAGTAACTTCTGTGCAGACCCATACGTAAGGGTCAGGGTTTCCTGATCCATAACGGGGTCAGTAAAGCCATGCTGTAACAGCATATCGCCGTAATCATGCATATCCACAAACTCAAGCAGCGCCGTATTTAGCTCGGCCTGAGCCACTGCCTGTCGAAGCTCGATAAAGCTCGCAGGGCCAAAAGTCGAGAACATCAATAAGCGCTCAGGGCGCAAAAGGCGACGCCATTCATTGATGACCTGCTCGGGCTCGGGATGCCAGTGCAAGGCTAAATTAGACCAAATTAAATCAAAAGACGCAGGCGCTAGGTGAGTTTGAGCCAGGTCGGCTTCTACGAACTGTGGGGCATTAGACTCTTTTTTGCGTAAGCGTTGCCATAAACTGGGGCTTTGGCCATGGCGTTGTGTAGCAAGAGCCAATAATGCTGAGCTGTGATCCACCCCTACGTATTTCATATCAACGTATTTAGCCCGTAGCGGGTCAACCGCATGGCCTGCGCCGCAACCGGCATCCAAAATATCGGTGGGCTGCAAGGTCATATAGCTAAGCCGTGACAGCATGCGCTGGGCGATTTCGCCGTACAAAAACTGCGCTGCATCTAAGGGCGCGCGCCGATTGAACTGCAGTTGAACGTGACGAGCATTAATAGGGCGAGACGTGGTCATGTAGAGCAACACCTAGGAAAATTCACAGCAAAGAAGTCTATCTATTATGGCTGATTTCCCTCTAGGAGGCGACTGCATGCTGCGTTCAAAGTACACCCAATCGTTGCGTTTATTGTTTCAAAATCACTGTTTGTTGTGCACATTGCCTTTAGGTGGCACAGGGCAAAGACGGTTATTGATGCCGAACTCTAACCGGAAAAGCGCATTAGCGAAGTCCCATTTTATTTTGTGTGCAGAGTGCCGCACTGACTGGTTGGGTGGACATAAACAAGTGCGTTGGCGCTGCCAACGGTGTAAAGTAGCGGTTTTGGGCGATGGTGAGAGCTTGCATCTGGATTGTATGTCGTGCCGCGACAGGCCTCTGGCGCTGGCTCAGTTGGCTGTTGCGTTTGATTATGCTGCGCCGGTTGACAGTCTGGTGTGGCGCTTAAAAAGCTTTGGACAGTTTCGTTTGGCTCCTGTTTTGGCCGAGTTAATGCTTGAAGTTCTAAGGGCAGATTCGTGGGTGTTGCCTGCTGATACGTGGGTGGTAGCTATTCCATCGCGTCGTCAAGCACTGTGCAAGCGCGGTTTTAATCCTGCGGCAGAGCTAGGGCGCTATGTGGCGCAGGGCTTAGGCTTACATTGGGCTCCTAGCGCTATTGCATTGGCACAGCCAGCACATGCTCAAGCCCAAAAACACCGTACCCAAAATCAGCGTTGGCAGTATGCTCAACGTGCTTTTCAGTGGTGCTCTACGGCCACACCTAAGACTTTGCTTGTCATCGATGATGTGTTGACCACAGGTAGCACGTTGCACGGGGCAGCTCTATGCGCACAAGCGCACGGAGTACATCAAGTCTATGGTTTGGCTTTGGCACGAACCCCGTGGCTTAACGAATAAAAATCATGTTTCATATAGTTCTGGTTTCCCCCGAAATCCCCCCTAATACGGGCAACATCATCCGTCTTGCTGCTAACACCGGTGCCCATTTGCATTTGGTCGAACCGTTAGGCTTTAGGCTTGAGGACAGCAAGCTTAAACGTGCCGGTCTTGACTACCACGAATGGGCACATATGCAAATTCATCCCGATTTGCCTACTGCTTTAGAGCAGATTGGTGCGGCACCCACGCGCTGCTTTGCTATGACAACCAAAGGCTCAAGCCTAATTGCTAATCATTCTTTTTTGCCTGGTGATGTGTTTGTGTTTGGCTGTGAAACAGCTGGTTTAAAGCCGGAGCAAGTGGCCTTGTTTGATGTAGGTCAACGATTGCGTTTACCGATGATGCCAGGGCAGCGCAGTTTAAATTTATCAAATGCTGTAGCTGTGACGGTGTTTGAGGCATGGCGTCAAAGTGATTATGCAGGCGGCTGTTAAGTGTTTTACCTGTGGCTCATAAAGAGCCATTTTTTTGGTTTGAAATCGGTTTTTAGCTAAAAATAGGCGCAAGCGCTATGAAAACGCATAACTGTTAGTACAGTTATGTGGTTTTTCCTTTGGTTTTTTTTGCAGACAATGAAGACATCTATCTATATCACTGCAATTTCTGTAGCGGAGGAAAACATGCGTACGCAAGTCGCTATTATTGGAGCCGGCCCGTCTGGTTTGTTGCTTGGTCAAATTTTGTCCAGAAATGGTATCGACAACGTTATTTTAGAGCGCCAAACAGGTGAATACGTATTAGGTCGTATTCGTGCTGGCGTACTAGAAAGCGTGACTATTGATGGTTTAAAGCGTGCTGGTGTTACCGAAAACCTAGAGAAACACGGCTTGAACCATGATGGCTGTGAAATCATCTTTAACGACATGTCCTACCGCGTGGATTTTGAGAAGCAGGTGGGCCGTCATGTGGTGGTCTATGGTCAAACTGAAGTTACACGCGACCTAATGGCAGCGCGCGAAGCCATTGGGGCCACGACTATTTATGAAGCCAAAGACGTGGCTTTGCATGATGTGGATACAGCGACGCCTTATGTTACTTATATTAAAGACGGCCAAGAGCACCGCTTAGATTGTGATTATGTAGCAGGCTGTGATGGTTTCCATGGTGTATCGCGCAAAACCATTCCTGCTGATATTTTAAAAACTTACGAGCGTGTTTATCCTTTTGGTTGGTTAGGCTTGATGGCTGATACACCACCAGTGTCGGATGAATTGATTTATCTAAAACACGAACGGGGTTTTGTATTATGTAGCCAGCGCTCTAAAACACGCAGCCGTTACTATTTACAGGTTCCACTAACAGATAAGGTCGAAGACTGGAGTGACGAGCGTTTTTGGGACGAGTTACGCACTCGCCTTGGCCCAGAGCGCTCTGCCAATCTGGTTACTGGGCCCAGCATAGAAAAAAGTATTGCTCCATTGCGCAGCTTTGTGGCCGAGCCCATGCGCTACCACAATTTGTTCCTAGCTGGTGATGCGGCACATATTGTGCCCCCAACAGGTGCTAAAGGGCTTAACTTAGCCGCTAGCGACGTGTTGTACTTATCCGATGCCTTAATCGATTTTTATAAAAATAACGATACTGCTGGCATCGAGGGCTACTCTGAGCGCTGCTTGAAACGCGTTTGGGGGGCAGAGCGATTCTCTTGGTACATGACCAATATGCTGCACACTTTCCCCGAACATGATGCGTGGGACAAAAAAATGCAAAAAGCGGAGTTTATGCAATTGCTTAACTCTGAAAACGGGGCGCGTCTATTAGCTGAGAATTATGTAGGGTTACCTTACTAATTAACGCTATGATCGTCTCATAATAGGTATAGGGAGCCAAACTTAAATGTTTGGACTCCCTATCACTCTATTAGGCTCCTGCCCGGAGCACTTATTCAGTTCTTGTTGCCAAGGCCGGATAAAACAGGTCGCAACAAGAACCAAGCAGTACACCATATATGCTCAAGACACATATTATGGCTTTGAGGTGGTCAATAGCCGGGTGGCTTATATAGCCAGCCCATTCATTATTGATGTTGGGTTATGAACTCAAAGTAAACTGGAGATACCCTGTGAATACAGTGAAGTTACTCATTGATGGTCAGATGCGCGATGCCGTTGAACAAAAGACATTTACGCGTATGAACCCTATTACCGGCGAGGTGGCTACAGTGGCCGCAGCGGCACAGCCCGCCGATGTGCAGGCCGCGCTCGAGTCAGCCGAAAAAGCATTTCATGTTTGGTCAAAGCTTGGTCCCACCGAGCGCCGCAAACGCTTACTTAAAGCGGCCGACTTAATGGATCAGCGTGCCCAAGAGTTTGTGCTCACAGCGCGTCAGGAAACCGGCTCGACTAACTCGTGGTACGGCTTCAACGTGCATTTATCAGCGAATATTTTGCGCGAAGCGGCAGCAATGACTACCCAAATTGATGGCTCTATTATTCCATCAGATTTACCGGGTAGCCTTTCTATGGGTTTTCGAGTGCCATGTGGTGTGATATTAAGCATTGCACCCTGGAATGCGCCGGTTATTTTAGCGACCCGTGCTATTGCTATGCCATTGGCTTGCGGTAATACGGTAATCCTTAAAGCCTCAGAGCTTTGCCCGGCTACGCATACCTTAATCGGAGAAGTGCTAAACGATGCAGGTATTGGTGCAGGGGTAGTGAATGTAATTACCAATGCCCCCGAGGACGCTCCTGCTATTGTAGAGCAGCTTATCGCCCATCCTGCTGTGAAGCGTGTGAACTTTACTGGCTCTACCAAAGTGGGCAGAATCATCGCAGGTACAGCGGCTAAATACTTAAAACCTGTGCTGCTCGAGCTAGGTGGCAAAGCTCCTGTTATTGTGTGCGAGGATGCCGACTTGGATCAGGCCGTCGAAGGCGTAGCCTTTGGTGCGTTTTTTAACCAAGGGCAGATTTGTATGTCCACAGAGCGTCTTTTGGTGAGTGAAAAAATTGCCGATGCGTTTTTAGAAAAATTAGTGGCTAAAATCCAGCGCATTAAAGTGGGCTCACCAGACTTAGAGGACACGACTTTTGCGTACCTAGAAAGCCCGCAGTCAGTACAACGCATTACGGCTTTGGTCGAAGACGCGGTATCCAAGGGGGCTACGTTGCCAGTGCCACTGCAAACAGACGGGGCGTTGATGCATCCGCTGATTGTGAATGGGATTACGCCCGAGATGAAGCTTTATGCCGAGGAGTCCTTTGGTCCTCTAGCCACAATGACCACGTTTGCAACCGAAGAAGAAGCCGTTCGTTTAGCCAATGACACAGCCTATGGCTTGTCTGCTGCGGTATTTACACAAAACATCAATAAAGGCTTAGATTTAGCTAAGCAAATTGAAAGTGGTATTTGTCATATCAACGGTCCTACCGTACATGACGAGGCTCAAGCCCCATTTGGGGGTTCCAAAGACAGTGGCTACGGCCGTTTTGGCAGTAAGTCTGCGGTGAATGAGTTTACTGAAATGCGTTGGGTAACCATACAAACCACACCGCGTCAGTATCCCTTGTAGTTACGTAGCGTAGGTGCCCCGTTGGGCATGACGCTGCGGTGAACCGACTGGTTAAGGGTCTTCTGTACCTACCACGCTGGTGGGGTAGTTTTTAGAAAAGTGTTTGTCGCAGAGCTCAATCAGTACATCGATGAGTTTGCGTTGAAGTTTGGTTTGTAGACGCTTTGATGAATATGCCAAGTACAGTCGGTTCACTAAGCACGGGTTTTCAATGGGGACGGCTCGTAGCAAACTGCTATCGGGAATGAAGTCCAATACCGAACGCGACAAGATAGCCGCCCCCATTCCCACAGCTAAAAGCTGAGTAATTACCCCCACGCTATTAATTTCCAGCTCGATCTTGGGTTTTAAGTCCAATTTGAGCATTTCTTGTTCAAGCAGAGAACGAAAGGTGTTGGAGTCACTGGGCATAATCAGTGGAATATCAACCAGCTCTCGTAAAGAGATAGAGCTACGACCTTGGATATAAGGGCTGTGCTTATCACAAATCAAATACAAGGCCTCTTTGGCTAATAGGCGAGTTTCTAGGTTTTCAGTTGAGGTCGGGTTGTAAAGCAAACCAATGTTTAAACGACCCAAATGCAGACCTTCTTCGATATTAGACGTGAGCGCTTCGGTTAGGGTAAGACGTGCATCGGGAAAGTCGCGCTTAAATGCCCGCACTAAATCTAACGAAATGGTACGCGCTACCGTTGGTGGTAAACCTAAATTAATATGCCCTGTTAGTTTGCCTTCGGACAGGCTTAGGTCCTCTTGGGCTTGTTCGAGTTGCTGCAAGATAATGCGACTGTGGGCTAATAAGGTGCGTCCAGCGTCGGTTAACACTACGCCTCGACCATGCCGAATGAGCAGGTTTTGATGTAATTCTGTTTCCAGCTTGCGAATCTGACGACTTAGTACAGGCTGGGCGACATGGGTAACCTCGGCGGCTCGAGTGTAGCTACCTAACTCTGCGACTTGAGTAAAGTATTTCAGCTGTTTGAGATCCATGGTGTAGTCCTGTAATGGCTTTAAGCCGTTATGCTGATTTGACATAGCTAATAGATAGATTTGATGCTTTTATCTTTTGGATGGCTTACTACAATAGTTAGATAAACAATAAGTTAGACTGGAAGACAAAAGTGTGGCGTGTCTTTGGGTCAGCAATTGACGGAGTAATATATGGCTAGTCAAACAGGCATTCCTTGTATTTTAATGCGCGGCGGCACATCCAAAGGGCCATTCTTTTATGCAAAAGACTTACCCGCAGACCCTCACACTCGTGATCAAGTGCTGCTTTCTATTTTGGGGTCGCCCCATCGACGTCAAATTGATGGCATAGGTGGTGCCCATGCATTGACTAGTAAAGTAGGCATTGTCGATATTTGTGAAACGGGCGAAGCCGACCTTACTTTTTTGTTTGCGCAGCTACAACCGGAAAAAGACACCGTTGATACCACGCCAAACTGTGGCAATATGCTTGCGGCGGTGGTGCCTTTTGCCTTGGAAAAAGGCCTAATTACTCCCCAAGCAGATACTACCACAGTCAAAGTCTTAACTCTAAATACCAATATGGTAAGCGAGATCGAGGTGCAAACTCCCAACGGTGAAATCACCTACGAGGGCGATGCTACCATTAATGGTGCTCCAGGCAGCAGTGCTCCTATTACCATTAATTTTCTAGACGTGGCTGGCTCGGTATGTGGTTCGTTGCTGCCCACAGGCAATGTGGTGGACGAATTCACCATTGACGGGTTTGGCACACTACAGGCGACGTGTATTGATAACGGTATGCCTATGATTTTAGTGCGCGCCGAAGACGTACAGCGCACAGCTTATGAGTCTGTAGACCAGCTCAACCAAGACGACGAGCTTAAAGATTTAATTGAAAAACTGCGTCTAGCAGCCTCAAGGAAAATGGGCTTAGGCGATGTTAGTGCTAAAAATTTTCCCAAAATGTGTTTGCTGAACCGACCTTTGCATGGCGGGGCCATTCATACGCGCTGCTACATTCCACACGTGTGCCACGAATCCATTGGGGTACTGGCTGCGGTTACAGTAGCTACAGCGTGTGTTTTGCCGGGTACCGTGGCAGATGGTCTGACGCAAAAAGGTTCTGGTTTAAAGCAAACCCTTTCCATTGAACACCCCAGCGGTGAATTTTCTGTTGCTTTAGAACTCAACCCTGAAAACCCCACAGAGGTTGTTAAATCCGCCTTATTGCGTACTGCTCGTGCGCTAATGGCGGGCGAGGCTTATGTGCCAAAATCTGTTTTTAAATAAGATTACACACCATACATTTAGGCCCCAGTAGCTCGTTGCAGTTACTGGGGCATTATACAGTGTCAAGATATCAGGGACCCTGATGTTTTCGGGGTTTGTATGCCATTTTGACATAGCTCATATATAGCAAATCGACTGTTTTAAACAAAAAGCGATAGCGATAATAGTTGAAATGCGTCAATGTCATTACAGTTACTACAAGGGAATAGACATGAGTTTAATTATCGATTGTCACGGCCATTACACCACAGCTCCCCAAGCTCTAGAAGACTGGCGAAACAAGCAAATTGCGGCCTTTGACGGCAAAGGCCCTAAGCCCAGCGCTTCGGATTTGACCATCAGTGACGATGAAATTCGTGAGTCTATAGAAAACAATCAATTGCGCTTGATGAACGAGCGCGGCATTGATCTCACCTTATTCTCACCCCGAGCCAGTTTTATGGCACATCACATTGGTGATTTTGAAGTTTCGGCTGCTTGGACAGCAATTTGTAATGAGATGTGCTATCGCGTTTCTCAGTTGTTCCCCGACCGATTTGTGCCAGTAGCCATGCTACCTCAATCACCCGGTGTAGCCATTGAAACATGTATTCCCGAGCTAGAGCGTTGCGTTAATGAGTTTGGCAACGTCGGTGTAAACCTAAACCCCGATCCTTCTGGTGGTCATTGGACATCTCCTCCTTTGACTGACCGCTACTGGTATCCGCTCTACGAAAAACTGGTCGAGTACGATTTACCAGCGATGGTACACGTTAGCACTAGCTGCAAAGAGTGCTTCCACACCACGGGCGATCATTACCTAAATGCGGATACCACCGCTTTTATGCAGTTGCTAAAAGGTGATTTGTTTAAAGATTTCCCAGAGCTGCGTTTGATTGTGCCACACGGTGGTGGTGCTGCGCCGTACCATTGGGGACGCTTCCGCGGTTTGGCGATGATGTTGAAAAAACCCGAGCTAGAGCAGCATTTATTAAACAATATCTTCTTTGACACATGTGTGTATCATCAGCCTGGTATTGATTTGCTGTTAGATGTGATTCCGCACGACAACGTGTTGTTTGCGTCAGAGATGATCGGTGCAGTACGTACCATCGATCCTACCACTGGATTTTACTTTGACGACACCAAGCGTTATATCGAAGCCAGTGCTTTGTCGGCACAGCAACGCCATAACGTCTACGAAGGCAATGCCCGTCGCGTATTCCCTCGTTTAGATCAGCAACTCAAACAACAAGGACGCTAAGCATGACGCAGTTAAATGAACTAGGTATAGTAAAACAATCTATTGAGCGGGCCGATGCCGAAGCCGTCGCCCGATTGTCTAAATTTGGTGTAGCAACCATTCACGAGGCCATGGGTCGCGTGGGGCTAATGAAACCCTATATGCGTCCTATTTACTCAGGTGCTAAAATTTGTGGCACTGCCGTTACGGTCTTATTGCAACCCGGCGATAATTGGATGATGCACGTAGTGGCCGAGCAGTTGCAGCCCGGCGATGTGGTTATTGCGGCTTGCACTAGCGAGTGTACCGATGGATTCTTTGGCGATCTCTTAGCCACTTCATTTATGGCACGTGGCGCTAAAGGTCTTATTATTGATGGCGGTGTGCGCGATGTGGAAGACCTAGAAAAAATGGGCTTTCCCGTCTTTAGTAAAGCCATTTCAGCTAAAGGTACCATCAAGGCCACATTGGGCTCAGTGAATATTCCTGTGGTGTGTGCTGGTGCAGCCGTTAACCCCGGTGATGTGGTTATTGCCGACGCAGATGGCGTTGTGGTGGTGCCCAAAGCTATTGCTGCGTTAGTGGCTGATGCTGCCCAAAAGCGTGAAGACAACGAAGGCGAAAAACGTCAAAAACTGGCCGATGGCGTGTTAGGGCTAGACATGTACAACATGCGCGAGCCACTAGCTAAAGCTGGCTTGAAATACATCGACTAAAATAAAAAAGCAGATAGGTGCAACATGGAATTTGAAGTAACTCCAGGCTGGTTGGCGTTTTACCCTAATCCTAGCAAACCAAAATTTGTCATGCCAGCCGGTGCAGTGGATGCTCACTGTCATGTGTTTGGCCCAGGAGCGCAGTTTCCTTATGCGCCCGAACGTAAATACACCCCATGTGATGCCAGCAAAGAGCAATTATTTGCTTTGCGCGATCACTTGGGTTTTAGTCGAAATGTCATAGTACAAGCGACTTGTCACGGTAAAGATAACCGCGCATTGGTTGATGCGTTGTTGTCTGCTGATGGCAAAGCGCGCGGAGTGGTCACGTTGTCCTCTGAGGTGACCGAGGCCGAGCTACAGCAGTTACACGAGGCCGGCGTGCGTGGCGTGCGGTTTAACTTTGTAAAACGCTTGGTCGATTTCACTCCCAAAGAGGAATTGCTAAAGGTTGCACAGAAAATTGCACCTTTAGGGTGGCATGTGGTGGTGTACTTTGAAGCACAAGACTTGCCTGAACTCTGGGACTTCTTTACCGAGCTCCCTACTACCGTGGTGGTGGATCACATGGGGCGTCCCGATGTGTCCAAACCTGTAGACGGTGAAGAGTTCAATTTGTTTGTGCGCTTAATGCAAGAACACCCCAACATCTGGTCAAAGCTTTCATGCCCCGAGCGTTTAAGCAAAACAGGGCCAGCGGCATTAAATGGCGAGCAACATGCGTACCAAGACGTCGTGCCGTTTGCACGTCGTCTGATGCAAGAATTCCCGGATCGTGTGCTGTTTGGCACCGATTGGCCGCATCCTAACCTCAAAGACCATATGCCTGATGATGGACTATTGGTTGATTATGTAGTTCAGATCGCGCCCACTACAGACGAGCAGCAGGCATTGCTGGTGGATAACCCCATGCGTTTGTATTGGCCCGAAGAGCTACGTTCAGAATAAAGGAGAGCATAGTGGCACTGGATAAACCCTATAAAGACATTCCAGGAACGATTATTTTTGATGCCGAGCAATCGCGTAAAGGCTATCACTTAAATCAGTTCTGCATGTCCTTGATGAAAGCGGAAAACCGCGAACGCTTTAAAGCGGATGAAGTGGCCTACTTAAACGAGTGGCCTATGACCCCTGAACAAAAACAGGCGGTATTAGATCGTGACCTAAACCGTTGCATGGAATTAGGTGGCAATATTTACTTTTTGGCCAAAATCGGTGCAACCGATGGCAAGTCGTTCCAGCAAATGGCTGGCAGCATGACCGGTATGACCGAAGAAGCCTACCGCGACATGATGGTTAACGGTGGCCGTTCACCAAAAGGTAATCGCTATTTACACGAACAAAGTGACGACAAATAAGGGCTGAGTCATGGCAAAAATTAAACATTCTGTTTATACCTCCCATGTTCCTGCGATTGGGGCCGCACTTGATTTAGGCAAAGACCAAGAGCCGTATTGGAAAAAGGTTTTTGATGGTTACGAGTTTTCCAAACAATGGGAAAAAGACAATAAGCCGGATGTCATCATTTTGGTTTATAACGACCATGCTAATAACTTTAGCCTAGACTTAATTCCTACCTTTGCATTGGGTACGGGTGCATCGTTTGAAACTAGCGACGAAGGCTGGGGTAAACGCCCAGTGCCGGATGTAGAAGGTCATCCCGAGCTAGCTGCTCATATTGCACACTCTGTTATTCAAGACGGGTTTGACTTAACACTGTGCAACAAAATGGAAGTGGACCACGGTTTAACTGTTCCGCTTTCCCTTATGTTTGGTCAGCCCGAGCAGTGGCCATGTCCTGTGATTCCTCTGCATGTTAACGTAGTGCAATACCCTGTGCCTTCTGGTCAGCGTTGTTTGGATTTAGGTCGCGCTATTCGCCGTGCGGTAGAGTCGTTTGATCAAGATCTAAACGTACAAATTTGGGGTACCGGTGGCATGAGTCATCAGCTCCAAGGTCCTCGCGCTGGTTTAATCAACGCCGAGTGGGATAACCAGTTTTTAGACCGATTAGTCGAAGAACCCGACGAGTTAGCTCAGGTATCTCACGTCGAGTACGTGCGCGAAGCCGGTTCCGAGGGCATCGAGCTAGTAATGTGGCTGATTGCACGTGGTGCTATGGATGCAGATGTAGATGTGTTGCATCGCTTCTATCATGTGCCTGCTTCAAATACGGCTGTCGGACACTTGATTTTAGAGAACAAAGACTAAGGCCGTAGGCCATGTTTTTCTAATTTCGGATTGAAAGAGAACACCTATGAAAAAAGTTAAAATTGCTCTAGTCGGTGCTGGTGCTTTCGGTATTAAACACTTAGATGGTTTGGCGCGTATCCCCGAAGCTGAGGTCACCTATGTGGTTTCTAGCTCAAAGGAAAAAGCCCAAGAGGTCGCCGATAAATACGGCGTACCTAATGCCTCTGGCAACCTCGAAGACGCTTTGAACAGCCCCGATGTGGACGCTGTTATTTTGTGTACACCAACGCAAATGCACGCTTCGCAAACCTTGGCTTGTTTAAAAGCGGGCAAGCACGTGCAGGTTGAAATTCCTTTAGCAGACAATTTAGCTGACGCCGAAGAGGTGGTGGCTTTGCAAAAGGAAACGGGCTTGGTCGCCATGGTAGGCCATACACGTCGCTTTAACCCCAGTCACCAGTGGGTTCACAACAAAATTAAAGCAGGCGATCTTGCTATCCAACAAATGGATGTGCAAACGTATTTCTTCCGTCGTACCAATACCAATGCACTAGGCAAGCCGCGCTCTTGGACTGACCATTTGTTGTGGCACCATGCTGCACACACCGTGGATTTGTTCCAGTACCAAACAGGCTCTAAGGTTGTAAAAGCCAACGCAATCCAAGGGCCTATTCACCCCGAGCTAGGCATTGCAATGGATATGTCCATTCAGTTGCTAACAGAAAGCGGTGCAGTATGTACCTTGTCGCTATCGTTTAATAATGACGGGCCATTTGGGACTTTCTTCCGCTATATTTGTGATAATGGTACGTATTTAGCGCGTTACGATGACTTATTCACTGGCAAAGACGAAGCCATTGATGTGTCTAAAGTAGACGTTTCTATGGACGGTATCGAGCTACAAGACCGTGAGTTCATCGCTGCCATCGTAGAAGGGCGCGAGCCTAACTCTAGTGTGGCCTCTGTGTTTGAGTGCTACCGCACTTTGCACGAGCTAGAGCAGCAATTAGTGTAAATTCCATTATTCCCCTAGCTCTTACCCGAGCTAGGGGAAAGCTGTTAACGGAGTCAATCAATGACCAGAACCATTGCAAATGAATCGGTTTTTCCTATTGGTTTAGGCTGTATGAACCTAAGCCACGCCTATGGCGAGCCTTTGTCTCAGGACGATGGTATTCGTTTGCTTCAAGCAGCCCTAGAGCTTGGGGTTAATCATTTTGATACGGCAACGTTATATGGTTTTGGCAAAAACGAAACCTTAGTGGGTTCAGTACTTAAACCCCATCGCCAACAGATTTTTTTAGCCAGTAAATGCGGCATGGCTGGGGTAGATGGTAAACGGGTCATAGACGGCCGCCCTGAAACGATCAAAGCCCAGTGCGACGCTTCATTACAGCGCTTGCAAACGGATGTGATCGACTTGTATTATTTACACCGTTGGGATAAATCGGTACCTATCGAGGACAGTGTTGGTGCATTGTCTGATTTAGTCGCGGCGGGAAAAATCCGTTTTATTGGCCTTTCGGAAGTCTCTGGGGCTACAATTCGCAAGGCCCATCAGGTTCACCCTATTACAGCTGTACAAAATGAGTATTCCTTGTGGTCACGCAATGCCGAGTACGGTGCTTTAGCGGCTTGTGAAGACATTGGTGCTAATCTAGTGGCTTTTAGTCCGTTAGCGCGAGGTTTTTTAACTGGCAAATTGCGTCATCTTGACGCTTTGGTTAAAAATGACATCCGACTAAATATGCCACGTTTTCAAGAGCCTAACTTTAGCCATAACTTGAAAGCGTTGCAGGAATTTGAGGCTTTGGCGCTTCAGGCCGGTTGCACACCTGCCCAACTAGCCTTAGCTTGGTTGCTTGCCCAGAGCCCGAACGTAATCCCTATCCCGGGTACCCGTTCTATAGAGCACTTAACTGAAAATATTCAGGCTGCACACGTGCAACTTAGCAGTGCAGTGGTGGCTCAAGCCGGAAAACTGATCAACCAGCACACTATTGCGGGTAATCGTTATCCCGAGGCAACCCTGAAAGAGATCGATACTGAGGAAATCTAATCGATAAATAGTGGTTTATATGTATCAAAATATGAGCAATGTATGTACTTATACACAAGCTCAACTGTTGCCTTATCACTCTTTTTGACCCTTTCATTAACCTTAGGTATTTAGTTATAAAAATACTTTTGGAGACTAAAGTTATGCGAGTTAAACCTATTTTATCTGCTGCGTTTGTAGCCGCAGCAGCATTGTCCGCACTAAGCGTTCAAGCTGAAACCATCACGCTGAAAGTAGCTCACTTTTTGCCTCCTAGCGCGCCAGGCCACACCAAGTTTATTGCGCCGTGGTGTGAAAAAATCGAGCAAGAATCCAAAGGTGAACTTAAATGCCAGATATACCCAGCTATGCAGCTAGGTGGCACACCGCCTCAGCTTTTTAATCAAGCGCGTGATGGCGTTGCTGATATCGTCTGGACTTTGCCTGGTTACACAGCAGGTCGTTTTCCTGTGACAGAAATTTTTGAGTTGCCATTTATGACCACAACTCATTCTCCTTCATCAATGGCGATGTGGGATTTTGTCAGTGAAAACGCCATGGACGAATACAAAGGTGTAAAATTAATCGGTGCATGGGTAAACGGTGCAAACCAGTTACATATGCGCGACAAACCCATCCGCACACTAGAGGACTTAAAAGGTCTTAAAGTACGTGCTCCTTCTCGTCTTGGTAACCGTCTTTTAGCTACGCTAGGTGCTACTCCGGTAGGGATGCCTGTACCTCAAATGGCAGAAAGTCTATCCAAGGGCGTGATTGATGGGGCTTTAGTTCCTTGGGAAGTTCTACCAGCCACCAAAGCGCATGAGCTAACCAAGTATCACACGGACACCGAACCTGGTCGTGCTATGACTACGGCTACTATGGTGTACGTAATGAACGAAAAACGTTACAACAGCTTGCCAGATCACCTGAAAAAAGTGATTGATGACAATAGTGGCCGTGACGTATCGGGCTGGATTGCTTCACAATACCAAGCCGCGGATGCTGCCGGTCGCGAAGCCGCTGAAAGCCGTGGTAACGAAGTGATAATTCTGTCTGCTGATGAAACCGCAAAATGGGAAGCTGCCTCTGAGTCCGTCGTGGCTGAGTGGGTAAAAGATATAACTAGCAAAGGAAAAGACGGTCAGAAGATGGTTGATGAAGCGCGTGCTTTAGTTAAGAAATACACTGAAGCTGCGAATTAATTCCTTTAACCCTGTATCGCATTGGATCTTGGGCGTGGTTGCCCAAGGTCTGCGTGACTAGCATTATTATGTCGACTTCAGAAACCCACACCGCTCCAGGTCCAGTTGGAGCCTTTATAGATCGCCTTTGTATTGTTCTGGCTTACATCGGAGGTGCTCTTTTTATTACCGAAGCCGTTATGTCGGTAATTAGTGTAATTGGGCGTACTTTTTTTTCTATGCCCATCCCTGGTGATTACGAGCTGATTCAAGTGCTCTCTGCAGTAGGTATTACCTTGTGTATGCCTTATTGCCAGTTACGCCATGGTCATGTTTTTGTCGACTTTTTTACCCTTTGGGCACCTCAGTCTTTAAAACGTTATTTAGATTCTTTTGCGTGCTTGCTTTTGGCTTTATGTGCTTTTTTATTAGCATGGCGCAGTTGGGAAGGCATGGTCGATATGCGTGAGTACCAGGAAAGCTCAATGGTGCTTGGCTTGCCTATTTGGTGGGGCTATTTACCTATTGTTCCTTCGTTTATTATTTTTGGCATTGCAGCTCTTTACACCATGACATTTGGTTGGCAAAAGAACGCCTCTGATGAAGAGGTGTTGGTATGACAGGCACTACCATCGGGCTCATTATCACAGGGCTCTTACTCTTTCTTTTAGTTATTCGCGTACATATTGGCGTTGCCATGTTCTTGGCTGGTGCTATCGGTTACGCATGGGTCAGCGGTATAGACCCTCTTATGGCGCATTTAAAACACGCGGTCTACGGACGGTTTTCAGTGTATGACCTGTCAGTGGTGCCCTTGTTCTTATTGATGGGGCAGTTCGCTACCCAAGGCGGTTTATCGCGCGCCTTGTTTAATGCCGCCAATTCATTTATTGGACATTGGCGTGGTGGCATGGCGATGGCCGGTATTGCCTCGTGTGCAGGTTTTGGTGCAATTAGCGGTTCTTCTCTTGCTACTGCAGCAACCATGTCGCATGTGGTCTTGCCCGAGCTACGACGCCACAACTACGCGCCCAGCTTAGCTGGTGCTTCTTTGGCTGTAGGTGGCACCCTAGGCATGTTAATTCCACCGTCTGTGCCACTGGTTATTTATGCCATTTTGGCTCAACAAAACATTGCCAAACTGTTTATGGCGGCATTTTTGCCTGGCGTTATTGCAGTGATTGGCTATATTGTGGTGGTGGGTTTGGTGTGTTGGATACGCCCCGACTTAGCCGGCCCACGCGTAGAGCGCCATACATGGGGCCGTCGTTTAAAAACCTTAGCCTCTACATGGCCCGTACTGCTTATTTTTGGTGTGGTGATTTTCGGTATTTACGCCGGCTTGTTCACCCCTACCGAAGCCGCAGCAGTAGGTGCGGTAGCCACAGGTGTAACCGCATGGCGTTCTGGTGGCCTAAGCAATGGTGGCTTACAGCGCAGTATTTTAGGTACAGCGATTGGTACTGGCATGATGTTTTTGATCCTCGTCGGTGCCGACATGCTCAATGCGTTTTTAGCTGTCAGCCAAATTCCAGCAAATTTTGTGATTTGGGTCGAATCCTTAGGTCTAAGCCCGCTTAGCGTTCTGTTCGCTATTATCATTGTTTATATCTTGTTGGGTTGTGTCATGGACAGTTTGTCTATGATTCTGCTCACTATCCCAATTTTCTTGCCTTTGATTTTGGGCATGGATTTCTGGGGCTTAGGTATGGATGAGAAAGCCATTTGGTTTGGTGTATTGGCTTTAGTAGTGATGGAGATTGGCTTAATTACACCGCCTGTGGGAATGAACGTCTTTATTATTCATAATATTGCACGTGATATTTCAGCAGGTACGATTTTCCGTGGTGTGGTTCCCTTTTTGACATGGGATATTCTACGTATCGTATTGCTGGTTTTATTCCCAAGCTTATCTTTGGTTCTTGTACGTACATTCGGAGGCTAATAGCCGAGTCTGTTTGTCATAGACCTTTAAAACCCCTCTGTGTTTTGCATGAGGGGTTTTTTATTATGGGATAAATATATTCTTTTTGCCGCGCTTTCATAACCAGCCGTTCGCTAGGCAGTGCTCGCTCGTTGCACTCGCTCCGCGCTGAACCGCTCACAGCTGCTTATGACACGCGTCTAAGAGAGGGGGGGGTTAACATAAAGCCATCGTCTTAATCCGTCATAACTGATTTCAGCACAGCTCAGACTAACGATCGAACGGTTCAGCGCGGAGCGAACGCCAGTGAGCGAGCACTGCCTAGTGAGAGCGTTATGCTGAGCTGGGATGCGGGAGCAAATGGTTAATGCCGTTAGGTCGTGGCATTATGATGCAGCAATAAAAGATTAATAACGGCCAGACAATGATTGCTTGGTATTCTGCAATACTAAGGGAGTTAAATATATTCTTTTTGCCGCGCTTTCATAACCAGCCGTTCGCTAGGCAGTGCTCGCTCGTTGCACTCGCTCCGCGCTGAATCGCTCACAGCTGCTTATGACGCGCGTCTAAGAGAGAGGGTGGTTTAACCTAAAGCCTAATTTTTGATGGTCGTATCCAGTTATTTTTACATCATCCATCTTTAAAATCACCAATCCTAAAGCAGTCATCTCTAAAGCAACTAAATCTAAAATGACTAAATCTAAAGCCATCGTCTTAATCCGCCATAACTGATTTCAGCACAGCTCAGACTAACGATCGAACGGTTCAGCGCGGAGCGAACGCTAGTGAGCGAGCACTGCCTAGTGAGAGCGTTATGCTGAGCTGGGATGCGGGAGCAAATGGTTAATGCCGTTAAATCGTGACATTATGATGCAGCAATAAATGATTAATAACGGTCAGACAATGATTGCTTGGTATTCTGCAATACTAAGGGAGTTAAACATATTCTTTTTGCCGCGCTTTCATAACCAGCCGTTCGCTAGGCAGTGCTCGCTCGTTGCACTCGCTCCGCGCTGAACCGCTCACAGCTGCTTATGACACGCGTCTAAGAGAGTGTGTGGTTTAACCT
>NZ_JBGJKZ010000006.1:0-200705 GCF_041359055.1 Paenalcaligenes hominis
AAAAGACGAAAAAAAACCCCTGTTGGATCACCAACAGGGGTTTTTAGTATAAGAGCTTGACGATGACCTACTTTCACAGGCGCACAGCCCACTATCATCGGCGCAAAGGCGTTTCACTGTCCTGTTCGGAATGGAAAAGGAGTGGTGCCACCTTGCTATGGTCGTCAAGCGTAAAACGGTCACTGGGCTGCTGGACGCAGCGCAGTCAATCTGGGAAAAAGCACACGTTGATCCGTACGGATCAACGGGGTAGTGTATTCGTGAATTTGGATTGCGTGTTAAGTTTTTTGATGTACGACACTTGAAACTCAGTAACCTAAAAGGTTATAGGATCAAGCCGCACGGGCAATTAGTACTGGTTAGCTACGTGCATTGCTGCACTTCCACACCCAGCCTATCAACGTCCTGGTCTCGAACGACCCTTCAGGGGGGTCAAGCCCCCGGGATACCTAATCTTCAGACGAGTTTCCCGCTTAGATGCCTTCAGCGGTTATCTCTTCCGTACTTAGCTACTCGGCGATGCCATTGGCATGACAACCGATACACCAGCGGTACGTCCACTCCGGTCCTCTCGTACTAGGAGCAGGCTCCGTCAAGTATCCAACGCCCACGGCAGATAGGGACCAAACTGTCTCACGACGTTTTAAACCCAACTCACGTACCTCTTTAAATGGCGAACAGCCATACCCTTGGGACCGGCTACAGCCCCAGGATGAGATGAGTCGACATCGAGGTGCCAAACACCGCCGTCGATATGAACTCTTGGGCGGTATCAGCCTGTTATCCCCAGAGTACCTTTTATCCGTTGAGCGATGGCCCTTCCATACAGAACCACCGGATCACTATGTCCTACTTTCGTACCTGTTCGACTTGTCAGTCTCACAGTTAAGCACGCTTATGCCATTGCACTATCAAGACGATTTCCGACCGTCTCTAGCGTACCTTCGAACTCCTCCGTTACACTTTAGGAGGAGACCGCCCCAGTCAAACTGCCCACCATGCACGGTCCCCGATCCGGATAACGGACCTAGGTTAGAACCATAAACAGACCAGGGTGGTATTTCAAGGTTGGCTCCACGCAGACTAGCGTCCACGCTTCAGTGCCTCCCACCTATCCTACACAGGCCGGTTCACGATCCAATGCAAAGCTACAGTAAAGGTTCATGGGGTCTTTCCGTCTAGCCGCGGGTAGATTGCATCTTCACAACCACGTCAACTTCGCTGAGTCTCAGGAGGAGACAGTGTGGCCATCGTTACGCCATTCGTGCAGGTCGGAACTTACCCGACAAGGAATTTCGCTACCTTAGGACCGTTATAGTTACGGCCGCCGTTTACCGGGGCTTCGATCAAGAGCTTGCACCCCATCACTTAACCTTCCGGCACCGGGCAGGCGTCACACCCTATACGTCCACTTTCGTGTTTGCAGAGTGCTGTGTTTTTAATAAACAGTCGCAGCCACCGATTCACTGCGGCCCCTTCATGCTTTGCGCGCAGGCGCATCACACTACCAGGGCATACCTTCTCCCGAAGTTACGGTATCAATTTGCCGAGTTCCTTCTCCTGAGTTCTCTCAAGCGCCTTGGAATATTCATCCCGTCCACCTGTGTCGGTTTGCGGTACGGTCTTGTAAAGCTGAAGCTTAGAGGCTTTTCTTGGGACAACTTCCAATCAGTTTGGGTCCGTAGACCCATTCAGCGACACCCTTGAATTACGCGCCCGGATTTGCCTAAGCGCCTTCTATGATGCCTCAACGAGGTAATCCAACACCTCGATGACCTTCCGTCATCCGTCCCCCCATCGCACTTTACAATGGTGCGGGAATATTAACCCGCTTCCCATCAGCTACGCATCTCTGCCTCGCCTTAGGGGCCGACTCACCCTGCGCCGATGAACGTTGCGCAGGAAACCTTGGACTTACGGCGAGGGAGCTTTTCACTCCCTTTATCGCTACTCATGTCAGCATTCTCACTTCTGATACCTCCAGCATGCCTCTCGACACACCTTCGCAGGCTTACAGAACGCTCTCCTACCACGTGAATAAATTCACGTCCGCAGCTTCGGTAACTGGCTTAGCCCCGTTACATCTTCCGCGCAGGACGACTCGATCAGTGAGCTATTACGCTTTCTTTAAAGGGTGGCTGCTTCTAAGCCAACCTCCTGACTGTCTATGCCTTCCCACTTCGTTTCCCACTTAGCCCGTTTTAGGGACCTTAGCTGGCGGTCTGGGTTGTTTCCCTCTTGACACCGGACGTTAGCACCCGATGTCTGTCTCCCGTACTGTACTTGTCGGTATTCGGAGTTTGCCATGGTTTGGTAAGTCGCTGTGACCCCCTAGCCATAACAGTGCTCTACCCCCGACAGTAATATACGAGGCACTACCTAAATAGTTTTCGAAGAGAACCAGCTATCTCCAAGCTTGTTTAGCCTTTCACTCCGATCCACAGTTCATCCCCTAATTTTTCAACATTAGTGGGTTCGGTCCTCCAGTAAGTGTTACCTTACCTTCAACCTGACCATGGATAGATCGCCTGGTTTCGGGTCTACACCCAGCGACTGAATCGCCCTATTCGGACTCGCTTTCGCTACGCCTCCCCTACTCGGTTAAGCTTGCCACTGAATGTAAGTCGCTGACCCATTATACAAAAGGTACGCAGTCACACCACGAGGGTGCTCCTACTGTTTGTATGCATACGGTTTCAGGATCTATTTCACTCCCCTTCCGGGGTTCTTTTCGCCTTTCCCTCACGGTACTGGTTCACTATCGGTCGATTACGAGTATTTAGCCTTGGAGGATGGTCCCCCCATATTCAGACAGGATTTCACGTGTCCCGCCCTACTTATTCGACGCTTAGTACCACCAGTTAGATTTCGCTTACGGGACTATCACCCACTACGGTGTGCCTTTCCAGACACTTCAACTATCTAACTGACTATCTCGTCCAGGCTGCTCCGGTTTCGCTCGCCACTACTTCCGGAATCTCGGTTGATTTCTTTTCCTCGAGTTACTTAGATGGTTCAGTTCACTCGGTTCGCTTCACTGCTCCTATGTATTCAGAGCAGGATACTGTTTAAAAACAGTGGGTTCCCCCATTCGGAAATTTACGGATCAACGCTTGTTTGTCAACTCCCCGTAACTTATCGCAGACTACCACGTCCTTCATCGCCTGTAATCGCCAAGGCATCCGCCGTATGCACTTATTCGCTTGATCCTATAACGTTTTAGGCTATAGGATTATGAGTTTACGTATTTGTGCCGTTCATCACTCAAGTGCTTTGAGTCGCTACATTGCTGTAGCTATTCAATCTATTGAGAACTATTTGAACAAAATTGTTAATTTGCAATCACAACCCGTCTATTCAGAGGTTAACTAGTTAGTTAACCGCATGAATACACTTTTCGTTGTGCTTTTTCCAGATTGTTAAAGAGCAGAACTGCATTGGGCCTCAACCCAACGATAAGAGCAGTAGTGTATCAGGGTAAACCCGAAACTACAACGCTTATCGTTGAACTGATATGTCACCATACCGTGTTCTGTGTTCCATACGACCGTACCGCAAAGGTAGTGGTGGAGGATGACGGGATCGAACCGACGACCCCCTGCTTGCAAAGCAGGTGCTCTCCCAGCTGAGCTAATCCCCCGAGGTATTTCGTGGTGGGTCAAGTTGGAATCGAACCAACGACCCCCGCCTTATCAAGACGGTGCTCTAACCGACTGAGCTACTGACCCAACTGATTCACCAGTAGGTGATAACCTTGGTCATGGAACCAATACTAACAGCCAATAAGTGTGGACGCTTTCGCTTTGTGAGCTTCGCTCTTAAAGGAGGTGATCCAGCCGCAGCTTCCGCTACGGCTACCTTGTTACGACTTCACCCCAGTCATGAATCCCACCGTGGTAAGCGCCCTCCTTGCGGTTAGGCTACCTACTTCTGGTGAAACCCACTTCCATGGTGTGACGGGCGGTGTGTACAAGACCCGGGAACGTATTCACCGCGGCATTCTGATCCGCGATTACTAGCGATTCCGACTTCATGGAGTCGAGTTGCAGACTCCAATCCGGACTACGATCGGGTTTCTGGGATTAGCTCCCCCTCGCGGGTTGGCGACCCTCTGTCCCGACCATTGTATGACGTGTGAAGCCCTACGCATAAGGGCCATGAGGACTTGACGTCATCCCCACCTTCCTCCGGTTTGTCACCGGCAGTCTCATTAGAGTGCTCTTGCGTAGCAACTAATGACAAGGGTTGCGCTCGTTGCGGGACTTAACCCAACATCTCACGACACGAGCTGACGACAGCCATGCAGCACCTGTGTTCCGGTTCCCTTGCGGGCACAATCCAATCTCTTAGATCTTCCAGACATGTCAAGCGTAGGTAAGGTTTTTCGCGTTGCATCGAATTAATCCACATCATCCACCGCTTGTGCGGGTCCCCGTCAATTCCTTTGAGTTTTAATCTTGCGACCGTACTCCCCAGGCGGTCAACTTCACGCGTTAGCTGCGCTACTAAGGCCTATTGGCCCCAACAGCTAGTTGACATCGTTTAGGGCGTGGACTACCAGGGTATCTAATCCTGTTTGCTCCCCACGCTTTCGTACCTGAGCGTCAGTATTATCCCAGGGGGCTGCCTTCGCCATCGGTATTCCTCCACATATCTACGCATTTCACTGCTACACGTGGAATTCTACCCCCCTCTGACATACTCTAGCTAGGCAGTTAAGAATGCAGTTCCAAGGTTGAGCCCTGGGATTTCACATCCTTCTTTCCTAGCCGCCTGCGTACCCTTTACGCCCAGTAATTCCGATTAACGCTTGCACCCTACGTATTACCGCGGCTGCTGGCACGTAGTTAGCCGGTGCTTATTCTACAGGTACCGTCATTGGCACCGGGTATTAACCGGTGTTGTTTCTTCCCTGTCAAAAGTGCTTTACAACCCGAAGGCCTTCATCACACACGCGGGATGGCTGGATCAGGGTTCCCCCCATTGTCCAAAATTCCCCACTGCTGCCTCCCGTAGGAGTCTGGGCCGTGTCTCAGTCCCAGTGTGGCTGGTCGTCCTCTCAAACCAGCTACGGATCGTTGCCTTGGTAGGCTTTTACCCCACCAACTAGCTAATCCGACATCGGCTGCTCCAGTAGTGAGAGGTCCTAAGATCCCCCTCTTTCCTCCGTAGAGAATATGCGGTATTAGCCACTCTTTCGAGTAGTTATCCCCCGCTACTGGGCACATTCCGATGCATTACTCACCCGTCCGCCACTCGCCACCAAGAGAGCAAGCTCTCTCGTGCTGCCGTTCGACTTGCATGTGTAAAGCATCCCGCTAGCGTTCAATCTGAGCCAGGATCAAACTCTTCAGTTTAATCTCTGTTTTAAGTTGTTTTGGTTAAAAACCAAAACGGAGTGTACTCAAAGAAATATTCAGTTATTTGCACAAGGCAAAACCTATATTTCTTTATGCGAGCACTTGATATAACTATGTGGCGCATCCTCGTGAGAGGATGTTAGCTCACTCATTCCAAGCGCCCACACTTATCGGCTGTTAAATTGTTAAAGAGCAAAGTAAACCCAAAAGGTTAACTTTAAATCGCAACCACTGCAGCAAACGTGTTTGCATTGCGGTGATCAGCGAAGAATTAAATTATGACTTAATTCTGAAACACTGTCAAGTGTTTTTGAGAATATCTTTATTAAGACATTTTCAAAAAAACCTGTTTGTTTGAAGTAGTAATTATAACAAATTTATTAAAACTTGCAAACATACCGGGAAATAAAACCCCGTCGGATCACCGACGGGGTTTCGGTATAAGAGCTTGACGATGACCTACTTTCACAGGCGAGCAGCCCACTATCATCGGCGCAAAGGCGTTTCACTGTCCTGTTCGGAATGGAAAAGGAGTGGTGCCACCTTGCTATGGTCGTCAAGCGTAAAACGGTTACTGGGCTGCTGGACGCAGCGCAGTCAATCTAGGAAAAAGCACACGTTGATCCGTACGGATCAACGAGGTAGTGTATTCGTGAATTTGGATTGCGTGTTAAGTTTTTGATGTACGACACTTGAAACTCAGTAACCTAAAAGGTTATAGGATCAAGCCGCACGGGCAATTAGTACTGGTTAGCTACGTGCATTGCTGCACTTCCACACCCAGCCTATCAACGTCCTGGTCTCGAACGACCCTTCAGGGGGGTCAAGCCCCCGGGATACCTAATCTTCAGACGAGTTTCCCGCTTAGATGCCTTCAGCGGTTATCTCTTCCGTACTTAGCTACTCGGCGATGCCATTGGCATGACAACCGATACACCAGCGGTACGTCCACTCCGGTCCTCTCGTACTAGGAGCAGGCTCCGTCAAGTATCCAACGCCCACGGCAGATAGGGACCAAACTGTCTCACGACGTTTTAAACCCAACTCACGTACCTCTTTAAATGGCGAACAGCCATACCCTTGGGACCGGCTACAGCCCCAGGATGAGATGAGTCGACATCGAGGTGCCAAACACCGCCGTCGATATGAACTCTTGGGCGGTATCAGCCTGTTATCCCCAGAGTACCTTTTATCCGTTGAGCGATGGCCCTTCCATACAGAACCACCGGATCACTATGTCCTACTTTCGTACCTGTTCGACTTGTCAGTCTCACAGTTAAGCACGCTTATGCCATTGCACTATCAAGACGATTTCCGACCGTCTCTAGCGTACCTTCGAACTCCTCCGTTACACTTTAGGAGGAGACCGCCCCAGTCAAACTGCCCACCATGCACGGTCCCCGATCCGGATAACGGACCTAGGTTAGAACCATAAACAGACCAGGGTGGTATTTCAAGGTTGGCTCCACGCAGACTAGCGTCCACGCTTCAGTGCCTCCCACCTATCCTACACAGGCCGGTTCACGATCCAATGCAAAGCTACAGTAAAGGTTCATGGGGTCTTTCCGTCTAGCCGCGGGTAGATTGCATCTTCACAACCACGTCAACTTCGCTGAGTCTCAGGAGGAGACAGTGTGGCCATCGTTACGCCATTCGTGCAGGTCGGAACTTACCCGACAAGGAATTTCGCTACCTTAGGACCGTTATAGTTACGGCCGCCGTTTACCGGGGCTTCGATCAAGAGCTTGCACCCCATCACTTAACCTTCCGGCACCGGGCAGGCGTCACACCCTATACGTCCACTTTCGTGTTTGCAGAGTGCTGTGTTTTTAATAAACAGTCGCAGCCACCGATTCACTGCGGCCCCTTCATGCTTTGCGCGCAGGCGCATCACACTACCAGGGCATACCTTCTCCCGAAGTTACGGTATCAATTTGCCGAGTTCCTTCTCCTGAGTTCTCTCAAGCGCCTTGGAATATTCATCCCGTCCACCTGTGTCGGTTTGCGGTACGGTCTTGTAAAGCTGAAGCTTAGAGGCTTTTCTTGGGACAACTTCCAATCAGTTTGGGTCCGTAGACCCATTCAGCGACACCCTTGAATTACGCGCCCGGATTTGCCTAAGCGCCTTCTATGATGCCTCAACGAGGTAATCCAACACCTCGATGACCTTCCGTCATCCGTCCCCCCATCGCACTTTACAATGGTGCGGGAATATTAACCCGCTTCCCATCAGCTACGCATCTCTGCCTCGCCTTAGGGGCCGACTCACCCTGCGCCGATGAACGTTGCGCAGGAAACCTTGGACTTACGGCGAGGGAGCTTTTCACTCCCTTTATCGCTACTCATGTCAGCATTCTCACTTCTGATACCTCCAGCATGCCTCTCGACACACCTTCGCAGGCTTACAGAACGCTCTCCTACCACGTGAATAAATTCACGTCCGCAGCTTCGGTAACTGGCTTAGCCCCGTTACATCTTCCGCGCAGGACGACTCGATCAGTGAGCTATTACGCTTTCTTTAAAGGGTGGCTGCTTCTAAGCCAACCTCCTGACTGTCTATGCCTTCCCACTTCGTTTCCCACTTAGCCCGTTTTAGGGACCTTAGCTGGCGGTCTGGGTTGTTTCCCTCTTGACACCGGACGTTAGCACCCGATGTCTGTCTCCCGTACTGTACTTGTCGGTATTCGGAGTTTGCCATGGTTTGGTAAGTCGCTGTGACCCCCTAGCCATAACAGTGCTCTACCCCCGACAGTAATATACGAGGCACTACCTAAATAGTTTTCGAAGAGAACCAGCTATCTCCAAGCTTGTTTAGCCTTTCACTCCGATCCACAGTTCATCCCCTAATTTTTCAACATTAGTGGGTTCGGTCCTCCAGTAAGTGTTACCTTACCTTCAACCTGACCATGGATAGATCGCCTGGTTTCGGGTCTACACCCAGCGACTGAATCGCCCTATTCGGACTCGCTTTCGCTACGCCTCCCCTACTCGGTTAAGCTTGCCACTGAATGTAAGTCGCTGACCCATTATACAAAAGGTACGCAGTCACACCACGAGGGTGCTCCTACTGTTTGTATGCATACGGTTTCAGGATCTATTTCACTCCCCTTCCGGGGTTCTTTTCGCCTTTCCCTCACGGTACTGGTTCACTATCGGTCGATTACGAGTATTTAGCCTTGGAGGATGGTCCCCCCATATTCAGACAGGATTTCACGTGTCCCGCCCTACTTATTCGACGCTTAGTACCACCAGTTAGATTTCGCTTACGGGACTATCACCCACTACGGTGTGCCTTTCCAGACACTTCAACTATCTAACTGACTATCTCGTCCAGGCTGCTCCGGTTTCGCTCGCCACTACTTCCGGAATCTCGGTTGATTTCTTTTCCTCGAGTTACTTAGATGGTTCAGTTCACTCGGTTCGCTTCACTGCTCCTATGTATTCAGAGCAGGATACTGTTTAAAAACAGTGGGTTCCCCCATTCGGAAATTTACGGATCAACGCTTGTTTGTCAACTCCCCGTAACTTATCGCAGACTACCACGTCCTTCATCGCCTGTAATCGCCAAGGCATCCGCCGTATGCACTTATTCGCTTGATCCTATAACGTTTTAGGCTATAGGATTATGAGTTTACGTATTTGTGCCGTTCATCACTCAAGTGCTTTGAGTCGCTACATTGCTGTAGCTATTCAATCTATTGAGAACTATTTGAACAAAATTGTTAATTTGCAATCACAACCCGTCTATTCAGAGGTTAACTAGTTAGTTAACCGCATGAATACACTTTTCGTTGTGCTTTTTCCAGATTGTTAAAGAGCAGAACTGCATTGGGCCTCAACCCAACGATAAGAGCAGTAGTGTATCAGGGTAAACCCGAAACTACAACGCTTATCGTTGAACTGATATGTCACCATACCGTGTTCTGTGTTCCATACGACCGTACCGCAAAGGTAGTGGTGGAGGATGACGGGATCGAACCGACGACCCCCTGCTTGCAAAGCAGGTGCTCTCCCAGCTGAGCTAATCCCCCGAGGTATTTCGTGGTGGGTCAAGTTGGAATCGAACCAACGACCCCCGCCTTATCAAGACGGTGCTCTAACCGACTGAGCTACTGACCCAACTGATTCACCAGTAGGTGATAACCTTGGTCATGGAACCAATACTAACAGCCAATAAGTGTGGACGCTTTCGCTTTGTGAGCTTCGCTCTTAAAGGAGGTGATCCAGCCGCAGCTTCCGCTACGGCTACCTTGTTACGACTTCACCCCAGTCATGAATCCCACCGTGGTAAGCGCCCTCCTTGCGGTTAGGCTACCTACTTCTGGTGAAACCCACTTCCATGGTGTGACGGGCGGTGTGTACAAGACCCGGGAACGTATTCACCGCGGCATTCTGATCCGCGATTACTAGCGATTCCGACTTCATGGAGTCGAGTTGCAGACTCCAATCCGGACTACGATCGGGTTTCTGGGATTAGCTCCCCCTCGCGGGTTGGCGACCCTCTGTCCCGACCATTGTATGACGTGTGAAGCCCTACGCATAAGGGCCATGAGGACTTGACGTCATCCCCACCTTCCTCCGGTTTGTCACCGGCAGTCTCATTAGAGTGCTCTTGCGTAGCAACTAATGACAAGGGTTGCGCTCGTTGCGGGACTTAACCCAACATCTCACGACACGAGCTGACGACAGCCATGCAGCACCTGTGTTCCGGTTCCCTTGCGGGCACAATCCAATCTCTTAGATCTTCCAGACATGTCAAGCGTAGGTAAGGTTTTTCGCGTTGCATCGAATTAATCCACATCATCCACCGCTTGTGCGGGTCCCCGTCAATTCCTTTGAGTTTTAATCTTGCGACCGTACTCCCCAGGCGGTCAACTTCACGCGTTAGCTGCGCTACTAAGGCCTATTGGCCCCAACAGCTAGTTGACATCGTTTAGGGCGTGGACTACCAGGGTATCTAATCCTGTTTGCTCCCCACGCTTTCGTACCTGAGCGTCAGTATTATCCCAGGGGGCTGCCTTCGCCATCGGTATTCCTCCACATATCTACGCATTTCACTGCTACACGTGGAATTCTACCCCCCTCTGACATACTCTAGCTAGGCAGTTAAGAATGCAGTTCCAAGGTTGAGCCCTGGGATTTCACATCCTTCTTTCCTAGCCGCCTGCGTACCCTTTACGCCCAGTAATTCCGATTAACGCTTGCACCCTACGTATTACCGCGGCTGCTGGCACGTAGTTAGCCGGTGCTTATTCTACAGGTACCGTCATTGGCACCGGGTATTAACCGGTGTTGTTTCTTCCCTGTCAAAAGTGCTTTACAACCCGAAGGCCTTCATCACACACGCGGGATGGCTGGATCAGGGTTCCCCCCATTGTCCAAAATTCCCCACTGCTGCCTCCCGTAGGAGTCTGGGCCGTGTCTCAGTCCCAGTGTGGCTGGTCGTCCTCTCAAACCAGCTACGGATCGTTGCCTTGGTAGGCTTTTACCCCACCAACTAGCTAATCCGACATCGGCTGCTCCAGTAGTGAGAGGTCCTAAGATCCCCCTCTTTCCTCCGTAGAGAATATGCGGTATTAGCCACTCTTTCGAGTAGTTATCCCCCGCTACTGGGCACATTCCGATGCATTACTCACCCGTCCGCCACTCGCCACCAAGAGAGCAAGCTCTCTCGTGCTGCCGTTCGACTTGCATGTGTAAAGCATCCCGCTAGCGTTCAATCTGAGCCAGGATCAAACTCTTCAGTTTAATCTCTGTTTTAAGTTGTTTTGGTTAAAAACCAAAACGGAGTGTACTCAAAGAAATATTCAGTTATTTGCACAAGGCAAAACCTATATTTCTTTATGCGAGCACTTGATATAACTATGTGGCGCATCCTCGTGAAAGGATGTTAGCTCACTCATTCCAAGCGCCCACACTTATCGGCTGTTAAATTGTTAAAGAGCAAAGTAAACCCAAAAGGTTAACTTTAAATCGCAACCACTGCGGCAAAACGTGTTTGCGTTGCGGTGATTAGCGAAAGATGAATTATGAAGTGTTTTTGAAAACATGTCAAGTAATTTTTACTAGACCTTCATTTCATCGTTTAAATCAAAAGGCTTGGAAATAAAATAAAGCACTTTAATTTAAACCCTGGTAACCAGGTAAGCATTAAACTATAACAAGTATTTTTTAATGCTGCAAGTTATTTTTAAATATATTTAAAAGTAACTGCGCTGCGTTTGAAGCAAGGAACGTATAGTAAGCTAATATCGTTGCCGCTGTCAAGCGGCCAAAAAATAATTTTTTTGGCCTGCCGCTTTGCTTGTTAGGGTTAACCCCTAGGTGTTCCGCGACAGAAAAGTAACTATAGCACTAAGTTTATGAAACTGACAAGTCTTTTTTTAAAAAAATCATAAATAATCTTTAAAAGGCTTTGAAAACACATAGAGTCGCGTACTTCTCTTTACGCATAATCGTGCTGCCCTCTATATATATAGCAATGCTGCCCTCTTATATATAGCAGCGTTGTCCTCTCCTCTATATATAGAGCAATAATTTTCGTGCTTTTCATAGAGACGCTTTTCAACCACGGGGTTCACTACCTATAAAGACTTCATTGATACAATACGCCCTACTCTTTTGGAGCTCATTTATGTTTGCTTATCTCTCTCAGGTGGCACAGCGTAGCTGGCGCATGTTTTTAACTGTGGCCAAAATTATGGTGCCTGTTTTATTTATTGTGCATCTAGCAGATCAACTGGGCTTAGTAACATGGATTGCCCAACTGCTTTCGCCTGTAATGGCTCTGCTGCATCTACCTCCTGAGGCAGGTATTGTGTGGGTAACCACTATACTCACTAATATATATGGCGGCATTGCCACCCTAGGAGCCTTATCTGACTCATTAAGCTTGAACGCAGCACAGTTAAGCGCTTTAGGTGCCATGATGCTTATTGCACATAATTTACCAATGGAGCAGGCCATAGCGCAGCGAGCAGGTGCTAGCGCATTTATCACCGGGGCATTGCGGATAGGGGTCGCTATGATCTATGGTGCCTTTGTGACTTGGACTCTAAGTGCTATGAATGTGTTGGCTGATCCTGTTAATTTAAGCTGGCTAAGCACAGAAATACCAAAAGAAGATTTAGGTTTTTTTGACGCATGGGGTGTTTGGCTAATAGGTACGTTACGAACTTTGGGTATGACGGCACTTATTATTACGATGCTAGTTGTGATATTGGATCTGTTAGAGCGTGTCGGTTTCACCCGATTGCTAGCCAAAGCCCTAACGCCCCTTTTAAGACTATCTGGTTTAGATCAGCGTGTAGCCCCTGTAACCACAGTAGGTGTACTACTAGGTTTAAGTTATGGTGGAGCACTAATAATAGAAGAAGCACAAAAAAGTAACTTTGATGCCAAAACACGGTTATTGGCTTTGTCGTGGCTTTCGTTGTCCCACTCGTTAATTGAAGACACCTTGTTAATTGCTGCATTAGGCGCTGATGTCTGGATTATTTTGGCTGGGCGCGTCGCCATTACCTTAATTGTAATGGCGGTTATGGCATGGATACTAAAACGCATGCAGTTTGGCTCTAGAACCGTCACACCACTGCATTAATCATTGCGAGTCTTAATTAATGTTTTATACGCTTTGGAAAACTCGCGCAGTTTAGGTTGAATCACCTTCATACTATAAGGCTGAGTAGAATTTAGCAGGTAGTAATCTGAATGTTCGGGCTCGGCCGGCCAAAAAACAGAAGCGGGTATCAGGCGCGTTACGATGGGTTTTTTAAGTTTAAGCTCGAGCTGATCTATACGCGCCTGAGCCGCTGCGTGTTGTTCGGGCAAAGTATAAAAAATAGCAGATGCGTATTGACTGCCCTCGTCTGGGCCTTGCTTATTAAGACTAGTGGGATCGTGCAGTGAAAAAAACACGTCTAATAAGGTTTCAAAAGTAATCCTGTCTGGGTCATAGCGTACCTGTACTACCTCGATGTGTCCGGTATTGCTGTTGTGTACTGTCTGCCGAGTGGGGTAATGCGTTTTCCCACCACTGTATCCTGGGTATACATAAGTGACCCCTCGTAATGCGCCAAATGCGGGCTCGATTGACCAGAAACAACCCGCCCCAAATAAAACAGCTGCAGTCATCGTGTCTCCTTTTGTGTATGATTTGGTATTCATTCTTATTTCACACTGCAAAGCCTAGCTTATCGTTTGAGCTCGTTTCCGGCTATTTAGTATTTCTACCGTAGGATCTGAAAATCATGCTCCATCATCCACAGTTTGATCCCATTGCTATTCAATTAGGGCCTTTGGCAGTGCACTGGTACGGATTGATGTATTTAATTGGCTTTGCTTTGGTTTGGCTGTTGGGAAACTATCGCATACGGCAGGGGCAGGCTCCTCTGGATAAGAAAGGACTAGAGGATTTAATTTTTTATTGTATTTTGGGCGTAATCTTGGGTGGTAGGCTGGGTTATGTCTTTTTTTATCAGGCCGCTTATTATTTGCAACCGGACCATTGGTGGCACATTTTTTATCTGTGGGAAGGCGGCATGTCCTTTCACGGTGGTCTGATTGGCGTGCTTACCGTTTTGTTTTGGTTTAGCCATAGACGCAACATCTCTTTTTTTCGCCTAGGCGATTTTCTGGCCCCACTTATACCATTAGGGTTAGCTGCAGGGCGTTTAGGTAACTTTATCAATGGTGAGCTATGGGGTCGTCCCACTGATGCACCTGGGGGGATGGTATTTCCTCAGGCCATGGATGGCTTAGCACGCCACCCTTCGCAGCTTTATCAGATGCTGCTTGAAGGCATTTGTTTGTTTATTATTTTATGGTGGTTTTCAGCTAAGCCTAGGCCCAAAGGCCAGGTCAGCGGTTTGTTTCTAATAGGCTACGGCTTATTCCGCTTTATTGTGGAATTCAGCCGTGAGCCTGATGCTTTTCTGGGACTTCTGTGGGCCAACCTTTCCATGGGGCAATGGCTTTCTATCCCAATGATGATCTTAGGGTTGGTTATTTTTTATCAAGCAAGTAAATCGAACCGCTAAGACTCAAGCTAAGTTCCTCTGTACCTGAATCTATAGGTAAATCTTGTGCAGCACCCACCGCAGAGGCGGCCATCATTTCATACTGTGCACGTGGTGCTTTAAATACAGCGCCTCTGCCACCAAGATTCACTTCTTTGAGTCGGTACGAACTAAAGCCTAACGCTTGTGCCATTGCTAGAGCGCGCTGCTGGAAAGCTTGGGCTGCGTCTTGCATTAATTCACTCTCAACCTGCATGCGCGTTTTTTTCGAAACAGAAAAATTCACATTTGCCACAGGCATTTGATCTTGATAAGTGGCTGCTAATTTTGAAGCCGCTTCAATATCTGTGGACTCAAATAACAACTGTGACTGACCAATCCAACCCGTGACTTTGCCGTCTTTATCGTGCTGCGGTCGTACATAATAATTGCCACTGCTGACTTTTACTTTGTCTTGTTTTTTAGCTTCGGCAAGCACGTGGCTGACAACCTCTGTTAGTTGCTGAGTCACTACGGCCTGCTCGCTGCTTTGACGTGTTGCCTGCAAAGTAATAGTAACAGTGTCTTGTTGTACCTCGGTGTAGGCTTGAGCTTCGAGGTTTAAAATAGGCAACTTTCGAAGGGAAGACGGCTCTGCATGAGCAGCACTAAGTAAACTCAAAGTTAGTGAAGTTACCGCCAATGAAGATAACCATGTAGTACGCATTAAAAGGCTCCTAGAAAAAAAGCCGGCAAAAGCCGGCTTTTATAAGAAATGCCCCACCTGTGGCGTCAAGGCCGGCATCCTGGGAACCTAGGGTTCACAAGGTGGTTGCCATCAAACAAGTTTCGGGATCACTAGACAAAGTAGCGATGCACTCCTGCTTGTTAATCCAGCAACCTAATGCCATAAGCATTGGTTCAAGGAATATATGGCCACGTCTCGCACACGGCAGGGACTTAAACGATACTACCTATATATCTTACCAAAATCTGTAAGTTTTATTTAACGATTTTGATCATTTGTTCCGAGCACACCATCCATCAGACGGTGCATATCATCTATTTTACGCTTAAAGTCGCCTAAAGCAAGATCACCAAGAGGACCATTCGGGGCTTTCATGGACAAAAGCTCGACAGCAATTTGAATAGCTGCCATTACTGCAATGCGCTCGTTGCCGCTAGTGCGACCAGCGTCTTTAATGCGCTCCATGTGCTGATCCACATGCTGGACTGCTTCAAGCAACTTGGCTTTTTCTGATGGGGGGCAAGCCAACGTGTAATCACGCCCAAGTAAATTGATATCCAAGCGTTCCATTTAAGGCTCCAGCTGTTCAGGAACAAGACTAATAGCACCACTGGGCAAACGATCGAGGATATGACTGACGTGATCTCGCGCCAAGGTAGCGGCCTGCTCTAAGGTAGCAGCTCTGGTTTCGCTATGCTGTAATCGCTGACGTAGCTGAGCGAGTTCCTCTTGCTGCTGTATAAGTTCGTTGTATAAGAGTTCTTGTGCCTCTTCAGCGGTTTGCTTTGCGCTTTGCATTTCAACCTGATGGCGAGTTACTACCTCGGCCATCGAAGCGTACTCATTTTGCTGAGTGCTGAGTTGGTCACGCAATGTCGTGCGCTCTTGTTCAAGAAGCTTAACGCGCGACAGAAGCTCAGAGCGTTCACTTTTTAAACGTTCGGAGTACGAAACCAAACGACTAATGCGATTGGCTAATTGGTCTAGATCCTGCAGCATAGGCATAATCAGTAAAAAGAGAACCCAAAAGAATAAGACGAGGATTTATCATAACCCCATGTAAGCACATAGGGCTATGATTAACTAGTTATTATGCGTAAGATTTAACTCTGTGTTTTGGCGCTGCCTATAGGCGGCATAACCTCGTTGACGTAAAAAACGAGTTTCTTGCTTGTGTTTAAAAACATGCACCGATAATTCATTCAGTGCTTGGAAATAAACTTCTCGCTTAAAATCAATGACTGCGTCTAAAGGTACCCAATACTCACTCCAGCGCCACGCATCAAACTCAGGGGTTTCTGTAGCTCTTAGGCTAACATCACTATCGCGTCCAACCATGCGAAGCAAAAACCAAATTTGTTTTTGTCCCTTGTAATGACCGCGTGCCTCTCGGCGCACGAAGTGATTGGGTACGTTATATCGCAACCAATCGCGCGTCCGTCCTAAAATGCGGACGTGTTCGGGTAGTAATCCGACCTCTTCGTGAAGTTCTCTGTACATAGCTTGTACAGGACTTTCACCTTGTTGGATACCGCCTTGAGGAAACTGCCAAGCGTGTTCCTTTATGCGCTTACCCCAAAACACTTCATTCTTGCGATTCACAAGAATGATTCCTACATTTGGACGGTAGCCTTCACGATCTAACATAGGCCACCTCTATATAATTTCAATACAATTACTTAGATTATACGTACCTGTTGAGTTCACTACCATGTATGCAAGCCACTATCACATTAATACCTTAAAAGAAGCCCCTTCTGAAGCCGAAGTTGCTAGTCATCAGCTCATGACACGTGCCGGGATGATTCGACGTGTAGCAGGTGGCATTTATACCTATATGCCACTTGGATTAAAGGTTTTACGCAAAATTGAAAATATAGTACGCGAAGAAATGGATCGCGCCGGCGCTCTTGAGCTATTGATGCCTGTGGTTCAGCCTGCAGAACTTTGGCAGGAAACAGGACGTTGGGACGAGTACGGTGCAGAATTACTGCGTATTAAAGACAGACATCAACGTGACTTTGTCTTACAGCCCACCTCTGAAGAGGTAGTTACCGATATTGTGCGCAACGAAATTCAAAGCTGGCGTCAATTACCCGTTAACTTCTATCACATCCAAACTAAATTCCGCGATGAGCGTCGTCCTCGCTTTGGCTTGATGCGTGGTCGCGAATTCACCATGAAAGATGCGTACTCATTCGATCGCAACGAAGAAGAGGCGCAAAAAAGTTATGACATCATGTATGCGGCCTATACCCGTATTTTTGAGCGGCTTGGTCTGACTTTCCGCGCGGTTGCAGCAGACACTGGCTCGATTGGTGGCTCACGCAGTCACGAGTTTCAAGTGATTGCAGATACTGGTGAAGATGAAATTGTATATAACCCGAACAGTGATTATGCTGCCAATATAGAATTGGCCCCTGCACCTGGTTTAATTGCTGAGCGCGCTGCGCCAACGGCTGAACTAGAAAAAGTGGCTACACCCGATGCGACTAAATGCGAGTTAGTTGCCGCACAACTTAAACGTCCACTCAGCGATACAGTTAAAGCCGTCGTACTCGCTACCGAGCCCACCAGCACCCAAGCTCATTCCCAAATTTGGCTCTTGTTAGTGCGTGGTGATCATGATCTTAACGAGGTCAAAGTCGGCAAGCTCCCCGGTTTTGAAGAAGGGTTTCGCTTAGCCACCGAAGAAGAAATCCAAACGCATTTTGGTTGCGTACCAGGCTATCTTGGCCCTGTTGGACTGTCGGATACGGTCAAAGTCATTGCCGATACAACTGTATCCAACATGAGTGATTTTATCTGTGGTGCAAACGAAGCCGGCTATCACTACGTAGGGGTAAACTGGGGTCGTGATTTAGCTCAGGCTACTGTTGCGGACTTACGCAATGTAGTTGCTGGCGACCCTGACCCACAAGGTTCGGGACAACTAGCTATTCAGCGTGGTATTGAAGTGGGTCATGTTTTCTTTTTAGGCGACACCTACTCCAAAAAACTCCAAGCCACCTATCTGGACAAAGACGGTAAACCGCAACTCATCCAAATGGGGTGTTATGGAATCGGCGTCAGCCGTATTGCAGCGGCAGCCATAGAGCAAAATCATGATGCTAAAGGTATTATTTGGCCTAAAGCTCTTGCACCATTCGAAGTGGTCATTTGCGCCTTAAATTGGAACAAAAGTGAAGAGGTACAAAAAGCCGCAACCAGCTTATACAATCAACTAAAAGAACAAGGCATTGATGTAATTTTAGATGACCGTGATGTGCGACCAGGTGTAATGTTCGCGGACTGGGAGCTAATCGGTGTGCCAATACGCGTTACCATTGGCGACAGAGGCCTCAAAGATGGCATTATCGAAGTGCAACAACGTCGTGGCGGCGACATAGAGAAGGTTATTACCGCTTCAGCTTTAAGCCATATTCAACAAAACCTAGCCAGCTTATAACCCTAACCTAGCCGAGACGACTTCAGTCTCGGCCTATTTTCTTCACATTATTTACAAAGACATGCCAACTGAAATGAGTCAAAATGCCAATGAGCTTCAGATTCGCGTATATTACGAGGATACTGATGCAGGCGGCATTGTTTTTTATGCCAACTATCTTAAATTTTTTGAGCGTGCTCGTACGGAGTGGCTCAGACGTTTAGGTATTAATCAATCGCAATTGGCTCAAACTGATCACCAACTCTTTGTAGTAAAACAAGCAAGTATCGACTATATGCGCCCAGCACAGCTAGATGATCTGCTCACTATACGTAGTGAAATTACTCACATCGGGGGGGCTTCGGTTCACTTTGCCCAAGAAGCTTGGTGTAACGAACAGCTTTTGTGTCAAAGTACTATTGTGGTGGTGTGTGTGGATGCCAATGCCATGCGCTCTACAAAAATTAAACCTCATCTTCGATCCATTTTAGAACAAGCTCAGGGTTGACCATGCAAGCTAGCAGTGAACTATCACTAATCTCATTATTACTTGACGCCAGTATTCCAGTTCAGCTTGTAATGCTGTTACTGGTAGGTATTTCCATCGTGTCGTGGAGCTATATTTTTAGCAAGCGCGCAGCCATTAAGCGCACCGAGGAGCAAACTCGTCGCTTTGAAGATGACTTCTGGACAGGGGGTGACTTAACCGTGTTGCAACAAGCCATAGCAACACGACGTGAAGAGCACGGAGCCCTCGCGCGTATCTTTGAGGCTGGTATGTCCGAGTTCATTAAAGCGCGTCGTAGCAACCAAAAAGGTGATGCGCTTCTAGACGGGCCGCGCCGCGCTATGCGAGCCACCTTCCAACGAGAACTGGATCAGCTTGAGTCCAGACTAAACTTTTTAGCCTCAGCGGGTTCAGTTAGCCCTTATATTGGTCTATTGGGCACCGTATGGGGAATTATGCATGCGTTTATTGGTTTGTCCGGAGCCCAATCCGCAACCTTAGCTTCGGTAGCTCCAGGTATTGCAGAGGCATTGATTGCAACAGCCATTGGCTTATTTGCGGCGATCCCTGCAGTCGTAGCCTACAATCGTTTTACAAATGAAGTCGATCGTATTGCTGTGCGCTTCGAGGGGTTTGTAGACGAATTCCTTAATATTTTGCAACGTCAGGTGTGACATGTCTTCGCTACGTGGTAATTCAAGACGTCAAAATCGTCGCCTAAAAAACGAAATTAACGTCGTACCCTATATCGATGTCATGTTGGTGCTGCTTGTTATTTTTATGGTCACCGCACCAATGATTACACCAGGCCTCATTGATTTGCCCTCTGTAGGGCAAGCCTCTGAAGTTCCTGCCGTTCCCATTGAGGTGCAGATCGATAAAGATGGGCAAATGTCTATTCGCTTGCGCGAAGGCGACGCTCAGTTTCATTCAATAACAGCAGAAAACCTGGTTAATGAAGTCAGTGAGCTTGCTCTAGATCAAAACCCAGTAGTTATTGCAGCGGATGGTGAGGTTCCCTACGCTTCTGTAATGGAAATTATGGATCAATTGCGTAGCAACGGCTTTACCCGTTTAGGTTTCTTGGTTAATCAAGACACAAGCCAATAAGTTATTAAGCACGAATGCGTTTATTTAATCGAACAAAGTACAGCTTGTTAACACCCGAAGAGCGCGAACAGCGGCGTGGTCTGATTTATGCTATTGCTTTGCACCTTGGTCTGTTGCTTTTGCTGCTTATCGGTTTGTTCAGTATGCCTAAAGACCCAAGTCCAGTTCAAATTGAGCTATGGGCCGAAGGCGAAATGGCTATTGCTGAAAATAAGGATGAGCCTGCTACTCAGCCTGAGGATGAGCCTATTGTTGAGCCCACGTCAGAATCGGAGCCTGAGCCTGAGCCCACCCCTGAACCTGAACCAGAGCCTACGCCGGAACCTGAGCCTGAAGCTCCCGCTCCTACAGAGCCCGATGTCACTCCACCACCGGCCGAAGACCCTGAAATTGCTTTAGAAAAAGCACGTCAAGAAAAAGCGGAAGCAGAGCGTAAAGCCAAAGCAGAAGCCGAGCAAAAAGCTAAAGCCGAAGCAGAACGTAAAGCCAAAGCAGAGGCCGAGCAAAAAGCTAAAGCCGAAGCAGAACGTAAAGCCAAAGCAGAGGCCGAGCAAAAAGCTAAAGCCGATGCAGAACGTAAAGCCAAAGCAGAAGCCGAGCAAAAAGCTAAAGCCGAAGCAGAACGTAAAGCCAAAGAAGAAGCCGAGCAAAAAGCTAAAGCCGAAGCAGAACGTAAAGCCAAAGCAGAGGCCGAGCAAAAAGCTAAAGCCGAGGCAGAGCGTAAAGCCAAAGCAGAGGCCGAGCAAAAAGCTAAAGCCGAGGCAGAGCGTAAAGCCAAAGCAGAGGCCGAGCAAAAAGCCAAGGCAGAAGCACAGCGTAAGGCCAAAGCAGAAGCCGAACGTAAAGCAAAAGAAGACGCTTTCCGTGCCGCACTCTTAGGCGATGGTAAGCAAATAGCAGGTGCTTCGGGTGGTACGGCCAATCGCAACCAAGTTGCAGGAAGTGGTGGTGATGACGGTTATGGAGCTAAAGTACGCTCATGTGTACGTCCTCGTGTAATTTATAACACCCCGCCTCGCAGTGGATCACAAAACCCTGCATTACAATATCGTGTAGATTTAAATCCTGATGGCACAGTACGCAATGTGCGTATTACACGCTCCTCAGGGATCGCACTATTTGATGATGCGGTACAAAAAGGGATAGCCAAATGCTCACCCTTCCCCAAACCAGCTAATGGACGCTACCCACCATCAATTGAGGGTGAGTACCGTATGTATGACTAAACAGGAGATTGCCATAATGACCGCAACCCTATCCCCAAATGTAAAACGCAGTAGTCGTGTTGGTGCTATAGCTGCTGTATTAACTACTGCCATGCTATGCAGCCAAACAGTGCAAGCCCAGCTGCGCGTCGACATTTCTGGCGTAGGTGCTACTCAGTACCCTATCGCGGTAGCCGATTTTGAAAATAATCCAGCCGCCCAACCTATTGCTGAAATTATTCGGGCCGACCTAAGTCGTTCTGGACAGTTTCAGTTAGTAAATGCTACAGGCGCTAATCTAAACAGTGAAAGCCAAATTGACCATTCTGCGTGGCGTAATCGTGGCGCGGACTACCTTGCTTATGGTTCTGTTAATCAAAGCGGCGGTCAATACAACATCACGTACAGATTGGTTGATGCAGTAAATGGCGTCGAGATGGATGGTATTGCCTTTGCTGGCAATGAAAAAGAATTGCGTCGTTTGTCTCACCGAATTGCTGACCGTATTTATGAAAAAATTACGGGCATTCGTGGAGTGTTTTCTACACGCATCGCCTATGTGTTGCAAACAGGAGACAATTATGAGTTACAAATTGCAGATGCTGACGGCCAAAACCCTCAAGTAATGCTACGCTCTAAAAGCTCCATTATATCGCCAGCTTGGTCTCCAGATGGGTCTAAACTTGCCTACGTTAGCTTTGAAACGGAAAAACCAGTGGTCTATGTACAGACCTTAGCTACGGGCAAGCGCGAACCTGTTGCCAACTTCAAAGGTAACAACAGTGCGCCTGCATGGGCACCTAGCGGAAACCAACTAGCTGTGGTGCTTTCACGCGATGGCATCTCGCAAATCTACACCATCAATGCAGATGGCTCAGGCTTGCGTCGTGTTATGCGCTCACCACTCATTGACACAGAACCTTCCTACTCTCCAGATGGTGGTTCACTGGTTTTCACAAGCGATCGTGGTGGCAACCCCCAGATTTATCAAGTTGACCTCAGTGGAGGTGATGCTCGCCGTATTACATTTAACGGTAGTTACAATATCTCACCCGAAGTCGCTCCCGATGGTAATAATCTTGTTTATGTGACACGGAGAAATGGCGCGTATCGCATTGCTCTGCAAAACATGCAAACAGGCAGTGAACAACTGTTAACCACGGGGCCGGATGATTTATCACCTAGCTTTGCGCCAAATGGAATGCAAGTTTTATATAGTTCAATCCAAGGTGGACGTAGTGTGCTAGCGGTAACCTCTGTTGACGGACGTGTACGTCAAACCCTGTCGTCGTTGAATGGTAAAGTTCGCGAACCGACTTGGGGGCCGTTTACAAACTAATTTCTGTGTGACTCTTTTTTAAAGGAACGCTAATGAGCTCGCGCATTTTTAAAGGCTTTACAGTAGCCTCTTTGGCTTTAGCTTTAGCCGCATGTAGTTCTGTACCACTCGATGAGTCTGCTTCAGGCACAACAGGTACTGGTGGCATGACAGATCCTAGCACTGGTGTAGTGATGGATCCGTTCAATCCACAGAGCCCTTTGGCCCAGCAGCGTTCAGTTTACTTTGACTTTGATAGCTATGTAGTCGCTGATCAGTATCGCAATACCGTAGAAATGCACTCTACTTATTTGCGTAACAACCCACAACAAGCTGTTCGCATTGAAGGTAATGCTGATGCTCGTGGCGGTGCTGAGTACAACTTAGCTCTAGGCCAACGCCGCTCCGACGCTGTGGCCCGCATGATGGCTCTTATGGGTGTTAATGCAGGTCAAATCGAAGCCATCAGTTTTGGTAAAGAACGCCCTAAAGCGTTTGGCAACACCGAAGCTGATTACGCTGAGAACCGTCGTGCAGATATCAACTACCAGCGTTAATCACGCTAAAGTATGATAAATTGACGCCGTAGCGCTACCACGCTACGGCGTTTTTTCTACAAGGAATCATCATGAGCGTACACCACCTGTTTAGCAAACCCCGTCTTGCCCTACTTTGCGGTACCTTGCTGTTTGGCACAGCCATGCCTACTCATGCCTTTGCAGACGATGAGGCGCGACGGGCTATCATCGAACTGCGTCAGCAAATTCGCCAAATTAATGAGCAAAACCAACATGCCCGCCTTATGTTGGCTGATCAAATTGAAATGATGCAACAGGAAATTGCTCAATTACGCGGCAAAGTTGAAACACTAGGGTGGCAGAACTCACAAAACCAACAAAATGAGCAAGCTACTCAAAGCTTAATTAGCGACCCTCAAGAGCAAGCCGCTTACGAGGCTGCCATGGATTTATACCGTAATGGTCAGTACCAAGAAGCAGCGAGTGGATTTGGCACATTTATAGAAGCCTACCCAAATAGCTCACAAATTGAAGATGTACGTTTTTATGAAGGTAGCAGTCTGTATGCCACTAAACGTTTTTCTGCGGCCATACAAAAGCTACAAACCTTGATTAACTCTAACCCTACTAGCCCACGCGCTCCAGATGCACTAATGGTTATAGCATCTAGCCAAGTAGAAATGAATGATCTGGCTTCAGCACAAAAAACCCTAGCGCAAATTGTAAAAGACTACCCTGACTCACCAGCTGCAGAAACAGCAAACAGCCGCTTACAGCTTCTTCAATAAGTGACATGATAGAGCCTCTTACCCAACTCACACTTCATCAAGCACCAGCTCAGTACAGCCAACATGATGTGTATTATGTGCAGCAAGGACAAGGGGATTTAGTTCTTTTTGTTCATGGGTCATTATGTGACTTGCGCTATTGGCGTTGGCAGCTTAATAAGCTTGCATCCTCTGCCCAAATAGTCAGCCTAAGCTTGCCAGGCTGTTGGCCTTCTGAGCCACTGTATATGGCTTATGATTTTGAGTTAGAAAACCACTGTGCAGCGCTTCATGATGTTATTGAGGCAACGCAACAAAGAGGACAGCACATTCATATAGTCGGGCATTCGCGTGGCGCTCAAGTCGTAACGCATTACCTTAAACAATTTCCCAAAACGGTCGCTAGTGTGGTGTTAGCAGACCCTGCTTTTATACCCCATAAAAAATCTACACCCTTAACTGTTTTAGATAAAGCAGCAAAGTTAATTGCAGCAGGGGCTGACTCAGAGGGATTAGAGCTGTTTATTGACGCCGTCAGCGGAGCAAACACCTGGTCGCAGATGGTGGGTTGGTTTAAGACCATGATTCAAGACAATGGGCACACACTCATTGCACAAAGTCGGGAAACGTTAACGATGATCGACTCGACGCATTTACAGGCCTTGGCCCAACAACCGGTATTGCTTGTAGGCGGAGCTTTGAGTCCAGAACGTTATCAGCGTAGTATCAAAGCCCTAAAAGAAGAACTGCCACATGCCCAGTATGCCCGCATAGCTAACGCATCCCACGGTATGAATTTGGCAAACCCCAAGGGATTTAATCAGGCCTTAATGCAATTTTTTCAAACTGTGGTTTAAGACGGCAGTAAAACACGAGCCAGACCTATATAGACTAAATATAGAAGTCAGCCCCGTTTACTGCCTGTTGCCTAAACGTAGTTAGTAACTACGTGCATTCGCTGGGTTCACCTTGCAGCTCATGGCAACTTTTTTCTGATTAGAAAAAAGCAGCTCCATGTCCATAGTTTGTCCTTGTGTCAATGCTTGCGTGGGCTGCTCAAACATAGCATGTAGACCGCCGGGCTTGAATTCAACCATACTCTGGGCAGGAATCACCATTTTATCTGCCATTACCATTTTAGCCATGCCGTTTTCTTCGATGGTCTCATGCAGCATCACATGGCCATAACTAGGCGTGGCACCAGCAACCAGCTCCAGCTCTTCGTTACTGTCATTGTGAATCACAAAATAACCAGCAGATGGCACAGTAGGCGGTAGCAATCGCACCCAACACTGCTCTACACGCACCCCAACAGCTGGTTTGGCAGCAGCAAACTGAGCTGCATAATCAACCATTTCATGGTGATGTGCAGAGTCATGATGATGACCGCCATGAGCTAGAGCTAAAGAAGAAAAACCACACAATATCGCAAACGTTACGTTTCGCATTTCATTATCCTAAATAAATTTATAAAAAAAACAGTATTTAGGAATTAATAGGTGGGCCTCTAGCCCCTAAAGAAGCGCCTATGAATCTGCTGCGTCGAACAGGAGGAAAGGCTGTCCATACGAGTAGTGCGCTAACAAAACACACAATTAAGGCCAAGGTGGGTGTATCGGCCGGTAAGCTTTGTAAACCTAGCGCAGCACCTAAAGCACACTCTAAGACGGGATGATCATTGTGCTGATGCGACTCGGGTAAGCCCAAGTCTAAATAAACCACAGTAGGCGTGGACAAGCCCACTGCACACATCGTAATCGCTGGACCCTGACCACTGCGATCGGCATTGGGCATAAAGCCAGCCGGAATCAAAGCACGCACCAACACCGCCATGATAATAATTACGATCATGTGTCGAGGCGGGCATAACGAATGCAGTGTGTGTGGATGCCTCATCTGAAGCCTAAAGGTTATACTATTAGAAGAGCAATAAGCCTGACAATTTAAGGTAAAAGCAAGAAATGAGTCAAACAGCAACTTTGCGCATTAGTCTATTTAATGAGCTTAAAGCCTCTTTGAAACTGGGCTCGCCCATTATTCTAACTAATTTAGCGCAAGTCGCTTTACTTACCACAAATTTAATTTTTATTGGGCGGCTCGGCAAAGTCGAATTGGCTGCTGGCTCTTTAGCTGCTAGCTTATACCAAGCCTGTATGATTTTTAGCTTGGGTTTAGTGTCTGCTACCATCCCCATGCTTGCTACTACCCTAGGCAAAGACCGTTCCAATCTATCCGCAATTCAGCAAATTATTCGGCATGGCTTTTTAACCGCTTTTATTATTTGCCTGCCCTTTTGGCTTCTGATGAGCCAAGCACAGCATATTTGGCTCGCCTTAGGACAAAACCCTGAAACCGCTCAATTAGCCACGTCTTATATTCACTCCATTCAATGGTCTTTATTGCCTTATTTGGGCTATATCGTTTTACGCTCATTTTTTGCTGCATTAGAAAAGCCCCTTTGGACACTCAATGTGGCTCTTGTTGGTATTGCGTTGAACGCGTTGCTGGGTTGGCTTTTTATCTTTGGCGAAATGGGTTTTCCACAGCTAGGACTGATTGGTGCGGGCCTAGCCACTACCTTGACCAATGTGCTCATGCTAGGGGGGATGCTTATTCTCGTTTATAAGCACCCTACTTTTAAGCAATATAAAATTTTCACCCAGTTTTTGCAGTGGAATATGCAGCAGCTATATCAGCTCTGGAAACTAGGGATCCCTATTGCTATTACCTTCACTCTTGAAACCTTAGTGTTTTATGCTGCGGTAATTATGATGGGCATTATTGGCGACACTTCACTTGCTGCACACGCTATTGCTATGCAAATTAGCTCAGTGTCGTACATGATTCCTTTAGGTTTTGGTCAAGTCGCTACCATACGCGTAGGTCTTGCTATGGGTCGAGCTGCACCTCACGATGCCGTACAAGCGGGTTGGGTGTCTTATGTGTTGGGGGTAGGTTTTATGGGCCTAGCTGCATGCGTGATGTGGCTAAAACCCGAGTTTCTAATCCAATTTTTTATTGATTTAAGCGCCCCTGAGAACCGAGCCGTTATTATTACAGCTACTCAATTTTTATTCTTTGCTGCGCTTTTTCAATTGACGGATGGAGCACAAGCCGTAGCAGCAGGTATGTTACGGGGACTCTATGACACGCGCACCCCTATGCTTTTAGCCTTATTGGGCTACTGGGTGCTGGGCGTACCAATAGGCGCTTTTTTAGCCTTTGTCTTAAACATGGAAGGCATAGGCATTTGGATTGGGTTTGTTACTGGGCTGAGTGTAGTCGCCGTATTGCTAACGTTACGTTGGTGGCGTCATAGCAAACGTTTATTAACGCGCTTGGCGTAAAAATAAAGGCTTGGGTTAACCAAGCCTTTTAAGTATTAGGTATTAGAGCAGTTCTTTGCGTAGTTCCGCCGCAGATTTAGGAGACAATAACCCTGGCGCAATATCAAATACCGTTTTTGCACCAAACTGTTTTTGCTCTGCTAAGCGGTGTGCCGCTCGAGCATAAGCAACCAACACACTGGAGGTAAACTCTGGGTTGCTGCCTAGAGCTAAGGAGTACTCAACGGTTTGCTGTACTTCATTGCCAGAAGTACCACTACGAATAACAAAACCGCCGTGGGGCATAGCAGCATGGTCGCGCTCTAGCTCTTCAAGACTAATAAAATGCACCGTGGTGTCATAGTCCGCAAAGTAATTTGGCATCGTCACAATAGTATGGCGCACCTGATCTGCATCGGCACCGTTCTCGAGCACCACAAAACACTCACGACGATGTTTTTCTCGGGTGCTAAGCTCTGGAAGCTCGCCGGCACGTACTCGCTCTACGGCGGCCTCTATGGGCAAGGTGTACTGCACACCAGCTTTCACACCCTCGACACGTCGTACAGCGTCAGAGTGACCTTGACTGAGACCTTTACCCCAGAATGTATACGTCTGACCTTTAGGCAATACCACTTCGCCCATTAAGCGATTAATAGAAAACAAGCCTGGATCCCAGCCTACTGCAATAATATTGGTATGTTGAGTTGCTTGAGCCACAGCATCGACCGCAGCAAAATAATCAGGGATGGCTGCATGGGTATCAAAACTGTCAATGGTATTGAACCATTGAGCCAAATGCGGCCCTTGTTTGGGCAAATCGTCTTTAGAGCCCCCACATAAAATCAGCACATCAATTTGGTCTTTGTATTGCTCTATCGTATCTAATGCATAAACCGGGACATGACCAGAAAGCAGCTTAACGCTATTGGGCTCGCGACGGCTAAAGACCGCGACCAGCTCCATGTCGGGGTTTTGCCCTAGAGCAAGCTCAACGCCGCGGCCTAAATTGCCATAACCAGCTATACCAATACGAATTTTTGCACTCATTGTCTTTCCTTTAATGCAGTTGTCCATAAGTCAATTAGGCTACACCAAAAGCCATACGCACCGCAAAGACTATAAATAAAATAGCCACAGCAGCATTACAACAAATGGCTAAGTAGCGATGTTTTCTAAACGTCGCCGCTAAATGTGTACCACCAAAAATCAACGTTGATAAATAAATCATACTAAAGAGCTGCAAGAACGCACCAAGCACCATAAAAGCAAGCCACGGATGGCCTTGTGTTGGGTCTACAAACTGCACAAAAAAAGACAACAAAAACAAAATGGCTTTAGGGTTTAATAGACTTAGAACTAAAGCCTTAGAAAAGTAATTATCGTATTTAACTTTTTGTTCTAACAGTTCGGGCGTGGAATTACTTTGCTGTGCGGTAGGTTTAAACAAAGACCATAAAATTCGTATACCTAAATAGCCTAAGTACCCGGCTCCTAGAGCACGCAGTGCATAAAACAACACTGGGATGGTTTGCAATAACGTCCCCGCCCCCGCCGCGGTAAGTGCAATGAGAATAGAGTCACCAACAAAAATACCACCGGCTGCTAGATAGCCTGGCCGTACCCCTTTAGCTGCGGCAGTCGCTAAAACAAATAGTGAATTTGGGCCTGGCAGCAAAATAATAAAAACGGCCCCCACCAAATAGGCACCTAAATTAATAACGCCGACACTCTCAAACACGACAACCTCAGCAGGCAAAATATAAATAGTACTCTAAAGTGCTTTTTAAGCGTGAGCTTATTTAAATAGCAGCATACAAAAAAACCCACCCTTATAAAAAAGGTGGGTTTTTGAATGAAGCGACCTAGATTGAGTTATTCAACCGAAGAGCGGATTAAGTAATCAAATGCACTCAAGGCTGCTGTGGCACCTTGGCCTGCTGCAATAATGATTTGTTTATATGGCACAGTGGTTGCATCGCCCGCCGCAAATACGCCTGGAATAGAAGTCTGACCACGTTCATCAATAACGATTTCACCGTGTTGACTGCGCTCTACAACATCACCTAACCATTCATTATTAGGAACTAAACCAATTTGTACAAAAATACCATCTAATGCTAGCTCATGGCTTTGCTGTGTATCGCGATCTAAATAACGTAGGGCAGTCACTTTGGAGCCATCACCAAGTACCTCTGTGGTCTGCGCTTTTTTAATGACTTTTACGTTAGGTAGACTATGCAATTTACGCTGCAACACTTCGTCAGCACGCAACTCGTCACCAAACTCAATTAAGGTGACATGCTTAACCAAACCAGCAAGGTCAATAGCCGCCTCTACACCAGAGTTACCGCCACCAATGACAGCTACATCTTTACCTTTGTATAAAGGACCATCACAGTGTGGGCAGTATGCCACCCCTTTGTTACGGTACTCTGACTCGCCAGGCACACCCAGCTCACGCCAACGCGCGCCAGTAGCCAAGATTAATGATTTGGTTTTTAAGGTGGCACCATTTTCCAGCTGCAACTGAATTTCCTTGCCCGGAATCAGCTTTTCAGCACGTTGCACATTCATGATATCCACATCGTAATCACGTACATGGGCTTCTAAGGCTGCGGCAAACTGAGGCCCTTCTGTGTATTGAACAGAAATGTAGTTCTCTATAGACATAGTATCTAGAACTTGCCCCCCAAAGCGCTCAGCGACCACACCAGTACGAATACCTTTACGCGCGGCATACACAGCAGCGGCAGCACCTGCTGGACCACCCCCTACAATTAATACATCAAAGGCTTCTTTTTCGTTAAGAGCTGTAATTTGCTCTTCACTGTTGCCCGCCCCTAATTTAGCCAATAGCTCCTCGGCATTAGCTCGGCCGTAATGGAACTCTGCCCCGTTCAAAAACACTGCCGGTACGGACATGACCTCGCGCTCTTTTACCTCGTCTTGGAACAATGCCCCATCAATAGAGGTATGTTTGATACGTGGATTAAGCACAGCCATTGCGTTTAGTGCTTGCACTACATCTGGACAGTTTTGGCAGCTTAATGAGTAGTAGGTTTCAAATACCAAGTCCTGATCTAGACTGCGGATTTGATTTGCTACCATTTCATCCATTTTGATTGGATGCCCACCTACTTGTAACAATGCCAATACCAACGAGGTGAACTCATGCCCCAAAGGAATGCCAGCAAAATCCACAGCCACATCACTTTGTGTACGCTGAATTTTAAAAGACGGTTTGCGCGCATTATTTCCGTTTTCGCTGACTGAAACTTTAGCGGGGCTAAGCTCTGCTATTTCTTGCAGTAATTCGCGCAACTCGACTGACTTATCGCCCTCATCGAGTGACGCAATTAGCTCGATTGGATGCGTGATATTTTCTAGGTACGCTTTAAGCTGTGTTTTTAAACCTGCATCTAACATAATGATGGCTTCCTTTTAGACAATAATGGGGGGCATAGAAAAATTTTGGGCAAAAAAAGCGCCCGAACAGATCGGGCGCCTTTACAAGGCGGTAGTTATACCGCCTGCAACCGGATCCCGATTAGATCTTGCCAACTAGGTCTAGGGAAGGAGCTAGTGTTTTCGCGCCTTCTTCCCATTTGGCTGGGCAAACTTCGTTGGGGTTTTTAGCAATGTACTGAGCTGCTTTCACTTTACGTAGCAATTCTTTTGCATCGCGACCAATACCGTTGTCGTGAACTTCCATGGTCTTGATTTGACCTTCAGGGTTAACGATAAAGGTGCCGCGTAGTGCTAGACCTTCTTCTTCAATCAGTACTTGGAAGTTGCGTGCCAATTGATGGGTAGGGTCAGCAAGCATTGGGTAGTTCACTTTACCGATAGCCTCGGAAGTATCGTGCCAAGCTTTATGAGCGAAGTGGGTATCAGTAGATACGGAAAATACTTCAACACCGTATTTTTGGAACTCTGCGTAGTTATCGGCTAAGTCTTCGAGTTCGGTAGGACATACGAAAGTGAAATCTGCTGGGTAGAATACGAAAACAGACCATTTACCGGCGATGCTTTCGTTGGTGTACTCTTTAAACTCACCATTGTGGTAAGCCATAGCTTTAAAAGGTAGGATCTGTGTATTGATCAAAGACATCTGTAATCTCCCGTTCTTGGTTAATTTGTGACAGTGATTTCATTATAGGAATTCACTATCGATTTGTAAAATTGATTAATTTTATTGATGTGATAGCTTTTAACTATAGAACAACTATAAAAAAATCAATCAGCACAAAAAAGAGTAGCAGGGCTTGATGACAAAATAAACCCTTTAGAACAAAGATTAAAACTCAAGCTAAGATTGAAGCTCGTGGTAACGACGTAAGGTCTCACGCGCAATAACTAGCTCTTCGTTAGTGGGAATCACCCAAACGCCAATGGCGCTATCTGGAGCCGAAATTTTCTTTGTGTTTTTTGCATTGAGCTCTGGATCTATTTTAACGCCTAACCATTCTAAATGGTGGCAAATTCTGGCACGTATCTCTGGACTGTTTTCCCCTACCCCTGCTGTGAATACAAGATTATCCATACCCTGAGTAGATACTGTGAGCCCAACCAAACTTTCAGCCGTGCGTAAAGCAAAATAATCAAGCGCTAAGCGAGCCGACTTGGCTTCGCTAGCCAATAAAGTACGCATATCACCACTTATGCCTGATAAGCCTTTAAGCCCAGACTGGTTATACAGCAGATCCTGAATTGCAGTGCCATCTTTTTTCTGCTCCTGCATCCACCACAATACTACCCCAGCATCAAGCTGCCCGGGGCGTGTACTCATGGGTAAGCCATCGAGCGCTGTAAAACCCATAGTGCTTATCACACTTTGACCTTGCTGCATCATACAAGCGGAACAACCAGAACCTAAATGCGCAACAACGGTACGACCTATATATACATCTGGCAGATGTTGACCTAAGTATTCAGAGATATATTGATAAGACAGCCCATGAAAACCATAACGCCTTACACCGAGCTCATAATAACGTTGAGGCAATGCGTAGTACTTATGTAAAGTCGGTTGCTCTGCATGAAATGCTGTGTCTAAACAAGCGACTTGGGGCAAATTCGGCCAATGCGCGCGTACTACACGTACTGGAGCCAAGTTATTTTCTTGGTGCAAAGGGGCCAGTGGTGCCAATGTCTGTAAATAGTGCAACACCTCATCATCAATCACTACACTTTCTTTAAGCTGCGTTCCACCATGCACAATACGATGGCCTACCGCTAAGGGTGCTTTAGATAAGTGCTGTTTAAGCCAACGTGTTAGTAAGTCTTGAGCTGAGTGCAGGCTTTGCCCTTGATGCTGATTGAGTGCTTGGTCCTCGAGTATTTGTCCTACCGCTCCTTTAACGGCAAAGTGAGCACGCTCCGTGCCTATGCCAGAGACTTGACCGCCGTACAAAAAAGTTAACTCATCTACATCCCGTGTTTGAGCGACGGGTAATTGGTAGACGTTAAACTTCAAACTGGAGCTACCTGCGTTCACAACAATCAGCGTTTCACTCATAACACACCTTTTAAGTCGATTAGAAGTTGGGCCACAGCCTATACCACGAGCACCGCACAAGTCAGAGGATGAATTAAATTTTTTTCTTTTCTTTCAATACCTTAAATGAGGCAAGCGATTTTGCCATAACGCCCCTTTAATTTTTATGAGTACAAACAAGAATCATAATGCGCTCGCCCAATGATAAATACCCAGATACAAAAATAATTTGGCTCCCTGCTCTTGAAATAACAAAAGTCGCCCTTATAATTAGCACTCAGAGGGGTAGAGTGCTAACACTCACTCTTAAACTATTTAAAATACATCAATTTTCAATTGACCAACTTGTTTTAGAACAGGAGTTCATCTCATGAAATTACGTCCTTTAGGCGACCGCGTGATCGTCAAGCGTTTGGACAACGAGCGTCAAACAGCGTCTGGTATTGTTATCCCTGAGAGTGCCACCGAGAAGCCGGACCAAGGTACTGTGGTTGCAGTAGGTCCTGGTAAACGCTCTGATGACGGCACCGTTCTACCTTTAGACTTAAAAGTTGGCGATAAAGTGCTATTTGGTAAATACGCTGGGCAAAGCGTTAAAGTAGACGGTGAAGAAGTTCTAGTCATCCGCGAAGAAGAAATCCTCGCTGTTTTTGAATAAGACCTCCCGTCCATACGTATTCACAATTACCAAATTTAAGGAATTATCATGGCTGCTAAGCAAGTTTATTTTGGCGATGACGCCCGCACCCGCATTGTACGTGGTGTAAACACTCTAGCAAACGCTGTTAAAACCACCATGGGCCCTAAAGGCCGCAACGTGGTTTTAGATCGTGCATTTGGCGCACCTACCGTAACCAAAGATGGTGTATCGGTTGCCAAAGAAATCGAACTCAAAGACAAATTTGAAAACATTGGTGCTCAACTCGTTAAAGAAGTTGCCTCCAAAACTTCTGACAACGCTGGTGACGGTACCACAACCGCAACAGTACTAGCCCAAGCTATCGTAGAAGAAGGCCTAAAATACGTTGCCGCTGGTATCAACCCAATGGACCTCAAGCGTGGTATTGACCGCGCTGTAGCAGTTACTGTAGACGAGCTACGTACTCTATCCCGTCCTTGCACCACCACCAAAGAAATCGCACAAGTTGGCTCCATCTCTGCTAATAGCGATGCTTCTATTGGTAAGATCATTGCCGACGCAATGGACAAAGTAGGTAAAGAAGGTGTGATCACTGTTGAAGACGGCAAGTCTTTAGACAACGAACTCGACGTAGTTGAAGGTATGCAGTTTGATCGCGGTTACCTCTCCCCCTACTTCATCACAAACACTGAAAAGCAAGTTGCCGTTCTAGATAACCCCTACATCTTGATTTTCGACAAAAAAATCAGCAACATCCGTGACTTGCTACCTATCTTAGAGCAGGTTGCTAAAGATAGCCGTCCTTTGTTGATCATTGCTGAAGACGTTGAAGGCGAAGCCCTAGCAACACTAGTTGTTAACAACATCCGCGGTATCCTAAAAGCCACTGCAGTGAAAGCACCTGGTTTTGGCGATCGTCGTAAAGCCATGTTGGAAGACATTGCTGTGTTAACAAACGGTACCGTCATTTCCGAAGAAACCGGTATGTCTCTAGAAAACGCTGACGTGACCCACCTAGGTCAAGCCGTACGCGTTGAAGTAGGCAAAGAAAACACCACCATCATTGATGGCGCTGGCGACAACGTTTCTATCGAAGCTCGCGTAAAACAAATTCGTGCTCAAATCGAAGAAGCCACCTCTGACTACGATCGTGAAAAACTGCAAGAGCGTGTTGCCAAACTCGCTGGCGGTGTGGCCGTGATTCGTGTTGGCGCAGCGACTGAAGTAGAAATGAAAGAGAAAAAAGCACGTGTAGAAGACGCTCTACACGCAACTCGCGCTGCCGTTGAAGAAGGTATTGTTCCTGGTGGTGGCGTGGCGCTAATCCGTGCTCGTCAAGCTGTTGCTGCCTTAACCGCAGACAACATTGACCAAGAAGCCGGTATCAAACTCGTACTACGCGCTATCGAAGCACCACTACGCACTATCGTTAGCAATGCTGGCGAAGAAGCCAGTGTGGTGGTCAATCAGGTCGCTCAAGGCGAAGGTAACTACGGTTACAACGCCGCTACTGGTGAGTACGGCGACTTGGTAGAGCAAGGTGTTCTAGATCCAACTAAAGTAACACGCACAGCTCTACAAAACGCAGCCTCTGTAGCCAGCTTATTGCTTACTACTGAAGTAGCAGTTGCTGAAATTGCTGAAGAAAAACCAGAAGCCGGTATGCCTGATATGGGTGGTATGGGCGGTATGGGTGGCATGGGTGGTATGGGCTTCTAAGCTCAATCTGACCTTGAGGGTGCATTATGCACCTTCGCCCTTCAGTCTAAAAGCCCCTGTTTTAAACGGGGGCTTTTTTTGTAGTCACGTATAATAGACGCTATTACTTTAGACTCAGCCCTATTATGACTTTTACCTCTCTTTTACATACAGCGTGGACTCAGCAAAACTCATTGCTGACTTTAGGCTTAGATCCTGACCTAACTCGTTTACCTGCTTCGCTCCAAGGCTCTGCTACGGGCGTATATGATTTTTGTACCGGTATGGTAGATGCTTGTGCACCGTATGTTAGCGCGTTTAAACCGCAATTTGCTTATTTTGCTTCGATCAAAGCCGAAGATCAGCTTGAGCGTATTTGTGCCTACATTAAACAAAAACATCCTCAGCTGCCTATCATCATGGATTCAAAACGGGGTGATATTGGTTCTACAGCCCGCCATTACGCACTGGAAGCTTTTGAACGCTATGGTGCTGATGCAATCACCGTCAGCCCTTATATGGGGCATGATTCGGTTGAGCCCTATTTTGAATGGAAAGACAAAGGCGTCATTGTGTTATGCCGTACTTCTAATCCAGGTGGCTCTGATTTGCAATTTTTAGATGTGGGCGGCACCCCACTGTATTTACATGTAGCTAAATTAGTGGCTGAGAAATGGAATGCACACACAGGGCAATGCGCCCTAGTCGTTGGAGCCACTTTTCCAGATGAAATCGCCAAAGTCCGTGCGGTGGTAGGTGATTTACCTTTGTTAGTACCTGGCATAGGCGCACAAGGAGGCGACATTCCCGCTACTGTACAAGCAGGCCTTAATAGCCAAGGCGCAGGTATGATGATTAATTCATCGCGCGCTATTTTATATGCAAGCTCGGGCACCGATTGGCAAGACGCTGCGGCAAACGTTGCCAAACAAACACGCGATGCCATTAACGCAGCGCGTTAGTCTAAAACCCAGTGCGTTCTACACTGGGTTGTGGTGGCGCTAAATGAGGGGTCACCACATCAATAACTTGTGTAATGGCAAACTGCACTGCTTGCTCTCGCACGCTATCTCTATCGCCAGTAAAAACCTGCGTTAAGGCATGAGCGACAATACCTGTCTCTGTGCGTCGCGCAAAGCCAAAACACACCATACCTATGGGTTTGCCAGGGGTTGCACCGGTAGGGCCTGCTATGCCTGTAGTAGAAAGTGCCACATCAGCCTGGGCAGCCATTTCCAATGCTCCTTTAGCCATTTCCATAGCGGTCTGTTCGCTGACGGCCCCGTAGCGTTCTAAAGTGTCTATCAGCACGCCTAAGTCTTCTTGCTTAGCGCTATTGCTGTATGTGACATAACCACGCTCAAACCATGCACTAGAACCGCTAAGTGCGGTAAAAGCGGCAGCAACTAAGCCGCCTGTGCAGGATTCAGCCGTGGTGATATAGGCCTGTTGCGCCAGCAAACGTTGCGCTAAATTGTGTACAGCTTGATTAATAGAGGACGAAAACATGGCTTGTTACTCCTATAAAAAATAGGCAACCCCATACATCACAACTAAACTGTACAGAGCGGCAATAATATCATCTAGCATCACGCCAAAGCCGCCGCCTACGCGTTGATCAAACCAGCGTATAGGGGTTGGTTTGAGCACATCAAAAAATCGGAATAACACAAAGGCTAAGACTTGCATCCACCAGGTGTTAAACGGCATTGCCCATAACACTAGCCAAATAGCAACCGCCTCATCCCAGTTCATTCCACTGTGATCGGATACCCCCAGCTCGTCTCCGGTCTTTTGGCAAAGCCAGACCCCCAACACAAAGCTAACCAGCAGAAAAAGGGGAGCCAAAGATAAGGGCAGAAATTGCAAGGCGGCTAACCACACTAACCAACCCCATACCGTGCCCCATGTGCCTGGCCCTGGATAAATAACCCCAGACCCCATCCCAAAAGCCAAAAACCGCCACGGCTTGGCACATACCCAAGCAAGGCTAGGCCGTTTTATTGTTTTAACTGTCATGATAAAAAATGATCAAAGCCAGCCTGTTGAGGCAGGTTTAACTTTTGTCCCTGATGATAGACCACTAAGCCTGTCTGCTGGGTTGTGACTTGACCTATGCGACTTAATTGAATGTTGCACTGAGCCGCTAGCTCTAGGAAATACGCGCGATATGGGGCTGGAGCCGTAAAACAGAGCTGAAATACATCACCCCCCGCCAGAACGCATTGCTGCTGAAGGTGAGGATTTAGTCCTTGTAATGCCTCGTGCATGGGCAGACTGCCCCAGTCGAGTTGTGCTCCGCAGTGACTTGCAGTGAGTACATGGCCCAAATCTTGTAATAAACCATCAGATATATCGATGCCCGCATGCGCATAACCAAGCAATTGCGGTGCAAAGTGAATAGGAGGAGTGGGCTGCTCTAGAAGCGGACGGCTAGCGGCCAAACGTTGCGCATCAAGCGCTAAGGTGCCATTTAAATAGCGTAAGGCCAAATCCGGTGCCCCTAACGTACCAGTTAACCAGATATCATCCCCCACACGAGCCACGTCGCGCCGTAATGCTTGAGTTATAGGGACTTCCCCAAACACCGTTACTGTTAAGGTAATTTCGGACTGACTGCGGGTAGTGTCACCCCCTAATAAGGGACATTGGGCTTGCTGTGCTAGAGCATAAAAACCAGAACTAAATGCTTTTAACCAATTGTCTTGCACAGAGGGCAAAGCCAATGCCAGTACACAGCCTATTGGTTTTGCGCCCATTGCTGCCAAATCAGACAGATTCACAGCAAGTGCTTTATGACCAAGCTGATACGGATCTACATCGGAAAAAAAATGTCGCCCTTCGATAAGGATATCGGTGCTAACAGCAAGCTGATAACCAGGCTGCACCCCAAATACAGCGCAGTCGTCGCCTATACCTAGGTAACCCTCGGGGGCAGCTTGATTAAAATAGGTTTTAATTAAACTAAATTCACTCAAAGCTGCCATAAAAAGCCCCTAAGATCGTTTTTTTGAGCGATTAGCCTGATATTTTTTGAATTCGGCAGGACGAACCTGAGCCGCAACGCGGTCGAGCACACCATTAACGAACTTGAAGCCATCCGTACCACCGAAAGCTTTGGCTAGCTCGACGGCCTCGTTGATGGTCGCACGATAAGGCACCTCGATGTGATGCATTAATTCGTAGGTGCCGAGTAGCAGCACTGCGTGCTCTATAGGTGAGAGTTCCTCGATGCCTCGATCTACGTAAGGTTTGAACTGCTCTTGGAGCAGGGGCGAGTCGCGCATCACACCAAACAAGATGGTGCGATACCACTCGGTATCGCACGTATCAAAGCCTTTTTCACCACGAATATGGGCATCGATGGCCCCTGACTCCTGAAGCCCATCGGCACCACGAATAAGCCATGCATAGATGCCCTGCACGGCAAAAGCACGTGCGCGGTGACGAGGCGTACCGCTTAGTTCATCCTGTTCAAAATCAACAGAATTAGTTTTCATCGTCAAAATCTTCGTCCTCGTCGTCAAAATCGTCATCGCTAGGTTCAAGTAGCGATAATAAGTTAGCCATTTCAATAGCGGCTTGAGCACAATCACGGCCTTTTTCTGCGGCACGTACATTGGCTTGCTCTTCATTTTCTACAGTTAAAATGCCATTAGCAATAGGCAAACCTGTGCCAATAGACACTCGAGCAATGGCAGCCGCGCTTTCATTGCTGACCACTTCAAAGTGATAGGTTTCACCACGTACTACTGCGCCTAGGGCAATAAGAGCGTCGAACTCGGTAGTTTCAGCCATTTGAATAACGGCCACACCAACCTCTAGGGCTCCGGGTACACTGAACACCGTGATGTCTTGAGGATCCACCCCTAAGCGGATGAGCTCTTCTATACATGCCTCTTGTTGGGCTAGACCAATTTCCTCGTTAAATCGTGCGCGCACGATACCAATGTGTAGGCCTTCGCCATTTAAATCAGGTTCAACAAAATAGGGCTTCATAGGTAGACTCCAAACAAAATTAAGCGGTGGGTTCGGTCAAATAGCCCGTTACGGTAAGGGCAAAACCGGTCATACTTGGCATTTTACGAGGGCGAGCTAGCAGACGGGCTTGACCCACGTCTAGATCGCGCAATATCTGTGCACCAATACCGTAAGTGCGCAAGTCATAACGATGTTCGGAAGAGCGCGCAGGCGCTTCTGTTTGTTCTGGGCTGCGTAACGTAAATTGTTCGAAAATTTTATCTTCCGCACCCTGACAGTTTAACATTACCACCACACCTGAATCGGCTTTTGAAATGGTGGCTAACGCATCAGGAATGCTCCAGCTATGATCATCGCTATCGGCACAAAGCAAATCCAACACAGTGGTAGGCTCGTGCACACGAACTAAAGTTTCTACATCTGGGTTGATCTCACCATGCACTAAAGCTAGATGCGGCGCACCCGAAGCTAGGTCTTTATAACCAATAGCACGAAAACGTCCCCATGGTGTTGTCATGTCTCGTTCAAACAAACGCTCGACCATTGACTCATGAGCACTACGATATTGAATAAGATCGGCAATAGTACCGATTTTTAGGTTATGTTGCCGAGCAAATTCAATTAACTGTGGTAAACGCGCCATGGTTCCGTCGGCGTTTAAGATCTCACAAATGACTGCAGCAGGCGTTAAACCCGCTAGGCGAGTTAGATCACAGCCGGCTTCGGTGTGGCCTGCACGCACCAGTACCCCACCATTAGCCGCTTTAAGAGGGAAAATATGCCCAGGCTGAACTAAATCCGAAGGACGCGCATCGCGAGCTACGGCAGCACGCACGGTTTTAGCGCGATCTGCAGCAGAGATACCGGTTTCTACCCCTTCGGCGGCCTCGATAGAGACCGTAAAGTTGGTTCCAAAACGAGTGCCGTTGCGTACTGCCATTAATGGTAAGTCTAATTGTTGGCAACGCTCTTCGGTCAGAGTCAGACAAACTAAACCACGACCATGCGTGACCATGAAGTTAATGGCTTCGGGCGTGACGAACTCGGCCGCCATGATTAAATCGCCCTCGTTTTCGCGGTCTTCCTCATCAACTAGAATGACCATACGCCCAGCGCGAAGCTCGGCCACAATATCAGTAATAGGAGAAATGTCGTATCCGTCGCTGTGCGTCGTGTTTGTTTGCTGATTCATAATTGCCCTGCCAGATTAATTTAGGTCTATTTTAGCCTCTGCTACGCAATTAGGTACAATTTCTACAGTAAATACTCCACTAATTTTTTATCGCCTTTAACAAAGTCTCTTTTTATGACCACCGCCCCCCTTCTTGCCGATGCTGGACGACGTCGCATCCAGTCCGTTGAAACCGGTCATCGTCTTTTAGCTGCCTTAGTACAAGCTGCTCATCCCTTGCCTTTGGGCGAGCTTGCTGCTGCCGCTGAAATGACCTCAGCCAAAGCACACCCCTATTTGGTAAGCTTTATCAATGTAGGGCTGGTGCGTCAGGATGCCATTAGTGGTCACTATGAACTAGGGCCTTTCGCTATGCAAATGGGTTTGGTTAGTCTGCAACACTCAACCCCACTACGTACAGCGCATCCTATTGTGACCGAAACAGCGGCAGAAATAGGTCATACCTTAGCCACCGCAGTCCTTGGGTCACATGGACCTACTATTGTGCATTTATGCGAGGCCAGTTATCCCGTACACGTAAATATGCGCGCCGGCACGGTGATGTCAATGCGCTATACCGCCACCGGCCATGTGTTTGCCGCATGGCTAGCTCCCAAAGTAGCCCAGCACTATTTAGATCGTGAGTTTGCTGATACGGCGGTTTTACGTAGTACTCACCTCGATTTTCAAGAGCCCGACTTTCAAACATTACTGAGTGAAATCCGTACTCAAGGCGCAGCCCAAGCCCTTGGCAACCCATTACCTGGTATTGATGCCATTTCTGTACCTGTGTTCGATCATTCCGGTAATATTGTGCTTGCCCTAACAAGCATCGGCCCCTCTGCGGTATTTGATGTCAGCTTGAACGGTCCTATTGCCCAAGCCATTACCGCTTGTGCTCATAAAATTTCTTCAGCTTTAGGCTATAGTCCTACTTAATTATTACTACCGTGCTAGAACGCGAACTTAAACTCTATGTCCCCACAGCACAGCACGCTGCGGTGAATCAATTGATGGCGTTGATAAAAAATCAACCACCTCAGCGCTTGGCAGCGCATTATTTCGATACGGCTGAACGCGATTTGGCACGCCAGCAAGTCGCGCTGCGTCTGCGGCTTGAGGGTGACCAATGGGTGCAAACTTTAAAACTTCGAGCTCAAGACGAGCTAAGTGTGATTGAGCTAAACCACCCTCGCCCTGAACCGATCTTAGATTTAAATCTATATCAGGGAACAGTAGCAGAGACCGTATTCACCACACTCAATACACCTTTAGAAACACGCTATCAAACAGAGGTTTTACGTACGACGGCTGTACTGAACCATCAGGGCTCTGACATTGAAATTGCCTGGGACATTGGGCATATTCAGGCCAAAAACCACACCTTGCCCATCAGCGAAGTAGAGTTTGAGCTTAAATCCGGTAATATGGAAGCCATTTTTCAGCTAGGAGCCCAATGGTTAGCTGAGCTTCCATTAATAATAGAACTACGCTCTAAATCTGAGCGCGGGGACGCGCTCTATGAAAACACCTCTGCAGATAGCCCCCCCTTAAACGGCGCTGCTGCGGCACTTGCTATTGCTGGGCAGCCTTATCGTTTAGGCCAAGCTCCTGCTGTCTCTACTATTGCACTGGGCCCACTTTACCATCAATCCAGTCAGCGTTTTTTAACACAAATTATTCGTAATGCCGCCTTTTTAGCTGGGGTAGACGAAATTCAAGCTTCCGAATCACTTCAAGCGGATTACCTGACGTTGATGCGTGTAGGTATGCGTCGTTTGCGCTCATGCCGTCAGCTTTTCAAACCCTGGTTACGTAAATCAGAAAAAAAACATGCCAAATTACTGCTTAAACACTATCGCAAATTTGGACATTGGCGCGACAAAGACATGCTGTGGTTTGAATTACAGCCAAAAATTATCGCTGCGGGCTTACCTGCTGCACAAAAACTAGCGCCTCCTAAGCGAGCTAAACGCAGCCCACGCGTACTGGCCGCACGTCCCGCCTTCCAATTGTTGTTATTAGATAATTTGAAATGTCTTGTTTTGGGACAAGGCCTGAAAAAAAACGCGACTCAATTAGAAAATAATGCTCGTCTAAGACAACGTTTAGAGCAAAGCTGGACTAGTATCCAAGCTCTGTGTACACAGTTTGAAACCCTAGACCCTGTGGATAGACACAACTTACGAAACCAAATCAAACGCTTGCGCTACAACCTAGAGGCATTAGGCTATGACGAAACCACTAAACTATATGTATTTTTAGCCAAGGCTCAAGATCATTTAGGGGGGCTCTGTGATGCCTACGTAGCCCAAGATTGGTATACCGATCAAGCCGCCACCACCAAACAAAAGCAATTTGCCTTGGATTGGCTTCAACAAAAAATAAACAAGCACGAGATTAAATGCAAAAAAACGCTGGACTCATTACGAGCCCAACGTCTTATTCTGTGTCATTAAAACTAATCGCCTAGTAAAGCACCAGCAAACTCACTGGCTACAAAGGGCTGTAAATCATGCATGCCCTCGCCCACCCCAATCCAATAGACAGGTATAGGGCGCACGCCATTGCTGCCAGCAGCCACCGCAGCAAGAATCCCGCCTTTGGCTGTACCGTCAAGCTTAGTAACCACTAAACCGGTCAAGCCTACGGCAGCATCAAACGCTTTGATTTGAGCCAAGGCATTTTGCCCAGTATTGCCGTCAATAACCAATAAACACTCATGTGGAGCAGCAGCATCAGCCTTAGTAATAGCGCGCTTTACTTTTTTCAGCTCTTCCATGAGATGCAACTGCGTAGGCAAGCGACCCGCTGTATCAACCATCACTATATCTGCGCCTCGGGACTTACCCGCTGCCACGGCATTAAAAGCCACTGCACCTGGGTTGCCGCCTTCTTGGGCAATGACTTGCACATTATTGCGATTGCCCCATTCGACCAACTGCTCTCGGGCTGCAGCGCGGAAGGTATCGCCCGCTGCTAATAACACACTGGCCTGTTGCTGCTGAAAGGTATAGGCTAGTTTACCTATAGATGTGGTTTTACCGGCCCCGTTTACACCAGCAATCATTACAACTAGGGGTTGAGCTGCTTTTAATGGAAACGCTTTCTCAAGGGGTTTTAAATGCTGTGTTAAGGCCTCACGCAATGCAGTTTTGACTTCAGCCGCCTCGGTAATTTTTTCTTTGCGAACGCGAGCGCGTAGCTCTGTTAATAAGGAATCGGTTGCTTCTACCCCAGCATCCGCCATAATAAGGGCGGTTTCCAACTCTTCAAAAAGATCTTCGTCGACCTTAACGCCTACAAACAAAGTGGTTAGGCTTTGCCCAGTACGCGATAGACCTTGGCGCAGGCGCGATAACCACGACCCTTTGGTGGGTTTTTCTTGAGTTGAGGCCGCCATAGAGACAGGTTCTGGCTCTGGCTCTGGCTCTGGCTCTGGCTCTGGCTCTGGCTCTGGCTCTGGCTCTGGCAACGAGGTTAAATTTATTTCTGCCGGCTTAACACCAATTTCTGAAATGGGTTGTGCTTCTACCACATCCTCTGCTGACTCACGTTTTTTCTCAATAAAAATAGAGTCGGTGAGGGTGAGATCTGCCGTTTCAAGTAGACGCTGTTTAGGCGGCATAGGAGTAGGCTCGGCCTCGGGCGCAGCAGGGGTGGGCTCTACGTACTGCTCGTCTTTGTCTGTCTCGTGGGGTGTGACGACCGGAGTAACTGCCGGCACTACAGGAGGTACAGGAGACGAAACGGGTTCAATTGATACCGCCTCAGGGTCCGCCGTTTCTGTTGGGGCAACATCCTGTTCGCGTAGTTCGCGTTCTTGTTGTTCTTGCTCTTTTTTCGCTTTGCGTCTTTTAAAAAAACTAAACATGGCTTTACACTAAACCTAATTTGTTGGATCACGCGCTTATTGGCATGAAAAAAAATACTATTCGCATCGTGGGCGGTCAATATCGCCGCACGCCTATCCCTGTAGTCGATGCTCTCAGCTTGCGCCCTACACCCGATCGCGTACGCGAAACTTTATTTAATTGGTTGCGCTACTTTTGGGGCGATGACTTTAGTTCAAAACGTGTGCTCGACCTGTTTGCAGGAACTGGAGCCTTGGGCTTTGAAGCTGCCTCGCATGGTGTAGAGTTTGTACAAATGGTTGAAAAAAACCCCATCGCTGTTGCTGCCTTACGTGCTTTGCGTAATAAGTTACACGCTCATCAAGTTCGCATTCACCAAGGGGATGCTATGCATGTACTAGAGCGTGCAGACAAGCCCTACGACTTGGTTTTTTTAGACCCACCTTTTCATCAAGATTGGTTAGGAGCTATTTGGTCACATCTTCCTACTATTTTACAAGCAGATGCTTTAATCTATGTAGAAAGCGAAAGCCCAATTCACTTCCCACCAAACTTTAGCAGTTTACGCCAACAAAAGGCAGGACATGTTCACTTTCAACTCTTAGAGTTTGCTGTGAATACAAAAACAGACAATAATGCGGACAATACCCTCCCCATTCTGTGACACCCTCTTTAATAACAACAAGACGACAACTCAACTCTCTCTTTGAATTTATTATGATTACTGCTGTTTACCCCGGGACATTCGATCCACTGACACGAGGTCATGAAGACTTAGTTCGCCGCGCTGCGAACCTATTCGACCACCTAGTGGTCGCCGTGGCACATAGCCCAAACAAGCACCCTTTTTTCTCTGTAGAAGAACGAGTGGAAATCGCCCAAGAGGTGCTTAGCCATTACTCTAATGTAGAAGTCAAAAGCTTTGGTGGCTTATTGAAAGATTTTGTACGTGAGCAAAATGCCCGTGTAATTGTACGTGGCTTACGTGCTGTTTCTGACTTTGAATACGAGTTCCAAATGGCGGGTATGAATCGCAATTTATTGCCAGAGGTCGAAACCTTGTTTATGACTCCCTCCGAGCAATACCAGTTTATTTCTGGCACTTTTGTACGCGAGATCGCCTTGCTTGGGGGTGATGTGAGCAAGTTCGTTTTCCCCTCCGTCGAGCGCTGGCTGGTTACCAAGTCGGCTGAATATCGTAAAAACAAAGGCTAATTTCGCTTTTATGCCTAAAAGGGTTTACACTGAGATGTATCCCTTTTAGGCTTTAAGCGTTTATTATCATGGCCTTATTTATTACTGAAGAATGCATTAACTGCGATGTGTGCGAGCCGCAGTGTCCTAATACCGCTATATACATGGGGGCAGAGATCTATGAAATTAACCCTGATCTTTGTACTGAATGTGTAGGTCACCACGACGAGCCACAGTGTATTGTATTTTGCCCCGTAGAGTGCATTGAAGTCCACCCCGATCACCAAGAAAGCCAAGAGCAACTTTTGGTTAAATACGAGCGCCTGACTGGCACCTCAAGCTAAGTCTGTACCCTCTGGGTGGCCCGGGTCTTTTTTCAATAAAAGACAGGGCCGTCCTAGCACATGACTAAACCAGGTTGCAGCTAGCTGACCCTCATCAATAGCAGCTATTGTGTTTCCCTCTGGCGTTATAGCCTGCGTTCTGACACTATCGTCGTCCTCAATCACATCCAACATTAACTCTAGCCGTAACATGCCAGCAGCACGCACTTGCAACTGGCCTAGCTTGGTATGCAGCTCTATATTGGCTAAAGCTGCGCAATCCGAGGCTGTGAGCATATTTGCTTGTTCATCGGTTAAAAACCATTGATTGGCATAACAAGGGTCTAGCGACATCGTTGGTCCAAATAAAATAGGACTCACCATCTTTTTTCCTTTAGTTTTTTAATAAGCTTTTTAAGGTATCACCTAACGTTTTGAGCTCTGGGGTGGGTGCCGTTTCTTTCAAGCCAAGAGGCATACCGTTCAAATCGGGACGACCTAATAAACTAAGTAAGCCATTGTCGATGGCTTCAACAACAGAAGGCTGCTCTAAGCGCGACCACTGGACTCGCACTAGAGGCTGGCCCCATGCCCCACCAAGCCGAACGTAAAACGGATGAGAGCTAAGCTCTTGTAAGTTTTGTCTGTCTTCAGGTAATTTTTTAGGCTCTAGCTGTAATTGCACATCCATATCGAACTGTTGATTCACCGTATCGAAATATGAAGGTGACTGGGTTTTCAATGTTAAACCCTCCGCACTAAGCTGCCCCTCTTTAATTAGAGCTTGGCCTTGTTGCCACTCTAACGCTAACTGCAACGCGTTGAAAGGGGTGCGAGATTGAGCATCGGTGTGCTCATTGGGCTGCACAACTTGACCACTGAAAACATTGCGTACTGCATCGTGTGATTGCTCTAGGGTTTGCCATGCGCTCCAGCCTATTAGCTGTCCTGTACCCGCTTTAAGCATAGCTGTACCATCTAAATAAGCACGTCGCGCTAGAGGGGTGAAGCCATGAGTACTTAAATCTGCCTGAAGCTCTCCTTGGCCAGCTAAGCGTAAATGCCCACCTAATTGCTCGGTAAAAGCGGCAAGATCCATGTCTTTGACTACAGCACGAAGCTCAGCATACCCATCGCTATGACGCCAGCTCGCCTCGGCCTGTGCCGCCCCACCCCAAATCTGTGCAGTAGAGGGCTGCAAATACAAGCTTCTATCACGTTGTTCAAGTTGCATTTCGACGTTTTCGGCCTGCACTTTTCTATAGCGTAAAACATCGGCTTGTAGGTTCAGCTTTGTATGTAAGCCGGCCCAATCAAGATAACGAGGTAGCATTTTGGCATCAGAAGAGGATTTTTCCTGTGTGCTCGAGCGTTTAAGAGCTGCATCGGCTTGATGCAGCCATGGATTAAAGTCCAGCTCACTCGCTTTGACCCCAAGCTGCAATAGCCACTGCTCATCATGAGTTAAAGTAGACTGCAAGGCGGCCTGAGTATTAGCACTTTGCCATTGGCCTTCAAATGCAATGTGTTGCTCTGGTAGAGCCCATGACCCGCCCCCAGTTAACTTGGCTTGAGCGGGGTTTGGATTCAAGCTTTCATCCTCTAATACTAGGTTAGCCACCATATCTGACCACATTAGCGTTTTAGCCTGTTGTGCCCAAGTGGCTGAACTGAGTATCCCGAGTTTCCATGCGCGCTGGCTGTCTTTACCTGCTATATCCACCTGCAACTCTTGTGCTGTAAGTTGATCTATGCTGCCTTCTAGCTGTTTGCTGCGGACGTTAGCGCCAAACATTTGCTGGCCTTGGTTTTGCTTAAAAGAAAAAGCAATAGGGTCTGCGCTAACTTGGTCACTGTCTAAATTAATTTTAGGGGCATCAAGCGCCAGTTCTAGCTTGTGATCCGCCGCACCTTGGGGCACTGGCAGAAAAGCAGAGGCACGTAACTGCATTTTTTGTGTGTGCAGCTGTTGTAAATTACGCTTTAAGTTAAGTTGAGCCGCAGTTAAATTAACTTGGACTCTTTCTAGATCTAGTGTTTGATCTTGCCATTTGCCCTGTGTCACTAACTCGAGCTGACGCGCCCGTAAATCCTCGGTATGAGTTAAGACCTCTAGAGCACCACGTAGCGTGGCACTTTGTGCCATATAAGAACCCACTTTGCCCACTAAATTCATATTTATTTTTTGTGCACTGTAGCGATGCAAGTGTGGCTCAAGCTGCACTAGGGCTTGACCTTCGAGCGTAGCTTGGGCAATGGGCTGTTCACCCTGAAGATTACCTTTAAAAATCACATCAAATGGCTGTGCAAAGGTCATACGACCGGTATTGAGCTCTAGGTCTACCACCCGCATTTGGGTAGTGGTCTGTTGATCATAGAAATGAATTTCGCCCTCTTTTAGGTCCAAACCAGCAATATCAATTTGAAACTCGGCCTGAGCCGCATCTGGAACTAATGAAGAGGTTTTTGCTTGAGCAGTAGGGATAGGGCTTAGGGTTGCACTGGTTTCTTGACGCGGAGCAGCGGGCTTTTGCAGTAAGTCTGAAAAATTAAACTTACCCGCCTCATCCTGTTGCAACCAAACCTTAAACCCGCTAACTGCCACATGATCGACTACCAAGCGATTCCACAACAGCGGCCATACGGCAATGGCAAAGCGGGCACTGTCTACAGAGGCAAAGGTTGACTCACTCATGTGATCTGATAAAGACACGTGCTCTACAGCAAGGCCAATACGAGGAAATAAAGAAAGCTCGATATCCCCTTCAATGGTTAGATGACGTTGGTAACGCTCGTAGACAAGCTGCTCAACTTTATTTTTATACGCATTTGGGTCAAATGTTAGTAAAAAAACCGCTGCACCTACCAGCGCAACGATTACAAAGACCACTAAAGTGAATAACCCTCGTTTAAACCATTTTTTCATCTAGGTATCAAATCCTAAAACAGCTACTATATAAGCATCTTAGATGCTTAGGTGAACAAGTAAAAGAGCAGCAGCACTTGCTCCATTTACATATAACTAAAAATGCACATTCATAGTTTATATTGCTCTGCAGTATTTAAACCTTCAATGTGCATACTTTTCAATCTCTACTCTTACTATTGCCATGAAATTTGAAACTTTAGCCGTTCATGCTGGCTATCAGCCTGATCCGACCACAAAGGCGGTAGCCGTACCTATTTATCAGACCACTTCCTATGCGTTCGACAACACTCAGCATGGCGCTGATCTGTTTGATCTTAAAGTGCCTGGCAACATATACACGCGAATTATGAACCCAACCAATGCGGTACTCGAAGAGCGTGTTGCCGCTCTAGAGGGTGGGGTCGCCGCTTTAGCCGTCGCCTCTGGAATGGCGGCAATCACTTATGCTATCCAAACCATTGCACAAGCTGGTGACAACATTGTTTCGGTAAGTAAGCTTTATGGGGGTACCTATAACCTATTTGCTCACTCCTTGCCGCGTCAAGGCATTGAGGTGAAATTTGCACCCCATGATGATATAGCTGCTTTAGAAGCCTTGATTGACGATAAAACACGAGCCGTTTTCTGCGAAACGATTGGTAACCCCTCTGGCAATATTATTGACCTTAAAGCCTTATGCGCTGCAGCGGAGCGTCATGGTGTGCCTGTTATTGTAGACAATACCGTCGCCTCGCCTGCTTTATGTCGTCCCTTCGAGCATGGTGCAGCCATTGTGGTGCACTCACTAACCAAATACATGGGCGGTCATGGTACTACTATTGCAGGCGCAGTGGTGGACTCTGGCAAGTTTGATTGGGTCAAACATAAACAGCGTTTCCCTATTCTCAATGAGCCCGACCCATCCTATCACGGCGTAGTCTACACCGAAGCCTTTGGTCCAGCTGCGTTTATTGGGCGTTGTCGTGTAGCACCATTACGTAACACAGGGGCAGCACTATCACCCTTTAATGCATTCCAAATTCTACAAGGCATAGAAACACTCGCTTTACGGATGGAGCGCCATACCGAAAACGCCCTGAAAGTGGCCGAATACTTGGAAAAACACCCCAGTGTAAATTGGGTCCAATATGCGGGTCTAAGCTCTCATGCCGACCACGAACTAGCTAAAACCTATTTCGATGGTAAGCCAGCTGCTATTTTAAGCTTTGGTATTAAAGGCGGGCTCGAAGCAGGGGCAAAATTTATTGACGCACTACAGCTTATTTTGCGTTTGGTAAATATAGGAGACACCAAATCTTTGGCTTGTCATCCAGCCACCACTACCCATCGTCAGCTCAATGAGCAAGAGCTAGAAAAAGCAGGTGTCAGCCTAGACATGGTGCGCCTATCGATTGGTATCGAACATATTGATGATATTTTGGCTGATATTGAACAAGCCCTACAAGCCAGTCAATCCTAATTAAAAAAGCCTCTTTAACCCTAACCCCCCAGCCAACTAGCTGTATACCTAATTGGCTGGGGGGCAATTCATGAATAAACCAGCGCTATTTTTTATTTTTTTGTTAATAAGCCTAGTACAGTTGTTATTAACGAATTAGTGTCTAGTTTTTCAGGAATATTCGTTTCTGAAATAATGCCCTTTTTAGCTAACGTATTAATTAATAAGGGTAATAATTGCACCAAATACTGCACAACTAGCTGTTGATTTAATCCACTTTTAACAGCTAAATCGTTAATGAGTGATGCACCCATCGCATGCTCTAACTGCTTGGGCTGCACAGCCATGGGCTCAGCCTGTTGATTCATCCATGATTTCAATACCGTTTCTAAGCCTCCTTGTTTGAATTGCTCAAACAGCGCGGGTAGACCACCAGGATGCTGATTAGTGACTTGTAATAGTGCTGTTAATAGACTGGCTTGATCTTGTTTTTTTTGATCGCCCCCTAAAGAGGCTGCCATGGATAGCATAGAATTTAAAAAACTCATTCGAGGCTCTTGTAAAAAATGTTAAAAATAATACTTAGGCGTTTGCCCTAGTGTAAAAGATAGGCACGCTTATCTAAACAAGGTAAAATTAAAAATAAATTTGTTACTTTATTTTTCAATTCCATTCCGCTATGTCGCAAAACCTAGATCCTACTAGCTACGATCCTTATCGTATCGACTCCTTGCCCGAGGTCGATAAGATTTTGCGACAGCTCCTTGACCAAGGGGTACTCTTGCGTATGCATAGCGGCAATCCCCAACACGCCGTCATTACTACTTTAATCGATTTAGACTTCACTAACGACACCATTATTATTGATAGCGCCGCTCAGCAAACAATTAACGCCCAGTTAGTCGCTAGCGAAACAGCTTTTTTTGATGCGCTCCTTGATAGCGTAAGCATTAAGTTCCAAGTCTCCGCTCTGTATAGCACTGTATTCGAAGACCGCCCCGCCTTAGCCGGCCCTTTGCCCGCTTTTTTATACCGTATTCAGCGTCGAGAAAATTTTAGGGTTCGCCCTACCTTCGAGAGCGCAGCCCAATGCACTATTTATCTAGACGATCAAAGTCATCTGTTTGATGTTTATGACATCAGCGCAAGCGGGGTAGCACTTATTGATCCTGACGAGCGACTGACCCAGCTCGTTCACTCCACCTTAGAAGGGTGTGAATTACATCTACCTCAGATTGGGCGGGCCAAAGTGAATTTACATCTGATTCGCAGCCAAAACCAAATTCTTTATGCTGGCAAAAAACTACCTTTGGTGGGTTGCGCTTTTAGCAACACCGAGGCCACACAGCTCATCCGCATCCGAAACTTCATTCTGAGTGAAGAGCGCAAGCAAATTGCACGAGATCGTGGTTTGGCCTAGGTTTACTTGGGTTTAAATAACCAAAACGCCAACAACACACAACCCGCTACCGTAGCCACTAGACCAAACCAAGCAAATAACGGAATACCTAATACCGTAGGCCCGTACTCAAATAAGCGGGGCGCTAATCCCAGCACAAAAGCCGCTGTCACTGATGCCACACAGAGACGAATAGCCGATAGCTCAAAGATCTGCACAAGTCGATCTAATTGCCGCAGCTCCATGTCTACACCTACCCGTCCATGGCGCAAGCGATGCAAAATCAAACGCACAGCATTGGGAATTTCATCGCTGAGTTCGTACAGCTCGGCGGTCACATGCATAGCGCGCTCTTTAACGGCACCCACTGAGTAATACGCTTGAACTTGTTCTCGAACCATGGGTTCAGCCAAACGAACCACATCTAATTGTGGATCCACCTGAGTGAGCACACCATCAGCCGTAATAAAAGTTTTAAACAATAAACTTAAATCAGCGGGTAATGTAATTTTCTGCTCTCGGGCTAAGGCCATAAAATCCATTAACGCTTGGCTAATGCGTAAACGACCCACACTGTGTTGCGCCAAAAAGCGCTCTACCGCTAAATCAATTTGACTGGGATCAGCATCGTACTGGGCAGACCATGCCAATAACATGCCTGTTACTCGATCACTACGCCCTTCAAGTAAAGCCTGAAAAATGGCAAGCAGTTGTGTTTTACGCCGCGTCGACACATGACCAACCAACCCAAAATCAATAAAGCCTATTTGGTTATCGGGCAAAGCTAACAGGTTCCCTGGATGAGGGTCAGCATGAAAAATGCCGTCTTGAAATATCATTTGTAAAACAGCTAAGGTGCCGCGCTGAGCAATGATTTTAGGATCAATATCATAACGCGCTAATTCGGCTGGACGTGTGACGTTTACGCCCGCGATAAAGTCCTGCACCAAAAGACGTTCTGAGGTCCAAGCCCAGTAAATGCGGGGAAATACAATATGAGGATTGCCAACAAAACCTGCTGCGACCTGTTCGCAATTGTGGCCTTCACGTACAAAATCCAGCTCATCTCGCATAGCACTCGCCAAATAGCTCACCATGCTTTCCGGTTTAAAACGAGCCCACTCAGGACTGGCTTGCTCAAGCAATGCTGCTAAGTGACCTAATAAGCGCAAATCTGCTTCTATTTTAGGACGCAGCCGAGGTCTGCGTACTTTTAGTACCACCTCTTGGCCCGTTTTAAGGGTGGCTCTATATATTTGTGCCATTGAAGCCGCAGCAATGGGTTCAGGGTTAAATCCCGCAAAGAGCTCGTAAGGGCTAGCTCCTAAGTCCTCTGTTAACTGGGGCTCGATGTCCTCCCAAGCTACTGGAGCTACGTGGTTATGAAGCTTTTCTAATTCTCTGGTCCACTCGGGGCCCAGCAAATCATGGCGTGTTGCTAGAATTTGCCCTAGTTTGACATAGGTAGGCCCTAACGCTTCGATGGCGTGGCGTAAGCGCTCTGGAACAGATTTATTTTTATGGGCTAATTCAATCTGTTTTTGGCTTGGTAACAAAGTATGCAGCCCCAGCTGTGCCACCAAACCATCTACCCCAAAGCTAATTAAAACCCCAGCGACTTCAATTAAGCGGGCACGGTCGCGGGCAGCAACAAACGCAGTTTCAAGCATTAAGTCCTCCTGTGATGCCTAAAGCATAGCCCAATTTACGCAATAGCCTGCGGCTAGACGTAAAAAAAGCAGCCCGTAGGCTGCGTTGGCTTATTCGTAGTGCTCATCCAAAATACTACCAAATGCCTGTTCTGCTGTCATTCCGCTACGCATCATCGCACTGATGTCGTCGGAATAGTATTGAATATCATCCGGCAACCAGTCGCGATTCTCGCGGAAGTAGTTGTATTTATCTACTTCAATTTGCTCGGGTTGGGCTTGTTTACGGGCTCGTGTACCAGCACTCTTGCGAGCACGGGGCGCAGCCACCGGTGCCAACATAGCCTGTTGAACTTGCTCTGTAGAAAACTCAGCGGACAACTGATCACTTATATTGCCATTTTCATTGAGGCTATGCAGTAAATGCTTGCCATCAAAGCCCATCTTATAACCGCGGTGGTTGATAACCTGATAAATCGGCATTTTGGCATGACCAGGCAACTCAAACTGAACTGCTACGCCATACGCCTGCATTTTTTCTAGCACTTCTTTCAAATAATCTACTGACAACGATGAAAGCTCACCGTTCCAACGTTTAGCTCGTCTTGTAGTCAAAATATATACACCCAAAAATCTATTGTCTAACTTTGCTGTAGTACAGCGGCTAGATATTGTAAACGCTAGAGCTCGCTTTGTTGATGTTTTTATCCCAAGGGCTAGGAATGTGACGTTTTCCCCTCTAGGAACCAATAAATTTGTTGGTCTCAAAACACACCTTAGACAGGCTGAGGTTGACTCAACTGCCATGATTTTCTTTGTTTTTAAACTCACAAACGGTTTAAGCAGATCAAACCAAACAGAAAAATGACACCTTGCCCTTTTCCGCCCTAAACGACGCGGCTTTTCGCGCATTTTGCTAAGCACAACAGTCTGCGCTTATTGTGCTGCTTTTCGATTTATAGATGTTTTAAGTGTATAATATGCCTATCTTTTTTCATCAGATAGGTTTAACCGTGGCTACAGACGAAAGCAGTCAAACTCGTACCGCGCGTATCGCCTTTTAATCTTTCTCACACCACTTGTGTGTGTTGTGTTGCGATACGCTCTTTAGTATTCTGCCCAAAGGAACTACTATGCGTTTCGCTCAGTTTTTACGCTGCCTTAGTGGTAGCTCGCACCCCAAACATTCTCTTGCCCCATATCGCTTAACCATCGTGGGCTCAAGCCATGCCATCCAAAGCATGAAATCACCTGTTTACCAATACTTGCTTCAATCAGGGGTCTCGGTGTCTAAAGCCCACAGCACACTCGGGCACGAGGGGCAAAATCGCTATACATCGCTCACCATACATGGCACAGCGCAACGCGTTTTGCCTCTGTCGCAATTAGCCCAAGAACTCGGTCAAAAAGAAGGCATTCATCGCGTGCACCTAGATAGTTAACCACGGCTCACGCTTTTTCTTAGTCAGCAAATTGAACCGGATCCACAAGCAGTTGCTTTAACTTTTCAGCACCAGGGTCGTTTTGATAGAACATCACAAATAAATGACGCATTTTTTCCAGCAGCACATGTTCATTTTCTTTGTGAATCCATGCAGAAAGCCATAACGCGCCCAGCAAACGGTTGATGCTGGGCGGCACGTCTATCCACCCAAAGGGCACACTAGGTACAAATAAGACCTGCTTATTACGCACAGCAGGTACATCCTGCCACAAAGAGTCTTGATAAACGTTTTGGTAAAACTGTTTGTCTTGGGTCAGTATTAGCTCGGGGTTCCAGGCCAGAACCTGCTCCATAGACACCTGCGTCAAACCATCACTATCGCTGCCTTCGACAACATTCGTAGCACCGACTAATCGAATTATTTCACTGTGTATGGACTGTTCCGACGCTGTTTCTAAGCCTGTAGCCGAATGTGCTAAATAAATACGAGGCGCTTTAAATGAAGAGCTTTCGCGTTTCGCTTTGACATAATCCAACACACCTTGGGCTGCCTGAGCCAGCTGCTGTCCATGACGCTGTTGCCCCAGCAACGCCCCTACTATTTCTAGTTGCTCTGGTGTATCTTCAATACGCCCTTCTATTAAAATATAGGGAATGCCTGTTTTTTCAGAGAACTCTTTAGCTAGTGATGCGTAATGCTCATTCACCTCGCCTACATCTACAATCACATCAGGATGTAATGCCATTAATTGCTCTGAAGAAATTGTACTCCCACGCCCTGCTAAGCTTCCTACTACAGGCAACTGACGGCTGGTTTCAGAAAGCCATTGCTTGCTAGTTTCTGGAAGAGGAAAAGACCAACCCAGCAACTGAGCCGGTGCAACGCTATTTAACATCACGGCAGCCGAAGCTCGCGCCGCAAATATGCGTTTAACTTCAACGGGTTCGGGTAACTGACCAAAAACATGAAATAATGGGGAAGTGACATGAGGCTGCGTCAATGCTTGAGCTACTACCACAGAAGGTACCCAGCCCCCTGACAGCAACATTGAACAACCCAATGCTTTTAATAAAGCACGACGGTTCATAATAAGCCTTTAAAAACAATAGCTAGCCCCAGCAAACCAGATACGGCAGCCCGAGGGTAACCTTCTTTGTACTCGTAATTTTTGTCTCCTAGATTACGCACCCCTGCTTCAATTGACAAGTTATCTAGAGGAGAACAAATTGTTTTTAAAGCCAACACAGCAAAACCGCCAGTTTTGGTGTTATGTGTTTGTCCTTGAGACCTAGAGATTTAATAAACTCATCTACGCGTTCATTGGCTTCTGCCCCAGCACCAATCACTAGAGTGCCTAACTCGAACCCGCTGCTGGCCTGTGCATTGCCTAAAACTAGCACTACCGCCATAATGGTCGATACGCCTAAAGTAGCCCTCTAAGAATAAAAAAGTCGCGACCTACGGGTGCAGGCCACGACTAAACCCCTGACTGCAGGGCAACCAATAATAAGACGGTAGAACTTATTATCGGCATACAATCGCTATGTTACTACATACATAGCGATGTGAAATAAACTATCAACAATAATGCAACAATTCACTTATTTTTCTCGTCCGTAGACGCTTTTGGAATCACCTATGATTGATGTGCTGTTCCCTTTTCTTGGGGGGGTGGGCCTGTTTTTAATTGGCATGATGCTGCTTTCTCGTGGTTTGGTCGCTTTTTCAGGCCAAACGTTACGTAAAGCATTGATTCGTTTTACAGGAACTCCTCTTAAAGCCTATAGTTCTGGCGCAGTTTTAACCGCAATGATGCAGTCCTCCACCGCCACTACCGTTACTTTAATCGGTTTTGTGAGTGCAGGGCTCGTGTCTTTTAACCATGCGGTAGGCGTCGTAATGGGGGCTAGCCTAGGAAACACAGCGGCTAGTTGGGTGGTTTCAGGTATTGCACTAAAAGTTAACCTTAGCTTTTATACCTTACCGCTCATAGGAATCGGTGCTATTTGCAAACTGCTTTCTAAAGGCCGAACTGCTGATCTGGGTATGGCGATGGCAGGTTTTGGTGTGATGTTTTTAGGTTTGCGTACACTACAAGACGCCATGACGGGTTTAACAGGCCAGTTTGACTTAGCTGCCTTACCCGTAGGTGGCCTAGGTGCCCATTTAATTATTATGTTGATTGGCTTGGCTATGACCGCCTTGCTGCAGTCGTCAACCGCCGCCATTGCCACTACTCTGACTGCTGTGCATGCCGGTGCGATCAGCTTAGACCAAGCGGGTTCGGTAATTGTCGGGGCCGCCATTGGCACTACTATTACAAGTGCTCTAGTCACCATTGGCTCTACCAATGCTGCAAAACGCACAGCCCTAGCCCATGTATTGTTTAATTTAGTCACGGGGCTTATTGCTATTATTTTACTACCCGCTTATTTATATTTACTGCATAAAGTCACACGGTATTTCAGTATTAGCCCCGGTGCTGTCAGTTTGGCTCTGTTTCACTCCCTGTTTATTTTATTAGGCTCAATACTTTTTTTCCCTTTTATTGACCGCTTCGCCTCATTAGTAGAGCGACTGCTACCAGAAAAACAAGACGATCTTACACCGCACTTAGACAGCAGTTTACTTAATATGCCTGAGCTTGCTCTGGATGCATCCCAACGCACCTTAGTACAGCTTACTGAACAAATTATGGAAATTCATCAGGCTTTAGTTAGCAACAGTGGGCCTGTACCTCTGAGTCTTTTACAGCAAAAAAACAAAGCTCTGGAAAGCACCTTTGATTTTGTGACTCGCATTCAAGTCGACACCGATGACACCAAACTGAATCACATTCAAGTAGCTCAATTACACGCCATTGACCACCTGATTCGATTGGCGGCACGTCAATATTATTTTATTGATGAATCGCATCAAATTAACCAACGCGCTTTTGAAGAAGGCGTTGTGGTGGCCTTAGAGCAATTGCGTTTGTTAGAGTCGGGGCTAAGCCATCAAACTCCCCAAGACTGGGTGAAAAAGCTCAAAACCCAATCTAAAAGTCTTAAAGATATCTCTAACGAAGCCCGTACCAGCCTACTACAAGCTCCTGGGCAAACCGCATCAAATCGCGCCATTTTATTGGAAACGGATAATTACCGTTGGCTAGAGCGCAACGCGCATCATATTTGGCGCATCGGCTTTTATTTAGAACAAGCACAGCAACCTCAAGGGCGTTAACTCTACGCATAAACAGCAATAGCCATTCCCCCTAAAGCTTTAGATAATAAATATATACTTTACAAGCATGTATTTTTTCTAAGGCTTTTATGATTACTGAAGCATATTGCACAAAGCTAGATCAAAGTGATGAGCTGGCTCCCTTGCGTAACCTATTCGCATTACCTCCTAATACGATTTATCTTGATGGCAACTCGCTTGGCGCGCAGCCTCGTGCCGCGCTGGAACAAGCCCAGCATATTATTCGTCACGAATGGGGCCATGATCTTATCCAAAGCTGGAATAAAGCCGGTTGGTTTAACCGCCCTTTAAGCATTGGAAACGAGCTGGCCCCGTTAATTGGTGCCAAGCCCAACGAAGTGGCGGTTACAGACTCCACCTCGGTAAATTTATTTAAAGCCGCTGCCGCAGCTTTACATCACCAACGCTCACAAGATGTCAGCGCACAGCGTCGTGTTATTGTCACCGAACGCAGTAACTTCCCAACAGATATTTACATACTCGAAGGCTTAAAGCATTTCCTGAATGATGGTTACGAGCTACGTTTGGTAGATCATCCCGATCAACTCAACACTGCTATTGACCAAAACGTAGCTTTGGTTTTGTTAACGCACGTTAACTACCGAACCGGTTATATGCTTGATATGGCTAGCATCACTGCTCACGCACATCAACAGGGTGCCCTTATTATCTGGGACCTCTGTCATTCTGTTGGGGCGGTGCCGGTTGACTTACATGCTGCTAATGCAGATTTTGCTGTGGGTTGTACGTATAAATATTTGAACGGTGGCCCAGGGGCTCCCGCTTTTATTTGGGTGCCTGAAAAACACCAAGCCCATTTTACCCAGCCCTTAACAGGTTGGTGGGCACATCAGTCACCCTTTGAAATGCAAACCCGTTTTCAGGGGGCTGGCGATATTCGTGCGGCCTTATGCGGTACTCAACCCATTATTTCCTTATCCTTAGTCTCTGCAGGCCTAGCGATATTTAAGCAAACCACTATGGAAAAAATCCGTGCTAAATCGCTTGCTCTTACCGATCTCTTTATTCAGCTTATCGAAGAGCAATGCCCTGCACACCCACTGCAGTTGGAAACCCCACGCGCTCATGCCCAGCGAGGCAGCCAAGTCAGTATTGCACACCCTCATGGTTATGCCGTCATCCAAGCACTAATAGAACGGGGGGTGATTGGCGATTACCGCGAACCGCATATTATGCGTTTTGGGTTTACTCCTCTTTATACGTCGTTTTCTGATGTATGGCGTGCGGTGGCGACTCTAAAAGACATACTGGATCATCAACGTTACGACACATCCTTAGAAAAAAATGCAGTGACCTAAATCCAGGAGTCTAATTATGAGCCAAACGCTTTGGGATATTTCCCCCCCTATTAGTCACCACAGCCCTGTTTTCCCCGGTGACACCCCTTATAGCCAGCAATGGACATGGACTTTAAACGAGCAATGCCCAGTCAATGTCAGCAGCCTTAGTATGTCACCCCATGTAGGTGCTCATGCCGATGCGCCTCTGCACTATGCAGCCAACCAAGCCAGCGCAGGGGAAATGGGGCTTGAACCTTTTCTAGGGCCGTGCCGAGTCATTCATGTATTGGGTTGTACAGACTTAATTCGCCCCCAAGACATCGAACATGCCCTCTTTGATATACCCCCGCGGGTTCTTGTCCGTACTTATGCAACCGCTCCGCCCATGCATTGGCAAGACCAGTTCGCTGCTTATGCCCCCGAGACCATTGATCTGTTGCATGCCTCGGGTGTGCAGTTAATTGGCATTGATACGCCTAGCATTGACCCCGCAACCAGCAAACAACTTGAAAGCCATCAGCGTATTTTGCATTACGATATGCGCGTACTTGAAAACCTGGTCTTAACCGAGGTTGATGCTGGTGACTACGAGCTAATTGCTCTTCCATTGAAGCTAATTGAAGCCGACGCCAGCCCTGTACGTGCCATTTTGCGTAGTCTTTAATCTTTTACCGAGTTGTATTTATGAGTTCCACACCTAAAAAACCAGAAGATATCGTCCATGCTGAAGGCGCTCAGCTCGATTTTTCCAAGGACATGACTTACGGCAGTTATTTGCATCTGGATGAAATCCTCACTGCACAACATCCTTTGTCCCCTAACCATAATGAGATGCTGTTTATTATTCAGCATCAGACCAGTGAGCTCTGGATGAAGCTCATGCTGCATGAAATGCAAGCTGCGGTAGAGCACTTACGCCAAGACGAGCTGCCCACGGTATTCAAAATGCTAGCCCGTGTTAGTCGTATTATGGAACAGTTGGTGCATGCGTGGACGGTATTAGCAACAATGACTCCCCCCGAGTACAGCGCGCTACGTCCCTATCTCGCCCGCTCTAGTGGCTTTCAAAGCTATCAGTACCGACAAATTGAATTTATGTTGGGAAATAAAAACGCAGCCATGCTTAAACCACATGCCCACCGCGCCGATCTTTATGAAACGGTAAAGCACGTTTATGAAAGCCCGTCTTTATATGACGAAACGTTGCGTTATATGCAGCGCCAAGGTCTAACTATTCCCGCTGACTACTTAGAACGTGATTGGACACAACCCTATCAGGCTAATGCCGCAGTCCAAGCCGCCTGGTTAGTGGCTTATAAAGACCCTCAAAAATACTGGGATATCTACCAAATGGGTGAAAAGCTCACCGATATTGAAGACGCGTTTCGTCAATGGCGTTTCCGTCACCTGACTACGGTAGAACGTATTATTGGTTTTAAACGTGGCACTGGCGGCACCTCTGGTGTGGACTACCTAAGCAAAATGCTGGATGTGGTCTTATTCCCCGAGCTTTGGAGCCTGCGTACCGAGCTCTAATTTTTTAGGCAGAGACAAACTATGACGCATAAAATTACGCCCATTAACCCCCCACAGCTTTACAACTCAATCTCGTTCGGCTTTTCACATGCTGTAGTGCAAAACGGGGGCCAGACCCTACACTTAGCAGGCCAAGTGGCATGGGATGCTCACTACGAGCTACAAGGGGGCGACTCTATCTTGGGGCAGGCACCGTATGTTTTGGCAAATCTTAAAGCCGTACTTGCTGAAGTAGGAGCTACGCCAGCCCATATCGTGCGCTTGCGTACCTATTTGGTGAACCATACCACCGAAGATGTCATAAAACTAAGCGCATTGCTTAACGATTTCTACGAGGGCCACACCCCTGCAGCCAATACCTTGCTAGGGGTTAGTCAATTAGCGTTGCCTGACTTTCGTATTGAAATAGAAGCAACAGCAGTACTGCCCGAGCGTTAAGATTTTTGCTCTAAGGTCGTCCATAAGGTGGGGGCCTTATTGCTTGCGCTTAAAGCATCTAAATAGCGCTGGTGTTCCTGTATATCGTGCTCGTCAGCATAAATGACGGGCAGCGCGCTAGCATCGAAGCTTAGGTGTTCGGTATCGCTGGTCTGATTTTCATTGCTACTGCCAAAGCTCATAAGTAGGCTTTCTTGGCCGCGAGTCATGGCTAACCAGACATCGGCCAGCAGCTCCGAGTCAAGTAAGGCTCCGTGCAGTACGCGGTGCTCGTTAGAAATGCCGTATCGATCACATAACGCATCTAAGTTATTACGCTTTCCCGGGTGTATCTCTCGAGCATGCACCAATGAATCCGTAATCTTACCGCAGTAATCGGTAAACGGTTTGTAGCCAAATCGGACGAACTCCGCATTCAGAAACTTGGTATCAAAGGGCGCATTATGAATAATCACCTCGGCCCCAGATACGTATTCAATAATTTGATCGATAACCTCTTCCACAGGGGGGTAATCGGCTAAGAACTGAGTCGTTAAACCATGCACTGCTAACGCCTCGGGGTCAGAGTCGCGGCCTGGGTTCACATATAAATGCAAATGACTACCAGTTAACTGGCGATTAGCGATTTCTACCCCTGCAATTTCCACCAAACGATGACCATCATCAGGATCTAAACCGGTGGTTTCTGTATCTAAAACAATTTGTCGCATAATTAATCTGTGGATGCTTGAGAAGGTAAATGACGCGGTTTAGCTTTTGCGGCGATAAGGGTGTAGGCGGCGGGCACCACGAACAAGGTTAAAAGCGTACCAAAACTTAACCCACCAACCAATACCCAACCAATTTGCTGCCTACTTTCCGAGCCTGCTCCAGTTGAAAGAGCCAGTGGAACTACGCCCAACACCATGGCACCAGTAGTCATTAAAATAGGACGCAATCGCATTTCGCACGCTCGAACCACAGCATGGTAAAGACTCATGCCCTGATCACGTAACTGAGTCGAAAACTCAACAATTAAAATGCCGTGTTTGGTAATTAAGCCAACCAAGGTGACTAAGCCAATTTGACTGTAAATGGACAAGGTACCGCCACTAAGCCACAAAGCAAATAATGCTCCTGTCATAGACAAAGGCACGGACAACATAATAATAAAGGGATTGCGCCAACTCTCAAACTGAGCCGCTAAAACCAAATAAATAAAAACCAACGCCATCACGAAAATAAAGTACATGCTGCCTGACGAGTCACGAAACTCGCGGGACTGACCATCTAAGTCTGTTTGAACCGTTGGCGGTAGAGTCTCTGCAGCCACCTGCTGCATATGATCCAAGACCTCACCCAGGGCATAACCCGGCGCAACTGCGGCTTGAACAATAACAGCGCGTAAACGATTAAAGTGGTTCAAAGATTGTGGTGAAACGCTTTCATGTACGCTTAAAAATGCCCCTAGTGGCACCATTTCCCCAGAGTCACTACGTACATAAATGTCTAAAATATCGTCAGGGCGTGAACGGAACGGTTTATCGACCTGCACAATAACATCGTATTGCTCTCCTTCGTCCTCATAACGAGTGACTTGACGGCCCCCTAATAATGACTCCAGTGTGCGCCCAACCGTACTGACATCTAAACCTAAATCGGCCATTTTGTCACGATCCATTTCCACACGCAGTTCGGGCGTATTTAAACGCAAATCCGTATCAATATTTTGTAAACCAGGATAGTTACGTAATTGTTGTGTAAACGTATCTACCACCTGAGCTAATTCCGCATAGGGCATTTGGCTCATAATGACAAACTCAACGGGTTTAGAGGTAGCCCGTTGCCCAAAGGACGGCGGGTTAGTTGGAAAGGCACGTACCCCTGGTAAAGCAGAAAACTGAGGCTGTAAAGCACGGGCAATGTCTTGCTGACTGCGCTCACGCTCCTCCCAGGGCTTTAAACGCAAAATAGCAAATGAATCCGTTACGGTAGGAAAACCAATTACAGCTTGGTAACCTTCGACCTCGGGAAGCTCAGCATACATGTGCTCAATTTGCTTGACGCTTTGCAAGGTGTAATCCAAAGTGGCACCCTCGGGAGCATTCACAATCCCAAAAATCACGCCTCGGTCTTCGACGGGGGCAAGCTCGCTTTTGATAATACTAAAGAAAAAACCGCTGCCTACCGCTACCCCTAAACCAAGTATCAGCACTAGACTGCGATAACGCAACGCCCCCAACAGCGCACGTCTATAGGCTAAGGTTAATCCATTTAGCCACCCTTCAATGAGCAAATACATACGTCCAGGCCGGTGTTGGGGTCGTAGTAGTACCGCACACATCATGGGGGTTAAGGTCAACGCTATAAAACCAGATACAAAAACCGCACCAGCTAGCGTTAAGGCAAACTCGATAAATAAACGCCCTGTACGTCCGGTGGCAAAAGCTAAAGGTGCAAACACGGCGACCAAGGTTAAGGTCATAGCAATAACCGCACCACCGATTTCTTGAATACCTAAGAAAGAGGCTTGGACACGACCCATGCCATTTTCTATGTGCCTAAAGACGTTTTCTAGCACCACAATGGCATCGTCCACGACCAAACCAATAGCCAACACCATCGCCAATAAGGTCAGTGTATTAATAGAGAAACCAAACGCATACATAATGCCCAAGCCACCAATTAAGGACACAGGTATGGTGACAATAGGGATCAAGCTGGCACGCATATTGCGTAAAAAAAACAAAATAACCAAGGTCACTAATAAGGTGGCCTCGATAATGGTTTTGTACACCGCATCAATGGATTTTTGGATAAAGATTGAGCTGTCATACGAAATGCTTAACGTCATGCCGCCCGGTAAGTTTTGGTTGATTTGCTCTACCTCGGCCCGTACTGCTTTGGATAAATTTAAGGGATTAGCTGTCGACTGTTTGGTAACCCCAATCGTTAAGCTATCGCCCCCGTTAAAACGGGCCAATACACGTTCCTCGGCTGCAGCAATCCCGATGGATGCCATATCCCCCAGTCGTACAGGAAAGCCATTACGGTGCGTCACAATCACATTTTGAAATTGCTCTACCGTTTGTAGATCGGTAGAGGACACCACTGAAAACTCGCGCAGATGCGACTCAATACGCCCCGCAGGAATTAAAACGTTTTGTTTACGTAATGCCTCTTCGATGTCTTGGACGGTTAAACCTAAACCAGCAAGCCGAGCCCGATCTATATTGATACGCATTGCAGGCAGTCGTTCACCAAAAACGCGTATCTCGGCTGCACCAGGTAAAACGGACAATCGCGTTTTAATGTAGCGGTTAATGTAATCCGAGGCATCAATGGGTGATAACTGCCCCATGTTGACGCCCACATAGATGATAGGAGTGGAATCGGCCTCTACTTTGTTAATAACAGGTTCGTCCACCTCGTCAGGCAAAAAGCGTCGAGCACGTGATACTTTATCGCGCACATCTGCAGCAGCCGCGTCAGGATTACGACTTAAATTAAATTTAATATTAATTAAACTACGTTCGGATCGACTGCGTGATGTCATCACATCGACCCCTTCAATGCCAGACAGCTGGTCTTCAAGGGGTTTGGTGACTTGGGACTCGATCACCTCGGGTGAAGCGCCCTTGTAGCTAGTAATAACAGAAACCACGGGCTCATCAATCGCGGGGTACTCACGCACGCTTAGGCGTTCATAGGAGATCAAGCCCACCAACACAATTAACAGCGAAAGTACGGTGGCAAATACCGGCCGACGTATACAAAAATTGGAAATACGCATAGTCGTCCTTTAGGGCTGAGCAGTCATGGTGTCATACTGCACCAATGTACCCGTCTGTACTTTTTGTAACCCGGAGGTCAACACCACATCCGTAGGTACTAAGCCTTGAACTTGAACCCAGCCATCTTTACGTGTGCCCACCGTTACCTCTACACGTTGTACCGCATCACCCTCTTGTAACCGATACACATATTGCGCCTGCCCCGAAGGAGACAAAGCAGTTTCTGGCACCATTAACGCTTCCTCTTCGGCTAGGTCAATGGTTAGCCGAGCAAACTGACCAGGACGCATTTTTAACTCGGGGTTTGGCACATGTGCTCGTAATACCACGGCACGGCCTTGCTCATCTATCATGGGACTAATGGCGTTGACTTGCCCCAAGAACTCGGTATCGGGCTGTGCGTCCAAGCGTAAATGGATAGGTGTGCCAACTTGAATTTGAGAAAGATACAGCTCGGGAACTCGAAAATCCACCTGCAGTTCCTCGATAGAGGCCAGAGCCACAATTTCTGTTCCCATATTGACGTAATCACCCACCGATACATGGCGTAAACCCAACACTCCGTCAAAAGGGGCTACGATTTGGCTTTTTTCAATTTTAGTTTTAATGATGTTGGCCTGCGCTAAAGCCACACTGCGTTCGCTGGTGGACTCATCCAAGGCCTGAGCGCTGATAAAGCCTTCGCGACTTAATTGCTGAGCGCGACGCGCGCGACTTTGAGCCAACTGTAAATTGGCTTGGGCCTGCTGGAGCTCGGCCTGTAGTAAGTCCGTATCTAGCTGTACCAGCAGGGTTCCCTTTTGAGCAGGACTGCCTTCTTCGAACCGAATTTGTGCTATGCGGCCAGAGGTTTCAGCACGTAATACCACGGCATTTTTTGCTAACAACGAACCCACTGCAGTCACCTGTTGGGCTAAGCGCTGTGCACGTACGGGAGCGACCTCGACTTGAACGCGCTCGGGTTGGTCAGAAGCGGCTGCCTGTGCCGCTGGTGCAGCAGGCTGTACTAAGTCTGCGGCCAAATAACGGGCCCCCCAATAAATAAGCCCCAGCCCTACCCCCAAGACAATAAGCACCCACCACAGCCACTTCTTTTTCATACATTCCCCATTATTCTATTATTTGCTCTACGCCTAAGTTTGCAAGCTGATCTGCACGTTCATTCCCTGCATCGCCCGCATGACCTTTAACCCAATGCCATTGTAATTGGTGTTGCTGACTCAGTTGATCTAATTGCTGCCAGAGATCTGCATTTTTTACTGGCTGCTTAGAAGCTGTACGCCATTGACGCTGCTTCCACCCATGAATCCATTCTTTCATGCCTTTTTGCACATAGACTGAATCGGTATATACATGAACCACGCAAGGCTGCTTTAACAAAGCTAAGGCTTCGATAACAGCAGTTAGTTCCATTCTATTATTGGTAGTATTTGGCTCGCCACCATAAATTTCCTTGCGGTGTTTTCCGTAGACTAGCAATGCCCCCCAGCCACCTACGCCCGGGTTGCCCTTGCACGCCCCGTCAGTCCAAATTGAAACTTCTTTCATGTGGTTTTACTTGTGTTGATTTTGATTGATTCATTTGAGGCTTAGTGGCTGCCACGTTAGGACGCATCATACCGCGGCGAGTTTTAGACCAATCCAAACCCACCATGGTTATTTGACTGACACGCTTTTTTGCTTTGAAAACATATAAGCCACCTAGCACCGGCCACATTCTAGCACCCCATTTTTCCATAAAGTACCAACGCCGTATCCATTTGCGTTGCTGACACAAAGGACCGTAGCCGCCGAATACTTGATCGGTAATCTCAAAAGACAGTAGCTCAAGCCAGTCTGCAATACGCCACGGCGACAAATGCAGTGAGGGCTGAATAGGTAAACGCTGCTCTAGACCGGGCAAGCGGTCCGCCAAGCTCCAGATGCTCCAGGGGTTAAAACCACTAATAACCACCGTTCCCTCGGGCACTAAAACCCGTTCAACTTCGCGTAATACCTGATGAGGATCACTTGATGTTTCTAGCGTATGAGGTAAAACTAGGAGGTCTAGACTTTCGTTAGCAAATGGCAGGTGTTCTGCGGCGCACATCACCATGGCATAAGTCGTAGGTTTTTGGGGTTCATGTTGAGTACTGGACCACTTGTGTAGAATGCGATTATGACGCATGAAATCCCATTCTGGTAGACCTATTTGCACGGCATGGTATCCAAACACCTGACGCAGCAGGCGGCTCATATAACGCTGCTCCCAGGAACGCACGTACCGGCCTGACTCAGTCCATAACCATTGGTTTAAGCTAGCCAGTTCTTCGTGTTCAATCACCTTTTTTACTCCTTGCCATGACCAATCGATTTTCCCAAGCCTCTGCTTTGCAGCTTAAAGCCATCCCCGCGTTTAATGATAACTATATTTGGTTACTCCACAACAACCAATACGCTGTAGTAGTCGACCCCGGCGATGCCCAACCTGTGCTTGCTTATCTGCAACAACACTCACTACATTTAACAGCATTACTGATTACCCACCATCATCATGATCATGTGGGTGGTATTACAGAGCTTGTACAGCATTATCCCCAAATTCATGTGTTTGGGCCTGCCAATGAAAATATTCCTCAGCGCACCCAGGCTGTACACGACCAAGAGCGCATTATGCTGCCAGAGCTAAACACAGAACTCCAGATACTTGAAGTTCCAGGGCACACCAAAGGTCATGTGGCTTATTTTGGGTATAGCGATGCTCACGAACCGTTTTTATTTTGCGGTGACACCCTTTTTTCAGGCGGCTGTGGTCGACTTTTCGAAGGCACAGCTGCGCAGATGATGGACTCGTTAAACAAAATTACAGCATTACCCCCCCAGACCTTGGTATGCTGTGCTCACGAATATACTCTATCCAACTTAGACTGGGCCCTACAGGTAGAACCAGATAATCCAGATCTACAGGCGTATTACTCGCAGGCCGCAACACAACGTGCCAACAATCAACCCACTTTACCCAGCTCTATTGGCTTAGAATTACGTATTAATCCCTTTTTACGCACTCACATTCCAGCGGTACAATTAAGCGCATCTCAATACAGTTCTCGTCGTGCATCAAACGATACGGAGGTATTTGCGCAACTACGAGAATGGAAAAATAACGCTTAAAACCATGAATTTACTACGAATTTTACTAGTAAGCTTGTTGGCGGTATTAGCTGGCTGTGCCACTAACAACCAACAGGCCGGGTCCACAGCAGGCCCTCAAATTGCTGCCGAGACATCCCGCACTATAGATTTAACCCATCCCCCTAAAGACATGTGGGATCGTATCCGTCGTGGCTATGCCATTCCTAACTTGCGCACGGACCTGGTCGATTACTGGACGAACTATTACGCTAACAATGCTCGTTCCGTTACTGTCATGAGCGAGCGCGCTAGCAAATACCTCTATCATATCGTGGACGAACTAGAGCGCCGCGGCATGCCCACCGAGCTCGCCCTGCTGCCTTTTGTGGAAAGTGCTTACAACCCAGAGGCTTATTCTAAAGCCCATGCATCGGGATTATGGCAATTTGTACCTGGTACAGCCAAAGACTTTAACCTAGAACAAAACTGGTGGTTAGATCAACGTCGCGACCCAGTAGCATCCACCAATGCAGCCCTTGACTACTTAGAGTATTTATACGAATTACAAGGCGACTGGTACTTGGCATTGGCTTCATATAACTGGGGCCAAGGCTCAGTCTTGCGTGCCATCGATAAAAATGAAAAAAAGGGGCTAGGCACCGACTATTTGGCTCTACATATGCCAGATGAAACACGCAACTATGTACCTAAACTACAAGCAATTAAAAATATTATCACCAATCCACAACACTACAACATTGCTTTACCCTTAGTACAAAATGAGCCGTACTTCACTGCTATTGCGCATTCACAACAAATCGACCTAGAAGTTGCGGCCGAGCTCGCTGAGATGTCTTTGGACGATTTCCGTTTTCTTAATCCCGCTTACAAGCGTAGCACCACGCCCACTACCAACGTCACGCTGTTGTTACCTGCCAATAAAGCCGATATTTTTCAAGAAAACATCAAACGTTATCAGGGTCGACTCAGCAAATGGGATGTTTATAACCCTAAACCGGGTGAAACCTACGCCAACATCGCTAAACGGTACGGCATGACACTAAGCCAATTGCGTTCCATTAACGGCATTAGCGCTAAACAATCCAAAGCTAAGGCCACTCAAATCTTGTTAGTGGCGGCCCAAGACGCTATTCAAGCCGATCCGCTAGGCACCCAGATTGCAGCACTAAATGAAACAGCCGCTCTACCTGCTATCACCCCCCCAGCTGCTGAACGCTCACGTGCCAAAACCCAAGCTAATACAGCCGCTACCCGAAGCCACACGGTGAAAAAAGGCGAAACTCTCTATGGAATTGCACGCCGTTACAACACAACGGTTTCTACACTACAACAGCTAAATAATCTAAAATCGAGCCGTCTTGCCCCTGGGGCGCGCCTGCGCTTGCCTGGCCCTACGCGTGGCTAATTAACGATTTACGAGTATAAAAAGGAATTCTTAATATGGCTTTTCTAAGCGGTAAACGCATATTGATTACCGGCGTTATTTCAAATCGATCCATTGCCTACGGTATCGCCCAAGCCTGTAAAGCGCAAGGCGCAGAAATAGCGCTTACCTATGTAGGCGAGCGTTTTAAAGAGCGTGTCACTGGCTTAGCAGCTGAACTAGGCTCAGATATTGTCATTCCCCTAGATGTAGCAGAGGATCAGCAAATCAACGAGGCCATCACTACGTTGCAAACGCACTGGGATAGCCTAGACGGTTTGGTCCATGCAATTGGTTTTGCACCACGCGAAGCCATTGCTGGCGATTTTCTTGATGGTTTATCACGCGAAGCTTTTGCTATTGCTCATGATATTTCTGCCTATAGCTTCCCTGCTTTGGCTAAGGCTGCGCTACCTATGCTAAAGGGCCGCTCTAGCTCTGTACTTACTTTGACTTATCTAGGTGCAGAAAAAGCCGTTCCCAACTACAACACCATGGGTGTTGCCAAAGCCGCTCTAGAGGCTTCAGTACGCTACCTGGCCGTATCATTGGGTGCCCACGGCATTCGTGCCAATGGCATTTCCGCTGGCCCTATCAAAACCTTGGCAGCAAGCGGCATCAAAGACTTTGGTCACATTTTAAAATTTGTAGAGCAAAACGCACCTTTGCGTCGTAACGTCACCATCGAAGACGTAGGTAATACCGCTGCTTTCTTATTATCTGATTTAGCCTCTGGTATTACAGGTGAAATTACGCACGTTGATGCTGGGTTTAATTGCATTACACCAGGCATGTACGAGTAACTTTGTACGTACACCATTCCATTTTAAAACAGAGCTCATGATGAGCTCTGTTTTTTAATTCTGACAAGGTGGAAAAAGAGTTGGCTGGTCGTGCTCTTGCCAAGGCGGATACTTATGCATAATTTGTGCAAAACGCTTGGAACTCAGAAACCGTTGTAACCACTGCCAAAGATGAGGCCAGTCTTGAGCCTTGAACCAATCCAGATCGGTATGTGCAAACTGACGCACAAAAGGTGCCAAAGCTAAATCTGCCATGCTCAAAGTAGAACCTAGCAAAAAATCGTGTTGAGCTAAACGATGCTCTAAGTCCATTAAGTGCTGTGCGCCCTTTTGTCTATGCAATGCTGCAAAAGCATCAGCACTTAACCCATTGTGCTCTTCGGTATAACGTGGTGGGTATTTGTAGCGATCTAAATGGGTTTTGAAAGAGCCGTCATTGGCCTCGATAAGCCCAACTAACTCTACACGATTACTAGGTAAAAGCTGCTCGGGATCGGATTGCTCTAGAGCCCAGTACATAATATCTATGCTTTGCTCAATCACAGTGTGCTCTGACACCATCAAAACCGGTACCGTACCTTTGGGAGAAATCTCTAGCAAATGAGCCGGTTTGTTACGCAACACAACTTCGCGCAACTGCACCTGTAGGCCTGCTTCAGCAATAGCCAACCGTGCCCGCATTGCATAAGGACACCGTCTAAACGAATAGAGAATAGGTAAGGATTCAATAGTCATACCTATTAGTGTAACGCATCTGTTTAGACTTATTTGACATCCTCTCGCTTAAAGCCGGAGGACTCCTACGGCGCTCTCAAATTATCTTTAGGACGCCGGACTGGGTCATTAAAAAAGCCAGTCTCGTTGGAGCTGGCTTTTAAAGTGGAAACACAAACAACTAACACGCCATTGGTTGGTCTTTGGTTTCTTTTTGTTTTTGAGCTTGCCGAGACTGCTCGGCTAATTCGGCTTTACGCTGACGCTTTTGTTTTTTCATGGCTTCCATAGGCGCGCCCACGTGTCGCTCATCGCGCGCTTGGGCTAATTGCATTTGCTTTTGGCGTTCGCGTAAGCTTTGCAATTTTTCAGGGCCCCAGGAACCATGACAATACGGACAGCTAACACCCTCTTCGTACTGTGGTGTAGCACGCTCTTCGGCGTTAAGAGGCATACGACAAGCACGACAAAACTGGTAATCGCCACGCTCTAGACCATGACCCACAGAAACGCGCTCATCAAACACAAAGCACTCGCCTATCCAGGTGCTTTGCTCGGCCGGGATTTCCTCTAGGTAACGCAAAATGCCGCCCTGAAGATGGTAGACCTGATCAAAACCTTGCGAACGCATATATGCCGTGGATTTCTCGCAACGAATACCGCCTGTGCAAAACATAGCCACACGCGGATTGCCATGCAATACACCACCTGGCTTACGTTGCTCGGCCACCCACTCAGGAAGCTGAGAAAAGCTATCTGTTTTGGGATTAATGGCGTTTTTAAACGTTCCGATCCCAACCTCGTAGTCGTTACGGGTATCAATGAGCACCACATCAGGCTGAGTGATTAAATCATTCCAGTTTTCAGGTGCTACGTACTCGCCCACCATTTCAGCTGTTTTTAAATCGGGCACACCTAAGGTTACGATTTCTTTTTTAAGCTTAATTTTTAATCGATAAAAAGCAAGAACATCCGTCCAAGCCTCTTTGTGGACGAGGTTGGCCAAACGAACGTCTGAACGCAAATAATCTAAAAGCTCACGTACGCCTTTTTCTGGCCCTGCTATGGTGCCGTTGATACCTTCACGTGCTAAAAGCAGCGTGCCGATAATGTCGCGCTGTTCACAAAAGTCGATTAAAGGTTGCTGTAAAGATTCGTAATCGTCCAACTCTACAAAATGGTAGAGGGCGGCAACAAGATATTTAGCCATGCTTCACTTTTTTTAAAAACAAATTGCTTAGTAAGCAAATGGGGATAAACCCATTATCTTACTCCTTAGAGCTTTAGAATACTCCTTTTCTGCATTAAATCCTTTGCGCTCACGCAAAATAACTCATCGTCCTTCCTTGACTGCTACTATTTATGTTGTGTTTTCACCTCTGCACGCTACCATAAGACATGGACTCATTAACTCAAGCCGTTTTAGGAGCCAGTATTAGTGGTGCTATGCTCGGTCGCTTTCATGGTAGAAAAGCGGTTATAGCTGGCGCTGTATTGGCTACATTGCCCGACCTCGATGTGTTTATTCGCTACGCTGACCCCATCAGCTCTATGACCTACCATCGAGGCTTCTCTCATTCTCTTATTGTGTTGACTGCGTTTAGCTTGCTATTAGCAGCGCTTTGGCGTGGCGTTAAGCCAGATAAAAGATATGGGTTTTTATGGTTATGGAGCGCGCTCTGGTTGACTCTTGTCACGCACCCACTGCTTGATGCTTTTACTTCTTTCGGTACACAGCTGTGGTGGCCCTTGACCCCAACGCCTGCCTCGTGGTCAAGCATTTTTATTATTGATCCCCTCTATACCCTACCCCTGACTTTAGGTGCATTTGCAGCCTTGCTGTTTGGCGTGGGCGCACGAACCCAACGCTGGTTAAACTGGGGCCTTATTCTTAGTTCGCTGTATTTAGCCTGGACAGTAGGGGCTAAGCACTGGGCTGAATATCGCGCTTTAGCACAACTACAAACACAGGGCGCACCCACGGCGGAACATTGGAGTGCGGCTATGCCATTTAATAGTCTGTTATGGCGAGTATTAACGCGAGACGAGCACCAACATTGTGAAATGGTAATTAGTCTTTTAGATCGTGCTCCAAGCGAGTTTGTGTGCGTAGAACATAATCATTATCTAACCCAAGCCCTGCCTAAGTCTGATCACATTGAACGTTTACGTTGGTTTACTGGCGATTGGGTACGTTTTGACCCTGTGGATGATTTATTGGTGGTTACAGATATTCGTTTGGGCGCAGCCATGGGGCTCAGCAGCTTTCGTTTTGTGGTTGCAGAACAAAACCTAAATGATGAGTGGACATTGGTTAGCCCTTACCGTTGGCCTGGCAACTCGGGTTGGCATTTGCTGCAGCCTGTGATGAAACGTATTTACCAATCAAATCCGCCTTTAGCCCTACAAGACTGGTTAAATCAGGCTCAAATGGGAGCAGCTCGTTAAATAGGTGATCGTGCCCTTATTACAAAATAGAGCGTTTGGTTTTACTTATGCTCATCATTAAAAAATACAATGAGAAAATATATTCCAATAGCTAAAATTTAATTATATAGTTAATGCTATACCTCATCAGCGACTTCAAAGGAGAGCAATTATGTCTAAATGTCCATTCAGTCATTTAACCACCGCCGGCGGTGCCCCCGTTCCCAACAACCAAGATAGTCTTACCGCTGGGCCACGTGGGCCACTATTGGCACAAGATTTATGGTTGAATGAAAAACTAGCAAATTTTGTTCGCGAAGTCATTCCTGAGCGCCGTATGCACGCCAAAGGATCTGGAGCCTTTGGTACATTTACAGTAACCCATGACATCACCGCCTACACTCGCGCGTCTATTTTTAGCAAAGTTGGGAAAAAAACCCCTATGTTTGCTCGGTTTTCTACCGTAGCCGGCGAACGTGGTGCTGCCGATGCTGAGCGTGATATTCGTGGTTTTGCGCTAAAGTTTTATACCGACGAGGGTAACTGGGATATGGTGGGCAACAACACCCCCGTTTTTTTTATGCGTGACCCGCTTAAATTTCCAGACCTAAATAAAGCCGTAAAACGTGATCCGCGCACTAATATGCGTTCCGCCACCAATAACTGGGACTTCTGGACGCTGCTACCTGAGTCTATGCATCAACTTACCATTTTAATGAGCGATCGCGGTATTCCTGCCTCGTATCGCCACATGCATGGATTTGGCTCCCACACCTATAGCTTTATTAACGCCAATCAGGAGCGTTTCTGGGTCAAGTTTCACTTCCGCACCCAACAAGGCATTAAAAACCAAACCGATACCGAGGCCGCAGCGACTGTAGCCACAGATAGAGAAAGCTTCCAACGTGATCTGTATGACAGCATCGAGCAAGGCAACTGTCCTAAATGGACCTTGTATGTACAAATCATGCCTGAACATGAAGCCAAGACAGTACCTTATCATCCGTTTGATCTGACCAAAGTCTGGCCTAAAGGCGACTACCCATTAATTGAAGTCGGCGAGTTCGAGTTAAACCGTAATCCAGATAATTATTTTGCTCAGGTCGAGCAAGCTGCGTTTGCTCCAAGCAACCTTGTCCCAGGCATTAGTTTCTCGCCTGACCGTATGCTACAAGCGCGTTTATTTAACTACGCTGATGCACAGCGTTATCGTTTAGGGGTTAATCACTCTCTGATTCCCGTAAACCAAGCCCAATGCCCTGTATTTAGTAATCACCGTGATGGTCAAATGCGTGTAGACGATAATTTCGGCAGTCGACCTCATTACGAGCCCAATAGTTTTGGTCAATGGCAGCAGCAGCCCCATTTTGCTGAACCAGCCCAAAATCTAGAGGGGGCCGCCGACCATTGGGACTTCCGTCAAGACGATGATGATTACTTCAGCCAGCCTCGTGCTCTTTTTCACCTGATGACGCCCGAACAACAACAGGTCCTTTTTACTAATACGGCGAACGCAATGGGAGACGCATTAGATTTTATTAAATACCGTCATATCCGTAACTGTTATTTGTGTGATCCCGCTTATGGTGAAGGCGTAGCAGCCGCACTAGGCATGACGGTTGCGGAGGCTCAACAAGCCCGCGCAAATGACCCCGCCTTAGGTCAGCCCGGTTTGTTATAAAAGCTAATGGTGCGGCCTACGCCGCACCGTTGCTCAACCCCCACTATTTAACTGAGCGACGACGTTTTGTCGCTTTTTTCTTTGCTGGCTGCCAAGCGCTACATAAACCCAATGCGCAAGCAATAGTAGCAAAGCGCGTCTGTATCGCCTCAGAAGCATTGTTTAAATCGTGTAACTCTGCAATTTCAGCTACCGCATTCCAAATAAGCTGACGTTGTTGCGCAGAGGGAACCAGCTTAGGAATGGCTTCTATGGCCTCCTCTGGATATTGCTGCATCACACTCCACTGTTCACGCAAAGTGGCTTTTAACTTATCCAAACTAGGCAACTGGCACCCCTGTACCTGCTCCTGACTTAAACGTTTTAATAAGTTAAAAGCGCGTTCATCCACAAAACTGCTTTTATCTGCCATATAAATCAAGATGCGTGCCAAGGCGGCAGCGCTACCCCCTTGATTAATCTGCAAATAACTGACTTGTTTGCGTAAAGCTTTCAACTCGTTTTGTAGTGCCACATCACGATCAAGCAAATACTGTGATGGCATGTGGCTATTGTCCAAGCCGAGCAAGGCGCGTAGCCATGGTGCGCCGTAAATCTGTTGAAAAGCCACCTCAATACTTTGGTCGCGTATATCTCTGTATGTATCCCAGCCACGAACCATGCTCTCACTAAACCAATGCTCAATATCACTAAAGAGATTAGGGGCGAGTATAGGTTGGCGCTGTGCTTTGGCTTGGGCAGCGAGTGGCATAACCGCTAAAGCCACTGGGTTTAAGCTAGACCAAAAATAACGGCTTGCACGTTTGGGGTGCAAAAGTCGCAACGCTTGAGCAGACCACGCTGTAGAAACCTGCCTAACCAAAGGCGAAACAGCCAAATCATAGACATGCTGATTCACTTGCGATACTCGCTCTACCACCTCAAAGGCTTCCTCATCCTCGCGACCGTCATCAAAAGCACGTAAATCATCAAAACTACGAGGCTCAAATCGAATGGTATGACGCCCTTCCACAAGCTCAACAAAAGGCATGTCTGGCTGTAAATCCTCGATACATGCTTCATACAGGCCTGGCGGTAACAACTCAATTAAGTCCAGCACATTAAATAAAGTGCTGTGCTCTCGGTTTGCAACATTAGCCGACACAAAAATGCCCAAATGGCCTGTGCTTTGATGGATGTTATAAACAATCACCTGCTCATGCAGACGTAAGTCTTCTTCGTCTTTGTATAAGTCCAGAACCCAATTGAGCGCTTGAGCCGGAGGGGTAATGTTATCGCCCGCTGACGCAAAGACCACAATAGGACTGCGTATGTTTCTTGGATTAATTAATCCTTCTGTAGTGGGGTCTGGTAACTCAGCTCTGGAAAGACGATTGCCCACAAAAAGGTTTTGTACAATCCAATCCATTTCTTGGCGAGTCATATAAAAAGGCGCAGACCACCATCGATCAAAGTCTAAATAACGCTCGGCCTCGGTATCGATTTGCGAAAAAAGACGGTAGGGCTTAGCCCAAAATGTATTAGCTGGGTTTAGGTTTTCAAAATTATCAATTAAATAAGCCCCATCAAATACACCCTGCCCCAAATCACTAGCTAAAGAGCTAAGCCAAGAGCCTCCTAGCATACCGCCGGTGTAACGCATCGGATTTTGTCCACCAGTACGTCCTGCCCAATAAGACAAAGGCGAGCCCGCCAACATAATAGGACCAACCAACTCGGGCGCAGCACTGGCTAACATAAATAATGCCCAGCCCCCCTGACAATTACCCACCACAAAAGGTTTACCGCACGTGGCGGGAGGGTGACGTTGTGCTACCACCTCTAAAAAATACTTTTCTGCTTTAAGCACATCAGCAATAGATTGCTTGGGCTCGGGATACGGGGCAAAGGTCACAAAATAACACGCATGCCCTTTCTCTAAAGCTAGCCCCACCTCGGAATGGACTTTAGAACCTGCTACACCAGGGCCATGACCTGCACGCGGGTCAATAACAACAAAAGGTCGCTTAGTGGGGTCAGTAGGACTGTGTTCGGGCGCGCAAATACGCAATAAACCATAATTAACAGGTTGAGGTAACTCAAGCCCATCCGCAATCAGCTCATGCTCAAACACCAACACGGGGGGACTGCCTTCGCTTGTGTGCTGAATATACTGATCGCTCGCTTGGCGCATTACATCTAAATACAGCCATGAACGTTGCTGCACATCCAGCATGTAATCTAAAGCCTGACGGCCTAATTCGGTCCACATGTGCTACTCCTTGAAAAGAAGATGACGCAAAAAAAAGACGGAATAGGCGATGAGCTTCTAGCTAGGCAACGATTAAATTTGAGCTAAAGCTCTGCCTGTACGCGTTGATATTGCACTGCAACATATACTATAGCAGCAGTTGCTTAATTGTGCGTAAAAGCACAACCCAGTGATTGATTTACTGTATCATTAGCTGCATTTGAGCCACGGCTCTCTTCCGTATCATATATGTGTATTTTCTATGAACGCCTCTCTTAATTCCCGAGACTTACTTGGCTTGGGTTTCATGACCTTTGCGCTTTTTCTAGGCGCAGGCAATATCATCTTTCCTCCCCTAGTCGGGCAACTAGCTGGTAACACTATTTGGTTTGCGGCCTTGGGCTTTTTGCTAACAGGGGTAGGACTGCCTTTATTGGCCGTAATCGCCTTGGCGCGTATAGGCGGTGGTCTAAATGCCGTCACCCAGCCTATTGGCAAGGTGGCAGGTACTATTTTTGGCACATTGATTTATCTAACTATCGGTCCACTCTTTGCTACCCCTCGCACCGCGACGGTGTCTTATTCAATTGGCTTTGTGCCTTTTGTTGGAGAAAGTGAACTGGCTTTAGCCATTTACAGCGCCGTGTTTTTTCTTATTGTGATGCTGATTGCCTTGTATCCAGGGCGTCTGTTAGATACGGTAGGCAAGCTTATCACCCCATTTTTAATTGTGGGACTTAGCGCATTAGCGCTTGCAGCCATTTTTTGGCCTAGTGGCAGTATTGGTTTGCCTTCCGGCCCCTATATAGAACATGCGTTTGCAGAAGGCTTTACTCAAGGCTACCAAACAATGGACGCCTTAGCAGCGTTGGTGTTTGGCATTGTTATTATTCAAGCAATCAATGACAAAGGCATTACCGAAACACGACTAGTAACGCGCTACACCATTATTGCCGGGCTAATTGCATCCATAGGCTTAGCGTTGGTGTATGTATCATTAATATGGCTTGGAGCCAGCAGCGGCAATTTAGCTCCGGACGCCCCCACTGGCGCGCCCATTCTTAATGCCTTTGTGACCCATAGCTTTGGGGCAATGGGCAATATACTGTTGGCATTAATCATTGTATTAGCCTGCTTAACCACCGCCATTGGGTTAATTTCAGCCTGCGGCCTGTACTTTAGCCAATTACTGAATATTTCCTATACTAAAACCGTGGTGGGGTTAAGTGTAGTTAGCATGCTGATCGCTAATCAAGGACTCAGCCAATTGATTGCTATTGCGGTACCCGTTTTGTTAACCCTGTACCCCATTGCTATTGCTTTGGTGCTGTTGTGCCTGGCTATGTCATGCTGGCGTCATCCGCCTAGCGTCTTTATTCCTACACTAACCGTAGCGGCCATGTTTGGCTTGATGGACGGATTACGGGCTGCAGGTATAGGTGACTTTTTACCCCTCTGGCTTCAGGCCTTGCCAGGAGCGCAATTAGGTTTGGGGTGGGTGCTGCCTGTATTAATCACCTTATGTTTAAGTGCCGGTGCTAATCGACTTTGCTCATCTAAAACCTAATCCCTATTTTTCACTCCCTAAGTAAACAGCTACCTACCTACTTAGGGGGTGAATTAGTATCAAATCTCACGACCTACTCGATAAACCCAACCTCTTTAATAATACGTTGATAAACAGCCTCTTTCCGTGAGTTATAGCGTATTTTATTTTCCTCAAACACGTTACGCCCTAAACTGTCTATAGAGACAATTAATGGACCAAACTCCTCGACCTCACAGACCCATAAAGTCTCAGGCATACCTAAGTCAGTCCATTGGGCATCTAAAATCCTTTTAACTTTGGTCGCAGCAAAAACAGCATTGCCGGCTGGGTAAACTAAATGCAAAGCCTTATGTTCTTTACAAGCCTCTTGAGTCTGACTGCCCATGCCCCCCTTTCCAATCACTAGCTTCACACCAGTCTGAGCAATAAACTCCTTCTCAAACTTCTCCATACGCATACTTGTGGTTGGACCAATGGAGATCATCTCATAACTTGAATCTTCTTTTTGACGCACAATAGGTCCAGCATGCAAAATTGCACCGCCCTCAAGATCAACTGGAAGTTCTCTACCCTGCTCTATTAGTCTGCGATGCGCCACATCACGGCAAGTTACTAATATGCCTGTTAAATAAACAATATCCCCCACGTTCAAAGAACTAATATCCTCATCTCGAACAGGAGTAGTCAATATATGTTTTTTCATAGAATAGCTCCTTGATGAGAAGGAAGAGTGTGATTTAGATCACGATCAAAAACAATTTTGCCTCTACGGTGTGACCAGCAGCCAGTATTCAATGCAACACCTATAGTAGAAGGATGACGTGCTGAATTTTCAATATTTACCCCCATAACAGTTTTACTGCCCGATAAACCCTGAGGACCGATTCCCAGCTCATTAATACCCTCCTCAAGTAAACGCTCTAAGCGAGAGGCTCTTTTATTTGGGTTATGGCTACCAACAGGTCTCATTAACGCTTTTTTTGACAACAAAGCAGCCGTTTCAACTGAGGTTGCTACCCCTATACCAACTAGTAAAGGCGGACAAGCATTCAGCCCATAACTTGTCATTCGATCCAACACAAAGCGAACAACACCTTCATAACCCTCACCTGGCATTAAAACAGTGGCTTGACCTGGGAGAGTACAACCACCTCCAGCCATATAGGTGTAAATTTCACACTGATCACTCCCTTCTTTAATTTCCCAAAAAATAGAAGGCGTTCCCTCACCTACATTTAAACCCGTGTTGTACTCATCAAATGTCTCTACTGAGTTATGTCGTAAAGGAGTGTCTTTAGTAGCCTGAACAACAGCTTGTTTTAATATTTTTTCTATTTGTCCTATTAAGGGGAAATTTTCACCACAGCTGACAAAAAACTGCATTACCCCCGTATCCTGACAACTAGGACGTTTTAGCTCCTCTGCTAAATCCTGATTTCTCTCCATAGTGGCATAAATCACCTTCGCTAGTGGGTACTCCTCTTGGGCCTGCAAGTCGGATAATTTAGCAGTTACATCATCTGGTAACTTATAACTCACTAAAGAAATAAACCGACTCATTTTATCTTTCATAACATTAACTTGTTCTTCTTTACTCATCTATCTATCCTCTTATTAGTAAGCAATTAAGGAAAAAAAGGAAATAACAATGGCAAAAGAACCAAAGACACCACTACCGCTAAAAGAATCAATGGCACACCAACTTTTACATAATCCATAAACCGATAATTACCAATGCTATAAATCATAGTATTTGCAGGCATACCTACTGGGGTTGCATAGGCTAGTGATCCACCTATAACTGTTGCCATCAATACGGCTTTGGGATCAGCATTTAATTGCTCAGCTATAGCTAAACAGATTGGCACTAAAAGAGCGGTAGTTGCTGTATTTGACATAAAGTTGGTCAGGACAACCGCAACAATAAAAACAACTAGTAAAACAATAAATGGAGATGGGTTTGTGCCCATTAAACCCATCATTGCACTGGCAATAGTTTGCCCAGCTCCAGACTGATGTAGAGCTACAGCTAAAGATAAAGACCCCACAAACAGCATGATGGTTTTCATATCTATTGCCCGCATTGCCGAGCTTTCGCTAATAACTCGACTGACGATCAAAATTAAAGCTCCAACCCAAGCACTTACGTACAAAGGAACACCAAGCTGTTTTTCAAAGACCATGGCTAAGATAGTTAAAACCAGAACGCCAAAAGCCATATTTTGCTTCCATCGCGGAGCATCAGGATTGTCTTGGGTTTGATCAAAGAAATTTGTTGTTGAAGAATCTTGAGACTCAATAGAGGCTGGTAATAATTTTTGCCCAAAAAATATAAAATAAAGTATTCCTACAATTAAAATAGGGACACCAATCTTTGCAAACTCAAAAAAGCCAAAAGATAATCCTTCAGACTGTAAGCCAGCTTGCGCAATTAAATTACCAGGGGCACCAATTAAACTAAGATTGCCTCCCATAGCTGCTGCAATAACTAAAGGAAGTAAGAGTCTTTTTCTACAAAATCCAGTTTTTTGCGCTATTCCCATCACAACTGGAATTAAAACTGCAGCAGTTCCTGTATTTGACAAAAAACCAGACATCACTCCTGTTATCGCCATCAAAGCCACTATTAGCTGTTTTTCCGTTTTTGCAAAACGGGTAACCTGCCCCCCGATTCTCCGCGCCATGCCGGTTTCAAAAATAGCTGCGCCTATGATGAACATAGCCATAAAAAGCAGTACGTTCGGATCAACAAAGCCAGAAAAAGCTTCTTTAGCCGAAAGCACTCCCGTCAGGGTTAAACCTACACTCAACAGCATTGCTGTTACTGCTAGTGGAATAATTTCAGAAACAAAGAAAACCACAGCAAAGAGCATAAAAAAAATAGTGATAGATGCATCACTCATTCTCATCTCCTCATTATCGTTATTGAGGAGATAATCATATTAAGCCGTTCGTTTTTATAATTGCTTTTTAGGCACAGCCCTGTGCTAATTATGTAAAAGACTTAGTATTTTTTCTTAACCATATTTTTTCTAGGTATGGGTGGTGCATGTCTTTATGTTTATAAAGAAGGATTTCAGTCCGCATTTGCAAAGCTTTGTGTCCTATAACCTGGATACTCTGGTTTTTTAAATCATTTTTAATTACAGAATAGGGTAACCACGCTATACCTACACCTTGTTTAACCATTTCCAGAATGGTGTCGTATGTATCAGCCTCAAACACACTTTTAAAAAATCGCAAATAATCGAGTTTCTGCAGATGCTGAACAAGCACGGCTCGCAACGAAAGAGCCTGACTAAAGCTGAGCCAAGGAATTAACTCATTTCGTCTTTCTTCAAAATCATATAGGGGCTTCCCATTCGCTCTCACAGCGCTAACAGGAAGCACACGCTCTATGCCTACCACAATGGAATCGAATGACTGCTCATCCATTAATAAATCAGTGAGTGGTGTGTTATATGCAATTAATAAATCAGACTCTTTTGAAATTAATTTATACATTGAGCCCTCTGCACCACTAGTAGAAATATGAGCATGGAAAAAGCCCAGCTCATCAACTATAGTTTTGTACCATTGAGGAAAAAACAAACTCGCCAACGCTCTACCTGTAGTAATCCGTAAAGTATACTCAGATGGTTGATAGCTATCATTAAGCTGAATTTTAACGGAATTAAGACGCTCAACTACCTGTAATGCAGCCTCTAAAAACACCATCCCCGCCTGAGTCAATTCAATTGGTTGACTTCGTATCACAAGAGGCGTACCTACCCATTCCTCTAGGGCCTTGATTCGCCGACCAAAAGCAGGATGTGTAACATAACGATTTTGAGCTGCACTACTAAAACTTCGTATTTTTGCTAATGCAATAAAATCCTCTAACCATTCCAACCTCACACGCTCACCTCTTAGCTTTTTAAACTAACCTAACTGTGTAGATATTGATTACACAGAAAGCTAGTAAACACTCTTCGCTTGCTTCACTTAAAAACACTTCTAGTAAAAGCCTAGTTTGAACGACACTTGATGAAAATTACGTGTATTCAAACACTTAAATCCACGTAAAAATCAGGGCAGAGCTTTCCATTAAATAGTGCTCTCTTAACCTTCTCTTTGTTCACTATCTAAAAACAACACCGAGAAATAAAGCTTAACCGTGCCAAAAAGATTTGAAATAATTACAACTATAACCGATTCGTTTTTTAGAAAAATTAATAGACATGACATTCGGTAGTTGTTAGTCAAGATAGAAAAGAATTCAACTAAATATAACCATAAGACTAATAAAAAAAGCCCGCCTAAAAATAGGCGGGCTTTTAAAATCTTTGGCGGACAGAGAGGGATTCGAACCCTCGGTACGCGTAAACGTACACACGCTTTCCAGGCGTGCACCTTCAACCACTCGGTCACCTGTCCTTTTGCATTCGGCAAAGAATAGTATTATAAGTCTTCTAACTTAAAAAGCAAGGGCTATTTGTTTTGTAAAGACATCATGCGCTCTACATAGCGCGCAATAGCATCCACTTCTAAGTTCGCTCTAGAGCCATTTTGCAAGTATTTTAATGTAGTAACCTCAACAGTATGTGGGATTAAGTTAATGCTAATTTCACAGCCATGCTCAAGATCCACCACCTCGTTAACGGTCAAGCTAACGCCATTTACCGTTACACTGCCTTTGTAGGCCAAATATTTAGCCAACTCAACGGGGGCAATAATACGTAATTCATAAGATTCGCCCACCGGTGCCATACGCGACACCTGACCCACACCGTCAACATGGCCCAGCACCATATGACCATCTAAGGTATCGCCAAGCCGCATGGCATGTTCTAAGTTTACTGCTCCGACCTGATCCAAGCCTACTGTGCGATTCAAACTTTCTCGGGAAATTTCAATGCTGAATGCGTGCGACTCTAATTCAACCACAGTCATGCAAGCGCCTTGAATAGCAATAGAGTCACCTAACTTACAGCGCTGCAAGTCAAAATCGGGCGCTTCAATACGTAAACGCAAACCAGCTTCGTCATTTTCTGTTATTAAGGGCTGCACGTGGGTAATTTGCCCTACGGCACTAACAATTCCTGTAAACATGTACTACTCCTCAATCTGTATTTGCGTGTAAAGCTGCTGCCAATGCTGTGCATGACGCATTTGTATACGTACATCTGCCCCGATAAGCTGGGTTTCAACCATTTCCATACGCGTTGCCTGCGCTAAGTCGGGCAACGCATCTATTTGCATTAAAGGACGCCCCGGCCCTAGTACCACGGGTGCTAGGTAGCTGAGCACAGCATCAACTAAACCAGCTTGCCACAATGCGCCATTGAGCTGGGCACCGGCCTCGGTATGCACTTCGTTGATTTGCTGTGCACCTAACCAGCGCATTAATTGCATTAAATCCACTTGCCCGTCTGAGTTTGCGGGCAAAGTAATTAGCTGGGCATTTTTATCCGCAAGCTGGGCAGCAAGCTGAGCATCTGAGCGCGTTGTAAACACCCAAACGGGGTCACCATTAAAAAGCGCCAAATCAGGCGAAATACGTAATTGACTATCTACTACCGCCCGAATAGGTTGGCGCGGTGTATCAATATCACGCACGTTTAGCAACGGATTATCGGCTAAGCACGTGCCTATGCCCGTCAATACCAAGCAACTACGTGCCCGAAAACGTTGACCATCGTGACGTGCTTCAGGGCCTGTAATCCATTTCGACTGCCCTGAGGCCAAAGCGGTTTGTCCATCTAATGATGAAGCGGTTTTTAACCATAACCACGGCGTGCCACGCACCATACGAGCGACAAAACCAATATTTAGCTCAAAAGCAGCTGCTTGCTCTACACCAACTACCACCTCTATGCCGGCTTGCTTTAAGGCGGCAATGCCTTTGCCAGCTACTTGAGGGTTGGGATCTGCCATCGCAATGACTACAGTCTTAGGTCGGGCTTGAATAAGCGCCTGCACACATGGTGGTGTGCGACCATAATGAGAACAAGGCTCTAGTGTCACATAGACGGTAGCATGCTCTAAGTGAGTGTATCCGGCCTGCTGGGCAGCCTGCAAAGCCATAACCTCAGCATGCGCACCACCCGCTTGTTGAGTAGCCCCCGTTGCAATCACGGTGTTATCGACCACAATAACGCACCCTACCCGAGGATTAGGGCTGGTTATAAATAACGCTGTACGCGCAGCCTCTAAGGCTTTTTGCATAAAAAACGAATGCATCACGCTTTTTTGCTATCGCCGTCTTGCATGGCATCAATGGCTTCCACAAACTCGCGGATGTCGTTAAAACTTTTGTACACCGAAGCAAAGCGAACGTAGGCGACTTGATCTAGTTTTTTTAATTGTTCCATAACTAGCTCGCCGACCTGTTCAGTAGTGACCTCGCGCTCGCCACTGATAAGCAAACCTTCGGTAATACGCGCCACCGCTGCATCGACTTCGGGAGTGGGCACTGAACGTTTGCGTAGCGCTAAATCCATGCTGGCACGCAAGCGATTCACATCAAACTCCATGCGACTCCCGCTGCGCTTAACAACGGCTGGCATCATCAGATCTGCCCGTTCGTAGGTGGTAAACCGACGCTCGCATTTTGCGCAACGACGACGACGCCTAATAGCGCCTCCGTCCTCTGATACGCGTGAGTCTACAACTTGAGTGTCTTCATAACTACAGAACGGACATTTCATAAGCACTGCGCCCCGCTAAGGGCGTAAAAATTAACGGTACACGGGCAAACGTGAAGTTAATTCGTGTACACGGCTACGTACATTTGCCAGATTTTCTTCGTCGTTAGGGTTATCTAAGACATCGGCAATAAGATGGGCCGTTAATACACAATCTTCTTCGGTAAAACCACGCGTAGTCACAGCTGGCGTTCCTAAACGCACACCACTGGTCACAAAAGGTGACTCGGGATCGTTAGGAATGGAGTTTTTGTTAACTGTAATGTGGGCTTTGCCTAGGGCTTCTTCGGCCTGTTTACCAGTAAGACCTTTGGAGCGTAAATCGACCAACATCAGATGACTTTGAGTGCCGCTTGAAACAATACGCAAACCACGCTCTACCAATGTGCGTGACAAAGCAGCAGCATTTTTAATGATTTGGGCTGCGTAGTCCTTGAAGCTAGGCTCTAGGGCTTCTTTGAAAGCAACCGCTTTACCTGCAATGACGTGCATTAAGGGGCCACCCTGAATGCCAGGGAAAATAGCAGAGTTGATGATTTTCTCGTGCTCGGCTTTCATCATAATGACGCCACCACGTGGACCACGTAATGATTTATGTGTGGTGGAGGTAACGAAGTCGGCATGCGGTACAGGGTTGGGGTACTGACCACCGGCAACTAAGCCTGCGTAGTGAGCAATATCCACCATAAATAACGCATTGTTTTCCTTGGCAATGCGGGCAATGCGCTCGAAATCAATGTGTAACGAGTATGCAGAAGCACCAGCTACGATAAGCTTTGGTTTGTGCTCTTTAGCTAGGGCTTCGAGCTGATCGTAATTTAACACCTCGTTTTCATCAAGGCCGTAGGAGATGAAATTGTACAATTTACCGGAGGCGTTAACCGGTGAACCATGAGTTAGGTGGCCCCCCTCGGCTAGGCTCATGCCTAGAACGGTATCGCCGGGCTTGAGTACAGCCATATACACGCCCTGATTTGCCTGAGAGCCTGAGTTAGGTTGTACGTTGGCGGCCTCAGCACCAAAAATCTGTTTGAGACGATCAATGGCAAGCTGCTCTACGATATCTACGAACTCACAGCCACCATAATAACGGCGACCTGGATAGCCTTCTGCGTATTTATTTGTCAGTTGAGAGCCTTGGGCTTGCATGACGGCAGGGCTGGTGTAGTTTTCAGAAGCGATAAGTTCGATATGCTGCTCTTGGCGCACGTCTTCTTTTTGCATAGCTGCCCAAACTTCGGGGTCAGCAATATCGAGAGTATGAGAACGATCAAACATGAAAGATCCTAACTAAAAAGAGGGCATTAAAGTCAGCATTTTACCGCTTTAGCAGGTTTTAAGCTGAAAAAAAACATATGTGCAAAAAAAAACCTAAAAAACCCGATTTTAACTACAGTTAACCGCTATTTCTTTCATCTACATAAATGAGTTTTATTTAAGCGGCACCTAATCGAGGGTTTAATGTATAAGTGCCTGTAAGACTGGCCTGAGCCAGTATGTGCGGCGTAATCGCCTGTAGTACCTGCGCACCCGTGAATTTGCCCTCTAGGGGCACACGATCTATATCAAGCGCATACACAGTAAAACGATAATGATGAATAAGCGAGTCATTCCAGGGCGGGCATGGCCCATCGTAACCGAAGTAATCCCCATTCATATCGCGGTCATGCGCAAACCACTGCGTATAGTCGTTTAGGCCTTGACGCGTACCATCTAAAGAAAGGGGGCCCGATTTACCCCGAGGGGTGATGCCCTGAGCATAGCTGCCTTCAGCAATTTCCCGAATATTGGGCGCAACGTCTACTAGCACCCAATGGTAAAAGTCGGTGCGGGGCAAGTCGGAAGGTACCTCGCGGTCGGGCTGATTCACATCATCCGGCTGCGTAGGTACATCGGAATCCACACATAAAATCACGAAGGATTGCGTTTGCTCGGGAGCTTGGCTCCAGACCAAGTGTGGATTGATGTTCTCTGCCAGAGCCACCTTATTCTGAGCATCGTATTTTCCAAATGCGTAGCGCACAGGAATAACGGCCTGATCGGAAAAAGAATCACTATGCAGTTTCATCACTTGCTCCTTTAGTAAAGTCGTTAGTTCAAGGTTACACGAGCAAAGCGACGTTTACCAACCTGAACCACATAAGTACCCGCGGCAAGCTCAAGGGCACGGTCCTCGATGCGTGTACCATCAACGCGAACGCCACCTTGGGTGATATTACGCTGTGCTTCACTACCTGAAGCGGCTAAACCTGCTTCGCGTAATACATTAATAATGCCTAAGGGAGCGCCCGTTAAGGTGACCTCGGGGATGTCGTCGGGAATTTCGCCGTGTTTAAAGCGAGCCTCAAAGCGTTGTAAGGCTTCCTCGGCATCACGCTGGCTATGAAAACGCGCTACGATTTCTTGAGCCAAAGCCACTTTGGTGTCACGCGGGTTTTGGCCGGCCGCAATGGCGTCTTTAAAGCCTTGAATTTCAGCCAGGCTACGGAAAGATAAAAGTTCGAAGTATGACCACATCAAAGTGTCTGAAATGGACATGATTTTGCCAAACATGGAGTCAGCACTTTCTGTAACGCCAATATAATTGCCTTTGGATTTAGACATTTTCTCGACGCCATCTAAACCCACTAGTAAAGGCATGGTCAAAATACACTGTGGCTCTTGGTCGTATTCTTTTTGGAGCTCACGACCTACAAGCAAGTTAAATTTTTGATCTGTACCGCCTAGCTCTAAATCTGCTTTTAACTGCACCGAATCGTATCCTTGAAGTAAAGGATACAAGAACTCATGCACAGAAATGGGCGTATTAGAGGTAAAGCGTTTGGTGAAGTCGTCGCGCTCCATCATGCGTGCCACGGTATAACGTGATGCGAGCTGAATTAAACCCCGTGAACCCAACTGGTCTAGCCATACAGAGTTATAAAGCACCTCGGTCTTGGACTGATCCAAAATCAAACTTGCCTGATCACAATACGTTTGGGCATTGGCTTTGACTTGCTCGGGTGTCAATGGCGGGCGCGTTGTGTTGCGACCGCTTGGATCACCAATAGTAGAAGTGAAGTCACCAATCAAAAAAACAACTTGATGACCTAAGTCTTGGAGCTGGCGCATTTTGTTTAACACAACGGTATGGCCCAAATGGATATCGGGTGCCGTCGGGTCTAAGCCTAATTTAATGCGCAAAGGCTGGCCTGTAGCATGGCTACGTGCGAGTTTACGAGCAAACTCAGACTCCACGAGTAGCTCGTCGCAGCCACGCTTAACGATGGCTAAATCGGCTTCTACTGCAGGAGTAATGGGAGCGTCTTGTACTGACATAAGTAGACCTGATTAAAACTTTTCTTAAAAGGGTCGAAAAACCGGCGTAAATAAGCTAGGATAACGCTTGGGCCCAAAAACTGCACACTCGTGCGCCTCTGGCTCAACACGCATCTTATCGAAAACGTTCTCGCAGAACTTGAGCTCTGCGCAGAAGCGTTTTTTCTCATTTTTGGCTTATCCGTTTAGATTGTAAACCGTTCTGTGTATTCCTACACATAAAGGTCAATCTAGACCCAACATCGTACAAGGTTTTGGTCACATGCTTAATAAAGGGAACAACGGCACTTCTACCGCTCCCCAGCACACCAGCCCAAAGAAAAGTCAGATTGTAACAAAGACTCTACTCGTTCTTGCTTTTGGTTTATTCGCAGGCGCAGCAGCAATTGCTGTTGTTGAGCCTACCGAAGAACCCACTATCTTTCAGGCCACTCAAGCTCTAGAGCTACCAGCCGGGGTCACTCCACTGGGCCTAAAGAACACTGAGCCTTATATTCAAGAAACTCGCATTCGTCGTGGTGATACCCTCGCGGCTTTACTACAACGGTTACAGATTACTGCTCCAGGCCTACAAGCATTTCTTACACATGATAAAAATGCTCGTTCTATTTACAAGCTCTACCCTGGACGTAGCCTTCAAGTAGCCCTAACGGATGACAATGACTTATTGTGGCTGCGCTATCATCACACCCCCACTAACAATGACAAAGGTCAAGCCCTTTCAAAATGGCTTGAAGTGCGCCCAGACGGCCAAGGTAGCTATGTGGCTACAGAGCAGTCCATGGCTACTTCTACCCATATTCAAATGGCTGAGGGCACGATTAACTCCTCATTGTTTGGTGCCACTGACGCGGCAAACATCCCAGACTCCATTGCGTTACAAATACCAGAAATCCTTAGCTCCAAAATGGATTTCATGAAAGACATACGCAAAGGCGATCGCTTCCGATTGGTGTACGAAACACACAGCTACAACGGCCAACGCGTCGGTGCCGGGAAAATCTTAGCCTTAGAGTTTGAAAATCAAGGTAAAACACATGATGCACTCTGGTTCAGCCCAGATGGTGTGTCAGGTTCATACTACGATTTTAATGGTCAAAGCTCCCAAGGTACATTTTTGCGTAACGCTTTAAAATTTACCCGCATCAGCTCCACCTTTGGTGGGCGTCGTCACCCCATTCACGGTAGTTGGCGTAACCACAATGGTGTGGATTATGCAGCACCTACTGGCACACCTATTCATGCTACCGGAGACGGGGTAGTTACCTTTATTGGCAATCAAAATGGTTACGGTAAAACCATTGTGCTTGAGCATCATAGTGGTTTCAGCACGTTGTATGCCCACCAAAGCAAGTTCGCATCAGGCTTAAAACGTGGCGACACCGTATCCCAAGGCCAATTAATTGGTTACGTAGGGTCAACAGGTTGGGCCACTGGGCCACATTTGCATTACGAGTTTCGCATCAAAAACAAGCCCGTCGATCCGCTCTCGGTAGAGCTGCCCGTCGCGCGTGTACTCGATGCAAAACAGCAAGCCGCTTTTGATGCTATTGCCATTCAGTACCGCACTCAATTGGCTTTACTCAAAGGGCTAAATGAGCCTCTAGTTGCGGCGTTAGATAACTAATGCTAACCCTAGTTAAAACATGCTGTATATCGGCCTAATGTCCGGTACCAGTACCGATGGTGTGGATGCGGCCTTGTGCCGCATCTCTGCTACGAATTCGGTAAAGGTACTAGCACATACCGCATTAGAAATGCCTCCCGCATTACGTGCCGAGCTCTTAGCTTTGAATACAGCCGGTCACGATGAGCTTCATCGGGCAGCCTTAGCTGCCCAAGAGCTCGTTCGTCTGTATGCCATGAGTTGCACAGAACTATTACAAAAAAGCGGAATATCAGCGCACGCTATTCACGCTATTGGTGCTCATGGTCAAACAGTGCGCCATGCTCCCGAATTAGGCTACAGCTGGCAGCTGAATGCCCCTGCGCTCTTGGCAGAGTTAACTGGCATAGATGTAATTGCTGATTTTCGCAGTCGGGATTTAGCCGCAGGCGGTCAAGGTGCGCCCTTAGTTCCTTTGTTTCATCAAGCCGTCTTTAGCACTGAGCAGCCGCGTGTAGTACTAAACCTAGGCGGCATAGCTAACGTGAGTATTTTACGCCCTGGCAAACCTGCTATCGGTTTTGATACAGGGCCGGCTAATGCTTTGATGGACGAGTGGATTTACGCTCATTTAGGTCAACGCTATGATGCCTCGGGCCAATGGGCGGCCTCAGAACAAGCTCACTCTGGCTTACTGGAACGCTTATTAAGTGAAAGCTGGCTTCAACAAGCCCCACCTAAATCCACAGGACGTGATTTATTTAATGCGGCTTGGTTAGCACAACACCTTGCTTATTACCCTGATATTAAACCTGCTGCCGTACAAGCCACATTAGCATTATTTACCGCTCGTAGTATTGCGTACGCTATTCGGGACTACGCAGCCGACTGTGTTGAGCTTATTGTGTGTGGTGGTGGCGCATACAACAGCCACTTAATTGAGTTAATTGCCCAGGAAATAAAAAAACCCGTCTACATCAGTGACGGGTTTGGAATCGGTGCCCAAGAGGTCGAAGCCGCTGCGTTTGCTTGGCTGGCTTATGCGTATCAACATGATATACCTGCCAGCCACCCAGCGGTGACTGGGGCTACTCATGGCCGACTGCTTGGGGCCTGGTATAAGGCGTAATTACACCGTAAACGAGGAACCACAACCGCATGTGGTGCTGGCGTTTGGATTGCGGATCACAAACTGAGCGCCTTCTAAGTCGTCTTTAAAGTCGATTTCTGCACCGACTAGATACTGAAAGCTCATGGGATCAACTAATAACTGAACCCCACCTTTTTCAATAACAGTATCGTCCTCGTCAGTCACATCATCAAAGGTAAAGCCGTACTGGAAGCCTGAACAACCACCGCCTTGTACAAAAACGCGTAGTTTTAAATCGGGGTTGCCTTCCTCGAGTAATAACTCGCGCACTTTTTCAACAGCGGGATCAGTGAAGCTCAAAGGAGATGGCGGAGCCTGTAGATCAACCGTTTCAGTTAGGGTATTCATAAGAAACTCCTACAACGAATAAATAGGTAACTCTAGTAGTTTAAGCCTTAATCATCTGCTGTCGCAGCAGAAGCAGGCACTAGATCAATTTTGTGGGTGGCACGCAACTGCTTGCCTTGGTAGATATGTAAAGTGACCGCGTCAATGCGTAAACCATCGGGTACATCTAACAAACCGGTAGCGCGTAAAAACTGGTCAAACTCGATGTCGGTGGTGGTGCTGTCTTCGCCAGCCGTAGTTAGCACTATGTTAACTGAATCTCCGTCTTGATGCCCGTGAGCCGTAAATTGTATGTGCCCATTAAAGCGGGGTAAGGCTGAAGAACGCTGTAAAAGAAGTTTATACCGTAATGTATGGGTCTGAGGCTCTAGGTCTAGACCACGTACTTGCACTGTCCCTGTACCCGATAAAGGTAGAAGATGTTCGTAAAAAGCCAACTGCTCTTGGAGGTATCCTAACTCGTTCTGCTTTTGTATAAGACGCTCTTGCAAAGCGTCTTGAGTGGCTTGCTCTAGGGTAAGTTGAGTTTGGAGGCTTTGGTTTTGCAACTGCATTTGTTGTAGTTGCTCTTGGGCATTAAGCCACTGCTTATGAGCCTGCCCAAGTGTCTCTAAACGCTGTTGCTGCCAGTACCATGCAGAACCTGCCCCTACGAGCAGAGCTAAAAGCACGGCGACCAGCAGCCAAACCCAACGAGATGTTGGTGTAGAGGTAGGTGTTTTCATCTTTATTTGACTAAATAAATAAAAACCAGTTCCCTCTTTTTTACGCATTTACACAAATTAAGGCAGGATAGCTACTTGTTCTAAGCCTGTTTGCTCGGGCAAACCAAACATTAAATTCATATTTTGTACAGCCTGCCCTGAAGCCCCCTTAACGAGGTTGTCTTGAGCCGCCATAATGATGAGCTGATCGCCATGGCGCTGAATAGCAATACGAATTTTGTTGGAAGCGCGTACAGAGCGAGTTTCAGGGATGACGCCAGCTGGTAACACATCCACAAAGTACTCATTGGCATAAAACTGCTCGTAAAGAGCCTGAAAGTCTGTATCCATGCCTTGGGGAGTAATGCGCACATACAGCGTGGAGAACATACCACGAATCATAGGCACTAAATGCGGCACAAAAGTGAGATCAATGTCTTGACCGTGATTTAGTAGTTTCAGCTGCGCAGCGATCTCGGGGTGATGGCGATGCCCCCCTACCCCATACGCTTTAAAGTTATCGCTGGCCTCGGAGAATAAACTACCAACAGCGGCTTTGCGGCCCGCACCCGAAACCCCAGATTTACAGTCAGCCACCACTCGAGCCTCGACCAAGGGGGTATCGTGCCCCCATAACGGTGCAGTACCCAATAAAACAGTAACAGGATAACAGCCGGGATTGCCTACGACCTGAGCCTGAGCAATTTTCTTGCGGTTGATTTCAACCAAACCGTACACCGATTTTTCTAAAATATCTGGGCAAGCATGAGGCATTTTGTACCATTTTTCGAACACACTAGTATCCTGCAAACGGAAGTCTGCTGCTAAATCGATAACCTTGACGCCTTTGTCTAATAAGGCTTGGGCTTCGTTCATAGCCACGCCATGAGGCGTAGCGAAAAAAACCACGTCGCATTGATCAAGCTGTGCCTCGTCGGGCGTTTGAAAAACCGCATCCACATGACCACGCAAGCTAGGGAACATATCGGCTACCGGCATACCGGATTCCTGCCTTGAGGTAACCGCCACGACTTGCGCCTGTGGGTGTTGAGCGAGTAATCGCAGTAATTCCACACCGGTATAACCAGTTGCACCCACAATACCGACTCGGATGGGTTTGGCATGTGCTGACGTAGACATAAGGCCCCTTTATGTGTAGCAAAAAAACAAAATAAGAATCTACTTATAATAAATGAAATACAGTTTTTTTGGGGATTTAGGGCAGCTTTATTCATACAAACAAAAAACCCCAGCCAAAGCTGGGGTTTCTTGGGGCACCACAAGGGTGAAGCGAAACAATTAGCGTTTGCTGAACTGTTTGCGACGACGCGCTTTGTGGAAACCTACTTTCTTACGCTCGACCTCACGTGCATCACGTGTCACTAAGCCGGCTTGTTTGAGCGCGGATTTTAGTGTTTCGTCGAAGTCGATTAGAGCACGAGTGATACCATGACGCACTGCACCGGCTTGGCCGCTTTCGCCGCCGCCATGTACGTTCACTTTGATATCAAATGACTCGAGGTGCTCGGTGAGAGCCAAAGGCTGACGCACAATCATGCGACCAGTTTCGCGAGCGAAGTATTCGTCTACAGGCTTGCCATTTACAACAATAGCGCCCGTACCTTTTTTGATAAATACACGAGCCACCGAAGATTTGCGGCGGCCGGTACCGTAATTCCAATTACCGATCATGACCTGTCCTTAGATATCCAGTGGTTTAGGCTGTTGAGCGGAGTGCGGATGCTCTTCGCCAGCGTAAACCTTGAGTTTCTTAGCCATGGCGTAACCCAATGGGCCTTTAGGGAGCATCCCTTTGACGGCTTTTTCTAGAGCACGACCAGGGAAACGCTGCTGCATGGTTTCGAAGTTGGTCTCTTTAATGCCACCTACATACCCAGTATGACGGTAGTATTTTTTGTCTTGGAGTTTGTTGCCTGTAACGCGGATATCGGCTGCGTTAATAACAACAATGTAATCGCCAGTGTCAACGTGCGGAGTGTATTCAGGTTTGTGTTTACCACGTAGGCGGCGTGCAACTTCGCTGGCCACACGACCTAGGACTTTGTCCTTGGCATCAATCACAAACCACTCACGACGGACTTCATGCGGCTTGGCCACAAAGGTCTTCATGATAGGTTCCTAAAATAAAAAGGCTATACGCCATTAAATAAAAATTAATCTATAAGCCAAGGCGTTATTTTTCGCCCGTACTAATAACAAATAGACTAACCGTAAGATTCTACCACAAAAGCACTTTTTGCAAACAAAAAAGCCCCCAATGCCAAGCAAAGAGGGCTTTTATGCGACAAATAAAGCTATTTACCGCGGTTTGCTAATGCAATACCTAGGTAGTTGTCGTAGGAGCCTTCGGCCACACGGAACCAAGGCACGAGCTCATCACGGAATGCCATGTAATTGTCGTGAATACGCTTGAAGCGCTCGTCTTTCTCGCAGAACTCTTTGTATAGTTCATTAGAGGTTTTGAAAGACGCATCCATTACATCGCGTGGGAACGCTTTAAGCACAGCACCGCTTGCGATTAAGCGACGTAAAGCACCTGGGCTTTGGGAGTCGTAAATAGCAAGCATGTTGTCAGATGCTGCACGGGCAGCTGTAGCCACCATCTTTTGGTACGTAGCAGGAAGCTCGTTAAAAGCATCTTGGTTGACGTATAAAGAGACCTGAGCCGAGCCTTCCCACCAACCGGGATAGTAGTAGTACTTGGCGACTTTTTGGAGCCCGAGCTTTTCGTCATCCACAGGGCCAACGAACTCAACGGCATCCAGCGTGCCTTTTTCTAGAGAGGGGTAAATATCGCCCGGAGGAACCTGTTGAGGTACTACACCCATGCGCGCTAAAACTTCGCCCGCAAAGCCCGCAGTACGCATCTTGAGACCTTTAAGGTCATCGACTGAGTTAATTTCCTTGCGATACCAACCACCCATTTGAGTACCTGTGTTACCAAAGGGGAAGTTAATGATATTGCGTGTAGCAAAGAGTTCACGCATGAGCTTCATGCCATCGCCCTCGTACATCCAGGCATTCATCTGGCGTGAGTTTAAGCCAAACGGAACGGCAGTATCAAAGCTAAAGGAAGGGTCTTTTCCGTAGAAGTAATAAGAAGCGGTTTGACCCATTTCTACAGTACGGTTTTCTACGGCATCCATGACCTCGAAACCAGGCACAATTTCGCCAACGGGATATAAACGCACGTTGAAGTTGCCGTCAGAAATTTCGTTAAGCATGCTAACGAAAAGCTCTGCGGTAGAAAAGAGCGCTGGCAATGACGGGCCATACGTGGACGTCATTTTCCAATTTAGCTTGGGCAGGCTTTCAGCAATTGCTGGCGCTGCAACCACTGCAGAACCAGCCACAGCAGTCAAGCCGGCCTTTTTCAAAAATGAACGACGCTGCATCGCGTGGAACCTCCATGACGTTCAATTAAAAAGATGACCAAAATATACTGGTCGCAACAATATCATACACTGCGTATATGGAGCTTGTTATTAGGAATAGCCAGAGTACAAGACTCGTTTTTAGAAGCAAGAGCTAACTACCGGCTACAGCCATGTTTTCTATTAGGATAGAACCAGTACGTTTACCGCCACGGATCACCTGGTCTGCCCCAACTGCTGCCATGTGTTGGAACATTTGCGCTAAATTGCCTGCAATGGTGATTTCCTCTACGGCGTGTTGAATTTCCCCGTTTTCTACCCAAAACCCAAAAGCACCGCGCGAGTAATCGCCAGTTACGTAGTTGATGCCTTGACCAATTAGTTCGGTAACGTATAAACCAGTACCTAGCTTTTTTAGCATTTGCGTCAGGTCGTCGGTAGGCGCAGTTAGCTGCGAGCGTAAAGTCAGGTTGTGAGCGCCGCCGGCATTGCCGGTGGTGCGCATCCCGAGCTTACGTGCCGTATAAGTAGATAAAAAATATCCGCCTAACACCCCTTGGTCTACGATGATGCGATCCGAGGTTTTCACCCCTTCAGCATCAAAGGGAGCACTACCTAACCCCCCTAGAATATGCGGATTTTCTACTATTTGGATATGCGGCGCAAATACGGATTGACCTAATTGATCCAGTAAAAAAGACGTTTTTCTATACAGCGCCCCACCACTAGCAGCACGCACAAAAGACCCCAATAAGCCAGCGGCAAGTGTGGCATCAAACAGCACTGGATACTGCCCCGTTTTAATTCGTTTGGCATGCAGACGCGCTAAGGTTTTCTGAGCAGCGATCTGCCCTATTTCCTCTGGACTTGTTAATAGGCGTGGCTTTCGGGCAACAGAGTACCAGTAGTCACGCTGCATCTGATGCCCTTCCCCCGCAATAGGGCTAGCTGAAATGCTGTAACGGCTGTAAGGATAGCCACCCAAAAAGCCTCGGCTGTTTGCCAGTACAAAATGACCCACATTCGTATCTAATGCAGCGCCATCGCTATTGGTGATGAGAGGACTGTAGTCCAAAGCAGCCCGCTCAGCACGTAGGGCTAAGCGAGCAGCGTGTTGTGCATCAACGGTCCAAGGACTATATAGCGTCAGATCGGGGTAATGCAGCGCTAGATCTTCAGTATCTGGCAACCCTGCCATGGCGTCTTCGGCAGTGTAACGAGCAATATGCCAAGCGGCCGCTACCGTGTCTTGAAGAGCTGTAGGTGAAAAATCTGAGGTAGAGGCCGAGCCTCGTTTATTGCCCGCAAAAACCGTTACACTTAAAGAACGATCACGAGTCTGCTCTATGGTTTCCACGTCTTGCTGTCGTACAGCTACCGATAAGCCCTGATTTTCTGCAATTTCTACGGCAGCATCTGACGCACCTAACTGTTTGGCGTGTTTTAATACATCATCAACCAACTGACAAAATCGTGATTGGTTTTCCGATATGGGCAAAGAAGAAATAGAAGACTGACTCATGGATACTCTTTAAAATGAAGCGAACTACACCGCTGATACTCTATTTATTATGACCGAAAACTACTTAGAACCCGATGAAAATGGCTATTACGGCCCTAGCAAATCACAAGTAAAGCGTGATATGCATGCCTTACAGGATCTAGGCAAGCAATTGGTTGAGCTTTCTAATGAAAAACTGAACAAGCTCAACCTAAACGATAACCTGTTAACCGCAATCAAAGAAGCTCAACGTATTACCGCACGTGAAGGCAAACGTCGTCAACTCCAATATGTGGGCAAGCTCATGCGCTTTGAAGACGCAGAAGCTATTCGTCATCAGCTAGACATCTGGGAAAATGGCTCCAAGGAACAAGCCAAAGCCATGCATAGGCTCGAGGCTTTGCGAGATGTGCTGATGCGTGATGATGCAGCATTAACCTTGTTTTTCGAGGAATTTAATCCCGCTGACCCTCAGGCTTTTCGTAGCCTCGTGCGCAGCGCTCGCAAAGAAAAACAACAAAACGAGCAGCTGGCCGAAGGCAAAGAACCAAGCCGCAAGCAATATCGCCAACTTTTTCAAGCCATTAAATCTATTGTGGAGCAATCAGATCGGTCATGAGCACAGAATTAGAATGCATTGAAATTTCAACCTCACCTCAGCCTCAGTTTGCTGTGATTTGGTTACATGGTTTAGGCGCAGATGGTAATGATTTCGCCCCTATTGTTCCTGAGCTAGGTGTGGATGATATCCCTATTCGCTTTATTTTCCCTCACGCCCCCGTCATACCTATTACGATTAACAATGGTATGGCCATGCGGGCATGGTATGACATTTACGTCATGGATTTAGTGCGTCACGAGGATGAAAAAGGGCTACGTGACTCTCAGCTCTTGGTGCAAGCCTTAATTGCCCGAGAAAATGCGCGTGGTATCCCCACTGAGCGTATTGTCTTAGCAGGTTTTTCTCAGGGTAGCGCCATGACCCTGCAAACGGGGTTACGCCTAGAAGAGCAGCTAGCCGGCATGGTGTGCTTATCTGGGTATTTACCCATTGCCAGTAAAACGGCCACAGAGCGTCACCCTGCTAATGCCACCACTCCTATTTTTATGGCTCATGGCACCCAAGACCCTGTTGTTCCTATACAGCGTGCGCAGGAGTCCAGCGCCTTATTAAGCGAGCTTGGTTATGAAGTCGACTGGCATACTTACCCCATGCCGCATTCTGTGCATCCCGACGAGGTTGCCGCCATTGGTGCTTTTTTGAAAAAAGTGTTTGCGCAGTAATATTGCCTTAGCAGCAAGGGCTACGGCTCTTGTTGCTGCAAATCTAACCAAACCCGACGTAGGCTTGGGTCGTATTTATCTATGTCGTCCTTAAAGCCTAGATGTTTTAACAACCCCAGCATGGCATAGTTGGTAGCCAACACATAACCATCTATATAACTTAAACCTTGATGTTTGGCAGCCTGAATCAAGGCTCGCATCAACTGCATGCCCAAACCATGACGCTGCCAATCGTCAGCCACCACTAACGCGTACTCGGCCCCTACTCCGTCCCTATTACGTAAATAATGCGCAAAAGCAATTACTTTGTCACCCTCTTCTTTAGAGTGGCTTTGACAAGGAATAGTGGCAACTAAAGCCAGCTCACGGTCATAATCAATGCGCGTGTAGCGGCTTAGCATAGAGGCAGATAACTCTCGCATCATCGATACAAATCGCATGTAACGACTTTCTTCGGACAGGTTACGCACAAACTCCTGTAAAGCCTGCGCGTCCTCGGGACGTATAGGGCGCAACACCCATTTTTGTCCTGAAGTAAGCTGATGGTGTTGAACCAAATAGCGGGGATACGGGTGAATAGCCATATGCGGATAACCACTGTGTTCTGGACGTGTGTGCGTCTCTTGTGCATGTAACTCTATGACCAACTGTGAAGCATATAAGCCACTGGGGCTTAACCAAAGCGGATCCACATGCAGCTCTAACACAGCAGGCAGCTCACTGACTAATTCGGATAAACGCTCTAAAGCTTGTTGCAGCTGAGCGTAAATAGCGCTTCCAGCCACTGTACCAAGGTGTTCTTGCCAAATTGGGGCACGCTCAATTAAGTGACGCGCTAAATACCTATTTAATGGCGGCAAGGCGACGGAAGTGCGACTATTTAAAAACTGCAATTGACCTTGAGCCGCACTGAAAATAAGGTACGGCCCATAGTGTTCATCCGTATAAATATGCACACTGGTAGGAGCTAGAGTAGGTAAAGTTTGCGGCAATGCCTGCGTTTGTATGGGGACTTGAAAATAACTTAATAGCTGCGTGCAGTCGGCCTCGTCTAGATAACGCACTCCTTGCTGCTGCAGCGCTGCAATTAAAGCACGAGCCTCACGTATTTGAGCCGGTCGCCCCAAGGACTCGGCAGGTAGTATTTGCTGGGCTAAGCGTTGATTATGATAATAAGAAGCCAATGTATTAATAGCATCAATGGCTGCGTCCGGTGTGCGCATAGCCGGTATGCCTGCTTGCTCTAGACGGTGACGTAAAGGACGCATCGAAGCCTCGCCCACAAAACAACTCATTAAGGGCTTATAGAGCTTTGTGCTCATAGTCAGAATGGACTCTGCTATTTGACTTAAATCGGCATAAGGGTCTGGGGCAATTAACACCAAAATACCGTCCACCTGCTCGTCTATAGCTAAGCTTTCTATGACTTGCTCTATGTACTCAGCCGTCCATGGCGCATAACGAGCAATAGGGTTCTGCACACGATCGGTAGGCAATGCCATGCGCTCTAAGGTATGCCGAGTTTTGGTGCTAAGAGTAGCCAGCTCGACAATAGTACCGTGGCGCATAATATCGATTGCCAGTTGCGCTACCCCATCACCATTCGACACAATAGCAATACGCGAGCCCTTAACGCGACGCTTTAAACTTAATACCTTTAGGGCAGCATATAGCTGGGTCAAGTACCGTACTCGGATCGCCCCCACCCGACGCATTAATGCACTGAACACCTCCTCACGGGCGCGCAATGTAGGGCCCTCATTCACGCCACCTGCCTTTAACACAATAATGGGCTTGGCTGCGGAGGCCGCATAAATAGCACTAGCAAAACGTCGCGCTGCAGGATGACTATGCAAATACAGAACAATACTATCGGTTTGTGCGTCGACTGCTAGATAGTCTAATACGGCAGCCAAATCAAGATCGACTTCTTCGCCAAGATCCACCACGGTTGAAAAACCCACTTGGGCATTTTCATTCCAGTCTAATAAAGCTGTTGCAATCGTGCGTGACTGGGAGACCACAGCAATTTTGCCAGCTTGAGGCGCTAAAGGATGAATGCTAGCGTTTAAACTCACACCCGGGCGCATTAAACCAAATGAGCGTGGCCCTAGAACCAAACAGTGATGCTCCTGAGCCCATGTGGCTAGCCACGCAATAAGATCAGAATCATAAGCCTGACTGGACGGATGCGTCAGCAAACTCAAAGCTCGGGGACGTAAAGCCGTTAGGTGTTGCAGCACCTCTGTCAGTTGGCTAGCAGGTACACAAACCACCGCTAAATCCAATCTGCTCTCGCCCCACTCCCATGTCGGCCACGCTTTATTTGGCTCATACACCACAGAATGTAACTCTACCGCCTTGTCAAACTGAAAATGACATCGGGCATCAGGGCTAACAACCGTAACAACGGACTGGGGTTCAAATAAAGCAGCTAAACGATGGCGTATTATCATCTTGGCAACCTCAAGGTTATTTTTTTTTTCAGTTTGTTCTGCGCAATTACGTTCAGTCTATTAAAATAAAGGAAATTTGTCCGCTGTAGCGGGCATTCTCCTCTTTTGATTGCTATGAGTTTATGACTACTACTATTCGTACCCGTTTTGCTCCGTCACCAACCGGTTATTTACATTTAGGTGGGGCGCGTACCGCATTGTTTTCATGGGCGTTTGCACGTCATCACAACGGTGTATTCGTGCTGCGTATTGAGGACACTGACCTAGAGCGCTCTACCCCCCAAGCTGTACAAGCCATTTTAGAGGGCATGGATTGGCTAGGGATGCAGGCTGATGAGGGTCCGTTTTATCAAATGCAGCGTAATGCACGTCATAAAGAAGTCATAGCACAACTACTAGAGTCTGGTCATGCCTATTACTGCTACAGCACCCCAGACGAAGTCGAAGCCATGCGCGAAAAAGCACGCGCGTTGGGGTTAAAGCCTCGCTACGATGGTACATGGCGTCCCCAAGAAGGCAAAACTCTACCAGCCATTCCTGCCGATCGCTCCCCAGTAGTGCGCTTCAAAAGCCCACAAACTGGCGTAACAAGCTGGGATGATCTGGTTAAAGGGCGTATTAGTATTGCTAACGACGAGCTGGACGATCTAATTATTGCTCGCGCCGATGGCACCCCTACCTATAACTTCTGTGTGGTAGTAGACGACTGGGATATGGCTATCACTCACGTCATTCGCGGTGACGATCACGTGAACAATACCCCCCGTCAGATTGTGATCCTCGAAGCGCTAGGGGCCACCGTACCTGTGTATGGCCACGTGCCTATGATCCTTGGCCCCGATGGGGAAAAGCTTTCTAAGCGTCATGGTGCGGTCAGTATTTTGGATTACGATGTCCAAGGCTATTTACCTGAAGCCATGCTGAATTATCTGGCTCGTCTTGGTTGGAGCCACGGTGATGACGAAATCTTTTCTGTGGAACAGTTTGTGGAATGGTTTGACACCAAAAACCTCAGTCGTTCTGCCTCACAATGGGACCCTAAAAAATTAAACTGGGTCAATGCGCATTACATTAAACAACGTGACAATGCCGACCTTGCCGCTTTAGTAGCACCCCGTATTGAAAAGTTGGGGGGCAATCCAAACGCTACAGATCTTAGTGCCGTTATGGAATTACTAAAAGGCAGAGCTGAAACACTTAACGATCTAGCCCAAGGGGCCATGGTATTTTGTGGTGCTTTCCAGCCTGCATCGGCCGAGCTACAAGCCGAAGTTCTTACGGAAAATGCCCTGGTTTTACTTAATGATTTTGCTGGGCGAGCAGCACAACTTAACGACTGGAGCACAACGGCCCTAAGCGCTGCAATCAAAGAAACGCTTGGTGCGCACAATGCCAAAATGCCGCAACTAGGCATTCCTTTACGCGTAGCTGTAACCGGCCAAAAACAAACCCCTGCTATTGATGCAGTACTGGCCCTACTAGGTAAAGAAACCGTTCTGAGCCGTTTAGCGCAACACGCCTAGCCAAATACATCTATACGCTTCGGGCCAAGCCCGAAGCGCCTCTAAGCATCACGCACCCTATTAAAACGGCAAACGATACCCAGGAGAAGTCCGAGTCGTATTGTGTTGCACCCCATCAGAACCCTGTAAGCGTAGCTTGTCTGTACTACTGTGTGACACGCTATAGCGGTTTTCGTAAATTGGGTCCTCTATGTCTACGGGAGAGCCATTGGACTCAAGGGTTTTTAAAATCAATTGATCACCATCACGCCACCAACACCCGTTTTCACTTAGCCCTTGTGAAGGTTGTCTAGGGCGTTTTATCTGCTCGGTATACAGCATTCGGCCATCGGCTTGTAAGGTAAACAAGGTGCGTAGCTCACCAGCCACCCCCTTTTCTTGGCGTTTGCTAAGCCAATTGCCCACCAAGGGGTCGTCGGCTGAAACCGGCTCACAAACGGTTTTTTTGGGGGCTTCTGGTGCTGCAGGAGGGGGAGGAAAGGAGGTACACGCAGCCAAGCCACCACCTAAAACCATCACCCCGATCATTCGCCAAAAATGAAACGGCTTCATACAGCATGTCCTCGTAAAATGTAGTAAGTACCAGCGATTTTACCCCAGCTTTTCATCGCACTATGCAGTCAATCTAAAACAAAGGTAACTGTAATTGATTTTTAATTTCTTTCAACACCACGATGGTGCGTGTTTGTCTAACGCCGGGTAAGTTAAAGAAAAAACGGTGCATAAAATCGTCATAACTTTCTGGGCTAGACACCACAATTTTTAATAAAAAATCGGCATCACCGGTTACCGCATAACAAGCCATAATTTCAGGGGTTTCACGCACTGCTTGAATGAAATTATCCACCATAGTAGCCGAGTGCCGGTCTAAACTAATTTGCGCAAACATACAGCTTTGCAAACCGACTTTATTGCGATCCACTACCGCATGATAGCCCGTAATTACTTTCTGTTCCTCTAGGGCCTTAATACGCCGCCATACCGGTGCTACCGATAAGCCGACTTGTTCAGACACCTGTTGGGCAGAGGCGCGCCCTTCTTTTTGCAGATGATCTAATATTTTTAAATTAATTATGTCCATATTTATCCCATATTGAAATGTTTATTTCGTTTATAGGGGAATTTACGCAATAACAAAGCAAAGAAAAACCCCGGGTTTCTACTTATGATGGTAAGTATCATCGTGGAGGTTTTATCATGCGTAATAATTTAAATTTAGACTATCAACTTAACGACAATATCAGCGCTGAGTCAGGCCGTATTTTTCTTACTGGAACTCAGGCTTTATTACGCATGCTATTAAGCCAAGCTCGTCGCGATCAAGCGGCTGGCTTAAATACAGCCGGTTTTATTTCGGGTTACCGCGGCTCTCCACTTGGCGGTGTGGACTCTACTATGTGGCGTCATGCCAAAGAGCTCGAACAAGCGCGCATCCGTTTTCAACCGGCTATTAATGAAGACCTTGCTGCCACCATGATGATGGGTACTCAGCAGTTAGACACCCACCCCAATAAAGAGGTCGATGGCGTATTCGGCATGTGGTATGGCAAAGGCCCAGGTGTAGACCGGGCCTGTGATGCTCTACACCATGGGCATGCTGCTGGCGCAAGTCATAAAGGCGGCGTGTTGGTGGTGGTTGGTGATGACCATGTGGGCGTTTCCTCATCCATCCCCCATAGCAGTGAACATGCTTTGCGCCATTTGCGTATGCCTATTATTCACCCTAGCTCTGTTGAAGAATACGAATATTTTGGGCTATGGGGCTGGGCATTATCACGCTACTCAGGAGCATGGGTAGGCTTTAAAGCTATTACAGAAACAGTGGAAAGCGGCAGAGCTTTTACTATTCTTGATGTACCGCAGTTCGATTTAGCCTATACACCCTCTGTGCATGCCCGCAGTTACGATGCCAAGCCCTTTCTGACGCCCCATATTGAGAACAACATAGAAAGCCGCTTGGTGGCCGTGCACGAATTTGCGCGCACCTATCCATTAGACAAGCTGATTGATGCCGCCCCTCAAGCCAAAATAGGTATTGTCACTACGGGAAAAAGCACCGTAGATACGCTGGAAGCCATAGAAAACCTACAGAAAAAACAGGGATTGCCTGCAATACGTCATTACAAGCTAGGGCTGATATGGCCTATTGAAACCGAAGGTTTTCTTGCCTTTGCGCGCGACTTAGACTATGTGTTGGTCATCGAGGAAAAAGACGATTTTGTCGAAGCCCAAATCAAAACTATTTTGTTCGATGCCGGTTTAAATACCCGAGTACAAGGCAAGAAAAACAGCCAACAACATGATCTTATTTCGCGTTACGGTCAATTGAGCCCATCCGCAATCGAACAAGCCCTGCTCAATTGGCTTGGTGAGCTTAATCTATTACCGAGCGCTCCCTCCGCGCCTTCCTGTACGTTACCTACCGTAAAAGCCTTAGATAGTTTTGGCTTAACCCGTCGTCCCTATTTCTGTTCTGGCTGCCCACACAATAGCTCCACTAAGGTTCCTGAAGGTAGCAAAGCGCTCGCTGGTGTAGGCTGCCACTACATGGCCTCATGGATGGATCGTGATACACAAGGCCTAACTCAAATGGGCGGCGAAGGCACCGATTGGGTCGGGGCCTCTGCATTTATGAACCAAGCCCATATTTTCCAAAATATGGGAGAAGGCACCTACTTCCACTCGGGTTATCTTGCTATACGTCAAGCTGTGGCGGCACGCGCCAATATTACCTATAAGATCTTATTTAATGATGCTGTCGCCATGACCGGGGGGCAACCGGTTGATGGTCCTATATCGGTACCGCGTATTTGCCAACAAGTCCTCGGCGAGGGCGTGAAAAAAGTGGTCATAACAACGGATGAACCTGAGCGTTACAAAGGGGTTAGCTTGCCCTCTGGTATTGACGTATTACACCGCCGCGAACTGGATCGAGTGCAACGTGAATTACGCGATATACCTGGCGTTACGGTTTTAATTCACGATCAAACCTGTGCTGCGGAAAAGCGTCGTCGCCGCAAGAAAAACGACTTCCCTAACCCGCAGCGTCGCATTTTCATCAACCCAGAAGTTTGCGAAGGCTGTGGCGACTGCGGTGTGCAGTCGAACTGTTTGTCCATTGTGCCACTTGAGACGGAATTAGGCCGTAAGCGTGCCATTGATCAATCCAGCTGTAATAAAGACTTTAGTTGCGTCGAAGGTTTCTGCCCTAGTTTTGTCTCTGTGTTGGGTGCCGAGCCTAAAAAAGCCGCTGGTCTAGATAGTGCTACATTACAAAAACACTTTGGCGCAGCCCTACACAACACAGTACGTACTCAAGGGGCACCCACCGCCTGTAATTTAATTGTGGCAGGCATTGGGGGCACAGGAGTTATTACAATTGGCGCAATCGTAGCCATGGCAGCGCATTTGGAGAACCGAGGTTCGTCGGTATTAGATATGACAGGGCTGGCCCAAAAAGGGGGTACTGTAATTAGTCATGTTCGACTTTCTGCTGATCACCAAAGTGCCGGTACGGTGCGTATTGATACACACCAAGCGGATGTTGCCATTCTTTGTGATAGTGTGGCAGCCAGTAATGCAGCAGCGGCTCAATGCATTGCCCCCCAGAAAACGCAGGTTTTTATTAATGAATACCTTGCCCCCACCTCTGAATTCACTCGTCAGCCAGATGTCAAATTACCGCGTACAGCATTAGTGGAGCAGTTGGTCACCACCAGTGGACAACAAAACAGCCACCATGTCGATGCACACTATCTTGCCGAGCAACTATTCGGTGATAGTATTTTATCCAATATGATGATGCTGGGTATGGCATGGCAACAAGGTGCTATCCCTATTAGTTTGACAGCATTACAGCGCGCTATTGAATTAAATGGGGTGGCGGTAGCGGCAAACCAGCTCGCTTTTGATGCCGGTCGCGTCTGGATAGCAGCACCCGAAAAAATCACTGCGTTGATCGCTCAACATCAACGCCCTACTACTAAGCGCCCCCAAAGCCTACAGGCAGCGCTAGATCTGTATGTGCCGCGCTTAACCGCTTATCAAAATACAGCGTATGCGAATCAATTCACCCAAGCTATTCAAAAACTGAGTCAAGCAGAACAACGTATACAGCCGGGTTCTGAACAGCTCAGCTTAGAAGCCGCTCACAGCTTGTACAAACTCATGGCGTACAAAGATGAATACGAGGTAGCACGCCTTTACAGCGAACCCGCGTTTATGGAGCAGCTGCAACAGCAGTTTGAGGCAGGCTTTGATGTGAACTTCCATATGGCCCCCCCTTGGATTAGTCGCTTAGGAAGTAATGGTCGCCCATTAAAGCGCCAGCTAGGTGGATGGATGCTTAAATTTATGCCGCGCTTAGCTCAAGCCAAAGCACTTCGTGGTACGGCCTTTGATCTATTTGGCTACCAAGCAGAGCGTAAAATGGAGCGCGAGTTACGCGATCAGTTCATGCAACACCTGCGTTTTTTAAGTACGCATTTAACCGCAGAGCAATTTGATTTGGCTTTACAGTATGTGCAAATTCCACAGCGTATCCGTGGCTTTGGCCCAGTCAAACACACTGCTGTTGAACAAGCGCGCAAAGAGCAAGCGCAATTAATTGCGCAGGGCTTAGCGCTTAAATAAAGCCCAAGGCTTTGCAGCATGCAAGGCATAGGTTAGACTTTTAGGCATGGGCGCTAGGCCCATGCCTTTATTGTTTGCTTAACTAAGGATATGAATTATGGCTCTTACTGCCACCCAGCCTGCTCAACCCATTCACACTGAACCTAATCCTGCCGGTAATTGGCCTTACCCCTACGACAACACAGACGAACAATAGTCCACCAGTAGCCGCTCTATGTTTACTGATATTTTGTCTTTTATTTTACAAGTCGGCCTGTCGTTACTAGGTGCTGCTTTTTTGTTTAGAGCATGGTTATTTTTTATTCGCATGCCACCTTTTAACCCGTACTCTCAGGCCATTTTTCGTGTTACTGATTGGGCTGTTTTACCCATTCATAAATTTGTGAAAAATAGTCGTCACATCGATAGCTCAAGCTTAATTGCCGCATGGCTCTGCGCTTTTCTCTCATTGATTGGGGGCTGGCTGCTCTTGGCTAATGTGGGACTACCGCTTGAGCTTTTACCCAAGCTAGCTCTGGCTGCGGTACTTACTGTTATTAAATGGGCTCTCAATATCACCTTATGGCTCATTTTGATCCAGGTGATCTTGTCATGGGTTAACCCAAGCGCGCCCGCTATGCCCTTGTTGGTGGCATTAACACGTCCTATTATGGAACCCATCCGGAAGCGCTTACCCAACACCGGACCTATAGATTTTTCACCGCTATTAGTATTGCTGTTAATCCAAGTATTAAATATGGTGGTGCAGCGCCTTAATTTTGCACTGATTGCTATGTAGAAAAAATCTGTACTCAAACCCTAAGTACCTTAAAACACTAAAGCCCTTGGTATTGTGATACATACCAAGGGCTTTAGTGTTTATGACTAAGAATTAAAGCGGTGTTACGCGGGTGGGACCATTGCCGCTTAATACTCGTACCCGTTGACCTGCTGTAAACATGACATCAGCTTCTTGGGCAATAGCACGTGTTTCGCCATTATCCATTTGCACTGTGATCTCTAGCCCCTGCTTTTTATCGGTCTGATTTTCTACAGCATTGCCTGCTAGACCGCCTAATATAACGCCGCCTATGGTGGCAAGTACATTGCCTCGGCCTCCGCCAATGGTGCTACCCGCCACACCACCCAAAGCCGCCCCAGAAGCAGCACCAAAGCCAGAGGCTTTGTCTGACTGAATAGTGACATACCGTACAGACTGTACCGTACCTAAACGCACAATCTGTTCATTTTGTGCTTGACCATAGCTATACACTGAACTAGATGCCGACTGACCAGCGCACCCAGCAATAAATACGGCTGAGGCAACCGCAACACTTGTTAAGACCAGTCTAAATGCGTTGAATTGAGTAAGTGTTTTCATAATGACTCCGTTAATACCTCAGCCTACACCACTATTAAATGGTTTTATTTACACCATAATGGGTTGCTAGCAGCTGCTGAATATCCTGTTTTGTGGGGGCGTGAGTTTGTGTGCCCTGATACGCAATTTTAATCCCACCCATCACACTTCCTAAACATGCTGACTCGTAAATTGACCAACCTTGTGTAAGGCCGTGTAACAACCCTGCACGATGCGCGTCACCACAACCCGTTGGATCAACCACCTCGGCTGCGGGCAAGGCAGCAATACTATGGGCTTGACCTTGTGTATACAGGGTAGACCCTTTTTCACCCTCGGTCACAATTAATGCCTGCACTCGAGCTGCCAGTGTTGAAAGGTCGGATCCGATGCGTTGGCTAATTACACTGGCCTCGTAATCATTTGAGGTCAGAATAGAACACATGTCAATCATGCGCTCTAAGTCTTCTTTCTCAAATAAAGGCATGGCTTGGCCTAAATCGAAAATAAAAGGAATACCTTGTGCATGCAAACGCTCGGCATGAGCAAACATGGCTTCTTTGGCATCTGGGGCCACGATCCCATACACCGCTTCCATGCCCGTAATGTCATTATCCGCAGATTTAATCATGGCACCGGGGTGAAAAGAGGTGACTTGATTACTTTCAAGGTCGGTGGTGATAAAGCACTGAGCCGATAAATAGTCATCTAGTACTTTGACGGCACTGATGTCAATGCCCAGATCATTAAAGCGCTGAATGTAGTCAGCCCCATCGCTGCCTAAGGTCACCACAGGCACGGCATGGCTGCCAAGCAAATTAAGGTTATAAGCAATATTACCTGCACACCCCCCATAAAATTTATTTAAGGAAGGCGTAAAAAATGACACGCTTAAAGAACGCTCTTTATCGATCAGAATGTGGTCTTTGAAATTGCCCTCAAAGACAGCAATATAGTCAAAGGCAACAGAACCACAGACTAAAATACGTTTAGACATGAAAATACCTTTTTAGGGATAATATTTTTCTACGGTAAAACCGTTGATTTTTTTATTGGGTAATAATACCGGCAAACGAATAGTCAGCTGAGCACCGGGATCAAAAGGACGCTGACGCTGACTAGGTGCTAAATACTGCTGAGGCTCAATAGGCAAAGTCGCTAAGGTTGCTGCCGCGGCATCCGTAAAGCTAACCACTAACGTCGGCCACTCTTGGGGCCAAGCCAAAGTATTTTTAAGCTGCAGCTGCAATAAATACGCGTACTGACCTTTTTGCTCAAAATTGGGCTGCTGTTGTAATGACGACTGCCTAATTTCTATTGCGTCTACAGCTCGCATATAAGGAATAGTGCAACCAAAACCATCACACAATAGTTGCAGTACAGGGCGTGTAAAGCTGACTGTGTTAGCTATTTGCGCACGGTACACGTACAGCAACTGCAATACCATCAAGCCAGCTAATAACCAGACAAGCAAGGTCCATAAAGGACTAGACCAACTAGACGTTGAATCAGCGCCCTCTTCAACATGTAAGGCTCGACGTGGCTCCGCAGAAAAATGCGGCACTGCGGTCTCCGTCTCATTGTGCCAACGAGGTTCAGCGCGCTCGTCTCGGTTTAAATAAACACGTATATCTTCATCTGACTCGGCCGCACTTTGTATAGGCTGGGAGCTACGAATTGCAGCTGCTGTTTGAGCTCGTGTTTTTACCTGTGGCCGCATTGGTTCGGGGCTAACAATGGGCTGGTTTATAAAGTGTGACTGAGGTTCAGTGTCTTCACTGGCGGCAGAAATAGAAAATGCGGCTGTTTTTGCAGAACCAGAAGCTGGACTAGGTGACGGTTGCAGCGCAATAGGCTCTGCTTGCCTAGGCACAGAGGGCGTTGTATGAGCTTTAACCACAGCATGTTCATACGCATCAAAAATTTGCGCACAACGAGGGCAGCGCAGCAAACCCTTGCGCTGCTGCAATTGCTCTAAGGTCACATCAAATTGATGTTCACATTGAGGGCACTGGGTGGTTAGCTCAATCATCACTCTTACCTAGGAGGGGTCTAGTTGGTTTTGTGGGCCACCAAACAAATCCAACCTTCGCGGTCACGCCAAGGCTGTAGGCTTAGATAGTCTTTATATGCTTCACGCATCTCATCGATTTGCCATTCAAAAATACCAGCTAGAACCAAGTGCCCGCCGGTTTTTACCCGTGCAGCCAACATGGGAGCAAGCATTTTCAATGGATTAGAAAGAATATTAGCCACCACCACATCGTACTGGCCTTCACCCAACTGGTCAGGTAATAAGGCGTTGACTGTGACGTTATTGTTTGTGGCATTGGAGCGCGTTGATAGGACGGCCTGCTCATCCACATCTACCGCATCGGTGCGCTCTGAGCCCAGTTTCTGCGCAGCAATAGCTAAAATACCTGAACCGCAACCGTAATCCAGCACGGTTTGCCCTGCCTGCAAGTGCTCTGCCAGCCACTCTAGACATAAATGGGTGGTAGGATGGCTGCCCGTACCAAACGCTAAACCCGGGTCAAGTTGAATACATACTTTATTTTGATCGTGGGCTTGAAGGGTGAGCTCATCCTCGGCATGCCAGCTAGGCACAATGAGTATTTTTTCACCCACCTGAATAGGGCCAAACTGAGACTGAGTTAAACGTACCCAATCGTTATCGGGTACTTCGCGTACAAACCAATCTGCATCCTCTAGACTAATGATTTGCTGATCGCGTAAGTCTTGAACTAATTGCTCGGGTTGTAAGTGTTCGGGCAATAATGCCACCACACGGTTACGATCCCATGCTAAGACCTCGGGCTCTAGACCTGGCTCACCATACAAAGGACGCTCTTGGTCGGTGTTTTCGTTTGCATCTTCGACTGACACCGACAATACGCCTAAATCCAATAACACATCGGATAAATGCTCAGCTTGTTGCTCAGCACATAAAAATACAATTTCACGCATAGTGATTTCCAAAAAATAAAAGCAGAGGTCACCCCCTGCTTTTTATTTTACCGTGACTTAACGCTTAAGGGCGTTTTGCAAGTTTTTCTTCCAAATAGTGGATACTAAACCCGCCCTCTTGGAACACAGGGTCTTGCATTAGCTCTCGATGCAGCAAGATATTGGTATTAATACCCTCGACCACCATTTCTGACAAGGCAATATCCATACGCGCAATGGCTTGTTCACGCGTAGTACCGTAGGTAATGAGCTTGCCGATCATGGAGTCGTAGTTAGGAGGCACCACATAGCCCGCAAATACGTGTGAATCCATACGTACACCTGGACCGCCGGGTGTGTGCCATTTTGACACAAGCCCTGGGCTAGGAATAAATTTATACGGATCTTCGGCGTTGATACGACACTCTATAGAATGACCACGGAACTCGATGTCTTTTTGACGCAACGTGAATTTTTCACCAGCGGCAACTAAGATTTGCTGTTGAATTAAGTCGATGCCTGTAACCATTTCGGTAATGGTGTGCTCAACCTGAATACGCGTGTTCATTTCAATGAAATAAAACTCGCCGTTTTCATACAAGAACTCAAAGGTACCAGCACCGCGGTATTTCAGTTTGCGACACGCCTCTACACAGCGCTCGCCAATGCGATCGAGCTGCTTGCGAGGAATGCCAGGTGCAGGGGCCTCCTCGATGACTTTTTGGTGACGACGTTGCATAGAGCAATCGCGCTCACCTAGCCATACGGCATGACGATCGCCATCGGCTAGAACTTGAATTTCAATGTGACGTGGGTTTTGGAGGTATTTTTCCATGTAGAGGTCTGGGTTGCCAAAAGCAACCTCGGCCTCGGCACGCGTCATGGCAACTGCGTTTAGCAATGCGCCTTCGGCATACACCACACGCATACCTCGACCGCCACCACCCCCAGATGCCTTAACAATAACGGGATAGCCGATATCGCGCGCGATTTGAAGAATTTCTTCGGGGTCATCGGGCAGTGCACCAGCTGAACCCGGTACTACAGGTACGCCAGCTTCGATCATGGTTTTTTTAGCGGTCACTTTGTCGCCCATGAGACGAATCGTCTCGGCGCGAGGCCCGATAAATACAAAACCACTTTTCTCAACACGATCTGCAAAATCAGCATTTTCCGCCAAAAACCCGTAGCCAGGGTGAATGGCTTCGGCATCAGTGACTTCGGCGGCTGCGATAATTGCAGGCATATTTAAGTAGCTTTCACGGGGGTTAGCAGGACCAATACAGACGGACTCGTCAGCCAAGCGCACGTATTTGGCGTCGCGATCTGCCTCGGAATGCACAACTACGGTTTTAATACCCATTTCGCGACAAGCGCGCTGGATGCGTAGGGCGATTTCTCCCCGGTTAGCGATAAGGATCTTTTCAAACATGAAATTAGCCAATCACAAACAAGGGCTGACCGTATTCGACGGGAGCACCATTTTCAACAAAAATTTCTTTGATGACGCCCGCTTTATCTGCTTCGATTTCGTTTAGCAGCTTCATCGCTTCGATAATACATAGCGCGTCGCCCTCGGCAACGCTTTGACCTACCTCTACAAATGGAGCCGCGCCTGGGTTAGGTGCACGGTAGAACGTACCTACCATTGGTGCAGTTACCACATGACCATTCGGCACTGCGGGAGCTTCCTCTGCTGCGGGCACAGCAGCCGCTACAGGAGCAGCAGCGGCAGGAGCAGCACCAACGGGAGCTGCGGCATATACCATTTGTTGAGGTGCAGCAGGCGCCGACTTAACAATTCTGACCTTGCCATCTCCCTCTGTGACTTCGAGTTCAGAAATATCAGACTCTGCAACGAGGTCAATTAAGGTTTTAAGTTTTCTCAGATCCATGCATGTTTCCTGCCACACCACTACCGTTTTTAAATAAATACGGACTTGGGTGTTGTTAAAATTGGATAAAAATTAAGCAGCGACGGCGTAACGTAATGCTACTTCATAGCCGTAAGCGCCTAGCCCTACTACCACCCCTTGCGCAATATCAGACAAATACGAATGATGGCGGAAAGGTTCTCGACGATGCACATTGGAAATATGTACTTCGATAAAGGGGATAGCGACGCCCGCGAGCGCATCACGGATAGCAACACTGGTATGAGTGTAGGCACCGGCATTGATGATGATGTAGTCGACCTGTTGCTGAGCAGCAGCGTGAATTTTATCCACAAGCTGCCCTTCAGAATTGCTTTGAAAGATATCGCATTTCACATCAAGCTTGGTGGCAAGTTGCACCAAATGCTGATTCACATCATTCAGTGTTTGTGCACCATAAATATGGGGCTCGCGCTTGCCAAGCAAGTTCAAATTAGGGCCATGTATAACCAGAATGTTACGTGCCATTGCTAAATAAAATTATGATTCTAGATCGCCTTTTTACGCCAAAACGCCCTGTTTGTCCATAAAAACAAGGCGCTTAGCAAGAAAATAAGGCATAAACACGCCTAGTTTAATCGAAAATAGACTCAGTTGCTGCTGCCTGCACTTAATTTTTCAACTTGGTTAAAATTTGATCAAGTTGTGCAGAATCGATTTGCCCCAATACCTGCTGGGCTACCGAGCCATCGGCATTCAAAACTAGGGTAAATGGAATGCCTCCTGCTTTATTTCCCAAAGTTTTCATTATTTGGACACCACGGTGGCCAGTAACATAAATAGCATAGTTAACCGGTACTTTTTCTAAAAATCGTTTTACATTACGTTGGGTGTCTATGGCTAGGCCTACAAACTGCACGTCGGGATGCGCCTGACTTAATGCCTCGAGCTCGGGCATTTCCTTGACACAAGGCGGGCACCACGTTGCCCAAAAATTAAGCACTAAGGCTTTGCCTTGGTAGGACTCTAGACTGATAGACTGCCCGGTTAAATCATCCGCCTCTATCGCAAATACCTTGGACTCTGCCCACGCCAAGCCGCCCCAGCACATAAGCCCAAGCCAACTCGCGAACAGGATTTGACGCAATTTCATTCTTTCCTCTTTGTGCAATAACTCTTTAATTTAGTAGCCTACCATGCGCAAATGGTTCCTTTTTTACAGCACAAAAGCAAATCTTGTCTAAAATGAGTGCAACTGGAGGATTTATGCACATTCATATCTTAGGTATTTGTGGAACATTTATGGGCGGGCTTGCTTTAATTGCCCGCGCAGCAGGTCATACCGTCACAGGGTGTGATGCCGGCGTCTACCCCCCTATGAGCACGCAGCTTGAAGAACAGGGTATTGAGCTCATCGAGGGCTATGGGGTTGAGCAACTTGAACTAAAACCCGACCTGTTTGTGGTGGGCAATGTAGTAAGCCGTGGCAACCCATTAATGGAAGCCATTTTAGAGCAAGGTTTAGCTTATACATCGGGCCCGCAATGGTTGGGCGACACCATTTTACGCTCACAGCATGTGCTTGCTGTAGCGGGTACGCATGGCAAAACCTCCACAAGCTCCATGCTGGCATGGATACTGGAGTACAACCAGCATCACCCTAATTTTTTAATTGGGGGCGTAGCACCTGACCTCGGCGTATCGGCACGCTTTGATGCAAAACAGTCTTTATTTGTCATTGAGGCCGATGAGTACGACACGGCTTTTTTTGATAAACGTTCAAAATTTGTGCATTACCGTCCACGTACTGCTATTTTGAACAATCTTGAGTTCGATCATGCTGATATTTTTACCGATCTAAGCGCCATAGAAACCCAATTCCATCATTTGGTACGCACTATCCCTTCCAATGGGTTAATCATTCGCCCCAACGAGGCCGAGGCCTTAGATCGCGTTCTAGAGCGGGGCTGCTGGACGCCTGTGCAAACGCTAGAAAATGCTTCCGGCTGGCACGCTACGCAAACGGCGGCTGGTCAACTCTCTATTTATTACCAAACAACGCATCACGGTGATATACATTGGGGTTTAAGCGGCGAGCACAATCGGCTTAATGCCTTAGCAGCTATTGCCGCCGCTCAACACGTAGGGGTTAGCCCAGCCCAAAGCTGTGCGGCTCTTAGCGCTTTTCAAGGCATCAAACGACGCATGGAATTACGCGGTACCCGTGCGGGGATTCGCGTTTATGATGATTTTGCGCACCACCCAACGGCTATTGCACTGACCTTAGAGGGCTTAGCTAAAGACTTACCCAAAACCGACCGCATCATTGCCGTGCTTGAACCACGCTCAAACACGATGAAAATGGGGGCCATGGCCGCCCGCTTACCTGCATCACTCAGCCACGCTCACCATACATTTTGTTACACTGAACCCAGCGGTAAACATGCTTTGGCGTGGGATGCACAACACGCTTTTGCCCCTCTCGGCGAGGCCATCACTATTAAAGACAATTTAGATCAGCTCATTGAAGCAATTGTGCAGTTTGCACAGCCCAATGATCATATTGTGGTCATGAGTAATGGCAGCTTTGGTGGGATCCACGAGCGTTTATTACAGGGGCTAACCCAACGCTTTGAGGTGGAGCAGTCATGATTTTGTACTTACATGGGTTTAAATCTTCCCCCCATTCTTTTAAAGCTCAAGCGCTAAAGCGTACACTGACCGCAAACCAATTAGGTGCACGTTGGTGTTGTCCACAGTTACCTGCTAGTCCTGCCGCAGCCATTGCGTTGTGTAACGAGCTAATTCAAGCAGCACAGCTCAAGGACCCAACCACCGAACTCATCATCATTGGCTCCTCTTTAGGTGGGTATTATGCACAGGTCTTAGCGGAACAATGGCAATGCAAAGCCATTGTGCTCAACCCAACAGTCCATGCCGCGCGCGACTTAGCTACCCAAGTTGGTACGCACACCATGTATCATTCAGATCAACCCTTTGAGTTTTTACCTGAATATGTAGACGAGCTACAGGCCATGGCCACCGCCTCATGCACGCAGCCGCAACGCTACTTTTTGGTAGCATCCCGTGATGATGAGGTGTTAAATAGCCACGAAATGCTCGCCTTTTATGAAGGAAGTCAGGGGTTGTTCATTTTGGGTAGCGATCATGGCATTGCCGATTTTGAACTCTATCTAGCACCTGTTTTACACTTTATTAACGCCTAAGCTCCACTTCTCCTCCTCATTACTTGTTTTACCTCAAGAGCTCTTATGTACGTCCTTTTTGAAGACAGCGGTAAATTTAAAGCTGAAAAAATCTTTTCTGATGCAGAAACCACAATGCAGGTTGAATCCGCAACAGGAAAACGCAGCAAAATTCGTAAAAACAATGTGTTTTTTGAATTTGCGCAACCCGAGCCGGCAGCATTGCTAGAGCAGGCCGAGCAGCTTGCCGCCGATTTGGATATTCATTTTTTGTGGGAGTGCGCCCCCCAAGACGAGTTCAATGCGGTGGACTTTGCCGAGGATTACTTTGGGCATCCGCCTAGCGCAGTAGAAAAAACAGCCTTAATTTTAGCGTTACACGGTGCCCCTGCTTATTTTCACCGTCGCGGTAAAGGTCTGTATCGCAGCGCACCGCCAGAAATTCTTGAGGCCGCCTTGGCAGCCATTGAGAAAAAACGCGAGCAAGCCGCCCTGCAGGAGCAATGGACCGCGGCAATGGTTGCGGGCGAGCTACCTGCACCCATTGCAGCAGCGGCCAACAGCTTATTAAGCAGCCCCGACAAAAACAGTCTTGAGTGGAAAGCCTTTGACGCAGCCGTTAAAGAGCTCAACTGCAGCCCAGAACAGCTCTTGCTGGATCTTAATGCTTGGTCCAGTCCACTTGCCTTGCACCGTCATCGTTTTTTCTCGCAGTATTTCCCGCGTGGCACAGACTTTCCAGACATTGAGTTAGCCGCCGAATGGGGCACAGAGCTTCCCGTAAGCGACGTTATCGCGTATTCCATTGATGATGCTGGTACCACTGAAATTGATGATGCGCTATCTATCCAAGAGCTAGCACCGCAGCATTGGCGTGTGGGTGTGCATATTGCCACACCAGGCTTAGCCGTACAGCGCGATAACGAACTAGATAGCATTGCTCGTAAGCGCTTATCCACGCTGTATACGCCTGGGCAAAAAGTCCCTATGCTGCCCGAGGCAGTTATTCGTGCTTTTTCATTAGACCAAGGGTTAGAACGCCCAGCCTTGTCGTTATACGTGGATATTGATCTGGCAGCTCAATCTATTACGCAAACGCGCACAGTACTAGAACGTATACGTGTCAAAGAGAATTTACGCCAAAACCAGCTTGATCCGTTGGTCACGGTAGAAGCGTTAAATGATCCAAATAGTGAGCTGCCCTATGGCGACTGGTTGCGTCCTTTGTGGCAAGTCAGCCAATTTCTAAGCCAACAACGTGAATTAGTTCGTGGCAAACCTGAAAACAATAACCGTATTGAGTTCTTGTTTGAGCTCACCGGAGCACCCGATGATCCCAATAGTGTTGTGGCCTTAGTCCCACGCGTACGCAATGCGCCTGTTGGTCTGATCACAGCCGAAATGATGATCTTAGCCAATAACATCTGGGGTGGGCTGCTGGCCCAACACGATGTGCCGGGTATTTATCGCTCTCAGCAAAACATGCGAACCCGCATGTCTACCCATGCTCTACCACACGACAGCATTGGTGTGCCTCAGTATGCCTGGTCTACCTCGCCTCTACGTCGTTATGTGGATTTAGTGAATCAGTGGCAAATCCTTGCTGCTGCCGAACACGGCGTATCCGCGCGCTTAGTCGCACCATTCAAACCCAAAGAATCCGATCTTTACAGTATTATTAGTGCGTTTGAAGCCCAATACAGCACCTGGAACGACTTCCAAAACCAAATTGAGCGGTACTGGGTACTGCGTTGGTTACAGCAACAAGGCATTACCCAAATGCCTGTTACTGTGATTAAAGAAGACCTCGTTCGCTTTGATCTGGCTCCCTTTGTGACTCGCCTACCCGGCGTAGGTGAATTAGAGCGTGGGCAAAAGCTAATTATTGACCTATTAAGTTTTAATGAGCTTGAGCTAACAGTAGAGGCGCGTCTTAGGGAAATTGTAAGCCCTGAGGCAGAAGTGACTACGCCAAGCGCTTAATTACCATGAGCAAGCACCGTTTTTTGTCTCGTTCTGATCATTTATGGCTCGCCGTGTTTTTATCACTGCTGCTTCACGGTCTTGCTCTGGTTTACTTTTGGCCTGCTACTCCTGCCACTCTCTCTAAAACACTTGATCCAGAAATTAGCCTAATTAACTATCAAACCGACGCTACGGATCTAGAGGCCGTATTATTGGCTCAATGGAATGCCGTGGGCGGCGGTAGTGCAGACGACGATCAACTCGCCTCTGCTCCTTTTACTGGTCAAGCCGTTCCCAGCCCTAACTCCTTAGTGCTCCAAGCATTACAAGAGCGTCTACGCCAAGCCGAAGCCGAGCAGCAGCAACGCTTAACGCAGCTTGAAGCCGAATGGCAAGCACTACAGCCCGTACCAAATGCTGACCTAAGCCCAAACGCCGAGCTCGATCAAGAGCAATCCGCAGAGCACGTACAATTAGCTTTAGAGCTTCACGCATTAAAAGACAAGCTAAATCAATACAATGCCAAACCACGCGTTCACTTTGAGGCACCATCAGCCAAAGCCTCTGCTTTTGCGGCCTACGTTGAGGCATGGCGTGCCAAAATAGAGCGTTTAGGAACGGAACATTACCCCGATCAAGCCAAAGGCCAGTTATCTGATGCATTGCAAATGACCGTCTTCATTGACCAAGAAGGCAACCTAGTCAAAATTGAAATTCATCAGCCAGCCCAAAACCCATTATTTAACGTCGCTGCTCAACGTATAGTACGCTTGGCTGCCCCTTACCCTGCTTTTTCTGCTGAAATGCGCGAACAAACGGATATTCTCGCTATTACGCGAAGTTGGCATTTCACTAAAGGCAATTTAAAAACCGATTAACTACTATGACAACCAATCCACTTATTCGTTGCGCCGTTGTAGGCAACCCTATCGCCCATAGTCGCTCTCCTGAAATTCATCATGCGTTTGCAAAGCAATTTGACTTAACCCTGCACTATGATCGAATTTTGGCAGACCGCAATGATTTTAGTGACCATGTACGCGGTTTTTTTGCCCAAGGGGGTAAAGGCTTAAACATCACAGTGCCTTTTAAAGAACTCGCTTTCTCTATGGCACAAGTGCGCAGCCCACGCGCTGAGCTAGCTGGCGCGGTAAATACCCTTTGGATGGATAACCAAGTATTGCACGGCTGCAATACCGATGGCGTGGGGTTGCTTAACGATTTAATCCGTTTGGGATTTAACCCAAAAGATAAACGTGTCTTGTTAATAGGGGCAGGTGGCGCAGCGCGCGGAGTGGTACTGCCTTTATTATCGGCACAGCCATCCCATTTACGTATTATTAATCGCACGGCTCAAAAAGCGCTCGATTTAGTCAACGAACTGGCTACACAGGCAGACCCACTCACTGCTAATACTCAAATTGATGGGGGTGACCTAAGCTCTATTGAAGGCACATGGGATATTGTGATCAACGCTACCTCCAGTGGTTTGCACCAACAAAGTCCTCTTCAGACCGTACCCCTCTTTAATGAAAACGCCTTGGCTTACGATATGGTTTACGGCAATCAGCCCACCGCATTCCTGCAACAATGCCACCATGCTGGTGCAAAGCAATGTGCTGATGGGCTTGGCATGCTAGTTGGGCAGGCCGCAGCTAGTTTTTTTATTTGGCATGGGCACAAGCCCGAGTTAGACCCTGTGCTGGCTACTTTACGCTAACAGTGGTTATGAAACGGCAAGCTATACACCCCATGAAACGCCTACTTATCATAGTAGCAGTCAGTATTCTTCTCGTTTTTTTGTATCAGTTCAGTTTTTTGGTAAGAGTGGTGTGGTTTAATTTCTATAACCCCAGCTCTAGCGCCGTTATGCGGGAAACACTAAAAGACCTTAAACGAGAAAACCCTGACGCCCAGTTACAGCACAGCTGGCTTGATTACGACCAAATCAGCGCTAATTTAAAACGTGCTGTGATTAGCTCTGAGGATGCTAATTTTCTTATACACAGCGGCGTGGAATGGGATGCCATTCGTCAAGCATGGCAGTACAACCAACAGCAGGCTGCCCAAGGCTCAGAGCGGCGTCGTGGCGGTTCAACCATCACGCAACAACTTGCGAAAAACTTATTTTTATCTAATAAGCGCAGTTACACACGCAAAGGACAAGAACTAATTATTAGCGTTATGCTTGAGCAAGTCATGTCTAAGCAACGTATTCTCGAGTTATATTTGAACTTCGCTCAATGGGGGACTTCGGAATTTGGGGCTCAAGCGGCGGCACAGCGTTACTTCAAGCGCTCTGCCCAGCAGCTTAGCCCCGCCCAGGCTGCCCGCCTTGCCGCCATGCTGCCCAACCCCGTTTTTTATGACCAAAACGGCAACACCACCTATTTACAACGCCGCACCAATACCATTGTGCAGCGCATGCGTTTGGTGAGTGCCCCTTAACGTTTATTTTTATGCGTCTTGCTCGTCGCTACTTAGCCACTGAAATTTATCGCTCTAGCGCTGTTGTGCTGTTGGCCTTGCTAGGTTTATTTAGCTTTTTCAATTTAATTGAAGAGCTAGACAAACTAAGCGCCAGCCTCAGTTTAGGTAGTTTGCTGTACTTGCAATTACTTAACCTGCCCACGCAACTCTACGAGTTACTGCCTATTGGATTATTAATTGGTGCTGTATTGGCATTGGCCGGTTTAGCCCAACGTAATGAACTTGTCATATTACGGGTGTCCGGTGTCAGTGGCTTACAGCTCTTGATAAGTCTTTGGATCATTACTATTCCCTTAATGCTAGGGGCTTTTGTGCTGTCTGAATACATTACGCCACGCGCTGAAATTCAAGCCAGTGAAAGCAGCCTGAAGCTCTTAGGCAAAGCCGGAGGAGGACGCTTAAATAGTGGTTACTGGTTTAAAGAAAATGCGTCTGACAACCAGACCCGTCTTATTAATATTACTCACTTGCGTGGCACATCGAGTGTAGAACAAGTGCATGTGTATGAGTTTGATGCGGACCAACACTTGCAAAGCTATACCCAAGCTAGCGTAGGCGAATTCACGCTTACTCATCTTTTGCTTAAAGATGTACAACGTTCAATTATTAATCCCGATGTGCTTAAAGCTTTGGAAGCGGGCGTTACACCCTTAGTACCTAGTATTACACTGGAACACGTCGCACAGCTCGAGCTAGAAACCAGTTTAAGTGCCGAACGTCTTTTGGTGCGCGTATTAACCCCCGAGCGCATGGCCGCTACCGATCTCATTGACTACATTAGCTACTTAAAAGCCAACGATCTACAAACAGAACGTCAAACCGTAGCCCTCTGGCGCAAACTTGCCTACCCGTTTACTTTGCTTGTAATGATCACTATTGCCGCGCCAATTAGCTTTATGCAAACGCGCCACGGTGGTGTAGGCACAAAAATCTTTTTAGGTATTTTAATTGGGGTGGGCTTTTTTATGGCCAACCAACTGGCCTTAAATCTGGGTATGCTTACTAACTGGCAACCTTGGCTCACCGCCTTATTACCTAGTATTTTTGCGCTGGCTGTGGCGCTTGGGGCGCTGCTTATTATCGAAAACGCGCACCGCTGGGCACGTCATTTTCATAAGGAGTCCTAATGCTGACTCCTGATTACTGGGTAATTGGCGATGTACAAGGCTGCATTCATAGTTTGCAGCACCTGCTCGCCCAACCCGAGCTACAACAGCCCAATGCACACTATATTTTTCTTGGAGACCTCGTCAATAGAGGACCCGGTTCACTAGAGGTGCTTACACTAGTGCATGACCTAGGTAATCAAGCTCAAGTGGTTTTGGGTAATCATGATATTCACTTGTTAGCGGTCGCCGCCGGAGTGCGTAAGCAAAGTGATAGTGACACGCTCACCCCTATACTAAAAGCCACAAACGGGCCTGCTCTAATTGATTGGTTACGTCATCAACCCTTAGCTTTACATCAAGTAGGCCATTTAATGGTTCATGCTGGCTTGCATCCCACGTGGAACTTAGCCCAAGTATTAGCATTAGCTAAACGTGTAGAGCAACGCCTTCAAGCGCCCGATTGGCATCAGCATATTCAGACATTATTTGGCAATCAGCCCAATCAATGGCGTACCGACTTGTCTGACACGGATACCGAACGTTTGGTTGTCAATATTTTGACACGCCTGCGTTTTTTTGATCAGCACGGCGCATTAAGCAAATACTCAGGAGCACCTAACACCACGGACCTAACCCCTTGGTTTGCTATGCCCGCACGCCGTATTGAGACGCCCGTTGTGTTTGGGCATTGGTCTACCTTAGGACTACATATGCAAGCAGATGTGGTGGGGCTAGATACAGGCTGTCTTTGGGGTGGGCAATTAACAGCTATGCGCCTGCGCGACCGCCGGTTAGTTCAGGTAGAAAATCGAGACGGCGCGTTAAGCCCTTTTTCAACTTGAGCCAATAACAAATCATAAGCCTGCTGAGCCGTCGCGGCTCGGCCTTGGGTTTGATTGTGCGCATGAGGTAAAGGCGGCAAAAACACGCATTCAATACGTACCTTGGGCTGCGATAACAACAACCAAATATTACACAGCAGACTTTGCTCGCCAATAAATGCAACCCGAGCACTACGTTCTGTATCATCAAAAAAACGCAACGCAACTGGTTGAATATCGACCTCTGTTCTAAGCGCTGTTTCAAATAAGCTCGCGTGAAAAGGTCTTACCGTGAAACCATCCGAGGTCGTGCCCTCGGGAAATAAGCCCACCGCCTGTTGTTGCTTAAAGCGTTGCTGCATTTGTTCAGCCACGCGTTTAATGGCGTGGCGCTGCCCACGCTCTATATAAACTGTACCCGCACCCGTCACCAACCAACCGACTACAGGCCAACTTCGTATATCACTTTTAGCTATAAAAGACGTAGCACGTTTTTGATTGACGACGAAAATATCTAACCAAGAGACATGGTTCATTACAAACAAAACAGGTTTGTGCAGCTCGGGTTGACCAAAATAATCGACGTGTATTCCACACCAATATAATAGCCTTCCTGACCACCAAGCATGTACAGCCTGACGACGTGTTTGAGTCCATAAAGGAAACAATAGACTCAATATAAAGAGTCCTAGTAGCAGCCACACAATCAGCGCTAAGGCACGCCATCCAAAACGAAGCCCTCTTCTCATTCTTTTTGATCAAGCCAACGTTGTAAGATCACTGCTGCGGCAACCGCATCATCATCGTCATTATTTGCCAAGATGTCTTGTGCCTCAAGGCTGGAACCACGCTCATCAACTAAGTGTACGGTCAGGGCATAGCGCCCATGCAACTGATTAGCAAACCGACGACAGCGTAGTGAAGCATATTGCTCTGCACCTGTTAACGTTAAAGGCAGTCCGACCACTAAAGCATCGGGCTGCCATTCATTCAGCAAGGCTTCAATTTGAGCAAAGCGCTCTGCTTTGGTTACAGGCCGTAAGATAGTTAATGGCCGCGCTAAACCAGTTAAGGTATTGCCAATCGCCACACCTATTTTCTTTAGACCGTAATCAAAGCAAAGCAAGGTATGATCCATGTCAGGCATGACCGGAAGCCCCGGTCAACATAATTGGATCAATACCTAATTGACCTAAAGCCGCTTGGTAGCGTTCGGCCGCAGGTATGGAGAATAAAATGTCGAGGTTAGCCTCCACATGAAGCCACGCCCCTCCAGCCATTTCCTCTTCAAGCTGCCCCGCTGACCACCCCGCATAGCCTAAGGTAACCAGTAGCTGATCGGGACCACTACCTATAGCAACCTCTTGCAACACATCGCGTGACGTCGTTAGCGCCACCTCTGAACCCATGCTGATGCTTGAACTGTAATCGCCTACAGGCGTGTGTAAAACAAAACCACGGTCAGTTTGGACTGGGCCCCCAAAGAAAACGGGAGCATTTTGACGCACGTCAATTTCCAAAGATAAATCTAAGTCTATGCGTTGTAACAAATCGCCAAGAGTTAAATCAGTAGGACGATTTATCACAACGCCTAGTGCGCCTTGATCACTGTGCTCGCAGATATAAATCACAGTATCTGCTAAGCTGCCTCCCACCATGCCCGGCATTGCAATCAGTAACTGATTGGTGAAATCAACTCGCGGGGTTTGGGATGCGTTAGGTGTAGGTGTAGTCATCAAAATCTCCTTGAGTTGTTAGGCAAAGTAAGAACCTAATCACTAGAGACATGGTTCAGGGTTATACCTCGATCATTTCAAAATCTTCTTTACGTGCGCCACACTCTGGACAGACCCAATTGGGTGGCACGTCTTCCCATTTTGTACCAGGAGCGATGCCTTCTTCGGGCAAGCCCGCTTCCTCGTCATAGATCCAACCACAAATCAAACACATCCATGTACTCATAAAATACTCACTAAAAAAACCACGATTGCCCTTTAGAGCGAGCAATCTATTAAAATGGGTCGATAGTACTGAATATAAACAGAATTTAATACCTGTTCATTTATCCATTTACGACATATTGTCTCGCATTTTTTCTTTGACACTGCCGCTATGACCGCAACCCCACCGCCTGTAGTCTTGGTTTTTGCCCCGTTAGATCCTACTGGCTCTATGTATTTACCTGCTGATGCTGTCAGCTGTGCTGCCGTGGGCTGCCATGCGCTAAGCATTGTAACGGCAACTCATGTGCAAGACACCACTCATACCGAACTTATTACACTTAGCGCACCCGACGTCATGTATGACCAAATGCGCTGTTTGCTCGAGGACATGAGTGTACACAGCATTAAAGCTGGTCCATTGTATTCCATTGACGCTGCCAGTGTTTTAGCACAAATCGCCGCAGATTATACGGAATTGCCATTGGTCTTACACTTGCAATCCATTCCCGACGAGGACATTTTAAGCAACGACGCGGAAACCGATGAAATTACTGACGCCATTTTTCAGCTTGTATTGCCTCAAACTCAGGTGGTGATAGCAGACCACACCTTATTGGCGCAATGGCAAGCCGATGGCTTGTTACCAGAAACAGATAATCCCATCGCTAGCCTATTAGAGTTTGGGGCAAAAATGGTGTTTTACACCTTACCTGCCTCGGACCCAGGTTACGTCACGCACCAGCTTTACAATCAAGACGGCTTATTGCACGAGTGGCAAAGCGCCGTACACCCTGCACGGCTGCAAGATACCGAGGGGTTGCTCAGCACCCTTATTAGCGCCTACTTAGCCCAAGGGCTCGACATGCGTAGCGCTTGTGCTAACGCTATCCTCTATACAGATAAGGCCTCTGAGCATGCATTTCAAGCAGGGATGGGCAGTCGTATTTTGCGCCATGTCGTATCCTAACTGAGATCTTTATGACTTTACCTTTACGTTTTCCACGCGGTTTATACGGCATTACCCCTGAATGGGATGACACACCGCGTTTGCTAGAGGCTATCCAAGCTGCCCACGAGGGTGGCATGGTCGTGTTACAGTGGCGTCGGAAACAGGCTGACGCAGAGCTCCACGTAGCGCAACGCCATGCTGTGCAACAGCTGTGTGCCCAATTAGAACTGCCTCTGATTATTAATGACGACTGGCAAGTGACTCGCGATTTGCACGTAGCTGGAGCCCACCTAGGCAAAGACGACGGGGAACTTAATGCTGCCAAAGCCGGCCTACATACAAATCAATGGCTTGGTAGCACCTGTTACGACCAGCCAGCTTTAGCCGAACAAGCCTTACAGCTCGGTGTAGATTACGTGGCCTTTGGTGCGGTTTACCCCTCTCTGATCAAGCCGCATGCTCCGCGCGCAACGCTCGACATCTTACGTCAAGGTCGTGCTTTGTGCGAACGCTACGGCGATTACACGCGAGCCGCGGTCGTAGCGATTGGCGGTATTACCCCAAGCAATGCCGCCCCCCTCCTTGAGGCCGGCGTAGATAGCATTGCTGTTATTAGCAGTCTATTTGAAGCGCCCGATATTTATGCCGAAGCGCGTGCTTTCAGCCGTCTTTTTACTTCATGATTCACAGGATTATTTATGTCTAACAATCAAGAGCTTTTTGCTCGTGCATCCCAACATATACCCGGTGGGGTTAACTCTCCCGTGCGCGCTTTTGGATCCGTAGGCGGCACGCCTCGTTTTATTACGCGTGCCCAAGGGGCCTATGTTTGGGACGCTGATGGTAAACAGTACATTGATTACGTGGGCTCCTGGGGTCCCGCTATTTTAGGTCACGCTCACCCTGATGTGGTGCAAGCGGTTCAAGATGCCGCCGTCAACGGTCTTTCTTTTGGTGCTCCTACCCAAGGCGAGGTTGAATTAGCCGAGCTAATCAGTCAGCGCCTGCCCTCAATGGAAAAAGTCCGTTTGGTCAGCTCTGGTACCGAGGCCACCATGAGCGCAATTCGTTTAGCGCGAGGCTATACCGGTCGCAATAAGATCATTAAATTTGAAGGGTGTTACCACGGTCACGCCGACAGTTTATTAGTTAAAGCCGGCTCTGGGCTTTTAACCTTTGGCAACCCCACCTCTGCAGGAGTCCCCCAAGACTTTATCCGCCACACACTCGTATTAGATTTTAATAATCTAGATGCGGTAAAAGCGGCATTTGCCGAACACGGCGATGATATTGCTTGTATTATTGTCGAGCCTGTAGCCGGTAATATGAACCTTATTAAGCCTGCCCCCGGCTTTCTAGAAGGTTTGCGCGAATTGTGTACTGCGCACGGCGCGGTATTGATCTTTGACGAGGTGATGACAGGCTTCAGAGCTGGGCCCCAAGGCGTACAAGGTCTAAGCGGCATTACACCCGATTTAACCACCCTTGCTAAGGTCATTGGCGGCGGGATGCCTGTAGGTGCTTTTGGTGGGCGTGCTGACATCATGGACTGCATTGCTCCGCTAGGTAATGTCTATCAAGCTGGCACCTTATCTGGCAACCCCGTTGCCGTAGCCGCTGGACTAGTGACCTTAAAGCTTTTGGATAACGCCCAGTTCTACACTGAATTAGCCCAACAAACAAAAAAATTAGCCGATGGTCTACAAAACATAGCTCGTGGTCACGGGTTGACCTTCTGCACAGACTCTATCGGTGGCATGTTGGGTCTGTACTTCAGTGCAACCGTGCCCACCACTTACGCAGACGTTGCGGCCAGCAACATCGACCAATTCAAACAGTTTTTCCATGCCATGTTAGACGAGGGCGTGTATTGGGCACCCTCTGCTTTCGAGGCTTCATTTACTTCAGGCGCGCATACAGACGACGTCATTCAAGCCACACTGGATGCGGCTGATCGCGCCTTTAAAAAATTGAAAAACTAAGCAATGCTTTAATCTTTGATTATTCGCAAAGCACGACATAGCATGCCCACCTAGAATTTAATGGACCCTGATTACGTCTAATCAAATCCTCTTAGGGCATTGCTATGTTATTACATGACTTACCTCTTTCATCGACCCATTCTGATCTACCCGATCTGGAAGGTCGTCTCAAACCAAGCGCTTGCCACCACTTGCGTACCTGGTTGCGCTACCTCAGTTGTGGACGCCTCATAGAAAATGAAATTCGCAGTCGTCTACGGCGCGAATTCAATACCACCTTGCCACGTTACGAGGTAATGGCTCAGTTAGAGCAGTTCCCCCAAGGCATCAAAATGAGCGATTTATCACGCCATATGATGGTAACCAACGGCAATATTACTGGCATTGCTGATCAACTAGTCAAAGAAGGTCTGGTACAACGCACTCAACTGCCGCGCGATCGTCGCAGCTCGCTATTAAAACTGACAACCAAAGGTCAAAAACAATTAGACGCCATGAGTGATGCACACAACGAGTGGGTATGCTCTGTGTTTGGGAAACTGTCCGAATCTCAAATTGACGCCATGATGAGCTCTCTTGAGGAATTAAAAAAACATTCTCAGGACTTTACACAGCCTAATCACTAATCAATCCAGCAAAAGCACGGTAATATAAGAACATCTATCATCTTTAACGCTTCCAATTAGGTGTGCTATGGCTGTTAATCTTATTATCCCGGCTCAATCCGATATTCATGCTGTTAAAGGCGTCCAAATTGGTATCGCCTCAGCAGGAATTCGTAAAGCAGGTAACAAAGACCTGACGGTTTTTACCTTTTCCCCTAACACGTCTGTTGCAGGGGTGTTTACAACAAATCGTTTTAAAGCCGCCCCTGTTCAAGTTTGCGAAACACATCTGGCCACCGAGTCTGATGTACGTGCCCTAGTCATTAATACAGGCAATGCCAACGCCGGTACTGGTGAACCAGGCTTAGCCGATGCCAATCAAACTTGCAACGAACTCGCCAAGCTATTACACCTACGTCCCGCCCAAATTCTGCCTTTTTCTACTGGCGTTATCCTAGAGCCGCTCCCCATGCCCAAGCTGCTGGCGGCCTTGCCTGCGGCTGTTAACGACCTCCAAGACAACAACTGGTTCAACGCCGCGCACAGTATCATGACCACCGATACCCAGCCCAAGCTACACTCTCAGCAGCTTAGCGTGGCAAACACAACCATTACTATTACTGGCATCAGTAAAGGGGCTGGCATGATTCGCCCTAATATGGCTACCATGCTGGGCTTTTTAGCTACCGATGTGGGTATTGCCCCCGATTTGTTGCAGGATATGACGCGTGAAATAGCAAACAAATCCTTTAACCGCATCACTATCGATGGTGATACCTCTACGAACGACTCGTTTATTATTGCCGCTACAGGCCAAAGCGGTTTGCATATTGATAGCGTTGCTAGCCCTCATTACACCCATGTGTTTAATGCGCTACGCGAAGCCGCTATTGATCTGGCACAAAAAATTGTGCGCGATGGCGAGGGTGCCACCAAGTTTATGACCATTACTGTAGAGGCCGCACACAGCTCTGAAGAGGCACGCAAGGTAGCGTACTCCATTGCGCATTCTCCGCTAGTAAAAACGGCCTTTTATGCTTCAGACCCTAATCTAGGTCGTATTCTAGCGGCCATTGGCTATGCTGGCATTCATGATCTAGATGTGAACCTTATTCGCTTGTGGCTAGGCGATGTGTTGGTTGCCATCGATGGCGGACGCAACCCCGACTACCTCGAGGCAGATGGCCAACGCGTCATGGAACAAAGTGAAATTCTAGTACGTGTTTCACTAGGGCGTGGTGAGCACACCGAAACGGTCTATACCTGCGACTTTTCCCACGATTACGTCTCCATTAATGCAGACTACCGTTCTTAATTGTCAACAGGCTTAAACCCCATCAGTATTATCCCCTTTTACTAACAGCGAAATAAATTGATACCCTAAAGACTTAACCAAATAGACTTCCCTGCGGTCAAGCACGGCAGGGAAGACTGCAATTCATACCCGTAGTATTTGTAGCAGGAGGAGACGAATGAGTCGCAAGAGCTATGTACGCGGCAGTACCGAAGTTGCACTCACCCATGAAACCATTGGTGATTATTTTGACAGAGTCGTAAAAACCCACGCGAACCACGATGCTCTTGTTAGTTGTGCAGAACACATTCACTGGACATGGCAAGAACTCCATACGCAGGTTGAGCAAGCTGCAGCAGGACTATTGGCTATTGGGCTCAAGTCTGGCGATCGTCTCGCTATCTGGGCCAATACCAGCAGCACTTGGCTAGTTACCCAGCTAGCATGTGCCAAAACGGGTGTTATCTTGGTTAATATCAACCCGTCTGCTCGCCCCGCCGAGCTCACCGAACAGCTCAATGCGGTTCAAGCCAAAGCCCTGGTATTCCAAACCGAATTCAAAAGCAGCCATTACACTCAAATGCTGCAGGCTCTATTGCCCGAGCTCGAACATCACAATGCTGCCGAGCTACACGCTCAAGCCATTCCTAGCCTACGCTATGTAATCCAAATCGAAGATCCCGCCCCAGCCGGCATGCTGAGCTTTGCCCAACTAAAAGCCAAAGGCACAAAGCTCAATCCCGAACAACTCACCCAAGCTCAACGCCAAGTCCAAGCCCAAGACCCTTGCAACATCCAATTCAGTAGCGCTCTGGGTACTTTTGCTGCGCCCGTTACCCTCACTCATTTCAATCTGCTTAACAATGGTTTTTTTATTGGTCAGCAAATGCAGTACACACCCAACGATAGGGTCTGCATTCCAGTACCACTTTTCCATTGTTTTGGCATGGTAATGGGCAATATGGCGTCTATAGCACATGGGGCTACCATAGTTTACCCCGACCAAAGCTTTGATCCAGCACAGGTTTTATCTGCTATTCAGACCGAACGTTGTACCGCCCTATACGGCGTCCCCGCAATGTTTGTTAGCCTACTCGATCACCCTCAACGCCCTCACACCGATGTCAGCTCATTGCGTACAGGAATTATGGCTGGGGCACCCTGCCCTATAGACATCATGCAGCGCGTCACCACTGAACTGCATATGCCTCAGGTGCTTATTGGCTACGGCATGACTGAATCCTCACCCATTTCATTCATGACAGCACTATCTGATCCACTCGAACTGCGGGTCAGTACCGTAGGCCAAGTTCAACCCCACATCGAGGCACAGGTGGTCGATGAGCACAACAATGTAGTCCCTATCAATACGGTTGGTCAGCTTTGCGTACGCGGTTATCACGTCATGCAAGGTTATTGGCAACGCGACGACCTCACCCAGCAGGTCATCAAAGACGGTTGGCTTTATACCGGCGATTTAGCTCAGTTCGACGAGCAGGGCTACTGTCAAATCGTGGGCAACATCAAAGACATGATTATTCGGGGCGGGGAAAACATCTACTTGGCTGAAGTGCACAGTTTTTTACGTCACCATCCCGCTATAAAGGAACTCATTTTATTTGGGGTTCCCGATCAGCGTATGGGCCAAGAACTCTGCGTGGCAGTACGTTTACACGACGGTCACAGCCTAGATGCCGATAGCTTACGTCAATACTGTCAGGGTCAAATAGCGCATTACAAAATTCCGCGTTATGTGTTGTGCTACACCACCTTTCCCAGCACAGAACATCAATCGACCAAAGAGCTGCTTGCAGCAGATGCCATCATAAAACTCGGTCTATAAACCATCTATAAACGATTAGACAGTGTAATTTTCTGCACTGCTTATAGGGAGACAACATGGGCTTAACGTCAACGTTAACGTCAATACCTAAACAAGACGAGGTGATTTTAGCGTGCCACAACATCAGTCGGTGGTTTGGTGGCTTGCATGCAGTCAAACATGTAACGCTGGAAATTCGCAAAGGAGAAACTCTAGGCTTGGTTGGCCCCAACGGTTCTGGCAAAACCACCACCGTTAACGCCATTACGGGTTTTTTTCCTCCTCAAGAGGGTGAAATCCTGTATCAAGGGCGGCCGGTACAACGCATGCGCCCCCATGAAATTGCTCAGCTCGGTATAGCGCGTACATTCCAAAATGTAGCGTTATTTAAAGGGATGAGTGTGCTCGACAACATCTTGCTTGGCCGACACAACTTCATGAAACCCAGCGTTATTAGTGCCATGTTTTATTGGGGTCTGGCCCAAAAAGAAGAAATACTGAATAGGCACAAAGTCGAAGAAATTATTGACCTGCTTCAGCTCGAAGATGTACGCGACGAATTGGTTGACGTGATTCCGCTAGGAACGCAAAAACGCGTAGAGCTAGCACGTGCTTTAGTCGCTGAGCCCACATTTTTAATTCTAGACGAGCCCATGGCTGGCATGAACCAAGAAGAAAAAGAGTACATGGTTCGCTTTATCTTGGATGCCAAAGAAGCTCTGGGATTGACTATTTTACTTATTGAGCACCACATGGATGTGGTCACTGCTATTTGCGACCGCTTAGTGGTGCTAAATAACGGTGAAAAAATTAAAGAAGGCTTGCCGCTCGAGGCAATTAGCGACCCCACTGTGGTAGCAGCTTATATTGGGAGGGTAGACCATGCCAGCGCCTAATGCCCGTGAACAATCCCGTCAACTCCATCCACACTGGAAGGACGAAGACAACTTACTGAGCTTGCTTGCTCACAATGCCAAACAATACCCAAACCAAGTCGCCATGCGCGAACGCGATCACGGCATTTGGCAAGAATACACATGGCAGCAATACTTAGATCAAGTTCTGGGCTTTGCTGCGGGTCTAGAACAACTTGGTGTGAAAGCCGATGATTTAATCCTTATTTTGGGCGATAACCGTCCTGCTCTGTACTTTGCCATGCTTGGGGCAATTGCGGTAGGTGCTATCCCATCACCCGCCTACCCCGACACTACCCCCGAAGAGCTCTCAGGCCAAATTCAACGTGAAAACATCCGTTTTGCCGTAGCTGAAGACCAAGAGCAAGTCGATAAGCTCTTGCATGTGGTCGAGCTTCAAGAGACGGGTTCGTTAATAGAAAAAATCATTTACGACGACCGACGGGGCTTAGATCAACAAGCACACCCCCTGACCATAGCCTTTGACGATGTAGTGGAAATGGGGCAAAACCGTTTAGCTCAAACACCGCAATTACAGGCCGATCTTTTGGCGCGCCCCTCTATTCATGACATAGCAGCACTACTGCACTCCTCTGGCACCACCGGAGTACCCAAAGGGATTCCATTAAAACACGGTCACATTTTGTATGGGGTGCGCAACGCTGCTAATGCGGGCTACTTCACCGAAGGCGAGGTGCATATGGCCTATCTGCCTATAGCATGGGTAGGCGACTTTATTTTCTCTATCGGCGCAGCTTTGGCCTTACGGTTTGTGGTTAATATTCCCGAGCGTCAGGAAACGTCGCAAAACGACCTACGCGAAATTGCACCCACACTGTATTTTTGTTCACCACGCGCTTGGTCTACGATGCTAACCCGTATTCAGGTCGGCATTGATGAATCATCCCCGTTCAAACAAAAAATCTATCATCATTTTATGGATTTTGCTTTACGCCTAGAGCGGCAGCGTCTAGAGGGTAAACAGCCATCCTTAGGTCAAAAAATGTGGTATTGGCTAGGTAGCCAATTAATCTATAACCCCATTAAAGACCGCTTGGGTTTATCACGTGTGCAACGCCCTTATACAGCAGGTGAAGCCATTGGCGAAGAGGTGTTCTTATTCTTCCGTGCGTTGGGGCTTAATCTTAGGCAGTTTTATGGGCAAACCGAAAACTGCGCCTTGGCCGCCGCTCAGTCTGCTGACGAGGTCAAACTACACGCAGTAGGGCGACCTTTCCCCGGTGTGGAAATCAAAATCAATGATGATGGCGAAATCCTCATGCGTGGCGACAACGTCTTTGACGGCTATTACAACCAACCCAAAGACACGGCAGAAACCTTGCGTGATGGTTGGATGCATACAGGTGATGCAGGCTATCTAGAGGACGATGGGCAACTGGTTGTATTAGGTCGCGTTTCAGAGGTGGTTTATACCGCCCAAAAAGAACGTTTTATTCCCACCTATATTGAAAACCGTTTGCAGTTTAGCCATTACATTAAAGACGCCTGCATATTAGGTAAAGACCGCAACCACTTGAACGCCATTATCTGCATAGACTTTCAGGCAGTAGGTCATTGGGCCACAGAAAACAGTGTGCCCTATTCGTCTTATGCAGAGCTCTCTCAACACCCCAAAACCTATGAAATGGTTCGAGAGCAAATTGAAAAAGTGAATCAGCTTTTACCTGAACCACTACGTATTCAGCGCTTTGTTAACTTACACAAAGAATTCGATGCTAACGACGGTGAAGTGACTCGCACCCGCAAGCTACGCCGTAACGTGATTGATCAAACCTACGGTGCCATTATTGAAGCCATGTATAACAACCATGATCACATCGATTTCGAAGCCCCGATTGTGTACGAAACCGGTGAAACGGGTGTGCTCAAGCGCACATTACGTATTCATAACACCACTGGAAAAAGGAATTAAGCATGGCATATTTCCTCGAACTTTTTATTAACGGCGCACTAACGGGCTTGATGTATAGCTTAGTCGCGCTAGGTGTGGTCTTGATTTATAAATCTGCTGGTGTGCCCAATCTGGCTCAAGGCGCGATGGTTATGTCAGCCGCTTATGTGGTCTGGATCCTCAATAGTTATGGGGTACCCATGACACTCGCCATTGTGTTGGGCGCAGTCGTCATGTTTGCATTTGGCATGCTGGCCGAGCGTTTTTTATTACGCAAAATGGTGGGACAGCCCATCATCATGATCGTGATGTTAACTCTGGGTCTAGAGATTTTCCTCCGTGGTTTTGGGCCAGGCTTTCTGGGTGCTGCCCCTAAACAACTCGATATTGGGATGTCATTAGCCCCTATTATTATTGGTGATGTATTTATTAACCGCGTCTACTTACTAGGCGGGGTGATTGCTTTACTGCTTATTGCTGCTTCTGGTTTGTTTTTCCGTACCCGCTTAGGTACTAAATTACGCGCCGTGTCTGATGACCATATTTCTAGCTGGTCAGTGGGCATCTCTGTAGAGCGTGCTATTGGCATTTCCTGGGGCATCGCCGGTATTTCGGCATTAGCCGCTGGGGTGGTATGGGGGTCGGTACAAGGGGTAGATTGGACCTTATCCGAACTGCTTTTCCCCGCCATTGCAGTAGTGATATTAGGCGGTCTTGATAGCGTTCTAGGGGTACTTATTGGGGGGCTAATTGTAGGGGTTTTAGGCAGTGTGATCCCCGGCTACATTGATGAAATCGCAGGAGGCGGTACCCGAGATGTAGTGACCTCACTCATTATTCTATTCACTATTATGCTCCGTCCCTACGGTATTTTAGGCCGTGAAGACATTGAGAGGGTGTAACTATGTTTTATCGCTTATCTGGTATTCACCACACACGCTATCAAACAGCACGTCAGCTTTGGCCTATTCCGGCTGATCGTTATCAAGTCTATTTTCTGCTGGCGCTAGGCCTAGCCGCACCTTTTATTTTTAGCAATTTTTATCTTTCTAGCTACATTATGCCGTGGCTAATCCTTAGTGCCGCTGCGCTTTCCCTAACATTATTAATGGGTATCGCCGGACAATTGCACTTTGGCTTTGCTTCTGTCATGGCGATTGGGGCTTATACGAGTATTCACTTAACACGAGCCGGCGTACCGTTAGAGCTAGCTTTATTAGGGGCTGGTTTGATGTCAGCCCTTATTGGTAGTGTGTTTGGGGCCGCCGCTTTACGTGTTAAAGGCTTGTATTTAGTCATGGCAACCTTGGCTATGCAGTACTTAGTGGACTGGACCATTGTGAATGTTCCCGTTATTAGCGGAGGCGCTCAAGCCACTCTTCAAACCCCCGCAACGACTTTTTTATTTGTTGCACTTAAATCCGACATGGCGCGGTATTACTTGGCATTACTTTGGGTAGTGTTTATCACTTTATTAATTCTTAATATTAAACGCTCCAGTATTGGGCGGGCCTTAGTTGCGGTACGTGACAAGGATTATGCTGCCGCAGTAATTGGCATTAATGTAGTGCGCTTTAAATTAGTAGCCTTTTTTACGAGCTCTTTTTTAGGCGGGGTTACGGGTGCCATTTTAGCTTTTTGTTATTACCAAGCCGTTACCCCCGAACAATTTAACTTCAATATTTCTGTACAGCTCGTAGCAATGGTACTGGTAGGCGGTTTAGGTAGTGTACTAGGTGCCTATTTAGGGGCTGGTTTTGTGCTTCTTGTGCCCATTTTGCTAACAAACGCTGTGATTATGTTGTCCGGCATGGGCTGGCTTGATGTATCCACTAATTTACTGGCCCATATTCCTCTGATGATTTACGGGGCATTAATTGTTGGATTCTTGTTGTTTGAACCTCTGGGTTTAGGAAAGATCTACGACAACATCAGAAACTATCTGTTGGTCTGGCCTTTCCGCCACTCTAAGCTGTAATCATAAACAGTCATACCACTCTATTTAGGAGACTACGATGAGACATTCCATGCGCAAATTGGCCTTCGGTGCCGCTTTAGTCGCTAGTGCCATGAGCTTCGGGGTTGCCCACGCCAACGACCCCATTAAATTCGCCGCCCCTCTTGATTACACCGCGGTGTATACCTTCTTAACAAATGAGTATGCCCAAGGCCAAAAAGACTACTTACGCATGATTAACGACGCGGGCGGTATTGAAGGGCAAAAAATTGAATACACGTCATCGGACACAGGTAATCAACCACAGCGGGGTATTGAGGCGTACAACCGAGCACAGCGTGACGGGGCCATTCTGTTTGATTTTCTCAGTACACCCGTTGCTCGCGCCATGGTTAACCGTGTGCTAGACGACAAAGTCGTCATGATCACAGCCTTCCATGGTCGTGGCGACGCCAGTGATGGTGAAACCTTCCCCTATGTCTTCCCTGTTATGTCAACCTATTGGTCCCAAGCCGCCACGCTCATTGATTACATGGAGCAACACGAAGGGGGGTTAAAAGGTAAAAAAGTAGCGCACGTTTACATCGACTCCCCTTTCGGGCGTGAACCTATTCCAGTTTTAGAAAAACTATCGGAAAAACTGGATTTCACTTTGCGTACCTTCCCCTATGCAAGCCCAGGCAATGAACAGTCCTCTACATGGTCCGAGGTGCGTCGTTTCCGTCCTGATCAAGTAATTATCTGGGGTGCAGGCGGTGGTCAAGCCGTGTCAGTACGCGAAGCTATCCGTAATGGCATTGCGCCAGAAAAAATTCACTCTGTAGTCTGGCTCGCTGAAGCAGATATGGAGTCCGTAGGCAAAGACACTGCTAAAGGTATTCGTAAATTTGAAGGTACTGCAAACGGTACGGACTCCGAATTAATCCAAGAAATCATCACCAAGGTTATTGAACCAGGTCATGGCTCTGGCCCTAAAGAAAACGTAGGCCGCACCTATTACAACGTGGGGGTCGCCACCATGGCCGTTTCTGTGGAGGCCGCCCGTTTAGCCCTAGAAAAATTTGGCCCACCTCTTGATGGCGACAAACTACGTCAAGGCTTTGAAATGATCAAAGACTATGATGCAAAAGGCTTACTGCCACCGCTCAGCTTTAGCACTGAAGACCACCAAGGGGGCGGATTTGGGCGCGTTTCACATTGGGATGGCGAAAAATGGGCCCCCTTAAACGACTGGGGCAACCCTTACCAAGACATTGTTTGGGAATCCATTCGTCAAGACGCTGCTGCTTTTAAGGAGGGTCGCTGATGCTAAAACTGAGCAACGTGGAAGTGGTCTATGACAAAGTGTTCTTAGCCATTCGCGGTGTCTCACTTCATGTGGCCGAAGGGGGCATGATTGCCCTTCTCGGCTCTAACGGCGCAGGTAAAAGCACCACGCTCAAATCCATCAGTGGGCTTCTGGCCCCTGAGCGTGGTGAAGTTACTCGGGGCTCTATCGAGTTTTTAGGCGAAAACATTTTGCCTTATGGTGCACCCAAGCGTGTTGGAATGGGCTTAGTCCATGTCATGGAAGGACGCCGCATTTTTGGGCATTTAACGCCGGACGATAACCTACTGGCAGCCTATCGCAGTGGTGGCTCTAGGGCGCGCCTACAGCAGCTGCGTGACATGGTCTACGACTACTTCCCACGTCTAACCCAATTTCAAAAAACCAAAGCGGGCTATTTGTCTGGGGGTGAGCAACAAATGTTAGCCATAGGCCGTGCTCTTATGACAGAGCCTAAGCTCCTTATGTTAGACGAACCTAGCTTGGGCTTATCACCCCGCCTAGTCCAAGAAATCTTCGGTATCATCCGCAAAATTAACCAAGAAAACAAGATGAGTGTGCTCTTAGTCGAACAAAATGCTGCCGCAGCACTTGAGTTCGTCGATCACGCCTATTTAATTGAAAACGGTAACGTAGTCATGAGCGGCGAGGCTGCCGTACTTAAAGAAAACCCAGACGTCCAAGAGTTCTATCTTGGCGGTTCGGATCGTGTGGATTATCACAACGTCAAGCACTACCGTCGCCGTAAGCGTTGGTTGGCCTAACGCCCAAGGAGTGGGGCTAGCTGCTCCACTCCTCTCCTTATTTTTAATTAAGCACTTAGCACTGCCCCCTTCCCACACCGAACAAAAAAAGCCCGCCAAAGGCGGGCTATAAATACCTACATCACTCTCAAAACGACGGAGACAACCTACTTCTACTTACTCATTAATCCACGCAGTAAACTAAGCACTGCGAGCACAATAAATACAAAAAACAGTATCTTTGCTATCGAAGCCGCACCTGCGGCAATACCACCAAAACCTAAGACCGCGGCAATAATAGCGACAATAAAAAATATCAAAGCGTAATGCAACATATCTCTCTCCTAAACAGAACACCTACAGGCAGATAATTTGGGCTTGTTTAAAGTTGAATCATTGCTAACCAGATCAGATCGCTTTAAGGATTGTCATCATAAAAACGCTTTACTTCTTCTTCGGCTGCTTCACGAGTCTTGCCGTAACGTTCTTGTACTAAGCCAGCTAACTGCCGTAAATTACCATTTACTTGATCCAACTCATCATGGGTAATTTTGCCCCATTTTTCTTGGGCCTTGCCCTTGAGCTGCTTCCACTTGCCTTCCAAGATATCTTTATTCATAGTCACTCCTACAGCGGTGTGTATAAAACTGAGCCAACTTGGTTTTCATTAGAGTAGATTACAGTTTCTACCTTACGCATATCTCTCTAAATAACCATGGCAAAATCATTGCAAATGTAATTAAAAAGCACGCTGTCTCTATAAATCACCTGTTTCAGGGCCTTAGTTGATTCAATCCGTTACATTTAAGCGCTTTCCGTGATGATGATTCCCTTTGTTGCTATTTGCACTTAAAGGCGGCTAGTAGCTTGCTTTACTTGATTTTTACGTTTTATAATGCTTAATTAGTCTATTTTTATTTAGACTAAATTTTGACTATTTAATTAATTGACGATTTATCGTTTTTTATAGGAAATCCCTATGTACGCGGTTATAAAAACCGGCGGCAAACAATATCGTGTTGCCGTTGGCCAAAAATTGAAAATAGAACAGATACCGGCAGACATTGGGCAAGAAATCTCGCTAGACCAGGTTCTATCCGTAGGCGAAGGCGACACCCTTAAAATTGGTGTTCCTTTTGTTGATGGTGCCAAGGTTACTGCTACTGTTCTTGCACAAGGCCGTCACGACAAGATCAAGATCTTCAAAATGCGCCGTCGCAAGGGCTACCGTCGCACCCAAGGTCATCGTCAAAACTACACCGAAATCCGTATCGAAGCCGTTAACGCTTAATCTAGATACGAACGGGTATTACCAATAGGAGTGCATTAACATGGCACAAAAGAAAGGCGGCGGCTCTACGCGAAACGGACGCGACTCACAGGCTAAACGTCTAGGCGTCAAAGTTTATGGTGGTCAAGCTATCAATGCTGGTTCCATCATTGTGCGTCAGCGTGGTACACAGTTCCATCCCGGCTCTAACGTGGGCATGGGTAAAGACCACACCCTCTACTCTCTAGTAGACGGTCAAGTCAAATTCAGCATTCAAGGCGCGCTCAACAAGCGTACAGTTTCTGTTATCGCCGCTGAATAAGCCTTTCGGTTTTTACCGAAACTAAAAACTGCACCCATCTGCAGGACTATGTTCCACGTCAGAGGTGCAGTTTTTTTATTGTAAAGTACGATCAATTATGTTTAAAAAACCCGCTTTATTAGGTCTCATTGCCACTAGCGCTTGGCTCAGCGCCACGCCGCTTCCTGCGATTGCCCAAGACACCGAGGCTGCTAAACACGTTCTTGATCAGCTTAATGCCGAGCGCGAAACCACGCGCATTTTGCTAGAAAAGCTAAAAAGCACCGATCCCAGTGTGATTGATGTCTATTTCAAACTGGATGAAAACCAACAACGTACTATGGTGGTTTCTCGAGTCACGGATGCCGGGCTTATTGAAACATGGGAAGCCCCAGCAGACGTCATCAACGCCACCATGCAAGAAGCCGAAGCCAAAGCTAAAGCAGACAACCCCGAGGCCTCATCTGGCTTTGATTGGAGCTCGGCCATCGCGCCTATGCTTGGCGGCATGTTAGCCGGTTATTTGCTGAGCAATGCGTTTTCAGGTGCAGGTAAAAGTACACAGATGACGCGCGAAGCGCATGAACGAGAAAGACGCATTCAAAGCTCCGCTTATCGCGCCAATAGCGCCACGCGAGCCCAACAGCTACGCCAAACACCAGCCAACACCAATACCTTAAACCGTAGTCCTGCTACAGCACGCCCTCCTGTTGGTCAAAGCCAAGGCGGTACTTTTAGCAGCTCAGGTGTGCGTTCTAGTGGCTATAGTAGCGGCGGTTAATCTCTTTTAGGTATTTCATGAGCGCTATTTCTCTTACTTATGCCTCCGTGCCCTTGCAGCTGGATGAGCTAATTGCGTCCGAGCTTCCTTTTTGCCAAACGCTCTACAATCAGCAGGACGAACTACATCAAGACATTCAGAATTGCTTTTCGTTTTTTTTAGAAAACCAAGCAGATTTGCCTTTATATGTGGTTCAGGAGCCCAATGCAGAGCGTATTCAACACGAATTGAGCCAGTACTATCAAATGCTCAAGGACGCACTCAAGCAAGCCTTTGAGCTACCTATGGATCAGCTCCGCTATTGGTTCGATTGCTCTGCTGCGCATGATGTGGGGTTTGGGGCATTTGTGGATTATGCCAAAGCGACTTTTGTGGATCACACACAGAACCGCACTGCTTTTACTCCCGCCTCTAGCGCTATTTACGGGCGCTTAGATGCAGTGGTTGACCCGGATACGGGTGAGGTCGTGGGCGTGTATGAGTTCAACGGTGATACCCCTGTGATGTTGTTTGAGTCCATCAATTTACAAAATAAAATTGTGACTGAATTGGGCCAAGCCGATAATCAAGCTAATGAATGGTGGGAAATCACCCAAAACCGCTTCCGTGGTCTAGCTGGTAAAACCATCGCGGTGGTCTGCGATGTCAGCTATATTGAAGACAGCACCACCTCAGAAACCATTGCTCAGGTATTAGATGCTGTAGGGGCACAGGTGTATTTCACCACCATTGAAAGCTTGAATCACACCTTATTAGATATTGAAAAACCGTTTCGTATTGATGGGGTCGCAACGCCACCTGATGCGGTATTCATGCTGTTACCTTGGGAAGAAATGTGGAGCTCAGGCCGAGATGTATTAGCTCATTGGCCCCATTGGTATAAAAATGTGCATTTTTTCGAACCCGCATGGCGTTGGTTTATGTCGCACAAAGGGCTTTTGGCATGGGCCAGTTTTTTACTGGCGGAAGACCCTGATTTTGCAGCACGGTGGGCTCATGTACCGCATTTACATACCGAACTGAGTCCCGATTATTTTATTGCCAACCATTTAGATTACGTGGTGAAGCCTGTTATTGGTAGACTAAGTCAAAACATCCAAATTGTGCAAAACAACCACGTTATCACCCAAACAGACGGTCACTATGGGGCAGAACCCATGGTGTACCAACAATACTGCCCACCACACCATGTCGCTGACCGCCCCAATATGATCCTAGGGGGCTGGCTGGCCGGAGAGCAAGTGGCTACCTTATGCTTTAGAGAATTCGATGGCGCGGTATTAGACTTACAAAATGAACGCTTTATTGCTCATCTGCTGGTTCCAAACACCGCAATAAGCCCAAGCGACTATTAATGGAAAGAATATGAAATTTGTAGACGAAGCCACCATTGAAGTACAAGGCGGAAAAGGAGGCAATGGCGCTGCTTCTTTTAGACGCGAAAAATTTATCCCTAAAGGCGGCCCTGATGGCGGCGACGGCGGTCGAGGCGGCTCCGTGTTTGCCGTTGCTGATCGTAACGTAAACACGCTAATTGATTACCGTTACGCACGCCTGCACAAAGGTCGCAACGGTGAGCACGGTCGTGGTTCAGACCAATACGGTGCCGCAGGTGAAGACATTACGCTGCGTTTTCCTGTGGGCACTACTATATACGATGCCGAAACCGGCGAGTTACTCTTTGACTTAGATCACCACGATCAACAAGTCACTCTAGCCCAAGGCGGCCAAGGCGGTTTGGGTAATCTGCACTTTAAAAGCAGTATTAACCGAGCGCCCCGCCAATACACCAACGGCACCGAAGGTGAGCAACGCAAACTTCGCCTTGAGCTTAAAGTATTGGCTGACGTTGGGTTGCTAGGTTTACCCAATGCCGGTAAATCTACCTTTATCAGTCAGGTCTCTAATGCACGACCACGTATTGCTGATTACCCATTTACTACCTTACACCCTAACTTAGGGGTGGTACGTAGTTCAGCCGCGCATAGCTTTGTGATTGCCGATTTACCTGGCTTAATCTCGGGCGCTTCCGAGGGGGCTGGTCTAGGTCATCTGTTTCTCAGGCATCTATCGCGTACACGTTTATTGCTGCATATTGTGGATGTCAGCCATCTAGACCCCGAGGTCGATCCCCTAGAAAAAGCTGTCGAGGAAATAGAGACCATTGTCGAAGAACTACGTCTCTACAACCCAGAACTCTATAAAAAACCTCGCTGGTTAGCACTCAACAAGATTGATATGCTTGAAGACCCCACTGCGTTTAAAGCGGCTTTGTGCGAGCGTTTAAACTGGAAAGGCCCCGTTTTTGAAATGTCTGCCCTCACCGGTCAAGGCACTCAGACTTTGGTATTAAAAATTCAAAGTTGGCTTGATCAACAACAGGCCGAAGAACAACGTCTGTTAAATGAAGCACAGGCCGACTTTGAGCCTGACGATCCGCGTTTTAAGCCAAATCGACAAAACATTGATCAAGACGAGTAAAAGCTCAGCACAACATGAAAAAGCGGGATTATCATAGAGGTTTAACTTGTCAATTGATCTCGCTTTACTTTTAATGGTTCATTTATGTCTCATGCGACAACATCGGTAGTTGCTGACTCCCAACGTTTAGTAGTGAAAGTCGGCTCCTCCTTGGTCACCAACCAAGGCAAAGGCATTGACCGCGCTGCGGTCAAAGAATGGTCTGCTCAAATTGCACAGCTGCATCAACAAGGCAAACAAGTGGTGTTGGTTTCCAGCGGTGCTATTGCCGAGGGTATTGTACGCTTAGGATGGCCGCGTCGGCCTACCGCTATGCATGAACTACAAGCGGCGGCAGCCGTAGGGCAAATGGGTTTAATTCAAGCCTACGAGGTGGCTTTTGCCGAGCATGGCATACGAACTGCACAGGTGTTATTAACGCACGAAGATCTGGCGGATCGCACTCGATATCTCAACGCTCGTAGTACCCTCTATACGCTTTTAAACTTAGGTGTAGTGCCTATCGTGAACGAAAACGATACCGTGATTACCGATGAGATTCGTCTAGGTGACAATGACACCCTAGGTGCTTTAGTCACTAATCTTATCGAGGGCGATTCCCTTATTATTCTTACCGATCAATCGGGACTGTACAGTGCCGACCCGCGCTCTAACCCCGATGCTCAATTTATTTCCCATGCCCAAGCCGGCGACCCTGCTTTGGAAAAAATGGCAGGCGGAGCAGGTAGCAGTGTTGGGACGGGCGGTATGATCACCAAGGTCCTCGCGGCTAAACGGGCGGCTAATAGCGGTGGCGACACTATTATCGCTTCAGGTCATGAGCCTAATGTATTAGTGCGACTGGCCCAAGGTGAGTGCATAGGCACCGAACTACGAGCCGAGCTACCTGTACAAAGTGCGCGCCAACGATGGTTATCAAGCCATTTACGCGTGCGCGGCAAAGTTCGCCTCGATGCTGGTGCCATCAAAGCCCTGAAAGAAGACCATAAAAGCCTATTAGCCATCGGCGTCACCGCCGTCATAGGTGACTTTAACCGCGGGGATGTTGTAGCATGTATTGATGAATCCGGCGTTGAACATAGCCGTGGTCTTATCAACTATTCCAGCGCAGACACGCGGCGTATTATGGGCTCTCCAAGTCATGCCATTGCTGACTTATTAGGCTCTATGTCAGATGCCGAACTCATTCATCGCGACAACATGGTCGTCAACTACTCAAAGTAAAGCCTTATCACTAAGGAAAAATCATGAAAGTGCTTGTGCTAGGCGCTGGCGTTGCAGGGGTCTGTAGCGCCTATTATTTAGCCAAACAAGGCCACAGCGTCACCGTTATCGATCGTTTAGAAGGCTCAGCCATGGAGACCAGCTTTGGCAATGCTGGGCAGGTTTCTTTCGGCTACGCCTCACCCTGGGCAGCCCCAGGCATTCCCTTAAAAGCTGCTAAATGGTTATTTGCTGAACACCCTCCTTTTAGTTTTAAACCTGACGGCAGCCTATATCAGTTGCAGTGGTTACTAAAAATGTGGGCAAACTGCACCCCCGCCAATTACAAAACCAACAAGGAACGAATGGTACGCGTTGCTGACTACAGTCGCAAATGCTTAGCCAAACTACGAGAAGACACGCATATTCAATACGAAGCGCGCCAAAAAGGCACACTACAACTGTTTCGTACAGATCAACAGATGGCAGCTTCCGAAGCCGATATGCGTGTTCTAGAGGAAATGGGCGTTGCCTTCCAGCTTTTAGGACGTGATCAGCTCGCTAGTGCCGAGCCAGCTTTAGAACTAGTCAAAGAAAAATTTGTAGGCGGGCTGCGCTTACCCGATGATGAAACGGGCGACTGCCGCTTATTTACTTTAGCGCTGACTAAAATGGCAGAAGAGCTTGGGGTAGAGTTCAGATTTAATGAGTCCATTCAACAAATCCAACGCCAAGGCGACACCATTAGCGGCGTCATTAGCAATGGGCAGCTAATTACCGCCGATGCGTATTTGGTATGTTTAGGCTCATGGTCTAGACCGTTATTACGCAATATTGCCCCGATTCCGGTCTACCCCTTAAAGGGCTATTCCATTACTGTGCCTATTGCAGACCCTAAGTTTGCCCCACAATCTACCTTGTTAGATGAAAGCTATAAAATTGCTTTAACCCGTTTTGATAACCGGATACGGGTAGGCGGTATGGCCGAAGTGGCTGGGTTTGATAAAACACTTAATCCAAAACGCCAAGCTACGTTATTAATGGTATTAAATGACTTATTCCCTAAGGCTAGCCATGAAAAAAAAGAAGTGAACTTTTGGACTGGCTTGCGTCCAAAAACCCCAGATAGTGTGCCTATTATTGGTAAAGGCCCTGCTAAAAACCTATTTTTAAATATAGGCCATGGCACCTTGGGTTGGACCATGAGCACAGGTAGCGCAAGTGTAATTGCTGATATTATCTCGGGCAAAGAGCCAGAGATACGGGTTGATGACCTTAATTTAAGCCGTTACCAATAAGCTTTTACATTATCTGAATCGGAGCGCCAAACATATAGCCCCATTTGTAAATAGAACGAATAGGCAAGGTGAGGCCCTCCGATGCAGCTTTACGCTTTAACCGACTAATAACTACACCTAATCGGTTATGCCCAGAGATAGCTGCTGACTCTATCGAGTTCTTTTCGCTAATAGCTTGTAATAACTGTTCGTGGCTGGCACGGCGATCGGCTTGGCTACACAAGGTATGCAAAAACTGCCGTTCTGTAGTGGTGAGGGCCAATTTATGCGCCTCTGGGCTAACTAAAGTCCATCCATCGTCCTTGAGATGCCAGATTTCTGATTTCTTTTCCGGGATTGTAGGTACCGCAGGAGCCACAGGAGCCATAGTTAAAGGACGTTGATTGCTAGGTACCCGAACACGGCGTAATAAGCATTCTATTTTTGCCACCCAAAGTGCCGTGCTAGTCTCAAAAATGCAATAATCATCAGCCCCGCTATATAAGGCTTGCAAAGCAAGCTCTTCGCTAAAAGAGGATAACTCCACCATAATAGGTAAGTAACCACTATGCATGCGTAGACGTGAAATAGCCGCCAGACTTTCATTTTCTAGGCCAGAAATCATAAATAATATGGAACTAACTGTGCCAACGGAATGAAATGCTTTTGTGGCAGCGGGATAAAACGATCTGGGCTCGGTATAGACAACAACCTCGAAACCCGCAGCGCGTAAGTCATCTTGGCGGCTCTGGAGTGCAGCGCTACGTGCGGACTGGTGCGGCTGATACCAAATAATAGTAGGGGCGGATTGTGCAAGCATTTCCTATCCTTTTATTACGAAAAGAACGACGCTGTTACATCGATGATAAAGGCTTCATTCTAACATCACAAAAGTGATAGTGATTACCACCAACGCGTTTAAAATAGGTCGTTCAATATAGGAGTGAATACATTTGCTGAGCGTCTTCTTTATGCCCGTCGATTACGCGGCTATACCCAAAATCAACTAGCAACTTTGTGTGGCTTATCGCAGAGCACAATTGCTAGTTATGAGGCTGGCACGCGCCTGCACGCACGCAATTTATTGAGCCTTGCGAAAATACTAAAAGTCAGCCCCACCTGGCTAGAACAAGGTACTGGACCTATTTTCTCTACTTTACAAGAAACCACCCCTAATTACAGCCACAGCTGGCCCTTTACAGGGGTAAGTCCTGATGACCTATTGCAACTTAATGAGCAGCAACTCACCACAATAGAGAACGTGATAAAAGCCTTGCTACTTTCTTGGCCCCAAAAAAAGAAATAATCGCCGTCACCTAGCCTCTCAAAGGGTTATCCCTAGGTTATATAAAAGACCTCATTAAATCCTATATACTTGTTTGCACGCGGGGGTACTGCCTGCCTGAAGCTGTTTTATGTTCAGGCATGTGGTTGAGATAAACCCTTCGTACCAGTACGGATAATGCCGATGCTGGGAGCGTGTCACAGCCTAGTTCCTAGGCGACTTCACACCCCTCCCCTCGGCTCCATTAATTTATTTTGGAGCGAATCTTGACTAAAAATCCAGAGTTCTCAGCCCGCACCGCAACGGTCGATGCTGCAGCTATCAAACCTTTACCTAATTCACGCAAAGTTTACGAAGTGGGCTCTAGACCCGATATTCGTGTGCCATTTCGTGAAATTTCTCAAAGTGACACGGGTGGTATTTTTGGCGATGAAAAAAATCCACCCATTACGGTATACGATACTAGTGGCCCCTACACCGACCCCACGAGTCAAATCGACATTCGTAAAGGTCTACCCGCCCTGCGCGCTAAGTGGATTAGCGAACGTAATGATACCGAAATCCTAAGCGGCCTAAGCAGCGAATACGGTCGCGCCCGTCAAACCGACGAGGCCCTTAAATCCATGCGATTTGAACTAAGCCGCCAGCCGCGTCGTGCTAAAGCAGGTAAAAATGTTACGCAAATGCACTATGCACGCCAAGGCATTATTACCCCAGAAATGGAGTTCGTGGCTATTCGTGAAAACTTACGTCGTGAGCATTATATTGAGTCTTTGCGCAATAGCGGTCCCGAAGGCGAGCGTATGGCAGCACGCCTAACACGCTCTCATCCCGGCCAAGGCTTTGGTGCACACATACCAGACGTAATTACTCCCGAGTTTGTGCGCAAAGAAATCGCTGAAGGCCGCGCCATCTTACCAGCGAATATTAACCACCCTGAAATTGAGCCCATGATTATTGGACGCAACTTCTTGGTTAAAATTAACGCAAATATCGGTAACTCCGCCTTAGGCTCTACTATCTACGACGAAGTGGAGAAAATGACTTGGGCCACGCGTTGGGGTGGCGACACCATTATGGATTTATCCACGGGCAAAAACATTCATGAAACCCGTGAGTGGATTGTGCGCAACTCGCCCGTACCTGTTGGCACGGTGCCTATTTACCAAGCTCTTGAAAAAGTAAATGGCGTCGCCGAAGACCTTACATGGGAAATTTTCCGCGACACCCTAATCGAACAAGCCGAGCAAGGGGTGGACTACTTCACCATTCATGCAGGGGTACGTTTGGCGTATGTGCCCCTCACCGCCAACCGCATGACTGGCATTGTGTCGCGCGGCGGTTCCATTATGGCTAAATGGTGCTTAGCGCATCACAAGGAAAGTTTCCTCTACGAGCACTTTGAGGAAATCTGTGAAATCATGAAAGCCTATGACGTTAGCTTTTCTCTTGGTGATGGTTTACGCCCAGGTTCCGGTTACGATGCTAACGATGAAGCACAGTTTGCTGAGCTCAAAACCTTAGGTGAACTAACCCAAATCGCTTGGAAACACGACGTCCAAGTCATGATTGAAGGCCCCGGCCATGTTCCCATGCACCTCATCAAAGAGAACATGGACATGCAACTAAAGCATTGTCACGAGGCTCCGTTCTACACCTTAGGCCCACTGACCACAGATATTGCCCCAGGCTATGATCACATTACGTCAGGAATTGGCGCAGCGATGATTGGCTGGTATGGCACGGCTATGTTGTGCTATGTCACGCCCAAAGAGCACCTTGGGTTACCCAATAAAAAAGACGTCAAAGACGGCATTATTACGTATAAGATCGCGGCGCATGCTGCTGATCTAGCCAAAGGCCACCCGGCTGCTGCCATTCGTGACAATGCCTTATCTAAAGCCCGTTTTGAATTCCGTTGGGAAGACCAGTTCAATTTAGGCTTAGACCCCGATACCGCTCGTGCTTTTCATGATGAAACCTTGCCTAAAGACTCTATGAAAGTGGCCCATTTCTGCTCTATGTGTGGGCCTAAATTTTGTAGCATGAAAATCTCGCAAGACGTGCGTGATTACGCCAAAGAGCACGGCTTAGACGAAAGCTCTGCGCTACAAAAAGGCATGGAGGAAAAATCCATCGAGTTTCTGAAAACTGGCGCTAAACTTTATCACGAGGCCTAATTCCTACAGCTAAGCCAATCAGCTTGGTTGGTAGGGTATAAAAAAACTGAGCGCAGCATATGCGCTCAGTTTTTTGTTGTTGGGCTTAAAGTAGTTAAAAACTACTGCTGTACAGCGTATAAATACAGCTCGACACGACGGTTCATCGCACGGCCAGCTGGCGTGCTGTTATCAGCAATAGGTGCGTTCGGGCCACGGCCTTCGGCCATTAAGTGACTACCCTGAACACCACGCTGGGTTAGGTAATTGGTAACGGCATAAGCACGCTCGTTAGAAAGACGCTGGTTTAAATCGGCTCCGCCAGTGCTGTCAGTATGACCCACTGCTTTAGCACGTAACTCGGGGTGCTGAACCAATGCACGAGCTACACTATCTAAAACAGGTAATAGCTCTGGTTTTAATACGGCTTTGCTTGAATCGAAAGACACATTGCTTGGGATATTAACGCGCAAGCTACCGTCTGGCATTTCAGTAACATCCACACCTAGACTCGTTGCACCTGATTGTTGTACGTCTTCTTTGATGCCTTTCCAGTTATAGCCCACAATACCCCCAGCCACAGCACCAATACCAGCACCAATGGCAGCGGCTTTGCTGCTATCACCAATCAATACACCTAGACCTGCACCTAGTGCGGCACCTGCGCCTGTTCCCACAGCAGTTCGACCGCCCTGTGAATCAGTAGTGACACACCCTGCCAACATAGCGACTACACCTACACTCGCAGCCATTTTTGTTAGTTTCAGCATATTCATAATGCAACTCCTTGTAGTTTAGCGAACTACTAAAATGTAACCGATGTAGTAAGCCTCAGCGCCAAATTATTGTTACAGATTCTTTTGTTTACGGAGCTTTTCACAAAAATTAACAATATCTTGAGACTGAACCTGTATATATCATAGTCTGAGATACTGTTTTTTGCTTCTTTTACGCAGACGGAATGCTTTATCTAGACGCGTTGCGGCATAATAGTATTACTAACTCGCTCCTACTTTTCATGCAGATTCTATGATTGAATTCAAACACGTCTTTAAGTCATATGGTCGTGGGCCCAATATCTTGGCCGACATTAATTTCCATATCCAACCCGGTGAATTTGTGTTTGTGTCCGGTGCCTCGGGGGCAGGAAAGTCCACGTTGTTGCGCCTAATCGGAGCACTTGAGCACCCTACCCGGGGCGCTGTTCATGTGAAAGGCAATCGTATTGACCAGCTCCCAGCACGGGCTCACCCTTATATACGACGTGCTATTGGCTTGATTCTACAAGACGTACATTTATTACACGATCGCCGTGCTATTCATAATGTTATGCTGCCCCTAGAAGTCCTTGGTCTTGAACGCTCTATTGCTTTTCGTCGTGCTCGAGCCGCCATGGAAAAAGTCGGTTTAGCAGGCAAAGAAGACCAATTTCCTATTGAAATGTCGGGTGGGGAACAACAACGTTTAGCCATTGCACGCGCTATAGTTAACAAGCCTGCCATCGTGATTGCTGACGAACCCACTGCCAATCTAGATGCCGATAGCGCAAAACGCATTATGGATGTGTTTAAAGATTTTAATCGCGTAGGCGTAACCACATTAATTGCCTCTCACGATAGGCAACTGATGTCGCACTATGCCCAGCGCACGCTTTTGCTCGAGTCTGGACGCTTTAGCGATTTAGCAGGCACCCCACTCTAACCTTTCTACGATAACAATTTCTTTATGAAAAGCTGGCTTAGACAACATCAATACGCTTTTAGAGTGGCTTTGCTACGTCTTTTGACCCAACCCTTCTCCTCATTAAGCAACATCACGGTAGTGGCGTTAGCGCTTTGTTTGCCACTGATTAGTTGGGCTATTTTAATTTCAGCGCAACCGGTGGTGGCTTCTATTCCTCTAGCCACTGAAATGACGTTGTATCTAAAGCCCGAGCTCAACGACACCCAAGTGCAACAGTTACGCGCCACCATCGAAAAAAATCACAGCACACAAATTGAACAATTACAATTTATCACCAAAGACCAAGCAGCCAGTCGTTTAAAAAAAGACCCTGCTTGGGCTGATGCTTTATCTGCGTTGCCACATAACCCATTGCCAGATAGCTTCGTCCTCCGTCTCCCCGCCAGCGCCGAGCAAACAGCTATTGCCACACAATTGGCTAGTGAACTGAAAGAGTTAGACGGGGTGGATCAGGTGCAGTTAGATACCGATTGGCTTAATCGACTCGAAGCCTTACTTAACTTTGGGCGCTTGGCATTGCTAGTGTTAAGTCTAAGCGTGGGTATTATTGTAGTCGCTACCGTATTCAATACCATTCGCTTACAGGCATTAAACCAACGACAAGAAATTGCTGTTGCACGGCTAGTAGGAGCCACAGAAAGCTTTGTGCGCCGCCCGTTTCTGTATGTAGGCGCTATCAGTGGTGGTCTTTCTTGTCTGTTAGCCATTGCTCTTGCTCGTATTGCAATTAGCCCGCTAGCAGAGGCGCTGAATCGCTTGGCGCTTAGCTACAATACCCAGGTTCACTTGGTACTGCCCGAGCTTGCCGACTTGTTTTTAGTCAGTCTACTCATTATGGTGATTACCGCCACCGCAGCACGTTGGTCCGTAACCCGTCACTCTACTTTTTAATGTCTGATTTACTTTCTACTTTTGCCCAACGCGTGGTCGATTGGCAGTTATCCCATGGTCGTCAACACTTACCTTGGCAACACACCACAGACCCTTATCGTATCTGGCTGTCAGAGATCATGCTTCAGCAAACTCAAGTCAGTACGGTTTTGGGGTATTACGAGCGTTTTTTAGCACGCTTTCCTACAGTACACGCTTTAGCCGCTGCTCACCAAGACGAGGTGATGCCGTATTGGGCTGGGCTAGGTTATTATGCCCGAGCACGCAATCTACATCGCTGTGCTCAAACAGTACAGGAGCAGTATCAGGGACAATTCCCTACGGATAGCCGTGTGTTGGCAAGCCTACCTGGCATTGGTCCCTCTACAGCAGCTGCTATTGCTGCTTTTTCCGTAGGTGAACGCGCACCCATTATGGATGGAAATGTAAAACGTGTTTTTTGTCGCTACTTTGGAGTGTATGGGCCAACACACTTACGTGCGACAGAAAAACAGCTTTGGCAGCTAGCGCACCAAGCTCTAGAGCAAGCGCCTGCAGACCTAAACATGAGCGCTTATACCCAAGGCCAAATGGATTTAGGTGCTCAGGTTTGTAGTCGAGGCCAGCCGGCCTGTAGCCTTTGCCCCTTACAAGAGGGGTGTTATGCCTTGGCTCATCAGGTGCAGACCGAGTTACCCACGCCCAAACCACGCACCCAACAAGCCGAGCGCTCGTGTCATATGCTTATTTGGCAACAAGGTGAACAAGTGCTGCTGGAACAACGTCCTAACCAAGGCATTTGGGGCGGCATGTTAAGCTTGCCTCAGTTTGAGATAGAGGCCGATTTAGCACAGTTTCTGATCAACCACGGCACCCAGCTTCATCAAGCACAAAAAATGGCTGAGTTTACGCATGTATTTAGCCATTTTAAATTGCATATTACGCCTTGGTGGCTGAAAAACCCGACGGTTTTATACGAGCCTAAACCAGATGAACGTTGGCTAAAAAGTGAAGAATTAGCGGTAGCAGCTTTGCCAGCACCAGTAAGTAAACTGCTCTCGGCTTTTCCTTTTTAATCTAACGCCCATCTGCCTACTGCTACATATCGATCAAGACCCGCAGACTCGTGTTCTAGTGTTAAGCGTGAGCGCTTTTCTGTGGGGGGCGGTAGCGGCTAATCCCCATCAACATACCGCAGGCCACGCCTAGGGTCAGCAAAGCCGTGCCGCCATAGCTCATAAAAGGTAACGGCACACCTACCACTGGCAACACCCCTGTTACCATGCCCACATTGACAAATACATACGTAAATAACATAAGTGATAACGAGCCTGCTACCAAGCGGCTGTATTGGCTTTGTGCATGCATAGCAATGGCTAGGCCCCGTAATATAATCAAAGCATACAGCACCAAAAGCATAATACCGCCGTATAGACCGAATTCTTCGGCAAACACAGCAAACACAAAGTCAGTGGTACGCTCGGGGATGAAATCCAAACGCGACTGGGTACCTAACATATAGCCTTTGCCGTAAATCCCCCCAGAACCTACAGCAATCATGGATTGAATCGTATGAAAGCCTTTACCTAACGGGTCTAAGCCAGGGTTCAACAATGTACAAACCCGATGCTTTTGGTAGTCACGCAACACAACCCAGTCAAAATCAGGCGCGCATAAAGTATCTTCGTAATAAAGAATTAAGCCCAAGCCAATCAATAGCAACAAGGTGGCAGGCACGAGTAGCTTAAACGGCAGCCCTGCAAAATACATTACAAAAAAACCGGCAGCTAAGACCAATAATGCAGTACCAAGATCAGGCTGACGCACAATCAGCATAAATGGTATAGCCAACAACAACGCGGCAACAATAAAGTCTACAAAACCTAAATACGTATTTTGACGCCTATGAAAATACCAAGCTAAGGTAATAGGGACCGTAATCTTCAGCATTTCTGATGGCTGAATGCGTGTAAAGCCTAAATTAAGCCACCGTGTTGCCCCTTTGCTGGTTTCCCCGAAGAACTCCACCCCCAATAACAACATAAGCGCCAACACATATACATAGGGGGCTAATCGCATAATCCACGGCGGCGGAATGCAAGCCACTACCCACATAATCACAAACGCCACCAAAAAATGCTTGGATTGCTCGGCAAAGCGCCAGTCCGTACTGCCCACCGCCGAGTGCATGACGGTTAAACCTAAAACCGCCATTAAGCTTAAAAGAATCAATAATGGCCAGTCTAACGAGTTAAATGCTTTTAGAATGCCCTGCCAAACTAATTTCATGGGTACATATGCCCTCTGTCGACGAGCCAATAATCAAAAACAGACCGAGCCACTGGTGCTGCAATGCTTGCTCCCCAGCCCGCATTTTCTACAATCAGACCAATCGCAATTTGAGGATCATCCGCTGGGGCATAGGCCATAAACAAAGCATGGTCACGCAGTCGCTCATCAATTGCGCTCGCATTGTATTTAGCGCCACGTAAACTAAATACCTGTGCTGTTCCCGTTTTACCTGCAGCCTGATACGCGGCATCACTAAATGCACGACGCGCCGTACCAGTGCGTGTTACATCTATCAGTGCTTTTTTAATTACATCAATATTGGCTTGCTGTAGTGGAATCACATGAGAAGGGGTAGTCACTGTAGGCGTTTTGGTGTCCGAGGCAGAATTAATAATTTGACTGACTAGATGCGGTTTCATATATACGCCATCGTTTGCCAATACAGAGGTGGCTTGGGCCAACTGCAAAAGCGTAAACGAGTTGTAGCCTTGACCTACTGCGACTGATACGGTTTCGCCGGCATACCACCGTTGCTGAGAAGGATTTTTATACGCTTTACGTTTCCATTCACGCGAAGGCAAAATGCCGCGTCGCTCTCCTTCGAGGTCAATACCTGTTATTTGTCCAAAACCAAACTGTTTACTGAAGTCATGCAGGGCGTCCACACCAATTTCCGGCCCAAGCGAGTAAAAATAGGTATCTGAAGACACCGCCAAAGCGCGGTGCATGTCAGTCCAACCGTAAGCAGCCCCACCCGCATTACGAAAACGCTGCCCACCAAACTCAAAATAACCCGGGTCTGGAAGTTTTTCTGTGGCCGTGCGTTTACCCATTTCTAGTGCAGCCAAAGCAACAAATGGCTTGTAAGTCGAACCAATAGGATAGGTGCCAAACAATGGGCGATTAATTAGCGGGTGATCTGGCGACTCGTTGAGTTTGCGCCAATTTTCCACATCAATCCCATCCACAAACAAATTGGGGTCAAACGATGGAGCTGACACAAAGGCTAAGACCTCGCCCGTTTTGGGCTCAATTGCCACCAAGGCACCGCGTCTATTTTCAAATTGCGCCTCGGCGACCTTTTGTAATCCAATATCAATTGATAGCTGCAAATCCGCCCCGGGGATTGGGTCAATACGGCGGAGTACTCGCACCGGGCGTCCCGAAGCCGTAACCTCGACCTCTTCCATCCCCGTTTGCCCATGTAATACGTCTTCCCACGTTTTTTCTATACCTTTTTTACCTATGATAGATGTACCGCGGTAGTTGCCTAGCCGACCTTCCTCTTCGAGCTGTTGCTCATCGGCCTGTGAAATGCGACCCACATAACCAATCACATGAGCGGCCGACTCGCCTTGGGGGTATTCGCGTACCCAACGGGCTTGAAGCTTCACCCCTGGGAACTTAAACGAGTGCGCCGCAAACCAAGAGGCTTCAACTTCATTCAGACTATTACGTAATAGCGTTTGGGTGTAACGGCTGCTTTGACCAATGGTTTGTAAAAAGCGGCGGCGCTCACGAGGGGAAATATAAACTAAGGTGGAAAGCTCATCGAGCAGATCCTCGATAGGACCTTCTACTTGGGCGGGGGTGACCATTAAGGTGTAATCGCGGTAATTACGTGCCAACACCACCCCATTACGATCAGAGACCTCGCCACGCCGTGGTGGAATGGGCACGACAGCAATCCGGTTTTGATCGGCACGAGCGGCGAGGCCCTCGTAGCGCACCACCTGCAAATACCACAAACGCCCCATCAATACGCTTAAGAGTAAAATGACAACCACACCTGCTACTGCCGAGCGCACAAAGGTACGACGACGCAGCAGTTGTGAGGTCTTTTTAAACTCAAACATACTAATACACGCTATGTGCTGCTTTCATCCGCATCATCTAAACGACGATGGGGCAATAACAAAAGAAAGTCCACAATGGGCCATAACGCAGCCATTAATACCGCTGACCATACCCATTCCCAACCTGCCCACTCACCAACAAACCACGCGTGCATAAAACGGGGAATAGCCAAAGCAATTAGCCAAATAGGAAATAAATGCACCAACTGCACTAAGGGGTTGAACATTAAAAGACGACGCTGCAATACCCCGCCCCCATACATGGCTAATACATAACTCAGTGCATGTTCACCTAAAAGCGCTCCACCATGTACGTCCAGCAATAAGCCTAATAAAAACCCAGTTAACATGGAGACACGGCGCGGCTCGTGCAGTGCCCAAAAGCACAATACCAACAACAACAAGTCGGGTGCCATAGGCCAGAGCCGCCACGGTAAAAGTGAGGCTAACCACAACAAAAAAATGGTGCCCCATACCATCCATAGGCTTGAAACTGGTTTAAACGGTGAGCTATCGATGGGCTGCAATGAGCTCAGAGAACGATTGCGCTCAAACGCTTGGGTAGCACGGGAGTAATACGGTTTATTATTCATGGGTTAAAGCGCTGTCTTGGAGCTGTAGACTGGGCTCTTCGACTAAAAGAACAAGAAAATGCTGATAGCGCTCGGGGTGGGATAAGGGCTGACCTACAGCCATCGCAAAACCAGTAGCGGGATCAAACTCTAGGCTTTCCACCTCTGCTACAGGTAGGCCTGCTGGAAACAAACCACCAATACCACTTGTAATTAAGACATCGCCTACTTGTAAATCGACCTCGTTGGTCAAATAGCGAGCTTCAATTTTTGAGGCAGCATGCCCACCAAATGCGACTAAACGCAAACCATTGCGTAGCACCTGTACTGGAATAGAGACCTTGTCATCGGTGATGAGGGCAGCCTCGGCCGTGTAGGGTGTAACTCGCACAACCTGCCCCACCACACCGCCTTCGTCAATAACAGGCATGCCTGCACGAATACCTTGGGCCGAGCCCTTGTTAAATACTAAACGACGGTTGAAGGCATTGGGAGGTTCGTAAAAAACCTCGACCGCTACCGCAGGCTGAGTCACAGTGTCTGCAACCTGCAACAAGCGACGCAACTGTTCATTTTCCGCAGCCAGCTGCGCGGCATGAGTGGATAACTGAGCCAGTTCAATACGCTGACGTTGTAAGGCTTCTTTTTCACTATGGACTAAGGCTGTGGCATTCATCCATGTGTCGACGTACTGCACCAAGTTAGCCGGTGCCATTACAGCACGCTGGAATGGGTAGATTGCTAACGACAAGGCTTGGCGCGCTGGCTCGAGTACCGTCCAACGGGCATCAGTAATCAATAAGACCACTGATAATAAGACAAAAAGGGCCAAACGAACCTCCGCAGCCGGACCTCGTTTAAATAGCCTTAGGGTACGTTGCTCTTGCATGAGTGGTCATAAGCAGCGCCAGCTTAAAGGACCAAAGCTGGCACTAGTTAAGCTGGAAGCAAGGATTAATCGTGAATAAAAACTGCGCCTAATTTCTCTAGATGTTCAAGAGCCTCGCCACAACCACGCACCACACATGTTAGTGGGTCGTCAGCCACCACCACAGGTAGACCCGTTTCCTCTTGGAGCAGACGATCTAAATCGTGTACTAACGCCCCACCACCGGTAAGCGCAATCCCTTTTTCGGTGATATCAGCGCCTAGCTCTGGCGGCGTTTGCTCTAGGCCGGTTTTAACGGCAGAAACAATTTGATTAAGTGGATCGGTAAGAGACTCGAGGATTTCATTGGAGGAAACCGTAAAGCTGCGAGGCACCCCTTCGGATAAGTTGCGACCCTTGACTTCGATTTCACGAATTTCTGTACCAGGGAAAGCAGAACCAATTTCCTTTTTAATGCGCTCGGCAGTAGGCTCACCGATAAGCATACCGTAATTACGACGGATATAGTTGATAATTGCCTCATCAAATTTATCGCCGCCCACACGCACAGAGCCTTTGTAAACCATTCCACCTAGGGAAATAACAGCGACTTCTGTTGTACCGCCACCAATGTCTACCACCATAGATCCGCTTGCATCGGACACAGCCAAGCCCGCGCCAATGGCCGCCGCCATGGGTTCCTCGATGAGGTACACCTGGCTTGCCCCTGCACCCAGCGCAGACTCACGAATTGCGCGACGCTCTACCTGCGTTGAGCCACATGGCACACACACAATAATACGAGGGCTAGGTGCAAACATACTACGCGGATGCACCATTCGTATAAATTGTTTAAGCATTTGTTCTGTTACAGTGAAGTCAGCAATTACCCCGTCTTTCATGGGGCGAATGGCTTCGATGTTGCCAGGAACACGGCCAAGCATTTGTTTGGCCTCATGACCAACCGCTTGGATAATTTTTTTACCATTTGATCCGCCATCGTGGCGAATGGCTACAACAGATGGCTCGTCCAGTACAATGCCTTTGCCCCGCACATAAATCAGGGTGTTAGCTGTACCTAGATCAATAGCCATGTCGCTAGAGAAGTAACTGCGTAGGAATCCGAACATGGGTGCGCAATGTGTCTATGAAGAATTGGTATAAACAGGTGTCGGTTCGACGCCGCGTTTTGTAACCAGAAACCGGGCTAAAAACATCCCTGCTAGCGAACTCACAACAACCTAACAATGAAACAGTCAATGATAACTTATAATTTAAGTCTATTCAGACAGTTTTACAGCCTAAAACATCTGTTAGGCTATATTTTTAAATAAAATAGCCCCAAAATGGTGCTATCACACGATTTTTTTATATTGATACTGACACTGGGACCTTTTTATGGCAATCACACAGCAAGATGTCGCACATATTGCACAGCTCGCACATATTGCGCTAACACCAGAGCAAACTGCCCAAGCCGAACAAGACTTCACCCAAATCCTTGAGCTTATCCACGAGCTTCAAGACGTTGATACAGCGGGCATAGAGCCTTTGGTACAGCCTTTGGCCGTCATCCAAGACCTTCATTTGCGTTTACGCGCTGACGAGCCAGCTCCTACCAATACGACTGCAGAGCGGGACGCGCTCATGAGCAATGCCCCTGCCCTATCTGACGGGCTTTTCTTAGTTCCCACTGTTATCGAGTAAATACCCAATTATGTCTTTTTTTACCCAGTTCCCTGACATTGCCACCATGGGGGCAGCATTACGTGCAGGTAAAACCAGCGCACGCGAACTGACCCAAGACGCCCTCAGTGCTATTTCCCAAAACCAACTGAATGCGTTTATTCAGGTCGATGCCGAGCTTAGCCTGGCTCAAGCTGATCAGGCTGACGCCTTATTGCAATCCGGCAAAGCCACCCCTCTTACCGGCATCCCTATCGCACATAAAGATGTAATTGTGACGCAACACTGGCGCACCACAGCAGCCAGTAAAATGCTGGCTAACTACGTCAGCCCCTTTGATGCAACTCTAGTTACACAGTTGCAGCAAGCGGGTGCCGTTTCACTAGGCAAGCTCAACTGCGACGAGTTTGCCATGGGTTCGGACAGCACCAGTTCGTATTTTGGCTCCACCAAAAACCCATGGGATCTAACACGCACGCCAGGCGGCTCATCAGGTGGTTCTGCGGCAGCGGTAGCAGCAGGCTTAATTATGGCGGCCACGGGCTCTGATACCGGTGGCTCAATTCGCCAGCCAGCAGCTCACTGCGGTATAACAGGTATCAAACCTACCTACGGTACCGTGTCACGCTATGGTGTGATTGCCTATGCGTCTAGCATGGATCAAGCTGGCCCCTTAGCGCGCAGTGCTAAAGACGCTCTGGCCTTGTTAGAAGTCATGTCGGGCTTTGATGCCAACGACCCCACTAGCCTAGAGCAGTGCGGTGATCAGAAAAACACCGGCGCTCGTGTGCGCGATCAATTCACAACTCATAGCAATCAGTTTAACGAACAAGGTGCCCAGCCCTTAAAAGGGCTGCGTATTGGTGTCCCCAAGGAATTCTTTTCCAGCCGTTTAGATGCCGAAAGCCACGCCGCCATCGAGGCGGCCTTAGCGCTTTATGAGTCACTTGGTGCAACACGAGTAGAGGTGTCGTTACCTCGTACTCAGCAAGCCATCCCCGCCTACTACGTCATCACCCCTGCCGAAGCCTCAAGCAACCTGTCACGTTTTGATGGCGTCCGTTTTGGTCATCGCTCAGACACCTATCACGATCTGCAAAGCATGATCAGTAATAGTCGTGCCGAGGCCTTTGGCCCCGAAGTAGTACGCCGCATTTTAACTGGTACCTATGTGCTTTGCGAAGGCTACTACGATGCGTACTACCTCCAAGCACAACGTGTGCGTCGCTTAATTGCTAATGACTTCCAATCTGTTTTTGAGCAATGTGATGTGATTATGGGCCCGGTCACCACCAAACCGGCTCAGTCTTTAGATCATCACGACGCTGATCCAACAGCGGACTGGCGTGAAGACGTCTTCACCTTATGCGCTAATTTAGCGGGGCTACCTGCTATGTCGCATCCCTGCGGCTTTAGTGCTCAGCACCTGCCTATCGGTTTACAACTCATCGGCAATTACTTCAACGAAGGCCAGCTTCTAGCCATAGCAGATCGCTTTCAACAACACAGCGATTGGCATCAACGCATTGCAGGAACAAAATAATGGAATGGGAAATTGTGATTGGGCTAGAGACTCACGCCCAACTATCAACAAAATCAAAAATCTTTTCAGCCAGTAGCACAGCTTTTGGCGCTGAAGCCAATACGCAAGCCTCTGCAATTGATATGGCGCTGCCAGGTACTCTGCCGGTATTTAATGGTGCTGCTGCCGATAAAGCCATTCGTTTTGCGCTGGCGGTAGACGCTACCATCACTCCTTATTCGGTGTTTGCACGCAAAAACTATTTTTATCCAGATCTACCTAAAAACTATCAAACAAGCCAGTTTGATTTACCTGTAGTTCAAGGCGGTAAAATCCACTTTTTTGTAGGCGAAACCGAGCACACTGTAAATCTCACCCGCGCCCACCTCGAGGAAGACGCGGGCAAGTCTTTACACGAAAACTTTACTGGCCCTCACGGTGAGTCCTCAACCGGCATTGACTTAAACCGCGCAGGCACGCCGTTGCTTGAGATTGTCTCTGAACCAGAAATGCGCTCAGCCGCCGAAGCCGTGGCGTATGCTCGTGCTCTGCATTCCTTAGTGGTGTGGCTAGGTATTTGTGACGGCAACATGCAAGAGGGCTCATTCCGTTGTGATGCGAACGTTTCTGTACGCCCTAAAGGCCAAGCGGAACTAGGCACTCGTTGCGAGCTTAAAAACATTAACTCTTTCCGTTTCCTTGAGCGCGCCATCAATTACGAAGCACGCCGTCAGATCGAGCTCATCGAAGACGGGGGTAAAGTCATTCAAGAAACGCGTTTATACGATGCGGATCTAGATGAAACACGCAGCATGCGTACCAAAGAAGACGCGAACGATTACCGCTATTTCTCTGATCCCGACCAAGCGCCTTTGTACATTGGTCCCGACTGGATAGCACGAGTCAAAGCAGATATGCCCGAACTACCAGCTCAAAAACGTGCGCGTTTTGAAAGCGAGCTAGGTCTAGGGGCTTATGATGCAAATCAACTAACCGTATCGCGTGAAATAGCTACGTTTTTTGAAAACACCGTGGCTGCGCTCAACAATCAGCATGCCAAACTAGCGGCAAACTGGATCATCACTGATCTGAATGCAGTGCTAAATCGTGAAGAGCTCGATATCACGCAGTCAAAAATTCAACCTCAGCAACTGGCCAAGCTAATTGCTCGTATTGCGGACAACACCATTTCTAACAAAATGGCACGCGAAGTGTTTGCTGCGATGTGGGATGGCGAGCAAAACGCCGACGCAGATCTAATCATTGAAAAACGTGGTTTAAAACAAATTAGCGACACAGGCGCTATCGAAGCAATGGTAGATGAGGTAATTGCGGCCAACCCAGCAATTGTTGAACAGTACCGTGCTGGTCGTGACAAAGCGTTTAACTCACTAGTAGGTCAAGTCATGAAAGCAGCTCGCGGCAAAGCCAACCCGCAACAAGTCACCGACATGCTAAAAGCTAAGCTCGACTAAGCCAACAGTTCGAGTCCACACAAAAACCCCCACTACCTATTACTAGGAGTGGGGGTTTTGTTTAGGGGGTAGCTAGGCTACCCCTGTGATGCAGTCGGGAATTACTTGGTAGTTGCTGCAACGACCTCGATTTCAACAAGCCATTCGGGGAAAACCAGACCTGCTACCTGCATCGCGGAACGTGTAGGTAGGTTAGGCTGTGCCTCGGTGCCAAAAAACTTGCCGTAACCTTTCATAAAGCCCTCAAAGTCCATTTTGTTGCCTTTGTTTGGATCAGCAACAAGAAAAACTTGCATCTTCACCACATCACCCATAGTTAAACCCATGGATTTTAAATTGGCTTCGATGCTTTTTAAGACGCTTTCGGTTTGAGCTTGGGTATCACCGTAGGTACCGTCCTCGCCTTTGCTAGGTACAGTCCCACTAAGGTAGTGAAGCGTGGTCTCTGCAGGCAATGAAACCGATGTCGCAATAGGGAAATCATTAGGCGCAGGCACGCGTTTGATTTCTTCGGCATTCACATTTAGGGCTAATAAAGCTCCCACGACTAAACCCGCTGTTTTCAACGCAAAGCGCATAAAAATCTCCTTAGAACAAATCACCGTAATCCGCTACGTCATCGCTACGTAGTTTCGCTACATCTTCAGGTTTCACATCAGCTTCAAATTGGTTGCCGAAATTGGTACGTAAGTAGTTTACAACCTCTGCGACTTGTTCGTCAGAGAAGTATTTACCAAAACCAGGCATCCCTTTTTGACCATAAAGCACAATGTGCATTGGGTATTGGGCTGCCATCAAACGCATATTGTTTTTAAAAGCAGGAAACTTACCTGCACCCTCGCCACCTGAACCGTCTGCCATATGACAGGCGGCACAAAGTTGAGTGTAGATTTCTTTACCTGTTTTCATTTGAGCGCCTTCGGTGACATCAGTCATCACGGCGCTATCAGCAAAGCTAACGGCAGACACCACTGACAAGGCCGCAGCTGCTGCTAAAGATACTAGTGTTTTTTTCATGGTGAGACTCCTTATTTCGCCATCGCTTTTTCATGGAGCTGCTCGATAGCAGCAATACCAGAAAGCACAGCACCTTCCTGCCATGCAGGAATATAAGAAGCGTGCTCACCAGCCAGTACGATACGACCATCCATACGGCATAGGTTGTCGTAATGCTCTTCGCGTTTTTTGTCGGTCCACACACCGAAGCAACCTAGAGTCCAAGGCACACGGCTCCAGGACATCACCATACTGGTTTCGGCTTCTTCTTTAATTTGGGGGTGGATCTGTGCGCTGTACTCAAGCGCTTTAGCAATACGCTCTTTGACTGGCAGAGAGCCGAACTTTAACGCATCTAAGCCAAACATATAACCATTCAACAAGACCCCTTTGCCATCGCTGAAGAGATCAGCACCAGCGCTTGGGTAAGAGATTTGAGTGATAGGTAAATCGGTGTAGCTAATACCACCGTAAATATGTTCGTCTTGTTCCCAGAAACGACGCTTGTACTGAGTCCCTACTTTGATGGAGGGGCCATAAGGTATAGCGTTGATCGCATCTTGCATTGGGCGACCCACGTTCATTGGGATTTGGCTGAGTACGGATAGAGGAATGGTGTTAACACAGAAATCAGCACGTTCTGTTTTTACATCACCGTTACCGTTAGTGTCGGTATAGTGAACAGTGACGCCAGTATCGTCTTGTTTGATTTCTACGACTTTGGCATTTAACTGAACAATGTCTTTTAGCTCACGGTAGAAAGCTTGACCGATTTGGTCCATACCACCTACTGGCTGGAACATTGTGCTTTGGAACTCCTCGAGGAAGTGAACTTCCATGTTGGCCCAAAGCTTGGAGTTAACCACATCACTGAATTTAATTGGCTCGGAGTACTCGGGACGGCCATCTAAACCGCCACCTGGAGCTTTTTTGTAATGGCGACGTAAGCTGCTATCTGGGCCTTTAACATAGCGGTACTCGCTATCTAAAGCACCATGGTTTTTCAAGGAAGCTAATAGAACCTCTTTGTCTTCAGTGGTGACTTCTTGGTCTAAGGCACCCGCGTTTACTGCTTTAGCCAGTAATTCAGTCACACCGCCGCGATAGTCGGACATAATATGTGAGTATTTTTGTGGCTTGCCATCAAATGCAGTGCTTGAGTGCAAAAGCGAGTTGAAGTTTAGCTCGAGGAAAGGCTCCATTTTCACGCCTAGACGTTTACAGTAGTCTAAAACGGCATGATGATGGAATGGGATACGCCATGGACCTGGGTTGAAGTATTGGCCTTCGTCAAACTCACAAACCTGTTTTTCACCGCCAAGCTCAACGTGTTCCACACCACGACGCCAAGAGATATTACGGCCACCAGCGCGATTTTGGTATTCCAAAACTTTCACGTTGTAGCCAGCATTGCGCAACTCGAGCGCTGCAACCATACCAGCCAAACCTGCACCAAGCACCACTACGGATGTGCCTTTTTTAGGCTTTCCTTTTAGCTGTACAGGGCCTGTATAAGAAGACTCTGCTGCATACCCTAAGCTAGTCATGGATTGGTACATAACGGAAGCACCCGCTGCGTAACCAATCATAGACAATAGCTGGCGTCGTGTCATAGGAAGACCTTTTGCCATATGATTCACCTTTATGTTCTGTATTTAGGTAATGGATTCAGCTACCTGTGAATAGCTGAAAATCTGTGTGTAGTCATAGCGGGTCTATTGACTTGGGCCTTGCACCTCTATGCACCCTAGAGCGGATGAAACTAATAAGTCAATAGACACTGCTACCCATATATTAGACCTAAACACACTTACACAGTAGGTTTTGTCACATACAGATACACGTTTCGGGGTGTAAAATACAGAAAGTTACCTAACTGTCATTGACATGAACAAAACTCACCTCATAAAGCATAAGCTAATAACGCAAAGGCATATACAGTTAGTTTTTAATCTAAATCCCGTACTGGCTTCGATACGCCGCTACAGATTGTTGATGAGCGGCTAATTCTGAATTGTCAGCTAGATAGGCCATAATATCGTTAAGCGATGCGATACTAATTACTGGCATGTTGTACGTGTTGCTGACCTCTTGAACCGCAGAAAGCGCTGAAAGCTGGTCATCAGCACCCGCCCGCTCCATGCGGTCCAGCGCAATCAATACACCCGCTGGCTCTGCGCCTGCGGCACGAATGATTTCTACTGACTCACGTACCGAGGTGCCTGCAGTGATTACGTCATCAATAATAATGACCTTGCCCTGCAACGGTGCACCCACCAAGGTACCACCCTCGCCATGGGCTTTGGCCTCTTTGCGGTTAAAAGCAAAGGGTACATCGTCTTTAGAGAGGCCTGGATGCTGTGCCAGTGCAATTGCCGTAGCCGTTGATAATGGAATGCCTTTGTAGGCCGGCCCAAACAACATATCGAACTCGACCCCCGAGTCAACCAATGCTTGAGCATAAAATTGGGCTAGCTTCCCAACGGAAGCACCACTATTAAATAAACCCGCATTAAAAAAATAGGGGCTAATGCGACCCGATTTCACTTTAAATTCACCAAAGCGCAAAACACCTTGTTCTAAAGCAAAGCGTACAAAATCATGACGTTGTGAAGACATACTGTAATTCCAATTTCTAGCCTAAATGAACTCGCCTATTATTTCATGAAAGCGAAGCGTTTGCGCTGTTAGTTGTACAACCTTTTACTCTATCTATAGGTTTTTATTATGAAAATGCCCGTTTTTTATCTTTCACATGGTGGTGGCCCATGGCCCTGGATGGAAGGTAGCTCGCGTTACGACACGGCGCTGTTACGCTGTTTGCAAGATCTACCACAACAACTGCCTACCCCACCTAAAGCCATTCTGATGGTATCTGCCCATTGGGAAAGCGAGAATGGAACATTTTTAGTACAAGCAAACCCAAAACCCAGCATGTACTACGACTACTACAACTTTCCTGAACACACCTATCAGGTGCGCTACCCAGCCTCTGGCGACCCTATATTAGCGCAGCAGGTACAAGCTCTGATCAACCAAGCCGGTGGTCAAGCGCATTTAGATACCGAACGGGGCTTTGACCACGGTGCATTTGTACCTGCGTATGTGATGTACCCAGAGGCAAATATTCCTATGATTCAGCTTTCTATTGATGCCAGTTACGATCCGGTATTGCACCTAGAGCTGGGACACGTATTACGCCCCCTTCGTGAACAAGGAGTGCTCATTTTAGGTAGCGGTGCTAGTTACCATAATTTACGCTTGATGGGGCCTGAAGGGGCTGAGCCCTCTGTGGCCTTTGATACTTGGTTAGAACAGGCTTTGACCCAAACATCGCACTATGCAGATCGTCTACAACACATAAAACAATGGGACTCAGCCCCCGCCGCTCGCATCGCCCATGCACGTGAAGACCATCTTGTGCCTTTATTTGTGGCGTTGGGTGCTAGTGACGAACAGGATGCTGTCACGCGTATTTTGTCTAGTCGCAGTCCTACAGGTATTATGAATGCCAGTTATCGCTTTGGCTAAATACCATTTAGCCATTTATTCATTATCTATAAAAGAGTTTGATCTGTGTTTCGTATTTGTAGCTTAAACATGAACGGAATCCGCGCCGCATACCGCAAGGGCTTTGCCGACTGGCTTGCAGCCCATCAGCCTGATCTGGTGTGCCTACAAGAGGTTCGCATTCAAGACAAAGACCTGAAAGACCCAATGCGTCACCCTGAAGGCTATACCGGCTATTTTAATCTTGCCCAAAAAGCGGGCTATAGTGGCGTAGGTTTATATGTAAAATCAGAACCACACACCGTACATTTGGGAATGGAGTGCGATGAGTTCGACCCCGAAGGTCGTATTATCCGAGCCGATTATGATCAGCTCACCGTTATTAGCGCTTATCTGCCTTCGGGTACCAGTGGCGACGAACGTCAAGAGGCCAAATATCGCTTTTTAGAGCGCTTCGAGCATTGGTTGCAGGTTTATATGGATGACCACCGTGCTACCGGTCGCGAGTATGTGATTTGTGGCGATTGGAATATTGCCCACCAGCAAATCGATTTAAAAAACTGGCGTGGCAATCAAAAAAACTCTGGTTTTCTTCCCCAAGAACGCGCCTGGATGACAAAAATTTTGGATGATATGGGCTGGGTGGACGTTTACCGCTCTCTTTATCCAGACCACACTCACGAATGCTATACCTGGTGGAGCAACCGCGGGCAAGCGTGGGCTAACAACACTGGTTGGCGTATTGATTATCAAATTGCTACCCCAGGCATTGCAGCCAAAGCCAAAGAGGCCTGGGTGTACAAAGAAGAACGCTATAGCGACCACGCCCCCTTAGTCGTGGATTACGATTTAACTCCTCGTTAACTACTTATACCTACAAGGCAATCTAGCATCATGGCAGAGACCACACTTCTACACGAACTCGCTACTTTTTTGGCACCCAATCAAATCATTACCGACCAAGATGTCTGTCAGACGTATGCCACTGATTGGAGCGGTGAGGCAGGCGACTTGCCTATAGCTGTATTACGTCCTAAAACCACCGAAGAGGTCAGCCAAATCCTCGCCCTTTGCAACCGCTTAGGCTGTGCCGTAGTACCTCAAGGGGGGATGACAGGTTTGGCAGGTGGGGCCACTATACGTGGTAGCGCAGTGGCCTTATCGCTGGACCATCTACACGGCGTCATTGAGCTAGACGCCGACTCGGCTACCCTTACCGCTTGGGCTGGTACTCCTTTAGAAGTTTTACAAAATGCAGCCGAAGAGGCTGGCTTTTTATTTGCCTTAGATCTAGGTGCCCGCGGCTCGTGTCAGATTGGGGGGAATGTTTCCACCAATGCAGGCGGCAACCGTGTTATTCGTTATGGCATGACCCGAGATTTAGTGCTGGGACTAGAGGTAGTACAAGCAGACGGCACCGTACTGTCTATGCTTAACAAAATGGCAAAAAACAATGCCGCCTTTGATCTTAAACACCTATTTATCGGTTCCGAAGGCACCTTGGGCATAATTACCAAGGTAGTCGTCAAACTCCACCCTAAAGTGAATGGAGCAAATACGGCTCTATTGGCCTTATCCGACTTTAACGCAGTCACTCAATTATTACGCTACAGCCAACAAGCCCTATCAGGTCTAGTCAGTGCGTTTGAGGTGATGTGGCAAGACTACTACGTAGCGGCTACCACCGTTGGCGGTAAGCGTGCGCCACTACCAGCTACCCACCCTATTTATGTATTAATGGATTTGCAATCGGCTAACCCCCACGCCACAGAGGCGCAGTTTGAGGCCGTCTTAGAGCATGCATTAACAGAGGGTTGGGTCTTGGATGCCGCTATTGCCCAATCCCAAAGCGATACCAACGATTTTTGGTCGCTACGGGATGCGGTATCAGAGCTTTTGCCACACTATGCTCCTATTATTAATTTTGATATTTCCTTTCCCATTTCTCGTATTGGGCAAGCCGTCGAGGAACTAAAGCAGGGATTAAGTGCGTCTTACCCTGACATAAATGCTCTGTTTTTTGGGCATGTTGGCGATGGCAATATTCACTTATCCGTCGGCCCTGTTCCAAACAATGACAAAAATATCGAGTACGCCATTGAAAAACAGTGCTATGAAATCGCTCAGCGTTATCAAGGCTCTGTATCGGCTGAGCACGGCATTGGCTTACATAAAAAGCCATGGTTGCACTACAGCCGTACAGAAAGCGAGCTAGCACTGATGCGCTCCTTAAAGCGCACTTTAGACCCGAACGGTATTCTTAACCCAGGGAAAGTATTCGATTTGTAGGCATCTTCTGCCCGTCCTCGAGCTTAAACGCAGCTACCCCTGCGGCTAGCTCATCGGCTTGAACCCGCAACACATGCGACGCGCTGGTGGTTTGCTCTACCAGCGTGACGTTTTGATGTGTGGCATCGTCCATTAAGTTAATTGCCTGATTAATCTGGTTTAACCCCACAGACTGCTCTTGGCTGGCGGCGGCAATCTCACGAATCAGCAAAATCATGCGCTCGTTGTTTGCTACTATTTCATCCATCGTAGCGCCTGCCTCTGAAACCTGCGCATTCCCACTATGCACGATTTGCACAGAGCTATCTATTAAGGTGCGTACTTCTTGGGCTGCGGAGGCTGAACGTTGTGCTAAAGCACGTACCTCTGAAGCCACCACAGCAAAGCCTCTGCCCTGCTCGCCGGCGCGTGCAGCTTCAACCGCTGCATTTAAAGCCAAAATATTCGTTTGAAACGCAATGCTATCAATAATGCCCACAATTTCTGCAATGCGTTGCGAAGAGTGATTAATTTCGTTCATGGTTTGCACCACATTACTTACGGCTTGGCCGCCACGGCGCGCCACCTGCTCGGCCTGATCTGCCATTATCTCTGCCTCGCGCGCATTGGCTGCATTTTGCTGAACCGTGCTGTTTAGCTCTTCTGTTGCTGCCGAGGTTTCTTCAAGGGATGCCGCTTGTTGATCTGTACGGGACGATAACTGTAACGAACCATCTGCCACTTGATTCGCCACATTTACAATCGTGCTTACACTGTAATTAATCCCAGAAAGTAGCTGCCGTAAATTACGCTGCATCTGCTCCATTTGGGTGAGTAGCTCTGTAATTTCATCTTGACCATCATCGGCACTAATAGACTGGGTAAGATTGCCCCCAGCAATGGCCTGGGCTGTTTGGTTAGCTAGGCTGAAACCACGCATCATGCGACGCAAGGTCAACACCATAAACCACGTGATGGGTAACACCCCTACCAAGACAATAGTGGCAAAGATTAACTTGGCATAAAAATAACGTTGGTCGGCTTGCTGTGCCTCTTGGCTAGCTTGTGCGGTTTGGTGCTCGATGGCCGCATTAATTTGACTGACCACCTCGGCACCCTGTGTACGACCTGCCACTAAAAACTCTTGCATTACCTGAGGGCTAAAATCGCCTTGCTCTACATGGTCAATGGTTTGTACAAGCTTGGCACGCCATGCTTCTTGTGCAGAAAAAATACGGTCTAAAACAGTCTGCTCTTCAGCCGATAAAGTACGACTATATAAATTTTCCCGACTTATTTTATTAGCTGCCATGTTTTTTCTAATGTCATCCAAGTGCAAGGTGACAGGGTGATCATGCAACTCATATAAGGCACTGTCTGGATCGTGCTGGAAACTTAATAAAATATTAAGGCGGGTTTGCAGCAGATTGTGCTTCATTGAGTTTAAGGTTTCGACTGCTGTCATACGCTCATCATGAATTAGATGGAGGCTATCACGCGCCTGCATAAGTCCCTTGCTAGCCACTACAATAGTGAGCACAAACACAATCCAATACACAAATGCAATTAACCAAAAGCGCCGCGTTAAACTAAACCGGTTAAACATAACCCCGCCCACCTTATACAAAATAAAACGATGACATAAAAACACTTACATTTTTGTTAAATAAAAATTACAAGTGGCACACTATGGGCTTATTTTATGCATCAAACTCTTTTGTATTCTTTGATATAAGTAAAGAAAACCCCAAAATAACCAGTATTTTGGGGTCAAGGTATTCATCATTTAACCAGGTGATTTACTAGAAAATATTCATAAAAATAGTAATGATGACGGCGTTAAAGAAATCAATAAACAACGAACCCACTAAAGGAATCACAAAGAAAGCTTTAGGAGAAGGACCATTTACTGCGGTAAATGACTGCATGTTAGCCATGGCGTTTGGCGTCGCCCCCATACCAAAGCCACAATGCCCGGTAGCAATCACAGCGGCATCGTAGTCTTTGCCCATCAAGCGGAACGTCACAAACATAGCAAAGAAGAACATGAACACAGTCTGTACCACTAATATCACTAATAGCGGCCCCGCCACGTCGGCAAGCTCCCATAGCTTCATAGACATTAAAGCCATAACCAGGAAAAAGCCCAGCGATATCGAACCAATAACGTCAAACTCTTGCTCGGGAAAGCGCAATTTTTTCCAGTCAATAACATTACGAATAACAGCAGCAACCACCATAGCACCTAGATAGCCCGGCAAGGTAATACCGCTGTCTTTTAACCAATCAATAATAAAAGCACCCAAACCCATCGATACAGTCAGCAGCACCACTGAATGCAAAGAGATAGGTAATAAAGGCTTGCTGTCTGAGGAAAGCTCTTTTTGTTGGTGGTTAAGATCTTGGGGGGGTTCGTTGGTGTCGTGACTCTGATGTCCGTGACTAAAAGGTCGCCCTTTAATTTTATGACGCTTCATTAAGCGCGAACCTAACGGGCCGCCGATTACACACCCAGCAACTAAGCCCCACGTGGCTGCGGCAATAGCAGCGGGCATTGCCCCTACTACCCCTTTTTGTTCTAACAAAGGCGCAAACGCAGCAGCCGTACCATGACCACCTGTTAAGGTGATTGAGCCAGCTATTAAACCAAGCAATGGGTTTTCGCCCATCAATGAGGCAAGACTAATGCCCACCACGTTCTGCAAGCTTAGCAAAAGCACTGCGGTAAATAAAAAGACAGCTACTGCGATCCCACCCTTTTTCAACATCTCGAAACTGGCTGAAAAACCAATCGTGGTAAAAAAGGCCATGAGCAAAAAGGCACGCATATTGTCGTAAAGCTCTATAGTAAAGCTTTGCGTTTGATGTCCATATAGCGTAATTAAAGAAAATACCAAGCCGCCGATAATTGGGCTAGGAATAAAATAACGCTCCAGCACAGAAACGTTTCTTTTGATTAGCTCACCAATCACTAAAAATACGGCAGCTACGCCGACCGTTTGTGCAATATCTAGCTCTATAAGCATAAGACACCTAGGTAAGTTTTTGTTTTAAAAGGAGTCAATTATAGGGTAAAACCACAAATAATCTAACGTTGGATTTCATCCATATATCGCCTACTCTAGGTATAGACTCAAGGAACTCTAGGAGTTATTTAGTAAGAGTTTGTAAAACCACGCAGTCTTTACTGATCACTCTCAAGCAAAGATTCAGATTTTTGCTGTAAAAAACACAAAATAAACTCAGCAACCGCCTGTGGTTGATTTAAATCTAAGCAAACTAAGTCATGAGCCGACAGGTCTTCATCACTCACCAGTGCGATCACCTGCTCAGTATGTGGGTAAACAGGCTCAATGCCACGTGATGGTCTGTACACCTCTAGTCGAGGAATAGCGGCTTGTCTGTAGCCTTCGACCAAAATCACATCCACCTCTGGCTGTAAACGCGCCACCAAGTTACGCAACATGGGCTCATCTTGGTCTTCAAGATTATGGAAAAGCGCGTAATGATAAGGCGATGCCACAATCACCTCGCGTGCGCCAGCAGAACGAAAACGAGAGCTGTCTTTGTGAGGAGGCTCAAACTGGAGGTTGTGGTGGCTGTGCTTGATAACGGCTACCTGTAAACCTTGGTGTTTAAACCAAGGAATCATTGCTTCGATCAGGGTGGTTTTACCACTACCTGATCGGCCCACAATGCCAAAGACTCGCTGCATAATTATAAAAAGAAATTAGTGATCGCGCTGTACGGCGGCAGTACAAAAACCAATAAGGGTTTGTTTGAACTGGCTATCGGGAAAGGCCTGAATGGCTGAAAGTGCTAGGTTGATTTCCGCATCGGCCACCTGACGTGTATAAGCCACCGCATCGGTATTTGCAATAGCAGCGGCAACCTTGGTGAAGTCAGCATCGCCTGTTTCAATAGCAGATTTAATTAGCTGTTGTTCTTGGGGGGTACCCACCTGCATCACGCGGATTAAGGGCAGAGTAGGCTTGCCTTCACGTAAATCATCGCCTACGTTTTTCCCTAGGGCCTCGGCATCGCCACTGTAATCCAATACATCGTCGATTAGTTGAAAAGCGGTACCTAAATGACGCCCAAACGCAGCCGCTGCGTCTTCAAGCTCGACATCGGCCTGAGCTAAAATAGCGCCCACCTGAGCGGCAGCCTCGAAGAGTTTGGCGGTTTTGTAACGCACAACTTGCATGTAGCGGTCTTGAGACACATCGGGGTCGTGTACGTTTAATAGTTGTAGTACCTCGCCCTCGGCAATAATGGTGGTGGCCTCGGACAAAACCGCCATAGCGCGCATGGAGTTGGTCTCTACCATCATTTCAAAAGAGCGCGAATAGAGGTAGTCGCCAACTAAGACACTTGCCGCGTTGCCAAAGACAGCATTAGCTGTGCTACGACCACGGCGTAAGTCGGACTCGTCCACCACATCATCGTGTAATAAGGTAGCGGTATGAATAAACTCGACCACGCCCGCTAAAGTGTGATGGTGATTGCCTTGATAGCCTAAAGCCTTGGCTACAAGTAACAACAAAGCAGGTCGCATTCTTTTGCCACCCGCGCCCACAATATACTCCCCAATAGTACGTATTAAAACAACCTCTGAATTCAAGCGACCTCGGATTACCTGATCCAGGGCTTTCATATCATCAGCGATGGGGCTCATTAGATTTGGGAGATTCAAAACGTATTCCGAACGAAAAAAATTCCTGCTTGGAAAAAATCCAAGGCTAAAGGGATAATTATACGGTGTTGTGGCCTTTAAACCGAATTTGTCACTAAACTAAACTTGCTGACGACATAAAAACCACGCAACCTTTAATAATACATCTAGAGTTTACCAAGTGGAGAAGATTTTGAATTACGATTTAACCCAGTTATTACAACGCGCTGAACGTGTATTAGAGCAGCTTGAAGCGTATTTACCCCCTGCTCCGCCAAGTATTGACTGGAATGCTTCTGCGTTTATATGGCGTCGTCGCGGTGCCCGCGGATGGCTTGATGCAGTCCAACACATTGCCACCATTCACCCCGACGACTTACAACATGTAGAGCAACAAAAAAATACCTTACTGCGCAACACGGCTCATTTTATGGCGGGAAAACCAGCCAACAATGTGCTAATGACAGGTGCCCGTGGCACCGGCAAAAGCTCATTAGTCAAAGCCATGCTGAATCAATTTGCGGATCAAGGCCTGCGTCTAATAGAGATCGATAAAAACGATATGGGGGATCTGCCCGACATCATTACTTTGATCGCAGACCGCCCCGAACGTTTTATTATATTTAGTGATGATCTGTCTTTTGAAGATGGTGAGGCTGGTTATAAAGCATTAAAGTCTGTACTAGATGGGTCAATTGCTGCTCCTAGCGACAATGTGCTTATTTATGCTACCTCGAATCGTCGTCACCTCATGCCTGAATACGCGGTTGACAACCTAGCCACCACAACCCCTGCAACTGGCGAGCTTCATTATGGCGAAGCGGTCGAAGAAAAGGTCTCTTTATCGGAGCGGTTTGGTATCTGGCTCTCTTTTTATCAATTTAAACAAGACGACTATTTAGATATTGTGTATTACTGGCTCAAAGAATTAGGACATCCACCCGCTGAAGTAGAAAATGCGCGTCGTGAAGCCTTGCAGTGGGCCTTGCATCGCGGTTCTCGATCCGGACGTGTGGCTCAACAATTCGCCAGAGATTGGGTAGCAAACCATGGCAACTAAGCCCTATGTACGCGTGGCGGTGGGTGTAATGGTGCAACCAACAGGTGCGGTGTTGCTAGGCAGCCGCCCTGCAGATAAACCTTGGGCTCATTGGTGGGAGCTGCCCGGCGGTAAAATTGAGCCCAGTGAAAGTGTGCACGATGCGCTAGTACGCGAGCTGCACGAAGAAATCGCCATCCAAGCCACCGAGATCAGACCGTGGGTGCGTTATATTCATCACTATCCTCGCTCTACGGTAGAGCTGCATTTTTGCCTAGTCACCAAGTGGGAAGGCACACCTAGCCCCCAAGAAAACCAGCAGCTAGCGTGGTATGACCCGTTTGCGCCCACCCCGTTAACCATAGGGCCCATCCTCCCCGCCACCTTCCCAGTTTTAAAATGGCTCACTCTGCCCAACCGATACTTAATCAGCCACATTGGTTCGCCATCAGGGCTACAACCCTGGCTAGCACAACTAGAGCAAGCCCTAGAAAACGGCGTTAAGCTGGTCCAGTTTCGCGAACCAGAATGGGAACAACACAGTCCACAATCTATAGATTTACTGGATGCTTTAGAGCAAACCATGGCGTTATGTCAGCGCTATCAAGCGCGCTGTTTGCTAAATAGTGTGCACGGTCTAGACTGGCTTCACTACACAGATGGACTGCACTTGCGCAGCCAAGATGCACAGCGCTTAGTGGCACAACAAATCGCTGCCCCAGTACGCGCTGACCAACTGGTTGCTATGTCCACCCATTCTGCTGCTGATATGCAGCTAGCCCAGCAACTGAATACTGACTTTGTAGTGCTAGGCCATGTGCTCCCTACCCCTTCCCATCCAGACCAAGCTGCATTAGGATGGAACACATTTACTCAGCTAGCAACGCTAGCAGGCCGACCCGTGTATGCAATTGGTGGGCAAAACCCCACCACCTTAGCCATTGCGCAACAACATGGCGCGCATGGTATTGCGGGTATTAGGCAACTTGTTTGATTGACGCAAATAACAATGGATAAAGTCACAATTTCAGAACACGAAGGAGTGCGCTATCTGCACTTGGGCTCACCTTGGGTTCAAGGCGCGATGCGCTTGGATCAGCCTGATCATTTAGAGTTAGTCTACATTCAACAAATGATGATGTGGCAGCTGTTTATGGATCAACCTGAACATATTATGCAGCTTGGCCTCGGCGCTGGCTCATTGACTAAATATTGTTACCAGCATTACCCCTATAGTCTGGTCAGCGCCGTCGAGCTAAACCCCGAGGTGGTGCGCGCATGTAGGGAGTTGTTTAATCTGCCCGATGACAACGATCGATTACATGTCATTATTAATGATGCTCACCAACAGTTATCTCAAACTAAAGGGGCTTCTATTGATATTTTGCAGGTTGATTTATACAGTGCACAAGCTGACCACCCGGCCATTGAGACCCTTGCGTTTTACCAGTCCTGTGCGCGTGTGTTGTCTGAACAAGGTATTCTGACCATTAATTTGCTGGGCAACCAATACGTTCATGCCCGTAATGTGCATTTATTGCAGCAAACCTTTGCTGCAGTGGCGTGGCTACCAGAGTCGCACGACGGCAACATCGTAGCCATTGCTTTTAAAGAAGCGCCTTCTGTTGACTTTGAAGCGCTGTATGAGCGCGCCACTCAAATCACTATGGCCTATGGTTTGCCTGCTGCAGAGTGGGTAGAGGGCTTAGAACTGTGGATGCAAGGCGATTAGCCTTGCTCTGTCTAACTACCGTTCGCGCTCCTGCTATGGTTGTGCAGGCTCTAGGGTGTGTTAGAGCACCTTAGGGGCGAACCGCCAAAATTAGTGGCAAGCCTTAATCCCAACGTCCGCCTAAGGCTGTGATTAAGCGCACCGAACTAATATACAGCTCGCTTTGTAAATTCAGCAAAGCTCGTTGTGCTGATAAGGCGTTGGTTTCAACCTGAACCACAGACAAGTAATCAATTAAACCCGCCTCGTATTGATTACGTGTTAACTGCAAGGACTGTTGAGCTGCCGCGACCACCCGTTCTTGGCTGCTTAGCTCTTGACGCAAACCATGCGCTTCTACCAGCGCGTCCTCTACCTCGCGCAACGCTTCTAATGCGGTTTTCTTATAGGTAGCGGCTTGGACATCGTAAGCAGCCTCGGCTTCACGAATACGTGCTGAGCGTGCGCCACCATCAAATAACGTCAAAGCCAAAGCGGGGCCTAAAGACCAAAACCGTGCTGGGGCGCTAATCCAATCAGACCACGAACCACTACGGTATCCACCCTGAGCGGAAAGAGTTAAATTAGGAAACCAAGCTGCTGTTGCTACACCAATTTGGGCATTAGCAGCGGCAACACGACGTTCAGCAGCCACTATATCAGGCCTACGCACTAGCAACTGAGCAGGTAAACCCAGCGGCACAGTAGGTAACACCCCCAAATCCGCCTCGGCTGTTAAGTCAAACTCGGCTGGGGCTTTTCCTAGTAACACCGCCATGGTGTTTCGTAATAAAGACCACTGCCGCTCTAAAGCCAATGCCTGAGTTCGTGCGTTTTCTAATTGCGTCTCGGCTGCAGCCACATCAGCAGTTGAAACCAAGCCCGCATCCAAACGATTACGTGTCATTTGCAGACTGCGCTCGTAGGCGGCAATGGTTTGCTCGTACAGTGCTTGGTTTGCACGTATGTTTTTAGCCTGAAAGTAACTTTGGGCTAGGGTAGACTCTAGACTAAGTCGAACCGCATTCAAATCAGCAGCACTGGCCTGTTGCTGCGCTGTGCCCGCCTCGACCGAACGGCGCACTCGCCCCCATAGGTCCACCTCCCAACTGACATTGGCACTAAGAGTATGCTGATCGCTAGGGCTGGTTTGACCAGACCCCGAGCGTTGAGAAGAAGCCTGAGAGCTAACTGTAGGAAAAAAGCCCGCTTGAGCCTGTTGTAATGAGGCCTGCGCTTGCCTATACCGTGCTTCAGCTTGCTCTAAGTCAAGATTTGCAGTGTGCAGCTGCATCATCCAATAACTAAGGGTGGGCTCATGAAATAGTTGCCACCATGGCTGCGGCTCTGGGGCTACGGCAGTGTCAATTTGAACCCACGCGGCATCCATTGTCTGTGCACGATGGGCATAGTCTACGCTTAAAGGCGTTTCAACCGCATGGTAATCAGGACCGACGGCACACCCAGTCAGTGCACCTACACTTAATAAAACCCATGCCCATTTTTTCATACAGAGGCCTTTTTCATTGGTCGGAAAAACTGCGCAATGCGCTCTAGATAGATATACACCACCGGAGTGGTATAAAGAGTTAATAGCTGACTGACAAGTAGCCCCCCTACGATGGTCAAGCCCAATGGTTGACGCATTTCCACACCTGGGCCTGTAGCTATAATTAACGGCACAGCACCTAAAATCGCTGAAATGGTAGTCATCATAATCGGACGAAAACGCACCATACAGGCCTCAAAGGCAGCATCCGTAATAGATAAACCCTTGTCGCGTTGCGCATGCAGCGCATAATCCACCATCATAATGGCGTTTTTCTTTACTATACCGATCAATAAAAACACACCGATCATGGCAATAATGGAAAACTCCTCATTGACGAGCTTTAATGCTAATAACGCACCAATGCCCGCGGAAGGCAACGTAGAAAGAATAGTTAATGGATGCATATAGCTTTCATAAAGCATCCCAAGCACGATATACATCACCGCTAAAGCGGCCAAAATAAGCATTGGCTGTTGCGCGATGGCTTGTTGCATCATGCGCGCCGAGCCCTCATAGCCCGCCTGAATCTGATGCGTAGGCAAGCTAATGCGTGCCATGGCCTCATCAATAGCACGTAGAGCCTGATCTAACGACACCCCCTCAGCCAAACCAAACGACACACTTTCTGCAATAAACAGCCCCTGATGACTAACGCTAAGTGGTGCATTGCCATGCTCAAAATGGGTAAAAACGGACAACGGAATTCGTTTGCCCTCACGCGTCACTACTTCTAGCTGCTGCAGGGCCTCGATGTCTTGAGAAAAGCGCTTTTCTACCCCCATCACAATGTAATATTGGTTAAGACGCCCATACACCACCCCTACCTGACGCTGGCTAAAAGCACTGTTCAGCGTGGATGCAATCAAGGCCATATCAATGCCCAGTGAGGTGGCTTTTTCTCTATCGATAACAAGCTCAATACGTGCCCCTCTGTCTTCAGAGTCTGCATCCACATCGGTAAGCTCTGGTAGCTCAGCCATCGCTCGCTGCACTTTAGGCTGCCACTCTTTAAGCACCGACAGCTCACTGCCTAACAGGCTATAGCTGTAGGAGCCCGACCGACCTAAGCCACCACCAACAAAAATATCCTGTTGGGGTGTTAAAAATAAACGAGCGCCTGGTTCGGATTGGAGCTGATTGCGTAGACGCGCAACCACCTCGAGCGCACTGACATCCCGTTGGTCTAATGGCACTAGCTCCACCAAAATGGTGGAGGAATTACTACCGCCTCGCCCCCCTGCAAACACAGCTACATTTTGTACAGCGGGATCGGCCTGAATAATCTGTCTAAACGTATCAAGCTTGGGTTTCATAGCCTCAAAAGACATACCCCGGTCGGTTCTAAAAAAACCCATTAATTGCCCGGTGTCTTGTTGAGGAAATAAGCCTTTAGGCACTGTCACATACAAGTAGCCGTTTAATGCAATGGTAGCCAGTAATGACAACAGTGTCAGAAAACGGTAATGCAATGCCCACGTCAATGTTTTTCTATAAACAGCACTGCAATAGTCTCCACATTTTACAAGCGCACGCTCTAAAACGTGGGTAGCGCGATCTGCCACACCCTGTGGGCGCGAACGCAAAAGCTTAGCCGCCATCATTGGGGTGAGCATCAGGGAAATCAACCAGGAAATCATCACAGCCACTGACAAAGTGACGGCAAACTCTTTAAATAAACGCCCCACTAAGCCACCCACTAACCACAGTGGAATAAACACGGCTACCAACGAAAGGCTCATGGCCGTCACAGTAAAGCCTACAGTACGCACACCGCGTGCTGCTGCCCGCAAAGGACTAAAGCCCTGTTCTAAGTGGCGCATAATACTTTCCAGCACAACAATGGCATCGTCCACCACAAAGCCTGTCGCCACAATCAACGCCATCAACGAAATGGTATTTAAAGTAAAACCAAAAAAGTACATGAGCGCAAAGGTGCTGATCAGCGAAGCAGGCACAGCGACAGCGGGTATTAAGGCCGCACGCCAATCTCGTAAAAACAGCAACACCACTAGCACCACGAGCCCAACCGCAATAAACAGAGTGGTTTGTGCTTCGGCTAAGGTGGCACGAATGCTGGGCGTGCGGTCTTGAGCCACCTGCAAACGCACATCTGAAGGCAACATGGCCTCAAGCTGTGGAATACGAGCACGAATGTCTTCGACCGTTTCAATAATATTGGCATCGGCTTGCCGACGTACAATTAATAAAACCGCCTCTTGGTTGTTTACGTAGCCTAAATTATTGATGTCTTCGACTGAATCCTCTACGGTGGCTACGTCTTGTAAACGTATAGCGCTGTTATCATTCCAACCAATAATCAGCGGGGCAATTTGTTGTGCCTGATTCATCTGCCGATTGGTACTGAGCCACCATTGCTCATCGTCATTTTCCACGTAACCATTGGGTCGTAGTGGATTAGCACCATTTAAAGCAGTACGTATATCATCTAAGGCCAAACCGGCCACCGCTAAGGCTTGGGGATTCACACTAATACGCACCGCAGGCAAGGACCCGCCCCCCACATCCACTTGGCCTACGCCCCGAACTTGAGCTAACTTTTGGGCTACTATAGTGGTCGCCATATCGTAAAGCTGCCCTTGCGTAGCAACGGGCGAGGTCATGGCTAAAACCATGATAGGTGCCGCATTGGGATTCACTTTAAAATAGGAAGGCACCCCTCGCATGCCCGACGGCATCATAGGCATAGCCTGATTAATGGCCGCTTGTACATCGCGTGCTGCTTCGTTGATGTCTCGCTCTAGCTCAAACATCAACGTAATACGAGTTGAGCCCTCCGAGCTACGAGAGCTCATTTCGCTTAGGCCAGAAATAGCCCCAAGCGCTTGCTCCAAAGGCGTGGCCACACTAGATGCCATGGTTTCTGGACTGGCCCCTGGCAAACTGGCACTAACCGAAATCATCGGAAAATCCATCTGGGGCAGGGGCGCAACCGGCAGCTGACTTAATGCTAAAAGCCCACTAAACACCATGGCAATGCACAATAAAGTGGTTGCCACGGGACGCATGATAAAAAGCGTTAACCAGCGTTTCATACTCGGCTCTGCTTGTAAGCCTGCCAGCGTTGTGACCAACGATCAAAAAACAGATAGATCACAGGGGTAGTAAATAAGGTCAGCAACTGGCTACAGATCAACCCTCCCACCATTACCAAACCTAAAGGCTGACGCATTTCTGCCCCTGCCCCAGTGGCTAGCATTAAGGGAACAGCACTAAACAGGGCTGCAAATGTGGTCATCAATATAGGACGGAAGCGCAAAAGCGCGGCCTGATAAATAGCAGTATGAGCAGGTAGTTTGTCTTTACGTTGTGCAACCAATGCAAAGTCAATCATCATAATGGCATTTTTCTTGACTATACCGATCAACAAAATAATGCCAATTACCCCTACCATGTCTAACTCGCGCCCTGTTAGAAGTAAAGCCGCCAACGCCCCAATGGTGGCCGAAGGTAAAGTAGACAAAATGGTAACGGGATGAATATAACTTTCATACAAAATGCCCAGCACAATATACATAGTCAACACAGCCGCTAGCATCAACCACAGCGTACTGGACAAAGAAGCCTCAAAGGCCTGCGCAGCCCCTAAAAACCGCAGCTCTGAAGACTCGGGAAGCTGAGCATCTATAGCGCTTTGTTGAATAGCATCTACCGCATCGGAAAGGGAATAGCCAGTTGCCACATTAAAAGAAAGCTGTGTGGCCGGAAACTGATCTAAGCGATCTATAGAAAGCTCTACAGGAGCCAACTGCATACTAGCCACCGTAGCCAATGGCACCACCTGACCACTGCGCGTAGGCAAATAAATAGACTGCAAACTATCAGGCGACTGCCTGAACTCGGGGGCTACCTCGAGCACCACGCGGTATTGAGCCGACTGGGTATAAATAGTGGAAATTAATCGCTGTCCAAACGCGTCATACAACACATCATCAATAGTGGCTTTGCTAATCCCAAGCCGTGCCGCAGCATCGCGGTCCACAGTAACCACCACTTGCTGACCACGCATTTGTAAATCAGTAGCCACCTCAGACAGCTGGGGCAGCTGCTGCAATTGCTCTGCCCAGTGAGGTGTCCAAGTATTCAATACAGTGGGGTCAGGATCAGACAAAGCCATCTGGTAAGCAGTGCGGCTGATTTGATCATCAACGGTGAGCTCTTGTACCGGCTGAAAATAAACGCGGAAATCAGGTTGATTACCAAAGCGGGCAGCAAGCTGCTCAATCACGGCTGGAGCCGTTATATTGCGCTGCGCGTGCGGTTTTAATGCAATCTGCATGCGACCTGTATTTAGCGTAGGGTTGCTGCCATCTACACCAATAAATGAAGTCACCGCCGCCACATCGGGATGGTTAAGAATTTCGTCAGCGGCTGCGGTTTGTAAACGTGACATAGCACTAAAGGAAGCCGCCTGTGGCCCCTCGGTGATGGCTTGAATCATACCAGTGTCTTGCTGCGGGAAAAAACCTTTGGGCACCATCAAATACATGCCCCCCGTTAAGACCAAAGTCGCCACCGCCACCCACAACGTTAGCCCTTGACGCTTTAGCACCCACTGCAAACCATGCTCGTAAGAATGGGTTAAGGCCTGCATGGTACGGTCAGACCACTGCACAAATCGCCCTTGTTGTTGGGGCTGATCGGCAGGAGCGCGCAAATAAAGCGCACACATCATGGGCGTTAAACTCAACGAGATAAATAGCGACAAAGAAATAGCAATAGCCAATGTAATCGCAAACTCTTGGAACAAACGCCCAATCACATCCGACATAAAGAGCAAAGGAATTAGCACAGCAATTAACGACACCGTCAGTGAAATTAAGGTGAAAGTAATTTGCTGAGCCCCTTTTAGGGCGGCCTGTAAAGGTTGCATACCCTCTTCGATGTAACGCGCAATGTTTTCAATCATCACAATCGCATCATCGACCACAAAACCCGTGGCAATAGTTAATGCCATGAGAGTTAAGTTATTAATACTAAACCCCCATAAAAACATAACGGCAAACGTACCCGCAATAGATAGCGGTACCACCACCGACGGAATAAACGTAGCAGTCCAGGTACGTAAGAACACAAACGTGACTAAAACCACTAAGGCAATAGCCATCAACATCTCGGTTTGAACCTGTTTTACTGAATCTCGAATAGTAAGCGTGCGGTCGGTGGCGACTTGAATATCCACCCCTGTCGGCAAAGAGCGTTGCAAACTGTCTAGCTGTTGCTTAATGCTTTCAGCAACCTCTATGACGTTAGCACCGGGCTGACGTTGTATATTTAATAGGATGGCGGGCTCTGAACCTATCCATGCTGCTTGCCGTAAATCTTCAGCGTCTTGAACTACTGAAGCAATATCACCCAAGCGCAGTGGTGCCTCGTTCACATACTGAATAATCAGGTTTTCATAGTCCTCGACAGAGCGTAACTGCTCGTTGGCACTGATGGTGGTGGAGCGTTTGGGGCCATCTAAACTGCCTTTGGGTTGGTTCACGTTCGCCCCTATCACTGCTTGACGTACCGCAGACAAAGCCACATTCCGTGCTGCCAAGGCTTGGGGGTTGACTTGAATTCGGACCGCTGGACGTTGTCCTCCAGCAATACTGACTAAACCCACACCCGCCACTTGTGACAGCTTTTGAGCCACGCGCAAATCAATCAAATCACGCACTTGAGGCAAAGGGATAGTAGGCGAAGTTACTGCCAAGCTAATCACAGGCTGATCGGCTGGGTTTAACTTGTTGTAAAGCGGAGGCGATGGCAAATCGGAGGGCAGCATCGTCGAGGCGGCATTAATAGCGGCTTGAACCTCTTGTTCAGCAATAGCCAATGACAAGCCCAAATCAAACTGTAAGGTAATGCGTGATGCGCCGCCCGAGCTGCTTGAGCTCATTTGCGCTAAGCCGGGCATTTGCCCAAATTGACGCTCTAAAGGAGAAGTGACCAACGAGGCCATCACGCTAGGGCTAGCCCCCGGGTATAGGGTGACGACTTGAATAGTAGGGTAATCCACCTGCGGTAGAGCTGCTACAGGCAAGCTTTTGTACCCCAGTAAACCAGCTAATAGCAGAGCCACCATCGCTAGGGTGGTCGCCACAGGCCGTAGAATAAATATCCTAGAAATCGTCACTGCTGCAGTACCTTATGCTTAAGAGGCGCTAGGAGTGCGACTGCTGCCGCCCCCGTTCCGGCCATTTACCGTGCCGTTAATGGGTTCAACCTGGCTGCCCTCGCGCAGACGATCGGTGCCTTCGACCACCACCTTTTCGCCTAGCTCTAGCCCATCGGTAATGAGACTGCGCTCGTCTGTAGTAAGACCTACTGTGACTTTGCGAATAGCGACTTGGTTATCGTTGGACACCACATACACAAAATCGCCGATTGAGCCTGTTTGAATGGCCTCGCTAGGCACCACCAAACCATTGTGATTCGCTAATAACACACTGACGCTCACAAACTGATTAGGAAACAATCGGTTGTCTAAATTCGGCATGGAGGCCTTCACACGAATCGTGCCGGTATCGAGATTAATCTGATTATCTACGGCCAAAATAGAGCCTGAGCTGACCAGTTTATTTTGGCGGTCGCTAACATAGACGCTTAATTCGCGTTCAAGCTGTAATCGTTCAAGTAAGCGCTGTAAATCGTTTTCGGGTAAAGCAAAACTGACGGCAATAGGTTGTGTTTGTGTGATCAGCACTAGCCCATCGGTATTGGCAGCAGAAATTAAATTGCCTTCATCGAGATTACGTAAACCCAAACGCCCATTAATGGGTGAGGTGATTCGGGTATAACCTAGCTGCAATTGCGCATCATCCACTGCGGCTTGAGCAGACGTAACAGAGCCTTCAAACTGGCTGACTAGAGCACGCTGCGCATCGACTTGTTGCTTTGCTATGGATTGTTGCTTTTCAAGTTGTGTATAACGCGCTAAATCTGACTTGGCTTGGGTAAGTTGCGCTTGAATTTGACGTAGTTGGCCCTGAGCTTGATCAAGTTTAGCCTGATAAGGTCGGGGATCAATTTCAGCTAAGACCGCCCCTGCTTGTACAAACTGACCGTCTTTGAAGTTAAGTTTTACAAGTTCGCCTTCGACACGACTACGCACCACAACGGTATTAAAAGCTTGAACCGTACCTACCGCTTGAAGGCGCTCTTCGACCACCCCCATACTGACATCAGCAGTACGTACTGGTGTTTTTTGTCCACGCATCGCCATGCCCGCACGTGCGTTGTTTGAGCTAGAGTCTGTTGTCTTGTACTGCGACCATCCATACCAACCTGCGACCACCACTACAACTACCAACACCCAAAGCCAGACACGCGCTTTCTTTGGGGATACGTGGTCATTTTTTTCTGTCATGTATGAATTCTCCAGCCATAATTAGCCCACATTACAACGTGCAATAGTAAAAGGTATGGTTTCTTTGACGGTCAAGGGCTTTTGTTCACCGTCATGACGAGAAAAACGCACTAAAATAACGTATTTATTGGCGCTCATTTCCGGAAACACTTCGTATTTTTCATCTACCCAGACGCGTAAAAGCTGAAAGCTTTTACCGCCTAGCATTTCTTGGTAAGACCCATCTGTAGCCATTTGCTCTGTGGTATCGCCTGCCCCCCGTAAAATACGTAAAATCAGACTAAGCGCATTAAACAACGGCATAAAACACGCCGACCAACCTGCGATGTCCGATTGACGCTTGGCAACGCTTTGCATTTGCCAACCATAAAAAGAAGGCATATCGACTGGTGAAGACCCACCAGGCACCACAAGCCGACCACGCAAACTAGATAACCATTCGTTATTGCGTAGCTCTTGACCACTGCGACCCTGACTAGCTAATGCGCTAGAAACGTCCTGAATCTCAGCCAGCATTTTATCGAGCATGGCGGCCGATACCTGCGGGTGTTCACGCAACGCCGCTAACGCCCCACGTTGGCGCTCTAGGTCTTGTAACACCATACCGCGCAAGTCAGATCGTTCGGTTACATCCAGTAAATCAAACAAGGTAACAATAGCCACCTGGTGCATATAACTATCTGCACCCTCAGTAAAATAAAACAAACGTTTAAATAAAGACTCTACACGTAAGAAAGTGCGTACTCGTTCGTTACAGGGGTATTCGTATAAAATCACGCAATAAAAACCCTAAATTGATTCATGTTTTGTTTGGCAAAATTAGCTTACAAGCCGAGCCATAGCTGATGCTTTAACTGGGTGCGTTCGGTCAGTTGCGCTACTGTGGTGTGTGCGTCATTAAGGATGACATCATCTGCCACAGCAAGACGCTGCGTTCTGGTGGCCTGAGCGTCCATGATACGCTTGATTTGGGCTACCGTCAGCCCGCTACGCTGCTGAACCCGAGCAATTTGAGTGGCCTCGTCGCAGTCCACTACACAGACTCGATCAAGATAAGAAGCCCACTGCCCTGACTCGACAAGTAAAGGTATAACCACTACAACATAACAACCTTGAGCTTGCTGTACTTGTCTAAATGTAAGATCTCTAATCAAAGGGTGCAAAATAGCCTGCAGCGCTTTGCGTTGTTTAGGCTGGTTAAAGACCAATTCGCGCATTTGATCGCGGCACATTGCCCCACTAGTAGTAATGAACTGCTCACCAAACTGCTGGCGAATGGGATCAATGGCCGCCCCATTGGGCGCGGTTAATTGATGAGCAATGACATCGGTATCTACTACAGTAGCCCCCCATTGCTCTAGCAGCGTCGCTACAAAGGACTTGCCTGAACCAATACCCCCAGTTAAGCCGATCTTTAGTCGTTTTTGGGTCATAGATGTTAAATCGTTATAAAACAAATGAATGGGGGCACCACCACACCAGCCAACTAGCACTAACTAAATAGGGGCCGAACGCACAGGATCCGGTAGGACGCCACGAGCCTTGTTTATAAACCTGAGTTAAAAAACACAGCACACAGGCCAAACACAACACATACAGCAGCGCACTGGCACCTAACCAAGGTGTTATGGCAACCAATAATTTAACATCACCCAGCCCAACTAGGGGCAAAGCAAAACATAATTTTCCAAAGAACTGAATCAAACGCCCGCTTAAATACACACCGCTTGTGGCCCAGAGCGTGGTGGTAAGTAGTTCAGGGGTTTTTATGCTGAGCTGAAGCAACCCCCACCATAGCAAGGTTTGGGTAAATACATCAGGTAACAACAAACAGCTGTAATCAATACGAGCAAGTAGCCACAATAAACCAAACCATATGAACAAATCATGAATGGAATACGTCCAAGCCCCAGCAATTTGTGTCACATGCAGATAAGACAGCGCCCAAAACACCCCAAAACTCAAAGCAGTGCTTATATACTGCATAGTAATAGCAGAGCTAGGTGCATGGTATACGCAATGCCACCATAACGTTTCATCTGCCCAGGCTCCGGCCTGCACCTGAGCGGAATAATACGGAATCACCGTAAAATACATATGCGTCAACAGCAAGCTTCCTAGGCCAATATATAATGCATTGAAATACATACTTTACCTTTTTGTTCCCCAAGGAGCTTTCTGATGAAACTTCGCATCACTCGCCCTCTGGCTTCGCTTTCTGCCGTGCTGCTAGTCGGGCTGGTTGCAGGCTGTGCCCAACCCCCAACTCAACAGCATTCAGGACGCGCTAGCACCCTAACCGACGCCCAAGAAAAAGCACGGGGTCAACGCGATGGTTCCAAAAACAAAGGGGCGTCTCAGGTTGCAATTGGCTTTGGTGATAAAGGCAATATGGCACATACAACCGACTTACCTAAAGGGGGCATTCGCGAAATCTACGAAGCCAAAACCTTTTTAGGTACTATTTCTTGTGCGGCGACCCAAGTCAATTGTTCCCCCATTCAATTTACCGTCACTCTTAGCCCAAGCGGCGCTTGGCGTATGCGTGCCACGGAAGCATCTACCGCTGCTGGCAAGGCCGCAGTAGCTCAGGGCTGCTGGCATCAAATTGGCACCGAGCCCACCCGTATTTTGTTAGAAACCATGCAAGAAACGGTATTAGCTGACCTAAGCTTTGTTCACGATCAACAGCTACGCGTCAATGTGTTTAATTACGTTACCCCTACTCTAGAGACTCATTTAAGCAGGCAACAGGACATTGATGGCATTGACGAGCTACAAAACCAAACGGGTCCAGTATGTCGTTCCTGATCCACTCTAGAGCGATTCGCTTCCAGCAACTGCACAAGCTCTAATGCATTACGAACACGAAGCTTTTGAAATAAGTTAGCTCGATGGGCTTCCACCGTACGCTGTGAAACAAACAAATCACCAGCAATACGTTTATTTGCTTTGCCCAGCACTATTTCAGTGGAAACCTGTTGTTCCATAGGCGTCAAAGCACTAACTAAAACAGCGGCAAACATAAAAAAACTCCTCCTTAATACTTAGCAATAGCTATTTTAAGGAGGAGTTTTTTTATTGATAAGCTCTCAATTGTTGCGGCGTATAAACCCGTAGTGAGAGAAACAGCAAGCTTTAAACTTCTAGGTTATCGATTAAACGGGTCTGCCCAAGACGTGCAGCACCCAAAGCCACTAACGGCTCTCCGTCAGCCACCTGATTTTGAGTGGGATTCAGTAAATCGCTTTGCCGACGCAAAGATAAATAATCCACTGACCAACCTTGTTGTTCAAGCTGTTTAACTGCCTCTGCTTCGATTGCCGCCACATCGGTCTGCCCAGCTAACACTTGAGCACGCACCGCCTGCAAACAAGCATAAAGCTGAGGGGCCTGAGCTCGCTCTTGCTCGCTAAGGTAGCGATTGCGAGAAGACATAGCTAAGCCATCGGCTTCCCGTACCGTTTCATGCGCTAAAATTTCAACCGGTAGTTGAAATTGACGGCACATCTTACGTATTACCATTAATTGCTGATAGTCTTTTTTCCCAAACACGGCCACACGGGGCTGAACACAGGAAAACAATTTCATTACTACCGTACTGACCCCATCAAAGAACCCAGGACGTACCTCACCCTCGAGGATGTCGCCTAAACCTGTAGGTGGTTGCATCTTGAAGCTTTGCGGTTCGGGGTACATTTCTTTTTCAGAAGGCGCAAACAGCACATACACATCGCGTGCTTTTTCTAATTTCTCTATGTCTTGAGCCAATGTGCGAGGGTATTCAGCAAAATCCTCGTTGGGACCAAACTGCAGTGGATTCACAAAGATACTGGCAACCACCGGGTCACCATGCTGACGAGCCAACTTCATCAGAGCTAAATGGCCCTCGTGCAAATTTCCCATAGTGGGTACAAAAGCAATGCGCGACTGTCCTTGTAACTGATCACGTAACTCTTGGATAGTATGTACAACCTTCACTCGGAACTCCGATGAAAAAAATTAAGCCGCAACAGTAGGTTGCGTATAAGCCAATCGTAAATAAATGGGCGCATAGGGCTCGGCCTGAGTCAATGCCACCAACGACTCTTTAGCTAGTTCAAGCATAGCTAAAAAGTGCACCACCACTACCGCTGCTGCATCGGCAGTTGTTTGCTCTAACACCTCATCAAACAACTGATTAAACTCTAAAAACTCATGATTAGACAAGCGTCGTAAGATTTGGCTCATGTGATCACGCACCGACAGCTGCTCGCGAGTAATGGTATGTGACTGATGCAGCGTGGCACGTTGCATAATGCCTAGCCAAGCTTGGCGTAAATCATCTGCACACACATCGGGAAAAACCTCTTCAATGTGCAAATCCACCTGCACTGCGCTAAGCTCAAAATCTCGCTCTACCCGAGGTAAATCCTCAAGCGCTAAGGCCGCACGTTTCATTTGCTCATACGCTAGCAAGCGGCGTACTAGCTCTGCCCGCGGATCTTCAACCTCTTCGCCTGTATCCGCTTTTTTAACAGGCAATAACATGCGCGACTTAATCTCTATTAAGAGTGCTGCCATTAATAAGTATTCGCCCGCTAACTCTAGGTGCGTTTGCCGGATCTGCTCCACATAGTCTAAATACTGCTTTGTAACTTGAGCCATGGGAATATCGAGCACATCCAAGTTTTGTTTGCGAATTAAATACAACAAAAGATCAAGCGGGCCTTCAAAGCTATGCAAAATGACCTCGAGCGCCTGCGGCGGTATATAAAGATCATGCGGTAAGCTAAACAAAGGCTCGCCATACAGACGAGCAAAAGCCTCCTTAGGCTCTAAGGAAGCATCGGGTTCTAGCACCGGGGTACTTAACGTATCGTCCACCCCTTATGACACGCAAAAACTAGGGGTTTTGGTAATACACATAAGGATCTTGGGGCACGTTAGCTGCTTTGTAACCGTCTTGAGCCTCTTGATCAATAGGTTTGTCCCATAAGCGTCCCCGTCCTTCACGTTGTTTGGCTTCAGTCTCTGGATGCTGTTTTTTGAAATTGTTTAGGAACTGGGTGATATCAGATTCGTAATTCTTTGCCATAATGGGGTGTAAAGAAAAAATTGAACATACACACAGTGTACTGCAATCCTATGCCAACCGAACAGCTTCCCTCACAATCTACTTCTCAACTGTCAGCCCGTGAACGCCAAGCCATACGTATTATTCCGTATATAGTGGGCTGCGCTTTATTTATGCAAATGCTTGACGCAACAGTGGTCGCCACCGCGCTGCCCATGATGGCCCAAGCTTTAGGCACCGATGTGGTCCGCATGAACACCATTATCACCAGTTATTTATTGGCGGTAGCGGTGTTTGTTCCTATCAGCGGGTGGGCCGCAGATCGCTTTGGTGCACGACGGGTTTTTATTGCCGCGGTTTTACTCTTTACACTTAGCTCTGTGGCCTGCGCGGCGTCACAATCACTACCACAACTGATTGCTGCGCGTATTGTTCAAGGGATTGCTGGAGCCATGATGGTGCCCGTTGGCCGCATTATTATGTTGCGCCGCGTACCTAAAGAGGAGTTATTGGGGGCCATGGCGGTATTAAGCTTACCGGCTTTGCTTGGGCCAATCATAGGGCCACCCGTAGGTGGCTTTTTTGTCACCTACATGAGCTGGCATTGGATTTTTTTAATGAACGTGCCAGTAGGCATTCTGGGCATTGTTTTAATTTTAAAATTTATACGCATAGATGTAATTGATGAAAAACCACCCTTGGACTGGTTTGGCTTTATTCTTAGTGCAACCGCTTTGGCGTGCTTGGTGATTAGCTTTGAGTCCTTTGGGCACAGCGAATTCACCCCCCTAGAGCTCACTGTACTGCTAAGCACAGGTGTAGTTACCGCACTTTGGTATGTATGGCACGCACGCCATACCGCTTTTCCTATCTTAGATTTATCGCTACTAAAGACCCGCAGCTTTGCTGTCTCTATTTTAGGTGGCAATTTATGCCGCTTTGCATTGGGCTCAGTGCCATTTATGTTGGCGATATTATTGCAACTAGGCTTTGGCCTAAGTCCAATGACAGCAGGGCTGGTTACCTTTACCAGTGCAGTCGGTGCATTGGTGATTAAACCATTAGCCCCAGCCATTATTCGCCGTTTTGGCTACCGCACAGTATTAATGTATAACGCGCTGTTAACAGGCTTTTTTATTGCAGTTTGCGCCGTGTTTAATGAACAAACCCCGCTATGGCTCATTTCATTGGTCTTAGCAGTAGGCGGCTTGTTTAGGTCTTTACAATTTACCGCCGTCAACACCCTGACCTATGTGGATCTCAGTCAAAATGCCATGAGCCGAGCCAGCTCATTTGCTGCTATGGCACAACAGCTGGGCATCAGCTTGGGGGTAGCTTGTGCAGCCATTACTTTAAATATCAGTATGCAGCTACACGGAAATACTAGCGTAAATCAAAATGATTTGTTTTGGGGGTTTATAGTCATGGGGCTGTTAACGGCGTTATCTTTTTTCTCTTTTAAACGCTTGCCTCTGGTCCAACCAGATTTCACCTCCAAGCCAGAAAAGGAGTAGAATTGAAGCGATTTTTATTTAATTACCTCTAATTTCGCTTAAAAAGCAAAAAGGACTCCATGAATACAATTCCTGCTTGCCCTCAATGCGGTATGGAACACACCTACCCTGACCAAGACCACTACATTTGTCCAGATTGTGCGCACGAATGGCCCATGCAGGCTGAAACTCAAACCGAAGACACACCCATAGTCCGTGACAGCAACGGCACCCCGCTTCAAGACGGTGACGATGTATTGCTCATCAAAGACTTAAAAGTAAAAGGCTCCTCCACTAACCTTAAAAAAGGTACCAAAGTACGCGGCATTCGTATTATTGAAGGTGACCACGATATTGCTTGTCGCATTAACGGCACCCCTTACGAGCTGAAATCCGAGTTTTTGAAAAAAGCCTAAACAGGGTGGGTGGGGCTAGCTCCCACAGGCCCAGCCTGCTCAAAACAAAACGGCCGCGATGCAATGAGATCGCGGCCGTTTTATTGTGTATTTAGTTAAAAGCTATGTAGCAGAGCCACACACGCTGCATTTTGGGTCTTTACGAAAGCGTACAGTATGCCACTGCATGGTTAAGGCATCCACACTTAACAAGCGCCCTACAAGGGGCTCTCCGAACCCGCCAATCACTTTTAATGCCTCGGCGGCTTGAATGCTGCCCACCATCCCTACCAGTGGCCCTAAAACGCCGGTGGTAGCACAACGTAACTCTTGCACGTCATCGGCTTCGGGAAATAAGCAGTGATAGCATGGCGCTTGGTCATCACGTAAATCGTACACACTAATTTGCCCCGCAAAACGAATCCCCGCCCCCGATACAATGGGTACACGATGACGAACGGCAGCACGATTAATAGCATGGCGCGTCGCAAAATTATCGGTGCAGTCCAGCACCACATCGTGCTGCGGCACTAAACGATCCAAATCGGCATCAGACAAACGCTGCGCCAATGGCTCTATGCTGATTAATGGATTTAAGGCCTGCAGAGTTTGTTGTCCCGACTGCGCCTTGTTTAGCCCAACCCGTTCGGAGTTATGCAAAATTTGGCGCTGCAAATTGCTAAGGTCTACCTCATCATCATCGACGAGGGTGATGTGGCCCACCCCTGCTGCTGCCAAATAATACGCAGCGGGCGAACCCAAACCACCCGCCCCTATGATAAGAACCTTGGCAGCAGACACCTTTTCTTGGGCCTCAATGCCATACTCATCCAATAAAATATGACGAGCATAGCGCATGAGTTGTGCATCATCTAACGACATACGGTCTTTTACTATTGAATCGGTTGCACACCTTGAGGGGTGATACGGAAACGCTGTACCTCTTCGGTATTAGTCGTTTTTACTGGGCTTTTTTTTTCAGCATCTGCTGACTGTATTGCCGCATCCTCTGATTCCGCTTGAACTAAAGTGGGGTCCGTTTTTTTAACAGGACGCCCCTCTAGGTGGTTGACGGCCTGACGCAATTGAAAATCGTCATCGCCCCCAAACTCAAACATCTTGGGGTCTTTAACATAGGTTTCATCTGCACCTAGCACAGACTCGTCCTCTACCACGGCATTGTTTAGGTGACGTTGAAGATCGGCTTCGCGAGGAATACGGAATAGATTGCCATTAGGCGTATCATCCACATACACATCGGGCTCGACACCCGTTACCTGAATGGATTTGCCACTGGGTGTGTAATAAAGTGCTGTGGTTAGCTTAATACCAGCCTCGGCACTAAGCGGCAACACGCTTTGTACAGAACCCTTGCCAAAACTGCGTGTGCCCATTACCGTGGCACGACCGTGATCCTGCAACGCCCCTGCCACAATTTCTGATGCCGAAGCAGAACCCGCATTAATTAACACCACAATAGGGATCTGTTTGAGCCAGTCCATTTGCTCTAGCAGTTGACGGTCGTTGCTGCCTAACACCTGAGTGATGGGCTTGACGTAATACTCACGATTGGATGAAGGGATACGCCCCTTGGTTGAAACCACCAAATCGCCACTGTTTAAGAAAGCCGAGGACACGCCAATAGCGCTGTCTAGCAAACCACCAGGATCGTTACGCAAGTCGAGCACCAAACCACGAGGAGCTTGACCATTGCTTAGGCTTTGAAGCTGACGTACTAAATCGGCCGCCGTGCGCTCTTGGAATTGGGAAATACGCACATAGAGTAAATCGTCATCTAAACGCTTGCCACGTACACTTTGTACTTTAATGTGGTCACGCACAATAGTTACTTTAAACGGCTTTTGTTCGCTACGCTGGATTTCAAGCTCGATTGAGGTGTTGGGCTGACCACGCATCATTTTAACCGCGTCATTTAATGGCATGTCTTTGGTGCTTTTACCATCAATGCCTACGATCACGTCCCCCGCCAAAATACCGGCCTTGGCAGCAGGGGTGTCTTCGATGGGTGAAATCACCGTCGGATAGCCGTTTTCATGACCGATTTCAATACCTAGCCCACCAAAACCGCCTTGGGTCATGGACTCCATGTCTTTAAACGCATCAGCGTCTAGATAAGACGAATGTGGATCAAGCTCGTTAAATAGGCCTTTGATTGCCTCGTTAATTAATGCTTCGTCACCCAATGGCTCGACGTAGCTGCTTTTGATCGCAGAATACACATTGGCAAACTGCTGCAGCTCACGCAAGGGTAAAGGCTCGCCTCGTTGAGCGACAGCATTGATCGCTAAGCTCGCCAACACGCCACCTACTCCACCAAGTACTAGTAATCCTATACGGTTTAGCCTACGAGTGCCCATGCACAAAGTCCTATTTATCTAAATTGAAAACACGCCTATATAGCGCACTATAGCGGAATTATAGACAGTTCGCTTTTTATTTGCTTAGCCAAAGCTGTGGATTTACCGGTTGACCATGATGGCGTATTTCAATATAAACGCCGGGATCGACCTGCCCTCCGGTAGCACCGACTCTAGCTATTGCATCACCAGTAGAGACGATATCTCCTACCTGTTTTAACACGCTTTGGTTATTACCATAAACACTTAGAAAGCCGGCCCCATGGTCCACAATTAATAAATTACCAAATCCTGACATCCAATTAGCAAAAACCACACGCCCTGGTGCAATGGCTTTTACTGGTGTACCCGCTGCAGCACGCAGCACAATGCCACGCCATGTGCCCCCATCGGGACGCTCGCCCCCGAACATACCTAATTGCTCACCCCGCACAGGAGGAGGAGCCCCTTTCTTTAAACCCGTAAAGCCTCCCGCTGGTTCGACGGGAGTTTTTGTCTGTGGTTCAACCTGTACGGGCTTTGGCTCTGGCTCTGGCTCAGCAGGCTGTGCCGGGGTATGAGCCAAAGCATACCAACGCGCTTCTTCTTTACGCGCCGCCTCTCGTTCGGCTGCTAACTGCTGATCACGCTCAAGCTGAGCCTGACGCAAAGCAGCCAAATCTGCTTCATTCTGTGTTTTTTGCGCTTGCTCTTGGCGCTGACGCAACTGTTCGGCTTGCGCTTTTGCTTCGGCAATACGTTGTTGTTCGGCCGCCAGTGCTTGTTGACGCTGCTCTTCAGCAACCCGCTTTTGTTCAGCCAAGCGACGCGCTTCTTCGGCTTTGCGACGTGCCTCTTCAGCCCGGCGGCGCTCCTCAGCCAAACGACGTAACTCGGCCTGACGGGCAATTTCCTTTTCTAAGCCGGTAATAAGCTGACCTAAACGCGCCTCATTGGCTGCTAAGTTTTGGGCTTGTTTTTGTTGAGCTACTAGCTCAGTTTCAATGTTTTTTAATACTTGCTCTCGCTCTGCTTGTTGCTTTTGCAACTGTTGTTTTTGTGCTTCAGTTTTCTGAGTGAGCTGCTGTAATTCGGTCTCATTTTTCTGTACGGCGGCTTTAAGCTGTTGTAGACGCTCTAGCCCTTTTTGCAGTTGTCGTACCTGATTGGCTTGGGCTTGATTTACATAACCTAAATAACCCAACTCGCGCTGAATTTCTTGAGGGTCATTGCCAGATAACAAAGCCGTCCACGGCGATAAGCCATTTGCATACTGACTGCGTAACTGCTCGGCCAATTGGGCTTGCCCTACTTGTTGTTGATGTTGTTGCTCTTTAATTTGATCGAGCAAATCGGCAAGATGGGATTGAACCTCAGTTTGACGCTGCTGCAGTGTGTTGAGCTCGCGATCAGTGCTAGAAATACGTGTTTCTACATCACGCAATGCTTGCGTTGCGTCTTTTTTACTTGTTTGCGTGGCCTCAATATGCTTTTGCAATTGATTAATACGCTGCTGAAGCTCAACACGTTGCTGTTGAGCTTCAGCCTGCTGCGCGCTTAGGTTGGTTTGGGCCCAAAGCAAGCTAGGGCCACAGACCATCAGTACACTTACCAACCCAACACGCATCATTTTTTTCATGGTTTTTTTATTTGGCCTTGCCTTGGTTAGCGACCTCGGCCATTTGGGCTTTGATAGCGTCTTCGTCACCTAAAAAGTAATGACGAATAGGTTTTAAGTTCTCGTCTAGCTCGTAGACCAAAGGTTGTCCGGTAGGCAAGTTCAAATGCACGATGTCTTCTTCGGAAATGTTGTCTAAGTGTTTAATCAAAGCACGTAAGCTATTGCCGTGTGCAGTAATCAACACATTACGACCCGAACGGATCGCTGGTGCAATGCTGTCATTCCAAAAAGGCACCACACGCTCGACGGTTTGAGCTAAACACTCGGTTGCTGGCAACTGCTCGGGTTTTAAATTGGCATAGCGTGGATCGTTTTTAGGATGACGTGGATCGTCTTCAGTTACGGGGTCTGGGCCAATCGCATAGGCACGACGCCACACCATGACTTGCTCGTCTCCGTACTTTTCTGCGGTTTCCGCTTTATTTAAACCTTGTAAAGCACCATAATGACGCTCGTTTAAGCGCCAAGTTTTACCTACAGGGATATGAACGCTATCCATGGTATCTAAAACAATCCATAATGTACGGATTGCACGTTTTAATACGGAGCTAAATGCGATATCAAAAGAAAACCCGTTGGCTTTTAAGAGCTCTCCGGCTTGTTTGGCTTGTTCACGACCTGCTTCGGTCAAGTCAACATCTGTCCAGCCGGTGAAACGATTTTCTAGGTTCCACTGGCTTTCGCCGTGGCGCATCAATACAAGTTTATACATGGTAAAAATAGCCTTTAGGTTGCAAAATTTTTGTCCATTATAATTAGTCGAAACAGCCCTTTAACACTTTTAATCTAAACTAAGTTTTACACAGGACTCATCGTGGACTTTTTAACCGATACCAACAATCTGCTGATACTCGTAGTGGCCTTTATTTCCGGCATGATGTTGATGTTCCCTAGCCTCTCTAAACGCGGAGGCCAGTTTCTATCTCCGAGCCAAGCCACACAAAAAATCAATCAGCAAAATGCAATTTTAATCGATATACGCGCAACGGACAGTTATAAAGCGGGCCACATTGCGCAATCACGTCATATTGAAGCGGCCGACCTCGTCAACAAGACTGAAAAAATAGCAAAAGATAAACCCATTATCTTAGTCTGCGATTCTGGACGCAATGCCTCGCGTCAGGTAGCCACATTGCGTAAACAGGGCTTTAATGATGTTTCCGTTCTAGAGGGCGGCCTTATGGCTTGGACTCAAGCCGGCTTACCTCTTAAAAAATCATAACTTTACTCACTAAAAGGCATGACTCATGGCTAAAGTTACAATGTATTCCACTGTGGTTTGCCCATTTTGCACTCGTGCAGAAATGTTGTTAAAACAACGGGGTGTAACAGAGATCGAAAAAATCTTTATTGATAAAGATCCTGCTCAGCGTGACATTATGATGGAGCGCACCAAACGTCGTACCGTGCCACAAATTTACATAGATGATAAGCATATTGGTGGTTACGACGATTTAGCCGCATTAGATCAAGCAGGAGGCTTGGTCCCCCTGCTTTCAGCATAACGGCTTAGTTAACCTTATCACTTTCTACCCCTAAAGGAATGTCTCATGGCAGAGAACCAAGAAAACCAAAACGCAGGCTCTACAGAACAAAGCGCCTCGCCCGTATTCAGCTTACAGCGCACCTACGTTAAAGACCTATCGTTAGAAATGCCCAATGCACCAGAAATCTTTCTAGAGCAAGAGGCCCCTACTGTTTCTGTAGAAATTAACGTTAGCGCTCAGCGTTTAGCCCAAACCGTCTTCGAGTCCGCAGTGACAGCCACTGTAACCACACGCGTCGAAGACAAGGTGCTTTACTTGGTTGAAGCCACTCAAGCAGGTATTTTTGAAATCGACAATATTCCTGCCGAGCAAATGGATCCGCTCATCGGTATTGTATGTCCAACCATGCTGTACCCTTACCTACGTGCTACCGTTGCGGATGCGATCAACCGCACCTCGCTACCCGCTCTGCATCTTAGCGAAGTGAACTTCCAAGCACTTTACGAGCAGCGTGCTGCTGAACAGTCCGGTGCTGCAGCAACAGAACAGGTTCAGTAATGACAGCGTTTGCCCTATCTTCTGTACCCGTATCCGTACTTGGCGCAGGCAGTTGGGGCACCGCTTTAGCGGCGCTCGCCAGTCAGCGTGCCTCAACAAAAATTTGGGCACGCAGTACTCATAGCGCCGCACAAATTAACGAGCAACATCAACTTCCACACTACTTACCTGGCATTCATCTGCCTACGCAGTTACAGGCCACAACCCATTTTGAGCAAGCCCTAGCCCACGCGTTGGGAAACGACACCCAGGCCGGCTTGATTATTTTAGGTGTGCCGCTGGCTGGTCTGGCCGAGCTTTGCCAACGTATTAACGCTCTACTGCCCTCTACACGGCAACATCCGCTTTTTCTTTTACGCACTAGTAAAGGCTTTGACCCAGTAACAGGCCAGCTGCCTCATCAGATTACCGATCAACACCTACGCGCAGCGCCTTGGTTACATACCGGCACACTTTCGGGCCCGTCTTTTGCTCTAGAGGTCGCCCAAGGGCTTCCTTTTGGTTTAACAGTAGCCAGTCACTCACAAACACTCTGTCAAACCACAGTGGACATTTTTCATGGTCAAAGTGCGCGTATTTATAGCAGCACAGACTTATTAGGTGTAGAAATTGGCGGGGCGCTAAAAAATATTATTGCAGTAGCCTGCGGCATTGCGGATGGACTTCAGTTGGGCACCAATGCCCGCGCTGCCCTTATCACCCGAGGCCTTGCAGAAATTCAACGTTTGGGCGTGGCATTAGGTGGCGAAGCTGCCACCTTTATTGGCTTAACGGGTTTAGGGGATCTGGTCCTCACAACCACTGGCGAGCTCTCTAGAAACCGCCAAGTCGGCTTAGCTTTAGCTAAAGGCCAACGTCTTGAGTCCATTCTTGCTTCTGGTTTAACGGCCGAAGGCGTGCGTTGCGCCCAAGCCGCCTATAAACTAGCCCAACAACACCAGATCCAAGCCCCCATTACCGCTGCGGTCTGTGATGTATTATTTAATGGCTTAGCTCCACAACAAGCAGTGCAGCAACTCCTTGCGCGCGATCCTCGTTTAGAAACCTCACTGTAAAAAAATTAAATATGCTGACTCACTTACCTAAAAAAATGCTGGCCGTACTAGGCAGCGCTATGCTTTCTTTATCACTAAGCGCGGCTGCAACAGCGGCAGACTGGCCCACCAAAACCATTCAAATGGTGGTCCCTTTTCCAGCTGGCTCTTCACCTGACATCTTGGCACGCACCCTAGCCGAACCCATGTCTAAAGAGCTTGGTCAAACCATTATCATTGAAAACAAACCCGGCGCAGGCGGCAACATCGGCACACGCTACGTCAGCCAAGCCAAACCTGACGGTTACACCCTGCTATTAACCATTAATGGCCCCATGGTAACCGCACCCACTTTATACAAAAATACACTGGGCTACGACCCACTCAAAGACCTACAGCCTATCTCTTTGGTTGGTACCAGTCCCAACGTGCTAATCGTTCCAGCGGACTCCCCTGCAGAAAATATTGAGCAGTTCATTGAGCTCGCCCAAAAAGAAAAGGGTAAATTAAACTATGGCTCCGTCGGCGCAGGCAGTGCCTCTCATCTGAGCATGGCTATGCTGGAGCACGAGGCCGATATAGAATTAGCTCATATCCCCTATAGCGGCTTTCCACAAATCATTGCTGGAGTGATTGCAGGCGACATTGACGCAGCATTCATGGTCCCTGGTATTGCCATGCCCCAAGTTAACTCTGGCAAAATCCGCGCTTTGGCCGTCACCAGCCTAGAGGAAAGCGACCTAGTCCCTGGCCTAGCTCCTATTGCTGCGGATGAAAAATACAAAGGCTTCGAGGCCATTTCCTGGGATGCGCTTTTTGTACCAACCGGTACCCCCGATGATATTGTGCAACGCTTGAATCAACTGACTCAAGAGGTCATCGCTCGTCCCGATGTTCAAGAAAAAATTCGTGCTTTGTATTTCACTCCTGCAGCCTCTAGTCCCGAGGACATGACTGCTTTGATTCAGTCAGAAAAAGAGCGCTGGGATGCGGTGATTGAGCGTCTAAACCTAACGTTAGATTAATTTTTCTAGGCATTCCTAGCTTGATTAAGCTAAGGTTTTTGAGCTGCGGCAATTACTGTCGTGGCTCTTTTTTTATCTATTATCTAACTGCATTAACCGTTTATTCCTGCATCTTAATGGCATGATCTATCGGCCTTAGCCATTTGCTCTTGCATCATGATGGCATGATCTAACGGCATTAACCATTTGCTCCCGCATCCCAGCTCAGCATAACGCTCTCACTAGGCAGTGCTCGCTCACTAGCGTTCGCTCCGCGCTGAACCGTTCGATCGTTAGTCTGAGCTGTGCTGAAATCAG
>NZ_JBGJKZ010000007.1:0-20585 GCF_041359055.1 Paenalcaligenes hominis
TGTGGCGCATCCTCGTGAAAGGATGTTAGCTCACTCATTCCAAGCGCCCACACTTATCGGCTGTTAAATTGTTAAAGAGCAAAGTAAACCCAAAAGGTTAACTTTAAATCGCAACCACTGCGGCAAACGTGTTTGCATTGCGGTGATTAGCGAAAGATGAATTATGAAGTGTTTTTGAAAACGTGTCAAGTAATTTTTACTAGACCTTCATTTCATCGTTTAAATCAAAAGGCTTGGTAATAAAATAAAGCACTTTAATTTAAACCCTGGTAACCAGGTAAGCATTAAACTATAACAAGTATTTTTTAATGCTGCAAGTTATTTTTAAATATATTTAAAAGTAACTGCGCTGCGCTTGAAGCAAGGAACGTATAGTAAGCTGATATCGTTGCCGCTGTCAAGCGCCCAAAAAATAATTTTTTGGCCTGCCGCTTTGCTTGTTAGGGTTAACCCCTAGGTGTTCCGCGACAGAAAAGTAACTATAGCACTAATTTTATGAAACTGGCAAGTCTTTTTTAAAACTGCTTGTTTTTGCTAAAACTGCTAATAAGCTGCTAGCGCCAAAGAAATGAAACTATAGCAAGCCTAAAATAAAAGGGCAAGCATTATTTATGACTATTTTAAAAAGCCCTTTTTTCGACTTGCTGCATTGAGCTAGGTGTAGCTCAGTAAGATCACTCATATATGCAATGCTGCAAAATGCCGTAAGCTATGTGTTTCTTCCTCTCTATATATAAGTGCGTTTATGTCTGAAGATATTCTAATTAATGTTACCCCTTTTGAAACTCGCGTTGCCTTAGTTGAACAGGGTCAAGTTCAAGAGCTACATATAGAGCGCAGTATTCAACGAGGCTATGTGGGTAATATCTATTTAGGCAAAGTCGTTCGCGTACTGCCTGGCATGCAAAGTGCTTTTATAGAGATAGGATTAGAGCGAGCTGCTTTTATTCATGTGGCTGACTTACGGCAAAATCGTAAAGAGCGTCTAGAGGGCTCACCTATTACGCCTATAGAAAAGCTCTTATTCGAAGGCCAATCATTAATTGTACAGGTTACCAAAGACCCAATCGGTACCAAAGGAGCCCGTCTATCAACGCAAATTAGTATTGCGGGACGTATGTTGGTCTATTTGCCTTATGACCCACATGTTGGTGTATCACAAAAAATAGATGAGGAAGAGCGTCGTCAAGAGCTTAAAGAGCGTGTACAAGAGCTCGCCACCGATCACGATGGCGGCTTTATTGTACGTACTCAGGCAGAGATGGCCACCAATGAAGAGCTACTTGCCGATAGCAACTATTTAAGAAAATTATGGGGCATCTTATTACAACGACTCAAAACCCAAGGCACCCCTTCTACTTTATATACCGAGCTGCATTTGCATCAACGTATCTTACGCGACGTAGCTTCACCACAAACAGATAAGATCATCGTGGATTCTCGTATGGTGTATCAACAAATGCTGGAATGGGCCGAAGTCTATACACCAGCTCTGGTTGAGCGTATTCACCATCACAGTGGCAGTCGCCCTTTATTTGATACGGTACGCGCTGAAGAGGAAATTCACCGTGCCTTAGCACGGCGCGTAGAACTAAAATCAGGCGGCTATTTAATCATCGATCAAACCGAAGCGCTCACCACGGTTGATGTAAATACAGGAGGGTATGTTGGCGGAAAAAACTTTGGTGACACCATATTTAAAACCAACCTTGAAGCCAGCGTAGCAATCGCTAGACAGTTAAGACTACGAAACCTAGGGGGGATTATCATTCTTGATTTTATTGATATGGAAAATCTAGAGCACCGCGAATCTGTATTAAAAGAATTACGCAGCGCTCTAGCCAAAGACCGTACCCGTATCACCATTAGTGGTTTCAGTCAGCTTGGTTTAGTTGAAATGACACGCAAACGCACCAGAGACTCGCTTAACAATCAGCTCTGCGAGCCCTGCCCTACTTGTCAATCACGAGGCTCAGTATTAACGGCTCGTAGCGTGTGCTATGAAATCTTACGCGAGGTGCTTCGAGAGTCGCGTCAATTTAATCCACGTGAATTTAGGATTTTGGCTTCACAAGATGTGGTGGATTTATTCTTAGAAGAAGAAAGCCAACATCTAGCACAAACAGGCGACTTTATAGGTAAACCGATTTCGCTAGAAGTTGACGGTCATTATTCGCAAGAACAATACGATATTATTTTGTTTTAACTGGGCTCACAGGGCATTGTTCAGGTTTAGCCAAAGCCTGTAAAAACGCATCAACCAAAAAAGCTTGACGATTGTAATAGGTATACCCTTTTACTTGTAGCTTGCCGTTTGCAAAATACGTAAGGTCTAACAGAGCTTGTTCAGCAGGCTCTGTTTGATCTGACAAACCATAATAGACCGAGGCATAGTGCACCTCATTAGGTTGCAAACTAAAGTCAAAGTTAATATCGCACTGATTACGGTGCTGATAAAGGCGACTTTGCACCTGAGGAAAAGTTAAGCCTGCAAATACTTTGGTGGTGCGTAAATTGGTCTCAGTGCGAATGCTATCGGCCTCTAAGGAAACGCTTTGGGTACTAGCACAACCCACAAGTAAAGCAGCTAGTCCTAATACTAATCCATATCGTGTGCTCATACTTTCCCTTCTGTTAAATCAAATTGCATTTCATACAAACCGGCATAGATGCCCCCTGATGCCACTAATTCGCTGTGTGTGCCTGACTCTAGAATTTGCCCTTCGTCTAATACAATGATTCGGTCTGCTTTTTGCACAGTAGAAAGGCGATGGGCAATGACTAGAGTACTGCGATTTGTCATTAGACGCTCTAAGGACTGCTGCACTTGACGCTCGGACTCATTGTCTAGCGCCGAGGTGGCTTCGTCTAAGACCAAAATAGGTGCATTTTTAATTAGAGCCCGCGCAATGGCTAGCCGTTGGCGTTGACCTCCGGATAAGTGACCCGCATTTTCACCCACCTGAGTCTCTAAACCAGCAGGCAGTGAGCGTACAAACTGTGCAAGATTGGCAGCCTCAAGCGCTTGCCATATTTGCTCTTCAGAAACGTCTTCAAAAGCACCATAAGCCACATTATCGCGGATAGTACCCTCGAACAACACCACATCTTGGCTTACAAAGGATTGAAGTTGACGCAATGACCTTAGACTTAATTCATTAGTAGGTATGTCATCGATTAATAGCTCACCAGAGGTTGGTATCACAAAGCGCGGTAGCATATTAGCCAAAGTTGTTTTCCCACTGCCGGAACGCCCAACTAGAGCCACCGTTTGCCCAGGCTCAATGGTAAAAGACACATTATTAATGGTGAGTTGATCTTGATTTGGATAACGATGGCTAATGCCACGGAACTCAATTTTCCCAGTAATAGGCGCATTCAATACCCGAGCCCCCCGATCCAGCTCGGGCTCTTCATCAACCAAAGCAAAAACGCTTTCTGCCGCGGTTAACATTTTTTGAACGGTACCAGCCATATTCGCTAAACGACGTATGGGGTCAAATAGCTGCACTAAGGCTGCCATAAAAGCGGCAAAACCACCTACGGTAAGCCCTTGGTTGCTAGCCTGATATAAAGCTACGGTAATCACCGCGGCAACAGCAATCGAAATAAAGAACTGGGTAATAGGTGAAAGCGCAGCGCTAGCACTGGCTGCTCGCATGGCAAAACGACGGATACGTCCATTCACATAATGAAAACGATCAGTTTCACGCTGATAGCCATTAAAAAGCTTCACCACACGCTGACCATCGATGCTTTCGCCTACAACTCGTGTTAGCTCGGCATTCATGTCTAATGCACCGCGGTTAATATGGCGCAACCGTTTAGAAATAATACGTGCTGTAGCATAGGCTAATGGCAACATCACAAACACAATAAGCGTTAGTTGCCATGACATATAAAGTAGAACAGCAATTAACGCCACCACCGTTAGTATTTCACGCACCAACACCGTAATGACTTCGGTAGCAACGTTAGTAAGGGTGCCGGCGTCGATGGTAAATCGATTAAGCAACCGACCTGTATCGCCCTCTTTAAATTTACTATCAGGCAACTGCAAAAGGCGCTCAAACATCTGGGCACGTAAATTACGCAACATATTATTAGCAACCAGAGCAAGTAAATAGTTGCTGGCATAAGCGGCTACACCGCGTATTAACATAATCCCCACGACAGACAGAGGGAGTACCCAGATGTAATACGGTTTAGCTCCAGTAAAACCTTCGTCTAGCAAAGGCTTCATAATCACCGCTAAAATAGGCTTGGTTGCCGACACCACACTGACGAGAATAACGGCAAAAACAGTAATTTTCCAATACGGGCGTAGTCCGCTATAGATACGACGCCAAATATCGGCTTCCACATTAAAATTACTTTTTAGTGTGCTGGTCTTAGAACTAGTCAACAGAAGTCTCACTTTAATACTTGAGGATATGCGTATTCTAACGCCTAAGCCTCCACCGTCCTAGCTAGATCATCTATTAGGTTTGTTTTATGAGCTCCTCTCCTATTTTATATTTACGTTTACCTAACTGGTTGGGTGATGTGTGTATGGCGCTACCTGTACTTGAGGCATTTTTAGCACGCAACTACGAGGTGATTGTTTGTGCAAGACCTTGGGCCAAAACCTTATTATCTGGGTATGCCTTAACTGGCTTTGTAGCGATGACTGGGCACCTCAAAACGGATGCTTCTACTTTACGGCATTACAAAAAAGAACACGGTCACACCGCAGCGGTGGGACTAAGTCTTCCTGACTCCTTATCGAGTGCGCTAATCTTTAAATGGGCAGGCATTCCTTGCGCAGGCTATAAAGACGATGGTCGCAGCTGGCTTTTAAAATGGCCTATAACTAAGCCTACCACTCGATTGCATGCGGTAGAGTCTTGGTATTATCTTGCGCATCACGCCGCACAGCACTGGCAACACGCTATTGCACCTACCCCAGCCAAAAGCTTACATTTAGCTGGCGTTCCATCGGCAAACCCTGCTAAATTTGGACTGGATCCCACTCAACTGAATGTGCTCATTGCTCCTACTGCAGTGGGTTTACACAAAGGGCGCGTTAAGGTCTGGCCGCACTTCGAGGAACTAACTCAACAGTTACAAGCACAGTCAATTAATGTAATCATGTGCCCACCAGCGAATGAGGTTGAGCAAGCACTTCACAATGCGCCATCGGCAACGCGTTTAGACCCTCTCTCTCTGCTTGAGTTTGCTCAACTTTGCAAGAGTGTGGACTGGGTGGTGTGCAATGATTCGGGTGTATCGCATCTGGCTGCAGCCGTGGGTAGCCAGCAAATCACATTAATTGGGGTAACCGATCCAACCCATACAGGGCCTTGGTCTGACCAAGCGACGTGTCTTGGCACTCTAGATCATTGGCCGTCGGTCCAAACGGTACTGACTCCTTTAATGGAATCTAACACCTTAAAAAAATAAATATCATTTATGAGTATTGCTCAATACCTAACTCAATTAATTATCCCCATTAATCTCATGGTGGCACTGCTGCTTTTTGCTACGGTGCTTTGGATAGCCAAGCAAAGACGAGTGGCTCTGATTACTGCTTTGGCTGGGGTAAGCTGGGCATTATTTTGGTCACTTCCTATTTCATCCATGTGGCTAGGTGGACATTTAGAAAATCGTTATGAATACGTGCCAGCACACCAAATACCCAAGGCTCAAGCCATCGTGGTGCTCGGCGGCCATACCGCTAATAATCGAGCCAACTGGTTTGAAGCACTTGATCCAGCCACCTCTAGAAGCCGCATTCAACGTGGAGCCGAGCTATTTGATGCCCAACGCGCCCCACTTATACTGGTTTCAGGTGCCGCTTTAGATGGTGGAACTAGTGAAGCCCAAGTCATGGCTAGATATTTACGTCAACAAGGCATTGATGAAGCGCATATTCTGATCGAAGAACGCAGTTACACCACTAAAGAAAATGCACTATTTAGCGCAGACATGTTGCAACAGCTTCAATTAAACCAAATTTTGTTAGTCACTTCTGCTCTTCATATGCCGCGCTCAGTGGCTGCTTTCGAAAAAGAAGGGCTTACAGTGATCGCTGCACCGGTTGCGCCACAAATTACTCCCCCAAAAAGCGATTTAACGCATTTATGGAAACCTAGTTTACAAGCCATGAATGCCAGTCGCTCTATTATTAAAGAGTATGCAGGGTTATTGGTGTACTGGGTGCGCAGCTGGATCTAGGCTTTACACCTGTTAAAAGCGAGGGGGTTTAGGATGCCAGTTTATTTTTTGGTTAAGCAGCCAGAGCTTACTATACCTAAAGAAACTACCCGAGGCCGCCACCCCTGCTAAGATAAAGCCTGCTCTTCCATCTAAAAAACCACGCCGCAGCACATAAATTCTTATGAACGTCCATAGTGCTTTAACGACTATACCGGCAATAGGTATTTGCTTGCCTCGCTCATGAAGGCTAACTGCTGCGGCTGTTGAGTAATGATTGGTTTTTGTAATTAAAGTTTCTAAGCTGTCATAAGGATAGTGCAGCAAGTGGCCACCTAAGTCAGATACATCCCCTTGGACTACTACGCTCTCATGAACACGCACGTCTTTAAAATGCCCGGCCTCACGTTTAAATAAGCGCACTAAGCGATCAGGCCACCAACCACTGTGACGAATCCACCGCCCAGCAAAGCAGGACAAACGGGCTACGGTATACGCATCCGCCTTTGGAGACTGTAAGACAGCTTGTATTTCTGTAGCCAAGGCTTCGGGCACCCGCTCATCCGCATCAATAGAAAGCACCCATTCATGCGTAGCAAGCGCTAATGCCCTGTTTTTCTGCACACCAAAACCAGGCCAGTCTGTGGTGTGATGCACTTGTGCGCCATAAGCCAAAGCTAACTCACAGGTTTTATCGGTACTACCCGAATCCAACACAATAATTTCATCGGCAAATTGAACCGATTGCAGGCACGCCACAATGTGCGCCTCTTCATTTTTAGTGATGATGATGACTGATAACATAGTGCATTAGAGGTCATGCCTTTTTATGAAAAAGGCTAATAAAAAGAGAATACCTATCACGCCAACACAATACCTGCTATTGCTAGCCGTACACTGCAATTAAGCCTTGAGCCAAAAAACAGAGCCTACTTCCAGCCCAACAAAGTCTTGCGGCGTAAAGCTAGCGTCCTCAGGCTAGGGATTGCGTTGCCTTAACCATTGTCTGTAATGGTTTTCTATTAATTGCTGCATGGTTGGTAGCGTAAAACGACCAGAGCCCACGGTATACTCGTAACCAGCCATCGCCATTGACTGCCGTAGATCCGGGTCATCAATGACACGCTGCAATGCTTTACGTAGGGCTACAATATCATGCACAGGCACTAACATGCCGCTTTGCCCCACTGCCATCATTTCAGGAATAGAACCAGCCTGAGTCGCTACGACGGCAACCTGTGCCGCCGCTGCTGCGGCAAACATCAACGCACTGGCTTCGTTTGGTGTTGCTAATGCAAACACATCTAGCTCATGCATAAATGAGCTTATAGATTCCTGCGCTTGCAGCTGGTGCACGTGCGCCCCCACACCTAACTGCTCTGCAAAAGCCGACAACAAATCATGTTGGCTAGTCTCGTTCGTTACTATCAAATGAAGTTGGGCGTGGGCTCGCATCAATGGGGCTAAGGCTTGAATAAGCTCTAGCGCATTTTTTTCTTGATGGGCGAGCACAGTACTGCCAATAAGCACTGCCTCATTCGCCAAGCCCAAACGTTGGCGTAATTTAACTACGGCGCTAGAGTTTGGCGTAACTACGGCAGGGTAAACCACTTCTATATACCGAGCCGGTACCCCTTTTTGCACACAGGTATTTTTCACAAACTGACTGGATGCAATAACCCGATGAGGCAACCACCGGCTCGCAAGCGCAGAGTATGATTGGGACAAATGTTGAGTGCGAACGACTAAAGAGCCACCGGCTAAACGAGCAGCTATACCAACATGTAGCGTGTCAGAATGACTTTGAGTGTGAACCACATCAAAACGTTGCGCAGCGAGAAAACCTTTTAAAGTAAAAGCATTGCGCCAAACACCCCAGCCCCCAGTCATAGTAAGACCATGCACTTTAAACCCGTCTTGTTCTAAGCGTTGTTTTAACTGCGCCTGGGGCGGGCATAAGGCCTCCACATGGTGGCCTTGATCACGCATAGCGTGCATGAGGTCATAGGTATAACGTTCGACCTCACTATCGCCCAAGCCTGCATTCGCATACAGTATCCGTAATGGATTCATTAGTAGGCAATCTCCACAGCATGCTCACCAAGCCAATCATGTAATTGCTCGAGCATCGTATCCGCCAAACGGACGCGCCACTCATCGCCTAGACGTAGCTGGCACTCGTAACGACTATTTTCTAGCAGCAAATCAACCGCCACCCCAGGGATATTGTTTTCTGGTTCGGCTCTATAAGGGTTCAGCATTTGATATAGCTTTTGCGCGTCGTGATTTTGTTCATTTACTACTAATTGCAGGCTTCGTGCCCGCGCCTCTCTGGCTAACTGCAAGTCGTAAATTTCATCGGCTGTCACCCGCAGACCACCTGAATAGTCATCATAGCTGACTTTTCCTTTTACTATAATCAGTTGGTCTTCTTTAAGACGTTGACGATTTTGCTCAAACACCTCATTAAAAATGGTGACTTCCATTTGAGCAGACCCATCATCCAAAGTGGCAATTAGCATACGACCACGCCGAGTCATGCGCACACGCACCCCTGATAGTACGCCAGCAAACCACTGCGGATCACGTGAAGGTTCCAAATTAGCCAGTGGGCGCGGCGCAAAACGGCGGACCTCATCACGCCATGCATCAAATAAATGACCACTGAAATAAAAGCCTAAAGCTGTTTTTTCTTGGCGTAATTTTGTTTGCAAGTCCCACTCTGGGACCTGCTCTAACTCAAGCTCAATCAGGTCATCAGATGTGTCATCAAACAAGGACACCTGATGCGCGTTGCGAGCTGCTTGATCCGCTGCCTCCATGGCTTTGCCCACCGTAGCTAATAGTGCTGCTCGATTTGGATCTATGGAGTCAAAAGCCCCCGCTTTGATCAAAGCTTCTAGGGTGCGGCGATTTAAAGTGCTGCGATCTACCCGTTTACAGAAGTCAAAAAGGCTTTTAAAAACACCGCCTGTTTGACGCGCTGCCACAATGGCATGAATGGCGGCTTCACCAGCGCCTTTTACTGCGCCTAACCCGTAACGAATAGTGCGTGGCGGCTTAGCCTGCGCACTGTGTGCGTCTTTAACTGGTACAAATCGGTATTCCGATGCATTTACATCAGGTGGCAGTACGGCTACCCCATTCGCCAATGCATCTTTCCAAAAAATCTGCATCTTATCGGTGTCATCCATGTCGGATAACAGCGTAGCCGCCAGAAACTCGGCGGGGTGATACGCTTTTAACCAAGCCGTATGGTAGGCAATTAACGCATAAGCTGCAGAGTGACTTTTATTAAAGCCATACCCTGCAAATTTCTCCATTAGGTCAAATAGCTTAACTGCCAAGTCACCGTCGTAGCCTTTTTCTACTGCCCCCTTTTCAAAAATCTCGCGGTGCATAGCCATTTCTTCGGGCTTTTTCTTACCCATAGCACGGCGTAGTAAGTCTGCGCCCCCTAACGAGTAACCCCCAATGATTTGTGAAATCAGCATGACCTGCTCTTGGTACACAATCACACCATAAGTACTCTCGAGCACAGACTCAAGATCGGGGTGAAAGTAATCAACCTCGGCTCGACCGTGCTTACGATTCACAAAGTCAACCACCATACCCGACTCAAGAGGCCCTGGACGATACAAAGCCAACATCGCAATGATGTCCTCAAAGTTACTAGGACGTAAATTGCGCAGTAGCTCTTTCATGCCGCGCGATTCCAACTGGAACACAGCGGTGGTGTTGCCATCGCATAAAACCTGGTAGGCATTGGGATCATCAAGACTAAGAGCCATAAGATCAAAGTCTTTTTTATCTTCGTTGAACTCGCGCACGTACTTGACTGCCCAGTCAAGAATGGTCAAATTACGTAAGCCCAAAAAGTCAAATTTAACTAGCCCTGCGTCCTCAACGTCGTCTTTATCGTACTGTGAAACAGCGTTGGCATCTTCGCCCGGTTGACGATATAAAGGGCAGAAATCAATCAACTTGCCGGGGGCTATTAACACACCCCCCGCGTGCATACCCACACTGCGCGTTAGCCCTTCAAGCGGTTTAGCCAAGTCAATTAACGCTTTAACCTCTTCGTCGGTTTCATAACGCTCTTTAAAAGCGGGCTCATCGGACAAAGCGCGACTTAGACTCCATGGGTCGGCTGGACTAAATGGAATCAGTTTGGATAAGCCATCACACAGGCCATACGGCAACTCTAAAACGCGCCCCACATCGCGAATAACAGCTTTAGCCCCCAACGTGCCAAAGGTGGCAATTTGGCTCACCGCTTGGCGTCCATACTGATGTTTAACGTAATCAATAACCCGCTCTCGATTGTCTTGGCAGAAATCAATATCGAAGTCAGGCATAGAGACGCGTTCTGGGTTTAAAAAGCGCTCAAACAGCAAGTCATACCGCAAAGGATCCAGATCCGTAATACCCATGCTATATGCGACTAAAGAACCCGCACCTGAACCACGACCTGGTCCAACAGGTACACCGTTCGCTTTACCCCAGTTAATAAAGTCAGCTACGATCAAAAAATACCCGGGAAAACCCATATCAATAATGGTTTTACATTCCCAACGCAGGCGCTCTAAGTATTTAGGGCGCTCGGCATCGCGTTCGATGGGGTCAGCATACAATTGCTCTAAGCGTAGCTCGAGCCCACGCTCTGCCTCGTGCGTTAAAAAATCACCTAAGCTCATGCCCTCGGGCGTAGGAAAGTCAGGCAAATGAGGCTTGCCTAGCTTTAGCTCTAAATTGCATCGTTTAGCAATTTCAACGGTGTTCGCTAAGGCTGAAGGAATATCAGCAAACCGTTGCTGCATAAACTCAGAACTAACAAAGTACTGTTCTGAGGTAAATTTACGCACCCGACGAGGGTTAGCCAACTGCTCGCCTTCTGCAATACACACTCGCACTTCATGAGCCCGAAAATCCTCTGGCTCGGCGAACTGAATAGGGTGAGTCGCAACCACAGGTAAGCCTAGGTCTTGGGCTAGCCCAAGTGCAGACTGAATATAGCGCTCTTCATCCTCAAAACCAGCACGCTGCAACTCAAGAAAATACCGATTGGGATAGTGTTCTTGCCACGCTTTAGCCCAAGCCCATGCTTGATCTGGTTTGCCCGATAGTAAAGCTTGGCCTACATCGCCCTGATGCGCCCCAGATAGCAAGATTAAATCGTCTTGATCATACAGCCATTCGCGTTTTACCTCGCCACGACCTTTGTACTGATTGTCTAGCCAAGCTTTGGTTAGGATATCGCATAGCGCTAAGTAACCAGCATGATTCATGGCTAAGACGGCTACTCGAAACGGTTTGTCTCTATCCTGCTCGTTTTCTAGATACAGATCACTGCCTGCAATGGCTTTAATCCCATTTTTACGGGCTGCTTTATAGAATTTAATTAAGCCAAACAAGTTGCCTAAGTCGGTCAACGCTAATGCGGGCTGGTTGAATTCTTTGGCTTTGCCCACCATGGCTGAAATCCGGGTTATACCATCAACCACAGAAAACTCAGAATGACAACGCAAATGCACAAATGATGGAGTGCTCATAAATAAAACTCTATTGATCTTAATACTGCATGGCGTGCCAGGCACGTTCGAGGCGTTTTACGGAAATAGGCATGGGGGTTCGGAGCTCTTGAGCAAACAAGGACACACGTAGCTCTTCAAGCATCCAACCAAAGCGCTCTAACTGCACATCCTCAGCACCTTTTAATGCAATTTTGGCACGTAAGAATTTGGTCTGCCAAGGCAGCACATCACCTAATAAACGTTGATCTCGGTTTGGATCAGTACGTAGCTTGTCAAGACGTACTTGAGCCGCTTTTAAATAACGAGGAAAATGCACCAACTGCTGCGGATCGGTCTCTAGTACAAATCGCTTGTGAATCAGCCGGCTTTGTTGAGCTTGAATGTCTTCATAAGCCTGAGTATAGGCTTTAAAACCTGTTAATTTACGCATGAGCTCTGTCCATGCCTGTAAAATAACGTAGGTTTGCTTAGCGATTTCCTGAGCAACCAAACCTAAGCGTTGACGTGCACTATCCACACGCTGTCCAAACTCGTGCTCATTAGTAGGCCATGGCTCAGTTAAGCACGTTTGATCAATTGCAGCATCAATAATTTGCTGTCGTAATTCATCTTGGGTACCTAAATTCATATACAACATAGCCATACGAGTAAGCTCGGGTATGTTTTTTTCTTGGTAACGAACGGTTTCACGTAGAGCCAATCTAAAAAGACGGCGCAAACCAACTTTATGCTTTTTAAGCGCCACTTGCTGGTCATCAAATACATCCAGTTCGCAATACTCGCCGTGGTCCACTAATGCAGGATACCCCACTACCGCTTGACCTTTACGACGAATTTCTAAAATTTCAGGCAATTTACCAAAAGACCATTGCGTAATGCGATCGTGACCCAGCGCCTTAGCAACCGACTTATCTTTAACTGCGACCTCTTGAAATGACTCTTGGGCTGCTTTGCCATGTTCTGTTTTTAGCTTGTCTAGATTGCGCCCCCCTGACAACATACGGCCGTGCTCATCAATGACTTTAAAATTCATTAACAGATGAGGTGGCAAATTTTCAGGTTTAAAGTCAGACGATTGCAAACGCACCCGTTTTTGCTGCCAGACATCATCAATTAGTGCGTCGATTAAGCTTTTAGCCGGGGCGTGGGCCCGCTCAAACCAACGCGCATGAAAAGCTTCGGCGTAGTCGGGAATAGGCACACAGCTACGCCGTAAGCGCTGTGGTAAAGACCGCAACAAATGCTGAACTTTTTCTTTTAGCATACCGGGCACTAACCATTCTGCTCGTTCAGCATCGATTTGATTTAAGTGGAATAACGGTACAGTGACCGTTAAACCATCGCGTACCGACCCCGGTTCAAAATGATAGTCGGCTTTAAGCTTTACGCCTTTCCATTCAAGACTACGTGGAAAAACATCGGTGGTAACGCCAGCCGCTTCATGCTGCATCAACTGATCTCGATTTAATTCGAGCTCTTTTGCTTTGGCAGGTTTCAGCTTTTTATACCAACGTTCTAGAGTCGCAGTTTGATAAATATCAGCTGGCAGCAAGCGATCATAAAAAGCATAAATCAGCGCATCATCCACCAAAATATCGGGCCTACGTGCTCGGTGCTCTAAACGCTCAATTGCATCTATTTGCTGTTGGTTATGCCGAATAAAGGGAAGCTTAGATTGAATATCTAAACCAACTAGCGCATCGCGAATAAAGATTTCTCGGGCCTCGACAGGATTAATACGACCATAATGCACCCGACGACCACTATAAATAGTAAGACCGTAGAGGGTGGCTTTTTCATTAGCAACTACACGCCCGGCTTTTTTTTCCCAACGCGCATCCGACCAAGTTCGTTTTAATAAATGCTCGCCCACCCGCTCGATCCACGCCGGCTCGATACGTGCCAAACACCGAGCGTACAAACGCGTGGTTTCCACGAGTTCGGCTGCCAGCACCCAACGTCCTGCTTTTTTCCCTAAGGTAGAGCCTGGATGCAAATAAAAACGGATATCGCGTGTGCCCTGATAAACATGACTTTCTTCGGCTTTATGACCAATATTGCCTAATAAACCGGTTAACAAACACACATGAATCTGCTCATAAGTCGCCTCGGTATCGTTTAGACGCCACTTTTGCTCACGCACTAACGTTAATAACTGCTTATGAACCTCACGCCACTCTCTGAAACGCATCGGGGATAAAAAGCGTTCTTTGAGCGTGGCGGCTAATTTGCGATGAGAAAGTCGGCTTTTTACTTGCTCGCTATACCATTGCCACATTTTCACGTAGGATAAAAACTCAGACTGAGCCTCTACAAAAATCTGGTGCGCTCGCTCGGCAAGCTCACGACTTTCTAAAGGGCGCTCACGTGGGTCTTGTACGGACAATGCCGACGCAATCACCAACATTTCATTTAAACACTGCTGATCGCGTGCCGCTAAAATCATACGGGCAATACGAGGGTCTACCGGTAATTTAGACACTTCTTTACCAATAGCGGTTAGCGTGCGATTGTCATCAAGCGCCCCGATTTCTTGCAAAAGTTGGTAGCCATCCGCAATGGCTCGTCCTGAAGGAGCATCCACAAAAGGGAAATCCTCAACCTCATTGAGACGCAATGCTTTCATACGCAAAATAACAGCGGCCAATGAAGAACGCAGAATTTCAGGGTCGGTAAAAGGTGCACGTTGTTTGAAATCGTTTTCGTCATACAAACGAATACACACACCAGGACCCACTCGACCACAACGCCCTGCTCGTTGACTGGCTGAAGCCTGACTAATGGGCTCAATACGCAGTTGCTCGACCTTATTACGCCACGAGTAGCGTTTAACGCGCGCTAAGCCACTATCAATAACGTAGCGAATACCCGGTACGGTTAATGAGGTCTCGGCTACGTTAGTAGCTAACACCACACGCCGTGCATTACCTTGAGGCCGAAATATACGTGATTGTTCAGCATGGCTTAGCCGCGCATACAAGGGCAGAATGTCGGTGCCAACTAGGTTTTGTTTGCGTAACGCATCGGCAGCTTCACGAATTTCACGCTCACCGGGCAAAAACACCAAAATATCACCAGCGCCCAAGCGTTGGCATTCATGTACTGCATCTAGAATACCGTCGTTTAGGTCCCGTTCTTGGGCTTCGTTTTTCTTATCACCGTGCTCGTCAGCTTTGTCCGTCAAAATAGGACGATAACGTATCTCTACGGGATACAGGCGACCTGAAACCTCAATAATAGGGGCTGGTTTGCCCTTTACGGCAAAATGCTGCGCAAACTGCTTGGCATCGATGGTGGCGGAAGTAATAATGATTTTTAGATCTTTGCGCTTGTCTATAAGCTGTCGTAAAAAACCCAATAAAAAATCAATATTTAAACTACGTTCATGGGCCTCATCAATAATGATGGTGTCATAGGCTCGCAACATAGGATCGCGCTGAGTTTCCGCCAGTAAAATACCATCGGTCATCAACTTAATCGCGGAATGAGAACTGGTTTTATCTGTGAAGCGAATTTGATATCCTACCCATTCACCCACTTCTGTTTTAAGCTCTTCAGCAATACGATAAGCGACCGAGGTAGCAGCAATACGACGTGGCTGGGTATGCCCAATCATTTTTTTACGCCCACGGCCTAACTCTAAACAAATCTTAGGCAGCTGTGTGGTTTTCCCTGAACCGGTTTCACCGCTTACAATAACGACTTGATGGTTTTGTATGGCTTCAGCAATCTCGTTACGACGCGCACTAACTGGCAAATCCTCTGGATAAAAAATATCTGGAAAGGGAAAGGGTTCTGTTGATTGTTCTAAGGTCTTATGCATGAAATTCGTTTTATCGTAATCAGTCCATCATTATAATTTTGGTTTTGTCTTTGTTCACCCCTATTCATCACATCATTATGAGCCAATCCGACCTTGATACCCTCTCCGCCCTTGATGCTCCTGAGTACGCTCCTGCCCAGTTTGTACGTTGGTTTCGCGAGGTGGCACCTTATGTGCATCGTTTTAGGGGCAAGACCTTTGTGATTGGTTTTGGTGGGGAATTAATACGCGATGGGGTGCTAAGCACTCTAATTCCTGATCTTTCTTTAATGTCCGCACTAGGTATTAAACTAGTACTGGTTCATGGCTCAAGACCACAAGTTAATGAGCAGCTTAGCGTTAAAGGTCATAATTTAAGTTTTGGGCGTAGAAGTGAACCCACCAGTGCTGCTGCTTTAGAGTGTGTCAAAGAGGCTGCTGGTGAAATTCGTTTAGACATTGAGGCCGCTTTTAGTCAAGGACTACCCAACACACCTATGTCCCATGCCCAAATTCGAGTGATTTCTGGAAACTTTGTGACAGCACGCCCCATGGGGGTTATTGATGGGGTTGACTACAAACACGCAGGCGCTGTACGCAAAATTGATACTAACTCTATTCTACGCTCATTAGAGCAAGAAGCCATTGTACTGCTTTCTCCTTTAGGTTTTTCGCCTACCGGCGAAGCCTTTAACTTGGCCATGGAAGAACTCGCTCTCAGTACAGCAGTGGCCTTACGTGCAGAAAAACTCATTTACCTCACTCCTAATGCGCTTACCGTTGGTGCAGAGCACGAAGAAATTGCTGGCGAGCTCGCTCGACTCGAAGCCGATAAACTGCTTGCCTCAGATCAGTTAGACGAAGATGCGTCTTTATTTCTAGAGTCCGCCTCTCAAGCTGTCAAACGCGGCGTGCCACGCGCACATTTAGTCCCCTACGAGCCGGATGGCAGTGTGCTCTTAGAGGTGTTCACTCATGATGGGGTAGGCACGATGGTGGTCGAAGACAAGCTTGATGATCTGCGGCCCGCCACCTTGGACGATGTAGGTGCCATTCTTCAGCTTATCGAGCCCCTAGAGGCCGACGGTACCTTGGTGCCTCGTGGTCGTGCTGTGGTTGAACGTGAAGTAGAGCGTTTCACTGTACTAGAACACGACGGTTTTATTTATGGCTGTGTATCCATTACCCCTTACCTAAGCGAAAACATGGTCGAAATGGCCTGCTTAATCGTACAACCTGAATGGCAAGGCGAAGGCGAAGGCGAGTTACTATTGCGGCACGCGGAAAGCCGAGCCCGCACATTAGGGGCAACCCATCTGTTTGTTTTAACGACTCGAACTTCGCATTGGTTTATTAAACGTGGCTTTGTTCAAGGTTCTGTAAATGACCTGCCCAAAGAAAAAAAGGTGCATTACAACCGAGCTCGCAATAGTCTCGTATTCATTAAAAAACTATAAACACATAAAGTCCACGACATCGTAGGCGATATGTGCCTGCTCTACTACAATAGGGGCAAGTTACTATTTTATAAAGGGATAACATGACCAGAATGGTGCATTGCGTCAAATTAAAAAAAGAAGCTGAGGGGTTAGAGTTTCCTCCTTACCCTGGCGAACTGGGTGTCAAAATTTGGCAATCCATCTCACAAGAGGCTTGGACAAATTGGGTTCAAATTCAAACGCGTATTGTGAATGAAAACCGTTTGAACCTTGCTGATTCACGCGCACGTAAATACTTAGCCGAGCAAATGAAACAGTATCTATTCGAAGACCAAGATATCGAAGCCCAAGGTTTTGTACCACCTAGCGCATAAAAGCATAAAGCCCTATTGATAACCAATAGGGCTTTTTTTTAACTGCACCTTAGTTAGGCGAGTTTTGTAGCATTTTTAAGATTTGTTGCGTTTGTTGACCGCTCCTCATAGCAACCACCAACTGATTCTCTGGCGGTGTATTAGCAATTTGGCTAACTGCCACTAGCTGCCCATTAACACTTAACAATAAATAATGCCCTTGAGCTTCCTGCTTTAAGCGCTGCCATGTTGCTAGCGCCCTAGGCTCCAAATCAAAAACCAAGAAACTACGCTGATCTGATGTAGTAAAAGGCGCTACTTTAGTTAAATGCGTTTGAATAAATACAGGTTGTGGTATCGCATATAACTGTGTTGACCCCATCTGAATAGGCATTAGCTCAGCCTCAGCCTTTTCTTGGGCCAAATGGAAAGTAATAACAGCTTGACTGGTTTTAGTTTGTGCTTGATTGACTGCAGGAGCTGTATACGCGGCCTGTAAAGTGCTTGGTGGCACCACATCCCTTTCTACTAAAGCTGGAGATTGAGAGGTAGTTGTTTGACACCCCGCAATCGCCCCTGCCATCACACCAAGCCCTACTATTTTATATAACCACTGCATGATTTTATCCTTTACATTGCATCGGAAAAAAGTACTACTTCGCCGCCTGCATCTGAATCTCCACGCGTCGGTTAGGAGCTAAACATGCAATCAAATCAGCCTGTTGAGCTTGGTCGCAAAACACCACCGGCTGTGTCTCCCCTAGGCCTTTGGCCTGCATAGTTTGACTAGGCACACCAGAGTTTGTTAGCGCTAGACGAACCGCTTGAGCGCGCTGCTCTGATAAATGCTGATTAACTTGTGCTGCACCGATACGATCTGTATGTCCTGTAATCAGGATCGTAGATGGCTGTGATGTTTGTTTAAGCTGTGCAGCCATTTGCTGTAGTTGGCTTAACCCCGCTGGAGTTAAAGATGCACTACCAAAAGCAAAACCTACGTCAGCTGATAGGACAAAAGGAGCAGCAGCAATCTCATCGGTAGAAGCCTGTGAGTCGATAAGCTCCGCACACTCTGTGGGTTTCCAATAAAAAGACTGCGCAATACGGTCTTTGTCAAACAAGACCTTAAATTGACAGCTTTTTAATCCCTCTTTAGTACGAAAATGGAATAAATAATCCCACTCTCTTACTTTAAAACCTTCCGCATAATGAGGACGACCCAGCAAGTCATACAACTGATCTCTTGTTAAACCGGGCTGCACTTGGCCTAGGTTAGCTAAATTGGGGAACGAACCTTGGTCAAAGGTTGTTTTATTGCGCTCTGGAAACACCGGTTCTTGTGTTCTCCCGCTCTCATCTACTTGGCTCAGTGTTGTACATGCGCCCAACGTTAAACTGGCAAGCAGGCTTAGGCAAAGGGTTTGTATTTTCATTGAACTATTCCTAAAAAATCTAAAGATCGCACCCACCTAAGTGGGTGCCATGTAATTGAATTACCACTGGTAGCCGACGCCAACTGCTCCGCCGTAATCTCCTCTTGAAGAGCTATTACCAGAAAGTTTCATAATCCACTTACCGTTATCAGAAATACCTGAATAGCCAATTGCCACCCCTGACTCCCCAGCCCAAGTCCCCCCCGAAATTGCCATCATGCTCTTGCCGGGTAAATATGCCTGAGGCAATGATGCGGTTGCCATCGCAGCAGCCACCCCACCACGCAAGCGCTTGTCAATACGATGCATATCTCTACGCATCACATTCACTTGACCTTGCAGGTTGTCACGTACCTCGTGTAGTTGGCCCACATTAACAGCATCGCCTTCTTCTACGCCAGCTGCTACATTTTTAATCGTAGTATTAGACATATCAATGCCATTCACATCAATAACAGGTCCCCCATTATTAATAGTGATACTGTCTACGTTTAGGTCATCACTTAGGGCTATTTCTAAAATGCCTTTTTGATCGACTCGTGTCGTAATGTTGTCATTTGCTCCAACAATATGAAGCGTTTCGCCTAAGTCACGGTGTACAGAATCCCCATTGCTGTCGGCAAAATTCATGCCTTTTTGCGTGAGGTCTTGATCTAGCTGATGAATAGAGTCTTCGAGCTGACCTAAGTTAACAGCATGGTCATTTTTCGTGCCATCGGCCACACCCGTTATTTGCGTATTACCGGCATGAATACCTTCTTGATTAATAACGACATCGCCAACCGTAACGCTATCATGCTCAACGTCGGGAGTGGTTTCTATGACCAGACTATGATCGTCCTCACCCGGTTTCACATTAATGTTGTTACCTCCTTGTATGTCACCACCTGCCACAATATTACCCAACCCATCACCTGGAGTGGCCCCGCCATTACCATCACCGCCTGGCGTACCATCACCGGGTGTGCCACCACCAGAATTGTCCTCGGGTTTAGGCACTACTGGGAAATTATCAGCAAGCTTGATATAAATGGCACCATCTTTTACTTCGGTTTCAATCCAATCCACACCTAAGATTTCTAGACGTTCACCGAATTTCTTGTTAACGACTGAGTCCGCATCCACAGCCGCATAATTATTTCCAGAGAAATTCAAGCCTTTCATCAAGGTCTCCCCTACGGCTATTGGAGTTTTTTGACCAGCTTGATCGATCCAGTCAATAGTGACATCGCCACCACCAATCGTTACAGCACCTTGCCCATTGCCACCAGCAGGCACAGTTATACCGGGCACGCCTTGACCAGCACCGTCTTCACCGATCACAACCTGAGGATTGTCCCCGGCTGAGCCGTCAGCCTCTTTAGCACCAATTTGCACGGTATTAGCTAGCTCAAACCCTACCTGTTGCCCCACAACTACTTTATTACCATCAGCATCCAATTCTGTAATGTCTGTTTGGGATAAAGTTAAGTTGTTGTCGTTATTGACTAAATTTACTTCTTGCTGAGGAGCCACATAGGATTCCGCTTTGTCCACTCCTTTACCTGTAGACACATACCAGCCTGAACTGGCGATTGCAGTCCCTAACTCTTGGCTTAAATATTCCTTATTCACAATATGTGTATCAGCCGTAATCGGACCGTCGTAATGTACATCGCCCTGGTTGGTCACATTGAAGTGATCACCTAGCTGGGTTTCACCGGTAACCGTTAGGTTAGTGGTATTAACGCTGCCCTGATTAATCACGGTTTGGTTATTGACGTCGTTACCAATGGTGATGCTGTTGTCCACCTGAACGGTTTCTAGGTCGGTGAGGTTTTTAGCTAACT